>NZ_JAADZW010000024.1 GCF_010645065.1 Flavobacterium fluviatile | reverse complement strand
TCTCGATACAATTTTTAATAATAAAGCTATCGCATTATGATTAAAAATCACTCGAAGTGACGTTAACTTAATGACATAGGGATAGCAGTGGTATCTCCCGGTTTAGAAAAACAAGGCTTTTTAGCCGTAGTTTTTGTTAATCGGGAATTTAGCGTATAGCCCGGCCCGCTTTTTCTACGGGGCATGGCCATAAAAAATCCGGTCTGCTTTCACAAACCGGATTCTTTAAATTGAAAATTATATGTAACCGTAAAACGGCTATTGATTACAAGTGAATTACTTCGCCGTAAGCATCAGCAACCGCTTCCATAACCGCCTCGCTCATGGTTGGGTGAGGGTGGATCGATTTAAGGATTTCATGACCTGTAGTTTCAAGTTTACGGGCTACAACTGCTTCAGCAATCATATCTGTAACACCAGCACCAATCATGTGGCATCCTAACCATTCTCCGTATTTCGCATCGAAGATTACTTTTACGAATCCGTCAGCATTTCCGGCAGCTTTTGCTTTTCCAGAAGCTGAGAACGGGAATTTACCAATTTTTAATTCGTATCCTTTTTCTTTAGCCTGTTTTTCTGTTAAACCTACAGAAGCGATTTCAGGAGTTGCATAGGTACAACCCGGAACGTTTCCGTAATCGATTGGATCTACGTGAAGGCCTTTGATTTTCTCTACACAGTTGATTCCTTCAGCAGAAGCTACGTGAGCCAAAGCCTGACCCGGAGTAACGTCTCCAATTGCGTAGTAACCCGGGATATTTGTTGCGTTGTAAGCGTTTACTAAGATTTTATCTTTGTCAACAGCAATACCCACTTCTTCTAAACCGATATTTTCGATGTTTGTTTTGATTCCAACCGCAGAAAGTACGATATCAGCTTCAAGAATTTCTTCTCCTTTAGCAGTTTTTACAGTAGCTTTAACTCCAGCTCCTGAAGTATCTAACTTCTCAACAGAGGAATTAGTCATTACTTTGATACCTGCTTTTTTCAATGATTTTTCAAATTGCTTTGATATATCTTCGTCTTCTACCGGTACAACGTTTGGCATAAATTCTACAATAGTAACATCTGTTCCCATTGAATTGTAAAAGTGAGCGAACTCAACTCCAATTGCACCGGAACCTACAATAATCATAGATTTTGGCTGTGTAGGCAATGTCATTGCCTGACGGTACCCAATTACTTTTACACCATCCTGAGGTAAGTTTGGCAACTCACGGGAGCGGGCACCCGTTGCGATGATGATATGATCAGCGCTATATTCAGTAACTTTATTGTCTTTATCCGTAACGTCAAGTTTTTTTCCCGGTTTCAGTTTTCCGAAACCTTCGATAACGTCGATTTTGTTTTTTTTCATCAGGAAAGTAACTCCTTTGCTCATTCCTTCTGCAACACCACGGCTACGCTGAATAACTGCCGGGAAATCTTTATCGAATTCAGAAACTGTTAATCCGTAATCAGAAGCATGTTTTAAATAATCAAAAACCTGAGCCGATTTCAGTAATGCTTTTGTTGGGATACATCCCCAGTTCAAACATACACCACCTAAGTTTTCTTTTTCAACTACAGCTACTTTAAAGCCTAATTGTGATGCTCTGATGGCTGTTACATATCCGCCGGGACCACTTCCTAAAACAATAACGTCGTATTTCATTTTTTACTTATTTATTTGTTATTTGTAAAAATGCAGTCGCTAACGCTCGTGTCATTTTTTGCTAATTTATTTGTTATTTGTAAAAATGCAGTCGCTAACGCTCTTGTCATTTTTTTGGTTATTTATTTGTTATTTGTAAAAATGCAGTCGCTAACGCTCGTGTCATTTTTTGCTAATTTATTTGTTATTTGTAAAAATGCAGTCGCTAACCCTCTTGTCATTTTTTTGGTTATTTAGTATTACTACTGAAATAGAGCCTTATTTTTCTGAAACTCTTTTCCAGTTATTCACGATTATTTGTGCCTGCGAATTTAAGGATTTATTTTAAAAAACACTTGTAAATTTGTTTTTACCCATGCAGATTTTAGTCTTTTCACAGAAAACAGGGGAATTGTGAATTGTAAATTGTGAATTATGAACTGTAAATTAAAATTTTGAAGATAAATCTGAAAAATGAAGTTTTTCCAAAAAACAAAGTCCAGGAACTTTTACAGCTCCCGGACATTGTTCGGCGTGATATCATTAATAATTTGCCAATAACAATTAACTCTTAAATTTTTACATGTCCCCAGTTTTCACCGCTGGCAATACGTCTGATCTGCATTTCGCTTACGCCAAATTGTTTTGCAATCATCTTCAGACGTGTTTTTTGCTCCGGGCGGGCTAATATTTTTTTGATCAGCATGACTTTGGTAGTAGTCAGTTTTCTGCCGTCTGATTTTATATTGTGTTCAATGAGGTTCTTTTTGGCCTGAATAACGTGCGGACTTTTACGGCTATGGGCAATCATTTCTTCTCTGGTAGCCCAGCGAAGGTTTTTCACATCATCATTGTTGCGTATATAATCTAAATGAAGTACGTAAGTCTGGTCTTCTGATTGTTTCGGAATAAAATACTGGGCTACTAATTTGTAGAGGAAAAGGTATTTATTGACAATTTTATCACCTTGTCTGATTTTGAATCTAAACGTGGGATATCCATCGCTTAAACCTCCTTTTAAAAGGCGTCCGTTTTGTATATCGTCTGTAAAGCTAATCAGTCTTCCTTTGTTTGAAATGGCATATCTAAATTGTAAGGACTCATTAATTTCTATTTCTTTGAATTCTTCATTTGGATAAAATCTAATCTGTGGCATACGTCTTTTGCATTTGAAATTCTAATTATCTCAAAGATACAATTTCAAAGAAAAAAAAGCTATGTACTTGATTTTTAACGGTAAAATTTATGATTCTTATAACGCTTTTTTAACTTTTAAGAAGGGCATTAAACTGCTTTACTATCCAAAAGTTATAAATTAACAAAGTGAGCTCTCTTTTATCTTTTTGAAGTCATTGTAAAATATACTAAAATTTAAAAAGAATGATATCTGTAAATGCTTTAGTTTGCAACAGAAAATTGCGAATCGTACAGGTTTTTATAAAAACCATTAGCTTTATTTAATAATTCCTGATGTGTGCCCTGTTCTACAATCAGACCTTTATCCATTACCAAAATTTTATCGGCATTTACAATAGTTGCCAGTCGGTGCGCAATAACAATAGAAGTCCTGCCCTTGGTAATAGTTTCTGTTGCACGCTGAATCAATTCTTCAGAATAAGTATCGATAGATGAGGTTGCTTCATCCAAAATCAAAATACTCGGATTGCTCACATACGAACGTAAAAAAGCAATCAGTTGTCGTTGTCCGGAAGATAGCATGACGCCTCGTTCTTTTACATCAAAATCATAATTGTCAGGCAGGTTCATGATGAAATCGTGCACGCCAATTTTTTTAGCGGCATCTATAACCTGCTCACGCGTAATTTCGGGATTGTGTAAAGTGATGTTATTGTAAATGGTGTCAGCAAACAAAAACACATCCTGAAGAACCACTGCAATTTGCTTTCGCAATGAAGCCAGAGTATAGTTTTCGATATTGTGTCCGTCAATAAAAATAGTTCCGCTATTAATTTCGTAAAAACGGTTCAGTAAATTAATAATGGTCGATTTTCCGGCTCCTGTTGATCCTACGATAGCGATTGTCTGTCCAGAAGCTACCGATAAATTAATCCCTTTTATCACTTCTTCTTCCGGGATATAACTAAAACGGACGTCTTTGAATTCGATGCTTCCCTGAAAAACAGGCGCCTCCAGGGTTCCGGTATCCTGAATGTGATCCTGCGTATCAATAATATCAAAAACACGATTGGCAGCAATCATTCCCAATTGCATCTCATTGAATTTATCCGCTATCTGACGCAGCGGATTAAACAACATTCCGATGAACATGGTATAAGAAAATAAATCTCCAAAAGTCGTAAAGTTATCTCCGTTCAGAATTTTAAATCCGCCAAAGACCACAACCAATCCTAAAGTAATGGACGAAATGATATCGGCAATCGGGAAGAAGATCGAGTTGTATAAAATTGTTTTAATCCAGGCAACACGATGTTTGTCGTTGATGTTTTTAAAATTTTCAATCTCGATTTTTTCCCGGTTAAAAAGCTGAACGATTTTCATTCCCGTAACGCGCTCCTGCACAAACGAATTCATATTGGCAATCTGCGTTCGAACTTCCTCAAATGCAACCTGCATTTTGCGCTGAAAAATTCTCGTGATGTAAACCAAAACCGGCATGGCGACAATAACGATCCACGTGAGTTTCCAGTTCATGTAAAACATAAAAATCAGTACTACCAGCATTTTCATCAAATCACTTATAATCATAAATAATCCCTGACTGAAAATACGTGCTATCGATTCAATATCCGAAACAGATCTGGTTACCAATTGCCCAACCGGAACCAAATCAAAATACTTCATCCTGAAACTCAAAATATGTTTAAAGAGCTTATTTCGAATATCTTTCACAATATCCTGACCCAGCCAGTTCGCCCAAAAAACAAAGTAAAACTGAGAGAATACTTCCATCAGTAAAACAATTCCCATCAGGATAATGTACATCAGCAAACCGTATTTATCATGCGTTTTTATGTACCCGTCAACAGTTTGTTTCAGTAAGTAGGGGCGTAGTGCCGCAAAAACCGATAACGATACTGCAAAAAGGATAACGCCGTAATAGCGCCATTTATAAGGTTTGGTATATTTTAGAATCCGTTTGAATAATCCGGTGTCAAATGCTTTTGCTTTCATTTATTTTAGGAGCTGATTCCTGCTTTTCACTTCAATCTTTTTTGTTTTTAAAGAAAAAACACAAAAGGATTTCCATTGCAATCAGGGCTATTTTATGATGTAATCGTAATTAATTCCTGTTAAATATAAACCATGCGCCGGAACTGAAAATCCCGCTTTCTCTCTGCTTTTACTGGCAATAATGTTTTCGAAATCAGTCAGCGAAATTTTATGCAGACCTATATTTATTAAAGTTCCTACAATCGCCCGAACCATATTTCGTAAAAAACGATTTGCCGAAATTGTAAAAATCAGTTTGTTGTTTTCTTTTTTCCAGTACGCCTCAAAAACCGTGCAATCAAATGTATTGACATCGGTATGTACTTTTGAAAAACATTGAAAATCGGTATGTTTTAATAGAATCTTCGACGCTTCATTCATCAAATCAACATCTAATTTTTGATTCATATACCAGCTCAGTCCTTCTAAAAACGGATTTTTAATAGTATTGATATGGTATTCATAAGTTCTTTTGACAGCATCAAACCGGCAATGGGCGTCATTATGGAGAAGGATAATGTCAAAAATAGCAATATCTTTCGGTAAATACGAATTGAGTTTGTGTACCAAAACCGGAACATCAATAAGATTTTCAAAATCAAAATGCCCGTACATTTCAGATGCATGAACACCAGTATCAGTTCTTCCGGCACCCATTACATTTATTGTGGAATTCAATAAAACAGAAAGTGCTTTGTTTAAAGTTTCCTGAACAGAAGATGCGTTGGGCTGAAATTGCCAGCCGTGATATTGGGTTCCGTTATAAGCAAATTGAATAAAATATCTCAAAGTAAAGGTTCAAAGTGACAAAGTTGCAAAGGTACAAAGTTTTTTTGGTAGAGACGCACTGCTGTGCGTCTAACTCCTAATAAGAAAATAAAATTGTAACAATAAAGAAGTATTACATTGCATACTCAACGCAGGAATCTTAGTACCTTAGCAGCTTAGAACCTTAGTCCCTTTTTTAAAAAATGACCAAAATCCTCCTTCTTTCCGACACGCACAGTCACATTGATGATACTATTTTAAAATATGTGGCTCAGGCAGATGAAGTTTGGCATGCAGGAGATATTGGAGATCTGCAAGTTACTGATACTATCAAAAAATTAAAACCGCTGCGTTGTGTTTATGGTAATATAGATGATGCGCAGGCACGATTGGAATTTCCGCTCCACAGTCGTTTTTTGTGCGAAGAAGTTTCAGTCTGGATTACACACATAGGAGGATATCCCGGAAAATATAATCCTGCCATTAAGGAAGAAATGCAAAACAATCCGCCAAAATTATTCATTTGCGGGCATTCGCATATTTTAAAAGTGATGTTTGACAAAAAAAATAATCTGCTGCACATGAATCCCGGAGCAGCCGGTAAAAGCGGTTTCCATCAGGTAAGAACCATGTTGCGTTTTGTAATTGAAGGAGACAAAATAAAAGATTTAGAAATCATAGAAATCGATAAAAGATAGCGTATTTAGGGAGTAAAAAAACTAATTACTAATGACTAATTACTAATGACTAATTACTAAGGACTAAAAAATCAATCCCCAAGAGGAACCGTTATTTTAATAGAAGTCCCTTCATTAATTTTTGACTTTACCTTAAATTGTCCATTCAGATTATTTATCCTGGCTTTTATCTGATTAAGGCCAAATCCTTCCACAAAATTAAAATCATTAATATCAAATCCTTTTCCGTTATCGGTAATTTCAATAATTAACTCCTTGTGGTTTTCTGTTTCTGATAACGAAACTTCAGCCCTGGTGGCCTCGCTGTGCTTTATAATATTATTCAGAAGCTCTGAAATGATAAAATAGAGTCTTGTTTCAAATTTTTCGGCATATCTTTTTTTGCTTGAAATAGTATTCTGATATTCAAAATGTAACGTCGAATTAGAATATTTTTCGCATAGATCATCCAAAGCATATAACAATCCGAAACGGACTAATAAAGTAGGAAGTAGGTCATGTGAAAGATCTCTTACTTTGTCATGTGTTTCGTCAAGGATAAATTTTGTTTTTATGATTTCATCAGGAACAGTATTATGCTGCGATAAAAAAACATTCAAATGCATTCCCGCAGATGAGAGGGAGGCACTGATGGTGTCGTGTAGAAACAAAGCAACTTTTTTTCTTTCGCTTTCCTGCCCGTCAATACTGGCATTGATGATGTTTTGGTGTATTTTATTCTGGATACTTTTTATTCTGTTTTTTTGTTTCAGTTTTGTGTTTTGGTAGAAAAAGTAAAAAAGAATGGTAATAATGAGGAATAAAATAACGATGATACTGAATATTTTTTTGTGGCGTGACTGTTCTTCCTGTAGTAGTTTTTGCTTGGCTTTATATTCTGTTTCGATCTTATCGACTTCTCTTTTAAATTCGTCCAATTCAAGATTAACCCCGGCAAGTTTTGTTTTTTTTTGTTTTGCCAAATCTGTAATTTCATCGGTTAATCGGTTGAATTCTATTATGTTTTCATAAGCTTTTTTATAATTCTTGTTTTTAAATAGAAAAGCAGCATACTTTTGATGGGCTATCGATAAATCAAATTTTTCATCACTTGTATTTCCTGATTTGATGGCTTTCGAAAAATAAAAATTTGCTTTGGTTAAATCATTTAAATGCCCATAATAAATGCCGTTTAACATGTTTAATGCAACTTCTGTTGACTCATCACCGTATTGTTTGAATTGGTTTATGTATTTAAAAAAAGACAATCCGTTTTTAAAATCTTTAATTTCAAAATAAGCCCAGGTTATGTTGAGTTTTCGAATGTAAATAATTGATGTATCGGCTGAATTTTTGCTGTATTCCAGTGCTTTTTTATAATACTGTATCCCTTTTTTGTATTGTTTTTTATCAAAGAAATAAATGTTTGCAAGATTATTGTTAATCTTTCCTTTGTAAATAGTATTGTTTGTTTTATTTATGTAGTAGAGTGCTTTTAAGTAAAAAGTTAGCGCCTTATCCAACATTAGGAGGTCATCGAAATTTACACCAATTAGATTATAGCTCCGGGCAATCAGATGATAATCATTACTTGCTATGGCTTTTTTTAAAGCGTGTCTGCTTTGCGATAATGATTTTTGATAGTTATTATTTCTCCAACTTTCAGTTGCCTCAAGAACTAATTTTTCAGCTTCTGTTTTATTAGTATTTACATTTTGAGAATAAATACAATTGAAAAAACAAATAAGCAAAATGAGTAATAAATTTCTTAAGGTTCTACGCATTTATATTAATGATAACAGATTTAAATTTTAGTATTTTGTTCAAATTTAATAATTAAATTCATTCTTATTCTAAAAAAAAATGTTTATTATTGTAGGGTAATTGGTGTAATATTAATAAGATAAGATGCCTTTATGAAGAAAAATAATAAGCTAGAAATATCAACTTTAAATAAATAATTATGTCAGACAGATTTTTAGAATTAGAATTTCAAGACTTAGCAGGGTATGAGCAGGCAAAGTATTTTTTTGCGGATGATGAAGAAGATGAAGAAATTGGAGAAGCCGATGAGAGAAAAGGCGGAAAAACGGAAGCTTAATAAAAATTAATAGTTTCTTTCAAAGGCGAGAAGAAAAAAAACGTTTCAGAAATGAAGCGTTTTTTTAGCTATTTAATGGAACGCAAATATTGATAGAAGTTCCCTCATTAATTTTTGATTTGACATCAAATTGCCCATTCAGATTATTAATTCTGGCTTTGATTTGATTAAGACCAAATCCTTCCACAAAATTAAATTTATTGGTATCGAAACCCTTTCCATTATCCGTAATTTCAATAATCATTTCATTTTTATTTTCAATCAGCGAAACTTGAGCTTTGCTGGCTTCGCTATGTTTGATGATATTATTCAAAAGTTCAGAAATGATAAAATAGAGCCTCGTTTCAAATTTCTCATTATATCTTTTTTTGATAGGGATAGTGTTTTGGTATTCAAAATGTAAGGTTGAATTGGAATATTTCTCGCAGAGATCATCCAAAGCATATAGTAATCCAAAACGTGCTAATAAAGTAGGGATAAGATCGTGGGAGAGGTCCCTGACTTTATCATGGGTTTCATCTAATATTAATTTTGTTTTGGTAATTTCAGCAGGAAGGCTGTCATGCTGGGATAAAAAAACATTTAGATGCATTCCTGCCGATGACAATGAGGCACTAATAGTATCATGTAAAAATAAAGCAACCTTTTTGCGTTCGCTTTCCTGTCCGTCAATACTGGCATTGATTATATTTTGGTGTATTTTATTCTGAATATCCTTAATTCTGTTTTTTTGCTTCAGTTTGGTATTTTGATAAAAAAAGTAGAATAAAATAAGACTAATCAGGAATAAAGACAGGATGATAGTTGTCATTTTGTTTTTACGGACACTTTCAGAATGAAATAACTTCTCTCTTTTTTTGCTTTCGATTCCCATTTTATCAATCTCCCGTTTGTATTCGTCAATTTCGAGATTTATTCCTGCAATTTTTGCTTTCTTTGCCTTATCCTGAAGATTGATTTCGTCGTTTAATTGCTGAAAAGCACTTAAGTATTTATAAGCAGCTTCGAATTTTTTACTTTTAGATAAAAATCTTGAATATTCCTGGTAAATATAGGATAAGTCGGTTTTTTCATCATATTTTATGGCATTCTTTATACCTCTTTTAAAGCTGTAATCTGCTTTTTGAATGTCTTTAATATAGCTATAGTACATACCATTAAGCATGTCAGTAACGGCAGCAGTGGTTTCTATGCCGTATTTCTGATTGTGTTTGTTGATATATTCTAAATAAGGATATCCTTCGGAGAAGCGTCCTATGTCAAAATAGGCCCATGTGATATTAAGTTTGGTAAGAAAAACTTGGGAGGAATCCCTGATCGACCTGCTGTAATATAGCGACTTTATATAATAAGAGATGCCTTTTTCATATTTCTTTTTGTCAAAACAATAAATATTTCCAATGTTATTGTAAAGCCAGTTTTGAAGTTCTGAATCATTAGATTTTTCAGCATATATCAGGCTTTTTTGATAATAAAAAAGAGCTTTATCAGGTTCGGATATTCCATCAAAATTGGCTGCAATAGTATTGTACGCCCTTGCAATCAGATTGTTGTTTTGAGATAAAAGAGAATGATTAAGAAGAAGTCTGGATTGTATTAATGATTTCTCATAATCTTCATTATGAAGGTTAGTTGTTGCCTGACTATAAAGTTTTAACAACTCTTTTTCTGTAAAATTTTTTTTTTGGCTTGCCGCAGGAATATAATAAAGAATTATTAAAAAGTAAATTATAAAATTGCGAAAAACCGACATATTAAGATAAGTAATGAAATAAGTTCATAAATATTATTCAAATGAAATAGTTTATAGGATATTTTTTGAAAGCATTTGTTTAAATAAGAGGAATGCTAAATTAATCCTAACGACAAAGCTGGTTAAAGTAGTAATTTTACGATTTTATCAAATTATTTTTGATAGCATATTTTACAAGTCCAATAGTGTTTTTTGTCTGTAGTTTTTTCATTATATTTTTGCGATGAGTTTCAACAGTATTGGTGCTTATAAATAATTGTTCGCTGATTTCTTTTCCACTGTATTCGAGTGAAATCAGTGTTACAATTTCTAATTCGCGGCCTGTCAGGATTGAATTTTCTGGAACAATATTTTTTTTGTTTAATTTGGGATTATTTTCTGTAAAAGTGTTGAAGATTTTTTCCCTCACAGAGTTGCAAAAATATTCTTCTCCTTCATTGACTACTTCAATGGCTTCAATTATATTTTCTCCTGCACATTTTTTGGTCAGATAGCCGCTGGCACCCAAATTCATTACTTCCCTGATGATTTTTAAATCATCATAGCTGGACAGGATGATGACTTTGCAGGGATATCCTTTTTGCTGAAATTCTTTCAAAACTTCAATGCCGTCTTTTTCAGGCATACTCAGATCAAGCACCAAAATGTTTGCACTATTTGCTGTTACTTCATCATATATGTTCAAACCATTAGAGGACGAACCAACAATTTCGAATTCAGAAACAGTACTTAATAAATTTATTAATCCGTCAATAAGTACTAAATGGTCATCAGCGAGGTGTATTCTTATTTTATGTGCCATAAATAATTGAAATAACAGAAGCGAAATTATGAAATATCTACTTAAAATCGTGAATTTCTAAGGTTTATTTTCATTGCCTGGTAATAAATATAGTGAATTTTATACAAAAAAACCCGAATTATTCAATTCGGGTTCTCTTCGCGCAATAAACTAAGTTTATAGGTTTATCTCAAACGATCCACAGATTTTACAAGATCTTCGTCCTTTTTGATGGCCTTATTAGCTAAAACTAATAACACGATAGCAACAATAGGAAGAAACATCCCAATACCTTTCTCAGAAACAGTATTAACTGTTTCTCCAGATAAATTTAGCGAACGGTAAACAAATAATCCTAATAAAATTAAATTTAATATGATGTTCAGTCTGCCCATAACAAACTGATTTTGTCTTTTTTTGAATGAAATAATACTGATGATGGTCAGCATGGTACTTAGTCCCAATAAAACTGTGTAGAGCTGACTCTCCATGAAATAAAATGCCTTCCCATTATTTAATGTCCAGAGCGGGATAAAAAATAATAATACACCTGTGATTAAAAAGGTAAGGATTAAATATATGGTCTGAATTCGTTGTAGCATGGTCTGTAATTGTTTTACAAAAATATATTTTCTTTTTTATAAATACTATTGTATGATAAAATTTTATTCGTATTATTGCATCATAATACCGTAAGCACTTCATACTGCGGTCAATTCAAAATAATTATCTACCTTATTCTTTTTACAGTATTTTCCTTTAAAATAATTAAATTCATAGAACATTCATGTTTGATATTTCTGCATTAAAAGAAATGAAGCTTTCTGAGCTTCAGGAAATAGCTAAATTAGCTAAAACAATAAAGTTTAACGGCGTCAAAAAAGATACTTTGATCAGTCAGATTTTAGCGCATCAGGAAGCGACTGCAGAGCCGCCTGTACCTCTTGTTACAAATGCAGAAATAATGGATGAAAAACCAAAACGGGCAAGAATCGCTCCTGCAAAAAAAACAGCTGCCAGTAAAAATGCTCCTGTTTCAGAATTTGATAAAGTGGAAGAACCACGTCAGGAAATACAAGCTCCGGCTAAACAAAATGCTAAAATTCAGCCAAAATCAAAAGCTGAAGAAACTCGTGAAAATAAAACAGTAGAGAAAAAGGAGCCGAAAATTGTTAAGTTTAATAAATCAGCATACGAGAAAAAGGTTGCCTTGCAGAAAGAGAAGGAAACAGCACAAGAAGAAACTACTGAAGAGGCTGTAGAAGCAGAAGCAGATGTTCAGGCCACACCGAATGCTGAAAAAGAAGAAGGAAATGTTCCGGTAAAAAAGATTAACCCTAATCAGAATAAAAAACAAAATCCGAATCAGAACCCGAACCTGAATCCGAATCCAAATCCAAATCAAAACGGGAATACTAACGGAAATAACGGAAATCAGAATCCAAATCATAAAAACAAAAAGAATAATAATTTCAGGGATTCAGACTTTGAATTTGACGGAATTATCGAAAGTGAGGGTGTTCTTGAAATGATGCCAGACGGTTACGGATTCTTACGTTCATCAGATTATAATTATTTAGCCTCTCCGGATGATATTTACTTATCAACTTCTCAAATCAGATTGTTTGGTCTTAAAACCGGAGATACTGTAAAAGGAGTGGTTCGCCCTCCTAAAGAAGGAGAGAAATTCTTTCCTTTGGTCCGTGTATTGAAAATCAACGGACATGATCCTCAGGTAGTTCGCGACAGAGTTTCTTTTGAACATCTGACACCAGTTTTTCCTTCTGAAAAATTCAAATTAGCCGAAAAAGGCAGTTCTATATCAACCCGTATTATCGATTTATTTTCTCCAATCGGAAAAGGGCAGCGCGGTATGATAGTCGCACAACCGAAAACGGGTAAAACAATGTTGTTAAAAGACATCGCCAATGCGATTGCGGCAAACCATCCTGAAGTTTACCTAATCGTTCTTTTGATCGATGAGCGTCCTGAAGAGGTTACTGATATGCAAAGAAGCGTGCGTGGAGAAGTTATCGCTTCTACATTTGACAGAGAACCACAGGAACATGTGAAAATTGCAAATATCGTACTCGAAAAAGCAAAACGTCTGGTAGAATGCGGACACGATGTCGTAATTCTTCTTGATTCGATTACACGTTTGGCAAGAGCTTACAATACAGTTCAGCCGGCATCCGGAAAAGTATTAAGCGGGGGTGTTGATGCTAATGCACTTCAAAAACCAAAACGTTTCTTTGGAGCCGCAAGAAATGTTGAGAACGGAGGTTCTCTAAGTATTATCGCTACTGCATTGACAGAAACCGGTTCTAAGATGGATGAGGTTATCTTTGAAGAATTTAAAGGTACCGGTAACATGGAACTTCAGCTGGATCGTAAAATTGCTAATAAACGTATTTTCCCTGCAATTGATCTAACGTCATCAAGTACTCGTCGTGATGATTTGCTGTTAGACGAAAAAACATTACAAAGAATGTGGATCATGCGTAAATATCTATCTGATATGAACCCGGTAGAATCTATGGATTTTGTAAACGACCGTTTCAAGAAAACCAGAAATAACGAAGAGTTTTTGATTTCGATGAATGACTGATAAAAAAGCTGCTAAGGCTCTAAGCTGCTAAGTTTCTAAGCTTAAATAAATATAAAAAAAAGGATGAGCTTTGCTCATCCTTTTTTTTGACATTTGCTAAGAGAAACCTCAGAACCTCAGAACCTCAGAACCTCAGAACCTCAGAACCTCAGAACCTCAGAACCTCAGAACCTCAGAACCTAACCTCAGAACCTCAGAACCTCAGAACCTCAGAACCTCAGAACCTCAGAACCTCAGAACCTCAGAACCTCAGAACCTATTTCTTATCCACTACGGGTCTGTTTTTTCTGTTTGCTAAATCCCAGGCAACAACAAAAGCCAGCTTAGTCCTTTTGGTTAAAGCATCATATTCGATTTTTTCTGCGATATCGTCTTTGCCATGGTAATCTTCGTGTACCCCATTAAAGAAAAAAACTGACGGGATACCATGTTTGGCAAAGTTATAATGATCAGAACGTTCATAAAAACGGTTTGGGTCTTTTGGATCGTTGAATTTAAAATCCAAATCCATTTTGATATATTTCTCATTTTGTGCAACTACAGCATTATGTAAATCGGATGATAATCTGTCAGCTCCTATAACATATACATAATTGTTTGTTTTGGCGTGCTCCACGTCACGACGGCCAATCATATCAATATTGATGTCGGCGATTGTATTGGCTAATGGGAATAATGGATTTTCAGAGTAATATCTTGAGCCATGCAATCCATGTTCTTCACCTGTTACGTGCAGGAATAAAATAGAACGTTTTGGACCATGTCCTTCTTTTTTAGCTTTTGCGAAAGCTTTTGCCATTTCCAGTAAGGCTACCGTTCCGGAACCATCATCATCTGCACCGTTATAAACTTCACCATTTTGAATGCCAACATGGTCGTAATGAGCTGAGATTACTACTATTTCATCTGGTTTTTCAGAACCTTCAATGTATGCCCAGATGTTTTCTGAATCCTGTAAGTTTTCATTGTGCTTTGCATTTAAGTAAGACGCAGGAATGTGCTGATAGTAATCTGAAGCACCTTTTGGAAAAGGAATCCCATTTTTTTTATATTGCTCTATCATATAAAGTCCTGCTTTCTTCTGGCCTTTCGAACCCGTTTCACGACCTTCCATTTCATCTGAAGCGACTGTGTAAAGCATTGCCTTTAAGTTTTTTTCGGAAATTTTTTCAATGTATTTTGAAGGATCCGAATTGTCATTGGAGATAACACTGTGGGCGTTTTTACATGAATATGCAGAAACGATTAAAAATAGAATTAAAAATTTTTTCATTTTTTGTTTAGCGTAAATTTATGGAGATATATAAGCAGTAAAAATAGAATAAAAATAAATTTTATAACAAATAATGTTACACTTTTAACAAATGAACTTTTTGGCTTTGTCAGTAATGGTGATTTATGATGAGGTTACTTTTTAAGCACCTCGTTTAGGAAAAGCTGTAAATGTTCAAAAGAACGTTTTGCAGCAACGGCATTATAAGCAGCGCCTTTTGAATTGTCATTTCCGGCTTCGGGATTTGTGAATGAATGTACCGAATTTGCATAATAAATCATTTGCCAGTCGGCTTTGGTCTCACGCATTTCCTGCTGAAAACCCGATATTTCTTCTTTTGAAACAAATGGATCATCAGCACCATGACAAACTAAAACTTTGGTTGTGATAGGTTCAGAAGGTCTGGCAGCATCTTTGCCTAAACCGCCATGAAAAGAAACAACGCCTTTCACATTCAGTTTTCCGCGGGCAGCTTCTAAAACTCCTGTTCCGCCAAAACAATAGCCAATTGCTACAATATTATTGGCATTTGCACCTGATTTAATTAGTTGGTCTAAAGCCAGCTGAATACGTTTTTGATACGCCTCATAATTCTTTTTGTAAAATCCGGCTTGTTTTCCGGCCTCGGAAGTATTTTTAGGATAATTTCCTTCTCCGTAAATGTCAGCTATAAAAACGGTATAACCCAGTTTTGATAAATCTTCAGCAATTCCTTTTGAGGCATTGTCAATCCCCAGCCATGCCGGTAAAAGTAAAATACCCGGGTTTTGACTGCTTTTTTTCGCAGATTTTATAGATAATCCATTTAAAACCTGATCTCCGTCATTGTATTTTACGGTTTTTAACTGGGCATTCATAGCGTTGAAAAATAAGGAAATAACTAAAATTAAGAATGTTGATTTTTTCATGATTTTTACAATTTTAAACAAATATCTAAAATAAAATCGTACCAAAAAACTCAATAATATTTTCTTGTGCGGTTTTTTATAAGAATTTAAAATGTTGAAAAATAGTAGTTTAAAAACATTGTGAAATTTAAAGCGTAATATTTCTTTTAAAAGCACATCCCAATTCTACAATCGAATCGGTTTTAGCGATGCCCGAAATACGGTCTATTTTTTCGTAAAGAACATTTCGCAAGTGCTCGTGATTTTTGGCTATAATTTTTATGTAGAGTGTAAAAGATCCCGTCACATAATAGCACTCCGTAATTTCCGGAATGGCTTTTAAGGCTTCAATAATTCTTTCCGAATCCGAATCTTTATTGAGTGTAATTCCGGTAAAAGAAGCCCAGTCGTAACCCATTTTTTTTTCGTTTACCAAAGGTTTAATTCCTGAAATAATTCCTTGTTCTGTTAAGCGATTCACCCGCTGATGCACCATTGTATTTGAGATTTTCAAATTTGCAGCGATGGTTGAAAAAGCCATTCTGCCGTCTTTTTCCAGTTCTTGGATAATTTTGATGTCAAATTGGTCTAATGAATCCATTTTTATATTGTTTGAAATTAAAATTGACTTTTAATTTGGTTATAATTTTTATAATTCACTTTATAATTGTAAAATAAAGTCAAAAATATGGTTTTTTATTGTGAAATAAAATAATATGATTAATTTTGAAAAGATAAAAAACTCAAAATCATGGAACATACTAAACAAGCTCTTTCATCTAAATCTGAAATTTTAATAGATAAAGAAAATAAATACGGAGCTCATAATTATCACCCGCTTCCTGTAGTTTTAGACAGGGGGGAAGGTGTCTATGTCTGGGATGTGGACGGAAAGAAATATTATGATTTTTTGTCTGCTTATTCTGCCGTAAACCAGGGACATTGTCATCCTAAAATCGTAGGGGCAATGACAGAGCAGGCGCAAAAACTGACTTTGACTTCACGAGCATTTTACAATGATAAATTAGGAAATTACGAAGAGTATGTAACCAATTATTTTGGTTTTGATAAAGTTTTGCCTATGAACACAGGTGCCGAAGCGGTAGAAACAGCTTTGAAACTTTGCAGAAAATGGGCTTATGAAGTAAAAGAAATCCATGAAAATCTGGCGCAGATTATCGTTTGTGAGAATAATTTTCACGGAAGAACCACAACCATTATTTCGTTTTCGAATGATGAAACTGCCCGCAAGAGTTTCGGTCCTTTTACAGAAGGTTTTATAAAAATAGAATATGATAATCTGCAGGCTTTGGAAAAAGCACTGGAATCGTCAAAAAATATTGCCGGTTTCCTGGTAGAACCAATCCAGGGAGAAGCAGGAGTTTATGTTCCGTCTGAAGGTTATTTAGCGAAAGCAAAAGCACTTTGCGAAAAACATAATGTACTGTTTATTGCAGATGAAGTTCAGACTGGAATTGCACGTACAGGGAAACTTTTAGCCGTTCATCACGAAAACGTACAGCCTGATATTTTGATTTTAGGAAAGGCAATTTCCGGTGGTGTTTATCCGGTTTCGGCGGTTTTGGCAAATAATGAAATCATGAATGTAATCAAACCGGGACAACACGGTTCTACTTTTGGAGGGAATCCGGTTGCGGCTGCTGTTGCGATTGCAGCTCTTGAAGTGGTAAAAGATGAAAAACTGGCTGAGAATTCAGAACGTCTGGGAATCATTTTGAGAAAAGGATTAAACGAAATTGCCGAACGCAACAATTTAATTACACTGGTTCGCGGAAAAGGTTTGCTGAATGCGATTGTAATCAATTCTGATGAAGAATCGGATCTTGCCTGGCAAATCTGCCTGAAATTCAGGGATAACGGATTATTGGCAAAACCAACTCACGGAAATAAAATTCGTCTGGCTCCGCCTTTGGTCATTACAGAAGATCAAATTAAGGAATGCCTTGCTATTATTGAGAAATCTTTGAATGATTTCAAAAATTAAAAATTAAATTTGTCTTTATTTATATGGGTTCAAAGCAGCTGCGATTACTATTTTTTCGCAGCTGTTTCTTTTTCATAGAAATTGAAATTATATAATGCAATTTTAATAATTATATAAAATTTTAAACTGAGAAGCTGAGTAGTTTTGGAGGACTTTAAAAACAACCTAAAATTTGTTTAACCTTATAAATTATTTCAGAATGGCTTACGCAAATAATGATTTAACACGCTTTTTAGATGCACAGAACAAACTTTATCTTACTGCTTACTCCGAATTAAAAAAAGGGAAGAAAGAAACGCACTGGATGTGGTTTATTTTTCCGCAGCTAAAAGGTTTAGGAAAAAGCACAATAGCTAATTATTATGGACTTGCAAATCTTAAAGAAGCAGAAGATTTTTTGAATCACCCTGTTTTAGCGAAACATCTGATTGAAATTTGCCAGGTACTGCTTGAATATAAAAGAAAATCAATAGAGGCTATTCTTGGAGAATTAGATGCAAGAAAACTGTGTTCTTCGATGACTCTTTTTTCTCAGGCTCAAAATGCTGATCCTGTTTTTAAGGAAATACTGGATGTTTTTTTCTCAGGATATTCAGATCCGTTTACTTTGTCCGCAATAAAAGCACCATTGGAAATTGCTTTGGCATCTTAATTTTACTTTCTTACTTAGTTATATAAATCAAAAAGCGATTGTCCGGAGACAATCGCTTTTTGATTTAATTACCTGAAATTAACGTATCGCATCAAGCACTACCTCTTCATTGGTAATATTAGAAAGATTGATAGCTGTTTCTATAAGTGCCAAATGAGAATAGGCCTGTGGAAAATTCCCTAAAAGGCGTTTAGTTTCAAAATCAATATCTTCACTAAATAATCCTAAATGATTGCTGTAAGAAAGTAATTGTTCGAAAAGTTTTTCTGCTTTCTTTTCTTCTCCAATTTTGTACAGGCTGTTAATGAACCAAAATGTACAAATTGTAAAAGAAGAAGAGGGAAGACCGAAATCGTCCTTGTTTTTATAACGGTATAAAAGACCGTCATTGCTTAAATCACGTTCAATTGCCTTGACGGTTGCAACATATTTTGGATCCATAGCTTCAATAAAACCGTAACTTTCCATTAAAAGTACTGAAGTATCAAGGTCGTTAGAGCCATAAGACTGCGTAAAAGCCTGTACCGTTTCATTCCAGGCATTTTCCATGATGTCATTTTTTATAGTGGCAGCTAATGGCTCCCATTTTTCTGCTTTGTGTCTTTTGCCTAATATTCTGGCAACTTTGATGGCTCTGTCTATGGCTGTCCAGCACAATATTTTAGAGAATGTAAAATGCCTTTCCTCAGTCCTGAATTCCCAAATTCCCTTGTCAGGTTCCTGCCAGTGTTTATTTACCACCCAAACGATTCCTTTGGTTATGTTCCAGAGTTCTTCGCCGTTTTCTGTATCATTACTGAAAGAGATGAGCTGCTGGTAAATCACATCCATAAGAATACCGTAAATATCGTTCTGGCGCTGGGAGTAGGCTGCATTACCAATTCGCACAGGCTTGCTGCCCATGTAGCCGCTGAGGTGATCAAGTGTTTCCTCCGTCAGTTTTTTTTCTTTATTGATGCCATACATGATTTGCAGTTTTTCATCTTTATTAGGAACTAAATCAATGATGAACTGCAGGTAATCTTTGGCAAGTTTCTTATGTCCAAGTTCAGAAATGACCTTCACTACCATAGAAGCATCCCTAATCCAGCAGAATCTGTAATCCCAGTTTCTAACTTCTCCAATAGTTTCGGGCAGGGAAGTTGTAGCTGCTGCTAAAACAGCACCTGTTTTTTCATAACTGAGTAATTTAAGCGTAATGGCACTACGCGCAATCTGCTCATTGTATTTTTTATATTCTGTAGTTTTATCACTCCAGCTGAGCCAATAGGTTTTGGTTCTTTCAAATTCCAGATTTATTTTTGTGAGCGTTGGAATAAAAATTTTCTCATTATACGCCATTAAAAGATAACCGTCACCGTGAAGCGTGATTTCATTTCCATTGGCAATACTTTCCAGATCTAAATTACTGTATAAGAAAAGGGAATCAAATTTTATTGTACCGGTAAGGCTTACGATATGGTTTTCTTTCACGAAACTGCTCGTTACACCTGATGCGTAGTCCAGACGCGGATCATAAATTATCCTGAACGAAGGGTTTCCTGACAATTTTTTAAAATAACGGATAATTTCCGGAGGAGCCATATATCCTCCTTTATCTTTTCGGTATCTCGGCATGAAATCGTTAATTTCAAAAGCATCAGTACCGTTAGAAAATGCAGTAACTAATATACTTGTATTTGGTATGTATTTTTGGGTAATTGTATAGTCATCAGTTACTTGTATTTCAAAACTCCCTCCAATTTCCTGATCCAGTATTTTTGCAAATACGGATGCAGAATCAAATTCCGGAAGGCAGCACCATTCGATAGCTCCCTTGTCTGAAATCAATGCGGCACTGCGACAATTACCAATTATACCATAGTTTAAATTCTTCATAAAGTCATCTTTTAGTTAGGTAAAAGGGTATTAATTCTTTAAATTTACTAAAACGATGTTATTAATCCAAAACATTCTAAATGAATAAGACAATTATAATTTCCAATCGCCTTCCTGTAGATCTTAAATTTGATGACGAAAAATTAGTAGTAAAATCAAGTGTTGGGGGACTTGCGACCGGAATGAAATCAGTTCACTCAGAAGGAAACGGAATCTGGATAGGCTGGTCGGGACTTACAGAGGAGGAAATACAGCCAGAAGTAAAAAGTGAAGTAGATACCGCACTTGCAAAAGAAAAATGCGTTAGGGTTCCTTTGACGGCCTACGATATAGAAAACTATTATTATGGTTTCAGCAATACCGCATTATGGCCTCTTTTTCATTATTTTCAAGCATATACAGAGTTTGAGCTTAACCATTGGGAATCTTATAAAAAGGTGAATCAGAAGTTTGCTGACATCGTACTTCAGCATGTAAATGAAGGGGATACGGTATGGATTCATGATTATCAGCTGTTATTGCTTCCCGAATTGCTTCGGCAGAAAGCACCAAACCTTACAATAGGGTTTTTTCTTCATATTCCGTATCCGTCATTTGAGCTTTTCAGGACTTGTCCGTGGCGTGATGAATTGTTATATGGCATGCTTGGTGCTGATCTTATTGGTTTTCATACCTATGATTATGTCAGACATTTTATCAGTTCTGCATCCAGAATCACAGGATTTGAAATTCGCTTTAACGAAATATTTTATAAGGACAGAATTGTAAAAGTAGATTCTTTCCCTATGGGAATTGATTATGATAAGTATTACAATTCAGCTCTTGAACATGCAACGAGCCCGGATGACAAGAAGTCCGAACTGAGGCAGAATATAGAACTTCACAATATGTCCTTTGCAGAAAGCAAGCTTATTTTATCAATCGACAGAATGGATTATACGAAGGGAATTCCAAACAGAATAAAATCATTTGAATATTTCCTGAACAAATACCCGGAATACAAAGGAAAAGTACGACTGGTGATGCTGTCTGTACCCTCAAGGGAAAATGTGGCACAGTACCAGCGTTTAAAACGGGAAACAGACGAATTGGTAGGCAGGATAAACGGTCAGCTTGCTACAGTAAACTGGACACCTATCTGGTATTTTTACAGATCAATGCCGTTTGATGATCTCATTGATTTATATGTAGCTTCTGATATAGCCCTGATTACACCAACAAGAGACGGAATGAATCTTGTCGCAAAGGAATATGTTGCTGCAAAAACACAAGGTAAAGGCGTGCTTGTTTTAAGCGAAATGGCTGGCGCTGCTAAAGAATTGTATGAGGCTCTTTTAGTAAACCCTAACAATTTTGAGCAGATTGCGGATACTTTGAAATATGCTCTGGAAATGCCTGAGTCAGAACAAAAATCGAGACTGGAAACTTTGCAGAAAAGGGTGTCTCGCTATAATGTAGAAAAATGGGCAGACTCATTTTTAAACGCCCTTGAAATTACTAAAAATTCAAAACCCGTTGCCATTACCAAAAAAATGAATCCTGAAATAATTCATGATATTGCATTGGATTATAAGAATTCCGGAAAAAGACTGCTTTTGCTTGATTACGACGGTACACTGGTTGGATTTAAAAATATACCCTCAGATGCAAGTCCGGATGATGAGTTATATGCTCTCCTGGACAGTATCGCCGCAGACGAAAACACTGAAATAGCCATAATCAGCGGACGTGACCGCAAAACACTGGAAAGCTGGTTTGGACATAAAAATTATACTTTGATTACAGATCATGGTGTATGGCTTAGAAAAAAAGAAAAAGAATGGATAAGTCTGGAGCATCTTAAATCTGAATGGAAAGAAAATATACGACCCATTATAGAAAGTTTTACGGATAGTACTCCCGGTACTTTTATTGAAGAGAAAAACTATTCGCTTGCCTGGCACTATCGAAGAGCTGATGCTGAGCTTGCCAGTTTAAGAACAATGGAACTTAAACATGTCCTGACGGGACTTTTGGCTAACAATTCGCTTTCAGTTCTGGAAGGGAATAAAGTGCTCGAAGTCAAGAGCAGCAATGTAAATAAAGGACGTGCAGCAGGAAGGCTTGTAACTGAGGGCTATTATGATTTTATTTTAGCTATTGGAGATGACTGGACAGATGAATTTATGTTTCAGGAATTGGCGGATAGTGCTTATACAGTAAAAGTTGGAAATACAAAAACAGCAGCAAGGTATTTTGTCAGCGATTTAGCTGAGGTGCGCCAAATTTTGCATGATATAAAATAATCGTTCGGTGAAATAGAATAAAATAGCTTCATTCAAGGATTAAATCTAATTTGATCTGCAAAAATCCTTTAAAATCTGCGTGAAGTATTTTTGCATATTAATTTTTCACTCAGATTTACACAGATTAAAGCAGATTTAGACAGATTTATATCTAAGCTGATGCGATAGAATTGGAAAAAAATATTTTCACCCAACGAGTTAAAATAATATTTTACAAACACAAAAAGGCGATCGAATCAACGATCGCCTTTTGTTTAATTGCTTAAAATATCAAAAAAAGCAATTACTTTTTAGGAGCGGCCCCCGGAATCAGTTCATTTTTTGATTTGAATTTGCTGTATTCCACAACGCCGGTTTTGTCAGCCCAGTCAAAATACTTAGCCGAAAGTTCGTTTACAATACCCGGATTTTGTGAAGCTATATCCTTAGTTTCACCTCTGTCATTTTCTAAATTATAAAGTTCCCATTGGTAAGAAGGATAAATTGAAACTAGTTTCCATTTGCCATCCCTCACAGCTCTGTTTCCGGCTCTTTCCCAGAATATCGGAGCACCACGGTTGACTTCGGAAGCGCCGTCAATTAAAACAGGCAATAAACTTTTTCCAGGTAAAGGATTTGAAGTTACGCCATTCAGTTTTTTTGGATACTGAATTCCGGCTAAATCATAGAAAGTAGGAGCAAGGTCAATCAAATGTCCTGTTCCTTTATCAATTCTGCCGGCTTTTATTTTGGATGGATACCAGGCAATGAATGGCGAACTGAAACCGCCTTCGTGCATGTTGTTTTTATAATCCTGCAATGGAGTATTCGACAAATAGGCCCAGTTCTGTTCCTGATAATCGAAAGAACCCGAAGTTCCAATTGGACCATCATTTTTCACTAATCCTCTTCTTAACGGATTGTAGGTGTTGAAACCGCCTTGTGCACCATTATCTGAGATGAAAACTATCAGTGTGTTTTTGTCTTTTTTCAGGGCTTTTAATTTGTCCAGAACCTTACCAACATTCTGATCCATATTGTCAACCATTGCGGCATACACTTCCATTTTAGCTTTCCAGAACTGCTTTTCGTCATAGGTTAATTTATTCCATTCCGGTACTTCAGGATCTCTTGGAGCGATGGTTTGGTCTGCTAATAAGATTCCGTTTTCTTTCAGTTTTTTGATTCTTTTTTCTCTTAGAACATCCCAGCCTTCGTCAAATTTCCCACGGTATTTGGCAATGTCAACCGGTTTTGCCTGTAGTGGCCAGTGTGGTGCTGTAAAAGCAATGTATAAAAAGAACGGTTTATTCTCTTTGTTTTGCTCATCTAAAAATTGTACGGCATTATTACCAATCTCATCCGTAAAATAATACGAATCTGCTTTTGGATGCAGTTCTTCATTATTACGGATTAAAGCAACCGGATATGGACTTTTCCCAAAAGGAAGACCATCCGTATTAAAGTAATTGGCAGCACCTTTCAGGATTCCGTAAAATTTATCGAAACCTCTTTGGTTTGGCCATTGTGCTTTATCTTCAGAACCTACGTGCCATTTTCCGGACATTAAAGTGCTGTAACCACCTGAACGGAAAACCTCTCCCAGGGTTAAGGACTCTTTGTTTAAATATCCTTGATAAGCCGGTAATCCTAAGTTGACATCAAAATAACCCACACCGGCTTTATGCTGGTATTGACCTGTTAAAAGAGAAGCCCTTGTTGGCGCACAGATAGAGTTGTTGTAAAACTCGCGCAAACGTGTACCTTCTTTCGCTAATCTGTCGAGGTTTGGCGTGTTAATTTCGGAACCATAATTTCCTAAGTCAGAATAGCCCATGTCATCTACCATAATCAAGATGACGTTTGGTTTTGATGAATTGGTTTGTGCATTCAGTTGATAAGAGCCCAATGCCCCAATCAGTAGGGCAGAAAGCAAAGTTGTAATTCTTTTTTGATTCATTTTATTGTAATTACTGTTAGTACTTATTTAATTCTGGAAAGTTTTTAACACATAGAAACATAGATTTGTAAGCGTAAAAAAGCGTTTCACTTATTCAAAAAACACATAGCTATATGTTGAGAAATGTGTTTCTCTTTTATGTTCTTTTCAATAACAAAAAGCTTATGTTTTTCTATGTTTTAAAATTATTTCACTCTCTCCATGCAGGAACCTGTTTCAAATTTTTATTTAAATCCAGTTCTCTTTGCGGAATCGGGAAGTGAACATGTTTTGGCTGTGCATTGGTTTTACCCGCCGCTTTTAGTTTTGCCACAAAATAATCAGGGCCTCTTCTGGCAAGATCAAACCAGCGCTGGTATTCGTACACCAGTTCTTTTCTTCTTTCTTCAAAAACAGCTTCCCTGAAATCGTCTTTGTTGATTGAAGGGGAAGTTACCGACAGCAAATCAATTCCTGCTCTTTCCCTGACACGGTCAATGGCTTCAAAAGCGGCTGTCGTTGGACCGTTCAGTTCGTTTTCTGCTTCAGTATAAATCAATAATATTTCTGCAAACCGAATAATCGGTGTGTTTTTAGAAGACTGTCCCGGAGATGCCGGAGTTGAAGGATCAAAATATTTATTGAAATGCGGAATCGTTTTATACGTTTTGCCATCCGTCGGGCTCACAAATTCTACAGCAAACGTGATGTATTTACGCTTGTCCGTTTCGGCGAAAGCCTCAAATAGACCACCTGCAGTGTGCAATGCATCGGCATGATCTCCTGCAATTCCCGGAACTGTATTTGGTGAGGCGGTAGAAGCGAGCATATTTCCGTTCCAGTTGGTAAGCCCTTTAAACTGTGCCGAAAAAATATGTTCTTTGCCGTTTTTGGTAGCTACGTTAAAAACATCTGCAAAATTTTCAAACAGGTCATACACCTTGCTGTTAATTACTTCTTTGCTTTTATCAGCCGCTTTTTGCCATTTTTTCTGCGTCAGTTACACTTTAGACAATAAACTTTTTGCAGCACCCGAAGTTACCCGTCCTTTTACTGACTGAACTTCCGGCAAGGCTTCAGAATCAAGTAAATCAGCTTCGATCTGAGCGTAAACTTCGGCTTCTGGGGTATTGGTAACGTTAAGAACTTCCGGTGTCAGACCTTTGGTTTCGTGTAAAACCAACGGCACGTCTCCAAACCATCTCACGATATTGAAGTATAAAACCGCTCTTAGAAATTTTGCTTCATTAATCAGATCTTTATCTTTTTGCGAATTCAGATTCGGATTTTTAGCAATGTTGTCGATTGCCACATTTGCTCTGTTTATTCCGTCATAACTCTGACGCCAAATTTCTAACATACGATCATTTGAAGCATCATGTGTCAGGTTTGATAAAGCTCTAACATGCGCATTTCTGGCTCTCGGACCCGCTTCATAATCATCTGTTGCCATTTCGGTCGAAATTTGAATCAGACGATTGTAAAGTGTATGTGTACTGCTGTTGATGGCGTTATAAATTGATAGTACGGCCGCATCAGCATCTTCTGTCGTATTGTAAAAATTACCTGTGCCAATAAAAGCTTTTGGATTTTCATCCAAAGGATTACAAGCACTAAGGCTGAAAATAAGTAATAGACTATATAGTGTTATATTTTTCATGATGTATCGTTTTAAAATGTTACAATTAAACCACCCGAAATTGTTTTGGATGCAGGGTAAATTCCCGTATCTGTTCCCGGAGAAATTGTAGTTCCGTTCGTTACTTCAGGATCAAATCCTGTGTATTTGGTGAAAGTGAAAAGGTTTTCTCCGACAACTCTGAATTTAACGGAGGTCAGAAGCAGTTTTTCTGAAACCTTTTTTGGTAAATTATAGCTGAAAGTGATGTTTTTGATTCTCACAAAAGAGCCGTCTTCAACAAATCGGTCTGAGAAAACCGGAGCCGGATCCAGTTTGGCACGTGGTGTAGTCGTACTTGGATTAGTCGGCGTCCAGGCATCTAATGCACTTGTAGAAGCATTTTGCTGGCCGTTGTATAATTCAAGTGCCTGAGCATTTCCATTCAGAATTTTATTTCCAACCGATCCGTTAATTAGTGCTGATAACTCAAAACCTCTGTAGGTAAATGTATTAGTGAAACCAAAAATAAAATCAGGCTGAGCATCACCAATACTGGTTCTGTCGGCAGCGGTTGTAAAAGTACCGTCTCCATTGATGTCTTTATATAAACGGTCACCTGCTTTTGGAGTTGCATTTCCGGTAAATGCTCCTTTCGTAGCGATATCTGCCGTTTGAAGTATTCCATCGGTTACTGCGCCGTAAAAAGTTCCTAATGATTCTCCTTTTCTAAGAATGTAATTTCCGAAAGTGTAGAATTCCGCATCATTTCCAAGTGCAATGATTTTGTTTTTATTGAATGAAATATTAAAGTTTGAATTCCATGAAAATGCTGTATTTCCAAGAGCTGTATTGATTCCTAATTCAATTCCCTGATTCTGTACAGTGCCAAAATTTTGTAAAGAAGATGTAAATCCGGTAGTATGAGGAATTTGAACTGCAAGTAATAAGTCTTTAGTTGTTTTGCGGTAAACGTCAACTGTCAGGTTTAATTTATCATCAAAAAAACCTGCGTCAACACCTGCGTCAAACTGGTTGGTCAGTTCCCATCCCAAGTCATCATTGGAGATTCTTGCTGGCGTAAAGCCGGTGTAAATCTGGTCTCCAAAAAGGTATTTTACACTGCTTAATGTAGAAAGTGACTGGTATTCTCCAATTTCCTGATTTCCCGTAGCACCGTAACTGGTTCTGATCTTTATGCTGTTGATTACGTCTTTTACAGGCTCAAAAAAGGCTTCATTGCTAATTTGCCATGCTACAGCAAAAGAAGGAAAATAACCCCATTTATTGTTTTTTCCAAATCTCGAAGAACCGTCGGCTCTTAAACTTGCCGTTAAAAAATATTTTGAATCATAGTTGTAGTTAACCCTTGATAAATAGGAGTTCAAAGCCCATGTACTTTCTCCTGAAGAAGGCATTAGCGCCACATTTCCACTTTGAAGACTGTAATAATAGGTTAAATCATTTACAAATTGCTGAGAACCGGCTGTAACAAATTCTTTAGTAGAATTTTGCTGAGTATAACCCGCCAGTACATTCAGATTGTGTTTTTCTCCAACAATTTTAGAGTAGGTAAGGGTGTTTTCGTTTAACCAGGTTCTTGAATCTGCGGTACCGATTCTTCCTTCTCCATTGGTAATCAGTCCTTCATAAATAGTGGAAGGAAGGTAGCTTTTCTCTTTGTTAAAAATCAAATCGGTTCCGAAAGAAACTTTAAAAACTAAGTTTTTCAAAATATCATATTCGCCATAAATCGTTCCCAGAATCCGGTCAGTAATGGCCTCGTTTTACGCTCATTTAAGGTTGCAATTGGATTTGCGAAGATGTTTTCAAATGGATTTCTTAAAGTATAGCTTCCGTCCGGTTCATAAATAGTGGCAGTAGGAGGCATGCTCAGTAAAGAAGTGATCAAACCTGCCGGAGCCACTTTTGCTTTGGTTTCTGCAATGGTAAGGTTTAAACCAATTCTTGCTTTACTGCTTATTTTCGAAGTCAGGTTTACTCTTCCGCTCAGCCTTTCGAAACCGGTATTTTTAATAATCCCTTCCTGATTGTAATAATTCCCCGAAACGGCATATCTTGTCTGGTTGTTTCCGCCTGAAATACTCAATTGATGGTTTTGTACCAATCCTTTCTGAAAGGCTTCTTCCTGCCAGTCAACTCCTTTTCCCAGTGCAGCAATTTGCGCATCACTTAAATATTGATTCGGTCCCAAAGCAGGATTAGTGTCGTATAAAGCCGCATTTCTAAGTCGGGCGAAACCTTTTGCATCCAGAACATCCACTTTATTGCGTACTTCCTGTTGTCCAATGGTAAAATCATAATTGACTGTCATGGCGCTTGCAGATCCTTTTTTAGTGGTAATGATCACAACTCCATTTGCACCTCTTGATCCGTAGATTGCTGTAGAAGAAGCATCTTTTAAAACCGTAATTGATTCAATATCCGAAGGGTTTATGGAAGACAAAGGATTGGTTGGTGTTCCGCTCAAAACTCCAGAAGTTACATCCGAATTATAAAGCGGGAATCCGTCGATTACATACAGCGGTTCATTTCCTCCCTGAATAGAACTTCCTCCACGAATACGAATGCTTAATCCCGCCCCCGGCTGTCCCGAAGTCTGTGTAACATTTACGCCCGCTACTGAACCCTGAAGCGAACTTTCAAGGGTACGTTGTGTGGCTTTTAATGCTGTAGAAGAAACGGTTTCGGCAGCTCCGGTATAATCTTTTTTGGTAGTGCTTCCGTATCCGATAATAACAAGTTCATCGAGTTCTTTACGGTCTTCTTTTAATGAAATCTGAACAAAATCGGTATTTGCAGTGTGTTCTGCGGTAACATAACCGATATAACTCACGATCAGTATGTATGGGAATTTCTGACCTGTCTGGAAATAAAATTTTCCGTCTAAATCGGTTACGGCTGTATGTGTCGTTCCTTTAATCTGAATATTAACCCCCGGAATGGGCTGATTGGTAACCTGATCAATGACAGTTCCGTTGAGTGTTGAGTTAATGGTAGCTTGTGTATTTTGTGCCTGAAGTTGCAGGGAGATCAATAAAATTGCTCCCCATAAAATGAGATTTATATTTTTTTTCATTTCTTTGTATTGGTTTAAGTAATTAACAAGGAGCCCTGAAAGCTGATTTTTCAACTCTCTCGTGTTTCCTTTATTTAGCGATAAATTGTCTTTAAGCCTCGCCATTTCTGTTGCCGCAGAAATGGCTTTTTTTTGTTATTTACAGCAACAGTTGTGCATTTTTTTCATTTTGATAATTTTAGTTTTAATTTGACATTGTATTATTTCAGGTACAGTTTCAATCCTTTTTCGGCGTAAGTTGTTGTGTCATACATATTGCAGTAAACATTTTTTTGTTTTTTTAGAGTGTTTATTTCAAAAAGTTAAAAATTCATCATAAACAAAACTGCTTAAGAATTAGAAACAGTTGCACATACAACAACAAGATGTGTTATAAGTTATTTTTGTAGCATAAATGAAATACGATAGGCTTTCGGCTGTTTTCAAAATGTAGTTTTTATAATTTTAAATAGTAATTAAAACTCTACTAATTATATAGACAAAGTTAATTTTAATATAATAAAATCCAAAAAATTCCTGTATTTTTTTTAAAATAAAGCAAATGATGCTCTGTAAAAACTATATATGATATTTCAAATATTTGTTTTTCAGTAACTTGCGGTATGTTTTGTTTTGAATAAAAACGGTATAAATTTTTTTCCGATGTGAATAGGATGGTATGTTTTATACTTAAACATATCAATTTAAAATTTTTAATTGAATAAAAAAATACAATGAATATCTAGTCGAATAATAATCAAAAGAATTTAGATACAAAACAGAAAGTGATTTAAACATTGATTTTAAATAAATTGAAGTAATTTTATATCCTGAAAAATAAATTATTTTTTTTTAACCACACTAGTAAAAAATACTTATATTCGCAATAAGTATTTATACTTAGTTTTATAAGTTGTAAAATGATACAAGTAAGTGAAGCCTTAACAATCGTAGCTGGAAATAGTTCGAAAATGCCATTGCAAAAAATAGCAGTCAGAAAAGCAATGGGATATGTTTTGGCAGAAACGGTTTATTCCCCAATTGCAATGCCGCCGTTTCGTCAGTCAGCAATGGATGGTTATGCTTTTATTCACAGCAGAAAACATCAGTATGATGTGGTCAGCAGTTCACAAGCTGGAGATTATTTTAATGTTAAACTGAAAGAAAATGAAGCAGTAAGGATTTTTACCGGAGCTTTTGTTCCGGATGATGCGGATACAGTCGTGATGCAGGAGCATGTTATGGCGAATGAAAATTCGATTTTGATTGCCAAAATGCCGGAACAGTTTGCAAATGTTCGGGCAAAAGGAGAGCAAATTAATAAAAATGGAATTGTTTTTGAGGCTAATACGTTAATCACACCTGCTGCAATTGGTTTTCTGGCTTGTTTGGGAATCACAGAAATTACAGTTTACAAGAAGCCCAAAGTTGCTATTTTGGTAACCGGTAACGAATTGGTTAAACCTGGTAAAAAATTGCCAAAGGGTAAAATTTACGAAAGCAATTCGGTGATGCTGGAGGCTGCGCTTGAAACAATCGGAATAAAGAAAACGAAGGTTTTTAAGGTAAAAGACAACCTTAAAGCGACGAAGAATGCTTTAAAAAGCATTCTCACCAAATATGATGTGGTTTTAGTTTCGGGCGGAATTTCAGTTGGGGATTACGATTTTGTAAAAGAAGCATTACTGAAAAACGGTGTAGAAGAACTCTTTTATAAAATCAATCAGAAACCGGGAAAACCAATGTTTTTTGGTTCTAAAAAAGAAACTTTAGTTTTTGCTTTACCCGGAAATCCGGCTTCGTCACTGACTAATTTTTATGTGTACGTATATCCCGCTATCAGAAACCGTATGGGATTTTCTGATATTCATTTACCAAAATTAGTCCGGAAATTAAATGCGGAAATTTCTAATGATTCAGGTAAAACATTGTTCTTAAAAGCCTTGTACAATGAAACCCATGTAACGGTTTTAGACGGTCAGAGTTCAGCAATGCTCAACACTTTTGCAACAGCAAATTGTCTGCTCATTGTACCAAATGATGTCGAAAACCTTAAAAAAGAACAATTGGTGACATTATTGCCGATTGATTAGATTTAAAGAATAAAGAATAAAAAATATAGAATTGAGTTTTTAAGATGCAGTGTGTAAAAATAAACATATAGCATGAACCTGAAACAAAAAAACCTGAAACCTGAAACAAAAAAAGATGCAGTTACTTACTTCCGAAAATATGATCTTATTTAGTGTCGCATTGATTGTGATTGCGTTTTTGTACTCCAGTGTAGGACATGGCGGTGCATCGGGGTATTTGGCCTTAATGACTATTTTTGCTTTTCCGGTAGCGATTATGAAACCTTCGGCATTATTATTGAATTTATTTGTTTCAAGTATCTCGTTCTTATTCTATTACAGAATGAATTATTTCAAACCGAAACTTTTTTATCCGTTTGCGATAGCTTCTGTGCCGGCAGCTTTTATTGGCGGATTTATTACACTAGACAATACAATTTATAAAGTTATTTTGGGAATTGTTCTGGTATTTGCTGCTCTGAGGCTGTTCGGAATATTTAATTTTAAGGAAAAAGAAGCTGTTCAGATCAAATTGCCTTTTGCATTGGCAATCGGATTTGTAATTGGATTGTTGTCAGGAATGCTGGGAATCGGAGGAGGTATTATTTTGAGTCCGATTTTATTGTTCCTGGGATGGGCTTCTGTAAAAGAATCTGCGGCTATCTCAAGTCTGTTCATATTTGTGAATTCATTTGCAGGAATGCTCGGATTTCTTCTGGGAGGAAAAATTATTCCGACAGAAAGTTTCTATCTGGTTCCGATTGCAGTGATTGGCGGAATGTTAGGCGGATTTTACGGAAGTGGTTATTTTTCGAACAAAACATTAAAAATAGTGTTAGGAACCGTGATTTTGATGGCAAGCATAAAATTGATTTTTCCTTAAACAGGGGATTAAACACATAGAAACATAGGTTTTCTATATTTATAAAAGATTTAAAAAAGATTTTAAAAGATAACACATTATCTCACACATAGCTATGTGAATTAGGGCAAAGTGAAACACCTTTACCGACAAAGAAAACTATGTTTCTATGTGTTAGAAAAAAGAAAGATTGGTGAAAACCTGAAACTTTAAACCTGAAACTTTAAACCTGAAACCTGAAACAACAAACAGTAAACAGTTCAATCATGAAAACACTAACAGCATTTATTCTTTGTGGAGGAAAAAGTTCCCGGATGAAGTCTGAGAAAGGATTGGTTATGTTTCAGGGAAAACCATTTATAGAGCATATTATTCAGGCTGTTTTACCGGTTACTGAAAGTCTAGAGTTTATAACAAATACAAAGGAATACGATTATCTTCCATATAAAAAGTCGGCTGATATAATAAAAGATAAAGGTCCGTTGGGGGGAATTTATACAGCATTAGTAAATTCTGAAACCGAATTTAACCTGATCCTGAGTTGTGATATTCCGTTAATTTCTTCGGAATTATTAACCGAATTAATATCAAAACACAATCAGGAAGCTCAGATTACCATATTTGCGACAGAAAGCAGAATGCATCCTTTAATCGGAATTTATTCAAAAAAAATTATTCCGCTTATAAAAGAAGCGATTGACAATAATGAACTGAAAATGATGGATTTTTTATCAAAAGTGCCTCATCAGATCATAAAAATAGAAGAAAGTGAAAACTTTCCTTTAACCAATATTAATTCGCCAGACGAATTAAACGACCTGAATATCAATTTAAGTTAATAGTTATGAAAAGCTTAAGAACACCAAAATTAACAGTAGTAGGCGCAGGGCCTGGAGATGTAGAACTGATTACGCTAAAAGCAATAAAAGCGTTAGAAAATGCCGACGTAGTTTTGTATGATGCTCTTGTCAATGAAGAATTACTGCAATACGCAACGCAGGCAGAAATTGTTTTTGTGGGTAAGCGCCTGGGATGCCATGCTTATACACAAGACCAGATTAACGAATTGATTGTCTCAATGGCAAATCGTTACGGGCATGTAGTTCGTTTGAAAGGCGGGGATCCGTTTATTTTCGGACGTGGAAGCGAAGAAATCGAATTTGCAGAAAAATTTGGTTTAGAAACTGCTGTGGTTCCTGGAATTTCATCAGCTTTAGGTGTTCCTGCTTCTGTTGGAATCAGTTTGACACAGCGAAAAGTTGCAGAAAGTTTTTGGGTGATTACAGGTACAACTTCCAGCCATGAACTGTCCAAAGATGTACATTTGGCTTCAAAATCGGCTGCAACCGTGGTGATTTTAATGGGAATGCATAAACTAAATGAAATAGTTGACATTTATAAAGCTAATCGTACAGACGACCTTCCGATTGCCATTATCCAAAACGGAACTAAAAATTCAGAACAAAAAGTAGTGGGTAATATTAGCTCAATTACTAAATTAGTCGCCGAAAAAAACATTTCATCACCGGCAATTATTGTAATTGGTGAAGTGGTAAAAAATACGTCAAAACTGACTTCGTATTTTCAGGGACATTTTGAAGACGAATTTATATTTCAGAATTTAAATTTATAATAAATGATTGAAGTTAAATATTTTGGAGCTGTTGCCGAAAAAACACAATGCACTTTTGAAAATGTGGTTTCTTCGAATATTTCCCTGAAGGATTTATTGCAGGATTTAGAAGAAAAATACAGGTTCGAATCACTGACATTCAGTGTTGCAGTCAATCAGAAAATAGTTTCAAAAACAACAGATTACAATTTGAAAACAAGTGATATTGTTGCTTTATTGCCTCCTTTTGCCGGAGGATAATTTACAATTTATGAATGCATCCTCACGTTATAACCGACAAATAATCCTTCCCGAAATTGGAGAAACAGGTCAGTACAAATTATTAAAATCCAAAGTTTTAATTATTGGTGCAGGAGGTCTGGGCGCTGCCATATTGCCTTATCTGGCAGCTGCCGGAGTTGGTGAAATCGGAATCGTGGATGATGATGTTATCGAAGTTTCAAATTTACAGCGTCAGGTAATTTATAAAAGTTCATCTGTTGGAAAATATAAGGTTGAGGAAGCCAAAGCCATGATTTCAGAATTGAATCCCGATGTTAAAGTAAATGCCATTGCTGAAAAACTTTCCGGTAATAATGCCATTGCTTTATTCGAAAAGTATGATATTATTGTGGATGCAACAGATAATCTTCAAATAAAATACCTTATAAATGATGCTTGTCTGATCACCAATAAACCAATGGTTTACGGATCAATTTTCAGGTTTCAGGGGCAAGTTTCGGTTTTTAATTATGAAAACGGGCCAACCTACAGATGTTTGTATCCGGATGAAAACAGTTTTTCTGCAAATTGTACAGATGCAGGAGTTATTGGAATCTCGGTTGGAATTATTGGAATGCTCCAAGCCAATGAAGTTATAAAAATGATTCTGGAAACTGGAGAAGTTTTGAGCGGAAAAATATTGGTTTATAATATCCTGAATAATGAACAGCAGAAATATGATTTTGAAAAAAATAATTCTTTTGTAATGGACAGAAATACTTTTGAAGAAAAATATTCCCAAAAAGAAAATCTTGTGGAAGATATTTCAGCTGAAGCAGTTTTAGATCAAATAGATAATCAAGAAGCCTTGTTTTTAGATGTTCGTAATGAAGATGAACTTCCAAAAATAACATTCAAAAACAGCATTCAGATTCCGTTAATGAATCTGGAAAATGAAATTGAAAAACTAGATTCAAAACAAGCGATTTATGTTTTCTGCCAATCCGGAATCAGAAGTAAAATGGCTGTTGAATTGCTACTGAGAAATCAGTTTCAAAATGTGAAAAGCATTTCTGGTGGAGCTTTAGCAATGAAAGAATTATTAACGAAAGAAATAAAAATATAGTCAAAGATTATAATTCTCCGCACAATTTGTCATTCTGAGGAACGAAGAATCTACACAAGTAACTCCGTCTGGAATTTCGCCAATCTTTGTAGAGCTTCTTACGGGGATTTCTCCTTCGTCGAAATGACAATACTACGATTATTTTTTTATAGAATTAAGTAATGAAAATTTGTATAATTTGTGGCAAAAAATCCTTTTTATCTGTGAAATCAGTGGACAATAAAAAATAAAGAAAATGAGTAAAAATGTATTTGTAGAAGGACCAATTTCTCCGGCATTTATTGCGGAGTCAATTGCCAAACACCAATCCAAACATACAATTGGGGCACACAATATTTTCCTGGGGCAGGTTCGTGCTGATGTGATTCACGATAATAGGGTTGTGGCCATTGATTATTCGGCTTACACTGATATGGCAAACGAAGCCCTGCATACCATTCGTGAAAAAGCTTTTGCTAAATTCGATTTGACCTGTATGCACATTTATCACAGTTTAGGAGTTGTAAAAGCAGGCGAAATCTGTCTGTTTGTTTTCGTTTCTGCAACAAGACGCAAGCAGGTATATGAAGCCACAGAAACTATCGTAAACTGGATCAAAACAGATGTGCCAATTTTTGGCAAGGAAATGTTTGAAAACGATACATTCACCTGGAAACAAAACACCTAAATGGTAGATATTACGCATAAAATAAGCACCTTAAGAAAGGCAACAGCCACAGCAATTGTCAAAGTAAGCAAACAGGAAACAATTGATGCGGTAGTCAATAATCTGGTGCCAAAAGGGAATGTATTGGAAATGGCCAAAACAGCCGGATTGTTTGCCGTAAAAAACACGCATTTATCAATTCCGGATTGTCATCCGCTGCCAATTGAATATACTTCGGTTGAATATAAAATTGAGGATTTGACGATTCAGATCATATTCAATGTAAAAACCGTTTATAAAACCGGAGTAGAGGTAGAGGCTATGCACGGAGCTTCAATCGTAGCGCTTACAATGTACGATATGCTGAAACCAATCGATAAGGAAATCGAAATTTCTACGATCAAATTAATTAATAAAGAAGGTGGAAAATCGTCTTTCAAAAATAAATTTCCGTATGCTATAAAAGCAGCAGTTTTTGTTTGTTCCGACTCTATTTTTGCCGGTGATAAAGAAGACCGATCCGGAAAAATCATTGTAGAAAAGTTAGATTCTTACGGCGTTGAAACGACTCATTACGAGATTATTCCGGATGAATTAGAAATCATTCAGGAAAAAACGAAGGCGTTCGCGAAAGAGAATCAGCTGGTTATTTTTACAGGAGGAACAGGATTATCGCCAAGGGATGTAACACCTGAAGCACTTTCGCCAATATTAGAAAGCCGAATTCCGGGAATTGAAGAAGCGATTCGCGATTATGGACAGCAGCGTATGCCGTATGCGATGTTATCCAGAACAGTGGCAGGAACATTAGGAAAAAGCCTGGTTTTGGCTTTGCCTGGATCTACAAACGGGGCAAGAGAATCCATGGATGCCGTTTTTCCGCATGTAATGCACGTTTTTCATATTTTAAAAGGAAAAAATCATGACACCCTCTAAAACCATTTTAACGGATGATTTTGGGCGAAAACACAATTATTTGCGTATTTCGTTGCTGGAGAAATGCAATTTGCGTTGTACGTATTGCATGCCTGCTGACGGAATTGCATTGTCTCCAAAAGCCAGTTTAATGACAGCTGAAGAGATTTTTGCCATTGCTCAAACTTTCGTAGAAAATGGTGTGGATAAAATCAGACTGACAGGTGGAGAACCTTTGTTGAGAAAGGATTTTCCTGAAATTGTTTCAAAATTATCGGCTTTACAAGTTTCACTTTCGATTACGACCAATGGTATTTTAATTGACCGCCATATTGAAGTTTTAAAAAAGTCCGGAATCAAAAAAATCAATTTGAGTTTAGATACGCTTGTTGCATCAAAATTTCATTCGATAACGCTGCGAAATCAGTTTGAAAAAGTGATTGATAATCTGCATTTGCTACTGAATCATGATTTTCAGGTGAAAGTAAATATTGTCTTAATGAAGGGGTTTAATGATAACGAAATTGTCGATTTTATCAATTTAACGGAATCATTACCCATTTCCGTACGTTTTATTGAATTCATGCCTTTTGCCGGAAACGAGTGGGACAGGAGCAAAATGGTATCGCAAAATGAAATTTTATCTCAGGCTGAAAACTGTTTTACTTTGGATCAAATCCAAAAGCTTGAAGATGAGAAAAACTTTACTGCCAGAACTTATAAAATCAAAGGTTTTCAGGGCGATTTCGGAATCATAAGTTCGATTACAAATCCGTTTTGTGACAGCTGTAACCGAATCCGCCTTACTGCAAACGGAAAAATAAAAAACTGTCTTTTCTCTAATTCAGAAACTGATTTGCTGACTGCCTTCAGAAACGGTGAATCGATAACGGAATTGATTTCTACTTCTGTAAAAAACAAGAAAAAAGTCAGAGCCGGAATGGTAACCATTTCTGAAATGGACGATCCTGTCAAACATTTTGACAATCGAAGTATGATTGCGATTGGGGGGTGACATTTCATTTAAAATATGTGGTTAATCTTGCGTAGAGGAATCTGTACGCTAGAACTCCTTATCGTTAAGCCATACTTTGTCGATCCTCTTTGCTAAGATTCTTCGTTCCTCAGAATGACAAACAGAATCTAAAGAAATAAAAAAGGTTTAACCTTTTCAAGTCAAACCTTTCTTCAAAATTATTTTTTCTTTTTTGCTTTAGCCTTTCTCTGAGACTTTGCTTTCTTTTTGGCTATTTTTTTAGCTTTAGCTTTCTCTTTTGCTTTTTTTGCTTTTTCTTTTTTCTTCGCCTTCGCTTTTAGTTTTGCTTTTTTGGCTTTCTCTTTCTTCTTGTCTTTTTTAGCTTTTTCTTTTTTCTTAGCTAATTTCTTTTTCTCCTTTTCTTTTTCTTTGTCTTTCACTTTTTTGGCTTTTTTAGCGGCTTTGTCCTTTTCAGTTTTCTCAGCTTTAACCGTTTCGTTAGTATTCTCTTCTTTCAATTCAGTAACAGGTGTTTCAGTAACTATAGTTTTATTCTCTGTTTTTGTAGCAGGTGCTGATACTTTCTTAGCAGGTGCTCTTCTAACAGTTGGTTTAGCTGCTGTGGTAGTTTTTACAGCAGGTTTAACTGGACTTGTGGTTGCTGCAGGCTTAGCTGTTGCAGTTTTGACAGGTGTAGTTTTACGGGCAGGTGCTTTTTTAACAGGTGTATTTTCAGCTTTTTCAGGCTCTGCAACAGGTTGTACGGCTTCAGTTGCTGGAGAATCAATTTTCTCAGGATTTGTTTCTTCGTTCTTGTTTTCCATATTATAGATGCATTTAGATGATGATTATCTCTGTAGTGTAACTAAATTGTTAACTCGCAGTTAAGTAAAGATAATTATAAAACAAGTTTTCTAATGTTAAGTTTTTACTTAAAAAATATAAATAAGTAATTGAAAACGAGTTGTTTGGTTTTTTGACTATGAATAAAAACCAAAGTTTCTTAACAATTCTACATGGAAAATGAGGTAAATTACTGTATAAATAATATTTCAAAGAGTTGAAAATAAGTATACCCCTCTATAAAAATATTATCCCTTTTCGGGCTGAATCGCCAAAAAAGGGATAATGTATGGATGAATTAAAATAATATTTTACAAAAAACTATTCCAATTCCTTAGGATCATCACTATTGTCTTCAATAAAATCCAGTTCCAGAGCCCTAACGGTTTGAACCGCATTTCCGGCAATACCCCGAATTGAACCGTACATGCCTAAAGTATTGTGGACTACTTTTTCGATTTGTTTTTCGCGTTGTTTCCAGATTCGCTGCATGGCTCTTTTTTCAGCGTCCAGGTCGCTTTGCATTTGGGTAAAGCCTTCTACAATTCCTTCTACTTGTAAACGAAATTCATTGCTGGTTAAGAAATCATATAACATTGACATTTTATCGCCTTTGTTTTCCTGCGCCTGAACCGCCTGACTCACCTGAATTATTGATTGACGCAAAACGGCACTCAGGCCTTTAAACTCGTCATAGGTGCAAATCCATATTCCGTCTCGCATGCCCATTCGTTCCATTCCTGCCGGCATCACTTCGGTAACTAAAACACCGATATTCGCTCTTTTGGTTCTGATATCGTTTTTGAATTTCTCAATCCAGGATGGCTGAAACGCTTTGGTACGTTTGCTTTCATAATAAATAGACCCGCAGTTTTGATGTTCACGGGTATTTACAATCTGCAGACAGTCGGCGCCATTTGCCCCTTTTTTAACTTCGTCTATGCTGTCAAGAGGAAAATTATTGGCAAGCCATTCTTCGATTGCCAGTTCCATTACTTCGCCTTGTAATTGCATGGATCCTTGTTCCTGCTTGCGTTTCATTTCTTCAGTCAGCTTTTTTTGTTCTTCCAGCTGTTTCTGAAGTTCTTTGAATTTTAGTTCGTTTTTATCATCTTCCTGCTTTCTGATTTTTTCGCGTTCCAATGCCAGTTGAGCATTCAATTGCTTTTCGGCTTCGGCCTGGATGGCATCTTTCATTTCCAGTTTTTCACGCTGTAATTTGGCAATTTCGCCTTCCATTTTATTTAATTCCCTGATTTTTTCAGACTTTTCAGAGAGTTCTTTTTCCATCAATAACAACCGGTCTCTGTTTTCTTCTTCGAGTTTGGTTTTTAGTTTTTCCCCAATTTCTTTTTCTGCGTTTTTCTTTTCACGTTCCAGACGCTCTGCAAAAAGTTCGTTTTCCTGTTTTTTCTTCGCTTCAAATTCGGCTTTTGCCTTTTCGAATTGTTCGTTTTTAAGCTCTAATTCACGGTTTTGAATGTTGGCTTTTTGTTGAAATTCTTTACGGATGGTATCTTCCAGCTGGTGTTTTAAAACATCATTGACATCGATAGGAGTTCCGCAGTTTGGGCACTGAATTGAAGATTGCTCAGCCATTTTATATTGAAATTTTTATTGTAGAATTTGAATTTGCTAAGGTATTTAAAAGTTCTCTTTTTATGATGTGGATTACTGTACTAATTTGTAACGAATTTTTTTTATGGTCATAATAGATTTTGAATATGTTTCTCACAAAGTCACAGAGTCGGAAAGTTTTTATTTCACGCAGATTTTATAAGATTTAAGCAGATTCTGCAGATGATTAAAAAAAAAATCTTCTCAAATCTGCTGAATCTGCGTGAAACATATTCTTTTTTGTATTTGATAAATAAAACTTTGCGACTCTGTGACTTTGCGAGATTAAAAAAAAGCATCTTAGCGCTTTTGTGACAACAAAAAGGCAACAGCTGATTGTGTGATTTCAGAATGATCGTCTTTTGAAGTGATTAATGATACATTCGTATATAAATTAACCTTTTTCAGTTCAATAAAACCAATTTCTGAGTCGGAATTGTTTTTTGCAATATTCGAAGGCACAATCGAAATCCCCAATCCGTTTTTGACCAGTTGTACAATTGAATTAATATTATTTGCTTCATGGATAATTTTCGGCGAAAAGCCATAAAAGGCACACAATTCAAGTAAAACTTCATGATAATGCGGCGCGTAATCTTTATTGAAGAAAACAAACGTTTCATCTTTAAGTTTTAAAATATCAATTTCTGATTTTATCTGAGTGGATTTCTTATTGTAAACCAATGAAAAGCCGTCTTTAAACCATAAATACGATTTTATTTTGGGTGAATGAATGGGCGATCTGATGATTCCCATTTCGATTTTTCCCTGTTCCAAAGCATCAATTTGTTTGGTGGTGGAAACTTCAAAAAGTTTGAAATTTACATACGGGAATTGTGCTTTGAGATGTTTGATTAAATCGGATATTACTGCGGAATAAATCGAACTGATATAAGCGATTCTGAATTCACCCGAAACATTCTCTGCAATCTTTTTTGTTTTCACAGAAATGCGTTCCAGATTTTTAAAAAGTGCTGTCACTTCTTCTTTAAAATATTTTCCGGCTTCGGTGAGTTCTACCTTTTTATTGTTCCGAATAAAAAGCTTTGAATGAAGTTCTTCTTCTAATTCAGCTATTTGTCGGCTTAATGGAGGCTGGGAAATAAAGAGTTTTTCTGAAGCTTTGGTGAAGTTCAGTTCTTCTGCTACAGCCAGAAAATATTTTAAGTGACGTAATTCCATGATACTTTTAAAGTATTGTTAAATGATAAAAATAGTATTTTTAAAGTATATGACAATAAGGTAGTTTTGAAAAAATAAAAATATTTCTCTCGCAGATTTGGCAGATCAAGCAGATTATTATGTTTATAATCAATTTAATCATAATAATTTCCTGATCATATAATAGCAAAAAGATCGGCTCAATCTGCTTGATCTGCGAGAGATTAAAAAAAAAGAAAATAAGTTTCCCGCAGATTTTTCAGATACAGCAGATTATTAATTTAAGATTAATCATTTTAATCATAATAATTTCCCGATCATATAATAGCCAAAAGATCCGCTCAATCTGCTCAATCTGCGGGAGATTAAAGAAAAAGAAAAATAAGTTTCTCGCAGATTTGGCATATCAGGCAGATTATTATGTTTATAATCATTTTAATCATAATAATTTCCCGATCATATAATAGCAAAAAGATCTACTGAATCTGCCCAATCTGTGGGAGATTAAAGAAAAAGAAAAATAAGTTTCCCGCAGATTTTTCAGATACAGCAGATTATTAATTTAAGATGAATCATTTTAATCATAATAATTTCCCGATCATATAATAGCCAAAAGATCCGCTCAATCTGCTTGATCTGCGAGAGATTAAAGAAAAAGAAAAATAAGTTTCCCGCAGATTTTTCAGATACAGCAGATTATTAATTTAAGATGAATCATTTTAATCATAATAATTTCCCGATCATATAATAGCCAAAAGATCCGCTCAATCTGCTCAATCTGCGGGAGATTAAAGAAAAAGAAAAATAAGTTTCTCGCAGATTTGGCATATCAGGCAGATTATTATGTTTATAATCATTTTAATCATAATAATTTCCCGATCATATAATAGCAAAAAGATCCACTGAATCTGCCCAATCTGTGGGAGATTAAAGAAAAAGAAAAATAAGTTTCCCGCAGATTTGGCAGATCAGGCAGATTATTATGTTTATAATCAATTTAATCATAATGATTCCTGATCATATAATAGCAAAAAATATCCGCTCAATCTGCTTGATATTCGGGAGATTAAAGAAAAATAAAAATATTTCTCTCGCAGATTTTGCAGATACAGCAGATTATTAATTTAAGATGAATCATTTTAATCATAATAATACCCGATCATATAATAGCAAAAAGATCCGCTCAATCTGCTTGATCTGCGAGAGATTAAAGAAAAAGAAAAATAAGTTTCCCGCAGATTTTTCAGATACAGCAGATTATTAATTTAAGATGAATCATTTTAATCATAATAATTTCCCGATCATATAATAGCAAAAAATATCCGCTCAATCTGCTTGATCTGCGAGAGATTAAAAACCAAAAAACAAAGACCATGAAAAAATCAACTATTGCAGAAATCAAAGAAAGATTTGACAATGATGTCGAACGATTTTCAAATTTAGAAACGGGACAAGTAGCAACAATTGACGCTACTATTTCTTTAGAATTAATAACCGAAGCTTCAAAACGTATTGTTCCTGATGCGACAACCGTTTTGGATGTAGGATGCGGAGCCGGAAATTATACATTAATGATGTTGTCTAAGTTGCCAAATTTAAACTGCACTTTGGTCGATTTGAGTTTGCCAATGTTGGATCGTGCTTTTGAAAGGGTTTCGGCAGCAACAAACGGAAAAGTCGAAATCAAGCAAGGCGATATTCGGGAAGCAGATTTAGAGGAAAACAGTTTCGATATTATTTTGGCAGGTGCTGTTTTGCATCATTTACGTGATGATAACGATTGGGAAACGACTTTTGCTAAATTGTTCAAATTATTGAAACCCGGAGGCTGTTTGATGATTTCTGATTTAATTACACAAGATACGGAGTTGTTAAATCAATATACCTGGCAGCGCTATGGCGAATATTTGGAAGGAATAGGAGGGGGAGAGTATCGCCGGAAAGTTTTAAATTATATCGAAATTGAAGATTCTCCAAGATCTATGAATTATCAATTGGATTTGATGAAAAAAGTGGGTTTTTCAAAAGTCGAAATTTTACATAAAAATATGTGTTTCGGGGCTTTTGGAGGGATAAAGTAAGGTTTTATTTGTCCTGCAAGGTTTCAAAAACCTTGTAGGACTTTGTTTGTGGAAATTTTATATAAAATACCTACAAGGTTTTGAAAACCTTGCAGGAATGTTGGAATATTTATAAAATCTGAGCAGTTTTGTAAACCTGTACAGGAGCAGATAATAATGTTTCGGATTTTGAAATAAAATCAACCAAATAAGACTGGTTGTTGTGTATATCAAGTCCGGTTTGATCTTTCCATTCTTCCCAAATAATGAAAACATTATCTGTTGTGTGAAGATCGTAACGGATGCATGCTTGTTCTTTCCTGGTTTCAGTAACCAGATGTGTAATCATATTTTGAACTTCGATCAGGTTTTCGTGTTTGCTTTTTATGATGGCTGTAATTGAGATCATAATTGAATTTTTTTAAAAGTTGCTTCTAAATGTTGGGTATAATCCTGTTTAAAGATAACGATATTTTCCGGTGTAGCTCCTTTTTCTACATCATGAAAATGGAAGCCGTTTATACGTTCCATTCCGGTGAATTGGTTCATTTTGTGGAAGCCAAACATTACACCGTCATCAACAGAAGTTTCTTCAAAAAATTCTCCCGGAAGTGTAAAAGCTGTTTTTGGCGCGTTCCAGCTTGTGGTAAGCATGTATTTTCTCCCATGTAAAAGTCCGCCGGTTCCGTAATTGATATCGGGATTTACGCGGCTTCTTCCGTCGCTTTTGTAGATTCCGTTGTTGTGTCCGTGCGTGAAAACATCGTCAATGTATTTTTTGAAAATATTTGGCAGCTGAAACCACCAAACCGGTGTGTGATAGATAATTAAATCTGCCCAGACGAATTTTTCTACTTCTTCCTGAAGATCAATTTCGTTTTCGATATGGGTTGTTTTTATTTCGTATGCACTGTTTTTTGAAAGAAATTCGACTGTCCAGTCCTGAACGGTTTGATTGAATTGTCCTCCTGAATGAGCGAATTTTTGTCCGCCATTGATTATAAATATCTTTTTCATTTTAATTGTTCTTATGTAAGCGGATGTGTGAGGGATAGAAGTGGAAATCCTTTTGTGCCGGGGTTCGGCATAAAAGATTGCAACGGATAGCCCGACCCGGAGGGACACACCCAAATTATTTTGATTGTTGTGAATTTGTTTTAACACATAGAAACATAGGTTTTTTTTGTTTGCAAAGTTTGTCATTCCTAGGGACGAGGAATCTTCGTAAGTGTTTCTGTCTAGAATGTTGCCAATCTTTGTAGAGTTACTCGCGAAGATTCCTCCTTCGTCGGAATGATAATATTGAGAATGTACTGTTTATCTTACAAAGTGAAAAACACCTTGAGATAATACAAAACTATGTTTCTATGTATTTAAAAAAACTATTTTATTTTAGAAATTGCCTGATTGATAAATTCCAATTCAGAAGGGGATAGATCGAAATCCATTGTTTTGGCATTTGAAATAGCCTGTTCTGCGTTTCTGGCTCCGGCTAGAACTATTGCAATCCCTTTTTGTAAAGTAGTCCAGCGTAAAACCAATTGTGAAATTGAAACATGTTTTGAATGTGCTAAAGCACTCAATTCTTCGATTAAGGTTTTTACCTGCTGTAAATCGAATTTTCCGAAATAGCCATTTCTGTGGTCGTTTTCTTTTAATTTGCTGTCTAAGAAGTATTTTCCGGTCAATAAACCTCTTTCCATTGGACTGTAAGCAATGATTCCGATGTTTTCTGCCACGGTGAAAGGAATTAATTCCTCTTCAATCTTACGGTTTAGCATGCTATAGGCAACCTGATCAGAAACTACCTGAACTGTTTTTTGTGCTTCCTGAATTTGTGAAACATTGTAATTACTTACTCCGAAAGCCCTGATTTTTCCTTGTTGGATTAGTGTTTCAACAGCTTCCATGGTTTCAGAAATTGGTGTTGTAATATCGGGCCAGTGAATTTGGAGTAAATCGATATAATCGGTTTGAAGGCGTTTTAAGCTTTCTTCGATTTCTTTGATTACGTTTTGTTTGGATGAATATTTGTAAATCGGCACTTTTTTTCCGTTGTCATCGGCATCGAAAAAGTAATCGCCTTTTCCGTTGTTGCTTCCGTCCCAAACCAAACCGAATTTAGTCAATAACTGAATTTTTGAGCGATCGTGATTTTTGATAGCTTCTCCGATCATTTCTTCGCTTAAACCAAATCCGTAAAAAGGAGCAGTATCGATTGTTGTAACACCGTGATCGATTGAAGCGTGAATGGAGTCGATTGAATCTTTTTTATCTGTTCCTGCCCACATGGTTCCGCCAATTGCAAAAGCACCGTAAGTAATAGCTGATAATTCAAGTTCTGAGCTGCCTAATTTTCTATATTCCATGATTGTGATTTTTTTGTTTTAAATTGATTAAGCAAAATTATACTGTTTTTACGATTGTTGTTTGGTATATTTTTGTCTTTTTTAGGTATATTTGCATCTTCAAATAAATTGAATTATGAAAAAAGAAAATCTATATGAGCCTTTTACGGTTTCTTTTGAAACGCTGAGTGAATATCCGGATGTGGGAGATCGTCATAATTTTTTTGAACTGGTTTATATTTTGGAGGGAACAGGTTCGCAGTGTATCAACAAAAACATTTTTAGGTATGATCCGGGCCATTTGTTTTTATTGACGCCTGAAGACTGTCATAATTTCACGATTGAAACCGAAACGAAATTTTTCTTTTTGAGATTCAATGATATTTATTTGAAGAATTCAAGTCTGCAAAACGAAAGTATTCAGCGATTGGAATATATTCTTCAAAATGCGAATCATCAGCCGGGCTGTATTTTGAAAAATGATCCGGATAAATGTCTGGTAAAAGTGATGATTGAAGCGATTTGCAGGGAAAAGAAAGATAAAGATATTTACAATCAGGAACTGATTCAGCAATTGGTCAATACACTGATTATTATTGTGGCGAGAAATATTGCAAAATACCTTCCGGAGCAGGTTAATATTGATACTGAGGCTAAAGCGATGGATATTCTGCAATATATTCAGAACAATATTTATTATCCCGAAAAGATTAAAGCGGAGTCAATTAGCGATTATTTCGGAATTTCGAATACGTATTTAGGTCGTTATTTTAAAAAGCATGCCAGTGAAACGATGCAGCAATACATTAGTAATTACAAAACCAAACTGATTGAACATCGATTGCAGTTCAGCGATAAGCGTATCAATGAGATTGCTTATGAATTTGGTTTTACGGATGAAAGCCATTTCAATAAATTCTTTAGAAAACAGAAAGGGTATAGTCCTTCTGAATTTAGGAAGACGATTCGGTTGAGTGCCTAAGTTGTTTTTTGCCACAGATTAATGTGATTGAAAGGATTTTGGTTTGAGGCTATTAAATTTTCTCGCAGATTTAGCGGATTTAATTTAAAAAAGAATCTGTTTAAATCTGCCGAATCTGCGAGAGAAAAAGGAATAAAAATCCGTATAAATCAGCGTTTTCGCAAAGTGAATCTGTTTTGTCCGCGTGCTTTAATTTTCCTTTCCAACAATAAAATTAAAATGTTCGGTGTTGCCGGTTTTGAGATTATTGATTTCGTTTTGAATTAATTCTTCCAGAGAATCTGCAACGATATCTCTAGACCACGATTCGTTTTGAAGTTCTATGATTTGGCCAAATTTTCCTTTTGAAGCAGGATCTGTATCATAGAGTAAATAATCGCCGTTTCTTCCCGTTGCAAATGGAATCCATTTTGGATTGGCGTAGTTGTTGGTCTGAATTTTATCGAAATCTATTTTCTCTTGTTCCGGAAGATCGTCTTCATCAAATTGTAAATCTTGTATAGATTCCCATTCTTGTTTAATATCCTGAAATGGAATAAGATCGTAACTGAAATTATTTACGCCAAACTGAAAACCAGAAGTTACAGGGTCATAATCTACGTTTTGAACTTTATAGAAATTTAATAGAGCAGGAGGTATGGTTATATCGTCTTCAAGAACTGTATGTTTTTTTATGTCTTCGGAAGTGATTCCATCTGTAAGATTGTAGTAATCATTGTCTGTTGAAACAATTTTGTTGATTTCTGAAATCCATTCCTGCCATAAAGCTTCGAATGCTTTGAATTTGGGATCAACAGGTGCTGTGGCTTTTTTTGATTTTTCTTTCTCTTCGTATGATGAAATATCAAGGGCCGTAATTTTACCATCTTCTTTGTCAAACCAAACACTGATTCCGTTAAGAATGAAAGCACCGCTTCTGTCTCCTTTAAAAAGTTTTACGGGTTTATTTTTACCGGATTTGTATAGTTCGAATAATTCCTGATCATCAAAGATAAACTCTCCTTTAAAAACACTTTTTGGGCAATAATCATATTTCATAAGTTCGAGTTCAACTGCGAGACTTTCCGCTTTATTTCCTTCTTTAGAAAAAGCGATAATGCCCAGATTGTCCCAGGTATAAGTATGATTGTATTGCTTTTTGGTGTATCGGTAATTTCCTAAGGCTTGCTGCAAAATTGTGATGTCAATTGGGAATTCGATGGTTATTCCATTAATTTGAAAGCCTGATTTCGATAATTCAATTTTAGTCATTTTGCTTTTTTAGGGGTTACAACGCAAGTATGGATATTTAAATGATCTTCTTAATTACTCTGAGGTTGTGGGTATGTTTGTTTAATTCGGGATTGTAAATTCCGAGGTGGTCTAAGCGGTCAATGCGCACTTTTCCACTTGCGTGAATGATATAATTGTTGTCCATTATGATTCCGACATGAATGATGTTGCCTTCTTCATTGTCAAAAAACGCCAAATCGCCAGGTTCGCTTTCTTCTATAAAACTTAAAGGATCACCTTCAAGAGCCTGCTGAGAGGCATCACGGTGAATTTTATAACCGTTTAATTTGTAAACCATTTGGGTAAATCCCGAACAATCAATACCAAAAGGTGTTTTTCCGCCCCAGAGATAGGGAGCGTTCAAATACATAAAAGCAGTATTTATGATAGCACTTTTAGGTTTTATGCCGCTCGTTTTGGTTCCTTCGAAATCAAAATTTGAGGTATTGATTTCGCTGTTGTTTAAAAACGATAATGAGGCTCCAAGCGGAATAGGAAGCAATAAATTATCCGGTGCTGTGATATAATCAATTAAATCAGCATTTAAGATAATGGCTTCTTTGCTTAGCTGATTAAATTGCTCTTTAGTGATTTCCTGATATTGTTTAGAATCTACCCAGCCTTCATAATCATCAAAGTGAATCCTGATTCGCGCCCATTGGTTTTTACGTTCTAAAATTTCGATATGTTCTCCAAATAAAAGTTGTGTAACGATTTCACTTCTGTCGCTGGCTTCAGATCGAACGGGTACTATGGCTAAATTGCAAATTCCGAACATTAAAGGAAATTTTATAAGTTAATATCAGGAGTTATTTGTTATGTAACTCCTGATGTGAATATTATTTATGCTCTTTCGATAATAATTGCAGATGCACCTCCTCCGCCATTGCAAATTGCTGCAGCTCCGGTTTTGGCATCGTTTTGTGCTAAAACATTTAGTAATGTAACGATGATGCGTGCTCCTGAAGCGCCAAGAGGATGTCCTAAAGAAACCGCTCCGCCGTTAACATTTACTTTATTATTATCGAGATTTAAGATTTTTGCATTGGCTAAGCCAACAACAGAAAATGCTTCGTTGAATTCGAAATAATCTACATCTGAGATTGAAATTCCGGCTTTGTCCAATGCTTTAGGTAATGCTTTTGCAGGACTCGTAGTAAACCATTTTGGCTCCTGTGCAGCATCAGCATAGCCTTTTATGTAAGCCAGAGGTTTTAGGCCTAATGCATTAGCTTTTTCTTCAGACATTAAAATTAAAGCTGCAGCCCCGTCATTGATTGTGGATGCATTTGCGGCAGTTACCGTTCCGTCTTTTGTGAAAACGGCACTTAGCGAAGGTATTTTATCTAATTTCACATTAGTATATTCTTCGTCTTTTGAAAATATGATAGGTTCACCACGCCTTTGCGGAACTTCAACCGGAACCACTTCATTGTCAAATTTTCCGGCATCCCAGGCTTTTGCACTTCTTTCGTAGGACTGGATAGCAAATGCATCCTGTTCTTCACGGCTGATGTTGTATTCAGTAGCACATAAGTCAGCGCAAACTCCCATTGCGTTGTTATCGTAAGCATCTGTGAGACCATCTTTCTGCATTCCATCGAGCAGTGTAGCAGGACCAAATTTATTTCCGGCACGCATTTGTACGTAATGCGGAATCAGACTCATGCTTTCCATTCCACCGGCAACAACAATTTCAGCATCTCCACAGGCGATTGCCTGAGCTGCAAACATGACAGCTTTCATTCCGGAGGCGCATACTTTGTTTACAGTTGTACAGGAAACATTTTCAGGCAAACCGGCAAAAAGTGCGGCCTGGCGGGCAGGAGCCTGACCAACTCCGGCCTGAATTACATTACCCATGAAAACTTCATCGACAAGTTTGGGGTCTAGATTGATCTTCTGAAGAGCTCCTTTTATAGCAGCAGCTCCTAATTTTGGTGCGGGTACGGTAGATAAACCTCCCATGAAACTTCCGATAGGTGTTCTAACGGCAGAAACGATAACAACTCTTTTGTTCATGTTCTGTATAATTTGTTATTAAAGCAAATTTACTGTTTATTTGAACAAATTCAAATTTTGTATGGAATAGGACAGATTTTAAAATTAGATCATTTTTTTGTTAATTCTATTCATTTGATTGTGAAGTGTTTTAAAAAAAAGATTGAAAAAAGATTGAAAAAAGAGCAAAAATAGTTGTGAGATATCGAATGTTGTCTTACATTTGCAACCGCAAAAAGGGAATCAATTCCTTGAGCATGGAGAGGTGCCAGAGCGGTAATGGAGCAGATTGCTAATCTGTCGACGGGTAACCGTCGCCAGGGTTCGAGTCCCTGTCTCTCCGCTTAATTTTGCCTCGGGGTGTAGCGTAGCCCGGTTATCGCGCCTGCTTTGGGAGCAGGAGGCCGCAGGTTCGAATCCTGCCACCCCGACAAACTTTGCCATAAGTTTAAAACAAATGGTTCCATAGCTCAGCTGGATAGAGCAACGCACTTCTAATGCGTAGGTCGAAGGTTCGAATCCTTCTGGGATCACATCAAAAGCTACTCAATTTGAGTGGCTTTTTTGTTTTTCTGCCCACTCTTCTGGGATCAACGGGGATCAACACGAAAACGGATCAACACGAAAACCTGTGGGATTAAAAAATTAAGCATAAATATTAGTTAGCCTAAAAAGGAAGAATTCGGATCAGGTGCAAAAGTTGGGGATTAAGCAAAAAGATTAGATAATCTGAATAAGAAGAAGTCTATATTCCTTAC
>NZ_JAADZW010000023.1 GCF_010645065.1 Flavobacterium fluviatile | reverse complement strand
ATTGGCTTTTGTTATATTTGTCTGTAAAAATGTACATTTCATTTTAAATTTGTGTACATTTCATTTTTGCGATTATACTTTATCGGATTGTTTGTTTTGGCAATGCTTTTAAATTCTTACGTACCTCAAATAGCCATTTTTGCCCCAAATATTGTGGGAGTTGCTAAAATTGGTTTAACCATTACTTTGTTTCTAATTGGAGCAACTTTAAACAGTAATGCTATAAAATCAGTGGGAATAAGGCCTTTATTGCAGGGGATTTTGCTTTGGATATTTATAGCGGGTTTAGGTTTGCTGTCAATTCTCTATTTGAAATAATTATTTTAAACACATAGAAAATAGTTTTTGTAAGCGTATAAAAAAAAGCATTTTACTTATTTAAAAAAAATAGCTATGTGTTGAGAAATATGTTTCTATTTTGAACTCTTTTGAAAAGAAAAAAAAACTATATAATCTATGTGTTTAAATTAAACTTTAAAAAAAAAAGAATTACTAAAGCTTATTTAACATTAGAGAATTTCACAACAGGCTTGCCAACAATATTGTACCATTTTCCTTTAAAAGAAAGGCGCTTTTCAATTGTAAAACTAAATTGCTTCTTCGTCTTTTTCATCTCAGCTACTTCTGGCGGAAGTTCAGCTTCAAATTCATCATCACCAAGTTTTGTTTTTTTATAGTGTCCCGTGGTTGTAACAATAATATCCCTAAAATATTTTTTGTTGTTATCGGTAACAACCTTGTAAGCACTAGACCAGTTTGTGCCACCGCCAGTATTGGATACGCCGTAATTATCCAATTCCAGTAAAGGCTGATATTTTCCATCGAAACCTGCAATAAGGTACAAATAATCATAATAAGGAGCTCCCGCACCACCATTTGAATGTACTAGTGTAAAAGCATACTGATCTTCTCCAATTTCTAAAAGTTTCAAAGAAGGAATTCTGGAAAACGCTCCAAAAGCAGCAATTGCAGGCTGAAAAGATTTCATTTCCCATACATTTCCGGTTTTTGAAAACTTGGCTAATCCCAAAAGCCCTCCGCTAAAACGGCCGGTTTGAGCCCCATCAGTATCGTAAACAGACTGATTGAAAACCAACATTTTGAATTGATTTCCTTTTGAGTCTGAATAACTAATTGTAGTATCAAGACGTGTTGCAACACCTTCTGAATAAGGAAATAACTGGTCTCCTTCAACACCGTTTACATCTGTGTAAGCTATGGTTTTGCAGTTTTTGCATTTCCAGCTCAAAAAAGTATTATGGTCTGCCAGTTTATATAATTTTCCAGGAAATAATTTTTGAGTTGTTTTTAAAGGATCAAAAGGCTCAGTTGTTTTTAATGTACGTTTAGTATTTAAAATCGTATCACTAACGTTTTTTAATTGTATAATGTCATCTTGTGCGATACAAGTAGATATATAAATCATCGAAAAAAGAATAGATTGAATCAGGCGCATATTTAATTTTTAGTAAAAGTGATACGAATTTACAAAGAAACTTTTTAAATGAACTTATATTACTTATATGGTTTAAAAAATCATAAAAATTAAATTAACACAATATTAATTGGTATTCTTTTGAATTATCTTTAAATGAAATAAATTTGCAGTTCAAATAAAACTTCAAATGAAAAACTTTAAACTGAAACCAAAATTGATTGCATTTTTTGCAGTTATAATTGGATTTTTAACCCTTTCATGGGGAATCGTAGGTCACGAACGAATCAATAAAGCAGCTGTAATGGCACTGCCTCAGCAGCTACAAGTCTTTTTTTACAATCATATTGATTTTATTACACAGGAAGCTTCTGTTCCGGATATTCGTAAATATGCCTTAAAATACAAAGATGAAAACCCAAGGCATTATATCGATCTGGAAAATTTCAAAACACCAATTGACAGTCTGCCTGAAACATTAGAAGAAGCAACTAAAAAATATGATGCTAAATTTCTGAACGACAACGGAATTTTACCGTGGTACATCGAAGACATGATGATCAAATTAACCAAAGCCTTCAAAGAAAAAAACAGGGCCGAAATCTTATTTCTGGCTGCAGATTTAGGTCATTACATCGGAGATGCACACATGCCTTTGCATACTTCTGCCAATCATGACGGACAATTGAGCGATCAAAAAGGAATCCATTCACTTTGGGAAAGCAGATTGCCTGAGCTATTCGTTAAAAATTATAAATTAAATGTTCCGGAAGCAAAGTATTATGAAGATGTTCATAAAGCAACCTGGGACATGATCAAAGATACTCACAGTTTGGTGCAGCCACTATTGGCAGTGGATAAAAAGCTAAGAACTTCAATTCCCGAAAATCAGGTTTTTGTTGTCGATGCTGAAGGTAAAATTGTAAAAAATAAATACAATTCGGCTAAATTCTCAGATGAGTATGCTGCCAAATTGCACACAGAGTTAAACGGAATGGTAGAAAGCCAGATGAAAAAAGCCATCACAGCAACTGCAAGTTTTTGGTACACTGCCTGGGTAAATGCAGGGAAACCGGATTTGAGTGATTTGGATTCAAAAGATCTTACAAAACGCAACAGCAAAGCCTTAAAAGAAGATTTGAAATTATTTAAAAAAGGAAATCTTTTCGGAATGCAGAATCAGAACGATTAAAAATCTTCATCATTCAATAAAACAAAAAACCTGTGATATTAGTACTTCACAGGTTTTTTTGTTTTAATTAAGACTCGGTGATACTGGAATTTTAATGTTTCTTTTATGCTTTTTTATAAGCAATAAATAAAAAACAATACCGCCCAAAATAATCAGTAAAGCAATCTCCAGCTGCCCGAGCGTATTGTTGCCGCTGTGCATCGCATTGGCACTGGCTAGTTTGGCTTTTCCTTCTTTCACCTGAATTTCAGAAAGTTCATTTAGTGTATCCAATGCCTTATTGCACAAATGCACAATATCATTCCAGTTTTTATTTTGCACCTCATTATTAATTGCCGAACAGGAAGCCAGAAAGCTGTCAAAATGAATTTTTTCTTTCGGAGTCAGCACCGTTTTAAAATACAAATCATCAATCGTATGAATTATTTTCAGGGCATTTTTGATCTCGTTATTTTTCGTGATATCATTCAGATTCTCTTTCTGCGATTCCGTTTTTATGTAATGAAGCTCATTCGCATACTGAAAAATATAGTACGCCACAACCAGCCTGTCATTATAAATTGTATTAATGTTTTCATTGGCATTTTTAGAATTTCGCAGCGTATTAAAGTTGCTCAGTACGATAATCAGCATTACAATCAGTAAAATAAAAGCTGCTTTTGTTTTGTTGCTGTATTTTTTTAAAAAGTCTTTCATTTTCGATAGGTTTTAAATAGCTCTTCTCTAAAGATACATAAATTTAAGGTTTTAAAATACAGTGCTTTACAATGTGAACAGATATTTTTTAAAGAGCAATTTCCTGCTGTCCGCTGTATCTTTTCCCTGCTAAAGAAGCAGGAAAAAGGATGCCGCTCCCATCAGGGTTAGTGCTTTGGTTTTCATAAGATCATTAGTGAAAAACATTTATCTTTGAAAAAAAGAATCTTAATTACCAACAGTAGCAATGCATATTTTAATAGTAGAAGATGAATTAGGAATTGTCCAGTTTTTGCAGCAGGGACTACAGGAAGAAGGATATCAGGTAACCACAGCCAATGACGGATTACAGGGTTTTGAACTGACTCAGAGCCATCAGTTTGACCTGATTTTACTGGATTGGATGCTGCCTAAAATAAGCGGAATAGATCTTTGCAGGGCTATCAGGATTAAAAACGAGACAACTCCCATTATTTTCCTGACCGCAAAAGATACTGTCAAAGAAACTGTTGAAGGTTTGAAAGCAGGGGCTAATGATTATATCAAAAAGCCATTTAGTTTTGAGGAACTGGCAGAACGCATCAAAGTTCATTTCAGGAATCAGAAAGGTTCAGGAAATCTGTCATTGGGAGCTATTAAAATTGATTTGTCGAAATATACTGTTTTAAAAAACAATATAGAAATTGCACTTACGCAAAGAGAATTTGAATTGCTGTGTTATCTCATTGAGAACAAAGGAAAGGTGTGTACCCGAAACCAGATTTTAAAAGATGTCTGGGGCATCAGTTTTGAATATGATACCGGCGTAATCGATGTTTTTATTAATGCCATCAGAAAAAAACTGAACTTAAAAATCGAAGAAAATTACATTAAAACAATCCGCGGAGTTGGATATATTGCAAACGATTAAACATGATACAGCTCTCCTTTAGAAACAGAATTGCTTTAAACTATATTCTCATAACCGGTTTGTTGATTCTGGTTGTTTTTTCGGCTATTTATTCGACAGTAAAATTTACGGTTTACAAACGTCTGGATCAAAATTTAATGATTGAAATCGAGGATCATTTAAAGGAAATCAAAGTCGAGAACAATGTAGTAATTTTAATGGACGCTGAAGAATGGGAAGAGCGTGAACACAATTCGGTTGATGTAAATCCGGTATTTGTCCAGTTTTTGGATGTGAATAAAAAAATAATCGAAAAATCACCTAATCTAAAGAATGAAGTCCTGATATTTCAAGAGGATGTAGCGTATTTTAAGACGTTTGATGCCAAATTATCAAGCGACAAAGTGAGGCAGATTCAGGTTCCGCTTCATATAAAATCAAAGCAAATAGGTTATCTGATAATTGCAATGCCGCTAACCGATTCGGCAAATGTTTTGCACAATCTTTTCGAAACCTTGTTAATTGCATTTCCTGTAATTTTAGTGATCCTGTTTTTAATCGCACGTTTTTTCGCCGGACGAAGCATTAAGCCAATCAATGCAATTACAAATATCTCAGGAATGATTACAAGGGATAATCTAAAAACAAGGATTCCTTTGCCTAAACAAAGAGACGAATTATATACCCTTTCAGAAACGATAAACAGCTTATTAAATCGTATTCAAGATGCGGTGGAACGCGAAAAACAATTTACATCAGATGCTTCTCATGAACTTAGGACACCTTTAACAGTCATCAAAGGAACTTTAGAAGTACTCATCAGAAAGCCCCGTGATAATAAGGAATACGAAAAAAAAATAAATTATTGCATCAATGAAGTCGATCATTTAAATATGTTGGTTGATCAGCTTCTTATGCTTGCCAGGTTTGAGAACCAAAGGCAAAATATTTTGCATGAATCTGTTTATCTGAATGCTGTGATTCTGGATATTATAACTTTAAATTCAGCAAAAATAAACAGCAGGAACATCAATATGAAATTTGATGCAAGTGAAGACTTTTACATCAATTCAGATAATTATCTTGTTGCAACTATTTTAAGAAATATCATTTCCAATGCTGTCAAATATACAAATGAAGGCGGTGAGGTGACTGTTTCTCTTTCTAAAAACCAAAATAAAATACGTTGTAAAATTTCAGACAACGGAATCGGAATTGCCAAAAAAGATTTAGAAGCTGTTTTTAATCCTTTTTTCAGGTCAGATTCGACAGTTCACCCGGAAATCAAAGGAACTGGTCTGGGATTGTCTATTGTTAAACGTTTTACAGAACTGCTCGATATTAAATTTCAGATAGAAAGTGAAATTAATATAGGTACTACAGTTATTTTAGAATTTAATGAAGAAAAGAAATAAATGTCAGGCTGAACGGAGTCGAAGCCCTTTTTTAATTAAAAGATGTATTGAAAGATCATGAAATCTTTTTTTAACAATAAACTGTTGTTAAGTTAAAATAAAAATTGTTTTTTTATGAAATTAACCTGTATATTTGCAACCGAATCAAAGAATAAAACAACAATGTTTACAAACCAATTACATCATCATCATTTTCATAATTGCTCTCAGGCGATGTGTTAATGTATGGATGTAAATCATCATATTTTAAAACCCGTTTGAGTACATCAAACGGGTTTTTTATTCCCTATTCTTTGTACTCAAACTATTAATTAAACAAAAAAAGAAAAATGAGTACTTTAAAAATTGCAATTCAGAAATCAGGTCGTTTAAACGAAGACAGCATTCAGATTTTAAAAGACTGCGGTATTTCAATTAACAACGGCATCGATCAGTTAAAAGCCGAAGCTTCAAACTTTCCTCTTGAAGTTTTATACTTAAGAAATTCGGATATCCCCCAGTATTTAATTGACGGAGTGGTAGATTTGGCAATTGTTGGAGATAATCTTTTGGTTGAAAAAGGAAAAGGAATTGAAGTGGTTCAGAAGTTAGGTTTTTCAAAATGTAAAGTTTCTGTAGCCGTTCCTAAAACTTTTGAGTACAATTCGGTTCAGGATTTGGCAGGTTTGAGAATTGCAACTTCGTATCCAAATACGGTTAACGAATATTTTGGTTCATTCGGATTGACAGTAGATATTCACCAGATTTCGGGATCAGTAGAAATTGCACCAAATATTGGCCTTGCCGATGCAATTGTTGATATTGTTTCCAGCGGAAGTACTTTGTTTAAAAACAATTTGAAAGAAGTAGAAGTGATTTTGAAAAGTGAAGCCGTTTTAGCAGTTTCACCAAAAGTTTCCCCTGAAATCCAAAAACATATTGATACTTTAAAATTCAGAATCCAGTCGGTATTAAGAGCCCGAAATTCAAAATATATTTTGATGAATGTGCCAAACGACAAGATTGATGAAATTGGCAGGATTTTACCGGTTTTAAGAAGTCTTACCGTTCTGCCATTGGCCGAAGAAGGGTGGAGCAGCGTGCACTCAGTAATTGACAAAGATACTTTTTGGGATGTAATCGATCAGTTGAAAGAAGCCGGAGCCGAAGGTATTTTGGTTTGTCCAATTGAGAAAATGGTACTTTAAAAAGAATTTACAAATTTTTAAATTGCTTCGCATGTTCGCTATCGCTCGAGTCCAAATTCCAAACTTTGCGAACCTTGCAATTTTCAAGACAAAGAATATAAAAAGAACTTTGCGCTCTTTGCGGTTAAAAAACATCAACAATGAATAAAATAAATAACCCAAAACCGGATACATGGTCAGAAATATTAAAAAGACCTACGAAAACAATCGATGATATCGAAGTTACGGTTAAAGAAATATTTAAAGAAGTTCAAAAAAAAGGAGATGAAGCAGTTGCGAAATACACTTCTATCTTTGACGGAATTGCTTTAGACAATTATGAAGTTACTTCAGAAGAAATTCAGGAAGCGATTAATTTAGTTTCAGCCGAATTGAAAGAAGCGATTCAGCTGGCTAAAAACAATATTTATAAGTTTCATAAGGCACAAAAAACAGAAAGAATTTCAATTGAAACGATTGAAGGCGTAAACTGCTGGCAGGAAAAAAGACCTATTCAAAAAATTGGCTTGTATATCCCGGGCGGAACAGCCCCTTTGTTTTCAACAGTTTTAATGCTGGCTGTTCCTGCTGAAATTGCCGGTTCTAAAGAAATTGTTTTGTGTTCACCTCCTGATAAGAACGGAAAAATTAATCCTGCCATTTTATATGCCGCAAATTTATGCGGAGTAACAAAAATATTGAAAGTAGGCGGAATTCAGGCTATTGCGGGAATGACGTTTGGAACAGAATCAATTCCGAAAGTGTATAAGATTTTCGGTCCCGGAAACCAGTTTGTAACCGTGGCTAAGCAATTGGCAACACAATTTGGCGTTGCGATTGATATGCCTGCGGGTCCATCAGAGTTATTGGTGGTGGCGGATGACACTGCTGTTCCTGCTTTCGTAGCTTCAGATTTATTATCTCAGGCTGAACACGGGGCAGACAGTCAGGTAATTTTAGTTTCGACTTCCAAAAAACTTATTGCAGCAGTCGAAGAGGAAATTCAAATACAACTTGAAGCACTTCCAAGAAAAGAAATTGCTAAAAAAGCCATTGCCAATTCTAAATTGATTTTTGTTGAAAATGATAAAATTGCTTTGGAACTAATCAATGAATACGGTCCGGAACACTTTATTATCTGTTCAGAATACGATGATTTTTACTGTAACGGAATCGTAAATGCGGGTTCTGTTTTTATAGGGAATTACACGCCGGAAAGTGCCGGCGATTATGCTTCGGGAACCAATCATACATTGCCGACAAATGGTTATGCCAAAAATTACAGTGGCGTAAATCTGGACAGTTTTATGAAATCAATGACGTTTCAGAAAATTTCAGAAAAAGGAATCCGGAATATCGGACCGGCTATTGAATGTATGGCTGAAGCAGAAGGGTTACAGGCGCATAAAAATGCTGTGACTTTACGTCTGCAGTCCTGCGAGGTTTCGAAAACCTCGTAGGTTTGAATCATTATTTCTGAATCTATAGAAAATATACCTATAAGGTTTTCTAAACCTTGCAGGATAAAAATTAAAACAATGAGAACCTTCGATATAAATACAATAACACGTGAAAACGTAAAATCTTTAAAACCATATTCGTCTGCACGTGATGAATTTGAAGATTTTGATACTGCCGAAATGATTTTTCTGGATGCGAATGAAAATCCGTTTCAAAACGGAGTGAACCGTTATCCGGATCCCCAGCAGAATTCGGTTAAGGCAATTTTAGCCAAAAATAATAACGTAAAACAAAACCGGATTTTATTAGGAAACGGAAGTGATGAGGTTCTGGATTTGCTTTTCAGGGCTTTTTGTGAACCGAAAAAAGATAATATTATTTCATTACCGCCCACTTACGGAATGTACAGTGTTCTGGCGAATATTAATGCCGTAGAAAACAGGGAAGTTTTGCTTTCGACAGATTTTCAGCCACAGGTTGAGAAAATCTTAGAAGCGGTTGATAATAATACCAAAATTATCTTTTTATGCTCGCCAAACAATCCAACCGGAAATTCATTTTCGGATGAAAGTGTAGTGAAATTGCTTCAAAACTTTGATGGTTTAGTAGTAATTGATGAAGCCTATATTGACTTTTCGGAGAAGGAAAGCTGGCTGGTTGAAATGGATGAGTATCCAAATCTGGTAATCACTCAGACACTTTCAAAAGCGTATGGTCTGGCCGGAATTCGTTTGGGAGTTTGTTATGCTTCTGAAGCTGTGATTTCAATTTTAAACAAAATCAAACCTCCCTATAATGTAAACGAACTGACGCAGCAAAGAGCGATTGAGCGTTTGAAGGATGGCGATAAAATAAAACAGGAAATTGCTTCTATCATCGAACAACGAGAAGAACTGCTTAAAGTTTTGTCAGATGTTGCCTTTGTTGAAGAAGTATATCCTACCGAAGCTAATTTTGTGCTGGTAAAAGTGGACGATGCCAATAAAAGATATGATCAGTTGATTGAAAAGGGAATTGTTATCAGAAACAGAACAACGCAGCCTTTATGCGAAAACTGTCTTCGTTTTACGATTGGTATTCCTGAGGAAAATGCTGTATTAATTAAGGAATTGAAGTCTTTGTAATAGATTTTTTTAGAAATTATAAATTTCCGGAAACCGTTTTGCGTGAGGGATAGAGGCGGTATCCTTTTGTGAAGAGAAACGGAACAAAAGATATAGCCGAAAGCCCGACCCGGAGGGACACGCCCAAAATAGAATTAAAAATATGAAAAAAGTACTTTTTATCGATCGTGACGGAACGATTGTTTTAGAACCTGAAAATTTACAACTGGATAGTCTGGACAAACTGGAATTTTACCCAAAAGTATTTCAGTATCTGGCTAAAATCGCCAATGAACTGGATTACGAACTGGCAATGGTTACCAATCAGGACGGACTGGGAACGGATAGTTTTCCGGAAGATACGTTTTGGCCAACACAGAATTTTATCCTGAGAGCTTTTGAAAACGAAGGCGTTTTGTTTGATGACATTTTTATAGACAGATCATTTCCGGAAGATAATGCACCAACGCGCAAGCCAAGAACCGGAATGCTGACAAAATATATTGACAATCCGAATTACGATCTGGCAAATTCGTTTGTACTGGGAGATCGTTTGACAGATGTTGAACTGGCGAAAAACTTAGGAGCAAAAGCGATTTTCATGAATTTGACTGATGGAGCAGGTAGTACCGAAATTTCATCAAAGCGTGAAGAATTAGATGAAACGATTATCCTGCAGACAACGGACTGGAAAACGATTTATAAGTTTTTGAAATTAGAAGCCCGTTCAGCTTCGATTACCCGTAAAACGCATGAAACGGATATTTTTATCAATTTAAATTTAGACGGAACAGGAAAAAGTAAAATCGATACCGGAATTGCTTTTTTTGATCATATGTTAGATCAGATTTCACGTCACGGTCAAATGGATTTGGAAATTTTGGTAAAAGGCGATTTGGAAGTTGATGAACATCATACGATTGAAGATACAGCGATTGCGCTTGGAGAAGTTTTTGCAAAAGCGTTAGGAAATAAATTAGGTATCGAGCGTTACGGTTTCTGTTTGCCAATGGACGATTGTTTAGCTCAGGTTGCTATTGATTTTGGCGGAAGAAACTGGCTGATTTGGGAAACCGAATTCAAACGTGAAATGGTAGGCAAAATGCCAACAGAGATGTTTTTCCACTTCTTTAAATCGTTCTCTGACGGTGCAAAAGCAAACATCAACATCAAAGCGGAAGGCGATAATGAGCATCATAAAATTGAAGCGATTTTTAAAGCTTTCGCGAAAGCAATAAAAGTGGCCGTAAAAAGAGATACTGAGAAAATGATTTTGCCAAGTACTAAAGGAATGTTGTAGAAGGTTTAAAAATTGTTTAAAGTTTCAGGTTTCACGTTCTGTTGTGTAACTTGAAACGTGAAATCTGAAACAAATTCAAACAAAAAGAAATGGACGCGAAAAAGTTTGCCAAAGAATGGATTGATTCCTGGAATTCTCATGATTTAGACGATATCATGAAGCATTATTCGGAAGAAATTGAAATTACAACGCCAATGTTAAAATTGGCTGCCGGAATCGAAAGCGGCTCGCTGCAGGGGAAAGAACAGGTAAGGGCATATTGGCAGAAAGCTTTAACCAAAATTCCGGATTTGCATTTTGAACTGATAGAAGTTACATCAGGTATTGATTCGGTGGCGCTTTACTATAAGTCGGTTATGAATAAAATGGCAGTCGAAGTTATGTTTTTTGATGAAAACGGATTGGTAAATAAAATGATCGCTCATTATACTGATTTGTAAAAAAATAAAAATTGTTTCAAGTTTAAAGTTTCAAGTTCGTTGTTAACCTGAAACCTGAAACCTGAAACCTGAAACCTGAAACCTGAAACTTTCAAACGAAATTAAATGAAAATAGTAATTATAAATTACGGGGCAGGAAATATTCAGAGCATTATGTTTGCTATTGAAAGACTGGGTTTTAAAGCTGTTCTGAGTAATAATCCGGAAGAAATTCAGGCGGCAGATAAAGTGATTTTTCCGGGTGTGGGAGAAGCAAGTTATGCCATGAAAAAACTGAAAGCAAGCGGTTTGGATACTTTGATTCCGAATTTGAAACAGCCTGTTTTTGGAATCTGTCTCGGAATGCAGTTGATGTGCAATAAAACTGAAGAAGGAAACACTGAAGGCTTAGGGATTTTTGATGTGGATGTAATCAAATTTTCAAATAAGGTAAAAGTACCGCAAATGGGCTGGAATCAGATTTATGATTTAAAAACCGATTTGTTTAAAGGGGTTTCTGAAAAAGAATTCATGTATCTGGTACACAGTTTTTATGCTCCAAAATGCGCTGAAGCCATTGCTGTAACAAATTATGAAGTAGAATATGCATCGGCTTTGCAAAAGGATAATTTTTACGGAACACAATTTCACCCGGAAAAAAGCGGGGATGTGGGAGAGAAGATTTTAGGGAATTTCCTGAAAATGTAAATATTTTCAATTTCAAAATCAAATTCAATCAAAATATCAATTTTAGAAAATCTAAATTCTAAAATCATAAATCTAAAATAGAAGATGAGAATAATACCAGCCATAGATATCATTGACGGAAAATGCGTTCGTTTGTCCAAAGGTGATTATGATACCAAGATAATTTACAATGAAAATCCGCTTGAAGTAGCGAAATCATTTGAAGCACACGGAATCGAATACCTGCATTTAGTGGATCTTGACGGTGCGAAATCGAGCAAAATTGTCAATTATAAAATTTTGGAACAAATTGCAACACAAACCGGTTTAAAAATTGATTTTGGCGGAGGATTAAAATCGGATGATGATTTGAGAATTGCATTTGAAAGCGGAGCCAACCAAATTACCGGCGGAAGTATTGCTGTAAAAAACAGAGCAATTTTCGAAAAATGGATTTTAGAATATGGTTCGGATAAAATCATTTTAGGAGCTGATGCAAAAGACGAAAAAATTGCGGTTTCAGGCTGGCTGGAAGATTCAGATGAAGAATTGATTCCGTTTATTCAGCAGTATCAAACCAAAGGAATTCAGTATGTGATTTGTACCGATATTGTCAAAGACGGAATGCTCGAAGGACCAAGTTTTGATTTGTATAAAAAAATCATTAATCTATGTACTGTCACTTCGAGCGGAGTCGAGAAGTTAGCTGAAGCTAAAGGAGTAAAACTAATCGCTTCAGGAGGAATTTCAACTTTTGATGAATTGCCAAAATTAGCTGAATTAGGGTGTGAAGGAACAATTATCGGTAAGGCGATTTACGAGGGAAGGATTACATTAAAGCAATTAGAGAATTATATTTTAAATAAATAGATTATTTCGCAAAGTTGCACAAAGAAAAAGACAGAGATTCACTAAATAATCTTTGTGAATCTCTGTGAAGGTTTTGCGAATCTCTGTGAAATAACTAAAAGAATGCTTGCAAAAAGAATTATACCCTGCTTAGATATAAAAAACGGAAGAACCGTAAAAGGAGTTAACTTTGTTGACCTGCGTGATGCGGGTGATCCGGTTGAACTAGCTGAAATTTACTCAGCAGAAGGTGCGGATGAACTGGTTTTCCTGGATATTTCGGCTACTGAAGAACGTAGAAAAACACTTGTAAATATGGTGCGAAGTGTTGCGGAGAAAATCAACATTCCATTTACCGTTGGCGGCGGAATTTCATCTGTTGAAGACGTTGAAATCCTGTTGAATAACGGAGCTGATAAAGTTTCGATCAATTCATCGGCAGTAAAAAATCCACAATTGATTAATGATCTGGCTCAGAAATTTGGAAGCCAGTGCGTTGTGGTAGCTATTGATGCCAAACAAATTGACGGACAATGGATCGTACATTTGGTGGGCGGAAAAGTACCAACCGAATTGAATTTGTTTGATTGGGCAGTTGAAGTAGCTGAACGCGGAGCGGGAGAAATTTTATTCACTTCAATGGATAATGACGGAACTAAAAATGGTTTTGCAAATGAAGCTTTGGCAAAATTGTCAACATTAATCAATATTCCGATTATTGCTTCTGGAGGCGCAGGAAATATTCAGCATTTCGTGGATTCATTTAAAGAAGGAAAAGCAGATGCGGCTTTGGCAGCGAGTGTTTTTCACTTTAAGGAAATCGAGATTAAAGCTTTGAAACAGGAACTTAGGAAAAACGATATTGAAGTTAGACTTTAGAATAGAGTCAGGAGGAAAGATTTAAATAATAAAAATAACAATATAGAAGTCCAATGTAGTTTTAACTTTAAGACTTTAGGCTTTACAACTTTAAACTAATTATGGAAATAGATATCAAAAGCGCACACGGATTAATTCCGGCCATTATTCAGGATTCGGAAACTAAAAACGTCCTGATGCTGGGATATATGAATGAAGAATCGCTTCAAAAGACAATAGAGACTCAAAAAGTGACATTTTTCAGCAGATCCAAACAAAGACTTTGGACAAAGGGGGAAGAGAGTGGTAACTTTTTGAATCTGGTAAGCATTAAAAATGACTGCGATGGTGACACGCTTTTAATTCAGGCAAAACCTGTTGGACCAACATGTCATACCGGTGCAGATACCTGCTGGCAGGAACCTAATAGTGATAATTATGGTTTTATTTCCCAGTTAGAAAATACAATCAAAACCCGCAGGGAGAATGCTGATTCTGAGAAAAGTTATGTAGCATCGTTATTCGAAAAAGGAATTAACAAAATTGCTCAAAAAGTAGGTGAAGAAGCGGTAGAAGTAGTCATTGAAGCGAAAGACAATAATGATGACTTATTTCTGAGCGAAAGTGCCGATTTGCTTTTTCATTACCTGATTTTATTGCAGGCAAAAGGATATCAGCTAAACGATGTGATTGAAGTTTTGAAGAAACGTCAGAAGTAGTTTCTGTAATAAAGAAGCAAAGTCTGTCAGTATTTAGATTTTGAGATATTTTAGACAAACGCAATTACATTACAAAAGTATAAAGTTAAAAATAAGCTTGTAATAAATTGACTCATGGAGATTCGGTCACACACTCAATGTAGTAAAAGACTTCCGTTAATTATTTTGAAACCTATATAAAAAGATATTTTTTGCATAAATTTGTATTAATGGGAATAGATGACAGAAATATAGAAGATTTAAAAAGACTTTGTGCAATCTACAATGTGGAAAAAATGTATTTATTTGGCTCAACTGTGAATTCCAACTTTAATAAAGAAAGCGATATTGATTTACTCGTAAGATTCAAATCTATTGAATTGTCTAAGTATTTTGACAATTACATGGATTTCAAATATAATTTAGAAAAGTTATTTGGACGTGAAGTTGATTTAGTTGAAGAACAAACTTTAAGAAATCCAATTTTAATTAATTCAATAAACAAATCTAAAGAGCTAATTTATGGATGAAAGAATTCTTAAATGGCTTTATGATATTAAACTTTGTATCGATGAAATTGATAGCTTTTTCAAAGAAGAAGAAAAAGTTTTTTTCAGGTACAAAAATAATTTGATGCTCAAGAGAGCCGTTGAAAGGAATCTTGAAATAATTGGTGAAGCCGTAAACAGAATAATCACTCGTGACAATTCTTTTGAAGAGAGAATAAGTAATGCAAAAGCAATTATTGGATTAAGAAATCAAGTTATTCATGCTTACGATAATATTTCCGATGAGAATATTTGGTCAATACTTATAAACCATCTTCCAAAATTAAAAGACGAAGTTGATTATTTAATTATACAGAATGAAAAATAAGTCTTCAAAGTCAAAATGTTATTCACTCTTGGTTAATGAAAAATAGAAAGAAGTTCAATCTCCTAATTAAGCGTTAAAGCGCCTAAAATTTCTTCGTACATAAAAGGACCACCTGGATATTTGGCGGTGTAATCCAGATTCATCCAGACCTGACCGCGTTCATCGATATGATAGTGAATTATTTTCCCCTTACTTTCTTTCACAAAAAGCACATTTTTAATCAGATAATTGACTTTTTCCAGATCGATTAAAGATCCAATTAGTATTTCCGGGTAAATGTGCCCTTTGGTGTGAATTAATCTCGGTGTTCCTCCAATAGAACGAACTGCTGCAGCCATTAAAATTGAATGATCGTCGCAATCACCCGAAAAATATTGTAAGGATTCACTGGCTGTAGCTATATAATCGCCTTCTTTTGGGTCGTTAACGTAATTCCACTTTTCGTTGATTTCCTTAAACACAGCAAAACACTGAATAATTGTCCTGTAATCAGAATATCCTCTAATCTTCTTAAAATGCTTTGTGGTTGACATCACAGCAAAGTTTCGGACTTTTGGGTCCTGATATTCTATCGCATTGATGATTTTGGATTTATTAGGAAAAGGCAGCAATTTTGCTACAATAATATCCTGAGGAAAAGGATTGTCAGACATGGTGTAAATCATGGAATTATAATCTTCGGATATCTCAGTAAAACCATAATTTCCTATAACTGTTCCGTAAAATAAAACCAATAAGTAAAGGATAATACAAATGATGATAATGGTGCGCAACAACATCAGAAGAAAGAAGAGAACAATAAAAACGAGTATAAAAATAATTACCCTGTCTAAATTGAAAGACCATTTTAAGTCAATCAGGTTTTGATGCAGTATGATAAAAACCGGAATGGTAATCAAAAGACTTAATATCATAATAATAATCCTATCCCAGGGAGATTTAACCTGTAATTTGGATTTTAATTGTGGAAAGTCAATTTTTGGAAATTTTATCATAGCATTAAAAAGCAGTGTTTATTACATTGCTTTTACGGTTTCAACAAAAGTACTTTTTTTATCAATAATTCCCAGATCAAATAACTGATTTTGAATTTTAAGGAAGGCTTTTTCGGTTAAATTTTTCTGAGACCATTGTGTAAGTTTCAGCCACTCCTGGATATCTTCAGGCTTTTGATTAAAAATATCCGCTAATGTCTGAGCAATATCCGGAATTTGGGTAAAATCCTGCGTGGTGCTATTAATTATATCAAGGATTTTTTCAACGGTTTTAGCATTTTTTTTCAAAAATTCATCCCGAACCGCAATTACAAAAGACGGCCATGGAGTAGGGCAGTCGCCTACACGTCTGAAAATGCCTTTATCAACAAGAGGTTTTGTCATAAAACGTTCCCACATAAAGTAATCTGCAGTACCGTTTGTCAGGGCTTCAACGGCTCCGTCGATTGTATTGATAATTTCAAATTCTAAATTATCAGTTTTCCATCCCTGTTCATGTGCATTCACATACACCATTAACTGCGATCCTGAGCCTAATCGTGAAATAGCTGCTTTTTTATTTTCAAGGTCTTTCACCGTCTTAAAATCAGATTTTGCAGCTACATGGATACCCCATACTAAAGGGGACTGTACATAAATCTGGACAATTTTACTGGGATTACCGGCAACGATATCTTTTATGATTCCTTCGGTTAGTATCACAGCTATGTCTGTTTCGCCATCACGCAGCATCTGGCACATTTTGCCGGTACCTTCGGGAATATTTTTCCATTGTAAATCGATGTTCTCAGCTTCGAATTCGCCATTTTCGATACATAACTGCCATGGCAAATTGAAGTGTTCAGGAACACCAGCAATCTTTACTGTTTTCATTAGGTTAAAGTTTAAGTTAAGTTGTTTGGTATGTTTTTTAGGCTGTTTAGATTTTAGATTTGTTAATTATTAGATTTAAAAATAATCTCATTATCAAAATTGACACATTCTCTAATTCTTCAATAAATCCGTTCTGTGTTTTTCAGAAAGACAAGGTTCTGCAAATTCAATAATTTCCTGCATTTCATATTGGCTTAATAGATTTTGTACAATCGAATAATCCATATCTTTTAGAACTTCAACAGCAAATAAAGTTTCATTTAAACCTTCTGAAGCACAATTTAATGATTTCAATTCTTCCCTGATGATTTCTTTATCAAATCCTTTTTCTAAAATTACAACCTGAAGTATTGAGTTTCCAAAACTTTCTATCGTTTTTTTATAAACCAGAGCTTGTTCAGTCTCATCAAATTCGGCGTAAAAAATATCATCAGTGGCAATTAGAGGTCCAAAAAAAGGTATGTTATCTAATTTAAAAATTCCTTTTTCCAAATCAATAATCTCTGCCCACATTGTTTCTACAACTGTATCTTCCAGCAAATCGCTGTAGTATCTGAAAAGTATTTTTTTATGTGTTTCCTGTTCCATTATTTAATTCAATTTTTCTGCTTTTAAAGGAGATATTACGATGCGATAACCGTCAGGATCCTGAAACATTTTACCATTTTCATTCCAATACGGATTTTTTGCGGTTATCTGCGGAATATTATTCTCTAAAAGACTTTTCAGTAACGTATTGTATTTTTTAATTGTATCCGGGTAAAGTACAATTATATCGTCTTCATCAAATTTATTATTCGCTTTTGTTTGAGATTGTGTGAATTCAAAATGCCAGTCTAATTCAGGTTTTCCAATAAAAATACCATTGTAATTATTGTGATTTTGAAACCCTCCCAATGTTTCAAATCCCAGAATATTAACATAGAAATTTTCAATTGCTTTCAGATTATTTGTATGTCTTGCTACTCTTAAATGCATATATTATCTAATTTTCAAATTGACAAATTCTCTAATTAATGACCAGTCAGTTTGTTCAATGTATAGGCAATCAACTCATTAACAGCTTTATACGGATCTTCACTGAATGTACCCGAAGCACGATTAGCAATGATGGCATTCAATGATAAAGCATTATGTCCTAATAATGCTGAAAGTCCATAAATGGCAGCAGTTTCCATTTCTAAATTGGTAATTCGTTCACCATTAAAATTAAAATTATCCATTTTGTTATTTAAATCCTCGTCCTGGATATTCAAACGCAATACTCTTCCCTGAGGTCCGTAAAAGCCTCCGGCTGTAGCAGTAATTCCTTTGAATATTTCATCAGATTCTATAATTTTTTCCAGTTTTTCAGAACATACAATAGCGTAAGGTTTTCCTTTTCGGATATCCCAATTGGTGTGTGCTACATAAGCCTCTTCAATTGCTGCATTCGATACTTCATCAATCAGATAGGAGCGAAGCATATTGTCTAATCCTAATCCGAATTTAGACATCACAAAGCTATCAACAGGTATATCAGCGTGCAGTGAACCCGAAGTTCCAATTCGTATAATATTTAAAGACGTAAGTTTTTTTTTGGGAAGACGGGTTTCCAGATCAATATTAACCAAAGCATCTAATTCATTTAGGACAATATCGATATTGTCAGGTCCAATTCCGGTTGACATTACTGTGATTCTTTTGCCTTTATAAATTCCGGTCTGGGTTTTAAATTCTCTTTTTTGAGTCGAATATTCAATAGAATCAAAAAGCTGGGTAATTTTTTCAACTCTGTTTTGGTCGCCTACAAAAATTATATCGTGTGCAATATGTTCAGGACGAAGGTTTAAATGATAAACACTTCCGTCCGGGTTGAGTATTAATTCTGATGCTTTTATCATTTTTAAGGTACTAAGTTTTTTCTAAAATTCCAATTTTTTAAATTCTAAATTCCAATTGGTAAACTTAAACAAGAGTTTTTGTGATTTTTAGTTCGATCTCAATTTATTGGAATTTGGGATGTAATAATTGAGATTTAAATTTTAACCTCCAACTCTTTTTGTTTTAAAGCCTTTTTCTTTTAAAATAGCCATAATTTTATCACGGTAATCACCCTGAATGATAATAGAATCATCTTTGAAAGTTCCGCCAACACTCAATTTTGTCTTGATTTCTTTGGCCAGTATTTTAAAATCTTCATCAGATCCTTCGTAACCTTCGATTATGGTTGTAGCTTTTCCTTTTCGCTTTTCGAATTTGCAGATCATAGGTTCTTTCTGAACGTAAAGCACATGATCTTCTTTATGAACTTCTTCAGGTTCATTGGATTCTACGTGATCCGGGAATAAATTTTTTAACTGATCTTTAAAGTCCATTTTATTAAAATGATTTATAGTTTCTAAAAACTAAATTCCAAATTCCAATTGAATTGTTTGGAATTTGGAATTTAAAAAATTGAGATTTAAAAGTTTATTTTTTGATTAAACCTAAATCTACTAAACGTTCATGTAAAAACTCGCCAGCCGAAATATCGTCATATTTCTTAGGATTTTCTGGGTCAATACAGTTTTCGAGACAATCCAGACGCATATCGCTAACGGGATGCATAAAAAACGGAATAGAATAACGCGAAGTTCCCCATAATTCCCTTGGCGGATTTACAACCTGATGAATAGTAGATTTTAATTTATTGTTGGTATGCCTTGATAACATATCTCCAACATTAATCACTAATTCGTCATCAGCAGCAATGGCGTCAATCCATTCACCGTCATGATTTTGGACCTGAAGTCCTTTACCCTGGGCACCCATCAGAAGCGTAATCAGGTTAATATCACCATGAGCAGCTGCACGAATGGCGTTTTCAGGTTCAGTAGTAATAGGCGGGTAATGGATTGGTCTTAAAATAGAATTTCCTTCTTTGGCATATTCATCAAAATAAAATTCATCAAGACCAAGATGCAATGCAAGTGCCCTCAATACATAAACACCTGTTTTTTCAAGCATTTGATACGCCTCTTTTCCAACTTCATTAAAACGTGGTAATTCTTTAACTTCAACATTATCAGGATATTCAGAGACCCATTTGGAATCTTTGTCAACATACTGGCCAAAATGCCAGAATTCTTTTAAATCTCCCTCTTTACGACCTTTGGCATGTTCTTTTCCAAAAGAAACATATCCTCTTTGTCCGCCTATTCCGGGAATTTCATATTTATGCTTGGTTTCTACTGGCAAAGCGAAAAATTTTCTTATTTCACTATAAAGTTCGTTTACCAGTTTGTCATCCAAAAAATGACCTTTTAAGGCAACGAAGCCAATGTTTTCAAATGCACTGCCGATTTCATTTACAAATTTTTGTTTACGTTTCGGGTCGTCCGAAAGGAAATCACGTAAGTCTACACTAGGAATGTTTTGCATACTTTACATTTTTATTTTAAGAAAAAGGTTTCCAAACCTTCTGTAACAAAGGTAGAGAATATTTTAGTTTTGAATTTTAAAACTTATTATAAAATTGATAGTTTTGTACAATAATTTAACATTAAAACAAGAGTTAATAATTTGATTAAAATTTAATTTTAGGCTACTTTTTCTTTAAAAACATGTTAATAATTTTAAAAACATCCTCTTTATAAATTGAAAATTCTATTTTTATAAAAAAGAGCAATATGAAAATAGGACTAATCGGATTTGGAAAAACGGGGAAAGCAGTAGCATCGGTTTTATTGCAAAACAAAAATTTTTCTCTGAAATGGGTGGTAAAAAGAAGCCATATTTTAGAGAATCGCACTACTGCTGAATATCTGGGAATCGATTCTGATGAACCTGGAAAAATATATTCCAGTGAAACGACTCCAATTGCAGAACTTTTAGATACCCAGCCCGTTGATGCAATAATTGATTTTTCATCAGCCTCAGGGATTTATAATTATGGAGAAGAAGCAAGTATCAGAAAAGTAAAAATTATTTCTGCTATTTCGCATTATTCTACCAAAGAAAAAGAGTTTTTAATATCACTTTCAAAACTCACAACGGTATTTTGGAGCCCAAACATCACACTTGGTGTAAATTATTTGTTATTTGCTTCTAAATTTTTGAAGAGAATTGCTCCCTGGGTTGATATTGAAATTATTGAAGAACATTTTAAAGGAAAAGATGGTGTTTCAGGAACAGCGCTGAAGATTGCTGAAATACTGGATGTAGAGGAAAATGATATAAATTCGGTCAGAGCGGGCGGAATTGTAGGCAAACATGAAGTTGTTTTCGGGTTTCCTTTTCAGACTGTCAGGTTAATTCATGAAAGTATTTCCCGTGAAGCCTTTGGCAGCGGGGTTGTATTTGTAGCCGAAAATTTAAAAGATAAGCAGGAAGGTTTATATAATTTTGAAGATATTTTGTCTCCTTATTTTGTTACTCAATAAATTTGCTAAAAAATACTTAATATAATCCGTTTGATGTAATTTATTTAAAACGTCAATTCGATTTTTGTGTAAAGAAAAAGAACTAAACTGCTCATACACTCCGCACGCAAATGACATGTACCGGGAAGCGTTTTAATTCTAATTTCTTGTTCCCGAGACAATTTTATATCGAAAATTAACCCAAACTGACGACAATTAAAATCCCAAAACTATTATTACCCAACTGGGTTATTATAATTTGCATTTCTGTTTTAGTTGAACTTCCAATTTATTTTTTGAATGTATTTATTCGTTTCAGGTTATTTGCGTTGTTATATTTTAATATATTTGAAATGCTAAAACCCAAACAAAATGATCTTTTACAGACAAGACCTGACCGACAATCAATTATTAGATTTGTATAAAAAATTACTGAAGCCCCGGTTAATCGAAGAAAAAATGCTCATCCTGATCAGACAGGGAAAAGTATCCAAATGGTTTTCAGGAATTGGGCAGGAAGCAATTGCCGTTGGTGTTACAGCTGTATTGGATGAGTCGGAATATGTTTTGCCAATGCATAGAAATCTTGGGGTTTTTACCTCAAGGGATATTCCTCTGCACAGATTGTTTTCACAATGGCAGGGAAAAGCAAATGGTTTTACAAAAGGCAGGGACCGAAGTTTTCATTTTGGAACCCAGGAATATAAAATTATAGGAATGATTTCGCATCTGGGACCGCAACTGGGAATTGCAGACGGAATCGCTTTGGCCAATAAACTTCAGAATAATAAAAAAATTACAGCCGTTTTTACCGGAGAAGGAGCTACCAGTGAAGGCGACTTTCATGAAGCTTTAAACATAGCAGCAGTCTGGAAATTGCCTGTGATGTTTATCATTGAAAATAATGGTTATGGGCTCTCTACTCCGACAAAGGAACAGTATTTATGCGAAAATCTTGCAGATAAAGGAATTGGATATGGTATGGAAAGCCATATTATTGATGGGAATAATATTTTGGAAGTTTACAATAAGCTTTCAGAATTGAAAGAGGAAATGCAGGAAAATCCACGGCCTGTTTTGTTGGAATTTAAGACTTTCAGAATGCGTGGTCATGAAGAGGCAAGCGGTATCAAGTATGTTCCGCAGGAATTAAGGGATGAATGGAGTGCCAAAGATCCGGTTGCAAATTATCAAAAATTCCTCACAGAAACCGGAGTTCTGACAGCAGAATTAGATGAACAGTTTCACAACGAGATCAAACAGGAAATCGAGGATAATTTAAACGTAGCAAATGCAGAACCGGAAATTATTCCGACATATCAAGGAGAATTGGCAGATGTTTATAAGCCTTATGAGTTTGAGGAGTTTATTGCAGCAGATTCACCAAGTGAAAATATTCGTTTTATTGATGCCATACGAAATGGTTTAAATGAATCAATGCAGCGTCATCGAAACCTTGTAATCATGGGGCAGGACATTGCAGAGTATGGAGGTGCATTTAAGATTACAGACGGTTTTGTTGAGTTTTATGGTAAAGACCGTGTCAGAAATACGCCTATTTGTGAGAGTGCTGTCGTATCAGCAGCTATGGGTTTGTCAATAAATGGTTATAAAGCGATTGTAGAAATGCAGTTTGCCGATTTTGTTTCAACAGGTTTTAATCCGGTTGTAAATTTACTGGCAAAAACACATTACCGTTGGGGCGAAAAAGCTGATGTTGTAGTCAGAATGCCTTGTGGAGGCGGAACTCAGGCAGGACCTTTTCATTCGCAGACCAATGAAGCATGGTTTACCAAAACGCCGGGATTAAAAGTGGTTTACCCTGCATTTCCGTATGATGCAAAAGGATTACTGAATACAGCTATAAACGACCCGAATCCGGTTTTGTTTTTTGAGCATAAGCTTTTATACAGAAATATTTATCAGGATGTCCCAAAGGATTATTATACAATACCGTTTGGTAAAGCGGCACTCATTAAAGAGGGGAAAAAGATAACCATTATTGCTTTTGGTGCAACGGTACACTGGGCATTGGAAACCTTAGAGAAAAATCCGGATATTGAAGCTGATTTAATTGATTTAAGAACGTTGCAGCCTTTAGATACCGAAACAATTTTTGCATCGGTAAAAAAAACCGGGAAAGTAATTATTTATCAGGAAGACACTCTGTTTGGCGGAGTTGCCAGCGATATCTCAGCATTGATTATGGAGCAGTGTTTTGAATTTCTTGACGGACCTGTAAAAAGGGTTGCGAGTCTGGACTCTCCGATTCCGTTTAATAAAGCGCTGGAAGATCAGTTTTTGCCTAAAAATCGTTTTGAAGAAGCTTTATTTGAATTGCTAAAATATTAAATTCAATTTGATATATTTTGCGATGAAGATTTCTATAGCTAAAACAGCCTTTGCTGTAAAAATGAATTATGGTTATTCGTTGACATTGCAATAACTACTCATTTTCTAATATAACTTATAAGACTCTATTGGGATTTTTTATATTTTTTTGCTGTTTTATGCTTTGTGTTGTTTAAAAAGAGGTTTCAGATTATAATCTGAAACCTCTTTTTTAAAGCATAATTATTCAATTCTTTTAAATTTATAAGATGTTAATTAAAGGTTTTTTTACAAATATTTAAATGCCTTAATTTTTATAAAAGATTAGTAAGTAAAACATTAAAATCTTAAAAAATGAAAAAAGTAAGTATTACATTGCTGTTATTATTCTTCTTTATTTCTATCTCTGTTTCAGCCCAAAAAAAACCAAACATTTTAGTAATTTGGGGAGACGACATAGGTACATGGAACACCAGTTTTTGGAGCCGGGGTATGATGGGGTATCAAACGCCAAACATTGATCAAATTGCCAAAGATGGTGTCGCTTTTACTGATTACTACGGCCAACAAAGTTGTACTGCTGGTCGTGCGGCATTCATTGGCGGAAATGTTCCGGTACGAACAGGAATGACTAAAGTAGGTTTGCCAGGAGCCAAAGAAGGCTGGCAAAAAACTGATGTAACTATGGCGACTGTACTTAAGTCACAAGGTTATGCTACCGGACAGTTTGGTAAAAATCATCAAGGAGACCTGGATGAACATCTTCCAACTCAACATGGTTTTGACGAATTTTTTGGAAATTTATACCATTTAAATGCCGAAGAAGAACCAGAAAATGAAGATTATCCTGGAGATATGGTTTTAGCTAGCGGTAAGACTTTTAGAGATCAATATGGTCCTCGGGGTGTAATTCACTCTTATGCTGGAGGAAAAATTGAGGATACAGGACCATTAACTAAAAAAAGAATGGAAACTGTTGATGAAGAAACATTAGCGGCAACCAAAGAATTTATAAAAAAACAAAAAAGTGCCGACAAACCATTTTTTGTCTGGTACAATTCAACCCGCATGCACTTTCATACTCATGTTAAAAAGGAGCACCGTCACAAAGGGAATGATGAATATACCGATGGTATGATTGAGCATGATAACATGGTAGGGGATATATTAAAATTTCTTAAAGATAATGGCTTAGAAGAAAATACAATTGTGATGTATTCAACTGACAATGCTCCTCACTTTAATACTTGGCCTGATGGAGGTACAGTACCTTTTAGAAGTGAGAAAAACTCAAACTGGGAAGGGGCTTACCGTGTACCTTGTTATGTAAAATGGCCGGGCAAAATCCCTGCAGGCACGGTATTGAACGGTATTGTAGCTCACGAAGATTGGTTACCAACATTTGCAGCGATTGCGGGAGCTCCAGATATTAAAGAAAAATTATTAAAAGGTGTTTCTCTTAATGGGCGTTCATATAAAAATTATATCGATGGTTACAATCAATTAGATTATATTACTGGAAAAACAAAAGAGTCTCCGCGTCATGAATTTTGGTATGTAAATGATGACGGACAAGTTGTAGCTGCGCGATATGATGACTGGAAAGCTGTTTTTCTTGAAAATAGAGGTAAGGCATTTGAAGTATGGCGTGAACCTTTTACTGAATTAAGAGTTCCGTTGTTGTTCCATTTGAGAAGAGATCCTTTTGAAAAAGCACAACATAATGCCAACGCTTATAACAACTGGTTCCTGGATCGTGCATTTATACTGGTACCTATACAACAGTTAGCAGGCAAGTTTTTACAAACTATGAAAGATTATCCACCTAGCCAAACTCCAGGTTCTTTCAACTTAACAAAAATTGAAGAGCAGCTTAAAAGGGGTGGCGGAAATTAAATGAGTCACTAAACTAAAAAAATACTATAAATATTTAAGCTGAGTTGATAAACTTTTTAAACAAAGATAAAGGATTTATTAATTGATTTTAAATAACAAAAAACCTGAAAAATCATGATTTTTCAGGTTTTTTGTTATTACATAAATTTTAAAAAATTTAATTTCTGGTCTGAACTTCAAATAACTGCACCTGATTTTTCAATCTGTCAATCAGTAAATTCATCATTCGTTTATTCAGGTCAGAAGAATTCTTAATATAAGTTTCATATTCTTCAACAGTAAACAATGCCATGACAATCCCTTTCAAAGAATTTCTGAATTTGATATCTTTTTGAATAGAATTTTCAATAGTCTGGAGTTTCTTTTCGACAGAATACGAATAAAAATCAGCTTTGTTTTTATTGACATAATTAATAAAAACAGCAATAAATAAATCATTCTGAAGTTTCAAAATAGGCCTAATGGTTTGATTTTGAAATATTTCATCAGCTGATGATTGAGCGCTTACTGTTCCTAAAGTTTCGCCTCTGAATTCTCTTAAAAAAGTGTCTCTGTCGCTCATGGTTTTTATTTAAAGTTATAAAAATATCTTTTATAAAAATAACTTCCCGGATTTAGTTACTGACAAATACAGCAAATAATAATTCGTAATTTAAATATTTAGTTGAATTAATTTTTTGAGTTTTAGAAATGATTTTTTTGAAATAATTCAGCAGCAAATTTTCGAAATATTGAAATCGTAAGAATTAATAAAAAAACATAATCCGACTATCAGAGTAAAAAACTATTTTTACCCCGTATAAAATAAAAATATGAGATTCCATACCAGAAAATGGGTTAAACCCGAAGATTTAAATCCGAACGGAACTTTATTCGGCGGACAGTTATTAGCCTGGATTGACGAAGAACTTGCTTTGTACTCCATTGTTCAATTAGAAAATCCGAAAGTAGTGACCAAGCACATGTCTGAAATCAATTTTAAAAGCTCTGCCAGACAAGGTGATATTGTAGAAATTGGAATTGATGTGGTGAAATTTGGAACAACTTCCCTCGTTCTTAAATGTGCCGTAAGAAATATGATGACGCGCGAAATCATAATCACGATTGACAATACTACTATGGTGAACTTAGGGGAAGACGGAAAACCAAAACCGCACGGAAAAACCCAAATCGAATTTGTAAAAGACCGTTTGATGTAATAAATTCTTGTAGGATGAAACCGATATATTTTAAAATGCCTAAAAAAATAATTCTGGTTTCTTTACTAGTCGTTTTTCAGATGTCCTGCAATTCTAAAGAACAAAAAGATAAATATAATGAGGTTATCTATCGGGCAGTAAACAATAAGGATACTGCGATTTTAGCCGTCCAGATAAGTGATAAACGTTTTTACGGGCGTTATGAAAGATCGTATTACAGAAATGGTAAAGATTCAGGAGATGTAAGGGGAGATATAAAAGGAGATACTTTAAGAGGTGACTTTCATTACATTTCCAGCGGCGGAGGCTGGAAAAGGGTTCCGATTGCTTTATTAAAGGAAGAAAATAAACTGTTTTTAGGAAATGGCGTAATAGGAACTTACATGAATCTTCCGTGTTTTTTGCCGGGAACTCTTAGTTATAAAGACTCTGAGTTTGTTTTTGAAGAAGTAAAGAAATAAATTTTAGTTTCAGGTTCCAAGTCTCTGAAACTAAAATTTACTTATCGAAATTTCCGATACTTGAAGGCAATTCGAATATTTCCAAATCAAAATAACCTACAGAAGCCATAACATGATCAAAAATATCGGACATGATATATTCGTAATTTGCCCAGCGCTTATCACTCGAAAAGACATAAATTTCCAATGGAACTCCATGTGCGGTCGATTGTAACTGACGACAGATGATATGCATGTCTTTATTTAGGCTTGGGGTATTTACCAGATATTGAATAATGTATTTTCGAAACAACCCTAAATTGGTCATATTTCGCCCATTAATTGCCAGACTTTTATCTATGCCCCTTAAGTCATTGTATTTTTCAATTTCAGCTTGTCGGGATTCGATGTAAGAAGTTATCAGCTGTATTTTTTTCATCTGATTTAAATCATCATCGTTCAAAAAACGAATACTGCTGCTTTTGATTAAAACATGTCTTTTGATACGTCTGCCCTCAGAATTCTGCATGCCTCGCCAGTTCTGAAACGAGTCTGAACTTAAGGCATACGTGGGTATTGTCGTAATGGTATTATCAAAATTCCGGACTTTTACCGTGGTCAGGTTAATTTCGATCACATCACCATCAGCACCAAATTTATCCATAGTTATCCAGTCGCCAATACGTACCATATCGTTGATAGCCACTTGTACACTGGATACAAAGCCTAAAATAGTATCCCTGAAAATAAGTATAATGATTGCTGAAAGTGTCCCTAAGATTGTTAAGAGTTCACCTCTTTTTATACCGAATATGGTAGATACTATCAATGCAATACCAAAAATCCAGAGCACTATCATAATAACCTGAACGAAGCTGTCAATTGGCTTATCACTGTATTCTGGTTTGTTTTTTAAATAATCGCGTAAAGCATTGAAAATGGTCCTGATAATCCATAAACTAATCAGAACAATATAAACACCAACTATTTTTCCGAACATCAGTTCCCAGTATTCATATTTTTCTAAAATGATGGGAACTGCCTTGTAAATAAAGAAAAACGGAATTAAATAGGCTGTATATTTTGTAGTTTTGTTGTTAATCAGATAATCGTCAAATTTGGTCTTTGTACGCTGCGCAAAAACAGCTGTCAGTGTTACCAGAACAAACCTGGCTAAGTAATAGATAGCATAAGCCAATGCCAGCATGATCGCAATATTAAACATCAGGCTGGTATAAGATGCAAAACTGCGGCTCATGCCACAATCTCTGAAAAGTGGATATAAAAAGTTGAATGTTTTATCCAAAAGCTTATGCATTAGCAGAGTTGCCTAAATATTTTTTTTCTACATAAAAAGTTCCAAACGGAATAAGAGAAGCAATCAAAACTATTCCTAATGTTTTCATGTCCCAGTTTAGTGGTTTCTTTAATAAAATAGCCAAAATAACGTATGCAATAAATAAAACTCCATGACCCATTCCAAAAGGTCTTACAATGGTATGATAAAGTTCTGGATTGTTATTTTTTAAAATAAGCATGTTGGCAATTAAAACCAAAAACGAAATTCCTTCTAAAATGGCGGTAACTTTAAAAATCTTAAGCATATCTTTTTTTTTAAATTATAGCTTGCAAAATTAAGTATTATACCTGGTTATTGAAGTATGTACTAAAAGTAATTTACTTTTGTATTCTTAAACTTTGAGTATGAGTAAGCGTGATTTAAAAAAATATCTGGCAGAGCTAAATAAAGAACAGCTCGAAGAACAAATTATTGAGCTATACGATAAATTTAGTCCTGTAAAGGTCTTTTATGATTTTGTTTTTAATCCTAAAGAAGACAAGCTTTTGCAGGAAAGCAAGACGAAGATTTCGCATGAATATTTTCCTGTAAAGAAGCCCGGTGCAAAATGGCGCCCAAAAGCAAAGATGCGCCGTTCTGTGGCTCAGAAAATTATCAAACATTTCATTGTATTAGGAGTTGATTCATTTGTTATTGCAGATATCATGCTCTATAATATAGAAATAGCACAAACCTATTCGGCAGGTAATTTTATAAAGCAGGAATTGTTTTATAAAAGTATGCTGAATTCTTTTGAACAGGCAGTAAATTTTATAATATCGAATGGTATTTTGAATGAATTTAAAGAAAGAATTATTGCTGTACAGCATGAAACTCTGCAACAAAAGTGGAAAAATAAATACGAATTTGAAGCAATTTTAGACAAAATAGAAGTATAAATGCATTTCTCATAAAAAATCTTATTTAAAAAAATATTTATTTTAGAGGAAAATAAGATTGAAAAACTGTTTTTTAAGTGTATTTTTGCAAAAATCCAAAAATTACAATGTCCCAAAATACTTTAGAAATAGAAAGAGAAGACAGAAAAGAACTTTATGCATACCAAAAAGGCGATATTGACGCTATTTTTGACCGTTTAGATAACGCTCCTCCTCAGCATCATTTATTATATCAGTTGCCTACAGGAGGTGGAAAAACAGTGATTTTTTCAGAAATTGTGCGTCGTTATTTAGCAAATAATGATAAAAAAGTGGTGGTTCTGACACACCGTATTGAACTTTGTAAGCAGACTTCTAAAATGCTGAAAGGTTTTGGCGTTTCCAATAAAATCATCAATAGTAAAGTAAAAGAGCTGCCGGATCAAAATGATTATTCATGTTTTGTGGCAATGGTTGAGACTTTAAAAAACCGTATTAACGATGAGAAATTACATCTTGATAATATTGGTTTGGTAATTATTGATGAAGCGCATTACAATTCATTTAGAAAATTATTGAACTCATTCAAAAAAGCTTTTATTCTTGGAGTAACCGCAACACCATTAAGCTCTAATATAAAATTACCAATGCATCAGAGTTATGATGAGCTTATTGTAGGGGATACCATTAGTTCGTTAATCGATAAAGGATTTCTTGCCAGGGCTACAACTTACAGTTATGATGTGGGTTTAACCTCTTTAAAGGTAGGTATCAACGGAGATTATACGGTAAAATCTTCAGATGATTTATATACGAATACCTTGATGCAGGAAAAATTGCTGCATGCTTATACTGAACGTTCTTTAGGAAAAAAGACTTTAATTTTTAATAACGGAATCCATACTTCATTATACGTATATGATACTTTTAGAGAAGCAGGTTACGATATAAGGCATCTTGACAATACAAGCAGTTCAGAAGAACGTAAAGAAATTTTGGCGTGGTTCAAAAAAACACCGGATGCTATCTTAACCTCTGTCGGAATCTTAACTACCGGCTTTGATGAGCCAACTGTTGAGACTATTATTTTGAACAGAGCAACAAAATCCCTGACATTATATTACCAGATGATTGGGCGTGGATCCCGAAAGTTGCCTGGTAAAGATGAGTTTACTGTTATTGATTTAGGTAACAACGCAGCCCGTTTTGGTTTGTGGAGCGAACCGGTTAACTGGCAGCACATTTTTAAATCACCGGAATTCTATCTGGAAAACCTGCGTGATGATACCGAAATCGAAATGTTTTTTAAATACAGTATGCCGCCTGAATTGCGTTCCAAATTCAGCAAAACAGCCGATGTTACTTTTGATGTCGATGAAGAACATAAATTAGCGATCAAGCAAAATTTACGTTCAAAAATTGTATTAGATAAATCGCTGGACCAGCATGCTGCAATGTGTGTAGACAATACAGAAACATTGCAGGAAGCAAAAGCACTGGCTAAAGAACTTGATGATGATATCGAATGCCGAATCAAACGTTATGCAAAATGTCTGAGCCAGTGCAGTAAAAACTACCGCGAATGGCTCGTTGATGATTACAAGAAAAACATGACGTTATTGATTGGTAAAAAGTATCGCGAGAAAATCATGAACGAACCGGACTGATAATCTTTAGTTTCAGGTTTCAGGTTGACAAAGTCAAGCTGAGCGGAAACATATTAAACTTTGGCATTGAAATTGTTTTTTGACATTGCAATTGATATTGAAAATTTTTAGAAGCAATTTCCTGCTGTCCACTGTATCTTTTGTGGCGAACCCCGCCACAAAAGGATGCCGTTCCCATCAGGGCTATAACGTGTAATCCATAAAAGATGAATTTGAAGAGAATATTTATTTTGTTTTTATTAAGTTCTTTTTATAATGCTTTTGCGCAAAAAGACGGATATTGGGACAAGGAGCGTGCTACAACAAAAGAAATAATCGTTTCTGCAGGCGACAGGATAACTGTTAAAACTGAGGATTTGCCTGTTGGTACAACCGAAATCGTTTACCGAATCACACTTTTAGACGAAAACCAGCAAATGGCAAACAGCCTGGTGAATGTATTAAAAGCGATACCAGATCCTTACGGAATAGGGCAGGGCTCAGCGGGAGCTGTATTTTTGATGTCTAAAATTTCAGGCGACGACAAATGCACCTACGGAATTTTTACTTCTGATGCAAATGCAAAAAAATACATTGATAACGGAAAAGTAAACGATGCCTGTTATGCCCAGACACAACCTCTAAGCAAAGATGCCAAGCGCTTATCAATTGATAAATCTTCTTGCTTAAATGCTAATACGACTACAATCTGGTTTGGTTTCGAAAGCAAAAACTGGCTGCTGAAACAAAAGATAGTTTTAGAAGTAGTACCCTGGGTTGATGCGAAATTAAACCGTGGCTGGAACGTTGATAATAAAAATGAGATTGTTAGTCTGTGCAAAACCTCTACAATGGCACAAAAAATGGCTAACTCTGACGATTTTTGTGTATGTATTCTGGAGAAAATCATGAAACAATACCGCTACACTGAATTTCAAAAACTGCTTGCCATAGAAAAAACTAAGGTTTATAAAGATTTTGGGAATACCTGCTATAATGATGCTTCTATTTCTAAAAATGTTTATAATGATTTGCGTACTCAGGCAAATACTTTAATTAAACTTCAAAAATTTAACGAAGCAATCCAGAAGCTAAATACAATTATAGCAGCAGGAAAAGCAACAGCCCTGGACTACAGTTCTATTGGGTACAGTTATATTTTGACCAAACAATATGCAAAAGCTATAAAGTTTTTAAAAGAAGGCGAAAAACTGGACGATACAGAATTATTGGTGAAACTTAATTTAGCTCATGCTTATCTTGTAAGTGATGATTTCAGTCAGGCAAAACCGATTTATAAAAAATACCAGTCGCAAAACGTAACTGACAGCCTGAGCTGGATAGACAAAACCAAACAGGATTTTGCTCTTTTTCAGAAAGCAGGATTGCCTTCATCAGACTTTGAAAGGGTTTTGAAATTGTATAACTAAAAATATTTTCACCATACAAGTGATAAAGTTCATTTAAGTGTGAATGGTTTATAGTTGTCATTAAATTTAATTAAAATTAATTGTCGCGCTGAGCGGAGTCGAAGCCCTTTTTATAAATTTACTCAAAGGGAAACTTATATTTTCTTATAATCACTTATATGGTTTAAAAAAGCACACGCATGAAAGCTACTTACCAAAAATACATGCTCGAATTTAAACGTCCATCCGGAACGTCCAGGGGAATTATGACCGAAAAAGAAACCTGGTTTATAATTCTCGAAGAAAATGGTAAAAAAGGAATAGGCGAGTGTGGTATCTTAAGAGGTTTGAGTGCTGACGACAGAGAAGATTATGAGGAAAAATTAAACTGGGCTTGCCAGAACATTCACTTAGGCGAAAAAGCACTTTGGGAAAAATTACCTGAATTTCCCTCAATTCAGTTCGGAATCGAGATGGCTTTTTTGTCTCTTAAAAGTAAAAATCCGTATCATTTATTTCCTTCAGATTTTACGAATAATTCGAAATCTATTGTGATAAATGGTCTGGTCTGGATGGGAGAAGAAGCTTTCATGAAAGAACAGATTGAAGATAAACTGGCGCAGGGATTTACCTGTATAAAACTGAAGATCGGCGCTATAGATTTTCAAAAAGAACTCGAGTTATTACGTTTTATACGTACTCATTTTTCAGCTAAGCAGATAGAAATCAGGGTAGATGCTAATGGCGCTTTTTCTTCAAACGAGGCTTTAGATAGATTAAAACAATTGTCTGGTTTTGAATTACATAGTATTGAGCAGCCTATTCAAAAAAACAACACTGACAGTATGGCAGAGTTGTGTAAAACCACTCCGTTTCCCATAGCTTTGGATGAAGAGTTGATTGGAGTGTTTTCGTATAAAGAAAAGGAAGCACTTTTGCAAAAAATAAAGCCGCAATATATCATTTTGAAGCCAAGTTTTGTAGGTGGTTTCAGAGGAACCCAGGAATGGATTGGATTAGCTGATAAATACAATATCGGCTGGTGGATTACTTCTGCACTGGAAAGCAACATTGGGTTAAATGCAATTGCACAATGGACATTTCTGCTGAATTCTCAGATGCCTCAGGGATTAGGAACAGGCGCACTTTACACCAATAATATTGATTGCCCATTGGAAGTTTTGAACGGACAGTTATGGTACAGCAAAACTAAAAACTGGGATACTTCATTTTTAGAAAAATTATAAAGGCTTGCTTTTTGTATTCTCAAAATCCGAATACACATTCAGTTTAGCACTAAATTAAGTAACTTGCATAAAATTTAATTAGCAGAACTAATGATTGAGACTGAAAGAAAGTTTCTTGTAAAATCAAATGCTTTCAAGGCACAGGCTTTCGCCCAAAATAAAATCGCTCAGGGCTACCTGAGTTCAATTCCTGAAAGAACGGTACGTATCAGAATTAAAGGTGAAAGAGGGTTTCTGACAATCAAGGGAATAAGCCAGCAGGGCGGAATGTCCCGTTTTGAATGGGAGAATGAGATTCCGCTTGATGAAGCGCAGGAATTACTTAAATTATGTGAGAAGGGTAAGATTGAAAAAACACGTTTTGAAATTCTATCCGGCAAACATATTTTTGAAGTGGATGAATTTTATGGAGAAAATGAAGGTTTGGTCATGGCGGAAATCGAACTTGAATCTGAAACAGAATCTTTTGAAAAACCGGACTGGCTGGGTGATGAGGTTACAAATGATGAACGCTACTACAATGCCTATTTGAGTAAAAATCCTTTTAAAGACTGGAAAAAATAACAATTTTATGACACATCCGTACGATCTGATTATTGTGGGAGGAGGTCCGATTGGGCTGGCGTGTGCAATAGAAGCGCAAAAGAAAAACCTGAATTATCTGATTATTGAAAAAGGGGCAATTGTAAACAGTATTTTCAATTATCCTTTGTATATGACATTTTTTTCTACAGCCGAAAGACTTGAAATAGGCAATATTCCGTTTAATTGTCTCGCACCTAAACCGGGTCGTCAGGAGGCTTTGGAATACTACCGGAACATTCATCGTTATTTTAATTTCAATATTAATTTATTCGAAAAAGTTACTGAAGTTCAGAAACTCGAAAATCAGCTTTTTAAAATCACTACAGATAAAAAACTTTATGAAGCCCAAAATGTAATTATCGCAACAGGATTTTATGATATTCCGATCGAAATGAATGTCAAAGGCGAAAAGCTGCCTAAAGTTCGTCATTATTATAAAGAAGCCCATGAATATGCTTTTAGGGATGTCTTGGTTGTGGGCGCAAATAATTCTTCTGTGGATGCAGCTTTGGAATGCTGGAGAAAAGGAGCGAATATAACGATGGTTATTCGTAAAAACGAAATCAATAATCGGGTAAAATACTGGGTAAAACCGGATATTGAAAACCGAATTGCCGAAGGCAGTATAAAAGCGTATTTTGAATCGAATATTACTGAAATTCGGGAGGATGAAGTAGAAATTGAAACTCCGGATGGCAAAGTAACTATCAAAAATGATTTTGTTCTGGCTTTAACAGGCTATAAACCTGATTTGTCTTTCCTTGAAAAAATGGGTATTGAATTGTCTGACGACGAATTGAAAATACCATCTTACAATGATGAAACGATGGAAACGAACGTAAAAGGATTATTTTTAGCAGGTGTGGTTTGCGGGGGAATGCAGACTCACAAATGGTTTATTGAAAACTCCCGTGTTCATGCGAATATGATTGTGGATTATATTACATCGAAATAAATAAAAGTGTCACATTGAGCGGAGTAGAAATGCTTTAGAGATAAAAGGTTCTCGAATGTGCTCAATGTGTATAGGTTAAAAAATTGGTTGTTGGGAGTTGTGTATTATTCATTTATTTCGAATATTTCAATGAATTTTTGTTCCAATTTTTTTCTTTTCCTTTTTATATCCCATCGTGAAAAGAATATTATAAACACGATGAATGAATTAAAAATTATATTTATTTCATTTGGTACGTTTTTTAAATTAAAGAAGTAAAAGCAATTAAAACCAATCAGAGCAATGAATGGAAAGTATTTTATCCAAGTAATTCCTATTCTGCTCATAGGTTCAATTATGTAATTTAGTTTTAGTTTGTTGTCAATGTTTTGATATTTACCCTTTAAGATATAAAAGCCTGAAGTGAAATTATAATTTATTGTGAGTCGAAAAGTTGAATCGTCAAATATTCCATAAAAAATTTTTGAATTTAGATAAAAGAGAGAGAATATTCCAAGTGATAATTGTATATCAGGTCTGCCAATTTTTGTATTTTCTTTTAATCTATTCCTAAATTCAGCTATATTAAGTTTTGAATTCATTAAAATTGCTTTAATTTTTGTTAATCCTTTTTCTCTTTTATATTGCTATAAACTAAGAACTACACGAAAGCATAGAACAGCCAACTTTAGATCTTGCCCAGTCTGGTCTCTTTGCAAACCATTTTTCGTATTCGGGCTGTTCGTCATAAGGTTTTTTCAGTAATTCATATAATTCTTCAATTAGCGAATAATCTTCATTATCAGCTGAATCAATTGCTAACTGCGCCATGTAGTTTCTCAATACATATTTTGGATTGACAGAATTTTGAAGTGCAATTCTTTCTTCTTCTGAAGTGTTTTCAAGATTCAGACGCTTCAAATAATCGGTAAACCATAATAACCAGTTTTCTTCAATCGCCTCTTTGATTTCTTCCGGTTTGTAAAAAGCATCTTTAATCGCTTTTAAGGCTTTTTCTGCAGAATCGCCTTTTCGGATTCTATTCAGATTGCGATAAAAAATAGTCATATCCGTTTCCGATAATTGCAGATTTGAATCCAGATAAGCAATAAATTCGTCATCATTTTCTGCTGGAGTAATGATCCCCAATTTTTCTAAAATCATTTTTTTATAATCAGTATCAAAATCGGTCATAAACGATTCTAATATTTTTTCCAAAGGCTCTGCTTCGTTTATTAAAGGATACAATGAATTGGCCAGTTGAAACAAATTCCATTGGGCAACCTGAGGCTGGTTCCCGAAACGGTATCTTCTGTTTTGGCTATCCGTTGTATTAGGTGTCCAGTTAGGGTCGTAATTTTCCAGCCATCCGTAAGGTCCGTAATCAATCGTGATTCCGTGAACTGACATATTATCGGTATTCATCACGCCATGAACAAAACCTACGCGCTGCCAGTGTAAAATCATTTCTCGCGTTTTATCGGCAACGGTTTTAAAAAACTGTAAATATTGCTCTTTTGGCTCACCCTTAATTTCAGGGAAATAATGTCTGATGTTGTATTCTACGAATTGTTTCAGGTTTTTAAGTTCATTTCTCGCAGCAAGCATTTCAAAACTTCCAAAACGGATAAATGATGGTGCTACACGGCATACAATAGCGCCTTTTTCGTAAGCAGGATTTCCATTGTATAATATATCACGAAGTACCTGATCGCCTGATAAAATCAAAGAAAGTGACCGCGTGGTGGGAACACGCAGATAATGCATCGCTTCAGCACATAAATATTCACGAATGGAAGAACGCAGAACAGCCAGTCCATCTGCAGTTCTTGAATAAGGAGTTTTTCCTGCCCCTTTTAACTGTAAAGTGTAAAACTGATTATTGTGTTCAACTTCGGTTAAATTGATTGCACGGCCATCTCCTAATTGTCCTGCCCAGTTACCAAACTGATGTCCTGCGTAACACATGGCATACGGATGTGTCTGCGGCAGAATTTCTTTTCCCGAAAAAACATTTAAAAACTCTTCGGACTGGATTTCATCTGCTGAAATCCCGACTAATTCAGCTACTTCTTCTGAAGCATGAATTAGTTTAGGATTGGATGGTTTTGTTGGATAAACATACGAAAAAAGCGCCTTTGAAACCTGACGGATTTCATTGGTTTCATCAGGGTCAGCCGGTAATTCGGCAGTAAAACGATTATTTATTTTTAAGCTCTTCATGAAATATTATTCAATTAATTTGTCAGCGTACATTTTTTTTAATTTGTACACTTTTGGGTCAATTACCATACGGCAATAACCTGCTTCAGGATTATCATTGTAATAATTTTGATGATCTTCTTCGGCTTCGTAAAATACCTGAAAAGGTTTTAGCTGTGTTACAATTGGGCTTGCATAAACCGGTTTTAATTCTTCAAAAACCTTTTCTACAATTTCTTTTTGCGTTTCATCATGATATAAAATAATAGAACGGTATTGAGTTCCGCTGTCTGCGCCTTGTCGGTTTAAGGTTGTAGGATCATGGCTGGTCATAAAAATGGTAATCAGGTCATGATATGATATGACATCAGGATTAAAAATAACCTGTACCACTTCAGCATGACCGGTTCGTCCGGTGCAAACTTCTCTGTAAGCAGGATTTTTTATTTGTCCGTCAGAATATCCGGACTTTATGGTTTCTACACCTTTTAAACGTTGAATTACGGCTTCTATGCACCAGAAACAGCCGCCACCAAAGGTTGCAATTGATTGATTTTTCATATTTTATGATTTTGACTTCTAAAATTTGAATTAAATTATGGCTTTATCAAATTTAAAACTAATTATACGGATTCCGGTCACCAGAAAAGTTAATTGAATTATAAATAAAAGCTGAATAAGGCACGATGTATAAATTTCAAAAGCTTCTAATGATTTTTTCTGTGTTATATTCTTGTTAATGAGTGATATATAGTTATATTTACTGTAAGAATGATTTTCTGAAAATAACCATTAAACTCAATCCCATTTGTCTTATTTTAAAAATAAATATCGCAAAATAGTTTCGATCGCTTTTTGGTGTTTACTTTTTAGTTCCGCTATTTTGACTGCCCAAAGTGAAAATGCCGATACTTTATGTCCTCCAAAAACGATATTTGAAATTTTTAAAAAGAAAGATTCCGTTTTCGTGATGAAACCGGTCAGGAATAATTTTTTTCTGCTGATTCCTGTCATTGGTTCTCAACCTGCGACGGGATTTATGTTTGGGGCCGTTGCTCAATATACTTTTAAAGGAAAACTCGCAGAAGATAAATACTCTATAGCAAATGTGGGAATCATTTATACCACCAAAAAGCAATGGATGATTAACGTTAAAAATAATATTTTACTCAATAATAACAAGATCTTCCTTAGCGGAGACTACAGGTTTTATATTTTTTCGCAGCCCAATTATGGTTTAGGTACAGGAATTATTCCGGGACATACTGTAGATGCCGATTTTGAGATTAGCTCTATTGCCGAGCCGATGGATTATAATTATTTTAAATTTCATCAAACGGCATCCTGGAGAGTGAGTAAGGATTTTTATTTGGGAGGAGGTTTGAATTTTGACTGGTATTCTTCAATAAATGATTATAATCTCGATGTTGAAAATGAGCAATTTACTGAGCATTATAATTACAGTAAAAAATACAATTTTGACAATACAGAATATTTTATAAACGGATTTAATTTTAATGCAGTTTACGATTCCAGGGATAATCAGGTAAATGCAAGTAGAGGTTGGTATGCGAACTTAAACTATCGCTTAAATCCGGTATTTTTTAAAAATCAGGATTACAGCGGTGTTTTGTATGGAGAATACCGTCATTTCATACCGCTTTTTAATCCCCATAAACGATATATACTGGCACTTTGGGCTTATGGTCAGTTTGTTGTAAACGGTAAAGTTCCGTATCTGAATTTGCCGGCATTGGGGTGGGATCAGCGCAGCAGGAGCGGAGAAGGATATACTCAAGGTTTGTTTCGCGGACCGGGACTGGTTTATTTGTCAACAGAATTCAGATTTCCTATTACATGTAATCAGCTTTTGAGCGGCGTGGTGTTTACAAATTTTATTACCGCAAGCAATGACGATAAAAGTGTACGCCTTTTTAATTCTATACAGCCTGCTGCTGGAGTTGGACTGCGTTTGTTGATTGATAAGGCAACTAAAACAAATTTGATTTTTGATTATGCCTGGGGCCGAAAATCGGAAGGGTTTTATCTTAATGCAGGAGAAACTTTTTAGCATTTAACAATTTCCAGTTACTCTACTTGTTATATAGGAAATATTATTAAATTAATTAAAAACCAAACGTTTTTGTAATTATAATATTGCATAAGTTAAAATCTGAAGTTTATTATTGATGAATTAACAATTTTATAAAAAAGGAATATATTTGTGCGCAAATAAAAAAGTACAAATGGAAACTACCGCTAAAAGCGCTTCATTAGAGTTATATTTTGAACGTTTCAGAGAGAATATAGTTGGAATTCATCAGGAATTTGATTCACCTTATGGAAAAAAACAAATTATTTACACCGACTGGACGGCCAGTGGAAGATTGTATCGCCCGATTGAAGAAAAGCTTTTAAATGAATTTGGCCCTTTTGTAGCCAATACCCATACCGAAACCACTGTTTCGGGTACTGCTATGACCAAAGCGTATCACCATGCACGCCACATCATCAAACGTCACACAAATGCCAGTTCTGATGATGTTTTGATTACAGATGGTACCGGAATGACAGGAGTTATCAATAAATTTCAGCGAATTTTAGGTTTGAAAGTGCCTGAAAACCTGAAAGCTTTTACCAATATTCCGGCTGAGAAAAAACCAATTGTTTTTATTTCGCACATGGAGCATCATTCCAATCAGACTTCGTGGCTGGAAACAATTGCAGATGTTGAAATTATTCCGTGTTCTGAAACTGAAAAGGGACTTTTTAGCCTTGACAATTTAAAAGAGTTATTAGAAAAATATAAAGACAGAACGATAAAAATTGCGTCGATTACAGCATGTTCTAATGTAACCGGATTAAAAACACCTTTTCACGAAGCAGCAAAACTGATGCACCTGTATAACGGTGTCTGTTTTGTAGATTTTGCCTGTTCAGGGCCTTATGTAGAAATTAATATGCATCCTGAAGATCCAGAAGCGTATCTGGATGCAATTTTCTTTTCGCCGCATAAATTTTTGGGAGGTCCCGGAACGTCAGGAGTTTTGATTTTCAATAAAAAATTATACAATAATATGATTCCCGATTGTCCGGGCGGAGGAACCGTTAGCTGGACCAATCCGTGGGGAGAGCATAAATATATCGATAATATCGAAGACCGCGAAGATGGTGGAACTCCGGGTTTTCTCCAAGTGATTAAAACGGCTCTTGCAATCGAATTAAAAGAAGAAATGGGAATTGAAAATATCCTGCAGCGCGAGCATGAAATTGTAGATTTTATTTTTAATGAACTGAATCCAATTTCAAATATCAAGATTCTGGCGGGACAGCATCAGGAGCGTTTGGGTGTTATTTCGTTTTTTATTGAAGATTTGCATTTTAATTTAGGTGTAAAATTACTGAATGACAAATTCGGAATTCAGACCAGAGGAGGCTGCAGTTGTGCCGGAACTTATGGACACTTTTTGCTGCACGTGGATCAGGAAACCTCAAGCAAACTGGTTGATGAAATTACAATTGGCGATTTGATAAAAAAACCGGGCTGGATCAGAATGTCGATTCACCCAACGACAACTAATGAAGAAATTGCTTATGTGTGCCAAAGTATTAAAGAATTGGCTGAAAACCACGAAAGCTGGAAACTGGATTATGAGTATGATAAAAACACGAATGAGTTTGTTCATAAAAATGCAAATTCTTTTGAAGATGAATTGGTGGCGGGTTGGTTTAATTCGTAAGTTAAAGTTAAGATGTCATCCTGAGCGGAGTCGAAGGCTTTTAGGCGAGAAACGGCTTCGACTCCGCTCAGCCTGACACCTGGTTAGGGGTATTGTAAAGTTTAGACCCGACAAGTTTTCATAACATGTCGGGTTTGTTGGTTCTTATGGAAATATGAATTTCCTAACCTAGCCCCGATAGAAGTGAAAATCCTTTTGTGCCGGGGTTCGGCATAAAAGATTACTTCGTCAGTTCGCTATCGCTCGTGTGCAACGAATAGCGGGACTTTTGGTCTTGAAAACCCTAAAAATGCCTGCTTCAGAGCCATTAACTGATAATCATGTGTTTTTTTGTTGGCTGTTACAAATAAATGTATTAATTTTGCAGTCCTTTTGGCGGTCAGCGTTTCCATTAGGAATCAAACAATTAAGTAAAACAACTTCTGTTTTTTTACCGCTTTATGAAACACGAGGAAAACAGAATACAAATTTTTTATCAGCATGTCTGAACAATTAAAATCACAAGAAGAGTTTTTAGCAAATTTTAACTGGCACAACTTCCAGGAAGGAATCGACGCAGTAGATGAGAAAAACTTACAAGAGTTTGAAGAACTAGTATCAAAAACTTTCATCGCTACAGATCAGGAAGAAGTAGTTGAAGGTGTTGTTGTTAGAATTACAGATAGAGACGTTATCGTTGATATCAATGCTAAATCTGAAGGTGTTATTTCTTTAAACGAATTCCGTTACAACCCAAACTTAAAAGTAGGTGACAAAGTAGAAGTATTAATCGACATCCGTGAGGATAAAACAGGTCAGTTAGTATTATCTCACAGAAAAGCACGTACTATCAAGTCTTGGGATAGAGTTATTGCAGCTAATGAAACCGGAGAAATCGTTAACGGTTTTGTTAAATGCAGAACTAAAGGAGGTATGATCGTTGACGTATTCGGTATCGAGGCGTTCTTACCAGGATCTCAAATTGACGTTAAGCCAATTAGAGACTACGATGTATATGTAAACAAAATGATGGAATTCAAAGTGGTAAAAATCAACCACGAATTCAAAAACGTTGTTGTATCTCACAAAGCGCTTATCGAAGCTGATATCGAGGTACAGAAAAAAGAAATCATCGGTCAATTACAAAAAGGACAAGTATTAGAAGGTGTTGTTAAAAACATTACTTCTTATGGTGTGTTCATTGACTTAGGTGGTGTTGACGGATTAATTCACATTACTGACCTTTCTTGGAGCAGAATCAACCACCCAAGTGAAGTTCTTGAATTAGACCAAAAATTAAACGTTGTAATCCTTGATTTCGATGACGAGAAAACAAGAATTCAATTAGGATTGAAACAATTAAACGCTCACCCATGGGATGCTTTAGATGCTAATTTAACTGTTGGTGATAAAGTGAAAGGTAAAGTAGTTGTAATCGCTGATTACGGTGCATTTATCGAAGTTGCTGAAGGTGTTGAAGGTTTAATCCACGTTTCTGAAATGTCATGGTCAACTCACTTACGTTCTGCTCAGGACTTCGTGAAAGTTGGAGATGTTGTTGAAGCAGTTATCTTAACTCTTGACAGAGAAGATCGTAAGATGTCATTAGGTATCAAGCAATTAACTCAGGATCCATGGACTGATATTACTTCTAAATACCCGGTAGGTTCTAAACATACAGGTATCGTTAGAAACTTTACAAACTTTGGTATTTTCGTAGAATTAGAAGAAGGAATTGATGGATTAATCTACATCTCTGACTTATCCTGGACTAAGAAAATCAAACACCCATCTGAGTTTGTAAACGTTGGTGAAAAACTTGATGTTGTAGTATTAGAATTAGATGTTGAAGGACGTAAATTATCTTTAGGTCACAAACAAACTACTGCTAATCCTTGGGATCAATACGAAGATTCTTTCGCTGTAGGAACTATCCACAATGGTGAAATTTCTGAAATCGTTGACAAAGGAGCTACTGTAGAATTCGGAGATGATATCGTTGCTTTCATTCCTACTCGTCACCTTGAAAAAGAAGACGGAAAGAAATTGAAAAAAGGTGATACAGCTGATTTCAAAGTAATCGAGTTCAACAAAGAATTCAAAAGAGTAGTTGCTTCTCACACTGCTATCTTCAGAGAAGAAGAAGAGAAAAATGTAAAAGCTGCTGCTGAAAATACTTCATCTAACTCTACTACTAATGCACCAGCTGCGACTTTAGGTGATAACAATGATGTATTGGCTGCTCTTAAAGCTAAAATGGAAAAAACTGAGAAAAAATAATTCTTAGTTGTAGAGATGCACTGCAGTGCATCTCTACAACCATATAAAGAGTTCCACAGTGGTGTGGGACTTTTTTTTATGTCTTTTTGTTTAAGGTTTCAAGTTTCTAAGTTGGAGCGAAGTCGATAACTCATAGTTGGAATTTGAAATTTCTTTATTATGTTTTAGAAGCTATTTACTTCGTCAATTCGCTATCGCTCGTGTCCAGCTATCATTCCAAATCTTTTATGCCGAACTCCGGCACAAAAGGATTTTCCCTTCTATCTGGGCTAGGCAACCGTTTTCACAATGAATTTAATTTGAAGCAAGTAATTTTGTTTCTTCAGGTGTGTAATAATCTACAATAGCATAAGAATTAATTCCTGTTATATTCATTTCTTCAAGAATATCAACCAGATTGCCGTAATTAGATTTTTTGCTGGGTTTGATGATGACTGTAACACCTATTTCAGGTTTTCCCATTCTGGCAGAATATTCATGAACTTTTCTGTCAATGTTTAATAGCTCTCTACGTATTCCGTCTCTTCCATATTTGACTTGTTTAGGATTCTGGACAGGAGAATGTATTAATCCCATATAAGTAATCATCTTGTCGTTATCGTCAAGTAATACGGTTAAAATACGGTTTTCATCTGGTTTGTTGCATTCAGGTTTAGGACCACAACCACTGTCCCCGTGTCCAAAGTCCATAATTTTCGGTTTGGCCAATTCAGCCGCAACCATAAAAAATATAATCAATAAAAAAGAAATGCTGACCATGGCGGTTAAGTCAACTCTTGTATTTAGTTTTCTGCTTCTGACTTTTCTATTGATTTCCATTGCTTTTGAATTTTAGTTGTCTGCTAATAATTTAGTTTCTTCGGGAGTGAAATCATTTACGATTGCATAAGTTTGAATTTTAGTAATTGCCATTTCATCCAGAATGTCAACTAAATTTTTGAAGTTGCATTTTTTGCTGGGTTTTATAATTACTGTTAAACCATTTTTTGAGCTCCCTGTATATTCCTGAATCTGTTTATTTTTATTTAATAATTCTTTACGAATTCCTTCTTTACCATATTCAATTTCTTTAGCAGGAATTATTGGATAACTTAAAATCCCCATATAATAAATCAATTTATCATCATCACCTAATAAAATTGTAAAAGATCTATTTTCGCCACAGCTACCATGCCAACCACAAGTTATATCTCCATTATCGGGCAATGCTAAATCAATAGCCTTTGGCTTTGACAATTCGCCAACAACCATAAAAAATATAATCAGTAAAAAAGAAACGCTGACCATTGCAGTCAAATCAACTCTTGCACTTAACTTTTTGCTTCTTATTTTTTTAGGCAGATTTTCCATAATGAATCTATTTTGATTTAAAGTTATTAAAAAAAAGATAAATATTAACAGAAGAGTTAAAAGGATTTTTAGATATACTATTTATGAACAAAGGTGATGATAATTTCGGTCTATCGATTGAAATCTTACTCAATAATGATGCGTATATTTGGAATAGTAATTACTAATAATGCTATCTATGAAGAAAATAGGATTTTTATCGTTTGGGCATTGGGCGAATCATCCTTCTTATAAAACCCGTACGGCAGGCGATACGCTTCTTCAGTCCATTGATTTGGCCGTTGCTGCAGAGGAAATTGGTTTGGATGGTGCTTATTTCCGGGTTCATCATTTTGCCACCCAGCTGGCATCGCCTTTTCCTTTACTTTCGGCTATTGGTGCTAAAACAAGCAAAATAGAGATTGGGACAGGAGTGATTGATATGCGGTATGAGAATCCGTTGTATATGGTGGAAGATGCCGGTGCTGCCGACTTAATTTCAGGAGGACGTTTACAATTAGGAATCAGCAGGGGATCGCCGGAACAGGTGATTGATGGCTGGCGCGAATTTGGGTACGAACCTGTAAAGGGTGAAACAGATGCTGATATGGGGCGCAAAAAAGCGCTGGAATTTTTAAAAAGGCTCAACGGTGAAGGATTTGCTGAACCCAATCCGTATCCGATGTTTCCAAATCCGCCGGGCTTATTGCGGCTGGAGCCACATTCAGAAGGACTCCGAGAGCGAATCTGGTGGGGGGCTGCATCCAATGCTACAGCTGTCTGGGCGGCTGAAAACGGAATGCATTTGCAAAGTTCTACCCTGAAGTATGATGAAAATGGCAAACCTTTCCATATCCAGCAGGCAGAGCAGATCCGGTTATACAAAGAAGCCTGGAAAAAAGCCGGACATCAGCGTGAAGCAAGGGTTTCAGTAAGCCGTTCCATTTTTGCACTGGTCAACGACCAGGACAGATACTATTTTGCAGATCAGGGTAAAGGCTCAGATAGCTTTGGTAATATTGAAAGAGATAAACGGGCAATCTTTGGTAAAAGTTATGCAGCTGAGCCGGATAAACTCATCGCAGAATTAGCTCAGGATGAAGCTATTCAGGAAGCCGATACATTATTGCTGACAATACCCAACACATTAGGCGTTGACTATAATATTCATGTGCTCTCAGCTATACTAAAATATGTTGCCCCGGAACTTGGTTGGCGTTAAATTATAAAACACAAAGTTCCCTTATGTTTAAAAGGGGACTTTTTTATGTTTTATTATCAACAACAACTCAGTTTTAGTTCTTCATTAGAAAACTTCCTGGTTCTTCCTCATTCTTATCAAATTCACCGTCGAGTCCAATAGATTCCAGTTCTTCCCAGTCATTTTCATCGTATTCAGAATGCAGATCATCCTCAAGGTATTCTTCCAGGTCGCCAAGCTCTAAGTTGTAATGGTTACTGGCTGTAAGTTCTGCTTCAAAAGCGACATCTAAGTAATCATCGTAATTTAATATCAGCTGTTCTTCATAATGTGTCATATCGCTCGTATATTCGTCAGACGAATAAAATTGATTATCAAATTCCATATCAATAAGTTTTTAGTTTTAGTATTTTTATCATAGCCCACCTTTATTGGACAGATTAAAAGTACATTTTATGATATGAAGATATTTTATACAATTTTTCTGATAACTTGTTAAATTATCATTTTTAAGGTCTTCATATTAAATTAGGCAAAATCAATAAAAGAGAATGTTCCCTTAGTAGTAAATTTATCTTACGAAATGGTCCTGATTTTAAATTAAGTTTAAATTTTCTTCCTTTTATAAAAGGTAGTTGTTTGTAATCTAGCGCTTTACTACGAACTCTTTTTTTTATTAATTTTTAATTTCAGCAATCCTAAAACCAAATTAAGACTTAAAGCGTAAATGAATCTATAACTTAAAACATTCATTATGAAAACTACAAAATTTTTAGCAGCAGCAGTTTTAGCTTTGGGATTCGGATTTGCATCATTTGCACAAAAAACAGTAATGGTTGGCGGAGCTGCCATGTATCCAAATAAGAATATTGTCGAAAATGCCGTTAACTCAAAAGATCATACGACATTGGTTGCTGCAGTAAAAGCGGCAGGATTGGTAGAAACATTACAAGGAAAAGGACCTTTTACGGTTTTTGCTCCCACAAATGCTGCATTTGACAAACTTCCAGCTGGAACTGTTGAAACATTATTAAAACCGGAAAATATCAAAACACTACAAACAATATTAACCTATCACGTTGTAGCTGGAAAAATGAATGCTTTGGATATTGCAAAAGCAATAAAAATGGGTAAGGGAAAAGCAACTCTTAAAACAGTTAGCGGCGGAACTTTAACTGCCTGGATGGACGGGAAAGATTTGTACATCTCTGATGAAAGCGGAAACAAATCGAAAGTTACTATTGCAGATGTCAACCAATCAAATGGTGTTATTCATGTAGTTGACACCGTATTGTTGCCAAAAATGTAAAATTAAATAAGGTTAATTAATTTTTAAGTCACAGTTTTGTTAATGCAATAAAACTGTGACTTTTTTAGATTATATCTTCTTAACGTATTGTGTAATAATAACAATCTGCTGACCATCGACTTTTCCTTCAATATATTCAGCGTTTTCATGATCTAAGCGAATATTGCGAACAGCAGTGCCTTGTTTGGCAACCATGCTTGATCCTTTTACCTTCAGATCTTTAATTAAAACTACCGAATCTCCGTGCTGTAAAACAACGCCGTTGCTATCACGATGAACCAGTTTGTTTTCGTCATCTTCACCTTCTCCGGTTGCCTGTGCCCACGTAAGAGTATCTTCGTCTAAGTACATCATGTCCAGTAATTCCTGAGGCCAGCCGGCAGCACGCATACGGCTTAACATTCTCCAGGCCACAACCTGAACCGGAATGTTTTCATTCCACATACTGTCGTTAAGGCATCTCCAGTGATTTAAATCAACTTTGTCCGGATTTTCAATTTGGTCAATACAGGTATTGCAGGCTAATATACTTTCGTCAATTCCGCCTTTTTGAGTGGGTAAAATGGTATATACTTTCAGGTTTTCTTCTGCGCCGCAAAGTTCACATTTAGATCCGCTGCGTTTCCTTAATTCTCTTTCGATGCTCATGGTTTGATTTTATTTGAAACGCCGAAATTACTTATAATTTGACTGGGTTACAAATTTATGTTTGGTTCAAAATCAAGGTTTAATACGTACTATTTTACCGTCTTTTAGAACAACTAATTCGCTATTCATTTTCTTTTTGAAATCTATTAGTTTTTCATAAACTTTGTCCATTCCTTCAAGAATTTTAGTTTGGTTTTCAGTTCGTTTATGAGTTTTCATTGTAATAATCTTTTAAATTATTGAATTTTATTTCTTCACCCTCACTGCCTCCGGAACCAGCATTTCATATTCGCCGCCGTGGCGTAATACATCACGAACAATACTAGAACTGATAAATGAAGTACCTGCCGCAGTTAATAAAAACACGGTTTCTATTTTAGATAGTTTTCTGTTAGTATGTGCGATGGCTTTTTCAAATTCAAAATCGGCTGGGTTGCGCAAACCTCTTAAAATAAAATTGGCTTTTAGTTTTTTTGCCAGATCGATGGTCAGGCCTTCGTAAGTAATCACCGAAACTTTAGGTTCGTTTTTAAAAGTTTCCTCTATAAAGCGTTTTCTTTCTTCCAGTGAAAACATGTATTTTTTTTCGGCATTAACACCAATAGCTATTATGATTTCATCAAATAAAGGGATTCCTCTTTTGATAATATCTTCGTGTCCAAGAGTAATAGGATCAAACGACCCCGGAAATATAGCTTTTTTCATTTTTTAAATTTTCTAAGGTTTTGAGGTACTAAGCTTCTAAGTTTTTTTAAAGCAGCAGCTTTGGAATTTGGTATTTTAAGTATTGAAATTTCTTTACGTTATCCTTTTTGTATTTATGGATTCAACCCATTCCTCTTTTTGACAAACTTTGCATTTTGCAGTCCCTGCTTTTTGTTTCTCAGTATGTCCACAGAAGCTGCAGGAATAGGTACCGTCAGTTGGAATAATTTTACTTTTTTTAGAAAACAAAGCAGGTAAAATCGGCAGTCCGTATCCAACTTCTTCATCCGGATAATAAAAAACACTTATTTCACCGCTGGGTTCTATAAAAGCATGTTTCACCTGTCCCAAATGTTCGATGGATTGTACTCTGAGTTCCGAAAAAAATTCATCCTGTGCCAGCGTTTCTTTTGCAAAAGAGGATAAAGAAAATTTTCCGTCCTGAATAAGGCATTCGGTTTTGCCTTCTATGAATTCTTCAAATTTTTTGCTTTTTCCGGTTAGCCAGGTGACAGTCCGGTACAAAATCATGATAACTCCAAAAACCGTTATCGCCGGTACAATGCCTACATCTTCATAAAACATAGGGTCTCCTGCAGCAGAGCCCAGCGCAATAATTATTACAGTTTCAAAAATAGACAATTGTTTTACGCCTCTTTTTCCTGCCAGTTTTAGTGTCAGTAATAAAATTATGAACATTACGGAGGAACGAAAGATTACTTCCAGAAGGAAAACTCCCGGCAGTTCGTTAAATAACAATCTATCCCATTCAAATATTTCTTTCATTTGTTGAGGTGCTAAGGTTCTGAGGAACTAAGTTACTAAGTTTTTCACTCTGAAACCTAAATTTTCTTGATTTGTCATTCCGACGAAGGTGGAATCTTCGTGAGAAGCTCTATAAAGTATTTCAATCTTTAGCGAATATAATCGTAGAGATTGCTTCGCCAGTTCGCTATCACTCGTGTACTTCTTCGTTGGAATGACAATATTGTTTGTTTTAGTTAGAATTAAGACTATTAAAAAAACAAAGGTGCTAAAATCTTAGAATCTTAGCACCTCAGTATCTTAGCATCTTTTTAAGCCAGCGCCAGCTCAATTGCATTGGTAAATAAATCTTCAAGGGTTATTCCGGCTGCTTTTGCCTGCTGTGGAATTAAGCTTTCGGTTGTTAATCCCGGGATGGTATTCATTTCCAGCATGTGCGGTTCGTTGTTTACGATAATGAATTCGCTTCTTGAGAACCCTTTCATTTTCAACACCTCATAAGCGCGTTTGGCTGTTTCGCCAATTTTCTGTGTCAGTTCGTCTGAAATTCTCGCAGGTGTAATTTCCTGTGATTTTCCTTCGTATTTGGCTTCGTAATCAAAGAAATCATTGTCTGAGACGATTTCTGTAATGGGTAAAACGATGATTTCTCCTTTATAATTGATAACGCCAACAGAAACCTCAGTTCCGTCAAGGAAACTTTCGATGATGATTTCGTTGTCTTCTTTGTACGCTACTTCAATGGCAATTGGCAATTCGGCTTCGGTTTTTACTTTTGAGATTCCAAAACTTGATCCGGCTTTGTTTGGTTTTACGAAACAAGGTAAACCAACCTTTTTGACGATTTCGGCTGTATTGATCTCTTCTCCTTTGTTTAGGTAATATGAGATAGCCGTTTTGATTCCGTATGGTTTTAAAACCGATAATAAATCACGTTTGTTGAAGGTTACGGCTGCCTGATAATAATCGCATGAAGTCTGCGGAATTCCGAGTAATTCGAAATACGCCTGCATAAGTCCGTCTTCGCCCGGAGAACCGTGAATAGCATTAAAAACACAGTCAAATTTGATTTTATCGCCGTTTACGGTTACGGAAAAATCGTTTCTGTCAATTGGAAATTCAGCTTCATTTTCGTCAACATAAACCCATTTTTCTTTGAAAATATGAATTCGGAATCCGTTGTATTTTGTTTTGTCAAGATATTGTTTTACTACGTTTCCGCTGATTAGAGAGATTTTATATTCGCTTGAATATCCGCCCATGATGATGGCTATGTTTTTCATTTTATATTTTTTTGTTTCAGGTTTATTCTTAAGTTTTTATTTGTTTCACGTTTCAGGTTCTTGCTACAAATTGCATGAATTACACTATTTTTTCTCAATCTTGTCATTTCGACCGGAGGGAGAAATCACACTCGGGATTCGACAAAGATTGGAACCATACTTTATGGAGCTTCTAGTGTGATTTCTCCCTCCGGTCGAAATGACAAAAAAGAAAGAACGTTCTTTTGAAAACGAGTGCCATAGGTACTATCTTTAGTTCCTAATTTATTTTACTATTTTTTTTATATTTGTATGACCGAGAGGAAACTTCTTGCGAT
>NZ_JAADZW010000022.1 GCF_010645065.1 Flavobacterium fluviatile | reverse complement strand
GTTTTGTTTATTAATTGTTAGTATTTCAAAGATACATTTTCATATTTTTAATCTATGTCAAAGATATGAGCCCTGATCGAAGCGGCATCCTTTTGTGGCGGGTTTCGGCGCAAAAGATACAGCGGAGAGCAGGAACAGCTCCTTAAAATCTAAATTCTAATATTTTTTAAATTCCAAATTCCAAATCTTTGTCGAGTTTCTTGCGGGGATTCCTCGTTCCTCGGAATGACAAACTGGACTGTTTTTTCAGTCCTCGAAATTGACAAACTGGGTTTTTCTGAATGACAAGTTTGTGTGTGAAATTATCATTTCTCCTTCTTCCCCCATTTAATTTTCATTTTTCCGGCATCGTCTACAGCAAGTAAATGCAGGACGATTCCGCGTTGGCGAACGGCATCGCGCTCGGCTTTGGTGGCGAGTTTGGCGTCGTCTTTTGAGTTTCGGAGGGGGACGGTGAGGGCTAAATTGGTGCCACGGCCAAAGGAGTAAACGCCCTCTGCATCGAGGTTGAGAACGCTGGAACTAATGGTGAGTTTATTGACGTCGACCTGCTCGCCACGAAGTTTGAAATTGCCGGATAAATCGCTGAACGTGATGTTCTCGACATCGCGAAACGGAAAAGCAAATTTGCCGACTTTCATAATAGGCTCAAAGTTTCGTAAAGCGCCCTGACTGACCTTGAAAACCAGATTTCCGTGTGCCGAATTCGGGATCAGTTCGCCGTTGCTGTTGATTAAACCGGTTAGATTGGCGTTGCTGGTGAGTTTTCCGCGGATGTTGTTTGGAGAAAAAGACGTGATTCCGAAGTTGCTGAACGACTTTAAAAAACTCGTAATATCAACCTGATTGACCTGCGCGTTTGATGAGAAATTGTAGTTTTTGCCATTTGGAGAAACGGTGGAGCTAAAATTGATGCTTCCGCCACAAGTCTGCAGCGAACCGTTTTTGATGACAAGCCGTGAATCGATCATCTGAATTCGGGCTTTGGTGTTGGTTGCGGTCAATTTATTATAGGTGATTTTATCGGCTTTGATACTGATGTCTACAATGCATTTTTCGATCGCTGTCCGCAACTGATGCGACATGGTAGGTTTTTTGGCAGTAATTTTCTTTTTTTGAGAAGAAGCCAAAACGCCCAGAAATTGCCTGATGTCGATACTTGGGCAATAAATGTTCCAGTTTACGACCATTTTTTCGGGAGCGTCATAATATAGATTCAGGAAATTATCGATTTTGCCTTCGATGTAAATGGTGTTGTTTTTGTTTTTATAGGCGATTTTTTTAATAAGCAAAGCTTCTTGTGTAAATTCGAGCTGTACGTTGATTTTTTCGGCATGAACGTTTTTCGGAATAAAATGGAAAGAGGCATTCCGGACATTTATGTTTCCTATAAAACGAGGTTTGGTGATGTACAAATCGACAATATCAAACTGAAATTTTAAGTTGGCCGAGGCATGACCTTCGGTAAAATCAATCCATTTTTCGGTGTTTTCTTCGTTGAGGTTTTTAATGTCAAAATCAGAATTTACGATTCCGGTTGCCAGCGGTTTGTCCAGATTATTGATGGATAATTGCGGAATTGTAAGCGGAACATTTTTATATTTTCCTGAAAATCGCGTTAAAATGATGGCGGAATTGGCATCGCTAAAACCTGCTTTTGGTTTGAAGTTATTGGTAAAAATGCCTTTAAAATTACAATCGGTAATTGATCCGTCGGGAATGTTGAGTTCGTTATCTTTTATGAGTGCCTGAACCACAATTTTAGGGTCGCCTTCGACATTAAGATCACCTTTGATATCACAGTTTACATCAATAGGCTTTTTTAAATCAAAACGATTCAGCTTCGAACTTATGTTTCCGGATAAGAGGCTGGAAGCGCTTTGCCATAAAATCGTGGTACCAATGTTGATTCCGAAAAGCGAATTCCTTTTCCCTACATTAAAAAAGGCCATGATATCAAAAGAATCTTCGCCTATTTTTAATCCCTTGGTTTTAACATCTATTTTTTCTTTTTCAGAATCAAAAGAAACAGCTAAAGTTCCTTTGAGTTTTTTTTGTTTGGCAAAACTCCCATGAATTGTATTGAATGCCAGACTGTTGATCTGCGTATCCAGAAAAACATTGGTTTGCCAGTTGTCACCATTATAACGAACTTTCGATTTTAAACTGGCCACATCAAAATCAAACAGTTTATCTCCCAAGCGATTGTCTAATGTAAAATGTACGTGGTTGAACTCAACGTGATTGATTATGGTTTCGGTTTCTGATTTGTTTTCGGCTGTTTTTTTCTTTTTAGGTTTAAAAATATTAGCGTTCGAGTAACCATTTTCGGCTTTATACACATAAATCTGAGCGTTGTTAATAAGCATTTTGCGAATATTGATTTCCTTCTGCAGCAAACTCCAGACGTTCAAACGAACTTCGATTTCGTTGGCTTTTAGTAAAGTATATTTGTGTGTATTCCATTGATTGTCTTTTAGTTCGACATATTTTAGTGCTAAAGTAAAATTCGGAAAACCTGTTAAAAGCTTATACTGAAAATCACCAATATGGAATTCTCCATTGATGTTCTCATTGATTTTTGTATTGATTTTGGCTATGATCTCCGTTTTATTATGATTGAAATAAACCGACAAGGCTCCGCAGGTGATAAGAAGGATTCCGATTCCGCCTAAAATAAGATAACTGAAACGTTTGACGTATTTTTTAAAACCGGCTGATTGCAGGAAGGTTTTTACTTTTTGTAAAGTTGCTTTCATCGGAGATCAGATTAAATAGTATTAAAGATAAGCTAAAAAACTATCTAAAATGTTAATGTTTTGAATTTCAAAATATTAAATGGTAAATTTAGATATAGAAATTTATGTAAGAAAAAACAGAAGCGCATTTTACAGCGAGATATAAGTATTGACAATACATTTATAACCAAAACTAATTTTCATATAACGTTTGATTGATTTAAAATTTCTAAATTTGTACTCAAGTTTTAAAACTTATTAAAAAATTGTTTCCCTCAGCAAGCAGGGATAATCTTAAAATAAATTATTATGGCATTAGCAATCACAGATGCTACTTTTGAGGAAGTAGTTTTGAAATCAGATAAACCTGTAATGGTAGATTTTTGGGCAGCATGGTGCGGTCCTTGTAGAATGGTTGGTCCAATCATTGACGAATTGAGCAGCGAATACGAAGGTAAAGTTGTTGTTGGAAAAGTTGATGTTGATGCAAACCAGGAATTCGCTGCAAAATACGGTGTGCGTAACATTCCAACCGTTTTGGTTTTCCACAACGGTGAAGTTGTAGGTAAACAAGTAGGAGTGGCTCCGAAACAAACCTACGCAGACAGCTTAGATGCTTTGTTGTAATCGTAGGATTATGATTTATATAAAAATGGTCTGATGAAAATCAGGCCTTTTTTATTGGCAAGAATTTAGGTTACCCCGGAATGAAATGATTTTGTTTCACGCAGATTTTGCAGATTAAAGCAGATTTAATTTAGATGTCCACCTACAATTAATCTGCGTGCATCTGCCTAAATCTTTTTAAAATCTGCGTGAAAATTTTGCTGTCAGATTTTCTTTCAAAACTATGTGTTGAATAAAATAGTAAAAGTAGTTCCGAAACCCGGTTTTGAGATGACTTCTATTTTGCAGTTAATCGCTGCCGCCAGATCCCGGATTAAATGCAGGCCCAATCCGGATTTAATTCCGATGACTTCTGAATCATCATAAAGTGCTTTGAATTTTTCCAGATTTTCTCCCGGTCCGTTATCTGTTATCGAAAGATACGTTTGATTGTTTTCCTGCCAGGCTTTCCAGATTATTTTTCCGTTTTTGCATTTCTCGAGGGCTTTTACGGCATTTCCGGTCAGGTTTCTTATGATGGTTTTCAGATAATTTTCATCTGTGTTTAAAAGAATTTTTTCCGGATTTTCAAATGAAATTTCGATGTTTTCTATGGCTGAAAAATGCTTTTCGGAATCTTCGAATATAGTTTCGATGGGAATATTTTTAAAATGCGGTTTAAAATTTTCCATCTGGCCTTTGCTCCAAAGCAAAATATCTTCCATGGAGGATAATAAATTTTCGGCTCCTGAAATTATTTTGGTCTGCATTCGCAAAGCGGTTTCTTCATCAATAAGTTCCGGATTTTCTTTTTGAAGGTGTAAAAAATGAATCAGATTTGAAATCGGGCTTCTTAAATCGTGGTTCAGGATTCCGAAAAATCGCGCCTTGATTTTATTGGCTTCATCAAGTTCCTGATTCAGAAGCTGTAATTTTTCATTTGTTTTTTTGCGGTTTTGGTTTTGTCTGAAGAGCAATAATCCGATAATACCCACCAATGCCAATCCTGAAATTAAATAAATCCGCTGTTTTTTTGCCTCTTCAATCTGAATGTTTTTGATGGTATTTTGAGCGGAGAGATTTTTTATTTCCTGTTTTTTAGTGTTGTTCTGATAACGGGCTTCGGCATTGGCAATGCTTTGTTTTGCCGACTCGTGCATCATTTCGTCGTTGTATTTGGAGTAAATTTGATTATAGTGAAAAGCTTCTTTCCAAATTCCGAGAGCTGCGTAGCTTTGAGAAAGTTTCTGATTGATGATAACAAAAAACTCTTTGTCGTAGTTTAAGGCATTTTTGGATGCTTCCTTAAGGGTTTTGATTGCATTTTTGTAATCTCTTTTTTCATAAAGAACCCTTCCCATTATGGTATTGGCTTCCATAAGAATTTCTTCGTCTGTAGATTTTTGTCCCAATAAAACAGCTTTTTTGGCATAATAGTAAGCTTTCTGAATTTCTCCCTCATCAGCGTAATATTTAGACATACTCTGGTTTGCAAAACTTAAGTTAAGAAACAAGGAATCTTTTGCAGTTGGAAAGGTGTAGATTAATTTATAATATTTTTTAATGCTGTCCGGCTGTTTTTTGGCAGCAAAACATTGTATTAAATAGTTGGATGAAAAGGCACTGATGTAGGGTGAGGTCTTTATGTAAGGTTTCGACTCGTTTAAATATTCAATAGCTTTATCAAATTGTTGCATTTTGACATAAGCGCTGGCAATTTGGCAATAGGAAACTCCAATATTTTCAGTGTTAGCGGTACTTTTATCAAGTTGTTTTTTATAGTTTATGGCTTTTAGCTGATATCCAATAAAATTTTCGTATTCTGAAGTATTCAGATAATATTCGCCCAGACTTCCATAAAGAACCGCGCGTACATAATTGCTTTTGGTGGTATCAAGTACTTTTTTTATCGTCTGGATTAACTCTTTGCCTTTTTTATTTTCATTTAAAGAATAATAGATATAATTAAGCCGCATCAGAGAGGAAGTCTGGTTTTCGATATGACGGACTTTTTGAGCATATTTCAATGAATTTTCATAATTGACTAACGCTTTTTTATATTGGTTGTTACTAAATTCATAAGCAATTCCTTGTTGCAGATAAAATGTACTTAAATATTTATAATGGTTTTTTGAAAGTTCTATCCCTTTTTTGGTAGCAATGATAAGTTTGGAATATTCTTCTTTGTCTAAAAGATCCTGAGAATATTTCACCAAGACCTTCAGTTTCTGATCCGTAGTTTTATATTGTGCTAAATTTGGCTGCTGTGCAAAAACAGAAACAATTATAAAAACAGACAAAATCAAAAAACCGGCTTTATTCATCTAAATGAGGTTAAGGTTGTCTTTGTAACTTCTGCCAACCGGAATGGAGACATTATTATTCAGGATAATTTCAGTCGAATTCATTTTCTGGATAAACTGTTTCTGAACAGCAAAACTTCTGTGAATCCGAATAAAAGACTGAAAGTGATTTTCTTTCAATAAATTTCCGATACTCGATAAAACACAATGCCTTTTTCTTTCGGTAACAATTAAGGTATAATCTTTCAGGGCTTCCAGATATAAAATTTCATGCAGTTTTACTTTGGTCTGCTCATGGCCTTCTTTGATATAAATCGTATCTCCGCCAATACTGGCTTCAAAAAGTGAAGCTTTAAGTTTGATTTCCATAAATTCCTCAATACGTTTCATAGTTTGTGTAAAACGATCGAGTTTTAATGGCTTCACAATAAAATCCAGGGTTTCGATCTGAAAACTTTCGACCGCATGTTCCGGATGAGCGGTAATAAAAATACAAACCGGAATTTCTAAAGCTTTTTTTCTGAAATCAATTCCGCTTAAACCCGGCATATCAATGTCCAGAAATAAAATATCCACTTTTTGATTTTCTATAAAAGGAAGCGCTTCTTCAGCCGAATCAAAAACACCTAAAATATCCAAAACCGGAAATTTTTTGGCAAAAGACAATACAGTCAGCCTGTCAATTTCGTCATCATCTACAATAATGCAGGAATATTTTTTCATCATTCACAGCTGTTTTTATGTCGTCTGTCTATTTAAAATGTTGTTCGTCTATTGGTTGTTTTTATCAGGATTTTATTGACGCAAATTTGTCTTGTAATTCAGCATAAGCAAAAAAATAATCACCTGTTTGCGCTTTTGATTTTTTACAAAAATAAATGTTATTGAATTAAATAAAAATCATTTGACCAAATTTAAACTAAAATTATTATGAAACCATTTAAAACTATTTTTACCATTTTATCAATTGCAATATTTACTGTTTCATGCAGCAGCGATGATGATAATTCACCAAAATTTAAGACCGAAAATCCGTTGGCAGCTTATTATACCCAAACAGGATTTACCACTTCAACCAATTTTATCAATTCGGGAGATTACGAATTCGGATTGGTTTTTACACCAACGGTAAAAGGAAAAATAAAAGCTATTACTTTAAAATTGCCTGCTACAAATCCAAATTTACGTGTTACCATCTGGGATTATAATACAAAAACCGTTTTACGTTCCGAAACCTTAAATGTTGCGACTGCAGATGTTGAGGTTAAAAAAGAAATCAGTGAGCTGGCTTTGGAAAAGGATAAAAAATACCTGATTTCTATGAATTCTAATGACTGGTATAAAAAGAATAAAGCGGATAACGCTGCTACTACATATCCTGTTGTTGCCGGAAACATCACTTTTAATGAGTACAGATGGCTTTCGGGTACGGCACAGATTTTTCCTACCAACGTTTCATCAACATATAATGCAGGAGATTTAAGTTTCGATTTTCAGCAGACAGAATAATATTTTGAACAGTTGAATTAGTATGTTTAGAGGTCTGGCGAAAGTCAGGCCTTTTTTGTTTGTAAAAATCAAAAACGGCACATTAAATTGTAAAGTGCCGTTTTTTAGTTTAATATTTTGATGATAATTAGTGACTGTGGTTTTCGCTGTTTTCATGCCCAATAACCGTAATCATGTAAGGCGTAGCTGAAACCTTTGTTTTCTTAATTTCCGATGTCGAAAGATTTATCTGCAATAATTCTCCGGTTGTTGGCGAAGTGATGTATGCAAACCTGTCTGTAACCGCCATTTGAGGTTTTAATGTGGCATCAGTAGCCGTTTCTGAAGTTGCTTTTATTTCTTTCTCAACCTGAAGACTGCTGATATTGAAAAGCTTAAACTCTCCTGAGAATAAAAGAACCGCCAGTTTTTTATGATCGTAGCTTACTTTGCACTGCATAATGGTCGTGTTTGCAATTATTGGTTTTACAGTATTGGCAACAACATCAATTAAATAAGCCCCTTTTGCAGCTGTGTAACCAATAAATTTTCCTGCAGAAGCTGTTTCTAAAATACTTCCAAACCAGGCTGTTCCAAAATCTGCTGGATGATCAATTAGTTTTTGGTTTCCGTTGCTTTCTACAACCAAGATTCCGCTCGCAGAACCGAAAACGGCGTAAACTCCGTCTGAAGCATTTCCGTGAATTCCTTTGGTTACAATTTTAGCATCAAAAAGCGTTTTTCCGGTATTGTCAATGATTTTTACTTTTTCAGGGAGCGATCCTGTAACCGAATTGTCTTTTTCGGTAATCGCATACGTTCCGTTTGTAAAAGTCGCCATTGCGCCGTGATGCGCCAATAACCCTGCATTTATGATTTTGAATGTCGCTCCGGCTTTGTGCACATCTCCTTCTTTACCAACAGAAAGTGTTCCGTCTCCGTCATTAAACGTCAGGATTTCTCCAATTTTGCTTTTAAAATGCGTTGGTTTTAATCCGCTGCCGGTTAAAATGCCAAATTTAGGAACATCATCAACATCTACGTGGTCTCCGTGCATTTCCAAACCGCTGTCGAATGTTTCAACGAAATTATTGTCTCTGTGAACAATTCCGGCAAAACGTCCTGACTCAGTCGTGTACAAAGCCGATTTTGGAAATTTAGCTGTAAAAGAACTGATTTTATCTTCATGCGGATCAAAAAGCGTAAGTTGCGTGGTTTTTTCATCAGAAAGTAAAATTCGGATAAAAGTATGTTCTTCTGAAGTGTCATGCTCATGATCGTCATGATTGTCGTCGTCGTTGCTGCAGGAAATTGCAAAAAGCGATAAAGCAAATAAAAATAAGAGTTTGTGAAATTTGTTTTTCATTGTGATAAAATGATTTAAAATTTGTTAATAATTGATTTTTAATAGTTAATGTTATCTGGAGACAGAAAACGGAATTTTCATTGAAACAATAATATTCCGGCCGGCTTCCGGAAGTTCAATAAGCCGGTAGAAGCTGGTATGGTTTAAATATTTCGTATTAAATAAATTCTGAATCTGAAAACTTAGGCTGATGTCCTGTTTTCCGGTTTTGATTTTAGTTCCAAAAGCGAGATTAAAAACATGACTTTCTTCGGTTTTCTTTTCGGGCGGAACGATATGGTCCTGTTTTCCTGTAATGCGATAATCGACAGCGAAATAAGATTCTTTTAAAAAACGAATTTGTGGTTCATAATTTAGTCCGAAAAGCACTGAAGGCGGCGGTGAAAACGGAAGCGTGTATCCTTTTTTGCTTCCTGATTTTTGTTCTGAATAAAGATATTCTGCCGCAATTTCTGCACTTAAAGATTTCAGGAAATAATAACGTGTCTGCAGTTCGGCGCCGTAGCGAAAGACTTTACTCTGCTCATATTCAAAAACCTGATTTCCTGCGCCATAATACACATCAAGAGCCGAAGTTGGATTCAGATAAATGAAATTCGGAAAATAATTGGCGAAAGGCGTCAATTGAAAAGTCCAGTTTTGCTGCTGCCATTCGATGCCTAAATCTAGTTGATACGAACGTTCTGCATCCAGATTTGGATTCCCTTTTTCGAATCGGAAATAATGATAATTGACACCGTTTGAAGCCAGTTCCTTGGCAATCGGCATTCTGAAACCTGAACCTAAATTCGCTTTAAGCGAAAGATTTCCGGGATTATAATTCACTCCTGCCGACCAGGAGAAACTGTTGAAAGTCTTAGTCAAATCTTCAGAACGCTGCAGATATTCCATTTGCGTCTGATTGTTTTCTGAAACCGGACTTTCAAACCAGTCGTAATACGATTTCATGTTGATTTTTCCGTAATCGTAACGAACAGCGCCGTGGAGAAACCATTTATCATTTAGTTCAACTTTGTCATAAGCAAACAAACCCGCATTAAATTGTGTGAAAGCAGGAATCAAAAAACTCCATCCGCCAATAGCATTTTCTTGTGTAACGACATTTGTTCCAACAGTAATTTCATGCCGTTTAATTCTAAATTCATCTTTAGCAGAAAACGACCAGACATCTTTATCATATTGGCGTTCTAAATCCTGAGGAGCGTACATATCTTCAGGATAAACCGGTGGCATATAACCGTGATTGACGTAATGACTCCATTCGCGTCTAAAGTTTTTCTGAAAACCAATCTGGGTTTCAAAACCATGATTTCCCCAATTGAAAGAAGCCGTATTGCTCACTTTTAAATGATTGACCTGTTGATACGGCATCAGAATATCACGACTCGATTTATCGTGCAATTCCGTATCGACATTTCTGGGTTCGAGTCCGTGAGCATTCGCGAAAAAACCGCTTTTCGTGTACACGTTGCTGAAATAAAAAACAGATTTCAGTTTTTCTCCCGAATATCCCGTGCTCAGATGAAAATCGAGTTCACGCCCGGCTGTATTTCTCAAATGATTTTTATATAGCGGAACCTCATAACTATAGACATAAACACGATCAGCCGGAACGCGGTAATCGCCGTAATCCATTGTAGTGACACGTGAATCAAAGAACCAGTTTTTATTTCTTCCGAATAGATTTAAAGAACTTCCAAACTGGGCATTGTTGCTTTTTCCGGTAATATCCACGCTTCCGCCGAAAGTATTTTGAGAAGGGAGAGGAAGTGGTTTAATATTCACCGCACCACCCACAGCATCAGATCCGTAAATGAATGAAGAAGGGCCTTTTATGATTTCTACCCGGTTTACCGCATACTGATCGATTTCCAGACCATGATCGGCGCCCCATTGCTGGCCTTCGTGTTTCAGCCCGTTTTCGACCACAATCACCTGATTAAAACTCAGTCCCCGAATGAGCGGTTTTGAACCACCGGAACCAATCGAAATAGTTTTAACGCCCGGCAACCGCTGCAAAGACTGCATCAGGCTTCCGCCAAGATTCCGCTGAATGAAACTATTGTTTACCGTTTCAACATTCAGCGATTCTTCTTTTTTGCTTTTCTCGACAGTATTATTGTTGACTAAAACTTCATTGAGTTCTTTAATTTCAGGTTTTTTTTCTGAAGGCTGATTTTGAGAAATAACTGCAGCTGAAAACAATAAACTCATGAGTAAAAAACAATATTTCCAATGAATGGATAGGGCATTCTTCATTAAATACTGATATTATAAAATTTTAATACTTAAACCTTTCAGCGTCTGCCAGCCTTCTTTGTCTGTCAGTCTGATCATAAAATGATAATCGCCGGGATCAACATCGGCAGGAATTGCGATTTGAGCCGTTGCTTCATAACTTTTCACACCACTTGGAATAGTGTAATTGTTGATGAAGAGCATTGGTTTTACCGGTGTTTTTACTGCATCGGTTTCGCAGGTGTTCACTTCGGTACTATGGGTGTGATGATCGAAATTGTGATGAATGTCCAGACTGTAAGAACCCAATTCTGCATTATCATTAAATTTAGCTTTGAAAGTAAAGGTTTGTCCACGTTCAATGGTGCTGCACTGAATTGGAAAAGCATCGGCTGCTGAAATGTCGATTACAGGATATTCGGTATCGATTTCCGCATTATCGCCTGAGCAGGAAGAAATAATTGCGAGGGCAAAAACGCCTAATAAAAATGGTATCTTTTTCATTTTTGATTTTGATTAAAGGGCAAACGGAAGATCAACCGACTGCGAAAAATTGATGTTGTAGGTAGTGTTTTTGTACAAAACAAGGAAAGTGTAATCTCCTGAAACCCATGATTTGTTAGCTGCCAGGTCTTGCTGGATAGGAGAATTGTTGTCTTTTGCGGCTCCAATCTTCAGGGTTGGGGTGTCTCTCGTAAACTGTGTTCCGTCCCATGGAATATTCGAGAATTCTCCCGCGTTTTCAATGTTTTTATGTTCGAAAACATCATAGACAATTACTTTTTTAAAATCAATCTGATCCACGCTTTCCGGACTGTGTTTGACATTTTTATTAATAAGAAGCAGGTACATGATTCCATCGCCTTTTATACCCTGAAGTGAAACTTGCGAGCTGAAAACATCGTTGTTTTTGTATTTCGCATTAGCATCAGAAAACTTGCCTTTTCGGTACATAAAAGCATCGTTGATGAAAACCGTAAAAACAGAAGCTACCGGATTTACAGGAATATTTTCCAGTTTGTAAATCGTTAGGTTTTTCTTCACTTCAAGTTTGGTTCCGTTCTGGTCATTTACATTAATGATGAAATCGTATTTTCCTTCGGCCGCATCTTCCGGAATGTCGAAATGTTTGTGAACAGTAGCGTTTTTAGCATCGGCATATTGTGTCCAGGTAATTTCGTGTGACCAGGGTTTTGAATAGGTTTCTGTAGTTCTTTGTACAATTTTCACCTGTACATTTTCAATTTTGTCTCCGGCTGTTACTTCGGCATTAAAATGAAAATCCTGACCGATAGTTCCGGTTTCATTATTGCCAAGACCCAATTCGATTTTGTCAATCTTTGGAATTACTTTTTCTTGTTCTGAATCGTCGCTGTCGCAACCCGTAAAAGCAAGAGCAGCAAAGAACGATGCCAGAATGAGTTTTGTTGTTTTCATTTTTTCTGATTTGATTTTAATCATTTTATAAAGAGTATTTGGGTTACGAAAGAGTTTTTTAATGCCTTTAAGCTTTTAGGGTAAAGACATTAGGTTAAGATTTTCTTTGATTTAGCTTCGAAAAGTCGCAAAGGGGCAAAGACAATCGTTCTAAATTTTGCGTCTTCACGACTTTGTGTGAACAAACAATGCTTAAAAAATAACAGCCTTAACTAGACCTGAATTAGATTTAGTCCGAATGTTAATCGATAAAGAGTTGAGGTTTTTTTGTGCAGAAAAGCAGAAATCAATAATAATGACAATTGCAACATTAATACTGGTTTAATTGCTTAAAATGAATGGAATAGCTTTTCTAATGTTTTAAGATTTTAAAATCATTAAAACAAGTAAATAGCCGAATTGCCAAAGCAACACAGAGCACAAAAAAATACTAGAATGTAAAAGGAGGTGCCCGAAGTGAGAAAAGGGAGCCCTTAAAAAATGAAAAGTGTTGTACGCTGTAAAAAGTAGTATGTTTTACAGCAGAAATGTTTTTATAAAATTGAAAAAAAGCAAATTCAAATGTGCCAACAGCGCTGAATTTAAAATCGCAGATTGAACATTGATGATACGAATGCTGTTTGGATTTGAATTGTGTTTTTTCCGAAACAGAGAATTCTGTTTTTTCTTTCGAAAGTTTGGTGTCTAAAATATGCTCATACGAATGGACGGCCGGAAAGAGTATTGCGAACAATACGATTAACGGCATCAAAAGATTTATAAATTTGAATTTCTTTTTCATTCGTGAAGTTTAACTTCTGGATGAGGTTTTTGCTGCATTTAATGCAATACTGTTGCAAATATAGAAATCTTATTTTTAAATGCAATGACGTTGCGGTAATTCTTGTGAAAAATCAATGCTTTTGCTACTTTTAGCAAATCTTAGATTCCTTCAAAAATGAAAATTCACTACAGCTTTCTTGCATTTTTTATGACTCTTACGGTTGGGTTTTCTCAATCTAAAACAACCGAAAATCCTTTAGAAAATGGTGTTTCTGAGCAGTTGGCTATTTTTCGAAAACATCAAATTTCAGAGGTCTGTTACGAATTATCTTTCGAAATTCCGAAGCAAAAAAATGAGAATATTAATTCAGAATTAACTTTAAACCTGAGTTTGTCTGATGTAAGTCAGCCTCTGATTTTAGATTTTAAAGAGAAAACGGGGAACATAAAATCAGTTGCTGCAAACGGCAAAAGGATTGGGACTATACATGAAAAAGGGCATATTGTAATTCCGGTTGAAAATTTGATTTCAGGGAAAAACACGATTGAAATTTCATTCATTGCCGGAAATTTATCTTTAAACCGAAATGATGATTTCCTATATACTTTATTAGTTCCGGATCGTGCGGGTACTTTATTTCCTTGTTTCGATCAGCCGGATATCAAGGCGAGTTACAAATTAAGTCTTTCTGTTCCCAAAGAATGGAAAGTTTTGGCTGGAGCCGATGTAAAAGAGACTGTTCAAAAAGGTGATTTTAATTTTTACACTTTTGCAGAATCAGATAAAATGAGTACCTATTTGTTTTCGTTTGTAGCGGGAAAATTCAATAGTGTGACAAAGAAGCCCGGATTAGAAATGACTTTTCTATTTCGGGAGAATGACAGGGGCAAAATTGCAAGCAGTATGGATACGATTTTCAGTTTGCATCAACAGTCTTTGGATTTTTTAGAAAAATATACAAATTATAAATTCCCGTTTCAGAAGTTAGATTTTGCATCAATTCCGGGTTTTCAATATGGCGGAATGGAACATGTGGGGGCAATTCAGTACCGCGAATCGACTTTGTTTCTGGACAACAGCGCTACCGATAGCGAGAAACTAAACCGAGCAAAACTTATCGCACACGAGACTTCGCACATGTGGTTTGGCGATCTGGTTACAATGAAATGGTTTGACGATGTCTGGATGAAAGAGGTTTTTGCGAATTTCATGGCAGATAAAATCATGAATCCGATTTTTCCAAAAGTCAATCATAACCTGCAGTTTTTTACGGCGCATTATGGAAGCGCTTACGCAGAAGACCGGTCTTTGGGAACTCATCCGATAAAACAGCATTTAGCCAATTTAAAAGATGCCGGTTCGCTTTACGGAAGTATTATTTACAACAAAGCGCCGATTATGATGCGTCAGTTAGAAGTTTCAATGGGCAAGGAAGCTTTCCGGAAAGGAATTCAAAAATACATTCAAAAATATTCCAACGACAATGCCGACTGGAACAATCTCGTAGAAATTCTCGATGCCGAGACACCGCTTGATATGAAAAAGTGGAGCGAAGTCTGGGTCAACAAATCCGGTAGAGCCATTTTTACAGATAAAATTGAATATGATGCTCAAAACAGAATTACGTCATTTGAAATTGAGCAAAATGCCGAAGATCAGTCAGAGAATCTCTGGCCTCAGGTTTTTCAGATTGGACTGGTTTATGCCAATGATGTAAAAGTGGTTACGGCAAATTTTACAGATAAAAATTTTGTTCTTAAAGAAGCCATCGGACTTGAAAAACCTTTGGCAATCGTTTATAACTATAATGGTTTTGGGTACGGTGTTTTTCCGCTTGACGGGAATAATTTAAAGTATATTTCAACATTGAAAGATGAGGTAGCAAGAGCTTCTTCCTACAGTAATCTTTACGAAAATATGCTGGTTGGCAATGTCCCGCCACAAAAAGCTTATGATTGTTTTTTCAGAGGGATTCAAACGGAAGAAAATGAATTGGTTTTAAGAATTGCATCAGGAAATTTAAGCACGATTTACTGGCGGTTTTTAACCAGAAAACAGCAGGACAAGGTGGGAAAATTACTGAGTAATGCATTGCTTGCACGCCTGGAAACCAATTTGTCTCCAAATATTAAAAAGACTTTATTCAGTTTATTTAATTCAATTGCGCATTCCAATTCGGCGAAAGCCAAATTATATCAGATTTGGAATAAAGAAACTGTGATTCAAAATCTGAAATTAAACGAAGATGATTACACGAATATGGCGATGAATCTGGCTATTTTCAAACATAAAAAAGCAGATGAAATTCTGAAGAGAGCCCAAAGCGCGATTACAAATCCGGACAAGCTGAAACGATTTGAGTTTTTGCTTCCTTCGTTATCCAAAAACGAATCGGTTCGAAATAAGTTTGTAGAATCTTTAAAAGAGGATGCCAATCGGGAGAAAGAATCGTGGGTTTCGGTTGGTTTGGCCAATGTAAATCATCCGCTTCGTCAGGAAAGTGCTCAAAAATATATCAGATTTTCATTAGATTTGACAGAAGAAATCCAGCGGACGGGAGATATTTTCTTTCCAAGAGACTGGCTCGATAATACCGTTGGAAGATATTCGTCGAAATATGCTTTTGATGAAATACAGCGATTCTTAAAAGAAAACCCTAATTTTAGTCCGATTCTGAAACGTAAATTGTTTATGGCGACAGATTTGCTTTATAAAGCACAAAATATTAAAAAAGAAACCGAATGAAAATTGAATCGGAAATAGAGAAAGTCACCAGTTTTCAGCATCTCGAAATGCTGGCAAATCAGGTTGTGGAAGGTTTTATATCCGGAATGCACAAGAGTCCGTTTCATGGATTTTCGGCTGAATTTGCCGAGCATAAAGTGTATAACGCAGGCGAAAGCACCAAACATATCGACTGGAAATTATTTGCCAAAACAGACCGTTTATATACAAAACGTTTTGAGGAAGAAACCAACATGCGCTGTCATATTATTGTAGATAATTCGTCGTCTATGCATTATCCGGAGCTCAAATCAAATCAGTCCTTTTATGAAAAGAAGATTGGTTTTGCGGTTTTAGCTTCGGCGGTTTTGATGAATATTTTAAAGAAACAGCGTGATGCTGTTGGTTTAAGCGTTTTTTCTAATAGTTACGAATATTATGCTCCTGAAAAAGGAAGCGATCGTCATCATAGAATGCTCCTCAACAAATTAGAGCAATTGTTAGTACAGCCAAGAGTACAGAAAAGCACCGATACGATTACGTATCTGCATCAGATTGCAGAGAAGATGCACCGCCGTTCGATGATTATTTTGTTTACGGATATGTTTCAGGCGGAAGACGATGAAAAGCTCTTTAACGCGCTGCAGCATTTAAAGCACAACAAGCATAAAGTCGTTTTATTCCACGTAGTCGATCACGAAACCGAACTGAAATTTGGCTTCGATAACACGCCAAGAAAGTTTATCGACTTAGAATCAGGCGAAGAAGTGTCGATTTTTGCAGATAATGTAAAGCTGGAATATGAAAAGAGGGCAGAAGCCTACTTTAAAAACCTGGCTTTAACGTGTGCAAAGAACCAAATTAAGTACGTTGCGGTGAATGTTGGTGATAATTTTGAAAAAATTTTGACTACATATTTGGTTGAAAAACAAAACTTTGGGTAGTGTTTTGAAATTATATTCAAAATTTTTTATCAAAACGCTTGCAGAAATGAAATTCTGTACTATCTTTGCAACCGCAATAACGCAGAGGTTTGGTAGTTCAGTTGGTTAGAATACATGCCTGTCACGCATGGGGTCGCGGGTTCGAGTCCCGTCCAGACCGCAATATTGGGAGAAGCCTTTCTTAACGGAAAGGCTTTTTTGCCCAAATACGGTATCTAAGATTAGTTGTGTTGTTGCTACGAATTTGTAACTCGTAGCTGGTTTAGTAGTTAGACCAATGAAAAGCTTTCCACTTTTGTGGATGGCTTTTTTGATTTATGGCAACTGGTAAATTCTAAATTACTAAAATTGGATCAACACGAAAACGGATCAACACGAAAACCTGGGATCAATCCGAAAACCTGTGGGATTGAAAAATTAAGCATAAATATTTGTTAGCCTAAAAAGGAAGAATTCTACATTTCTAACCCCTCTGAATTGGGATCTAAATGCTTTATTTTTGCATTAAAAGACGGATCAATCTTTTTAGGATATCAGCTATTAAGAATTGGAATTTAACAATTCAAGAATCTTAGCCACATTCACTTCGCTATAATCATTGATATAAAAATTACAAGGAGGCAATTGTTCTTTAGTATGCGTACTCAAAACCCCAACTACTTTCATTCCGGCATTAATCGCTGCAGAAGCTCCCGAAAAAGAATCTTCGAAAACCACACAATCTGAGGGCGAAACGCCAACACGCTCTGCAGATTTTAAATATACTTCCGGATCTGGCTTATGATGTTTTACGTCTTCGCTGGACATCATCGAGTCCATTTTGTCTTTTATCTGTAAAGCGGTTATAATTAAATCAAGGTTCGCACGCGGGGCAGAAGTGGCAACAGCTGTTTTGAATCCGTGAGATTTTAACTCTTCTAAAAACTTCATATAATGCGGAATCGTTTCTACTTTATCTTTATATATTTCACGGAACATGGCTTCTTTTTCGAATTCAAGTTGGGCTAATTCTTCTCCTGCAACCGGACGCTTGAAGAAATGCGTCATGATGTATCCGTTGTGTTTTCCGTACATATGCTCTTCGAATTCTTGGTGCGTATACGGTATTTGATATTTATTGAAAAAGGCTTCGAAAGCGACTACATGATGCGGATTGGTGTGGCAGATCACTCCGTCCATATCAAAAATTACACATTGCTGGCTCATATATTTTGTTTAGTTATTTTAACGGCTGCAAGATAGTGGTTTTCTGCGGAGATGCGCGGAGATTTTCGCAGAGTTACACTAAGTATTTTAATCTCGCGAAGTCACAGGCCGCAAAGTTTTTCTCGCAGATTTATAAAGATTTAAGCAGATGCAGTCAGATTATTTAATTTTAAAATCTTAAAAATTAAATCTGCAGAATCGGCATAAAAATATTTTTTATCTACTTAATTCACGTTGCAGGTTAATTGATTTATTTAATTGTTGTCCGAAATACAAACTCTGTAAGCTTTATAATAAAACTTCCAGTGTCACAGATCGTATTGTTCTTGGAAAAGATTTTCACATACTTACCGTGTAACTATGGCTGAGTCTTTGGTAGTGGTAAAACAAATTTCTCACTTTTTATGCTTACTTTTTATAATTTCTAATTAGAAATCTGAATTAAATAATTGATTCACAGGAAAAACAAATTGAGTATTTGCATCACAATTGAATTTTTGGCGTTAAATTTGCCTTATCAATCAATCAAAAAATCATCAATCATGTTAAAGCAATTTTTTATCCTGTGCTCAGGAGCAGACCGAAATCTTCTCGAAGGCTGTTCAGAAGGCGAACAAACCAAATATGTTGGTATTGGGGCCACCGTTTTTTTTACCGCAGTTATGGCTTTTCTGGCCAGTGCTTATGCACTTTTTACAGTTTTTGACTCTATTTACCCAGCCTTGATTTTTGGATTGGTCTGGAGTTTACTTATTTTTAATCTGGATCGTTTTATCGTTTCGACTATTAAAAAAAGAGATCGTTTTATGGATGAATTCCTGCAGGCGACTCCCCGAATCATGCTGGCAATTATTATTGCTATCGTAATTTCGAAGCCTTTGGAAATCAAAATTTTCGAAAAAGAAATCAATACTGTTTTGCTGAAAGAAAAAAACGAAATGGAACTGGCGAATAAAAAGCAGGTTGGCAATTATTTCAAATCGGATTTAGATAAAAATAAATCTGAAATTGCTGCTTTAAAAGCTGATATTCTGAAAAAAGAAAAAGAAGTAAACAATTTATACTCAACTTATATTACAGAAGCCGAAGGAACTTCCGGAACGAAAAAATTAGGAAAAGGTCCGGTTTATAAAGAAAAAAGAGAAAAACACGATGCTGCCTTAAAGGAATTCGAAAATTTGAAAACCACCAACGAAGCCAAAATTGCCGAAAAAGAAAAAGCAGGCAAACAGCTTCAGGCAGATCTGGATAAAAAAGTTTCGCAGACCCAACCCATCATTGAAGGTTTTGACGGATTAATGGCGAGAATAAATGCGTTGAACAAATTGCCGTGGCTTCCGTCATTTTTCATCATGTTATTGTTTCTGGCGATTGAAATGTCTCCGATAATTGCCAAATTGCTAGCACCTAAAGGTGAATTTGATATTAAACAGGAAGAAGCCGAAACTGCCATGAAAGCCACTTTGGAACAAAATAAGTACCAGCGTGAGTTGCTGATAAAAACAAGTGCTGAAATGCACGACAAAATATATGCTGATATTGCCGAAGACAGAAATCTGTACAATCTGCAGCGAAAAAATGCTACCGAATTGTTAGAACTGCAATCAAACGGGTTTTTAGAGAAACAAAAAAGTACACTTTAATTCTACAGTGATTTTAAACAATTATAAAGAAAGAAGCTTAACCGGCTTCTTTTTTCTTTTTTATAAAAAATCAACTAAAGGAAAAAAGTCCATAAACTCCCAAAATATAAAATTCAGCTTGGTAAAAATGTTGAACTTTCTAAAATTCATTGGAGTAAAACCATAAAATGATTTGAAAGCCGCCGAAAAATGAGAGACATCTTTGTAACCACACTTGTAAGCAACTTCGCCTACATTTGAGTTTTTGTTTTTGAATAATTTTTTGGCATATTCCATTCGGAGTTTCGTCACGTAACTTTTTACCGTTGTTTCAAAACAAGACTTAAATCCTTTTTTGAGTTTAAATTCATTGAGCGATATTAATCTCGAAAGCTCCACAAGGGAAGGTGCATTCGTAAAATTGCGTTCTAAAATTCTTTTGGCCTCCAGCAGTTTTTTATAATCCTTTTCATCTACAGGGGCTTTGGCTTCAAATTCCTTCAATGATTCAAGCTGAAAAATCAAAAGCTCTTTGATCTTGGCCTCCAGATACATTTTTTTCATGGAACCTGAGTATTTACAATTCTTTATTTCATGGATAGCCCATTGAATTTCCGAATTGAACGGAACATATTTTGGAGTCAGATAACCGGATTTTTTCTGTAAAATATTTTTCGAGAATTTTTGATGTAGATCCCAGTTTTCATTGATTAATTTGGAATAAAAATCGGGAGATATAATAATGGATAAATAATTAATTTCTTCTAATTCAGGAATTTTAAAATTGGCATTAAGTTTTGATGCATAAAGAATATTATGAGTGTTTTCTGTGGAGTATTTTTCGCTTTCGACCTCATCAATATCAGCTTCTACATTATTACAGCAAATAAAATTGAGTACTACAGATTCTCCAGCCATTTCAGTCCGGATCGTTTGAAGGCCTGAGAAGCACATTTGGATATCAATAATCAAAATATCTTCAGAAATCAGATTCACACTGCTGATTTCGCCCAGATCTTCTTTTTTAATACTGACTTTTTCCTCAGTAAAATGATTTTTTTGATGGTAAGAGCCGGTTTCTATATCTATAATCGGCTTTTCTTCTCCCAGAATGATTGATTTAAATCTCAAAATATAATCCGTTTTTACAAAATAATAATCCGTTTTTCCCTATTCTTTTTCAGTACTGCTAAGGTACTTTTGCGACAAATTTATTTATAATAAATCTAATTAAGAATAAATTTTATAAAAAAAAACAATCAAAAGCACATGTTTAAAAAAAGTACCTTATCTGTTTTATTCATTTTACTTGCATTTTCTGCATTTTCTCAGGAAAAAAGTACGAAGGAAAAGGAAAATAAGACCGAAAAAACTACTGACAAAAAATCTGAAGCTAAAGCCTTAGAAAATGTTGAAGTTAAGGGTAAATCAAAAAAACAAAAAACAGAAACATCCGGTTTTGCTGTTGCTATTATTGAGACAAAAGAGGCTTCTCTACGAAATTTAACAACAAACGAATTACTGGACAGATCAGTTGGTGTGCGAGTAAGACAAAATGGGGGTATAGGTTCAAACGTAGAGTACAACCTTAATGGGATGTCCGGAAGTACAGTTGGTATTTTCATTGACGGAATAGAAGCTTCTACTTACGGTTCTTCATTCAATTTAAATAACATTCCTCCTGCCATGATTGAGCGCATAGAGGTTTACAAAGGAGTTTTGCCATCACATTTAACAGGTGATTATGTTGGTGGAGCGATTAATGTGGTTTTGAAAAAAGATGTATCTAAAAACAGCTTAAATATGGCTGCTTCTTATGGTTCGTTCAATACTTTTCAATCTGATTTTGGCGGAACATATCGCGACAAAAAATCAGGACTTTCTGTTAGAGGTTCAGGATTTTATACTTATACGGATAATAGTTATGAAACCTGGGGGAGATCAACTACTTATGTAAATCATTTTGGTCAAATTTTCCGAAATTATCGTGCTAAACGCTTCAATAATACCTATAAAAATATTGGCGGACGAATAGAAGCCGGTTTTACCGACACCAAATGGGCCGACCAATTTTTCATTGGATACAACGGTTCGGATAATTACACCGAAATTCCTCATGGTATTACTCAGGCAACCCCGTATGTTGGAAGATTTAATAAAACTAGAGCCCATGCTTTATTACTGAATTACAATAAGAAAGATTTTTTAGCAAAAGGATTAGCTTTAAATATTAATGCTGTACAAAGCTATCGCAACACTTACCTACAAGATACGGTAGGTCTTGCCTACAACTGGGATGGCACCGTTAGGGAAATCATATTTGAAGAAGAAAGAGTTCCCCTAAAAACTAGTGAAGGCGGACAACAGGGTCCAAAAATAATAACGAATACAGATAGAGAAATAACAAATATCCGATCAAATTTGGGTTATACCATCGCTAATGGACATCGCCTTTCCTTGAATCATAAATATGAAGCTACCAAAAGAGAAGATCAGGATTTATTAAATCCGGCTCGATTTGATTTAGCAACTAAAAGTCTTATTTCTAAAAATATTATTTCAATGAACTATGAAATCGAAACCTTCAACAGAAAACTGAGGGCAAATATTTTAGGAAAATATACTCATAATAAAACCAAACAAACTATATCAGAAATAATAACTTCCGAAGGTATCAATTCAATCGTTAAAAAAGATAGTCTTTCAACAGATTATAATTTTGGATACGGTGCGACAATTTCCTATAATATTCTATCTAATTTATATCTAATTGGATCTACTGAAAATTCGCCTATCATGCCTTCAGATGAGCAAATGTTTGGAGCACCAGAGCGAAATATTTTGCCTAATCTTGGGTTAAAACCTGAAAAATACATCAACTATAATTTAGGTTTCCGCTGGGGTCCATCCGATTTTGGCAAACACAGAATTTCATTATATGCAAATTTGTTTTGGCGAAACGGCTACGACAAAATTATCCAACAAACTGTAGATGTAAACGATATTAAAGAAGAAAGTGAGGCTGATATCCAGGTAACCCGATATGTCAATCTTGATCACACACAGGCCAAAGGTTTTGAAGCCGAAATTATTTACATCTATGATAACCGTTGGAATACTTCATTTAACATCTCAAAATTCAACAACCTTGATAAAAGTGAGTTAGATAATCAGGGGCAGCCAAATGCTTATTATGGACATCAGATAAGTAACGAGCCTTTTTTTACCATGAATATGAATACACAGTATAGTTTTCGCAATGTATTTCAAAAAGAATCTATACTAAACATTTATTACACAATTGGATATGTAGGCGAATATTATACTGTTAGAGGACAGCCGGAATGGTCAAAAACCCCTAGCCAGTTTCCTCAGGATTTAGGACTCAGCTATCGTTTTCCTTCAAAAAAACTGATTGCCAGTTTAGATATCAAAAACGCTTTCAATGCCGAGGTTTATGACAACTTTCAAATCCAGAAACCGGGTCGGGGCATTTTCTTTAAATTGAATTACACATTAAATAATTTTTAAACATCAATAAACCAATATCATGAAAAAAAATCTATTTAGAATAGCTTTATTTAGTACTGTTATTACAGCTCTGTCATTAGGAAGTTGCAGTAGTGACGATAACAACAACGATTCTGGAAATAATCCTGGCGATGGCGATAAACGTTGGATTTCTATTACCGGATCATTCCCAGATGAAAATGGAAGTGCAGGTAATGGAGGAACTCGTGCTTATGCAATCACCGAAGAAAACGCAGCTGATCCAAACTATGTAGTGGAGTTATTTAAAATGCAGGGTGAAACCTATGTTAACGGCTTTGGATTAAAATCAAGCCGTACTGCTCGTGTTCAGGCTTCTGCCGATGGTAAATACTTATACAATATTCAATATGGCGGTACTGACGGTGGTGTTTTTAATAAGTATCAGGTGAATGGTGAAGGAAAATACCAAGAAGTAGGTTATGAGTTAAATACTTCTACCATTTTAGGTTCAAATCCACGTTGGGTTAAAGCTGCTGAAGGTATTGGTGTAGGCGTTTCTTTTGGAGAAGCACTAGTTCCATATACCGGAACTGCTCCAAACTATCAATACCAAAATCCTAAGGGACAAATAGAAATTGTAACAATTGATTTAAACAATACTGCTATTACAAATACAGGTAAAATTGCTATTGATCTTGGAGCTGAATTAGAGGGGCAAGGATATCATATATGGAGAGCTGATGTACCAGTTTTAAATGAAGCTAAAACAAAACTTTACATTGGTGTAGGCGTTAGAAGACATGACCTCAATGGAACTGTTACTACAAACTCGTCTGGTGCTATAAATGGATGGAAAACTACTACTGAAATCAACCTGGGAACAGCTACTTATGTTGTAGATTTCCCTTCACTTAAAAATCCAAAACTATTAATTTCTGAAAAATCAAAAATAAGCAACCTGGGATACCGTACTATGACTCAGCACGTTGGCACTGACGGACATGTTTACCAGGCAACTGCTACATCTGGTCCGGATATTCTACGTATCAGCAAAACAACAAATGAATATGACCAAAGCTATCATTTCAACTTAAACACTGCATTAGGTGTTACCGGAGCAGCTATTAAAGCCTGGAAATATGTTAAAAATGGTTTAGCTGTAGTACTTTACACTCATTCAGTTGATGGTGGATATGTTGCTTTAATTGACTTAAACACTCCTGCTAACTCAGTTAAATTAGCTACAGAAATTGAATCAGATGTAGATTTAGAAAATACATTAGGTCAATTTCAAAATATTGGTGTAATAGGTGACAATGTATATTTACCACTAACTCCTGCTGGTAAAAACGGTAACATTTATATCGTAGATACTAAAACAAAAACAATCAAAAAAGGAGCGCAGTTAAAAACTGCAACAGGAAGTTTCTACTTAGGAGCTTATTAATTTGCCCTAAAAAAAAATAATTATATTTGGTTAAAAACAGGTGCTGATAAAATCAGCACCTGTTTTTCTATTTTACAGCATTTTCAAAAAACTAAAAAATTAATGTTTTTTAAACGTTCTTTAAATTAATAATTTCCTGATCTGTCAAAAAACGCCAGTTTCCTCTTGGCAGGTTTTTTTTGGTCAAACCGGCAAATGATACACGGTCAATACGCAGAACATTATATTCAAAATTTTCGAAAATCGCACGAACTACTTTTACATTCGCTGTACGTAATTTAAGACCTACTTCACTTTTTGGTTCATTATCAATATAACTGATTTCTTCAACAAAAACACGGTGCCCTTCAAGAACCAAACCTTTACTAATCTTCTCTAAATCTTCAAATTTCAGGTTTTTATCCAATGAAACCTGATAGATTTTAGACGATTTCTGATTTGGTAAAGTAAACTTCCGAATCATATCATTATCATTTGTAAACAATAATAAACCCGTTGTATTTTTGTCCATTCTTCCAACCGGGGCAATTTTCGAAGTGGTAGCAGCACGCACCAATTCCAGAACATTACGGTATTCCTGACCTTCGTCTAAAGCTGTTGTAAAGTTCTTTGGTTTGTTAAGCAAGATATATTCTTTCTTTTCAGGAGTAAGGACAACACCGTCAAAGTTTACAACATCATTCAATTTTACTAAATAACCCATTTCAGTAACCGGAACACCATTTACTTTTACGTTTCCGGACTGAATGTATATATCAGCGTCACGACGTGAGCAAACACCAGAATTCGAAATATATTTGTTCAATCGAATTTCGTCTGAAGCTTTTTGTCTCTTCGGAGCCTGATTTTGTTTTTTAAGTTTTTGTGCTTTCTCTTCTTCAGCTGCTTTAACAGCAGGATTCACTTTCTTAGGCCCCTGCGCACGCTTTGCCATAGGAGGTTTTGGCTTGCCGGAGTTTGATCTTGAACTGTTTGGTCTCGATCCGCCTCTTTTATTATTGCCTTCCTTGTTGTTCATAAATTCTGTAATTTGTGCAAAGATAGTTTTTTCCTGCTAAATAATCTTAAGTTCAATGTTGTTAGATTAATAGCTTTAAGCCTTAGATTGATTTGAAGCATTACATCTGGCTTTTTATAATCATGGGTTCCCGTTTTGCGTTCCCAATCTTTTATTTTTTAAAGAACAAAATAAAAGGATTTCCACTTCAACCGGGGCTAGATCAAATCAATTGGCTTTCTTTTTAAAAATTAGTTATTACACAAAGCTTCTCAAAGTTAGCACAGGGTTGCACAAAGTTTTTATATTCTCCGTGAATCTTTGCGAAAAATCTCTGTGAATCTCTGGGGAATAAAACCCTAAAAATTAGAAATGAATTGTTGCCCGTGCCACAAAACACTCGGGTTAATCAGTACAATGCAGAAAACACCCGAAACAATCAAAAATTTAAGTACATTATGAAGCAGCAGGTATTGTTCTTTAGAATTTGATTTCCATAAATACCATACAAAAAAAAGCAAAGCTATAAAACACACATAAAAGTAAATATCCATATAACCCACATCGTAAACATTGATTAATATGTAAACCGGAAGTGTAGTCAAAAAGGTTAGAACAGTAATAATTTGTTTAGAGGTGGTTTCGTTATAAAGAATAGGTATTGTTTGATAGTTATTCGCTAAATCACCTTTTAAGTTCTCCAGATCCTTTATCATTTCGCGAATCAGCAGCAGTAAAAACAAAAACATTGCATGCGCCGAAATTACTGCAAAATGGCTTCTGTGATTCTCAATTTCGTCAAATGAAATCTGGTGGTAAAAAAAATACAATAAAATGGCAAAAAAAGGCAGAACAGCCATAAAAGCTGCTGTCAGATTTCCAACAATAGCGTATTTTTTTATTTTATGAGAATAAAACCAAATCAGGAAAATATAAGCCGAAAAGAATAAAAAGGCTCTCCAGGAAACTATTATAGCCATCATAACTGCAATGAAATTCAGCGTAAAGTAAACCGACAGCTTTGTCTTTTGGCTTACCAGACGATCCAGCATCGATTTATTCGGCCTGTTGATTAAATCCTTCTGGCTATCATAAAAATTATTGATGATATAACCCGAAGCAATCGTAATCGCTGAAGCAAAAACAATCAGAAACAAATAAAAATCGAGTATAATGTCCAACGCTCTTTTTTCGGGAGCCAAAATAAAAATTGCAGATAAATACTGGGCTATGATAATTATGGGAATATTATAGCCACGTATAACAGAAAACAAACTTAAAATTTTCATCACTACAAGTTTGTGCTGTCTGCTTAACATAAATTATGGTCTGGATTAAATTATTTTGGGAAGGTAACAGAATGTTTTTAAAATCTGAAATTTACAGCTTGTTTTTTAACAATTCTTTTGAGCCATAACCCAGTTTTCGAATACAGGCAAGCGCTTCCTTTTGGGTAATTCCTACTTCAGTAATATCTTTTTTTTCTACAAAACACACAGATCCGCTCCAGGGATTTGGGGCATCGGGTACAAAAACGGTAAAAAGATTTTCATGTATTTCTTCAATTATAAAAGCAAATTGCAAACCCGCATCAGTAGGAACCATTATTACCTTTAAGTCGTCTTTGGATTCAAGACCCATTACATTCTCATTCATGTTTTTCATAAAAGAATAACCGGGAACAAAACTCAAAATTCCATTTTCTAAACGCTGGACTATTTTTTTTGCACGAACAGTACGCCCCAATAATCCGGCTATCAGACAAATAAAAATGATAATAATTATCCCTATAAGTTCCTGAAGAGCAACTCCTAAAACATTAACCTTTGGAAGATTATCGACAAGCGGAAGCGTCACTTTCTGAACTATGCCAAATACTTTTTTAAGAATAATCACCAGTACAACTAAGGGAACCAAAAATAAAATTCCGCCTAAAAAAGTGGCTTTTAATAATTTCAAAATACTTTTCATAATGTGTTTTTTAATATGAAAACTTATGAAAATTGTCAGTGACCGATTCTATAAAAATTAAAACTGATAAACCACTTCTAATTTATAGTCTTTTAAAGAAACTTTTGCGCGCTCTAAATCTTCTGTAAAACCCAGAATATAGCCACCGCCACCTGAACCGCAAAGCTTTAAATAATAATCGTTAGTATCTATTCCGTGTTGCCAGATTCCGTGAAATTGCTCCGGAATCATTGGTTTAAAATGATTTAAAACAACTTTTGAAAGTTTTTTAGTATTCGTAAACAACGATTTCATGTCGCCATGCAAAAAGTTATCAACGCAGGCATCTGTATATTTTACAAACTGATTTTTCAGCATCGCACGGAACCCTTTGTCTTTCAGGTTTTCCATGAAAATATTAACCATAGGAGCGGTTTCACCCACAATTCCTGAATCCAGCAAAAACACAGCACCTTTTCCGTTAAAACTCTGGGTCGGGATTCCGGTTGCTTCGATATTATCTTTCGAATTAATTAAAATCGGAATGCTCAAATAACTGTTTAAAGGATCCAGACCAGAACTTTTTCCGTGAAAAAAACTCTCCATATTTGCAAATATGTTTTTAAGCTGCAATAATTTTTCACGGGTCAGGTTCTCAAGAACCGTAATTTTATTAGTAGCATATTTGTCATAAATTGCGGCAACCAAAGCACCGCTGCTGCCTACTCCATACCCTTGCGGAATACTGGAATCGAAATACATTCCGGTTTCAACATCAGTTTTTAGGGAAGTAATATCAAAAGCAACCAAATCAGGCTGTTCTGTTTGTAACTTTTCCAGGTAAACGGTATAGCGTTTTAAACTGGCATTTGAGGCAATAGCTTCTGCAGAAGGATTTTCATCCTTCTTTAGTGCGCCATTGTAAAAATTATAAGGAATAGAAAGTCCTTTAGAGTCACGAATGATTCCGTATTCTCCAAAGAGTAATATTTTTGAGTAAAATAATGGTCCTTTCATATGTTTATTTTATATCTTTCTTTAATTTATTGGGGTCTTGTCTTGTGTCGAAAAATGCAATTATCTCTACTCTTTTTGTATTGAATTTATAATAAATTGTTGTATGTTTTGTCAAGATACATTTTCGATAGTTTTTATTTAATTCTGATTTTGGAAAAATTTCAGGTTCAATTTGTATTAGATAAATTACTTTGTCGAGATTTGATATAAACTTATTTTTTATTCTTCTGACCATCGTCCTTCTAAATATCCAAATAATTCAGACAACCGCTTTTCAGCATTTTTTGAAAAGATTATTGTTCTTCTCATTAACGATGTTTTTTCATCATATCCTCATATAAAACAAATTCACCACGTTCAATCTGTCTTTCTCCTTCTTCAATTTCTGCTTTCTGCTCATCAGTCAAATCATCCCACCAATCTTTCTGCTTTTTTTTGAAAATTTTCCTAATAGATTTAATGATAGCATGATCTTTTGTGTCGGCCAGCATTTTTATCAATTCTAATTTTTCTGACTGAATGTCCATAATCAAAAATTTAACTAAAGATACGTAAAATTATAATGCAATTGCACCCTCTCCAATTTCGTCGCAAATGTACTGACCATTTTGACAAAAGCCAACTAATTCGTTCTTAATAAATTGCAATACTTTTTCTTTAACATTTTCAGGATAAAGCACATGTACATTTGCACCGGCATCAAGGGTAAAACAAACCGGAATATTGGTTTCTGCCCTATATTTCCAGATGGCATTGATGATTTGTAATGTGTTTGGTTTCATCAAAATAAAATAGGGCATCGACGTCATCATCATAGCATGCAAAGTCAGGGCTTCGCTTTCTACGACTTTAATAAACTCTTCCAGATTTCCGCTTTCGAAAATAGCGATTAATTGATCCAGATTCTCGTGTGCCTGTGCAAAACGTCTTTCTGCATACGGATGATTGTGCATTAAATCGTGTCCAACGGTGCTGGAAACCTGTTTTTCGCCTTTGTCAACCAATAATATGGTATCCTGATAATTCTTGAAATTTTCGTGAATTGTATGTGGAAATTCAACTCCAAATAAATCCGAACTTCCTTTTATATTTGCCTGAGTGCCCCAGACAACTACATTTCCTTTTACGCTTCGACAAGCACTTCCGGAACCTAAACGAGCCAAAAATGAAGCTTTTTGGTAAAAATAATCCTCTGTCATTTCCGGGTTTAGTTTTTTTTCCAGATTCATAAAATTCATCGCCAAAGCCGCCATTCCAGAGGCCGAAGAAGCAATTCCTGAGCTGTGCGGAAAAGTATTTTGAGTGTCAATCGTAAAATGATAGTCTTTCAAAAACGGCAGATACACTTCAATTCTTTCTAAAAACTTTTTGATTTTTGGCTTGAAATCTTCTTTTGGTTTTCCTTCAAAAAGCAAATCAAAAGAGAATTCTGTTGTTACATTGTGAGGAGTCGAAATGCTTTTCTTTTCAAAAGTTAGCTTTGTAACCGTTTTGCAATTATTAAGCGTAAAACTCACTGATGGATTCGCCGGAATCTGGTTTTCTTTTTTGCCCCAGTATTTTACCAATGCAATATTGCTTGGAGCGCTCCACTCAAAGTTACCCTTTTCGATTGTTGAAGTATATGTTTCAGGAATAAAATCAGCTGCTGTAAACATGAATTATAAATTTTGGCAAAGATAGTTTTTAAATTTTTTCACCATATAAGTTATATAAGAAAATGTAAGTGTTAGTTTTTAAACTTTAGAAACAATATCTCCTGAGTCCATTCAGCTTAGCTCAGGATAAACCTAATCGAAGGCCCTGAACATGAAAAGGCTTCGATCCGCTCAGCCTGACACTTAATTTTTAATTTCACCAACGGATTAATATTAAATCAGTAAAAATTAAATGAACTTATATCACTTATATGGTTTAAACTTTCTTTTAATTATTTTTGACTACAAAATTTGATCTCATGAATAAGTTCGTAAAAATCGCTATAGCACTAGTAGTTTGTTTAGCAGTAGGGTATTCAGCAAGTCTTGTAACCAGACCAAGTGTCCAAAGCTGGTATCCAACAATTGAAAAACCTTTTTTTAATCCGCCCAACTGGATTTTCATGCCGGTCTGGACATTGCTTTACGTTTTAATGGCTGTTGCTGCCGGTTTGGTTTGGGATAAAATAAAAGAGCAAAATGAGGAGGTCAAAAAAGCTTTAGGGTTCTTCCTAATTCAGTTAATATTAAATGCCATCTGGTCGTATTTATTCTTCGGACTGAAAAACCCGATGCTGGCTTTAATCGAAATCGGACTTTTATGGCTGATGATTTACGAAACGTATTTAAAGTTCATCAAAATCAATAAAACGGCCGGATATTTATTGATTCCATACTTAGCCTGGGTTGGATTTGCAGCGATTTTGAATGCGAGTATCTGGTGGTTGAATTGACTAAAAAGGCAAAAAAAAGGCTTTAAAAGTTGTATTTCAAAGCCTTTTTTTATTATTGATAATTTACATTTTAATGAACAGCTAATGCAAGTTTTTTCAAACTTTGTGCTTGTTTTTTTCGGTCTGCGGAGGCTGTTGCCGATAAGTTGGGTTTAATGTTGACAACAACTTTATTGATTTTTCCGGTAAATCTAAATGGCACCTTATAACTTTCCATCACAGGTGTACCGGTGTCTTCTCCTATATCAAGTGTTTCATCAAATGAAAATTTATTAGGAGTCGTGCGTTCTACTCGTCCCGTTCCTGAAGCGATGTCATCTACATAAATTGTTCCGGTTCCGCCTCGTCCAGGTCCGCCTCCATCGTATTTAAATACATATTTTATGGTATGTTTTCCTGGCGCTAACGGTTTTCCTTTAATGGTATAATGGAACTCAGCCTGATTGGTAAGTGTATGTGCTACAGTAGGAACACCTCCTTGCAGTATCATTCCCCATCCGCCAAAGCGTCCGCCTAGCGTCATGATTACACCATTTGCTCCTGCTCCTACTTCTACATCAGCGGTAACGGTAAAATCTTTGTTTTTAATATCCGGTGATGAACCTTCAGGAATTCTCTTAATTCCGGCATAATAAGTAAACTCCGTTCTGCCTCTTGTTAAGCTAGGTCTGTTTTTTACTTGATCTGGTGTGGCTCTTTCTCCGTACCGGTCATCAATTGGCAAAACATTATATTTTTTAGCTTCTTCCATAAATAAAGCCTTTAATTCTTCCAGCTTTTCAGGATGTTTAGAAGCTATATTTTTACTTTGTGTAACATCTTCATTAATATTATACAATTCCCAATCATAATCAGTAATAGGGTTTTTAGTAGTTTCTCCTAAGGTTACCCATGGTAATCTTTTAGGTACTGTATTGGCATACCATCCGTCATGATAAATACCTCTGTTGGCTACGATTTCAAAATATTGTGTAGTGTGTTTGGTTTTAGCTTTAGGATCGGAGAAAGTGTACAACATGCTAGTTCCTTCGATGGGTTTTTGTTTTACACCATTAATAGAAGTTGGTTCCGGTAATCCGGCAGCTTCTAAAAGAGTGGGAACTATGTCGATGATATGACAAAATTGATTTCTTTTCGTACCAACATCTTTAATTTTTTTAGGCCATGAAATAACCATACCGTTGGAAGTCCCTCCAAAATGCGACGCGATTTTTTTATCCCAGGGAAAAGGAGCATTCATTGCCTGAGCCCATCCTGGAGAATAATGGTTGTAGGTTGCCTCCGTACCCCATTGGTCTAAGATAGATAATAAGAATTGCTTGCTTTCTGTAACGCCATTTCCTAAGGTTCCTACTTCATTTGTAGTACCGTGCATAGTAGAGTCTTCTGCACTGGCTCCATTGTCACCCATAATATAAATAATAATGGTATTGTCTGCCTGTCCGGTTGCTTCAACAGCATCCAAAACGCGTCCTATTTGGTAGTCACAATGAGATAGTGCAGCAGCATAAGCTTCCATTTGCTTGGTAAGTATTTTTTTGTAATCTGCATCAAAGGAATCCCAACCCGGAATTTCTTTTGGCCATGCGCTCATCGTTGAGTTTTGAGGTATGATTCCCAGTTTTTTCTGATTTTCAAAAGTTTGTTGTCTAATAGCCTGAAAACCTGCATCAAACTTACCTTTAAATTTATCTCTCCATTCTTTTGGAGCGTGATGAGGAGCGTGTGCAGTACCCGGAGCATAATACATAAAGAAAGGTTTATCCGGAGATAGGGCTTTTTGTTGTTGTATGTAGTTCACAGCGTGGTCTGCCATGTCTATGTCAAAATGATAATTGCCTTCTTTTCCTTCATAAGGATCAATTGGCTTCGTGCCCTCGTAGGCAGCTGGAAAAAATTGATTGGCATCGGCTCCTAAAAATCCATAAAAATATTCAAATCCAAGTCGTGTTGGCCATAAATCGTAAGGGCCATTTTGGCTGGTCATAAAGTCAGGTACATTATGATTTTTTCCAAACCAGGACGTATTATATCCATTGAAATTTAAAATTTGTCCAATAGTTCCACAAGATTTACTCATGATAGAATTATAACCTGGAAAACCACTGGCCATTTCTGTAATGATTCCCGTTGAAGCTGTATGGTGGTTACGTCCTGTAATAAGTGCTGCTCTTGTAGGGGAGCACAGAGCGGTTGTATGAAATTGCGTATAGGTAATCCCTCTATGGGCTAGTCTTTCGAAATTAGGCGTTGGAATTGGACCTCCATAAAGGCTACTGGCTCCAAAACCTACATCATCTGTCATAATTACCAGAATATTGGGTGCTCCTTCGGGAGCTGTGACTGGTTTGGGATAATCAGGTTTTGATACTCCATAGTAATCTCCAATTTCACCTTTAAATTCGGGTTCAGCTATTGGTAAAATGGTTCTGTCGAAACCATCACTGCTATTTTGGGCAGTTGCTCCACCAGAAGTACCTTCTTCTTTTTTGTTACAGGAAACAATTAGCCCCGTAAGCAACATACAGATAAAAACTTTTCTCATAATTTTGAAATTTTACATTGATTCAGAAAAAAACAGCATTTATATGCTAACAGGCTCAACAACAAGTCAATAAAGTTAACGAAAATTACTTCTTTTAACGCAAAATCTTACATTTTTTTATCAAAACTGCATTTTTATCTGCAAAAAGGATAAATGACCTCTGGAATGTCCCGAAGTTTCAACAACTTTTAAATCTGCGAATTTGATCACCTTTTAAAGTTTGAGAAACCAGATATCCCTTTCCGGACGAAAAGTTTTTCTGAAATTTCGAAAGAATATGATTCGGATTGAATATTCTGCAATTACATTTCCGTTTTTGGCAATTTTTAGATGGATTCTGTTAAGTGATTCCGGCGTAATTCCGAGAAAAGAAGCGATAAGCTAAAGTTGTACGCTGAATTATTTTGGCTGGAGCCGAAGCTAAAAAAGTACGATGTTTTTCTTTTGGAAGGAATCATTTGCAAAAACAAGAAGCAATTGTCCCGATTTCATTTTTATAAAAACGGGCAATTGCTGTGATTTGTTTTTGTAATGAAAGATGTATTTTATAAAATCTCAATTAATTCAGAAGCCGTATTGACAACCAATTTTGCACCGCTCGCTTTCAGTTCCTCTTCTGATCTGTATCCCCATGTAACCCCAACAGGAAACATATTGGCGTTTACTGCCGTCTGCATATCAATATCAGAATCTCCTACGAACATTACTTCTTCAGGTTTTAAATTCCATTTTTTACTGATTTCTAATGCTTTAAACGGATTTGGTTTTTTAAGCGCTTCAGTACTTAAGCCGATTGCCATATCAAAATGTTTCGGAAATATTTCAGAAGCAATTTTCTTCGTCAGTTCATCTGCTTTATTGGAAAAAATCGCGATCCTGATATTTCGGGAAACCAAATTGTCCAATAATTCGATAATGCCTTCATAGGGTTTAGTTTTTAACGTACAGGCTTCACTATATCCTTTTACCATTCTTTCGAGACAGATTTCAATTTGCTCATCAGTATTGTTTGATTCAGGCAATGCTTTGGTAACAGTATTTCGCAACCCGCTTCCTATAAAATATTGAAACACATCATACGAATGAGTAGGGTAGTTAAGATCCATAAGAACTTTGTTCATGGCATCTGCAATATCCTCTAATGAATTGACTAATGTTCCGTCTAAATCGAAAATAATTCCTTTAAATTTCATTTTATTTTAAATATTTTGAGCCAGAATAAACCCGCTTGTCCAGGCATTCTGAAAATTAAATCCTCCTGTTATGGCATCGATATTGACAATTTCACCTGCAAAATAAAGGTTTTCTTGAATTTTGCTTTCCATGGTTTTGAAGTTGATTTCCTTTAAATCGATTCCGCCTGCAGTTACAAATTCTTCCTTAAAAGTGCTTTTCCCATTGACTTTAAATTCGGCTTTTGTTAACTGTGAAGTCAGGTTCTGCAATTGGGTTTTGGATAAATCTGCCCATTTCGTTTCAGAATCAATTCCAGAAGCCAAAACCAAACTTTCCCATAAACGGTTCGGGACCCGAGCGCCAGCGAACTGGCCGATAGGCAAATCAAAAGGTGATTTTTTAGAAACTGCTTTTTTAGCGTGTTCCTGTTTTAAGTCTTTTAAGATTTTTTCAGCGTCTTCATAATCAACATCATTTAACCAATTTACAAAAATCGTAAACTGATAATTTTTATCGTGCAGAATACGTGCACCCCAGGCTGAAAGTTTCAGGATTGCAGGACCGCTCATTCCCCAATGGGTGATTAACAATGGTCCTGTTGATTCTAATTTTGTATCTTTTACGTTTACGGTAACTTGTGCGGCAACTCCGGGTAATTCTTTAATCCTGGAATCTTTAATATTGAAAGTAAATAGGGAAGGGACAGGGCTTACAACAGCGTGTCCATGTTCCTGAAGCATTTCCCATATTTTAGGATTACTTCCTGTTGCCATAACTAGTTTTTCAGCAGCATAATTATCCGTTTGAGTATCAATTTTCCAATGGTTTTCTTTTTTGAAAATTGACTGAACACTTTGTCCGGTTAATACTTTTATGCCTAATTTATCGGTTGCTTTTAGAAAGCAATCAATTATGGTTTGTGACGAATTTGAAACCGGAAACATTCTGCCGTCTTCTTCAATTTTTAATTCGACACCGTGTTTTTCAAACCATTCAATGGTATCTCCGGAACAGAATTGGTGAAACGGTCCCCGGAGTTCTTTTTCGCCTCTTGGATAAAATTTGACCAATTCATTCGGTTCAAAACAGGCGTGTGTTACGTTGCATCTGCCACCACCAGAAACGCGGACTTTAGAAAGGACTTCTTTTCCTCTTTCTAAAATGGCGATTTTAAGTTTCGGATTTTTCTCTGCAATATTAATTGCGGTAAAAAATCCTGCTGCGCCTCCGCCAACGATTATTATATCGAAATTTTTGATCATATTTTATTTTTTGCCACGACTCGAGTGATAGCGAACTGGCGAAGCAATTACACTAATTGGCACTAATTTTCTTATTTAACCACAAATTACACAAATTTTCACAAATTGATTTTTGCATTTAATTTGTGAAAATTTGTGCAATTTGTGGCAAAAAAAACTTTTAATCTGTGGCTATTTTTAAACTTTATATTTTGTCCGGATTATCAGAGATAATTCCGTTTACTTTATAACTTTTTACTTTTTGAATATCTTCTTCTGAATTTACCGTCCAGGGGAAAACTAAAAATCCTTTTTCCTGAATTTGGTGAACCTTTTTCTTATTCAGTAACTGAAAATCAGGATGAATAGCTTTTGCTTTTATCGATTCGGCGAAAGCCAAAGCGGTATCTATATCTTCTTCTGTTAAAACTCCAATCGGGATATTTGGATTTAGGTTTTGAACTTCTTTTAAAGCGTTCCAGTCAAAACTTGAAATGATAAAATGGTCATAATTCCAGCCTTTTTCTGTGATATATTTTTCAATCAAGGCAGAGACGCACTGCAGTGCATCTCTACTTTTTAATTCGATATTGATGAAACATTTTTTGTCTACTAAATCAAAAACCTCATTTAGAGTTGGAATTTGAAGTTCATCAGCGATTAAAAATGACTTTAATTCGGCTAAAGTATAGGTATTGATTTCACCCTTTCCATTGGTCATTTTATCAATAGTCTCATCGTGCATTACGATTATATGTCCGTCAGCACTTAGGTGAACGTCGAGTTCGATTCCGTCTGAATTTAGGTCTAATGCTTTTTGGAAAGCTTGCAATGTATTTTCAGGTTCGTATGCTTTTGCACCTCTGTGAGCTATTTTTAGCATTTTTTTTGAATAAGGTTCAGAGTTGCAAAGGTACAAAGTTGCAGAGGAAAAATAATAGCCACCAATTCACGAATTTTTATTATCAATTATTGTCAAAAAAATGAGAATGGGGCGTAAAAAAGAATAAGTCTCTCGCAGATTTGGCAGATCAAGCAGATAATTAAAAAATAAATCTGCTGAATCTCCAAAATCTGCGAGAGAACTAAAATTTTATACTCAGAGATTATCAAAGAAAATAATTCGTGAATTGCTTCGCCTGTTCGCTATCGCTCGGGTTGTGGTAGAAAAAAATTATTCCAATTCTAAAACCAGAGCTGATTTTGGCTCCAAAGTAATCTCAGAAGCTAAATCGAATGTTTTTCCTGTAATAACATCTTTTCCTGATTTGTAGTTTTTGATGTTTTCTTTGAAACGATTAGTTTTTACAATTTGCTCTTTTGCATTGTTATTAAAAACTACCATAACCGTTTTAGCGTCTGTAAATCTGAAATACACATAGGTATTGTTCTCCGGAATATAATGTGTCATTTTTCCGGAATGAACCGCTTCGTTTGATTTTCTCCAGTTGAATAATTTTGAACTAAAATCAAAATAAGCAGCCTGCTCAGCCGTTCTTCCTGCTGCCGTGAAAGCATTGTTTTTGTCGCCTGCCCAACCGCCCGGGAAATCCTGACGAATATCAGCGTCACCGCCTTTGGCTTTATCACCGCCCATTCCAATTTCGGAACCATAATAAATCTGAGGAATTCCCCGAACGGTTGCCAGTAACGTCATAGCCAGTTTGTATTTCGCTAAATCATATTTAAAAGTATGATTCATACGGTCTGTGTCGTGATTTTCGGCAAAAACCAAAATGTTATTAGTATTTGGATATAAAAAATCCATTGCAAAATTATTGTAGAGTTTAATCAATCCGTTGTCCCAGCCTGGCTCATTTTCGTTGAAAACAGAGCCAATCTGACTTTGAAGTGTAAAATCCATTACACTTGGAAGGTTTGAATTATAATTTTCAATGGCGCCAATTTTACTGTCTTTTTGCCAAAAAGCTAAATTTGCCTGATTGTTCATCCAGATTTCGCCCACAATATTAAAATTCGGATACTCATTTGTAACCGATTTTGCCCAGTTTGCCATCGCGGTTTTATCTGAATAATTATAAGTATCGACTCTAAATCCATCTAAATTGGCAAATTCAATCCACCAGATGGCGTTTTGAGTCAGGTATTTTGCAACAAGCGGATTTCTTAAATTCAAGTCCGGCATAGAAGGTACAAACCAGCCATCGATACAAACTTCCTGATCTGATTCTGAAGCGTGAATATCTGTGATTACTTCCCGTCTGTGGTGTGTTTGTGTGTAATTTTCAAATTGGTTAATCCACGATTTTGTTGGTAAATCTTTGACCATCCAGTGCGAAATTCCCCAGTGATTGGTAACATAATCCATAACCAGTTTCATATCTCTTTTGTGCAATTCTGCTGATAAACGGGCATAGTCTTCATTGGTTCCGTAACGAGGATCAATTCGATAAACATCTGTTTGTGCATAAGTGTGGTACGAATGCTGTTTTTCGTTGTCTTCGCATAATGGCGTATTCCAAATGGTTGTTGCTCCCAAAGAAGAAATATAATCTAAGTTTTTAATGATTCCTTCAACATCTCCACCGTGGCGTCCGCCTGGATCCTGGCGATTTGATTTTTCAGTTAAAGAAGCATTGCTGTCATTTTTCGGGTTTTCATTAGCAAAACGATCCGGCATAATCAAATAAATCAGGTCTGACGAGTCATAACTTTTTCGGTCAGCAGAATTTGCTCTTCTTTCCTTAAGTGCATATTTTTGTGTAAAAGCGACTTTGTTTTTAATCTTAAAAGAGAAAACCAATTCAGAAGCTTTTACGTCTTTCGTATCGATGGTTACAAAGAGGTAGTTTGGGTTTTCAGTCTTCTCTACATTTTTTATCACCACATTATTTGAAACCGAAGCTTCGTATTGTGAAATGTTTTTTCCGTAGAACATGATCTGCAGCTCCGGATTTTTCATTCCGGCGTACCAGAAAGGTGGTTCTGTTTTTTGGATTTGCGCTTTCGCGGAAGCGGAAAACAACAAGACCCAAAAGGTTAATTTACAAATAAGTGATGTTTTTGGCTTTTTCATAGTTGTAAAAAATTATCCTCATTGTCAGTTCGAGCGGAGTCGAGAACCTTTGCGGCATCTCGACTCCGCTCGATGTGACAAAAAGATGTTGCTAAAAAAGACAAGTAATTCTGGGGGAAATTACGTTCTTTAAAATTATTTGTTTTCAATAATGCTTATCGCATAACCTCCACCCGGAGCTGATAACTGTGATAGTTTTGATTTATTGGTTACAGCAATTTTCCTGATGGTATAAGCCTGCGGATTTGTTTTGTAATGCGCCTCTTTTGCATCAGCATAAATTGTTGCGGTGTACTTTTTACCTTTTTCAAGGAAACTGAAATCGATGGTTGATGTACGTGGCGTTTCTCCGTTTACATTTCCAACAAACCAGTTGTTTGTTCCTTTTGCTTTACGGGCAACCGTAACAAAATCTCCAGGCTCAGCCTCAATGTATTTACTTTCTGACCAGTCTATAGCCACATCTTTTATGAACTGGAACGCATCCGGAAAACGGTTGTAATTCTCCGGTGTATCAGCTGCCATTTGCAACGGACTGTACATGGTTACGTACAAAGCCAATTGATTTGCCAAAGTGCTGTTTACATGCGATTTGTTATCTGGGTTCAGTTTGCTGATATCCATTTCGAAGATTCCAGGCGTATAATCCATTGGACCGCCGATTAAGCGTGTAAATGGCAATACCGTAACGTGATTTGGTTTAGAACCTCCAAAAGCCTGGTATTCTGTTCCTCTTGCTGCTTCATTTCCAATTAAGTTTGGATATGTTCTGCAGATTCCTGTAGGGCGAATGGCTTCGTGAGCGTTCACCATAATTTTATAATCAGCTGCTTTTTCGACTGCATATTGGTAGTGGTTTACAATCCATTGGCTGTAGTGGTTTTCGCCTCTTGGCAAAATATCGCCTACGTAACCGCTTTTTACGGCATCGTATCCGTTATCGTTCATGAACTTATAAGCAGCATCCATGTGGCGCTCGTAGTTGCGAACAGATCCTGAAGTTTCGTGGTGCATGATGATTTTTACACCTTTAGATTTGGCATATTCGTGAAGCCCTTTTACATCAAAATCCGGGTAAGGTGTCAGGAAATCAAAAACATAATCTTTTGAATGCCCGAACCAGTCTTCCCAGCCTTCGTTCCAGCCTTCGACCAAAACAGCGTCGAAACCGTGCTGCGCAGCAAAGTCAATGTATTTTTTTACGTTAGCATTAGTTGCTCCGTGTGTTCCGTTTGGTTTAGCTTTCGCGAAATCAGAAACACCCAATTGAACTGTTGGATAATCGTTTGTATAAGACCAGGAACTTTTTCCGGTAATCATTTCCCACCAGACACCCACATATTTAACCGGTTTAATCCATGAAGTATCGTCAATTTTTGATGGATCGTTTAAGTTTAAAGTCATTTTTGATGAAAGGATTTCTCTTGCATCATCGCTCACCATAATCGTTCTCCATGGCGAGTGGCTTGGCGCCTGCATATACCCTTTATCACCTTTTGCATCCGGAGTTAACCACGATTCGAAAATCATGTTTTTATCGTCTAAATTCAAATGCATACAAGAATAATTAATCAAAGCCGCTTCATGTAAGTTAATGTAGATTCCGTCAGCCGTTTTTAACATCAAAGAAGTCTGAACTCCTGTTGGAGAAAAGTTCTTTTGAGAAACGTTTGCAGTATATGCTTTTTCAGATAAACCTCTGATTTCTGATAATTTCGATTTGGTATAATCGTATTCCTGAGTATCATAATCTCCCGGAATCCAGAAAGCGGTGTGGTCGCCCGCCATGGCAAACTGAGTTCTCTCTTCTTTAATAATAAAATAAGTAAGGTTCTTCTGCGCCGGGAATTCATATCTGAATCCAAGTCCGTCATCAAACAAACGGAAACGAATTATAATCTGTCTGTCGGTGCTTTTTTGGTTTAAAGTTACCGCCAGTTCGTTATAATGATTTCTGATGTTGTCAACTTCTCCCCATACCGGTTTCCATGTTTCGTCAAAAGTTGAGGTTTTAGTGTCAGCAATTGTAAAGTCATTCAACAAAGATTTTTTATCATCTTTTAGTTCAAGACCTAATTTACTGGTTTTTACAACTTCTTTGTTTTTGTATTTTAAATTGTAAACCGGAGTTCCGTCGTTCTGAAGCGAAAACTCCATTACGAACTTTCCTTCGGGCGATTTTAATTGCTGTGCATTCGCTATCGTGCTGAAAGCAAACAAGACTAAACCTGCGAAAAATAAGTTTTTCATATGATGGTATTTATTGATTTTTAAAGGTCATATGTAATTCGCATATATTCAGTGGATATTCGACCAACTTTAATCATGCTCATTTCATATTTTATTGTTTTAAATGTTGTATGCGTTTCTTTTAGAAGTAACATTTTCTTTTTTTGTCATTTCGACCGGAGGGAGAAATCACACTAGAAAATCGACAAAGATTGGCGATGCTCTGGATGGAATTCCTCGTGCGATTTGCTTCGACTGTTCGCTGTCGCTCGGGTCTCCTATCGTCGAAATGATAAGATTGTCAAATCAGTTTAAGTTGTTTTTAGTTTTTAAAGATTGTAATTTAATGAATTTTAGTGAGTTGCTTGCTTGCAATTACCGGTTTTCCGTTCACGATAATCGTTAAATCATGATCGCCGTCAACAGTAAAAGTACTTTCGGTATGGCTTACTGCAACTTTTAGAATCTGATGCCTGAAATTAATTTTAAACGAATACCCTTTCCATTCTTTTGGAATTTTTGGTGAAAAATGAAGCTGGTCATTTTTCACACGCATTCCGCCAAAGCCTTCCACAATACTCATCCATGTCCCCGCCATTGACGTGATATGACAGCCTTCCTCGACTTCTTTATTATAATCATCCAAATCCAGACGGGAAGTTCTTAAATAAAAGGTATATGCCATGTCCATTTTATCTAATGCTGCGGCCTGAATTGAGTGTACGCAAGGCGAAAGAGAACTTTCATGCACAGTAAACGATTCATAAAACTCGAAATTTCGTTTTAATTCTTCTTTCGAAAAATGATCTTCGAAGAAATAGAAACCTTGTAAAACATCGGCTTGTTTAATGTATGGCGAACGCAACACACGATCCCAGGACCATTTTTGGTTAATCGGACGCTGTGATTTATCTAAATCTTTTACCGGAACTAATTCTTTGTCTAAGAAACCATCCTGCTGCAAATAAATCCCTAATTCCTCCGATTTCGGGAAGTAAATGTTATCAGCTACTTTTTTCCATTCTGAGATTTCAGAATCTTCAAGATTTGTTTTCTCTATAATACGTTTGTGATCTGCCGGATATTCTGCAGCTACTTTTTCGATTTGTTCAGAAGCAAAATCAATACACCATTTTGCAATAAAATTGGTGTAGAAATTATTGTTGATGTTGTTCTCGTACTCGTTTGGACCCGTAACACCCAAAATTACATATTGGTTTTTGTCTTTAGAAAAAGAAGCTCTTTGATGCCAGAAACGTGCAATTCCGATTAACACTTCCAGTCCTTTTTCAGGAATATATGAGTAATCTCCGGTATAGCGGTAATAATTGTAAATCGCAAAAGCAATCGCTCCGTTTCTGTGGATTTCTTCATGTGTGATTTCCCATTCGTTATGGCATTCTTCACCGTTCATGGTAACCATCGGATATAAAGCTGCACCGTTTTTGAAACCTAAATTGTCTTTTGCGTTTTCAATCGCTTTATCCAGTTGATTGTAACGGTAGGTCAATAAATTTCGGGCAACTTCCTGATCTTTCGTAGCCATATAAAACGGAATGCAATACGCCTCAGTGTCCCAGTACGTTGATCCGCCGTATTTTTCTCCGGTAAAACCTTTTGGTCCAATATTTAACCGGCTGTCTTTTCCGGAATAGGTTTGGTTTAACTGGAAAATGTTGAAACGTATTCCCTGTTGTGCCTTAACATCGCCTTCAATAGTAATATCGGACATTTCCCAGATTTTTGCCCAGGCGTCTATTTGGTTTTGAAGCAAAGTATCATATCCTAAAGAAACGGCTGTTTTGATACATTTTTCGGCTGCAGCCAAAGTATTTTCGTGATTTAAAGAAACCGTATAACCACCTATTTTCTGAATGGATGAGGTTTGGCCTTTGGCAATAATGGTTCCGTAAGTATATTTTACTTTATCTATAGTCGAATCAATTGCAGAAGGCGAAATATGGATGTTTTCTCCGTTGGCCAAAATCGTGTTATGCATAAAAGTCGTCACTTTAAAATGCGTTTTAAATGTTTGTGCCGTTACAAAAGCTTCACCGTTTGATTTTTTTACTTCTAAGGGTTCCCAGAATTTTTCGTCCCAGTTAGCATCTTCGTTGGTTACACCTGCATCAATATAAGGCTTGTAAACAATTTTGGCATCTTTATTTAAAGGCGTAATATCGTATTTGATGATACCCGCTTCATCCAGGTCTAAAGAAAGAAAACGACGTACATTCACAGCGATTTCAGTTCCGTTTCTTAGAACTGCTTCAAAAGAACGATTGTACCATCCTTCTTTCATATTCAGCTCCCTGCGAAAATTCCGAACCTCATCACATGTATTCAAATCGAGGTTTTCTTCATTGATTTCGATATTAATTCCAATCCAGTTAGGCGCGTTTAAGACTTTGGCAAAATATTTCGGGTAGCCGTTTTTCCACCAGCCCACTTTGGTTTTATCCGGATAATAAATTCCGGCAATGTAACTTCCCTGAAAGGTCTCGCCGGAGTACGTTTCTTCAAAATTGGCCCGCTGTCCCATAGCGCCGTTCCCAAGGCTGAAAAGACTTTCGGAAGATTTGACACTTTCGGCATCAAACCCTTCTTCTATGATGGACCAGTTGTCTGGTTTTATATAATCCTGATTCATTTGTTTTTTTAATTAGAGAATTAGATAATGTGCCAATTTGATAATTACTTTTTTCTGGCTATTTCTAATTGCTGATTGTTTTTACTGTTTGATTGATGATTTTTAAAGATTTATTAGGATATTTAATTTGATAATTATCCATTTTCTAATTATCAAATTGGCACATTATCTAATTGATTAACTTGTCGATAAAGTTTTCATCCACGAAAGTAAAATCATTAAAAATGTAATCTGCTTCATGCAGAATTGTTTTCTCACCAATCCCTATACTTACCATTTCTGCGCTATTTGCTGCCTGAATTCCGGCAACAGAATCTTCAAATACGATTGCATTTTTGGGATCAATATGTAGCAATTGAGCCGCTTTCAGGAAAACTTCGGGGTCTGGTTTTGCTTTACTGACGTCGTTTCCGTCAACAATAGCGTCGAAGTAAGACAGAATCCCTGTTTTTTCCAGAATGGGTCTTGCATTTTTACTGGCAGAACCCAATGCAATTCCCTGATTTTTATCTTTTAATAATTGCAGAATTTTAAAAACTCCCGGAAGAATTTCGCTTTCGTCCATATCAACTAAATAAGACAAATAATCTTCATTTTTTTGAATCAGCCATTTGTCTTTGTCTTCCTGAGAAGCTTCAACATTGCCTAATTCTAAAATGATATCCAAAGAACGAACACGGCTTACACCCTTTAAAAGTTCGTTGTGCTCCTGCGTAAAATTTATATGTAATGCCTGCGCGATTTTTTGCCAGGCCAAAAAGTGATATTTGGCGGTATCGACAATGACTCCGTCAAGATCGAAGATGAATGCTTTTTTCATTAAAAAGGAGAATTCTTAATTTATGATTTTAGAATAGTGTCGTCTACGTCTTTGACTTTGTAGACCAATAGAGCAGCGATTAAGAAACTTACACCGCTTGTGATTAAGGCATAAATTGCTTCGCCATCATAAAGATATTTTACAATTGGACCGCCAATCAAAGCATTTACAATTTGCGGAATAACTACAAAAAAGTTAAAAATCCCCATGTAAACACCCATTTTTTTAGGCGTAATAGAACCGGCAAGAATGGCATAAGGCATAGCCAGAATACTTGCCCAGGCGATACCTATTAAAATCATGGGTAAAACAACCCAGTCTTCATTTGGCATGAAATAAATGGTTATCAAACCAATTCCTCCTATAATCAAAGAAACCGAATGGGTAGCTTTTCTTCCGATTTTTTTAGCGATATAGGGTAGGAAAAACAATGCTACAATGGCAGAAACAAAGTTGTAAACACCAAATAAGATTCCGACCCAGTCACCAGCATTTTGATATTGCTGGCTGGAAGTGTCGCTAAGCGGTAATTTATAAATATGATGTGCAATGGCAGGGGTGGTAAAAACCCACATGCCGAATAATCCGAACCAGGAGAAAAACTGCACCCAGCTAAGCTGACGCATTGTTTCTGGCATTTTTGCAAAATCGGTAAAAATGTCTGCGATTTTTGATTTTTCTTCAGCATTAAAAATCTCGTCATTTTGCGGATCTTCAAATTTAGCCAGTTCTTCAGGCGAGTATTCTTTAGTAGTAAATAATGTTACCAAAATAGAACCGATTAAAACTGCAGCCCCAATTACGAAGGACAAAGTCAGATTTAAAGGAACACTTCCCGGAATTGTATTATTTGGTACATCGAACCATTTTGTTAAAACATAAGGTAAGGCTGAACCAATTACAGCTCCAAAACCAATAAGTGAGGTTTGAATACTGAATCCTGCAGTACGCTGATCTGTTCTTAAATTATCTCCAACCAGTGCACGAAATGGCTCCATAGCAATATTAAAAGAAGCATCCATGATCATTAACATTCCGGATCCAACCCATAAAGCGGGCAATACTGAAATGAAAATATTAGCCTGTGGCATTAAAATTAATCCAACCGAAGCTAAAATTGCCCCTACTAAAAAGAAAGGTTTTCGTCTGCCGAATCTTCCCCAGGTCCTGTCACTGTAATGACCAATAACGGGCTGCACTATCAATCCCATTAAGGGAGCAATAATCCAAAACCATGAAAGCTCATGTACGTCGGCACCAAAAATTTGTAGAATTCTGCTGGCATTTGCATTTTGAAGTGCAAATCCCATTTGGATTCCTAAGAAACCGAAACTCATGTTCCAGATTTCCCAGAAACTTAATTTACGCTTTTCCATTATCGCAATTTGTAAAAATTATACGATAAGCGCTTTGCTTATCAAAACTTACTATTTATTTTCGAAGTAAAAGTAAAAGCTTTGAACTGGGCTGTAAATATATAAATATATTTCAGTTTTTGGTTTTATAAAGGCAAATAAGAGCAAACATTTTTTACTACAAGGTTGTAGTAATGAATTAAATAAGAAAAAAGTACTACTAAAATATAAAGTGATAAAGTAAAAATCTAAATTCAGATTTAAACAGCTTTATCACTTTTGATTTTTATGATTATAAAATTAATCTGTAACTTGTGGGTGAAATAAAATAGCTTCATTCAAGGATTAAATCTATTTTGATCTGCAAAATCCTTTAAAATCTGCGTGAAATACTTTTGCTTATTAATTTTTCACGCAGATTTACACAGATTAAAGCAGATTTAGAAAGATTTATATCTAAGCTGATGCAATAGAATTGGAAAAAAAATAATTTCAGCCAACGGGTTAATCTGTAGATTCTCTTTTTATAAGATGCGTTTCAATCACCTCGGTGGTGTAATTTTCATTTTCCTCTTCATCATCATGTTCAGCTTCCAGTCTTTCTATAAGCATTTTGGCCGCTTTATTGCCCATTTTTTCTCCACTCTGACTTACAGTTGTAATACTCGGTGTTGAATATTTCGAAATAATTCCGTCAGTAAAGGCTATAACAGCTAAATCTTCCGGAACTTTCAATCCCATTTTATTGGCTGTTTTGATAATAGTTACCGCAAAAAGCTCATTAACGGCAAAAACAGCATCAAAAGCCCTTTCGTGCAAAAGCTGGCTGATGGTAATTTCGCAGGTATCAACGTCTTCAATTTTTATGATTAACTCTTCGTTGAAGGGCAGTCCGTTGTCTAATAATGCTTTTTCGTATCCATCGGTTCTGAGTTTTCCAACGCTTACATAATCAACAGTAGTAACAAGCGCTATTTTTTTTCTTCCGCTGTCAATCAGACTCTGAACCGCTTCATAAGCTGCAGCCTTATCGTCAATGATTACTTTATCACATAATATATCATTGGTTACCCTATCAAACATGACTACCGGCATTCCCTGATTGATGACTTCTGTGATATGGTGAAAATCCCCTTTGAACTGAGTCTCTTTAGAAAGCGACATGATGAAACCATCGATGCTTCCGTTTGCCAGCATTTCCATATTTAAAACTTCTTTGTCAAATGAATCATCCGATAAACAAATGACTACGCTATACCCATGTTCGTTAGCAATCTGTTCAATTCCGTTTATAACAGTAGAGAAAAAATAATGTACAATTTCAGGAATAATAATACCAATACTTTTCGTTTTCCGGTTTTTTAAACTAAGGGCGATGTTGTTGGGTTTATAGTTGTAAAACTTTGCAAAAGCCTGGACTTTCAATCGGGTTTCTTCACCAATTTCAGAACTGTTCCGCAATGATTTTGAAACCGTTGAAATTGATACATCCAGCTCTTTTGCAATCTGTTTCAGGGTTACTTTTCGTTTCATGGTGCTAATTTCGAAAAAATGTTATTAATAATAAAGGTATTGTAAATTTTAATAAATCATAATTTTACTTCTAAAAAATGAAAATAATTCATAAACTTTTCAACACTACCACGTTTTCGTAAACTTTTCAGAAACGCATGATGTCGAGCATGTTAATTATTTATTAATCTTTGAAACTCGAAGTAAAATTAAAAGCTTAACTAAACAATCACTAACTCAAACTAATTTAAACAAAAAGTATGAAAACAATTTCTCAAAAGTTGTTATTTTTATTCCTGCTGTTTCCGTTTATGATGCTTGCTCAGGGCACTTTAAAAGGTACAGTTGTCGATAAAGCGACGGGACAGCCAATCCCGGGGGTAAATGTAAATGTACAAGGTGCTCCCGGAGGAACATCTACCGGCTTTGACGGTAATTTTGAATTATCTAATGTAAAAGCCGGCAATAAAATTCTAATTTCTTTTATAGGATACAAAACAGCAACCGTTGACTATAACGGACAAAAAACACTCAACATTTCATTAGAAGAAGATACCAATCAACTTAAAGAGGTAGTTGTGCAGGTAGGTTACGGAACTGTTAAGAAAAAGGATGCGACGGGTTCAGTAGCAGTTTTATCTTCAAAAGAATTTAATAAAGGATTAAATGTAACTCCGGAAAATCTGTTAACAGGCCGGATTTCGGGTGTTAATGTAACAGGAGGAGGAGCGCCAGGTGCAAAAGCGGATATTAGAATTCGTGGAGGATCTTCGTTAAATGCATCAAATGAACCTTTGATCGTTTTGGACGGATTACCTTTAAGCAATGCAGTACCAAGTGGAGCGACTAGCATTTTATCTACAATTGATCCAAATGATATTGAGTCTTTTACAGTTTTAAAAGATGCCTCTGCTGCTGCAATCTACGGATCTCGTGCTGCAAATGGTGTAATCGTTATTACCACTAAAAAAGGAACAAAGGGTGGTGTTAAAGTGAACTTTAGCTCTCAGGTTGGTATTAATACTGTTTCTAATACTGTTGATGTGATGAGTGCAGATCAATTCCGTGAGTTGGTTAATACAAAAGGTACTCCTGCCCAACAAGCTTTATTGGGTAATGCAAACACGAACTGGCAAGACGAAATCTTTCATACAGCTTTAACAACAAACAATAATATTTCTGTAAGTGGTGCTTTATTCAATAAACTACCAGTTCGTTTATCTGTTGGAAATGTTGATAATCCCGGGATCCTAAGAAACACTTCTTTTGAGAGAACTACAACATCGTTATCGTTAAATCCTGTTTTATTTGACAATCATTTAAAGATTGATATTAGCGGAAATTTATCTTTTGGGAAAAATCAATTTCAGGATGAAGGAGCAGTGATTGGAAGCGCAATTGGATTTGATCCAACGCAGCCGGTATATCAGCCAGGATCTCGTTACGGAGGGTATTTTGAATGGTTAGAGCCTACCGGAAACTTACCATTGTTGCCAGCAAGAAACCCTGTAGCAAGATTAAATCAAGACGAAAGAAGAGCGACTTCTACAAGAAAATGGGGAAATGTGAGACTGGATTATAAATTCCATTTCTTCGAAGATTTGAGAGCTGTTGTTGAAGCAGGTATTGATAGATTTGATAGTAGCGGATATACAGAAGTTAGTACGCAAAGTGCTTTAGGATATCAGCCAAAACCTTTTAACGGACCTGATTATGTGAATCTAGGAAACTATTCAAGTTATACAGATGCACTTCAAAACAAAAACTTAAATGCTTATTTTAATTATACTAAAGATTTAGGGAAATTTAAAATTGATGCAACTGCAGGTTATAACTACCAATTATTTCAAAAAGAGAAATACCAGTCGGGAGAAGTTAGACAGCCAAATCCTAATGAAGATGTAATTACAGATCCGGATATTAATCTTCAATCTTATTTCGGTCGTTTAAATTTAGGTTATGACAGCAGATATTTATTGACACTTAACTACAGAAGAGACGGAACTTCTCGTTTCTCTGAAGATAACAGATGGGGTAATTTTGGAGGAGCTGCTTTTGCTTGGAATTTATCTGAGGAAGCTTTCTTAAAAGATAATGCTACTATTTCTACTTTAAAATTAAGAGTTGGTTATGGTACAACCGGGCAACAGGATATTTCTGCACAGTATGATTATTTAAGAAGAGTAACTCTTGGAACAATCAACTCTCAGTATATTTTTGGTAATACGATTTATTCAACAGCAAGACCGGAAGGTTATAATGAAGATATTAAATGGGAAGAACTGGCAGAGACAAACGTAGGTATTGACTACGGTTTCTTTAATGACAGAATAACTGGATCGATCAACTATTTTAATAAAAAATCAACAGATTTATTAGCTGATATTGCGGTTCCTGATGGGGCTAATATTAGAAATCAAGGTTTCTTTAACATTGGTAGTGTTGATACAAAAGGTGTTGAGTTTAGTATTGCTTCTGATATTGTTAAAACAGATAATCTGACCTGGAATGTAGCTTTTAATACTACTTATATTCATCAAGAAATTGCTGATTTAGGAATTACAGTTCCAGGTTTCCAAGGTTATTTAACTGGAGACAATATTGCTGGAGGTAACGGAAACAAAATTCAAATAAATTCTGTTGGATACGCTCCAAACTCATTCTTTGTTTACGAACAATTATATGATGCAAACAAAAGACCAATTGCCGGTGCTTATGTAGATAGAAACGGAGATGGAAAAATTGATGCTGGAGATCGTTACAGATTTCATAAAACTGCACCAGATTACACTTTCGGATTGTTTTCTACTTTAAACTACAAAAAGTTCGATTTTACAATGAACTGGAGAGCGAGTTTAGGAAATCGCATTTTTGATAACGTAAGTTCAAACTTAGGATATTCTGATGCAGGTTTAAGAAGACAAACAGACTTATCTAATGTAAGTTCAGATTACTATAATACTGGTTTTACATTTGAAGATAATGGTACACAACGTTATTTGTCAGACTACTTTATAAAAGATGCTTCTTTTATTAAACTTGATAATATTACGCTTGGCTATACTTTTGATAAATCGTTGATCAAAGCAGCTTCATTAAGATTTACAGCTGGTGTTCAAAATGTATTTATCCTTACAAAGTATAATGGTTTAGATCCTGAGAAATTCAATGGAATTGATAATAATGTGTATCCAAGAGCAAGAACATTCTTGTTTGGTGTGAATGCAAACTTCTAATAAGGAATAGAAATCAAAAATTTAAAAAATAACAAAATGAAAATATCATTTAAATATATATCTTATTTTTTCCTATTCATATTAGGAATAAGTATGACGCTTACGTCGTGTACTGACGACTTAAACGTGACGCCAAAAGATGATGATGAGTTTTTATCTGAAACTTTTTTTCAGGATCCCACATCATACAAACAAGTATTGGCAAAATTATATGCTGGACTGTATGTAGGAGGTAATGATGGAGATGGTAGTGCAGATATCGCTGGACTTGGCGGAGATTTTAGTAGTTACTTAAGATTGCTTTTTGTAACTCAGGAATTTACAACAGACGAGGCAATTATTGCCTGGGCAGATGGAACGTTACCAACTTTGAATACACAAACTTGGTCTCCGGCAAACGAATTTTTAGAAGGAACTTTTTCCAGAGCTTTCTATCATATTAGTGTTGCTAATGAGTTTTTAAGACAAACTACTGATGAAAAGTTAACAGCAAGAGGAGTTGATGTAGGTTTAAAAGCTGAAATTGCAACTTTTAGAGCTGAAGCTCGTTTCTTAAGAGCTTTTTCATACTACAACTTAATGGATTTATTTGGTAATGTGCCAATTACAACAGAAAATGATCCAGTTGGATTCTTTTATCCAGAGCAAAAATCAAGAGCAGAAGTTTTTGCTTTTGTTGAATCAGAATTAAAAGACCTGGACAATAGTTTAGTTGCTTCAAAAGCAAATGAATATGGAAGGGTTGACAAAACAGCTGCTAAATTCTTATTAGCTCAGCTTTATTTAAATGCTAAAGTATATACCGGAACTGCAAGAAATGATGAAGCAGCAACATTATGCAGCGAAATTATTACTGGTTCAGGCTACACTTTTGCAGATGTTCCTTATAGTTACTTATTTTCTGCGGATAATAACAGAAACGGTGCTCAAAATGAAGTTATCTTTCCTATAATCGGTGATGGTAATGCCATTAGAGCTACAGGTGGAGGAATGAGTTTTATCATGCATGCTTCAATTGGTGGTAGCATGGATGCTGCATCCAGAGGTATGGACGGAGGCTGGCAGGGAATCAGAACTCGCAGAGAGTTTGTGAACCTTTTCCCAGACGAAACTGCAACTGGAGATAAAAGAGGAACATTCTATACAGATGGACAATCAAAAGACATTAAAAATGTTGGGACTTTTACAGATGGGTATGCTGTAACAAAATACATTAATATAAATTCTGATGGAACCGCAGCACAAAGAAACGATATTCCAGATATCGATTTTCCAATGTTCAGATTAACAGATGCCTATTTAATGTACGCTGAAGCAACGCTTAGAGGAGCATCAACAGGAAATATTGGTACAGCTTTAGGATATATTAACCAAATTAGAGCCAGAGCGGGAGCTCAGACTATAACAGCACCACAACTAACCCTTGATTTTATTTTGGATGAAAGAGGAAGAGAGTTGTTTTGGGAATGTCACAGAAGAACTGATTTAATCCGTTTTGGAAAATTTACCGGAGGATCTAAAATATGGCAGTGGAAAGGTGGTTCTGTAAACGGTAGCGCAACTGAATCGTACAGAGATTTAATGCCTATTCCTGCAAGAAATATTCAGGCAAATCCAACATTAAAACAAAATCCAGGTTACTAACTAATCTCTAACTAAAAATAAAACAAAATGAAAAATATATATAAAGTATTAATTGCATTCATTGGTGTATTAGCAGTTTCTTGTAATGCAGATGATGTAGAAAACAGACCCGTAATCGAAGCAGCAAATGCTCCGGTATTATTAACACCAAAATCTGATTTTAGTATTGTTCTTTCTAAAGAAACAGAAAATGAAACTGCTACAACAGTAGTTTGGAATGATGCAAAATATGAAGGATCTCAGACAGTGGTAAACTATACCATCGAAATTGCAAAAGAAGGAACTAATTTTGCTACACCAATTGTTGTATCAAACACTACTGAAAGGTTCAAAGCTTTAACCGTAGCAGAACTGAACTCAGCATTAGTTAACGGTGGTTTTATTGAAAAGCAAGAAAATAAAGTTGATATTCGTATCAAATCTGCTGTAGGAGCTTCCGGACTTCCACAATATTCTAACATTTATACTATTACAGCTACGCCATATCATGTTCCGTTAGCTAGTTCTCACTGGTTAGTTGGAGCTGCAACTCCAGGAGGATGGACATGGGCTGGCGATGCAGAAACTGAATTTCCGCTAGTAGTTGGTAAAACGGATGTTTATAAAGTAACTATCGTTCTTAAAAGTGGAGAAGCATTTAGAGAGTTCTTAGGGAATAATTTTACAAGCGATGGTAACTGGGATGCCAGTCATAACTATGCTTATTATTCAGGTTTAGGATACACTATAGATTCTGAATTAGAAAATGCAGGAGATGGAGACAGTAACTTTAAATATACTGGACCAACAGGGGAAAGAGTTCTGACCATTGATAATGGTGCAAAAACTATAACATTAGACTAATTTCTAATGTAGATATACAAAAGGCTATCAGCAGATAGCCTTTTTTTAATCAGACTATTTAACCACAATCTTATGAAAAAAACTTTACTAACAATATTGCTGATGTTGTCGGCTGTTATTTTTGCACAGCAACAAAATGTTACTTATTCTGTAAGTCCGGCTACTTTTGAAGAAACAAACGCCATTACAATTACTATCAATGGAAGCAGTATCAATGAGACTGCCTGGGGCGTGGCCGCAACTCACGAATTGTATTTATGGGCATGGGCATTTGATACCAATGACACTACTGCAAAAGGAACACCAAATAACGGTTCCTGGACCGCTTCAAGTGCTGCCAGTATGTTTACGTATAACGCCGGGACAGATACTTATACCAAAACCATTACGCCTGCTACGTATTACAATGCAACCGGAATTGGCAGAATCGGTTTTTTGGTCAAAGCCAAAGACGGAACCGGAGATAAAAAATCACAGGATATTCTGGTCGAAGTGGGTACTTTTCAGGTTACACTTACTACACCGGCAGAAAACAGTTCAGCCATTTTAGCATCGGGTTCTAATTTTAATATTACAGCCACAAATACAAATGGAGTTGCGAATTATGTTTTAAAATCAAACGGAAACACGATTAATACCAATGCAAGTACAACAAGTTATTCCTTCAATCATACCAATATTACTGCGAATCAGAGTTATGAATTACTGATAACGCAGGGAGCAACAACCATTTCAAAAAAGTTTTCGGTTATTGTAAATCCTAATACCGTTTCAGAAGTTATGCCTGCTGGTTTAGTCGATGGAATCAATTACAACACAGCCGATGCTACAAAAGCGACTTTAGTTCTGGATGCACCCTTAAAAGATTTTGTTTACGTAGCCGGAAGTTTTAATAATTGGCAGCCTTCAGCGGCGTATGCCATGAAAAAAGACCCAGTTTCAGGAAAATTTTGGCTTGAAGTATCCGGTTTGGTTTCGGGAGCAAATAATACGTTTCAATATTGGGTTGGAGATGCTACACCACTGGCCAACTCACCTTCATTAGTAAAAACGGCTGACCCTTATTCTACCCTGGTTTTATCTCCTTATGATGATGCTTCGATTCCTGCTGCCAATTATCCAAATATGCCGGTTTATCCATCAGGACAGCAATTTGAAGTTACGGTTTTAAAAACCGGACAAACGCCATACAACTGGCAGGTAACCAATTTTACTAAACCTGAAAAGGATAAATTGGTAGTGTATGAAGTTTTGGTTCGTGATTTTGATGCCAACAGAAATTATCAAAGCCTGATTGACCGAATTGATTATTTTAAAAACCTGAAAATAAATGCGATTCAATTAATGCCGGTAATGGAATTTGAAGGCAATGAAAGCTGGGGCTATAACACTTCCTTTCACATGGCTCTGGATAAATTCTACGGAACTTCGGATAAATTGAAAGAGCTTATCGATTTATGTCATCAAAACGGAATCGCAGTTATTCTGGATGTGGCTTTAAATCACGCTTTCGGAAGAAACCCGATGGTCAGAATGTGGATGAACGATCCTGACGGAGACGGTTTTGGATCACCAACTACTGAAAACCCGTATTTTAATACTACTGCCAGACACAGTTATAATGTTGGGGAAGATTTCAACCATCAGTCCATTAGAACTCAAAATTATGTAAAACGTGTTGTCAGACAATGGATTGAAGAATACAAAATTGACGGCTTGCGTTGGGATTTAACCAAAGGGTTTACCCAAAATTGTACTGCTTCAGATGAAACGTGTACGAATGGGTATCAGCAGGACAGGGTTGATGTTTTAAAATCATACGCAGATTATTCATGGAGTCTGGATCCTACACATTATACCATTTTCGAACATTTAGGAACTGATCTGGAAGAGCAGCAATGGGCAAATTATAAAATTGCAGAATCGCCAAGCAAAGGAATCATGATGTGGGGAAATATGAATAGTGCTTATAACGAGTTGTCTATGGGCTACACAGGCAATATTTCCAGAATGACAAGTTCAAGCCGCGGTTTTACTTCGCATCGTTTAATAGGTTACGCAGAAAGCCATGACGAAGAACGCCTGATGTATAAAAATATTCAATACGGAAATTCGACAAATGCTGCTCACAACGTAAAGACATTACCCACAGCTTTGTCCAGAATGTCGGCTATTGGTGCTGTTTCATTATTAGTTCCGGGTCCAAAAATGATCTGGCATTTTGGAGATTTAGGCTGGGATTCTTCAATCTTCACATGTAATAATGGAACCGTAAACGATCAGTCATCAACCATTAGCGGAGACTGTAAACTAGACACCAAACCTCAGCCACAATGGACAGGTAACTGGCTCGGAAATAATTCGCGAAATAAAATTTACAATGACTGGGCTAAAATGATTACTATGAAAATTGCTGAACCCGTATTTTCCGGAACAGCAACATTGGCAAACACAAGTTCTTTATATCCGAACATTAAAATTACCAATGCCGCTTTAAATTCAGCTCAGCTTAAAGATGTTTTGATTATAGCGAACTTTAATGTAACAACACAAAATGTGGCTACCGGTTTTTCATATCCGGGAACATGGTACAATCTGATGGACAATTCTACGATAAATGTTACAGATGTAAATGCTGTAATGAGTATTCCTGCGGGAGAATTCAGAATTTACGGAAACAAACAAGCTAGTCTGGCTATTGAAGATTTTGAAAAAGGTAATTCAGTGAGTTTGTATCCAAATCCTGTTTCGAATTATTTTACATTGAATTTTGCTGCTGCAAAAGTTGAAATTTACGCAGTTACAGGTCAGTTGGTAAAAAGTTTTACAACCAATGGAAATCCTGATTTTCAATTTGGCGTAAGCGATTTAAAACCGGGATTGTATATTGTAAAAGCACTGGATGTGAATAACAAAATGCAGATAACAAAATTCATTAAAAAATAAAATTTGGTAGATTAATTAGGTTAGTAATGCTAAAAGGCTGTCCGCGTATGGACAGCCTTTTGTTGTTTTCTTAAAACCTTTTAAAAGCATAGTGGTAAATGCTTGCTGTTTAGATTTACAAATACCATTTGACTATTAATCCCGATAGCTTTTATATATTTACTGAAAATATTCTCCTTACCGAAAAAGATGAAAAAATCTGAGATTCAGCAACTTTTACAAAGCATATCCAACAATATCGATAAAGAAAATTTTTATTTATGATTTTCTTTCCTCTTTTGGCTTATCCAAAACCACTATTGCCCGTTTAAAAAAAGGCGATTACAATCTTTCTAAAACGGAAGGGGAACTTTTTTATAAAGGGAAAATCTTTTTTAAAGTATTAACTGAAGGGAATCTTTTAGATACTATAGATGAATTGTCCAAAGACGACAAAATCCTCAGACAAAAACCGCGTTTTATAGTAGTAACTGACTTTAATAATTTTTTGCAACCGACACCAAGCTAAAAACGAATAAAGATTTTACGATTGCTAATCTTGCAGACCAAACCGATTTCTTTTTGCCTTTGTCGGGTGCAGAGATTTATCGGGTAAGCAATGACAACAAACTGGACCGTGAAGCTGCTTATAAACTTGGCGAACTTTATGATATTTTGGTGGCTGATAATCCTGACTGGATAGCACAAGGAAGTCATCAGCTCAATATCTTTTTATCAAGATTATTGTTTTGTTTTTTTGCTGAAGATACCGGTATTTTTACTATCAAAAGCATTTTTACTGAAAGCCTCGCAAATAATACCCAAGACGATGGCTCCGATGTTAAAGAGTTTCTGTCTTTGTTGTTCAAAAAATTAAACACCGAACAAGGAGAGTTTCCTAATTATTTAGACAGCTTTCCGTATGTAAATGGTGGTTTATTCCGGGATGATATTGAATGTCCGAAGTTTTCCAAAAAAGCCCGACAAATTTTAATTGATTCGGGCGAACTGGATTGGTCAGAAATTAATCCAGATATTTTTGGATCAATGATTCAGGCGGTAGCCGATCCGGAGGAAAGGAATAACTTAGGAATGCATTATACGTCGGTAGTCAATATTCTTAAATTAATTAAACCTTTATTTCTTGATGGACTATATGATGAATTTGAAAAAAACAAAAACAATGCAAAAGCATTGGATAAACTTTTAGTAAGGCTTTCTAAAATTAAATTCTTTGATCCGGCTTGCGGAAGCGGAAACTTCCTGATTATTACTTATAATCGATTTGAATTCAGGCAGTAGTGTTATTGTACCGAACGTACAATCAAAAATTGGTTTTAACGGAGACACCCCAAAAACGATTATTCCTGAGTCGCAATCTAAAATGAATTTTGCAGGAGGGCAAAGCAAAATCTATTTTACCGAGATTTCTTTAAACCAGTTTTATGGCATAGAAATCAAGGATTTTGCTCATGAAATGGCAATACTTTCGCTTTGGCTGGCAGAACACCAAATGAACCAGGTTTTTGAAAACGAACTATTGGATTATGGGCAGTCTAAACCATTATTGCCACTGAAAGAAGCAGGGAATATTACTGCAGGAAATTCAGCTCGTATCGATTGGGAAGATGTATGCCCTAAAAAAGAAGGGGATGAAATTTATATTATTGGGAATCCTCCGTATTTGGGAGCAAGAATTCAGGACGAGGAACAGAAAAAAGATATTGCAATAAATTTCCCAACACTAAAAGGAGCAAATAATTTAGATTATATATTTGTTTAGTTTTATAAGGGTGCCAAGTTTATAGAAAGCATTAATGCAAAATTAGGTTTAGTATCTACAAATTCGGTATGTCAGGGAGAACAAGTTTCTTTATTGTGGCCTCAAATTTTGAATGATAAAATAGAAATTGATTTTGCATATCAATCTTTTAAATGGGTAAATAATGCTAAAGGAAATGCAGGAGTTACAGTTATAATTTTGGCGCTTCGAAATGTAATGACTACAGAAAAATACATTTTTACAGAATCCATAACGAAACCAGCTAAAAACATTAATGCTTATTTAATAGATAGTTCTAACATATTTATTACACCTCAGACAAAATCAATTTCAAAACTACCTGAAATGAATTTTGGGAGTATGCCAAATGATGGAGGCAATTTGATTCTAAATGAAGAAGAATATAATAATGTAAAATCTTCGATCCCTAATGCAAAGGAATTTCTTAGAAAATTTATTGGTGCAGATGAATTCTTAAAAGGAACTTAAGATATTGTTTGTGGTTTAGAGAAGAAAACTATGAAGATTATGAAACTTTCGATATAATTAATTCAAGTTGCTAGTTGGGATAGCATAAAAAAACAAAGCAGAGGTTAAGTAAATTTGTTTTGCGAACCA
>NZ_JAADZW010000021.1 GCF_010645065.1 Flavobacterium fluviatile | reverse complement strand
TGTTTATTAATTGTTAGTATTTCAAAGATACATTTTCATATTTTTAATCTATGTCAAAGATATGAGCCCCGATAGAAACGAAAATCCTTTTGTGCGGGGGTTCCGCACAAAAGATTGTAGTGGATAGCGGGAAATAGCTCCTAAAAATCTATTAAATAAATAAAGAGGATGAGATTGCTTCGTTCCTCGCAATGACAATTAACAATGAAAAAAATATTACTTACTGCTTTAATCGCATTTGGTTTTAGCTATTTACATGCACAGTCAGCATCTAAAAGTCCGTTTATATTTTCCGGATATGTAGATGTTTATTATAGTTATGATTTCGGGAAACCGGAAAATCATACACGTCCAGACTTTTTTTATAATTATAACCGGAGCAATGAAGTGAACCTGAATTTGGGTTTGGCGAAAGTGAACTATTCTAAAGAAAATATTCGTGGAAATTTTGCCCTGATGGCTGGAACTTATGCGCAATATAATATGTCGGCTGAGCAGGATTTATTGAAAAATATTTATGAGGCGAACGTTGGTGTGAAGATTTCGCAAAAACATGATTTATGGATTGATGCGGGAATTATGCCTTCGCATATTGGTTTTGAAAGTGCGATTGGAAAAGACTGCGCGAATTTAACCCGAAGTATTCTGGCTGAGAATTCACCTTATTATGAAGCTGGTTTAAAAATTGGTTACACTTCTGATTCTGGAAAATGGTATTTAGCAGCACTGTATTTAAACGGCTGGCAGCGAATTCAGAAAGTGGACGGGAATCAAACTCCTGCTTTTGGAACGCAGGTTACGTACAAACCTACAGACAAGGTAGTTTTGAATTGGAGCACATACGCAGGAAATGAACAACCTGATATTGACAAAAAATGGCGTTACTTCAATAATTTCTACGGACAATTTAAAGTAACAGACAAAACGAATGTAACGGCAGGTTTTGATATTGGTTCGCAACAATCTGCTAAAAATAGTAACAAATATGACCCTTGGTTTTCGCCTGTTTTGATTCTGCAATACAAACCGACGGATAAAATTCAGTTGGCAGCACGAGGTGAATATTACAGCGATGAAAAAGGTGTGATTATCGCCACAGAAACACCAAACGGATTCAAAACTTACGGATTTTCAGCTAACTTTGATTACTTGCTTACTGATAATGTTATGTTTAGAGTTGAAGCGAGAAACCTGTCAGGCAAAGATGAAATTTTTACAAAAAATAATCTCCCAACAAACTCGAATACATTTCTAACGTCTTATTTGGCTGTTAGTTTTTAAAAAATATTTCACGCAGATTCTACAGATTAGAGCAGATTTAATTGATTTTTTATTAAATAACCTGCGAACATCTGCTTAAATCTTTTTAAAATCTGCGTGAAACAAAAAACTTTGCGCCTTAGCGTCTTTACGAGATTTTACTCTCGCAGATTAAGCGGATCTTGCAGATTTTTAAATTAAAAAACTTAGTGTCTTAGAGCCTTCGTGGCAAAGCATATGAAAGAGGAAAAAGAAAATAACAACGCACAGCATTTTCTGGATTTGATCCAGAAATCCCGAAAAGGAAAATTTAAAATCTACATTGGGATGAGCGCCGGTGTGGGCAAGACTTTCCGTATGCTTCAGGAAGCGCATTCGTTATTGAAAAACGGAATCGATGTGAAAATCGGCTACATCGAAACGCATATGCGAAAGGAAACACATGAGTTATTGTCTGGCCTGCCTGTTATTCCGCGGAGGACTATTTTTTATAAAGGAAAAGAACTCGAAGAACTCGATGTTCAGGCTATCATCAACCTTAGACCAGAAGTGGTTATCGTTGATGAACTGGCGCATACAAATGTTGAGGGAAGCAAAAATGAAAAACGCTGGCAGGATGTTCTGGAGATTCTGGAAGCCGGAATTAATGTGATTTCGGCAGTTAATATTCAGCATATAGAAAGTCTGAATGAAGATGTAAAAAGAATTACGGGAATTGATGTTCAGGAAAGAATTCCGGATAATGTTTTGTGTCTGGCCGATGAAGTGGTGAATATCGATTTAACTTCAGAAGATTTGATTGCACGTCTGAAAGAAGGTAAAATATATACACCGGATAAAATTCAGACAGCTTTGCAAAACTTTTTCAAGTCAGAACAAATTCTGCAGCTTCGTGAATTAGCATTAAAAGAGGTGGCAAGCCAGGTGGTTCGAAAAGTAGAAAATGAAGTTCCGAATCTGCAAGCTTTACGACATGAAAAATTATTGGCTTGTATCAGCAGTAACGATAAAACGGCTAAAATTGTGATTCGGAAAGCAGCGCGTCTGGCAAGTTATTATAACGGAATCTGGTATGTTTTGTATGTCGAAACACCTTCGGAAAGCACAACAAGAATTGCACTTGATAAACAAAGATATTTAATTAATAACTTTAAACTCGCAGTGCAGTTGGGAGCCGAAGTTATTAAGGTAGAAAATTCGAATATTGCCAATGCGATTTTGGCAACCGTAGAAAAAAAACAAATTACAACTGTCTGCATTGGAAAACCGCATTTGAATTTATTTAAAGTAATTTTGTCTACAACAATTTTCAGGCGTCTGCTAAACAAATTGTCTTTATCAAACGTTGATCTTGTTATTTTGTCTTGAAAGTTTTTAAACCATATAAGTGATATAAGTTCATTTAAATTAGAGAACACTGAAGTTTAACCGCAAAGACCGCAAGGGTTTACGCAAATTTCGCTAAAGTCTTTTGCTCGCAATCGCAAGGCTGCAAAGTTTTTTAATTTAATCTTTGCATGCATTGCGAAATCTTAGCGCCTTTGCGGTTAAAAAAACAAAACTTAAATTTCCTTATATCACTTACATGGTTCAAAAAAATTAAATGTTTTTATAAAATGAGAATTAAAACCAAATTAAATCTGGGTGTTGGATTGTTATTTTTGATGATCATCATTCTCTCGTTAGTGAGTGCTTATTCTGTTTTTTTGATTAAGCAGGACACCGAGAATATCCTGAAATCGAATTACAATACGCTGGAATATTCACGAAATATGATTTTTGCTCTGGACGGAATGAAACCAGGTTCAAAAAAAACGATTCAGAATTTCGAGGAAAATCTCGAAAAGCAAACCCGAAATATTACAGAGCCAGGCGAAAAACAAGTGACTGAAAAACTGAAAACAAATTTTACTCTTTTAGCTAATAATAATTCTGATGAAAGTCTAAAAGCACAAGTTCGTCAGGACCTTTTTGCGATTATGAAACTGAATCTGGATGCCATTAAACAAAAAAGCGATATCGCCAAAAAAACGGCTGAAACATCCAATTTTTCGATTGCAATAGTGGGAACGTTATGCTTTTTGATTGCATTTAATTTATTGGTCAATCTCCCAAATAATATTGCAAATCCGATTAAAGAATTAACGTTGAGTATTAAGGAAATCGCCAATAAAAACTATTCAGAGCGTGTTCATTTTACGAGTCACAGCGAATTTGGAGATCTTGCAAGGTCGTTTAATACGATGGCGCAAAAACTGGAAGAATATCACGACAGCAATGTTTATAAACTTCTTTTTGAGAAAAAAAGACTGGAAACGCTCATCAATAATATGAACGATCCGATTATTGGTTTGGATCATGAAGGAATTATTTTATTTGCCAATGATGAAGCGCTGAAAATTATTGGTTTGAAATCGGAAGATATAATTGGGAAACGGGCATCTGAATTAGCGGTTTCTAATGATTTAATACGTTCTTTAATTCTGAAAGAAAGTGAAACAACTAAAAAACAGCCTCTTAAAATTTTTGCGCACGCAAAGGAAAGTTATTTCGAAAAAGAAATCCACAATATCACAATAACGCCAACAGGTGAAGAAAAAGAAATCAATATCGGCGATGTGATTATCCTTAGAAATATTACGCTTTTTAAAGAATTGGATTTTGCCAAAACCAATTTTATTGCTACAGTCTCACACGAATTAAAAACACCGATTGCCTCTATAAAATTAAGTCTTCAATTGCTTGAAAATGCCAAAACAGGCAATATGAACAACGACCAGAAACAATTGGTAGAAAGTATTAAAGAGGATAGTCAGCGTTTGTTGAAAATTACGGGCGAATTACTCAATTTATCGCAATTGGAAACTGGAAATATTCAACTAAATATTGGTAAAAGCAATCCGTATGAAATTGTAAAATTTGCAGTAGAAGCCATAAAAGTCCAGGCAGATCAAAAACAGATTCAGTTAATTGTTGATACTGCTGAAAATCTCAAAAGCGTAAAAGCCGATGCCGAAAAAACAGGCTGGGTTTTGATTAATTATTTATCGAATGCGATTCGGTATTCGTCTGAAAAAAGCACGATTCTCATTAAATTAAAAGAAGAAAATAATGAGATGGTTTTTCAGGTTATTGATACCGGAAAAGGAATTGAACCGAGGTACAAAGACAAAGTTTTCGATAAATATTTCCAGATTCCGGGAAGTCAGAAATCGGGAACAGGATTAGGTTTAGCAATCAGCAAAGAATTTATTGAAGCTCAGAATGGCAGCGTAGGCGTTGAGAGTAATTTAGGATTGGGAAGTACGTTTTGGTTTACATTGAAAGTTTTGCATTGAAGCAAAAAAAATGCCCTGCTAAAAAACGAGGCATTTCATCTTCACTTATTCTGAATTTTTACTCTTTTGGCTTAGTCAAATAATAAATCGGAATACCAATTAGCATAATTAAAATCCCCCAGCCACAGGTTGAGAATTTTGTAATTAATAAGGTAACACTTATTGCAGATGCTAAGACAATATACAAAAGAGGTAAAAATGGATATCCAAAAGCCTTGTAAGGTCTTTCCGCATCAGGCATTTTTTTGCGTAATATAAAAATCCCATAAATAGTAAGAATGTAAAAAATCAAAACGATAATAATTACAAAATCCAGTAAAGCACCGTATTTTCCTGTAAGACACAAAACAGAAGCCCAGATACATTGTGACCATAAAGCCCATGAAGGCACACTAAACTCATTAAGTACCGCTGCTTTTTTAAAAAACAAACCATCTTTTGCCATGGTGTAATAAACTCTGGCACCCGCCATAATTAATCCGTTGTTGCAGGCAAAAGTCGAAATCATAATCATTAGGGCAATAACCAGAGTTCCAATCTCACCAAAGATATATTGAGCAGCCACCACCGCTACCCTGTCTGATTTTGCTGTTGCAATTTCATTGATTGGAACCACTGCCAGATACATCAAATTTGTCAGCACATAAATAATCGTAACAATAAAAGTTCCTAAAAATAAACTTAAACCTACATTACGTTTAGGATTTTTAATTTCTCCGGCTATAAAAGTTACGCCAGCCCAGGCATCACTTGAGAACAAAGATCCAACCATTGCTGCCGAAATACCTGTTATCAAAGCCTTTCCGCTAATTGGTATCCAAGAAGCATTATCGGCATTATAAGAATGTGGAGTCCAGGCCGCAGTCCAGTTGGCATCCCATACAGATGCTTTTGCCGCAAGTGTTAATCCAAAAACGATTAAACCAAGCAAGGATAATATCTTGATTATAGTTAAAACGGTCTGAAGCGTCTTTCCGTTTTTCACGCCACGGCTGTTTATATAGGTTAAGAGAACAATGGTAAGGATCGATACAATCTGGGCAGCATTCAGCTTAAAAGCGCCTAATTCATATAGCATATTCTCATCGCTCAGAGGTTCATAAAGATAGGCTGCAAATTTAGAGAAAGCTACTCCAACAGCAGCGATTGTTCCTGTTTGGATAACCGCAAAAAAGCTCCAGCCATACAAAAAAGCGATCAGTTTGTTGTACCCTTCTTTCAGATACACATACTGCCCTCCCGCTTTGGGAAACATTGCACTCAACTCTCCATAACTCACCGCGGCAATAATGGTAATTAGTCCGGAAATCAGCCAGATTAGTGTTAACCATCCGGCAGAACCAACCTGTCTGGCAATATCTGCACTTACAATAAATATTCCGGATCCAATCATAGATCCAACCACAAGCATGGTTCCGTCTAATAATCCGAGTTCTCTCTTAAAATTTTCCTGATTGTTTTCCTCCATTTTTTGGTTTTTGGCTGGTTAAAGATATACTTTTTTCTCAAATTTCATGATTAGAACAGATTTTAGATTGTGATTTTGGGCGTATCCCTTGGGGGCCGGGCTATTCACTTTATCTTTTATGGTGAACCCCACCATAAAAGGATGCCGTTACTATCCCTTACGCAAACCCGGTTTCATAACATCTCCGCATGAATATTGACATCATTTCAGACTCATGTTGGTAGTACTGTTTACTAATTCATGACAATTTAATCGATCAGATTGTGATTCAGCAATTACTAAAAAAATATTTTATGCTGTTCAGATAAGTATGTCCAATAATAGACAAGAAAGAATTGAATGGCTTACTAACAATAAAAAATCAGCACGTAATTATTATGGTGCATATCCAAATGCGAGTTGTGCATGATTATGAGTTTTTGGAAGAATTCACAAACTCAGTCAATAAAAAAAAGAGGTTCAGATTTACGTACCTACTCCAATTTTGATATTTCTGAAATTCCTTATATATGAAAATCAATACTTAATCGGCTTATTTAGCAAGCCGTTTTCAATTGAAGCTTTTAAAAACCGATTTTGACACTATTCTAAAACACGATTTACCTGAGAAAAGGCTCTTTCATAGTAAGGCTCTTTGGTTGAAGAAATGATTACTCCCCCATGAGTTGAGGAATGAACAAATTTAATTTCTTCATCGGCAACCTCTACAACCATTCCAACGTGATTGATTTGGCTTCTGCCGTTGGTTTTGAAAAAGATTAAATCCCCTTTTTGTGCTTCTTCCGGATTTATTTTTATACCAATCCGGGATTGCTCAATCGAACTCCTTGGCAGCTTAATATCAAAATTACCAAAAGTAGAATACATTAATCCTGAGCAGTCAAAACCTGCTTTTGTAGTGCCTCCTGAACGATAACGTGTACCTATGTTATCAGTAGCATTTAGAATCAGCTGATCCACTAACTCGGAATGATTGTTAACCCTTATTATCGCTGAATCTTTTTTAACTGATGCATTATCGGCAACCTGAACAGGCGGATTAGTTATATCTTTTGTTTCCTGAGTCTGTTTTGAAGCTTTTAGGGCTTCCGCTTTTTCTTTTGAAGTGAGGATCTTCAAAGTAAATCCAATTGGCAGCTTATTTTTAATTTCAGGATTCTGTTTTTCTAATTCAGCTACAGTGATTCCGAATTCTTTGGCAATGGCATATTTTGTTTCTTTTTGCATAACTTCCCGTAAGACTTCAACCATTGCTGTCTGGGTATTTTCTGATGATTGGTGTTTAACTGGATTCACAACCGAAGGAATAACTATATGCTGCCCTATTTTGAGTCCTTCTGTTTCTAATAAAGGATTTGCTTTCTTTAAATCTTCAACAGAAATTTTATATTTTTTGGATATCCCCCAAAGTGTTTCTTTTGCTAAGACCTCATGAGATTCCGGAGTATCCTGCTCAATAGTTTCATTAGATTTTATAGCGGAAGACTGTAAGTTGTTATTCGGAATTAATAAAACCGAATTCAACTTTAAGATTTTCGGTGCATCAGGATTGGAATTTGCTATATCATTGGGTTTTACTCCGTATTTCTTACCAATGCTGTAAAGGTTGTCACCTTTTGAAATGGTATGTTTGATATAATTATCCTGAGAAAAAGCACTTATGGAAAAAAGCAAAAATATAAAGACAAATCTGAAAATCATTATTTTGGGGAATTTTAATTTTCTATACTATTCCTTCTTATTTTAAACTCAAAAAAAGAAGTTTTATTACCAAAAAGGCGAATTTAACTTTTTAAAGTAAAAAATACACGTTTTTTAACACCAAATTTATTTCAAATTGTCACTCTCAAAACGTCTATAATGCTAACTTAAAGTTTTTGTGTGAGTTATAATTTTAATTCTAAATCAAAATTTTACAAAAACATAATACTGAAAAACCAGAGCCTTAGCCCGGATGGAAGCGGCATCCTTTTGTCCCGATAGTTATCGGGACAAAAGATACAGCGGAGCCGGACACGAGCGATCAATGTCATTAAGTTAAGGGATATTGTCGTCATTTCGAGTGTTTTCTTTAAAAATGCGATAGCTTTTTTTAAAGAAAATGTATCGAGAACCTTAGTATTAGAAAGCTTCTCGATACAATTTTTAATAATAAAGCTATCGCATTATGATTAAAAATCACTCGAAGTGACGTTAACTTAATGACATTGCACGAGCGATAGCGAACTGACGAAGTAAATAGCTACAAATAAAAAACGCCCTGTTTTCACAGAGCGTCCTGAATATATATAATTTTAAAATTAAGCTTTTCCTGCAGCAATTAAATTTAATGCAGATCCTGCAACAAACCAGCCAATCTGACCTTCATTGTAAGTATGATTTGCCAGAATGATATCTTTTGTACCATTATCGTGAACGAACTCCAGGGTTAATGGTTTTCCCGGAGCAAACTCAGTTAAATCAGTAAAATTGATTGTATCATTTTCCTGAATTTTATCGTAATCCGCTTCGTTTGCAAAAGTTAATCCTAAAAGACCCTGCTTTTTAAGATTGGTTTCGTGGATACGGGCAAAGGATTTAACCAATACCGCTTTAACACCAAGGAAACGAGGTTCCATGGCAGCATGCTCACGGGAAGAACCTTCTCCGTAATTGTGATCTCCCACAACAATAGACGGAACTCCGGCAGCTTTATAGGCTCTCGCAACCGCCGGTACAGCGTCGTATTGTCCTGTCAACTGATTCTTAACAGAGTTTGTTTTCTGGTTGAATGCATTCACGGCACCAATCAGCATATTATTTGAAATATTATCTAAATGTCCGCGGAAACGCAGCCAGGGACCTGCCATAGAAATGTGGTCTGTCGTACATTTTCCGAAGGCTTTGATTAATAATTTAGCACCTGTAATGTTTTTCCCATCCCATGCCTCAAACGGAGCTAATAGCTGCAAGCGTTCTGAATCAGGATTTACCACAACCTGAACACCTGAACCGTCTTCTGCCGGAGCCTGAAATCCGGGATCTTCAGCATAGAAACCTTTTTCCGGCAATTCATCTCCTGTTGGTTCATCCAGCATTACTTCTTGTCCTTCTTCGTTGATTAATTTATCTGTCAGTGGATTAAATCCTAAATCACCCGCAATAGCCAAAGCTGTTACCAATTCCGGAGAACCTACGAATGCCAAAGTATTTGGATTTCCATCGGCACGTTTTGAGAAGTTGCGGTTGAAAGAGTGAACAATTGTATTTCTTTCTTCTTTCTCAGCTCCTTCCCTGTCCCACATACCAATACATGGACCGCAGGCATTTGCAAAAACTGTTGCTCCAATTTTATTAAAAGTATCAATAAATCCGTCTCTTTCGATTGTAGAACGAACTACTTCTGATCCCGGAGTAATTGTAAATTCTGCTTTTGTTTTTAAGTTTTTCTCGGCGACCTGTCTTGCCAAAGAAGCTGCACGTGAAATATCTTCGTAAGATGAGTTGGTACAAGAACCAATTAAACCCACCTGTATTTGCAATGGCCAGTTGTTTTTGATTGCCTCTTCTTTCATTTTAGAAATTGGAGTCGCTAAGTCCGGAGTAAAAGGCCCATTTAAATGTGGCTCTAATTCAGATAAATTGATTTCGATAACCTGATCAAAATATTTTTCAGGATCAGCATAAACTTCCGGGTCTCCGGTTAGATAAGGAGCTATTTTATCTGCAGCATCAGCTACATCAGCTCTGTTGGTGGAGCGCAGGTAACGGCTCATAGAATCATCGTAACCAAAAGTTGACGTTGTAGCTCCAATTTCGGCTCCCATGTTACAAATAGTTCCTTTACCGGTACAGGACATAGCTGTTGCACCTTCACCAAAATATTCTACGATTGCTCCTGTTCCTCCTTTTACAGTCAGAATACCGGCAACTTTAAGGATTACATCTTTAGGAGCTGTCCAGCCTGATAATTTGCCTGTTAATTTTACTCCGATTAATTTAGGGAATTTCAGCTCCCAAGCCATTCCGGACATAACGTCGACAGCATCGGCGCCACCGACACCAATCGCTACCATTCCTAAACCTCCTGCATTTACAGTATGAGAATCCGTACCAATCATCATTCCACCCGGAAATGCATAATTTTCAAGAACTACCTGATGGATAATTCCGGCTCCGGGTTTCCAGAAACCAATTCCGTACTTATTAGAAACTGAAGAAAGGAAGTCAAAAACTTCATTACTTTGTGTTTTTGCTCTTGCCAAATCGGTCGCAGCATCTACTTTTGCCTGAATCAGGTGATCACAGTGTACTGTTGTAGGAACTGCTACTTTAGATTTACCGGCGTGCATAAACTGCAATAAGGCCATTTGTGCCGTTGCATCCTGACAAGCAACACGATCCGGTGCAAAATCTACATAATCAACTCCTCTTCCAAACGCTTTGGTCGGATTTCCGTCCCAAAGGTGATTGTACAAAATTTTCTCTGTTAAAGTAAGTGGACGACCAACAATCTGACGTGCTGCATCAACACGACCAGGCATGTTGTCATACACTTTTTTAATCATTTCTATATCAAAAGCCATAGTTCTATATTAATTATATTAGTGTAAATCAGCTTAAATTTAAGGATTTTATTATGGTTTATGCTAAAATAATTGTTAATACTATTATTTAAAACTATTCTATTTTTCTTGCACAGCAGTAAATTGAAAATCAATCTAATATAATTATTTAACCTTCTAAATTAAAATTTTGATTTAGCAAATCATGCAACAGCAATCCGGCAGAGATAGAAGCTTTGACCCGCAACGAGGAACGAATGAATACTATACTTGAATAGCACAATGCTTAGCATCCCAAAATATAAATAAAAAGAGGCAACCTATTACTAGATTGCCTCGCTTAATAATTATGAAATTCCTACTATTATAATTTAGTAGAGATTGGTTTGAATTTTGTTAAGTTGATACCTTCAACCGAAGCTTTATACTCTTCGATAGACGGCATTCTTCCTAAAATTGCAGAAAGTACAACTACTGGCGTTGATGCTAATAAAGATTCTCCTTTTTTGCCCTCTCTATCCTCCACTACACGTCCCTGGAACAAACGAGTTGAAGTAGCTAATACAGTATCTCCTTTTTCAGCTTTTTCCTGGTTACCCATACATAAGTTACAACCTGGACGCTCTAAATACATAATGTTTTCGTATTCTGTACGTGCTGTTGATTTTGGTAAGGCATCTGAAAATTCGAAACCTGAATATTTTTGTAACATTTCCCAATCACCTTCAGCTTTTAATTCGTCGATGATGTTATACGTAGGAGCTGCAACTACTAAAGGTGCATTGAATTTAACTTCCCCATTTTGTTTTTCAACATTACGTAACATTTGAGAAACAATTTTTAAATCGTCTTTATGAACCATGCAAGAACCTACGAAACCTAAATCTACTTTTTTATCCGTTCCATAGAAAGATAATTCACGAATGGTATCGTGTGTATAACGTTTAGAAACATCAACATTGTTAACGTCCGGGTCAGCAATCATTGGTTCCTCGATTAAACCTAAATCGATAACCACTTCAGCATAGTATTTTGCATTGTCATCTGGAGTTAAAGCTGGTTTAGCACCTGTTTTAATTTCCTCGATACGTTTGTTTGCTTTATCAATTAAACCTTGTAAAACCTGGTTTTTGTTGTCCATACCTTTATCAATCATGATTTGGATACGAGACTTAGCAATTTCTAACGATTGAATTAATGTTTCGTCCTGAGAAATACAGATTGAAGCTTTCGCTTTCATTTCAGCAGTCCAGTCAGTAAATGTAAACGCCTGGTCAGCTAATAAAGTTCCGATATGAACCTCAATAATACGACCCTGGAAAACGTTCTCACCATCAAATTGTTTCAACATTTGAGATTGGGTCGCATGAACTACATCACGGAAATCCATGTGTTGTTTCATCTCACCCTTAAAAGTAACTTTAACAGATTCCGGGATTGGCATAGAAGCCTCACCTGTTGCTAAAGCTAAAGCTACAGTTCCTGAATCGGCACCGAAAGCAACCCCTTTAGACATACGTGTGTGTGAATCTCCACCAATGATAATAGCCCACTCATCAATTGTAATATCATTTAAAACTTTGTGAATAACGTCCGTCATTGAATGATATTCACCTTTAGGATCTCTCGCTGTAATAACACCGAAATCATTCATGAACTTCATTAATTTAGGAATATTAGCCTGCGCTTTTTTGTCCCAAACTGAAGCTGTGTGACATCCTGACTGGTAAGCACCATCAACAAGTGGAGAAATAACTGTAGCAGCCATTGACTCTAATTCCTGAGCAGTCATCAAACCTGTAGTATCCTGAGAACCTACGATGTTGACTTTCACACGTACGTCTGATCCTGCATATAATGTTTTACCTGGTGTTACACCAACTGCATTTTTGTTGAAGATTTTTTCAACAGCAGTTAATCCCTGACCTTCTATAGAAACTTCTTTAGCTGGTGCAAATACTGTTGGAGCAGTAACTCCTAAAGCTTGTGCAGCAAATGTCTGGATTTTTTTACCAAAAACGATAGCATAAGATCCACCGGCTTTGATAAACTCTAATTTTTGAGGAGTGAAAGATTTAGAAATATCTTTTAATTCTTTCTCACCGTTGTATAATTTTTTAGTTTTTGTATTGATTGTTAATACAGTTCCTGTAGCTACAGAATAAACTTCTTCTAAAACAGGATCACCAGCTTCGTTACGAACTACGTTTCCTTCTGCATCTGTTTTCTTTACCCAGTTTTGTAAGTCGATACCGATACCGCCTGTTACGTCTACAGTAGTTAAGAAGATAGGAGAGATTCCGTTAGTACCCGCTACAATTGGAGCAATGTTCACGAAAGGAATGTATGGAGATGCTTGCTTACCAGTCCATAAAGCTACGTTGTTTACGCCTGACATACGGGAAGATCCAACTCCCATTGTTCCTTTTTCAGCAATTAACATAACAGCAGCGTCTGGATGCTGTGCCTGCAATGCTTTAATTTCTGCCTGAGCTTCAGGAGTGATCATACATTTTCCATGTAATTCACGGTCAGAACGAGAGTGTGCCTGATTACCCGGAGATAATAAATCAGTAGAGATATCACCTTCTGCAGCAATGTAAGTAACCACTTTAATTTCTTCAGCAACTTCTGGTAATTTAGTAAAAAATTCAGCTTTTGCATAGCTTTCTAAAATTTCTTTTGCAACTGTGTTACCAGCGCTGTAAGCTTCTGCTAGGCGAGCTGTATCAGCATCATATAAATAAACCTGAGTTTTTAAAACTTCAGCTGCCTGAGTAGCAATTGCAGCATCATTACCCAAAGCTAAATCAAGAAGGACTTCAATAGAAGGCCCTCCTTTCATATGTGACAATAATTCGAAAGCAAAAGCAGGTGTAATTTCTTTTACTTCAGATTCACCAAGAATGATTTCTTTTAAAAACTTAGCTTTCTCACCAGCAGCACTAGTGGTTCCAGGCAAAGTGTTGTAAATAAAAAACTTAAGAGAATCCTCTCTGTATTCATTATTTAAATCTTTAATTTGCGCAATGATTTCGCTTAGTAATTCAGCACCATCAATTGGCTTCGGATGAAGACCCTGGGCTTTTCTTTCTTCAATCTCTTGAATGTAATCCTTGTAAATATTCATAATAGAAGTCTTTATAAATAGGTATTTTTATTTTTTTGTACGCAAATTTAGGAATTAAAGCTGAGAATTAAAAAAAATATAATGGACGGAGCTTTTTCAAAAAATATTATTGAAAAAAAACAACTATTACCTTTAAATAATAGCGAAATATCAATTTTAAGTCAAAAAAATAAATTATCAATAATTTAAAAACTTTTCTCTAACAAAGTAAAAATTTAATGTTATAAAGCAAGTCGGATTTTTACTCTATTTTAAAAAAGAACTCTTCTAAATAAGTATTTATAACGTTATAGTTTATTCTTTAAATTTCATTTATACGTAAAACTACTTAAAAATAAAAGCCTGAGATCTTAAAATATCTCAGGCTAATTTTTATAAAGCGTCTATTTTTTACATCAGCTTCTGAATGATAATTTCTTCTGTAATCCCCTCAGCATCGGCTTTGTAATTTTTAATAATTCTATGTCGCAAAATCCCGGTTGCGACTGCCTTTACATCTTCAATATCCGGTGAAAATTTACCATTAAAAGCAGCATGTGCTTTGGCTGCCAAAATTAAATTTTGAGAAGCTCTCGGACCTGCACCCCAATCCAGATAATTTTTCACATAATCATTAGTCAGACTATTGTCAGGACGTGTTTTACTAACGAGCGTCACTGCATATTCAATAACATTATCTGCTACCGGAATTCTGCGGATCAAATGCTGGAAGTCAATTATTTCCTGAGCTGTAAACAACGGATTTATCTTCCTTTTTACATCTGAAGTAGTTTGTTTTACAACCTGCACTTCCTCTTCAAATGTTGGATATTCTAATTTTATAGCAAACATAAAACGGTCTAACTGAGCCTCCGGAAGAGGGTATGTACCCTCCTGTTCAATTGGATTTTGTGTCGCCAAAACGAAATAAGGCAAATCTAATTTATAGTTTTGCCCTGCAATTGTTACAGAACGCTCCTGCATTGCTTCTAATAAAGCAGCCTGAGTTTTTGGAGGAGTTCTGTTGATCTCATCCGCTAAAATTATATTCGAAAATATAGGTCCTTTAATAAACTTAAACTGTCGGTTTTCATCAAGAATTTCACTTCCTAAAATATCCGAAGGCATTAAATCAGGAGTAAACTGAATTCGTTTGAAATCCAGACCTAAAGCCTGAGAAATCGTATTGATCATCAGAGTTTTTGCCAAACCGGGAACCCCAATTAAAAGCGCATGCCCTCCTGAAAATATACAAAGTAAAATTTGATCTACAACGGCATCCTGCCCTACAATTATTTTTGCTATCTCGGTTTTTAATTCATTTCTTTTTTGAACTAAATTATGAATTGCTGCTACGTCAGACATTTATGAATATATTTTAAATTAAAAAGAGTTAGCTCTATGAATTCATAAAACTAACTCTTTTCTTTATTTAATAAAAATTATTTTTTCAACCAATTATTAGTAAAAGTACAATCTCTGTATTCGCCAATAATCTTGATGTATGTGTCTTTAATTTTTGTGTCAAACCATTTTGCAATAGCATTGATTTGTTTTTCTTTTAATGCTAACTCTTTTATTTTAGTATAATCTTTTGCATAGTCTGCAACGTGCTCATCGATTCTGTTTGTCACAGTAATCAGTTTATATGTTTTTTTTCCTTTATCATCGGTATCCAAAATTGGCTGAGAAACTTCATCATCTTTTAAATTTGAAACCTGGCTATATAATGATGCATCCATTTTAGTCAGCTCAAAACGCGTATCCTGAGTATTAGGATTAACCAAAGTTCCTCCATTTGCTCTTGTTTCTTTCTGGTCAGAATCATTTCTTGCTGCGTCTGCAAAAGAAATTTCTTTATTTACAATCTTATTTCTAATGTTTGTAATTCTTTCTTTGGCTTCTTTTAAAGCACTTTCAGAAACAGTTGGCGATATTAAAATATGACGTAATTCTACTTCCTGTCCTTTTATCTTATCAACCATTATAATATGGTATCCGTATTGTGTTTCAAAAGGATCTGAAATTTCTCCTTCTGCCAAACTAAAGGCAACATCTTTAAACTCTTTTACAAAAGGAGTTTTTCTTGTCATTTTATAATAACCACCCGCAGGGGAAGATCCCGGATCCTGAGAATACAAAACTGCTTTTGTAGCAAAGCTTGAACCTTCCAAAACGTCTTTTTTGATCGAATTCAGTCTGTCAATTACTTTTTGTTTATCCTCTTTTGAGACTTTAGGCTCTACAACTATTTGAGCCACTTCCATTTCAGCTCCAAAAGTTGGCAATTCGTCTTTTGGTATTTTTTTAAAGAAATTACGAACCTCTTCTGGTGTTATTTCAACTGCATCAACAATCTTTTTCTGCATTTCAGAAGATAGTTTTTGTTCTTTTAAGATATCAGCAAAATATGTCTTAAATTCCTCAACTGAACTCTTTTTATAAAATTCTACAATTTTATTGATATCTCCGCCAGTCTGTCTCATCATGTAAGTAAGCCTTTCATCCATCATACTTTTAACTTCAGCATCACTAACAATAATACTGTCCTGAATGGCCTGATGTGCATATAATTTATCTTCTAAAAGCTTACCTAACATCTGGCATCTGGAAATATCTTTTACTGATCCTCCCTGAGAAGTAATTTCAAGATAACCTTTATCAATATCTGAATCTAAAACAATATAGTCTCCAACAGTTGCAATAATACCATCAACCTTTTGTTTATTAATTGAAGCTGTCTCAGCCGGTTTCTCAGCAACAACATCTTTAATAACTTCCTGAGCAGAAATAACCGAGTTGAAAAAAAGTAAAAAACTTATTGTCAGTACTAATCTGTAATCAATAGTTCTTAGCTGTAATTTTTTTAATAACATTATTTTAAATTTAATTGAATGTAAAGGGCTGTGTTAGTAATTTTCTTTTAAACTGAAATTAATTATACTTTCAAATTACTGAAAAACTATATCCTGTTTTCACAACTTATAACGAACAAAAATAACAATTCAATTACATAATCCAACTATCTGATATACTATTAACAAAAAATTATACACAATACAAATAGTTTAAAAAAGTGGAATAATTTTAATGGAGAGAAATAAAGGAAAAACGAAATCACATAAACCAAAACAGAATACCATTTATTTTTAAATCGCATTAAATAATAGTACTTTTGCAACCTATTTATACAAAATATGAGCTTTTTAAAAGAAATACAACGCAGAAGAACTTTTGGAATTATCTCGCATCCCGATGCCGGTAAAACAACTTTGACAGAAAAATTATTACTTTTTGGAGGTGCAATTCAGGAAGCAGGTGCAGTAAAAAACAATAAAATAAAAAAAGGAGCAACGAGTGATTTCATGGAAATAGAACGCCAGAGAGGAATTTCTGTTTCAACATCTGTACTTGCTTTTAATTATAAAGACAAAAAAATCAACATTCTTGATACTCCGGGACACAAGGATTTTGCTGAAGATACTTTTCGAACTTTAACTGCGGTTGATAGTGTAATTGTTGTTATTGACGTTGCAAAAGGGGTCGAGGAACAAACCGAAAAACTGGTTGCTGTTTGCAGAATGCGTAACATTCCAATGATTGTTTTCATTAATAAATTAGACCGTGAAGGAAAGGACGCTTTTGACTTAATGGATGAAGTCGAGCAAAAACTAGGCTTAAAGGTTACGCCTTTAAGTTTCCCAATCGGAATGGGTTATGACTTCCAGGGTATTTATAATCTATGGGAAGAAAACATCAATCTTTTTAGTGGAGACAGCCGTAAAAACATTGAAGAAACTATTGCTTTTTCAGACGTTCAGAACAATCCGGAATTAGATAAAATTGTAGGTCAAAAAGCAGCAGACAAACTTCGTGAAGAGTTAGAATTAATTGATGAAGTATATCCAAAATTTGAGCGTCAGGATTATTTGGACGGAAAAATTCAGCCAGTATTTTTTGGTTCTGCATTGAATAATTTTGGCGTTCGTGAGTTATTAGATTGCTTCATTACAATCGCTCCTTCGCCTAGACCAAAAGATTCAGAAACGCGTACCGTTGATCCTGCAGAAGAAAAAATGTCTGGTTTTGTTTTCAAAATCCATGCTAATATGGATCCAAAACACCGTGATCGCTTAGCTTTTATTAAAATTGTTTCCGGAACTTTCGAAAGAAACAAACCTTATTACCATGTCCGACAAAAGAAAAACCTAAAATTCTCAAGTCCTAACGCCTTTTTTGCGGAGAAAAAAGAAATCGTAGATATTTCATATCCCGGAGATATTGTTGGTCTTCATGATACAGGAAACTTTAAAATTGGAGATACGCTGACTGAAGGTGAATTAATGAGTTTCAAAGGAATACCAAGTTTCTCACCGGAACACTTTAGATACATCAATAATGCTGATCCAATGAAAGCAAAACAACTGGATAAAGGGATTGATCAGTTAATGGATGAAGGTGTTGCTCAGTTATTTACATTAGAAATGAACAACCGTAAAATCATCGGAACAGTTGGAGCACTGCAATACGAAGTAATTCAGTATCGTCTTGAACATGAATACGGTGCTAAGTGTACTTATGAAAACTTCCCGGTGCACAAAGCTTGCTGGGTAAAACCTAATGATCCTAAAAGTGAAGAATTTAAAGAATTTAAAAGAATCAAACAAAAATTTCTGGCTCATGACAAATATGGACAATTAGTATTTTTAGCTGATTCTGATTTTACAATTCAGATGACACAAAGCAAATATCCAAATGTAAAATTATTTTTCACATCTGAATTTGAATAAGGAAATTTCACATTTTCGGATAAATTAAAAAGCGCCAACTTTGAAAGGTTGGCGCTTTTTTTTAAGGATTAAATTAACCTTTAACAGGAAAAATTAATTTTCTTTATTTTTATGTTAAGCCAAAAGTACAACTAAAACTGTAAGCCATTAAAACATACTCGTTTAAAGTAAATTAAATCAGACAAAATACACTTTTACGAAATTATTTATAAAAAAGCTCTATTAATGAAGCTTTAAAAACTTTATGCCTGACCTGCCGGACCAAAATTAAGCGGAATTGGTGCCTGTTCAGTTTCTTTGATTTCACCATGCGCTGCTTCAAAGCGATGAATATTTTCGCCAATAGCCCTCAATAATCTTTTTGCATGTTGTGGAGTCAGGACAATTCTTGATTTCACTTTAGCTTTAGGAGTACCCGGCATAATATTTACAAAATCTAAGACAAATTCAGATGAAGAATGATTGATAATCGCAAGATTTGAATAAATTCCCTCTGCAATAGTTTCATCTAACTCAATATTAATTTGCTCTTGTTGTTTCGGATTACTCATAATTTTAATATTTTTCAATTTCCCTCTTTTCGAAAAAAGAGGGAATTGTTAAGAATTAATAAATATATTCTTCTTTATTTGCCATCATTTCATTGTAATCGTCCTTAGATCCTACGATTGTATTATCGTATTCTCTCATACCAGTTCCTGCAGGAATTCTGTGTCCAACAATTACATTTTCTTTCAATCCTTCAAGGTCATCAACTTTTCCTGCTACTGCAGCTTCGTTAAGTACTTTTGTTGTTTCCTGGAATGAAGCAGCAGAGATGAATGATTTAGTTTGTAACGAAGCTCTTGTAATACCTTGCAAAACAGGAGTTGCTGTAGCTGTAATTACATCTCTTGCTACTACAAGATTTCTGTCATTTCGTTTCAATAATGAATTTTCATCACGTAACTCGCGAGGAGTTATAATCTGACCTGGTTTCAATACTGAAGAATCTCCGGCATCTTCAACTACTTTCATACCGTATAATTTATCATTTTGAACGATAAAATCCTTAGTATGAATTAATTGATCTTCCAGGAATAATGTATCACCCGGATCCTGAACTCTTACTTTACGCATCATTTGGCGGATAACTACCTCAAAGTGCTTGTCATTAATTTTTACCCCTTGTAAACGGTACACTTCCTGAATTTCATTTACCAAATACTGTTGAACAGCAGCTGGCCCCTGAATTCTCAAAATATCATCCGGAGTAATTGCACCATCAGACAAAGGAACACCAGCTCTTACAAAGTCATTTTCCTGAACAAGAATTTGACTTGATAATTTTACAAGATATTTTCTGACGTCACCAAACTTAGATTCGATTACAATCTCACGGTTACCTCTTTTGATTTTTCCGAAAGAAACAACACCATCAATTTCAGAAACTACAGCTGGATTTGAAGGATTACGAGCCTCTAACAACTCAGTAATTCTTGGTAAACCTCCAGTAATATCCCCAGATTTAGAAGAACGACGCGGAATCTTAACTAAAACTTTACCAGCTTTAATTTTCTCCCCATTCTCAACCATTAAGTGTGCACCTACTGGTAAATTGTATGAACGAATCAATTCGCCTTCTTTACCGTAAACCAATAATGTTGGGATTAATTTTTTATTTCTGGCCTCAGAAATTACTTTTTCCTGGAAACCTGTCTGCTCATCAATTTCAACCATGAATGTTTGTCCTTGTTCTAAATCCTCGTAAGCAATCTTACCAGTAAATTCAGAAACAATTACACCATTATATGGGTCCCATTTACAGATAACCGTTCCTTTAGCTACAGTTTCGCCATCATTTACAAAGATGCTGGATCCGTAAGGGATGTTATGTGTGTTTAAAACAATTCCGGTTTTCTCATCAACTAATTTCAATTCCGTTGAACGTGAAACCACAATATCAACAGAATTTCCTTCGCTGTCTTCTCCTTTAACTGTTTTTAAATCTTCTATTTCAAGTCTACCGTTAAATCTTGTAACTATACTCGACTCTTCAGAAATACCTCCAGCAACCCCTCCCACGTGGAAAGTACGAAGTGTCAACTGTGTACCTGGCTCACCAATAGACTGAGCTGCAATAACTCCTACAGCTTCTCCTCTTTGTGTCATCTTACCAGTAGCTAAGTTTCTACCGTAACATTTAGCACAAATACCTTTTGTAGCCTCACAAGTTAATGGTGATCTAACCTCTACTTTTTCAACTGGAGAAGCTTCGATAGTTCTCATAATTGCTTCCGTAATTTGCTGACCAGATTCAACCATCACTTCATTAGTAAGTGGATTAATAACGTCTTGTAATGCAACACGTCCAAGAATTCTCTCTCCTAATGATTCAACGATTTCCTCGTTTTTCTTCAATGCAGAAACTTCAACACCTCTTAAAGTTCCACAATCTTCGATGTTAACAATAACATCCTGAGAAACGTCATGAAGCCTTCTTGTTAAGTAACCAGCATCGGCCGTTTTAAGAGCCGTATCCGCAAGACCTTTACGAGCACCGTGAGTTGAAATGAAGTACTCAAGAATCGAAAGACCTTCCTTAAAGTTAGAAAGAATCGGGTTTTCAATAATCTCACCACCACCAGCAGTAGATTTTTTAGGCTTAGCCATCAAACCACGCATACCAGTTAACTGACGAATCTGCTCCTTAGAACCCCTCGCCCCAGAGTCAAGCATCATATATACAGAGTTGAAACCTTGTTGGTCTTCTCTAATATTTTTCATTGCTAACTCTGTTAACTGAGCATTTGCTGAAGTCCATACGTCAATAACTTGGTTGTAACGCTCGTTATTTGTGATAAGACCCATGTTATAGTTAGTTGAAATACCTTCAACTTGCTCTCTGGCATCTGCAATTAACTTCGTTTTTTGTTCCGGGATTCTAATATCACCTAGAGAGAATGATAAACCTCCTCTAAATGCGAACTTATAACCCATATCTTTCATATTGTCCAGGAAAGCTGCCGTCGTAGGTACATCAGTCACACTTAAAATGTGTCCGATAATATCTCTAAGGTTTTTCTTAGTCAATACGTCATTGATATATCCAGCTGCTTCAGGTACTACTTCGTTAAATAATACACGTCCTGCAGTTGTTTGGATAATTTTGTACACTAATTCTCCAGCATCATTATAATCTTTTGCACGGATTTTTACACGAGCATTTAATTCTAATCTTCCTTCGTTTAGTGCAATGTTTACTTCTTCAGCAGAATAGAAAGTCAAATCCTGACCAATAATTTTGTGATCTTCTGTAGAAATACGCTCTTTGGTCATATAGTAAAGACCCAAGACCATGTCCTGAGAAGGTACAGTAATTGGAGCACCATTTGCAGGGTTCAGGATATTGTGAGAAGCCAACATTAATAATTGTGCCTCTAAAATAGCCTCTGGTCCTAATGGTAAGTGAACCGCCATCTGGTCACCATCGAAATCGGCGTTGAATGCCGTACATACTAATGGGTGTAACTGGATCGCTTTTCCTTCAATTAATTTTGGCTGGAAAGCCTGAATACCAAGCCTGTGCAAAGTAGGAGCACGGTTAAGTAATACAGGATGTCCTTTAATTACGTTTTCAAGGATATCCCAAACTACAGGCTCTTTCTTATCAATGATTTTCTTAGCAGATTTTACTGTTTTTACAATACCTCTTTCGATCAGTTTACGGATAACGAATGGTTTGTATAACTCAGATGCCATATCTTTTGGCAATCCGCACTCATATAATTTCAACTCCGGACCAACGACAATTACCGAACGAGCAGAATAATCCACACGTTTTCCTAAAAGGTTTTGACGGAAACGTCCTTGTTTACCTTTTAAAGAGTCAGATAATGATTTTAATGGTCTGTTTGATTCTGTTTTAACAGCAGAAGCTTTACGAGTGTTATCAAATAATGAATCTACAGATTCCTGTAACATACGTTTTTCGTTTCTTAAGATAACTTCTGGAGCTTTAATCTCCATTAATCTTTTCAAACGGTTATTACGGATGATTACACGACGATATAAATCGTTCAAATCTGAAGTTGCAAAACGACCTCCATCAAGTGGCACAAGCGGACGTAATTCTGGCGGGATAACTGGAACCACTTTCATAATCATCCATTCTGGACGGTTTTCGCGGTTTTCGTTAGACTCACGGAAAGACTCAACAACTTGCAATCTTTTTAAAGCTTCTGTTTTACGTTGTTTAGATGTTTCGTTGTTAGCGCTGTGTCTTAATTCATAAGATAAGGCATCTAGGTCAATACGAGCTAATAAATCCATAATACACTCTGCTCCCATTTTGGCAACAAATTTATTAGGATCTAAATCATCTAAATATTGGTTTTCTTGCGGAAGAGTATCTAGAATGTTTAAATATTCTTCTTCCGTTAAGAAATCTAGTCTTTGTAAAGATTCTCCATCCGCATTTTTAGCAATACCAGCCTGGATTACTACGTATCTTTCGTAGTAAATGATCATATCTAATTTCTTAGATGGAAGACCAAGGATATAACCAATTTTGTTTGGAAGAGAACGGAAGTACCAGATGTGAGCGATTGGCACAACAAGGTTAATGTGTCCTACTCTGTCACGACGTACTTTTTTCTCAGTAACTTCAACACCACAACGGTCACAGATGATACCTTTGTAACGAATTCTTTTATACTTACCACAAGCACATTCGAAATCTTTTACTGGTCCGAAGATTCTTTCGCAGAAAAGTCCGTCACGCTCTGGTTTATGCGTTCTATAGTTAATAGTTTCTGGCTTTAAAACCTCTCCTCTTGATTCTTTCAGGATAGATTCTGGTGAAGCCAATCCAATAGAGATTTTGTTAAATCTTTTTACTGGATTCTTATCTTTATTGTTTCTGTTATTCATCATAGTTTTTACTATTGATTTATTTGCAATTAAAAAATTGATTTTAGATTTATAATCTACTCTTAAAAAAAATAAGAGTTAATCATTCAGCTACTACCTCGGGTTACTTCTCTAAACCTCAAATTCTTATTTGAAGTGCTAATTATAAAATGCCTCGCATTGTTATAAAAAATCGGAACGGTTTACGGGTATAAATCTTTAAAAACTTATTATAAAAAAGTGTTCAGTATTCAGAATTTAGTGTTCAGCTTATCACTGATTACTAAATACTGAACACTGAATACTAAAACATTATTCTTCCAAACGAAGATCCAATCCCAGACCTTTCAATTCGTGCATTAATACATTGAATGATTCTGGCAAACCTGGTTCTGGCATAGTTTCTCCCTTAACGATAGCTTCGTAAGTTTTAGCTCTACCAATAACGTCATCAGACTTAACAGTTAAGATTTCACGTAGTGTACTAGAAGCTCCATAAGCCTCAAGTGCCCAAACCTCCATCTCTCCAAAACGCTGACCTCCAAATTGAGCCTTACCTCCAAGTGGCTGTTGCGTAATCAATGAGTATGGTCCGATAGAACGTGCGTGCATCTTATCATCAACCATGTGTCCTAATTTAAGCATGTAAATTACGCCCACAGTTGCTTTTTGTGCAAAACGCTCTCCAGTTCCACCATCATAAAGATAGGTATGTCCAAAACGTGGTACATTAGCTTCATCCGTCAAAGCATTGATTTCGTCTAGAGAAGCACCGTCGAAGATTGGAGTAGCAAATTTTCTACCCAAGTTCATACCAGCCCATCCAAGAACCGTCTCATAAATCTGACCAATGTTCATACGTGAAGGTACCCCAAGTGGATTCAACACGATATCTACTGGTGTTCCGTCTTCAAGGAAAGGCATATCTTCGTGACGAACGATTCTTGCAACAATACCTTTGTTACCGTGACGTCCTGCCATTTTATCACCTACTTTTAACTTACGTTTTTTAGCGATATAGATTTTAGCCAATTTTAAGATTCCAGATGGTAATTCATCTCCAACTGTAATAGTGAATTTCTCCCTTCTTAAAGCTCCTTGTAAGTCGTTCAGCTTAATTTTATAGTTATGAATTAAATCATTAACCATTTTATTAGTAGCATCATCAGCAACCCACTGACCTTTGCTTAAGTGAGCGAAATCTTCTACTGCGTAAAGCATTTTTTGAGTATATTTTTTACCTTTTGGTAAAACTTCTTCACCCAAATCATTCATTACACCCTGAGATGTTTTTCCGTTAACGATCAGGAATAATTTCTCAACCAATCTGTCTTTTAATTCAACAAATTTAGTTTCGAACTCCATTTCTAAAGCACCTAAAGCATCTTTATCCTGAGTACGTTTACGTTTATCTTTTACGGCTCTTGCAAATAATTTTTTGTCAAGAACTACACCGTGTAAAGATGGAGAAGCTTTTAATGAAGCATCTTTTACATCACCCGCTTTATCCCCGAAAATCGCACGAAGCAATTTCTCCTCTGGAGTTGGATCTGATTCTCCTTTTGGTGTAATTTTTCCGATTAGAATGTCGCCAGGTTTAACCTCTGCTCCAATTCTGATCATACCGTTTTCATCTAAATCTTTAGTAGCTTCTTCAGAAACGTTAGGAATATCGTTTGTTAACTCTTCGTTTCCTAACTTAGTATCCCTAACCTCTAATGAATAATCATCAACGTGGATAGAAGTAAAAATATCATCGCGAACTACTTTCTCAGAAATTACAATCGCATCCTCGAAGTTATACCCTTTCCATGGCATGAACGCAACTTTTAAGTTTCTACCTAAAGCTAATTCTCCATTTTGAGTAGCATATCCTTCTGATAATACTTGACCAGGAATAACTCTGTCACCTTTTCTTACGATTGGTTTCAGGTTAATACTTGTACCCTGATTGGTTTTTCTAAATTTAATAAGGTTGTATGTTTTCTCATCAGCATCAAAACTAACCATTCTCTCGTCTTCTGTACGATCATATTTAATAGTAATGATGTTTGCATCTACGTATTCTACAGTACCATGCCCTTCAGCATTGATCAATACTCTTGAATCAGAAGCTACCTGACGCTCTAAACCTGTACCAACAATCGGTGCTTCAGGACGGATCAAAGGAACTGCCTGACGCATCATGTTCGATCCCATCAACGCACGGTTCGCATCATCATGCTCAAGGAAAGGAATCAAAGATGCAGAAATCGAAGCGATCTGGTTCGGAGCAACGTCTGTATAATGAACTACAGATGGCTCAACAACCGGGAAGTCACCTTCCTCACGAGCAATAACATTGCTAGCTGTAATTTTACCAGAAGCGTCCATTTCAATGTTTGCCTGAGCAATCATTTTACCTTCTTCTTCTTCAGCACTTAAGTAAACCGGAGTACTTTCTAAATCAACTACACCATTTGTTACTTTACGGTATGGAGTTTCGATGAATCCCATTCCGTTAACTTTTGCATAAACACCAAGAGATGAAATCAAACCAATGTTTGGTCCCTCAGGAGTTTCGATCGGACATAAACGACCATAGTGAGTATAGTGAACGTCACGAACCTCGAAACCAGCTCTCTCTCTCGAAAGTCCACCTGGTCCAAGTGCAGAAAGTCTTCTTTTGTGCGTAATCTCAGCTAATGGATTCGTTTGATCCATAAATTGAGATAACTGGTTAGTACCAAAGAAAGAGTTGATAACTGACGATAATGTTTTAGCATTGATCAAATCAATTGGTGTAAACACCTCGTTATCTCTAACGTTCATTCTCTCACGAATAGTTCTGGCCATACGTGCTAAACCAACACCGAATTGTTGAGACAATTGTTCACCAACTGTTCTAACACGACGGTTTGACAAGTGATCGATATCATCAATCTCCGCTTTAGAGTTGATTAATTCGATCAAATATTTAACGATTGTAATGATATCTTCTTTGGTAAGCACTTGCTTATCCATAGGGATATCCAAATCTAATTTTTTATTCATTCTGTAACGACCAACTTCACCTAAGTTATAACGTTGATCAGAGAAGAACAATTTATCTATAATACCACGAGCAGTTTCCTCATCAGGCGGTTCAGCGTTACGCAACTGACGGTAAATGTGCTCTACAGCTTCTTTTTCAGAGTTTGTTGGATCTTTTTGTAACGTGTTGTGGATAATAGCATAATCTGCCTGATTATTATCCTCTTTGTGTAACAAAATAGATTTTACGTTAGAATCGATGATCTCTTCAACATTATCTTTGTCAATAATAGTGTCACGATCAAGGATGATTTCGTTACGTTCGATAGAAACTACCTCTCCGGTATCCTCATCTACGAAATCCTCATGCCATGTGTTCAAAACACGAGCAGCAAGTCTTCTTCCAATATATTTCTTAATACCTGTTTTAGAAACTTTAATTTCTTCTGCTAAGTCGAAAATCTCTAAGATATCTTTATCTCTTTCAAAACCGATTGCACGGAATAAAGTTGTTACAGGTAATTTTTTCTTTCTATCAATATAAGCGTACATAACGCTGTTAATATCTGTAGAAAATTCTATCCAGGATCCTTTAAAAGGAATTACTCTGGCAGAATAAAGTTTAGTTCCGTTAGCGTGGAAGGATTGTCCAAAGAAAACCCCTGGAGAACGGTGTAATTGAGATACTACAACACGCTCGGCACCATTAATTACAAAAGTACCACTTGGAGTCATGTAAGGTATAGTTCCAAGATAAACATCTTGTACAATTGTTTCAAAATCTTCATGTTCCGGATCTGTACAGTATAGTTTCAATCTGGCTTTTAAAGGCACACTATAAGTAAGACCTCTCTCTATACATTCTTGAATGGTATAACGTGGCGGATCTACAAAATAATCAAGGAATTCCAATACAAAGTTGTTTCTGGTATCTGTAATTGGGAAATTTTCCATGAAGGTATTATACAATCCTTCGTCACCTCTCTCATCAGATTTAGTTTCTAATTGAAAAAAATCTTTAAATGATTTAACCTGAACATCCAGAAAATCCGGATATTGAGGAATATTTTTTGTAGAGGCAAAATTCAATCTTTCAGTCTGATTTGTTATCATCAATGAACAAAATTTTGATTAAAAAAAAGTAGTTTTTGTGTAAAACACACTGTTTAATTATACTTTCTTTTTATAATCAATACATCTTTAAAAATAAACCAAAAATGGCTCTATTTTCTTTCTTCGTACTGATCAAAAACTTTTTCGTATTTTAAACTATTTGATAATAAAATTTGATATATTTTATTATACGAAAAATGGTTTAGGCCTTTGAGTGTTAACTCAGGACCTAAACCTAGTTCTTAAAACCGAGTTGAATTATTTAAGCTCAACTACAGCTCCAGCTTCTTCTAATGATTTTTTAAGACCTTCAGCCTCTTCTTTAGAAACACCTTCTTTAACAGTACTTGGAGCACCATCAACTACATCTTTAGCTTCTTTAAGACCTAAACCTGTAAGTTCTTTAACTAATTTTACTACAGCTAATTTAGAAGCACCAGCTTCTTTCAATACAACTGTAAATTCAGTTTGTGCTTCTTCAGCAGCACCTTCTCCACCACCAGCAGCAACTACTACAGCTGCAGCAGCAGGCTCGATACCATACTCGTCTTTTAATATTGTTGCTAATTCGTTAACTTCTTTAACTGTTAAGTTAACTAATTGTTCTGCGAATTGTTTCAAATCTGCCATTTTTTCTATCGTTTAAAATGATTTGTAAAATATAATTAATTTATTGTGCGCTAATTAAGCAACAAGGAAAAAAAAATCCCTGTTTCGATTATTATGCTTCAGTTTCCTCTTCGCTACCAGCGAATTTGTTTTGTAAAGCAGAAATAATTCTTTGAGCTGGAGATTGTAATAATCCAATAAGTTCTCCAAGTAACTCTTCTTTAGATTTAATCGTAGCTAATGTATCTAATTGATTATCTCCAATATATACTTCAGAATTGATATAAGCTCCTTTTAAAAGAGGTTTATCAGATTTCTTACGGAAATCTTTGATAATTTTTCCAGGTGCATTAGCAACATCAGAAATAAATATTGCACTGTTACCTGTTAAAACTGTAGGTAAATCACCATAATCATTAGCAGAAGCTTCCATTGCTTTTGCAAGCAAAGTGTTCTTAACAACTTCTAATTTGATACCTGCCTTAAAACAAGCTCTACGTAAGCTTGAAGTTGTTTCTGCGTTTAAACCAGAAATATCAGATACATAAATGATATTTGTACCAGCTAACTGCGCAGTTAAATTTTCAATCGCGATTGATTTTTCTTCTCTAGTCATACTAAAAATTTTTAACTACCAATTATACTGCTTTTGGGTCTAATGCAATAGCAGGACTCATAGTGCTTGTAAGGTGAATACCTTTAATGTATGTACCTTTAGCAGCAGTTGGTTTAAGTTTTATTAATGTTTGAATAATTTCGTGTGCGTTGTCAACAATTTGCTCAGCTCCAAAAGAAACTTTACCAATTCCTGCGTGAACGATACCAGTTTTATCAACTTTAAAGTCAATTTTACCAGCTTTAACCTCTTGAACAGCTTTTGCAACATCCATAGTTACAGTACCTGTTTTAGGGTTTGGCATTAAACCTCTAGGTCCTAAAATACGACCTAATGGTCCTAATTTACCCATAACAGCCGGCATAGTGATAATAACATCAACATCTGTCCAACCATCTTTAATTTTTTGTAGGTAATCATCAAGACCAACATGATCTGCTCCAGCTTCTCTAGCTTCTGCTTCTTTATCCGGAGTAACCAATGCTAATACTTTAACGTCTTTTCCTGTTCCGTGAGGTAAAGTAACTACACCTCTTACCATTTGATTCGCTTTTCTTGGATCTACACCCAAACGAACTGCGATATCAACAGACTCATCAAATTTTGCAGAAGCAACAACTTTAATTAATGCAGCAGCATCTTTTAAAGAGTACAATTTGTTCTTTTCAATTTTTGAAGCAGCCTCTTTTTGCTTTTTTGTCAATTTTGCCATTTCTTTCTCTTAATTAAAAAGGAGCTTCTCCTGATACAGTTATACCCATAGATCTAGCGGTTCCGGCAATCATACTCATTGCTGATTCGATTGTGAATGCATTTAAATCTACCATTTTATCTTCAGCAATCGCTTTGATAACATCCCAAGTAACACTAGCTACTTTTTTACGATTTGGTTCACCTGATCCAGACTTTAGCTTTGCTGCTTCCATTAACTGTACTGCAGCTGGAGGAGTCTTAACAACAAAATCAAATGATTTGTCTTTGTACACAGTGATTTGCACTGGACAAATTTTGCCAGGTTTATCCTGAGTTCTAGCATTAAACTGCTTACAAAACTCCATGATATTAACCCCAGCAGCTCCTAAAGCAGGTCCAACCGGTGGCGACGGGTTCGCAGCACCTCCCTTAACTTGTAGTTTAACTACCTTACTAATTTCTTTAGCCATTTTTTAAAAAATTTAACACCATAATCATTTGGAAGCGATTATGATGGATATTATAGATGTAACAAAAAATTATACTTTTTCTACTTGCATAAAACTCAGTTCCAATGGTGTTTTTCTTCCGAAAATCTTAACCATAACTTCAAGTTTACGCTTTTCTTCATTTATTTTTTCAACCGTACCATTGAAACCATTAAAAGGACCATCAATCACTTTTACTGTTTCACCCAGGCTAAATGGAATCGATCTTGTATCTGTATTCACAGCAAGCTCATCCACTTTACCTAACATACGATTTACTTCAGACAATCTCAAAGGAACAGGTTCTCCTCCTTTAATTTCCCCTAAGAAACCAATAACACTAGTGATTGACTTAATAATATGAGGTATTTCACCAACTAAGTTAGCTTCAATCATTACATATCCAGGAAAATATACCTTATCCTTAGAAATCTTTTTTCCCTCTTTCACAGTAACCACTTTTTCAGTAGGCACTAAAACCTGGGAAACATAATCTTCCATCCCTAATCTGGCAATCTCGGTTTCGATGTAAGCTTTTACCTTATTCTCCTGGCCACTTACAGCTCTAACCACATACCATTTCTTCACATTATTATCTGCCATCACAAAAAAATTATCCTTTTAACCAGTTAAAAAATCCAGCCAAAGCTTTTGCAAAAAATTCGTCTACTCCCCAAGTCGCCAAAGCGAAAAGAATCGAAAATACAGCCACAACAATTGTCAATTTCTGAACCTCAGCCCAAGCCGGCCAAGTAACATTTGACTTTAACTCTTCGAAAGCCTCTGATAAATAATTCGTAACTTTTGTCATTTGATATATTTTTTATTGCACGGGCGGAGGGATTCGAACCCCCATCAACGGTTTTGGAGACCGCTATTCTACCCTTGAACTACGCCCGTAATTAAAGCCAGTTGTTTCAATTAAGAAAAACCAACTGGCTTTGTTTTTAATATTTATAGAAATTACTCTACAATTTCAGTAACCTGACCAGCACCTACTGTTCTACCACCTTCACGGATAGCAAAACGTAAACCTACGTTCATTGCGATTGGGCTTAATAAAGCAACCTCAATTGTCAAGTTATCACCTGGCATTACCATCTCTACACCTGCTGGTAAAGAAATAACTCCAGTTACGTCAGTTGTACGTACGTAGAACTGTGGACGGTAGTTATTGTGGAATGGAGTATGACGTCCACCTTCTTCTTTTTTCAAGATATAAACCTCAGCTTTAAATTTAGCGTGTGGTTTTACTGATCCTGGCTTAATAATAACCATACCTCTTTTGATATCAGCTTTATCAATACCTCTTAACAATAAACCTACGTTATCTCCAGCTTCACCTCTGTCAAGGATTTTACGGAACATCTCAACTCCTGTAATAGTAGAAGTTAATTTTTCAGCTCCCATACCAATGATTTCAACAGGATCTCCAGTATTAGCAACTCCAGTTTCGATACGACCTGTAGCAACAGTTCCACGACCTGTAATAGTAAATACGTCCTCAACCGGCATCAAGAATGGTTTTGCTACGTCACGCACTGGCTCTTCGATCCAGGCATCAACAGCTTCCATTAATTCAATAATTTTAGGAACCCAGTTTGGATCATTGTTCAATCCACCTAAAGCAGAACCCTGAACAACAGGACCATTATCTCCATCATATTCGTAGAAAGATAATAAATCTCTAATTTCCATTTCAACAAGCTCTAACAACTCAGCATCATCAACCATATCCACTTTGTTCATGAAAACAACGATTCTTGGAATACCAACCTGACGACCTAAAAGGATGTGCTCACGAGTTTGTGGCATTGGACCATCTGTAGCAGCAACTACTAAGATAGCTCCGTCCATCTGAGCAGCACCAGTAACCATGTTCTTTACGTAATCCGCGTGACCTGGACAGTCAACGTGAGCGTAGTGACGGTTAGCAGTTTCGTACTCTACGTGTGATGTATTAATAGTAATACCTCTTTCTTTCTCCTCTGGAGCGTTATCGATTTGATCAAACGATTTTGCTTGACAGTAACCAGCATCTGACAATACTCTTGTAATTGCAGCAGTTAATGTAGTTTTTCCGTGATCCACGTGTCCAATTGTACCTATGTTTAAGTGCGGTTTGGAACGATTAAAATTCTCCTTTGCCATTTTACTTAATTTTTAATCTTAGTTATATATTAATTTTCAATTTCCTACTTACTTGAGCCAATGTCGGGATTTGAACCCGAGACCTCTTCCTTACCAAGGAAGCACTCTACCCCTGAGCTACACCGGCAGAATCCTTGATTTAAAAGTTCCAATTCAGCATTTCATTTCATTAAAATCAAAACCTGAAAAACCATCTAAAATCCATTTTGTGGGGAGAGCAGGATTCGAACCTGCGAAGTTCACACAGCAGATTTACAGTCTGCCCTCGTTGGCCGCTTGAGTATCTCCCCTAATTTTTAAAATTCCATCATTTTAAAGAACTAATTTCAAATCGCATTTGAAATTTATTGAGCCGATAGAGGGACTCGAACCCACGACCTGCTGATTACAAATCAGCTGCTCTAGCCAGCTGAGCTACATCGGCGAATGCAATAAAAAAGTCCGCTATTTCTAACGGACTGCAAATGTAGCTATTTTATCTTTGTATCAAAACATTTTTCGAAAAAAAATTTCAATTATATGTGAGCTCTTATCTTTTCTTTCCTTTTTACCAGCAAACGTTCTAATGATTCCGCCGAAAGTTCTACCGCTTCTTCAAAAGTCTTACATTGTTTTTTAACGAGAAATTCATCTCCAGGAACATTAATCTTAATCTCGACAACTTTATTCTCTTTATCACTTGTTCTTTCCACTTTTAAAAAAACGTCTGCAGAGACAACCCGATCGTAATATTTTTCTAATTTATCCATTCTTTCCTGAATAAAATCTACCAACTTTCTGTCAACAGTAAAGTTAACGGCATGAACATCTACCTTCATAATACTAATTTTAAGATTAAACATTTCAGAACTATTATTTACTTCTCGGATGTGCACCAGCATATACTTTTTTAAGTTCCGCTAAACTATTGTGAGTATATACCTGAGTAGAAGCCAAACTAGAATGCCCTAATAATTCTTTAACTGAATTTAAATCTGCTCCGTTATTTAATAAATGAGTCGCAAATGTATGCCGAAGCACATGAGGACTCTTTTTTACCTTTTCAGAGACCCTACTAAAGTATGAATTTATTAGACGATACACAAAAGATTCGCTTAATTTTAACCCTTTTTTAGAAATAAAAAAATAATCCCCATCCACTATTCCCTCTACAGACGAACGCTCACACAAATACATTTTAAACTGCTCGGTAATGATTGGCAAAACCGGAATGATACGTTCTTTATTTCTTTTACCTAAAACCTTAACAACGTTTGAAGACAAATCCACATTAACCAGCATTAAATGTATCAATTCAGCCCTTCGCATTCCAGTCGTATAGAAAAGATCCACGATTAACTTATCTCTTATTTCTTCGAAACCAACAGGAGTTCCAACCTCGCGCATCAAATCAGTTAATTCTTTTTCAGAAAAAGGAATCTGAACAATTTTAGGAGTCTTTAATGCTTTATGCTTTAGCATTGGACTAACTTCAATTTGTTTTGTTTTTAAAATAAACTTATAAAAGGATTTTAAGGAAGCCATTTTCCTGTTAACAGACACATTTGAAACACCTTCATCTACCAACGAAACAATCCAGCTCCTGATCTGACTGTAATTCACACCTTCAATACCATCCTGATCAAAACGAGCTTTATTAAACATCTCAAAAAACGAAATATCATTCAGATAAGCATTAACAGTATGTTCTGAATACTTTTTCTCCAACTGAAGATAATCACGAAATGCATCTTTATTTGACTTCATAAGAAACAGAATATTTTTTTTACATTATCACTACTTAAAAATTAAGCATAAAAAAAACCGTTAGCATCAAAGTTAATTTATTTTGATGACTAACGGTAATTATTTTAAAAAAAGCTGATATTAACTCTCTAAACTATCTTTCAAGCCCTGAATGTAAGCCGCTTTTTGAATTTGAGCTCTTTTGACAACAGAAGGCTTAATAAAAGCAGTACGTGCTCTTAGTTGACGAACAGTTCCTGTTTTATCAAATTTTCTTTTATAGCGCTTTAATGCTCTATCGATATTTTCTCCGTCTTTAATTGGTATAATTAACATAATATAGACACCTCCTTTCGTTAAGGCTGCAAAAGTAAATATTAATTCTGAATTACGACTTATAAATTATAAATTATTTTAAAAAGAAAAAAGAACACAGATAAAAGACAATAGACTTTAACTCATAATATTCTTTATTCTTTCAATAAATTTCTGGAAATAACTAATTTTTGAATCTCTGTCGTTCCTTCACCAATAGTACATAATTTAGCATCCCTGTAAAATTTCTCTACCGGAAAATCTTTTGTATAGCCATATCCGCCATGAATCTGAACTGCTTCATTTGCAACCTTAACACAAACTTCCGAAGCATACATTTTTGCCATTGCTCCTAAAGTAGTAACTGGCTTGTGTTGTTGCTTTAAGAAAGCTGCCTTATGCAATAATAATTCAGATGCTTCGATTTCAGTAGCCATATCAGCGAGTTTGAATGAAATTCCCTGAAAGTTACTGATCGGCTGACCAAACTGACACCTTTCTTTTGAATATTTAAGTGCTGCTTCATAAGCTCCTTTTGCAATTCCGAGTGACAAGGCTCCAATAGAAATTCTTCCTCCATCCAGAATTTTCATAGCCTGAACAAACCCTTGGCCCACTTCCCCCAATCTATTTTCATCCGGAACCCGACAATTATCAAAAACCAGTTCAGCTGTTTCGCTGGCACGCATTCCTAATTTATTTTCTTTCTTTCCTGAAGTAAATCCGGGCATACCTTTTTCAAATACAAAAGCCGTCATACCTTTGGAATCACCTTTTTCTCCGGTACGAACTACAACAACTGCAACATCTCCTGAAATCGCATGTGTTATAAAATTTTTCGCTCCGTTTACAATCCAAAAATCACCATCTTTAACAGCTGTTGTGTTCATGCCTCCCGCATCAGAACCTGTATTGTGCTCTGTCAGTCCCCAAGCACCAATATGTTCTGCTGTTGCGAGCTTTGGCAGCCATTTTTTCTTTTGTTGTTCATTACCAAAAGTCAAAATATGATTTGTACATAATGAATTATGCGCTGCAACCGACAATCCAATCGACGGATCAACTTTTGATATTTCTTCGACTACTGTAACATATTCATGGTATCCTAAACCAGATCCACCATATTCCTCAGGCACCAAGACTCCCATAAATCCCATTTCACCTAATTTTTTAAACAATGGAATTGGAAATGTTTGCGCTTCATCCCACTCCATCATATATGGTCTTATGTTTTTTTCGGTAAAATCTTTTATAGACTGCGCAATCATAGACTGCGTTTCATTAAAATCAAAATTCATTTGTAACCTGGTTTTAGAACTCCAAATATAAACTAATTATATTTGCTTTTTCAACAGGAAAGCCTTTAATATTTATTAAATCCTCAATATTTTTAATATTTCCGTTCATGCTCCTGTAAGTTACAATCTGCTTCGCCAAAGCATATCTAAAATATGGAAACTGAGACAACTCCTTTAAGGATGCATCATTTACAGGGATTTTTTTAATTACCGGGAAAGAAGAAACTCTAAAATACTTTTGTAATTCATTTATAACCTCCGGAGAAAGCCCCCATACATCTTTTAATTGTTCCATAGAAACAAAAGCTTTCATGTTTTCTTTTTGTTTTAAAATCCGCAATGACAATGCTTCACCAATTCCTTTAATTTTCATTAAATCTTCCTGACTTGCCTGATTGATATCCAAAACAACCATTTTTTCCTTTTTAGAAAATGATTTTGTAGCATATTCTTTGCTGTAATTATTAAAAGTTTTCTTATCCCGAATCCAATCAGGAAATTTGAAATAAGGTGAAATAACATCTAATAAAGAATCAGAAACTTTGGTTACTTTCTGAAACTCTTCTGCAGAACGGACATATTTGTTTTCTTTTCTAAAAGCCAAAAACCTGTCGATTTCCTTAATTGACATTCCGAGTTTGTATCCTTTATAATCTGAAATAAAATTGGGATTAAAAGGATAAATTTTAAGTTTATAACCTTTCTTGAGTGTTTTTAAGGAGTCAATTTCAGATTGCAAAGCCAGCCAATTCTGTTCTTCTGGATTTACTTTGTCAGACTGACTGAAATCAGAGTAAAAATAAAACAGCTGTAAAACAATAATTAAAATTAGCAGATAAAAAATGCCTTTACGTTGTTGGCTAGTATATTTTAAAACTCTCAGAACATCTTTAAAATTCATTTTTAAGCTTTTAGCAAATTTAACATGTGCTAATTTATAAGAAAATACCGCAATATGATGTTTGCAAAAATAAAAAAATGAAAAAACATTTGTTAGTGCTATGAAGTATTGAAGATAAATCAGAACTTTTGTATCGTATTCTAACTAAAAATTAAATATTTTATAACTTAAAAGTTTATAATTGTTTTTATTTTTTACAAAAAACAATACATTTGAAGCTTAATAACAATAAACCAATATTATATATGTCAATTTGGAAAACTAAACCTCTTTCGGTATTGCTTGGTGAAGCATCCGAATCTGAAAAAGGATTAAAAAGAACCTTATCTTCACGTTCGCTTGTTGCACTTGGAGTTGGAGCAATTATTGGGGCAGGGTTATTTTCCCTAACAGGAATTGCAGCTGCAGACCATGCAGGTCCTGCCGTAACATTATCATTTGTTTTAGCCGCAATAGGATGTGCATTTGCGGGGTTGTGCTATGCTGAATTTGCTTCAATGATTCCGGTTGCCGGTAGTGCATATACCTATTCTTATGCTACAATGGGAGAATTTATGGCCTGGATAATAGGATGGGATTTAGTTTTAGAATATGCTTTAGGAGCTGCTACAGTTGGCGTAAGCTGGTCGAGATACCTGCTTGAACTATTGGCAAAGTTTAATATTCATCTTCCTCCTGACTTAATTTGTTCTCCCTGGGAAACTCTGACATTAAGCAATGGCACTGTGATAGAAGGAGGAATCGTCAATTTACCCGCGATTTTTATCGTTTCATTACTTTCCCTATTATTAATTAAAGGAACAAAAGAATCCGCAACAATAAATAATATATTAGTAGTGGTAAAAGTTGCGGTAGTTGTTATATTTATTGTATTAGGATGGAAATTTATAGACACAACCAATTATACTCCTTACATCCCTGAAAATACAGGCGTTTTTGGAAAATTTGGATGGTCAGGAATTGCTGCAGGTGCCGGTACTGTTTTCTTTGCTTTTATTGGCTTTGATGCTGTTTCTACTGCCGCTCAGGAAGCCAAAGACCCACAGAAAGGAATGCCTATTGGTATTTTGGGCTCCTTAGTAATCTGTACCTTGCTATATGTATTGTTTTCTCATGTTATGACCGGACTTGTACCTTACTATAAATTTGCAGGTGATGCGAAACCAGCAGCTACAGCTTTTGCTGTAACCGGATATGACTTTTTGCAGACTGGTTTAATTATTGCTATTCTGGCTGGTTACACCTCTGTAATGCTGGTAATGTTAATGGGACAAAGCCGTGTCTTTTATACAATGAGTAAAGATGGCTTACTGCCTCCATTCTTTAGCGAAATCCATGCAAAATTCCGTACTCCATGGAAAACAAATCTTTTCTTTTTAATATTTGTCAGCTTATTTGCAGGGCTGGTACCTGTTAGTGACTTAGGACATATGGTAAGTATCGGGACATTGTTAGCATTCGTATTAGTTTGTATAGGTGTTATGGTTATGCGTAAAAAAATGCCGGATGCCCCTAGAGCCTTTAGAACTCCGTGGGTTCCATTTGTGCCGATAGCTGGTATTGTTATTTGTTTTGCGTTAATGTATTCGCTGCCAAACGAAAGCTGGGCCAGACTTATAATATGGATGGCATTAGGAATTCTTATCTACTTCATTTACGGAAAGAAAAACAGTAAACTGAATAATCCGGAATAAGGATATTCTTCTTATATGTAAAAAGGATTATAGAGCTTACACTTTATAATCCTTTTTTTGTTTACAAATCAAACACCGAGGTTCTTTTCGCCCTAATTAAATCTTTTAGCTTAATCCAGAAAGCAAGGGTAAGATAAACACCAAAGCCCAAACCAACTGTGACAAAAGAAATATAAATAAAAAAAAGCCGAACATTTGTAACACGCATTCCCAGCTTATCTGCTAATCTGGAAGATACATGAAAACCGTATTTTTCGAAAAAGAATTTCAGTTTTAAAATTAGTGACATTTTTCAAGTTATAAAGTCTGGCAAAAATACAAAATTTTCCAGTTGATATATTTGTTATCCTAATTGCTTTTTAACAACTCTATACCAACTGCACATTTCATACAGCCGCTAATATCGCAATATTGACTTTTAAGCTGCAGTAAAGACTGAGTTTCAAAAGCATTTTGAGAAGTGATCCCAAATGAATTAAATTTTTCGATAATGGAATTTTTCTCCGGTGATATGCCATCCAAAATAGAAATTAAATCTTCTGCTACTGACTCATTTAAGGTTTTAGCATAGGCAAACTGCAAAGGGACTATTGTATTTATGACCAATAAATCTATAAATGAATTAGATAATGATTTTGCTTTCTTTGGACTTTCTTTGTCAAATTGATAATGATTTTTCCAGTATAAACTGACTGAAACATCAAATAACTTATAAATACTATCAATCGATTTCAACTCCATTATTTTAGAGAACAGGTTTTGATACTGATGATATAATGCCGCTAACTGCGAAAGACGAATTGTAGGGAAATTATCCGGCCTGTGCTTAAAAAACTGAACTGGCTCAACATACACTTTTGGGATCTGATATTTATGCAGCAGATAAAAATACCTGAATTTTAAATCCTTAAAATAAACATCTTCTTTATCCGCATCCAGTAAACCCGTTATTCCATAAAATAAAGCTTCAAGGTTTTCAAGCTCGAAACTTTCTTTCCGAATAATAGAAAACGGAATTGCTTTTGCCAATTGCAAAAATGCATTTCCATTAGTATTCAAACCAAAATTCTTCGCTAATAAACAAAACAAAACCGCTTCCCAATCCTGATTTGTTTCCTTAAGTAAATCATAAATAGCTTGTGATTTTCTTTCTAAACGTTCAAAGAATAAACGTTCCTGCCAATTTTTAAAAACAAATCCCGGTATATTGGCGATTTGTTTTTCACAATAAATCCACGATTTTGGAGATTTTAGTCTGTTGTAATTCAAAATGGTTTCAGGAGATACGTAATCCTTTAAAACCAAAACTGGAATTTCAGCATTATTTCTTTTGTAAATATCAGCATCATATTCCCAAACAACATGTAATATGACATTATCATAAGCTTTATCTTTTTCATGAAGATGCAAATACCAGTCAGAAGCTTTTAAGTGTATCTCTACATTTCCTGCCCATTTTTGATTTCCTATTTTAATTTGTGCATTAAAAAAATCAGGTCCGGCAAGTTCTAAATAATTCCCAGTATTTATAATTGTAACTTCTTCGTTGCTTATAGTTTTTAAATTCAGGGTGTCAAATTTCTTAAACCTCCAGAGATAATGAAGAAAATCTTCTTTCATTTTAATAGACTTTTAGAAATAATTATTTCTCTAAGGTACTAAATTTAGTATTAATACTACAATTTTAAATTAAAAGTTAAGTAATTTATCCATTATTTCCTATTGACACTACTATTCTCAATTTGAAAATAATAGTTGTGAATTTAAAAAGGATATCCAATGGCTATATTTAAGATAAGATTGTCTTTTCGCCATGAGCCGCTTCCAAAATTAATATCATCAATAACCCATCGCTGACCATCAGGAAGTGCAGGATTTCTAAGCGGAATAGCTAAATCCGTTCTTAAAACAAAAAAAGAAACATCAAAGCGCAGTCCAACTCCTGCTCCAACGGCAAGCTGTTTCATAAAATCTTTTGAAATTTCGGCACCAGGCCTGTTAGGATCTGTATTTAAGAGCCAGATATTACCCGCATCCAGGAAAACTGCCCCTTTTACAATACTAAAAAGAGTAGCCCTGTATTCTGTATTAAACTCCAGTTTTAAATCGGCAGACTGATCCGGTACATAAGTACTTGTTGTTTCCGGAACCACATAACTACCAGGCCCCAGTGATCTTGCCCGGAAAGCCCTTATACTGTTTGTCCCTCCAATTACAAATTGTTTTGATGCCGGCAGCATAGACGAATTTCCGTAAGCAAATCCAGCCCCAACAATTAGTCTGCTCGCCAGTTCACTCTCTTTTCCAAGTTTTAAGTAGTGCCTGAAATCGGTTTTTATCTTTACATACTGACTAAAGGGAACATCAAATATGGTTTTTTGATTGTCTTCTTTAACATTAGCCCCGGTTACCAAACCAGTTATATTTCCCGCCAAATCTAATTCACCATTAAAATAAATGGTGTTTTTACGGCGTTTTTGCATGGTATTGGTGTAGGTATAATTATAAGTAGGGCCAAAAATAAGCTGTTTTTCAATTACCCTGGCGAGTGCGGGATCCTGTTGTATATCTTCTAAATATTCAGCTGTTACATGATTTGGACTTACATACGTAATGTCCATTACATTTAAATGATGTTCTTTACGGATATTTTCTTTCCATAAATAACCAAAAGAAGCATTAAAGGAATTTAGTGCATAAAGCTGTGTTCTTTTTTGATATTCATAACGTAAAGTAGCCTTGGTTCTGGGAACAAATTCACTGCTTCCCTGCAAATTAAACGGAGAAATAAACCTTGGCCATGTCAGACTTGTTTCGGCTCCAATTTTATAAATATTTCTTCCTTTATTGGGTCCTCCAAGCTGGAAATCGGCACCACCAAACACAGAAAGCGTGAACAGTTCTGCTCCACGAAAAAAGTTTCTGTGATTCCAGTTTACATTAATTTCAGACCCGGTATAACTGGCAGAATTCGTTTTCCCCAAGACCTCAACCCGAATAAACTTTTTAGGCAACAATGTAAGATAGTAATAGGAATCCAATGTTTTTGGAATACTGTCTGAAACCTTAAATTCATTTTTTACAAAGTTAAATGTACCCAGGTTTACAAAACGATTCAAAGTCAGGTTATGATCTTTTCGGTTATACCAGTCCCCTTTTTTAAAATAAATAGTACGGTCGAAAATCCTGGGCTCAAAAGTATCAGCCGTATCAATTATCGTGAAATCTTTATATTGGGTGATATCTTTTTTTCTGTAAACGATGCTATCATTAGACAAAGAAAAATTTGGATACACGAAAATTTTGTCAATTTTGTAAGCAGTAAGAGCCTTTACAGGAGCATCATCTTTTATAACCAATCTAATGTTTACTTCATGATCTCCTTTGCTGCTATCAACTTTGGCCAGTATGTAATCGGGATTAAAATAGTAATATCCACGTTCTTTTAATCTGGCATCGATTCTTTCCCTTTCAGCTTTTATAATATCCAGATCGTACGGGTTTCCTGCTTTCAATAAACTTCTCTTACTTGATCTGCCAATAATTTTAGACATTTTTAAAGAGTCATCCGGAAATGTTACACTTTTTATGATGTATTGTTTTTTCGGCTCGACAGTATATTCAGCAGTAACCCTTTTATTTGAAACTGTCGAGTCGGCACTTACACGCGTTTTAAAATACCCTCTGTTTTCAGAAAAATTCCGTAAAATAGAAGCGTTATAATCCAAATCAACCTTGCTAAATAAGACAGGCGGTTCACCTACTTTATTTCTAAGCCAATATCTAAATCCTTTTTCTTTTTTAGGCTCGCCGGCTATGTTATAAATCCATAATTTGGGACGCAGGCCTAATATCTGCTTATTGGGTTTGGGCCGCAACATTCCTTCCATCTCATTTTCAAGTGCCTTTCTGTCTTTTCTCTTTATCACAGAATCCTTTATAGTTACAGATCCTCCTGTGTATAATAAATCCCCTTCAGGTAAATATTTAGTATTGCTGCATCCCAAAACAAAAAATAAAGACAGCAGTACAAAATACTTTACATATTGTTTTTTTATATGATTATGTTTTTTGTTCATTTCCTTCAATTTGATTTTCGGGTTGATTTTCTTCTTTTTCTTTCTCCTCTTTCTTTTTTTGTTTCTCTTTTTCTTTACGAAGCTTTTCTTCTTTTATCAGTTCTTTTTCTTTTTCGGAACGATGAAAAAGTTCTCTGAATTTATTATAACTCATTGTAATAATGAATGCTATACCAGTTTCTACTACCTGACCTTCAAAAGCTACCTGATATTCATTTTTTCGATAGGCCCTTACCATATAACGTCCGTCTTTAGTAAGCTGATAATCCAATGCGACATCTCCAGCTATATTGGCACTTTCCTCATTAGCTCTTTCCTGTCCTTCAACCCCGAAACTGCTTCCTACGGTTACTTTCAATCTGTCGTTCAGCAGATTTTTAGAAACCGCGACATTCAGATCAGTTCTGTTTTCCAGCGTGCCGGAAGTATAATCTTCTGTCGATTCTAAGTCAAAATTTACTTCAAACCCTGTCACGAGTTCGCTTGCCAGATTGTTTAATTGTTGTGAAAGAATCTTGCTTACACTCTGTCTTGCAATAGATTCTGCACTTGTACCTCCGCTTTCGCTTGCAAAAGGATTTTCTCCTACAAACCTGTTTAGTAACAAAAGAGCAAAAACCTGCTTGTTCATTTCTGCAGGGTCCTGTTCCAGCTGTTTAAGTTTTGCCTGAGTAACCTCAACAACATCTGATGAAACATTATAATTTCCCTCAGGTAAATTAATTCCGAATGAAATTTCAGGCTTCAACAATTCTCCATTCATTTTCAGCAGAGTCTGTATTGGAAGTTTTTGCTTATAGGTGTTTCTCACAGCACTGCTTTCTGCCGCTAATTGTGAACCAACCAGATCAATTGGCGCTGCATCAACTTTGTAAACTGCTGTTATGCTCACATTTGCCATTGTTGGTTCGCCGTTCCAGGTAATATAACTCCCTTTCTGAATTTCAAATTTTCTTTTTATTCCATTAAAATTCATTTCGTAAGCTCCCTCTGAAAATTCGTATTTCCCAACCAAGGTTGTTTTTCCGGACTGATCAATTCCTCCAACCAATTCGGCTTCCCCTTTTAATTTTAGGTAATCCCCGTTTCCTTTGTCGATAATCAAATTCAGCTCTGCTTCCTTATCGATTGTAATGGCAACATTTACATCCATCCCTTTCAATTCAGACTCGTTGAGTTGCTTTTTCATATCAATTGTCTGTTTGAGATACATATTATCTTCATTGACAAACTCTACAATTCCTTCTCTGTCTGCAATGGAAGGATCAGACTGGGGTAACACAACTGAAAAATTTGTCTCTTTGTTGATTTTAATTGTACCATCAACAACCGGACTGTCCAGATTTCCTTTGATATTTAATTTGGTGTCCAAAAATAAATCACCATAAAACAGATCATTGTCTTTCGCTTTGGAGTTTACAGCCCTGAAATCGTTTGCCTGAACTATCAGGTCAAAATCAAATTTGGTAAAATCTGGTGATTTGATTGTTCCGTCTAAAAACAATTCATTGTCATTTTCGTCTAACACAGAAAATTTCTCAAACGAAATGGTTTCATTATCAAACGTAATTTTTTCTCTTCCTATTTTAAAATAGGAATTGAGTTGGGTAACCCTGAACGCTGCATCATTAAAATTCAATTCACCGTTAATCTGTGGTGCTTTCGTAGTTCCGGTAACTTTAAAATTACCTGAGAGATGACCACTTCCTTCTGAAATATTATCCATGCTGAAACCCTGAATACTTTTGATATTTAGTTTATTGATATCGATATTTAAATCAAAAATTCCTGAGTCTGTTTTATAATCACCATCGAGTTTTAAATCATTCCCTTCATCGGTCAATTGCACATTAGCAGCAAGTGTATTGCTTGTTTTATTATCCACTTTGACTTCAAGATCGCCAACCTTTTCTCCTTTAAAAGTAAAATCATCAATCTTTAAGTCGGATGTAAAAGTTGGATTAGTCATTACATTTTCAACTAATGCAGAACCATTTATTAAGCCCTCCATTAAAACTTCATCCTTTTTGACCATATTCATAATGGTCTCAATATTGAAGTTTACAAAGTCTATCTGCAATGGAGCATTATTGCGATCTCCCTGAGATTGGATTTTCAACTCATTTCCTGCATTAGACAGATAAAATTTATTGATGTAAAGTCTTTTATCGCCAAATTCAACAGCATTTTCAGGATCAATGTTCCATTTTTCATAATTAAGAACAAAATTTTCAGCATTTATCTTAAAAATATTTTTTGAATCTTCTGCTTTTAATTCCCCTGCTATAAAATATTGTTGTTCTTCTTTTGCATCCTGAACTTCAAGCGCATAAGTCAAAATATTATTTTGTACCTGACCGGATAGACTTGTATATGGAATTTTTAGCGATCCGCTTTCTATTGTAGCTACGGAAACTGAATATACCAAAGCATTTTCCTGAGCCTCGATATTTATTCTTCCGTCAGAAATGGTATTGTTTGCATACACAATTCTTGGAATAGTTCCTTTAACCTGCAGTGAGTCTGTTTGGTTATTGTAATTCCCTGTAATCGTTAAAGGCTCTAAACCTGTAAGTTTAGGAATTAGCTTAAATAATACCGGATCATTATCTACTTTTAATGTAAAAGCAAGGCGCTGTTCATCAGATTCAGCATTTACTTTTGGGTTTTTAAGATCAATATATTTAGAAATGGACTTTTTAATTGCTGTGGTCAATGTTGTCAATTTATATTTTCCAACTACTTCAGCTTTTAAAAACTGAGATGAAATTTTTATCGAATTGCTGTCTTTATCTGCAAAAGCCAAAACCCTGATAGAATCCAGAACAATTGGTTCCTCTTTTTGTAAAATCTGGATATTCGAAAGAAATACTTTTCCGTTTAAAAAATCCGGATTGCTATTGGTAATATCAGCATCAACATTTCCCCGGAGTTTCATTGGTCCGGCGTGCAGATTCAGTTTCTCTAAATCGGCAATATCTAGATTAAGTTTTAATTTTATCGTTGGATATTTCTCTTTGGTATCACCGCTTGCTGTCAAATCAAAATTAAGGTTTGGATCTTTCATTCCTGATTTCACCGCAAACGAACCATTTTCAATATTCCCTTTTAAAGCTAAATCCCTGTAAGTATATCGGTTAAAAACTGCTTTTTGCACCAAACCGTCAATTGCTGCGTTTGCTGTTTTTGGATTAAGGCCGTTCCCTTTTACTTTTGCTTTAAGCGAAATTTTTCCAATCGAATCATTTTTGATTAATCTTCCGAGATCAAATTCTGTAAGGCTTACTGAAGCATCATATCGCTCACGGTTTTTTACTCGCTGATCAAACATTCCGTCAACTTTTGCATTTCCAAAACTGCTGCTTAAAGCCAGATTGGTTTTGAAATTCTGAACAGAACCTTTAAATTTTCCCTTTAAATTAATTTTTGAAGGCAATTGAATATTTTTCGGAATTGTTCCGGCTGGTACAAACGTAGTGATGTCTTTTGAAGTAGTTGATATATTTTTTATATCCAGATTATAGTATGATTTCTGAGCATCAGGAAGTCCTTTTATATTCCCCGAAAGGGAAACTCTGGTAGTTCCAATCCCGCTCATCTCAAACTTTGGAATATCCAGATCTTTTATTTTTCCCCTGACACGGGTGTTCAAATATAAAATTGCATTTGGATTACTTTTAAACGGATTTTGTTTTTGAAGATCCGGAGCAAAAAGCAAAATATCTTTAAATCCAATTTTAGACTGATTCAAATTGGCATCAACTGAAAGGTTTCCAGGTTCTTTTTTCAGAGAGGCAATCGATTTGTACTCCACTATAATTTTATCTTTTACAAGTGTCTGAGGGGTTCTCAAATATAAATTATTGAGAGATGCATTTTTAGGACCGTAGAAAAAATCTGTTTTTAAAGACTGAATATTTAATCCGCTTTTTTCTGTAACGGCAAGTCCTTTGATATTTCCCGAAATCGTATCATTGGCATAATATAATTTACTGGCTTTCAAATTGAATTTATCCAGATCCAAATGACTGTAATCAATTCCTTTTGGAACAGCTTTTGACTGCATATCATCAAACTTGAAATCTATATTCTGAATATCCACGTCGGCAAGTTTTACTTTCCAGCCTGCTTGTTTTATTGCGGTTGTGTCGAGGCTTGGTGCCTGAATCTGCTTATCTTTTGCACCCAGTCGTAAATTTCCTTTAAGATTTTCAACTTCAAAAGTATCAAAATCCAAAAGCTGTTTATTAAGATCGATTTCATTAACTGTTAAATTTAAAGTCCCTAACCTGATTCCGGAATCTAATCCGGAATCTTTATTATCATATAAAACATCAATTTTAGACAAGGAAATTTTGTCTAATTTTAATTTAAAATCTTTCCTTTTTGAAATAGTATCAACGGTTTCCACAGAAACTTCGGCAACTTTTTCCACCGCCTCCTGATCTAAAATCAATTTTAATCCATTGAGATTAATGTTTGGAATATCAAAATTCATTTTATCTAAATCGAAACCATTGAATTTTGTGTCAAAGTGTGTTAGGTTTACCGCAATATCATTTTTAGAATAATCATCTTTAAAATTGAATTTCACATGATCCAGATTAACTTTTACAACTGATATTTTAAAAGGTTTAGCATCCGGATCTTCAACTTTTGGTTCTTTTGATTCGAAAGCTTTAATAATGTAATCGAAATTAAAAACACCATCTTTATTTCTGGAAATGTTCGCTTTTACATTTTCCAGTGAAACCGAATTGATTTCGAGTTCGCTGCTTACCAGCTTAAAAAGATCAACATCAACTTCCAGACGTTTTCCGGCCAATAGAGTATCTTTTTTCTGGTCTTCAAAATAAAAACCTTCCAGCACTACATCTTTTGGAAATTTTATTGAAATATGATCTAAAGAAACTTTGGTTTTAATCTTTTTATGAAGATAAGTTACCGCTTTATCCTTAACGAAATTCTGAATTGACGGGACCTGGATTAAAATAATGAGAAGTAATAAAAGTGCAATCACAGAACCCACGCACCAAAGAAGTACACGTAGTGTTTTTTTTAGAAAATGAACGGAATTCTTATTCATACGTCAATAAAACACATTTTGATTAAAATAAATTTTGTGATAAAACACAATTATACATTTTACAAAAATGTAAAAATTTACGCTTTAACAATTTACATAATTATGTGCAATTATTCTAAAATTCCACTCTAAATAGTTAATTTCTACTTAAGAAGTTGTATTAATGTAATGTGGAAGGAATATCAGAATTTTATATTTGGCAGCTTTTCATTAATTGACTTTATCTTGTATTGTAGCTTATTCAAAAATTTATAATGTTGTTCCGATTCAGGATTAAAACTTTTGTGACCGAGGCTTTTCTGGATTTCATCAACTTCTTTCATTATAAAAAAGCTGTCTTGAGAAATATAATTTTCGCTGAAAAGCTTCCAGATATAATCGATAGCAATTTGATTGGGATGAAGCATATCTTCGCTGTAAAAACGATAATCCCGAAGTTCATCCATCATGATTTCGTATGAAGGAAAATAGTTTTGAGCTGTAAGTTGTGGGTTATGAGTTTTTAAGATCTGATGAAGGGCGGTAAATAGATGTGATTTGCTTAGTTGATTTTCTACAAAACCATCTTTGATGTGACGAACCGGAGAAATAGTAAAAATGAATTTTATATTTGGATTTAAATTCTGAATCAGTTCAATTGTATTTTGAATGCTTTTTTGAATGATTTCAACTGATAATAATTCCTTTGAAAATTGCTTTTGTGGTACTTTATGGCAATTGGCAACGATTTGAGCGCTCTCAATAGTTCTGTAAATCCACGAAGTTCCATATGTGATAATTATATGTGTTGCTTCCTGAAGTTTTTTATGAGTTTCAGCAATAACTTTGTTCAATGTTTCCAGCAATTCTTCCCTGTCCGAATTGCTTAAATCCGAATGCACTTCAAAACAATGCCAGCGCTCATTGTGAAAAAAAACATCCTTTTCTTCAAATAATTTCTGCTCACAAATTCTACTGAAAACTTTTTCAATTGAAACCGGATTAAAAATTATCCCAAACGGATTTGTTTCATTTTGAAATTTGAAATAATCGAATTTAGCCGCCATGTTCTCTGCAAAACAGGAACCTACAGAAAGTACTTTCGAATTATAATCGATTGGAATGTTACTTTTTGATATTGGGATTTGGGTTCTGAATTGCATCTTACTTTGTTTTAAAACAAATTACGCCAATTTCGTATAAACAAAAAAATTAACTTTTAAATACAATAACATTTGCTAAACAAAGCCTCGCTATTTGTATTTTTGTACTCCCTCTTTTTTAATTTATAACTCACTATGAAATTATTATACTCCTACATAATCAAACATAAAATGCTTTTATTTTTTGCTTTGATTATGGCTACTATAAACATTTGTTTCAGCTTGTCAGACTCTATTATTACCGGTAAATTGATGCAGGACTGTGGCGTTGGCCTGCATAAATATGACGGAAATGTGAATGGTTTTATCAAATCATTATCTTTCTGGCTCGGACTTTCCCTTGGTGCTGCGATGATTTCGAGAATCACCAAAAACTTTCAGGATTATTTTACCAACGTTGTGATTCAGCGAACTGGTGCCCAAATGTACACTGACGGAATTAAAAAATCACTCGATTTACCTTATGCCGAATTTGAAGATCAGCGAAGCGGTGAAACTTTAAGCAAACTGACCAAAGTGCGTTCTGACTCTGAAAAACTGATTACGCTTTCGATTTCACTAATTTTTCAGACTATTATCGGTTTTGTATTCGTCATTATTTATATCGCAAGAATTGATTATCGAATTTCTATTATCTTTTTAGTAACGGCTCCAATTATTGCTTTGGTCAGTTCTTATCTTGGCAAAAAAATAAAAATCGTTTCAAGAAAAATTGTTAATCAGACTAACGCATTAGCCGGATCTACGACTGAAAGTTTAAGAAATATTGAATTGGTAAAAAGTCTTGGATTAACCTATCAGGAAGAAAAGCGTCTGAACTTAAACACCTTTAAAATCCTTCATCTTGAATTAGAAAAAGTCCGTTTCATCAGAAGTTTGAGTTTTATTCAGGGCACAACGGTTCACTTTTTAAGAACCTGCGTTGTTTTTACATTATATTATTTTCTTTTTGGAGGAAAAATTATTGTGGGTGATTTATTGACGATGGTATTTTTTACCTTTTTCATTTTTGGACCTTTACAGGAGTTAGGTAACTTTATAATAGTGCTTAACGAAACCAAAGTTTCAATGGAAAATTTCAGGGTTCTTTTAAATGCTCCAAAAGAATTTCGCCCCAAAACCCCAAAACATGTTGGAGCAATTCAGTCTTTATTATTCTCGAATGTAAGTTTCCAACATAAAACGGCTAAATTTAAAGCTGTTGAAAATATTAATTTTGAAATCAAGCAAGGTCAGACTGTAGCATTTGTGGGACCATCCGGTTCCGGAAAAACAACTTTGGTTAAATTATTAGTTGGATTATATACTCCTGCTGAAGGCAAGGTGCTCTACAATGATATCGATTCTACTGAAATCGATTTGTTAGACCTAAGAAAACAATTGGGTTTTGTAACTCAGGATGCCCAATTATTCTCAGGAACAATTCGTGAAAATTTATTGTTCGTAAAACCAAACGCGACCGACGAACAATTACACGACGCCTTAAAAAGAGCCAGTTGCGAAAAATTATTAATTCGTGCCGAAGATGGTTTAAACACGACAATTGGAGAAGGCGGAATAAAAGTTTCCGGTGGTGAAAAACAGCGTTTGTCAATCGCAAGGGCAATTTTAAGAAATCCAAATTTATTGATTTTTGATGAAGCTACTTCTGCTCTGGATTCTATTACAGAAGAGGAAATTAATGCAACGATTCGTAATATATCCGACAAAAACAGAATTACAGTTTTAATTGCTCACCGATTATCAACCGTAATGCACGCTGACAGAATCTTTGTTTTAGAACAGGGAAAAATCATCGAAAATGGCAAGCATGATGATTTAATTGCAGAAAGAGGTTTGTATTATGCTATGTGGCGTCAGCAGATTGGGGAAAGAAAGTGATTTTTTAATCGTGCAAAGGCGCAGAGCCGCAAAGTTTTTGATTATATATCTTTTTCTCTAAAGATTGTTAGCAATTCTTGTAATACCAAACTTAATCAAAGGCACGTTAAAATTTATCAACAAACCTAATTTGATGTTTGTAATTTTCAAATATGTCATCACTTGTTTTGCATGAACTTCTGTGATTTTTTCAATTGATTTAATTTCTAAAATCAGTTTATTCTCAATTATTAAATCGGCTCTAAAACCAATATCAAGTTTAATCTCATCCCAAATAACGGGTAGTATTTTTTGCCTTTCTACAAATAATCCTTTTTTAGCTAATTCGTAGAATAGAATTGCTTCATAAACTGATTCTAACAAACCAGGTCCAAGTTTTACATGCATTTTATAACAAACATCAACTACAATAGCCGAGATTTCATTTTCAGTCACTTGCACAAATTAAAGTAAAAACCTACAAATATACAATTATAAAACAAAAAAATCGCAAAGCTTATAAAAACTTTGCGACTCTGCGTCTTTGCGCGAAATAAAAAAACTTACTTCACAAAATCGACTGCGCGAACTAGAGCTTCTGCAACTCCAGCTGCATTTTTTCCTTTTCCGGAAGCGAGGAAAGGCTGTCCTCCTCCGTTTCCTTCAATGTATTTTCCTAATTCTTTGATAACTGCATTCGCATTTAAGCTTTTACTTGCAACCAATTCTTTAGAAATATAACAGTGAATATTTGGTAAACCATCTTCAATAGAAGCTAAAAACACAAACGAATCTGGTTTTGAACTTCCTAAAGCCTGCGCTAATTCCTTAGTAGAGGCCATACTTAAATCTACTTGTTTTGCAAGGAAATTTACGCCGTTTATTTCTTTAAAATCTTTCTCTAATTCCGATTTTAAAGCATTTACTTTTTCTTTAAGTAATTGCTCAACCTGTTTTTTCAGTTTAGCATTATCATCCTGAAGCGAAGCAACAGATTTTAAAATATCCTGCGGGTTTTTAAGTGTTTCTTTTATTTCAGCCAAAGTATTCTCCTGATTTACATAGAAATTCTTCACTGCATCACCGGTAATTGCTTCAATGCGTCGAATTCCCGCGGCAACTGCACCTTCAGAAATAATTTTGAAATGCCAGATATCTGCCGTGTTTTTTACGTGAATACCTCCACACAATTCCTTACTTTCACCAAATTCAATCATGCGGACATTGTCTCCGTATTTTTCACCAAACAAAGCCATTGCACCTTTATCTAAAGCTTCTTTGATCGGAATGTTTCTGTACTCCACTAATTGCAATTGCGCTTCAATCTGCGCGTTTACAGAAGCTTCAACCTGCTTAATTTCTTCATCAGAAACTTTACTGAAATGAGAAAAGTCAAAACGCAGGTAATTTGGATTTACCAACGATCCTTTTTGCTCCACATGCTTTCCTAAAATGCTTCTCAAAGCTAAGTGCATCAAATGCGTAGCCGAGTGATTTTTTGAAGTTGATGTTCTTAAATCTGTATTCACTTTTGCTGCAAAACCTGCTTCTATGTTTTCCGGAAGCTGTTTTGCAAAATGCAGTATTAAGTTGTTTTCTTTTTTTGTATCGATAATTTCGATCGTTTCGTTTGCAGAAACAAGCGTTCCTTTATCTCCAACTTGTCCTCCTCCTTCCGGATAAAATGGCGTGTTGTCTAAAACGATTTGGTACAAAATACCATCTTTTTTAGAATCCACTTTTCTGATACGTGTAATTTTTACTTCGTTTTCTGTTTTATCATAGCCAACAAACGTTTCTACATTTCCTGGAATTAAAACATTCCAGTCCTCCGTAGAAACTTCAGAAGCGGCACGGGAACGCGCTTTTTGTTTTTGTAATTCAGATTCGAATTCTTCTTCGTTATAAGCGAATCCTTTTTCTTTTAGAATCAAAGCCGTTAAATCTTTTGGAAAACCAAATGTGTCGTACAATTCGAAAACTTTGGCTCCAGAAACCTCTTTTCCGGAAGTTTCAGCAACAACATTTTCTAACAATTGCAATCCCTGATCAAGTGTTCTTAAAAAAGAAGCTTCTTCTTCGCGAATCACATTCGTTACCAATTGCTGCTGTGATTTGATTTCAGGAAAAAATTCTCCCATTTGGTTTGCCAGAACCTCAACCAGTTTATTGATAAAAGGCTCTTTTGTACCTAAAAATGTAAACCCGTAACGAATTGCACGACGCAAAATCCTACGAATTACGTAACCTGCACCCGTGTTAGATGGCAATTGTCCGTCTGCAATTGCAAATGCTACTGCACGAACGTGATCTACCACAACACGAATCGCAATATTAATTTTGTCTTGCTCTTCTGTGATATTTTTAACTTCATCAGACGTGTATTTTAAACCTGTGATCTGCTCTACTTTTTCGATAAGCGGTGTAAAAACATCCGTATCGTAATTTGATGTTTTTCCTTGCAAAGCCATACACAAACGCTCAAATCCCATTCCGGTATCAACGTGCTGTGCAGGAAGTTTTTCCAGAGATCCGTCTGCTTTACGGTTGAATTCCATAAATACGTTATTCCAGATTTCAACTACTTGCGGGTGGTCGTTATTTACCAGACTTTTTCCTGTAACCAAAGCTTTTTCGGCTTCAGAACGTAAATCAACGTGAATTTCAGAACATGGTCCGCATGGTCCCTGATCTCCCATTTCCCAGAAATTATCTTTTTTATTTCCAAGGATAATACGGTCTTCGTCAATTAAAGTTTTCCAGATATCCCAGGCTTCCTGGTCAAACGGAACATTTTCTTCGGCGTTGCCTTCAAAAACAGAAACATACAGATTCTCTTTTGGAATTTTATAAACTTCTGTCAATAATTGCCAGGCCCAGTTAATAGCTTCTTTTTTAAAATAATCCCCGAAAGACCAGTTTCCCAGCATCTCAAACATCGTATGGTGATAAGTATCAAAACCTACATCCTCAAGATCGTTATGTTTTCCTGAAACACGAAGACATTTTTGCGTATCGGCTATTCTTGGACTTTTTGGTGTTCCGTTTCCTAAGAAATATTCTTTAAACTGGGCCATTCCGGAGTTATTAAACATTAAGGTCGGATCATCTTTAAGTACAATAGGAGCCGACGGAACGATTAAGTGTCCGTTGTTTTTAAAAAAATCTAAAAATTGTTTACGTACGTCTTGTGATTTCATATTATAATTAGAAAATGTGTCAATTTGAAAATTAGATGATTAGATAATTTAGTTGATTTGATGATGCATTTATTTTAAAACTGAAATTAAAAAACTCAAAATTTAAAACAATAAATTCCTTATTTTGCGCATTATCTAATTATCTAATTGCCCAATTATCTATTTAATTTAGTTCTTGAAAAAAGCCCGGACAACTGAAACATTTAGTTATTTTGTTCGGCCAACTCATTTTACAAGCTGCAAAAATAGGGTATTTTAAAATATGGCGAAAGTAAAATATTATTACGACTCAGAAAATCTGGCTTATACGAAAATAAAAACAAAAAAGAGAATCAAAATTGGTTACGGATTGCTGTTTTTACTGGCTTCGGCATTGTTCGGTTTTTTAATATTTGTGGTATTAATTAATACTCCCTATTTTGAAACGCCAAAAGATCGTTTACAGGCAAGGGAAATCGAGAATTTAAAATTACAATACGCCATTTTAAACAAGAGAATGGATGAAATTGATGAAGTAGCCGAGGACTTGGAAGACAGGGACAATAATATTTACAGAACTTACTTCAACAAAACCGAAATCCCGGATTCAATTAGAAAAGCAGGATTCAAAGACATCAAAAGATATAAGGATTTAGAAGGCTATAATAATTCGCAGTTGGTACTAAATACCACCAAACGAATTGATCAGCTTTCTAAACAACTGGCAATTCAGTCAAAATCATTAGATGACATTTTAAAGCTGGCCAGTACAAAAAAGAATTTTCTGGCAGCAATTCCTGCCATTCAGCCAGTAAAAAATGAAAATTTAAAACGGGTGGCGTCCGGTTTTGGATACAGAATCGACCCTTTCACGAAAGTACGAAAAATGCATAACGGAATGGATTTTACTGCTAATACGGGAGCCCCGGTTTACGCTACCGGAGATGGCATTGTGGCAAGAGCTGACAATTCGGCATCAGGCTTTGGTAACCATATAGTCATCAGGCATGGTTTTGGATATGAGAGTTTGTATGCGCATTTAAGCAAATACAACTGCAGACCCGGACAACGTGTCAAACGTGGCGATGTGATTGGATACGTTGGAAGCACAGGAAGATCCGAAGGCCCGCATTGCCATTATGAAGTGCATAAAGACGGAAAAGTCGTGAATCCGTTGAATTTTTATTACGGAAATATTTCGGCTGTAGAATATGTTGCGATTTCACATTTAGCTAATCAGGAAAATCAATCATTAGATTAATACTGTAAAAATTAGTAAGTTTGAATAAAAAAGAAAATTAAAGATCATGCATATTGAACTTTCTAAAGATAAAAGATATTTCAGCATTGGCGAAGTTGCCCGGGCTTTTAATGTCAATGCCTCTTTGATACGATTTTGGGACAGTGAATTTGACATTCTGAAACCCAAAAAGAATGCTAAAGGCAACAGAATGTTTACGCCTGAGGATATAAGAAATTTACAATTGATTTATCATTTGGTCAAAGAACGCGGTTTCACACTTGAAGGAGCCAAAACACATTTAAAAGAGGGTCAGAAGAAAACATTAGATAAATTCGAAATAATACGTAAATTAGAAACCATAAAAACACAATTAACAGACATAAAAAACGAATTGTAATTAAAAATTGAAATAAACTTAAATTTAAAAAATATGAGAAAGTGGTTAATCCCCGTAGGAATTATTGTTGCACTTATTGCAATTATCGCATTTTGGTCAATTGGAATTAAAAATACGGCTTTGCAGCACAGTCAGGCAGTAAATAAAGATTGGGGAAATGTACAAACAGCTTACCAAAGACGTAATGATCTTATCGGGAACTTAGTAAATACAGTAAAAGGCGCTGCAAATTTCGAAAAAGAAACCTTGACGGCGGTAATCGAAGCCCGTGCAAAAGCGACTTCTGTTACTGTTGATCCAAGCAATGTAACTCCTGAACAATTAGCTCAATTCAATCAGGCACAAAGCGGTGTATCATCATCATTATCAAGATTACTAGTTTCTGTGGAGCAATATCCTACATTAAAAGCGAATGAGAACTTTCTTAAATTGCAGGATGAATTAGCAAGTACTGAAAACCAGATTTTAACAGCCAGAACACGTTTTAATGAATCTGTTCAGGTTTATAACGGATATATTCTAAAAATCCCTAATAGCTGGTTCCTGAGTGAATACAAAGAAAAACCATACTTTGAAGCTTCTACAGGAGCAGACAAACCAGTTGAAGTAAAATTCTAAAAAAACATAACTCTAAAAACAATTGAAATGTCAAAAGTAGAAGATTTTTTAACCAAAGAAGAAGAGCAGGAAATTGTTGAAGCTATTCGCATGGCTGAGAAAAATACTTCTGGCGAAATTAGAGTTCATATAGAGAAAACAACTTCTAAAGTTCCTTTTGACAGGGCTTTAGAAGTTTTTCATGAATTACGAATGGATGAAACCCAGCTTCAGAATGGTGTTTTATTTTATTTTGCAGTTGATGATAAACATTTTGTTGTTTGCGGGGACAAAGGCATAAACGATGTTGTAGCCGACGATTTTTGGGATTGCACCAAAGACAAAATGGCAGAACAATTCAAATCCGGTAAATTCAAACAGGGAATTGTTGACGGAATTTTAAATGCCGGTGAGCAGTTAAAAAAGTATTTCCCTTGGTCTGAAGGCGATGCAAACGAATTATCTAACGAAATATCAAAAGGATAAATAATGAAAATTTCCGAAAATAAAATATCAAATTCCAGCGGAATTTTTCAGTTTACCTTATTGTTAATAGCACTATTTGTTAGTAATAGTATTTTTGCACAGTTTGAAATACCAAAAATACCTGCAAAACAAACCTCAGTTTATGACTATGCGAATGTTTTAAGTGCATCCGAAAAAACACAGCTGGAAGAAAAACTAATTCGTTATTCTGATTCTACCACAACCCAAATTGTGGTTATTACAATTGAAAGTTTAAAAGGAGAAGATGTAAGTCAGTTAGCCACAAAGTGGGGACAAACCTGGGGTATTGGAGGGACGAAGCAAGATGATAATGGTGTAATTATTTTATTGGCTAAAAACGAAAAGAAAATCGCAATTAATCCGGGTTATGGTCTTGAAGACCGCTTAACAGCCGGAATTGGCGGAACCATAATTCGAAATATCATCATTCCAGAGTTCAAAGCAGGAAGTTTTTATAATGGCCTTGATAAAGGAACAGACGCAATAATTGATGTTTTTAAAGGAAAATTTAAAGGCGAGCGCAAACAAAGCAAAGGCAAAAATTTCCCTATACTTCCATTTATCATTATTGTTGTAATTGTGTTAATTTTACTCTCCCGAAACAAACGAGGCGGAGGAGGAAATTCAGGCAATAGTGGCGGAGGTCCCAGCCTGATGGATGTGATTCTTCTAAGCAGCCTTGGCAGAAGCAGCGGAGGCGGATTTGGAGGCTTCGGCGGTGGATCATCGGGAGGTGGTTTTGGCGGCGGTGGCTTCGGTGGAGGATTTGGCGGAGGCGGATTCTCCGGTGGAGGTTCAAGCGGTGGCTGGTAAATACTTTTTTTCTTTTGATTCACAGGTTTCAGGTTTCAGGTTTCAGGTTTCAAACAAGGCGTGGCTTCTACTCCGCTCACCCTGACAAAGAAATGCTAACCCAACACAAGTAAGATTTAAATTACACAATTTACAATTCAGAATTCATAATTAAAAAAACAGATGTTATCACATAAAGCAAAATACGCCCTTAAGGCCTTACTTTATTTAGCCGAACAAGACGAAAATCACATTTCTAAAACTATAGAAATTGCTGAAGGTGCTAATATTCCTAAAAAGTTTTTGGAACAAATTTTATTAGACCTTAAACGAGGTCGTTTTGTAAGCAGCAAGCAGGGAAAATTCGGCGGCTATTATCTGATAAAATCTAAAAATGATATTACTTTAGCCGAAATTCATCGTTTATTTGATGGGGCAATTGCACTTTTGCCTTGTGCTTCTTTAAATTTTTATGAACGCTGCTTAGATTGTAAAACCGAGGAAGAATGCAGCCTGCGTCACGGTTTGATGATTATTCGTGATGAAACTTTAAAGGCAATGCATAACATTACTATCGCTTCATTGATTACAAAATAAAAAATATTTTTCAAAACTCTACTATATTGATAGATTTTATATATATTTGCCGAAATAATCAATAAATCATTTACAAATTTTTGACCGATGAAAGTAAAATTAAGCAAGTCTTATGCCTCGAAAAATCTTTTGGAAAAAAGTAATAATACAAATTTAAGTGAAGTGAAAATCAGTTATTCTTTCATGTGCATGTGTTGGTAAAAAAAATTTTAATTTAAATTCTACTAATCACATATACATAATATAAATATGAAAAATTATATAAAAAATTTATTTACAATACTATCAGTATTAGCTTTTTCAATATCATTTGCACAAAACATTGAAGGTACAATTACAGATTCACAAAAGAAGCCTTTAGTGGCTGCCAACATAGTTATTAAGGGAACAACTATAAGCACTGTTACAGATGAGAGTGGAAAATTTAGTCTTGATTCAAATGGCAAAAAACTTCCTTTTACTCTTTTAGTACAATATGTAGGCTATAAAACTATTGAGGTTGAAGTAACAACCTTGCCTGTACCCGTTTTAGAACTAGCTTTAAAAGAAGAAAATGAACTTATTGAAGTTGTTGTATCTTCACGTAGAAGGATAGAAAAAGCTCAGGATATTCCAATTGCAGTTTCAGTTGTCACAGGTAAACAAGCTGAACAAGCCGGAGCTTTTAACGTAAATCGTATAAAAGAACTGGTTCCATCTGTACAATTATATTCATCCAATCCACGAAATACAGGAATCAATATTCGCGGTCTAGGCTCCCCATACGGACTTACTAATGATGGTATCGATCCGGGTGTTGGTTTTTATGTTGACGGTGTTTATTATGCCCGTCCTGCAGCCACAACTTTAGACTTTATTGATGTTGAGCAAATCGAGGTATTACGTGGACCACAGGGTTCATTATTTGGTAAAAATACTACTTCTGGAGCCTTTAACATCACAACACGTAAACCAGGTTTTACCTCAGCAGCTGATTTCGAAGTAAGCTATGGAAACTATGCTTTCCTTCAGGCGAAAGCTTCTGTTACAGGTCCTCTAGGAAAAAAAATAGCCGGCCGTTTGTCTTTTTCAGGCACACAGCGTGATGGCTTAGTTGACAATATTGCAACAGGAAGAGCTACAAATACTTTAAACAACCAGGGAATTAGGGGACAATTGCTTTATACCCCATCAGAAAACACGAACATTATATTTGCTGCTGATATTACAACACAGCGTCCAGACGGATATGCTCAGGTAGTAGCCGGTGTTGCACCCACCAAAAGAGCTGCTTATCGTCAATTCGATGCTATTATTGCCGATTTAAACTATGAATTACCAACCAGAAACGCTTTTGACCGTAAAATGGATCAGGATACACCCTGGCGTTCAGGACAAGACATGGGAGGTGTATCGCTTAACGTTGACACAAAAATTGGGGGCGGAACTTTAACATCAACAACTGCCTGGCGTTTTTGGAACTGGGATCCGTCAAATGACAGGGATTTTACAGGATTACAGGTTTTGGCAAAATCACAAAACCCAACAAGACAGACACAAATAACTCAGGAAGTTCGTTATGCTGGTCAGCTTACATCTAAAATTAGTGGTGTGGCAGGAGTATTCTTTATCGACCAGACATCGCAAACAGACGGTACTGAAGAATCAGGTAATGCACAGTGGAGATTCTCTCAAAGTACTACCAGCCCATTATGGAAAACCCCTGGTCTTTTTGAAGGATACGGAATAACAACTGATGCCAGAATCAGAGCTTCAAGTGCTGCAGTCTTTGGTCAGATTGACTGGGCGATTACAGATCGTTTCCACCTTTTGCCAGGCCTAAGATATAACTTTGACAAAAAAGATGCACATTATGCACGTAAAACATACGGAGGTCTTCAAACAACAGATCCTGCATTATTAGCATTAAAAAAATTGGTTTATTCAGATCAGGCGTTTGACTCAAGTACAGATAAAACTGACTTTTCCGGAAACATAACGCTTACTTATAAGGCTTCAGATAAAATTAATATTTATGGGACTTACGCTAAAAGTTACAAACCTGTTGGAGTTAACGTAGCAGGACTTCCGACAGACTCAAAAACAGGACAGCCAATGACCGGACTTGCAGTAATTAAGCCTGAAAAAGTGCATCATTATGAGGTTGGAGTTAAAACAGCTCCGTTTCAAAACTCGATCTTCAACTTAACGTTCTTTAATACTAATATAAAAGACTATCAAACCAATGTTCAGGCAGCTGAACTTGGTGTAAACCGTGGATATCTGGCAAATGCTGATGAAGTACGTGTAAGAGGTGCTGAACTGGATGCCAGCTTTGTTTTCAGTAAACATTTAACAGTAAATGCAGCTGCAACTTATACTGAAGGTATATATGTTAAATTTACCAATGCACCGCTTCCATTAGAAGATACAGGAAAAGTTGAAAATGGTGTCCAGGTAGCTTATACCGATGTTTCCGGAACTGATTTACCGGGTGTATCAAGATGGGCAGGATCTTTAGGCGGTGAACTTTCGGATAATGCAAGATTCTTTGGGAATGCTGGAAAAATTTTCCTTGGAATAGATTCTTACGCCAGATCTGAATTTTCTTCAAGCCCGTCGGCTTCAAAATACTTAGTAGTTCCTGGGTATGCAATTTTTAATGCCCGTTTAGGTTTCCGTGCATCACAAGGATTATCGGTTCATTTTTGGGGACGTAATATTTTTAACAAAGATTATTATGAACAATTATTACCAGCTGGTGGGAATGCAGGACATTATGCAGCTGTGTTAGGAGATCAAAGAACATATGGAATTACTTTAAAATATTCGCTATAATAAAAAATTAAGTAGTTAATTTGGTTAAAACGAGATGCACTTATAAAATGCATCTCGTTTTTTTATTTTTAAATTCACAAAATAGAGTTTAAAACAATTTTATTCTGCCCAAAATTATCTGCCATTTGTATATATTCGCAGCCTGAATTTAAGGCACAAATGAAATTTTTAAAATTCATACTTTTTCTAGCATTTATTAATCAGTTTTCTTTAGCGCAAAGCAAAAAAAACATTGAACACCAAACCCTGACATGGATTAGGTATTACAATATTTTCCCCCTGTCTGAGAAATGGTCTCTCCATTCTGAAATTGACAACCGGAGTTTTGTAGATCCTATTCACCAAAATATTTTTGTTTTCAGGACTCAGGGAAGATACCGTGCCAGTCAGCATGTTGACACAGGCAGTGGATTTACTTATTTTAGCATAAATACGCAAACTCCTCTATCAGACCCTGATTTTTCAATTCCCGAATATCGCATTCAACAGGATGTTACCCTTATTCATGAGCTCGCAAAAGTTACTTTCCATAACCGTTTTCAGCTTGAAGAACGATTTATACAAAAAGCAACCAAAACCGAATTATTAAACGAATTTTCTTTTTCTTTCCGATTCAGATATCGCCTGCAATCGACTTTTACACTTTGGGAGAAAGAAAAAAGAAACTTAAAAGGCAACATCTCTGATGAAATTTTATTCAATCACGGAAAAGACAACAAGAAAAATACTTTCGACCAAAATCGAATTTATGCTGCATTACGCTATCACTTCAACCCAAATATTGGCGTGGAATTAGGTTATCTGAAAAGCTTCCAGAGACGTGCAAGTGGTGTTGATTTTTATGATCGTGATATTATTCGTTTTACTGTCTATCATAGAATTAATCGTAAAATAAAATCGTAGAACCGAATTCCAATTATTGAAATTCCAAATTCCGATATTGTAAGTCACTAGGAGCAGGTAATAAAAAAACTCCGGCTAATCCGGAGTTTATATTTTTGTTTTAAATTTTGATTAAGATTAAAATTCCAAATTAATCTTCCCTTTCTCTTCCTCCACGGTCTCCCCCTCTTCTTTTCGAACCTTTTTCAGCAGCAAAATTTCCGATTTTATAGGCCAAAGAAAACATCACATAACGCTTTAAAACAGTACTTTCTTCATCACGAACTGAGGTTGCAGAAATACTTCTGGTTGCACTTTGATTTTGATTCAAAACATCATAGACTTTTATTTTAGCATATAATGTTTTATCTAAAAAACCATACGATAAACTGGTATTCCACAGGTAAAAATCTTTTTTGAAATCATCTGAAAGATTCGAATTGTAGGTGTATCCAAAATCATTTCCAAAAATTAAGTTTGCCGGCCAGTACATTGTTGTTTGCAAATTGGCTCTATGCACCACATTTGAAGTTGCATCTCTGGATGTGTTTTCATATTTTGTTTGATTATACGAAAATCCATAAGAAGGAGAAATCGTTAGAATTTCGCCATATTCATAGGTAAAATATACTTTTGGCGAAATTGCTGTAGATTTAGCATTGTATAAAATTGCATTTGTAAATCCTTTGTCAAAAGAATACTTACCGTTTAAACCTAAACCATATCGTAGCGTATGAGCGTCTTTTTTTATAGACTGAGTCCAGTTTCCACCGACTGTAGCACTATAATTTCCCGAAATATTGATATAAGTTGTAAATCTTTTTCCTGTCTCATCATCAAAAATAGAAGTTGACACAACATCGTTATTGAAATAATCACCCCTGATATATAAACTATACCCCGAACGTGTCCGGAAGTCAAAATTCTTAAAATCAAAATTTACACTGTTTTTTTCAATCGGATCCAAATTTGGGTTTCCGGTAACCGTGTTTAATGAATTATTCAAATCTACAACTGGCATTAATTGAGTCGTTGACGGAAGTGCATTTGAATAATCATATTTGAAAGTAAAAAATTTGGACCTGCTGAATTTGTATCGCAGCTGAAGATTTGCAAAAGGCAGCGCATATCTTTTTTCTAAATCGGTTGAATTGTTTCTATATAACGAATGATTGTCAAAATCAATAATGGCAGTTCTCGAATTCAGGTTGAATGTAAATTTATTTTTTTTCAAAGTAAGACCTACTTTTGGACTTATCGAGTTTCGCTTCGAACTCAAATAATTACTTACAGAATCAACCAGAGTTCCATAAAATTCAGATTCGTCATCATTATTATAAGTTTTCAAATCGTTTGACGTGTTTTGCCAGTCAAAATCGGTTCCAAATCTTATTCTCAAAGAATCTGTAATGGGCTCTGTATATTCAAGGTCCAAAGAATAGGAATCTGAGACATTTCGTCCTTTTGTTTTTTGTTTCCTCTTATCTAAAAATGCACCTTCGTCCTTGTACAAAATTGTTTCTGAGTCTACTATACCATCAGAATCCGTACCTGAATTATTATTGGTAAAAACAAGGCTGACATTTCTGGCTTTTTTTTCGAAAGCTTTATTAAAATTGATTGTATTTGAGAAATTGGTTGACGTGTTTTCTTTATATGGATGTGATTCGCTTGTATTTAAAATCTCTCCATCTGCATCATCTCTAGTAGTTTTACTGAAAGAATCTGATTTTGAATTAGAACGTGTCTGACTTACATTTGGAGTAACAACAAGACGTGTTGTCGGGTCAATTTTATATTCTAATTCAAAATTGGCTTTATTACCCGTACTCTCATTTCTGGTTTTCGAATTTGATTCTGTATAATTGTTTCCGGTTGGCAAAATACTGGTTTCACGAACTGTACTCTCATTATTATTAATTTTATTATCAAAATTATAACTCCCAGTGGCACTCAGATTTTTATTCCAGTCATCAGAATAATTTATTCCCAATAAGTTAGACTGCGTAATTCCTCTCCCGGTATTACCACCGCTGCCCTGACTGTTTCTTCCTCCACCCATATTATCAAATACTTCATCCTGGGCAAAACCAGTCGAATTGATGTTATTGGAAGAACCCAAAATACTTATCTTCTGTTTATTATTAAAGAAATTCATGATCAGACTGCTTTCATACCGATCATCAGAGCCATATCCTCCAAGAATTTTTCCGAAATAACCTTTGTTTTTCTTTTCATCAATTGTTAGGTTGATACTCGAATAATCTGATGTGGATTCCTGTTTGGATAATTCTTCTTTTTTTGTTTTAAAATCAGACACCTGAACTTTTTGAATAATTTCGGCAGGTAAATTTTTCAGTGCGATTGCACCATCCCTGTCAAAAAAGGGTTTCCCGTTTACCAGCAGCTGATTTACTTCTCTTCCGTTAACAGTCATTTTTCCGGCTTCATCGATATCAAAACCAGGCAGTTGTTTTAATAGTGTTTCTACGTTTGCATCCGGACGAACTTTATAAGAAGCCGCATTATACTCTAAAGTATCCTGCTTCATCCGGATTGGCGGCGCTTCACTTTTAACAATTACTTCATTTAAAGTATTTACACTTTCAAGCAAATATAATTTACCAAAATCTTTACTTTCCAAAAGTCCCTTTTGTTCTTCGGTATAAGTTTGATATCCTAAATAATTTATTTTAAGAAAAACCGGCTGATCCAGTTTTTTTGTATTTAACCTAAAAAAACCGTTTTTATCTGTTGTAGCATAATCAATAACTGTGGAATCTTTAATGGTGGTAAAATAAACCGTAGCAAGTTCGACCGGCAACTGTGTATTAATATCAAGTACGGTACCTTTAAGAACTATATCATTCTGAGCATTAGCAGAATAAGCGAAAATTAAAAAAAATAAAACGTAATATAATCTGGTCATAAAAAATTGGTTAAGCTGATTAGACCACAAAAAAATAAAAAGGTTTAATTGTGGTTTTCACATTTATTCAAATAGTGTACCATTTATAACCTTCCAATTTTAGGATTTAATTTGAAGCATAAAAAAAGTCCCGAAAAACCGGGACTTTTAAACTTTATTTTTCTCTGATATAAATGTCAATCGGCACTCCTGCAAAATCCCAATTATCTCTAATCTTATTTTCTAAATAACGCTTGTATGGTTCTTTTACATATTGCGGCAGATTCGCAAAAAACACAAATTGCGGCGTATCTGTTGGCAATTGCATACAATATTTAATTTTCACGTATTTTCCTTTTGTGGCTGGAGGCGGATAAGATTCGATAACTTTCAGCATGTATTCATTGAATTTTGAAGTAGAAATTCTTTGTTTTCTGTTTTCAAAAACCTGAACTGAAGTTTCCAACGCTTTCAGCAAACGTTGTTTGGTTAATGCGGATACAAACAAAATGGGCACATCTGTAAATGGCATTAATTCTTTTTTGATTTTTTCGGCATAGTCACGAGAAGACATCGTATCTTTTTCTACCAGATCCCATTTGTTTACCAAAACCACCACTCCTTTTCGGTTTTTTACTGCCAGCCAAAAAATATTTTGATCCTGACTTTCAAATCCGCGTGTTGCATCAATCACCAAAATACAAATATCAGCATGTTCAATCGCACGAACAGAACGCATTACAGAGTAAAATTCTAAATCTTCCTTTACTTTTGCTTTACGGCGGATTCCTGCAGTATCAACCAAATTAAATTCGAAACCAAAACGGTCAAACTTTGTATCAATCGCATCACGGGTAGTTCCTGCAATATCAGTAACCATAAAACGGTCCTGACCAATAAGTGCATTTATAAAACTCGATTTTCCTGCATTAGGACGACCTACAACTGCAAAACGAGGCAAAACTACTTCTTCTTTAACAGGCTCTGGTTTTTCCGGAAAAGCTTCAATTAAAGCATCTAATAAATCCCCAGTCCCGCTTCCTGAAATACTCGCAAATGTGTAATAATCGCCTAAACCAAGATTATAAAACTCCACTGCATCTTTTTCTCGCATGGCGTTATCAACCTTATTTACAGCCAATAAAACAGGTTTCGTTACTTTACGCAACAATTTAGCAACCGTTTCATCCATTGGTGTAATTCCTTCTTCAACATCAACCACAAAAATAATAACATCGGCTTCGTCGATAGCAAGCTCAACCTGTTTACGGATCTCCCCTTCGAAAACGTCATCAGACCCCCGAACGTATCCACCTGTATCAATGACAGAAAACTCTTTTCCGTTCCACTCGCTTTTACCATAGTTTCTATCGCGGGTCACCCCGGAAACTGAATCTACAATAGCTTCTCTTCTTTGTATCAGCCTATTAAACAGGGTTGATTTCCCTACATTAGGTCTTCCTACTATCGCAACAATGTTATTCATTTTTTTGAATTTTAGATTTCAGACTCACAATTTCAGATTTCGTTTTTAACTAAATCACAGTAAATTATAAATCTAAAATGCCTTATTTAAATTTTTTGCAAAGGTAGTTAAAAAAAGCTGCTAAGCTGCTAAGTTTCTAAGTACCTCTGTTTTTATTGTTTTTGTTTCAGGTTTCAGGTTTCAGGTTTTAAAACTTTGACTTAAAACTAAAAATTAATTATTTTTTTAGGAGCAATTTCCTGCTATCCGTTACAATCTTTTTTATTGTAGAAAAAACAATAAAAAAGGATTTCCACTTCTATCAGGGCTAGGCTTCAAGTTCATAAGGAAATTTGGTTCTCCTTTCCCATCTCATATTTACAACTTGAAACCTGAAACCATTAAAACTATTGATTGTAACCAAATCGTTTTAGCATATTAGCATTGCTTCTCCAATTTTTGTTCACTTTTACATACAATTCAATATGAATTTGTTTTCCGAAGAATTTCTCTAAATCAGCACGGGCATCGGTTCCTACTTTCTTTAAAGCTGCACCTTTATGACCAATGATGATTCCTTTTTGCGTGTCGCGTTCGACCATAATTACCGAACGGATTCTGATAATATTTTCGTCTTCATGAAACTCTTCTGTCACGATTTCAACCGCATACGGAATCTCTTTGCTGTAGTTCAATAAGATTTTCTCACGGATGGTTTCGTTTACAAAGAAACGCTCCGGTTTATCTGTTAACTGGTCTTTTGGATAATAGGCAGGAGATTCCGGCAATAATTCAATGATTCTTCCGAAAACTTCCGGTACATTAAAATTCTGCAAAGCTGAAATTGGGAAAATCTCCGCATTGGGCACTTTTTCTTTCCAAAAAGCAACCTGCTGTTCCAATTGTTCCTGATTCGAATTGTCGATTTTATTTAGCAGCAGTAATACCGGAATTTTAGCGTGGATAATTTTCTTGAAAAAATCTTCGTCTTTTAAGTCCTGCTCCCCTATTTCGACCATGTAAATTAAAATGTCAGCATCTTCAAAAGCCGATTTAACGAAGTTCATCATCGATTCCTGCATTTCATAAGCCGGTTTGATGATTCCGGGAGTATCAGACAAAACCAGCTGAAAGTCTTCTCCGTTTACGATTCCTAAAATCCTATGACGTGTAGTTTGGGCTTTTGAGGTAATGATTGATAACCGTTCTCCAACGAAGGCGTTCATCAGGGTTGATTTTCCAACATTTGGATTTCCGATAATGTTTACGAATCCTGCTTTGTGTGACATTTGTGTATTATTTTAAACCGCAAAGGTAGTCATATCAAGTCAATACAAAAAATAAAACATTTTTTAAAGTTTTCGTTGGAAATCTAAAAAATGGGCGTATCTTTGCACCCGAAACATCGCGGGATAGAGCAGTAGGCAGCTCGTCGGGCTCATAACCCGAAGGTCACAGGTTCGAGTCCTGTTCCCGCTACTTGACGGGACAAAGAGGAAAAATTCTTCTTTGTCCCTTTCTTATTTAGAGATAAAACACTGTTTATCACATATATTAGAGCTACTACTTCATTAACCCTAGCGGTTCGAAACTCATTTTTTAAAATTGTGAAATTTTCAGGAAAAATAGAACCAATTAAGTGTCTTGACTCTATCCAGTTACCAATATCGTAACATTCATTAAGCTTTAAGAGATTCTCTACACCATTATTTAAAAGCTTCTCCACATCTTTACTATCCTTTTCAAGCCCAGTTAATTTTAGTTCCAGCCTCTGTATTATATCTCCATAGTCAGATTTCATTTCTCTATAATCGGATGCTTCTATGTCTTTGGATAAAAGTAAATCACGGGCATGTGCCATTCTGTTTTCATAATCCTTAAGCTGTGCTATGACTTTATTTCGTTCTTCAAAAACATCTTTTGTCTGTTCCTTGTAAACTTCACATAATAACGATGTATATAAGCTTTTAATTTCTGGAATTGGAACGTATTGCTTTAAATAATTAATAAATACCTCGTTGGCCATATCTGAATTTATCCTGAATTTGCACCCTGCACTACAATGGTAATAAGGATAATATTTATGGCGCCCTTTCGAAATACTACCAGTGAGTATTTTGTCGCAATCGGGACACTTAAAAAATCCTCGTAACGGAAAAGGCTTCGCCGCAACTACTTTAGGTAGATATTTTTTTGATCTACCATCAAGAATATCCTGTACTTTATAAAACAATACTTCCGATATTAAGGCCTCATGCTGCCCTTTTACATACATGAATTCTTCATCTTTGTGTTTAGGAACAGCTATTTTTCCACAGTATAAAGGATTACGAATCGCTCTCCAAAAATGGTTTTTACCTGCTTTGAGTCCTTTTTCTTTTGCCATATGAAGAACTTGCTCAGTGTTAAAAATTCCTCGTGAAAGCTCTTCAAAAGCCCATTTCAAAATAGATGCTTCAGGCTCATCAAATGCTATATACTTTGTTCCATCTTGTTTTACGCGGTTGATATAACCCGCAGGAGCAATACCCATATATCTACCCTCCTTCCTTGCTCTTCTCATTCCATGGAAAGTATTGAGAGCTCTTCTGTCATTTTCTACTTCAGGTGCGGCCAAATAAAAAGCAAGCATCATTTTATTCTCAGGAACAGAAAGGTCAAGTGGCTGCTCTATAGCCTGTGGCTCAACACCTTGTTTTCTTAAAACACTTATCATCTGATATGCATCACCAGCATTTCTGCTGAATCTGTCCCATTTTGTAAATAAAACTAAATTTGTTTTATTTTTATGCTTCTTCAAATTAAGCAGAAACTTCTTCCATTGAGGTCTATCGAAAGTCTTTGCTGAATGATCTTCAAAAATGACACTTCGTATTTCAATGAAATTTAAATCGCAATACTTACGGAGCACTTCTTCCTGATTTCTCTGAGAATATCCTTTCTCTGCCTGTTCATCTGTACTTACTCTAATATATAGATCAGCTATCATTTTCATAATCTCAAAAATTTAGATACGGCTATATTAGCCATTTTCCTTAAAAAATCCAAAATTTCGGATGCTTCTTCAATTGTAACATCCAATCCTTCAGAGCGCAACATTTGCATAGCTTTCTCTGGAGTAATTTTTCCACTTACTTTTTCTTTTTCATCTTGCATGTTTATAGATATAAATAGAAAAAGCCCTTCTAAGGGCTTTTAGTCATTTTTAGTGTTATCTTATACTGTAAAATAAATCTTGCTCCCCTCATTCTTTTTAAAAGATGGCTCATACCTGATATATCCATAGTCACTTAATTCCTTGATGCATTTATGATATGTATAAGGAGAAGATATTTTAGCAAGTTCTGTTATTTCATGTCTGTAAGCCTGAATTGGATTAACAAAACCAAGGTTAACTCTATATTGAAGTAATGCTGCATAAATCGCAATATGAGTGGTACTTATTCGAAAGTCTTTTTCAATCGCAGAAAAGAAATCCGATAGGGGGTTTAACGATTCCATTATTACGGAGATTTAGCCTTACTTTTTCTTGTTGATTTTTTTTTCTCATCTTCATCTAACTTTTCAGAGGCAGAATTTTGTTTCTCTTTGACTTCTTTTCCTTGAGTTTTTCCTTCATCTTCAACCTTCTTTTGTTCTTTACTTTCACGATGATTGATTCTCTGCATATTTCCATCATAAACGTTAAGCGTTTTATATTGAGGATTAGCTTCAACAAAATGTTTTGTCTCAACACCATTGACAACAAATGTCACTGATTGCAGATTTCCCTTTTTTAGAGAGTTCATTAAATCCTCTTTATAGGAAGGAGTTGCCAATTCTTTAATGGAATGCTTAGCAAGACTAGCCTCAAGATCGTAACCGTAATTTTGATGGTAATGATTAATTTTAAAATTACCATTGTCATCAGCTACCTTAAAGTCCATTTTTAGCCAGGCATTGTAATCCTCTCCTTCTTTAGTTTTGAGGTCTTTATTTACAGAACTCCCTTCCATTAAATTATAAGCTTCTTTTAAAGTGATATTACTATCTTTATTAATGTAAAATGTCTGTTGTAATGCCTCTTTTGAATCTTCTTTTTTTAGATTCACATGATAAGAATTAAAAAAAATACATATCGGTCTGGTCTGACTTTTTAAAATTTAATTCAACTGACATAGTATCCTTATTATAGACACCGCTATGTTCGATTTTAAATTCCTTTTGTCCTTTCTGAATACTTTCTCTTAGTACTGTATCGAACGTTTCACCAAAGCCTGTATATTTCAGCTGGTCTTTTAAAAATTCCAAATTTTTCTGATTCATAATATTTAATTTTAATGTTACTACTCACTTAAAGACTATTCAATATTTCCAAATTATTTAGATCATGATTCTTAATATTCAGTTCGATTTGTCTTCCTCCATTTCTCTCAATTAGCTGTATAGTCAGGTATTTTTTCTCCGGAATTGTAAATTTGGATATAGCATATACAACCATTACTTCAGATTTATCATAAACAGTTGATATTTTGGAATTACAGAATATTGGCAGAATTTCAATTTCCTGGGAAGCTGTTCTTTTTGATTTTTTCTGATCGCGTATAAAAAAACGAAACTGATCGATGTCAAAATTTATTTTCGATTTATTTGCAAGGGTTAACCTGAAATACATCACATCCTGATGGATGAATATGCCAGTAAGCTGAAGTTTAATATCGTACTTTGATTTGGTTAGACCGTTTACCTTTTTTTGTTTGGTGAGTGATAAATCAGCATAATGCTCTATTTTCTTCTGATTTTCATTTTCCATGGAAAACAGAATTTCCTGATTAAGTGCTATCGAGTTTTCAGCAATTAAATTTAAATCAGGGCACTGCTCATCATAATTTAAAACAAACCCAAATAACTTTCCATCTGTTGTTACTACAGTGATATTGGTCTGAACAAAATTCTTCTGTGCTGCTTTAACCAGTAGAATGTTTTCAGAACCTTTTGCCTTTTGGATTAAAACTTCCTGACTTCCTTTATCTATGCTCTTAATGGGATAAGGAAAAACGATGCTTGTAGTTTTAGAATATCCTATCTGCATATTTGTGACCCCAGATTCTTTACTAATTACCTGAGCCGATGTATAAAATCCCATCTGAAATAGACAAACTAAAAACCATAACTTATTATTTTTCATTTTTAATGTTTTTATATTATTTAGAATTCTTTTGTTTTTCATCGTAAAGAAGCACCTGATATCCGGCCTTGACAACAACTTTTATAAGCTTAACTTTTTTACTCATAAGACTTTTGGCTGCCTCTACACCCATGCCTGCAGCCTTGGCTCCCCAAGAATCGTTTAAACTGGCTAGTCCCAGAGTCTGGATAGAACGTTCTGCAGATTCCTTGGCAACATCTCTGTTTATTGTTCCAGGGATGTAAATGCCGTTTATTCCATCAATATCATAAACAGAAAGATCAACAGGATAAATAGAACTGCCATATTTGACATTATTTATTTTAACCTCAAGCCTCTCCCCTTTTAACGCTGCAATTCCAAATAAGAAGCTGTTTTTCGGAATCAGTATTCCATTAATAAAAACATCATTGGTTAAACGTAGTTTTATCGTTGAACCATCTACAATGGTTTGTGTTTCATGAATCACAGCCTCAATAGAATTCTGCTGGTTATTCAAAATATCCGTTTCATCTAAAGAATAAAAGGCATTTAGATTAGAAGTGTTTTTTTGTTCGGCAGTAAACTGTCCAAGAGAAGTAATGTTATTTTCTTTGGTTTTTAGATCAACCTTATGGCTGTTCGCTTTTTTACTTTCTAAAGACTGCCTTAATTTCTCCTGCATTCGTTCAGGATGCTGAATATCCAATATATTTTCGAGCATCCCTCCTAACTGTTTTAATTCCGGATCTGGTTCAGGAGTTTCATTCATTGCGGACATTATATTCTCGAGATTCTTAATCTCTGGAGATTCTTCATCTGTTGCTCCGTAATTTTGAAATTCTCTCAAATCTTGATCTTTATCAGTAACAGATACAGGCTTATTTAATGCCTGTTGAAGGACTTTTAATTTCTTATATACTATTTGTTCATTAGCGTCTTGATAGGAAACTGTATTGAGGGAACCAATTTTATTACTTCTGAAGCTTTGATCTCCAAATTTCGATTCTCTAATTTGTAAAGAATCTTCAAGAAATACCTCGTTTGAATAATTTGGGTCTTTTTTTATTTGTTCCAGAAGTTTAATGGAATCCACTGCGGCCTGATCATAATAGCTCATTTTATCAAATGTGCTGTCTTCTTTAAATTTTGGATTTGGCAGATCACTATTAAATCCCTTTTTCTTATCCACTATGATATCTGAAATCGTATTTTTACCTCCTCCAAGACTCCAAAAAAGCATTGTTATAAACGGAAGAGCCAGAATAGGCAGCACCAAAAGCATTTTTCTTTTTTTTAATTCTTTTAATGAAATTGTTTTTTTCTCCATGACATTAATCTTTAACATTTGATTTATAATAATTTTCAATAAAAACAAGACTATCTAAAAGTCCAGGACGAAAAATCTGAATACTGTTATACATTTTTCTTCCTGATGAACTTGAAGCAAGACTGTCTAAATAGAATCTAAATCGTAAGATTCTTTTATATTCCTGAAATGAAACAGAAGCTGTTTTAGCAGTCTTGAATTCCTTATTTACATTAGCTGGCATAGCAATTGGAAGAATATTTATCTTTTGAGAAATTCCTTCGTTAAATCCGTTCCACACAATACAAATACTGATGCTTCCAGTAAAAATGACAAAACCGATTAATAAGAAAATCAGTTTTTCTCTGGATAATCCCGAAGCTAATGCGCTCATCTTTTTTGCCCATTTATCCTGAGCCATCAACCAATATTTATTGCTTATCTGATTTTGTTTTTGTTTTTTAAATAAAGGCTTCATACTTTTTACTTTCGATTCTCTATACTTAAATCTTTATTTTCCAAAGTATTCCAGCGCTCAATTAAAAATCCATGTGGGTTATTATCGCTTCGGGAAACATTTCGCAGAGTGCCTTCTGTATGTAGGCTTCTGTTTACGATGCTGGTGCTTCGAATAATTTTCTGCCTGGCAAAACATTTAAAAGAATATGGATATTCATTGACATCAACCTGAATACTGTCAATACTGATAGTCTGGCTTATATTTCCTGAAATAATTCCCGTGTAATATCCATTCTCTTTTAAGTCATCATAAGTTCGTTTTGCGCTGTCATCTGCCAGATAAAGTGCCTTGGTTATATTTGCTTTTATAACCTTTTCATCCGGATCCAGAGTAAAGAAATAGACATGAAATGTTTTTACATGGTCCCTGGCTTCCACGGGTACATTATCCTTTCGGTCTGAAGAATAGGCTTCCAGAGCTTTTCCATTTGCCAGTATGTAAACTCTGTCCTGCATCGAAACTACGGTTGCAAAACTGCTATACAGCGTGTAGCAGCATATTATGATGCATCCTACGATTATCAGCATGGTAAAGCCTCTAACATACCGAAAGGCAGTATCAATATTTTTCATTTTAGTAAACATCTGGGATATTTTTTAAGATTACTTTGAATTTCCTTTAAGCCTATCGCTCATATAATTTCCTTTTTCCTCAAAATAAGGGGAGTTCCCTGAAGACGAAGACATGCTCTGTGACATTCTGCCTGCTGCATTACCCATCGAATCGAGAACCATTCCGGCTCCTTGTGATGTACTGCTAACGACCATATTGGTTGTATTTCCAAATAGACTGGTAACCTTCTGACCTAAAGCCCCTCCTCCTGCGGCATGAACTATATAATTCGCTACTGAAGGAACGGTAAAGTATCCAACAATCCCGATGATCATAAAAATGAGATAAGCCATATCTGTTCTGCTGAAAAATGTATCACCGTTACTATTTACCTGTGCTATATCCAGCTTAAGCATCAGTTCCTGAATCTTACCAATTAGGCTTCCAAAAATATTGGCTACCGGAAGCCACAGATAAATATTGATATACCGCGCCAGCCATATGGTTAGCGTATGCTGAAATCCATCAAAAACAGCGATTCCGAAAACAAGAGGTCCAAGAACAGATAGCACTACAAGTTGGAATGTCCGAAGCGTATCGATACATAGTGACGCAGCTTCAAAAAGTACTCTTAATACTTCGCTCATCCATTCCTTTACAGAATTCCGAAAATTATACGATGCTTTTTCCTTAGCAAACTTTACATCGTTTCCAATCCCTTCCAGCATGCCTTCACTGCCAGAATCAGCTCCTTCATGTGTGTACTTATACCACTGATCCCGATCTCCGGCTCCGGTAACCCCTACATACATTTTCCATGGATTGGTTTCTTTGATGGCTTTTTCTTTTTCTTTTAAAAGTACTTCAATTGCTTTATTTGAACCTTCCACCATAGCAGCAGTAGCGTTAACAGTTGGTTTCATTATGGCATTGATCATAAAAAGGACTGATGGGAAAATCATAATACAAAAGCCGATAACAAAAGGTCGGAATAATGGATAAAAATCTATGGGTTCTGCATTGGCAATATGCCTCCAGACACGTGAGGCTATATACCAGATTGTTGCAAATCCTGCTATTCCCTGTCCCACCGCAATTAAATTACTGCATAATGGCATCATCTCATCATAAAGCTGTTCCAATATGCCATGCAGGCTTTGGGCATCTGAACTCTGAGCCAAAATCCTAAAAGGCAGCAGAAATGAGGCGATTATGAAAATAACCGTTTTGTTTAATTTAAAAGTGCTCATAACTATTGGTCTTTTAATTCATATAGTCTTTTTGTGGCATCTGTATCTTTACTCTCTTTAGCCCTTTGAAGTGCCAGAATGTTGGATGAAGAATTAAAATTTCGCAGAAACAAAAGTTTTTCCTGCATATCGAAATAAATCTTATCGATTGCCTCCAATCGCTCATCATCAGACATCCTAAGCTTATCTGCAGTAACTATGGTGAGGAGCTCATCAAGGTTTCGAATGCTCTGGTTTAATAAATTGTCATATACATTCTCAAAGTATCTGAGTTCTTTTTCTGTAAAACTATTGCTACCGGCAAAGCGATTAAGTGCAGTTTTACTTTCCCTGACCAAAACAATTTAAAAATTGGCAATATCACCTACCCGTTTATAATTCCTCACAACTGGGCTGACCTGCATTAGCGCATCCAAAAATGTCTTATGAAGTGTGAAGTTCCCTTGAGACATATCTTTAGCAACTTTATAACCACCCGATAAAATTTCGTAGCCCTTTTTCATGTCGCTCAATATTTGTTTGAACTGAGCAAGCTTTTCAATATTGAGTATCAGTTGCTGGATTTCCTGTGACTGGGAGTTTCCTTTGTTTGGAAATAACATTAATATTATAATTGTTAATGGGATTATTATGTTCCTCATCGCTACTCGTTTTAAAGTCCACATAACAAGTGATTCGATTTAACATCACTTTTTTCCTTAGCTCTATTGATCATTAGTATTTTTGATTCATTGCTGAAAGTTCGGCAGAATACAAAATCGTCCATCATCATTTTATAAAGGATATCAATACGCTTTATACGTTCATCATCTTTCATTTCAAACTTACTGTCTGTTGTAACCGTTAATAGCTCATCTAAGGTTCTATTGCAGTTATCAAAGAGCCTGTCAAATGATTTTTCTATATAATCTATTTCATCACCATGAAACAAATCATCCTTTCTAAGTTCCTTAAAAGTATTATTGGAGATTTTGATGATGTTGAGCTGTAGTGAAATAATCCCGGCTACTTTATAGTATTTCTTAATCTTTGGATTAATTTTTCTCAAAGAAGTAAAATAATCACTGTGAAGATTCAATTCTCCTTTTTTAAGATCCCCAATAAAATTGAGACCTTTTTTTACGGTACTATATCCTTTTTGGGCATATTCAATATAAACCTTAAGTGCAGCAATCTGCAGGAGCAGTTCCTTGCGCCATTTTGCCTGGGCCTGCATCTGGTAATTTGCAAGGCAGCATAGCAAAAACAACAAAACAATCTTTTTCATAATAATTGTATTAATTACGGAATTCCGTAAAATTGTTTCACCTTATTTGCATCATTGGAAGTTTTGGCTCTTTGTAGGCTTAGCATCACATTCTGTTTATTAAAAAGAGTCAGATCATCATAATTAGCATCAACCTGATCAGCAGCTTCGTTAATAATTTCAAGTCTTTTAAGATCTGTCATTTGGGTTGTAAAGGAATCCAGAACTAAGAAAATCTGATCTATATTTTTTACGCTTTCTTCCAGAATTCCTGAATATACTTTTTCCATATAATCAAGTTCAGCCGTGGTGAAATGTTTATCCTGCTTAATGAGATTCCACGCCCTTTCGTACTCTTCAATAAGTCTTGTCTGCTTCTTTGTTATATCTTTTATCCGCTGATAATACGTTATAATTGATTTTACCTTCATCAACTCCTCGTAGTAATCTTTATAAAGATCCCGTTGCTTTTTTGTCCATTCTGAAATTTCATCCAGCTTTAGTTTAGACAAAATATTCTCAATTTTCTTTTGTGCGTTTTGAAGCCAGATTGTTTTGTTCTGCAATCGCTGAATCCGAAGATCAATTGCCTTGATTACTTTTTTGGTAACAAACTTCACAATTTCCAAAATTGGAAGAACCGCTTCAGTATTTGCCGGCCTGGCTGGTGTACTAACTAATAGTAAACATATCATAGATGCTATTACTTTTGTTTTTGCTTTCATTATTCCTCTTCATTTAATTCCCGTTTCTCATATCTAAAGCCAATGCTGCTATCCCTTTTTTTATATCGCCGTCAAATTTTTTGGCATAAGCATTAACCTTTACCTTTTCACTTTCTTCGGTTGTGTAAGCTAAATATTCTTCCATCGAAACTTCAGTTCTGTACACCTTTGAAGACATCCCTCCCAGTGAAATAAATACTTCCTTATATTTTTTATCAGGATCATTTGCCCTGTTGACAGAAAGTACCAATGCCTTCTCTTTTTCTGTCAGTCCTAATAACTCCTGAATCTGATCGAATTTGTTTTGATACTTGCTTTGATCAAGGAGAATTTTACAGTCACTATTATTAATAATAGCCTGTTTGACAACTGGGGACGAAATTATATCTTCCACTTCCTGGGTGACAACAATTGCTTCTCCAAAAAACTTCCTTACCGTCTTAAAAAGATACTTGATATATTCGGCCATTCCTTCTTTTGCAATTGCTTTCCAGGCTTCTTCGATCAAAATCATTTTACGGATCCCTTTAAGTTTTCTCATCTTGCTGATAAAAACCTCCATTATGATAATGGTCACCACCGGAAATAGTATTGGATGATCCTTGATATTATCCAGTTCAAAAACAATAAAACGTTCTTTTAAAAGTTCAAGGTTTTCGGTAGCGTTGAGCAGATAATCAAATTCCCCGCCTTTGTAGTAAGGTCTAAGAACGTACAGAAAATTATTGACATCAAAATCTTTCTCCTTCACGTTATCACCTTGTAAAATTGGAACAAAGTCATCCTTCAGAAATTCATAAAAGCTGTTAAAACAGGGAAAAATACCCTGATTAATAGCCATTTTTTCATAATACAACTGCAATGAATTTGACAATGCAACATATTCACTTCGGTTAAATGTTTCGTCATCCTTTTTCCAGAGAGCGAGCAGCAAAGTCTTTATACTTTCCTTCTTTTCTGTATCCAGGCTATCCCCTTCTCCAATGTAAAACGGATTGAAACGTATTGGATTCTTTTCATCATAGGTAAAGTAATATCCCTTTACCATGTCACACAGACCTTTGTAGCTGTGGCCAACATCTACAAGTACGACATGTGTTCCCTGTTCATAATAACTCCTGACCATATGATTGGTAAAAAATGATTTTCCGCTTCCGGAAGGTCCCAATATAAATTTGTTGCGATTGGTACAAATTCCCATTTTAACAGGCTCATCACTGATATCTACATGTACAGGTTTACCAGTAAGCCTATCCCCTAACCGAATTCCCATCGGACTGAGTGAGGATTTGTATCCCGTTTCCATATTTAGAAAACAAACCGCCTGCTCTGTAAACGTGTCAAAAGTATCGTTCATTGGAAAATCTGCTTCATTGCCGGGCATTCCAGCTCAATAAATCTGAGCTGCTCCAACCGTCTCTTGTTTCGCTGCGGAATCCATCTGAGCCAATGCTGAAGAGACCTTATTTTTGATTTCCTTGAGCTCATCTTGGTCGCTTGTCCAGGCCAGTACATTAAAATGGGCTTTGACCGGTAATCTCTGTTGTGAAATAGCCTCATTTAAAAAATCATTTGTGGCATCGCGGGCGATCATATTTTCCCGGCTATAGGCTGATAGCGATTGTAACCGAAGCCTTTTACTCTCCAGCTTCTGAATCGTTTTTTGCACATCTTCAATAAACAGATACTGATTATAAATGTGATTGCAGGATAAAAGCTGTCCGAGTGTAGAGGCAAATCCGATACTGAATTTTGTCTTATCAGTAGAATAACGGTCATAATTGATTCTTGATCCACACAAAGCCGGTAAATCTGCTGCATCACCTAATGTGAATAGTTGACAATGCTTATCCCCGACCTGCAGTCCATTTTCAAATTTCACATTGTTGTACTCAAATGAGTTTTCTTTGTCGGATAAAAAGCAGTACTTCTCGACCAGTCCTATTTTTCGACTTTGGCTTTTGAGTTCATTATTCCCTAGCCTTTGAAGTTTGAGAAAACCACTATCTTCCATAATCCTCTTAAACTGACTTGCACTGTCAATAAAATCCTGAAGCATTTGTGCTTTCAAAGTTTCCTCGGGAACTATAGTACTTCTAATCAAATTAGAAAATAAGGAACCTGAATTTTTTCGTCCTATCGGCTTTTTAGTAAGCATGATATAACATGAATGATTCAAAAAGGGTCTTTCATTGAAAAACCTTTCGCTGCTCCTGGTTAGAAAGCTACTGTCATCACTTGTGAAATCTGCCTGATAACTGCTCTGTAAAAACCAATCCTGTTTATGAAACACGCAGAACTTTGGAAGTATCTTAATGGCCTTTATCCATGATTGATGAAAAGCCTCATATTCCTGATCAGACAGTGTAAAAATCTCAGGAAGCTCAACTTTAAAAACTACTGTTATATCCCCTTGTTTTGATAAAATACAATCATGCTCTACAGCCATAATTGGTAAAACGTCATCCATCCTTTTCTCCATCTTTCTTTCATTTTCATCATTAACGTCTAATAGCTATATCTCTGCGAATATTTTTCTGCTGTACACTTTAATATGTTTTGGAATTTGTTTTTTGGCCAACGCTTTCATCATTCCATATTCTCCATACTGATTACTCATTTTATAAATTTTGAAAACTAATAATGCACCAGAAATCCCAATAAAACCTACACAGAAAATTGAAGGAATTCCAATAATATAAAGAATAGCAAACAAGATCATTAAGCCCACTACTCCCCCACCCAGGTACCAAATATATTGAGCCTTTAAACCTTTAAATTCAATGCTCTGATTGATTCCTTTGTTGATTTGATATACACTGTTGCTCATGTAATTAACTACTATAAACAAAAACTGTTGTTTATTATTAAAATATTAAACAACAGTACTTTGTGACATTTATTAAAACTTATACTTTAATTAAAATAAGGCGTCAAACTCCAAAGAATGATTTGATTACAGTAGCAACCACCACCAAAAAAACACAGCTTCCAAACCAGGCTGCCGCCACTTTTCCCGTATCAGGATCACCGGCATTCCATTTCTGATAAACCTTCACGGCACCAATTAATCCGAGCAAGGCTCCAACAGCATACATGAGTTCTGTGCCGGCATCAAAATAACTCCTGACCTTCTGGTTCGCTTCATTGATTCCGGCTACACCATCTTGTCCATAAACCTTAAATTGATAGACTAGCAACAAAACCAAAATACCGTAAGACAGCACCTTTTTCTTATTTAAATCCTTTAACCTCCAATTACATTTTTTCATCACACATTAATTTTAAAGATTTATTTCATTTGAAAATAAAGCAGAGGAATTTCGCTGTTACAACTCTATTTCCTGTCACATAAAGCCATACCGCACCAGACAGAACAGGGAAGCATTCCTCCACTCTATTTTATTAAATAGTCTCTTCCCACAGTGAATCCACCAGCTCATAAGTTAAAACCAACTGAGGATGTTTTTTACATTCAGAGACTGCTAATTGATTTATCTTTTCACGTAAAGCAGAGATCTTTACATACGGATATTCATTAAGTATAAATATGATATAATTTTGAAATTCATTTTGAGATAAATTTCTTTCTGCACTTTCTTCAATTGCATTTATCAGCTTTTCTGATAATTCTTTGGCATCATCCAAAGTATCAAAAGGTGCTGCAAACTCAGAGAATAAATGGTCTTGTAAAGAATTTGAATTTCCTCTTTTTTTCGAAAAGTCAATCTTTCTTTTCCCGTTTATAAAATCTTTAATTTGGGAAGAATAAAATCTGAATATCAAATAAATATACCAGACTAAAAGCAATATTAAAACTGTAATGGTGTAATCACTCCATGAAATTGTTGATAGCATAATCATCTTCATTAATCGTTAAACTTCATCTACTGTTAAATAAATCATTTGAACTTGTGATTTATTTACAGGTCAAAGAAACGATTAGAATGCATTTTCTACAAGTACAACTTTTTGTTGTACCCTTTTGTACCCCAAAATATTAGGTTATAAATTCAAAGAGGAAAGCGACATAATAAAATAAATCAATATTATATGAAAAGCCTCTTAAAGCAATGATATGCTTTCAGAGGCTGTATTATTAATGGGAAACAAAATATTTTACCTGTTTCTCATGGCTTTTATTAATTTCGAATTGCGTTTATCTGCTCTTGAATTTTGTAAAGACAGAACTGCCCAGATAGCGGCAGGAATCCAGCCGATAAGTGTTATCTGCAAAATTAAACAGATGATACAAGTGAAGATCTTCCCTCTCAAAAGAAAAGAAATACACGGAAAAAATATTGCGATTAATGTCATCATGATATATTGATTTATAATTGAAATTTTGTATTCTAAAATTCGTAAAAATATGAGTTTTGATCTGTTCAAATTTAATACTTAATACTTCCCTACCTAGTAGGACTCAATTTTTTTGATAATCTTCTCCAGAGTCTTAATAGCCACATTCTTGTCAATTTCCTCAGCATTGTAGGATTTGCTTCGAACTGACTGGTACGATAATTCGCTTTTAAAAGCTGTCGACAAATAAGGTACAATGGTTTTAAAAACCAAACTCATTGATCGGGATTTTACTATTCTTGCTTCGTCCGCCGCTCTTAGTATTAATCCAATTTGATCTGCAGATAAATCGCATTGCAGTTTATTTTCCGGGTTATCATTTTTTATCACGGATTTTATATTCGGATTTCCTGTTAATTCCATTTGTCTTTCCAAATAAGCGATCTCATGTTTAAACCAATTATCCAGTACCGTTTTTATGTTTTGCTGACTTGCATCAAAAGTTATTTTTTCATTTAGGTTTAACTGGCTATATTCTTTGAAGTAAAGTAATATTTCCGATAACTTTTGAGAGGGAGTTTCAATTTTATTTAACTGATTAAAGAAACGATTAATTAGAATATGGATATAATCCGGGCTATTGAAGTTCATAGCAATTAACACGGTATCCAATATCGAAAAAATAGTTGCGTTTACTTCCAGATTATCCATCTGCTCCAGGTTTTTTAAAAGAGCTCTTTCATAGACAATCTGTCTAAAAGTAACTTTATAGTTGGTCTTTATAGTGTTTGCGTTTGACAATTTATTAACGATAATTCCTAACGTAATTTTATCTTGTTCTGAATTTAGTTCCATTGATTTTAGTTTCTTAAGCTTAAATTGCAATTCATTTCTGGAAACCGCCAAATAAGTTATTGGCACTCTTTCATCAAGGCTTAAATACATTGAAAATCTGTTTTCAATAAATGACAGCAATTCATCAAGAATTCGGATAATAAGTTCGGCAATTTTAGACAAACCCGGAATCTTGAATTCTTTACTTTTATTGTGCTCCACAATCTTATCAAGAAGAAATATTAAAGTCGAATGATACTTCCTAATCTGCAGACGGATCTGCCTCTTCTTTCTTAATGAAAAAATTTCATTTTTAATGCGAACCTGAATTCTGTTCGATTCTTTCAAAACAGTTTCTGCGATAAGCCTCAGATCAGTTTCTGATAAAATTTTCATATCTGCTTTGCGAGGATTAAAATGCTGCAATATCAACGAATCCAGCCATTCTAAAGGATATTTATTATTCATCATTTTATTGTTTTAATTGTAGTTGATACAGCGAAAACTAACGACTCTTAAACCTCTCGATAGCATTCGAACGATATTCAGATGGAGAAAAGAAAGTGTATTTTTTAAAAAAACTGCTAAAACTTGACAGGGAGTCAAATTCTAATTCTTCTACAATATCCAAAATTGATAATTGGGAATTATCCAGCAGATTTTTGGCTTCTATTATTATTGCTTCTATTATTAAAATTTTAGCTGGTTTTCCTGTAATTGACTTAACAATTTTGCTCAAGTGTGCGGGAGTCACAGATAAAGTTCCTGCATAAAATTTCACGTGGTGCTGTTTTCTGCAATGGATGGACAAAACTGTTAGAAACCCCATTGCAAGACTTTCTCTTCTGGAAAAATTTAATGCTGCCATTGTATCATGTTTGGCATAAATAAACTTCAATTCATATAAGAACAGACTAAAGCTGATGCGTTGCAGGTCGTAATCAAAACGACTTAGTTTATCATCTTTACTCAAAAAATAAATAAGCTTATAAATAAGTGAAAGGACAAGAAATTCCTTTTCATCCAAAGTAATTTTCAATGATTCCTTTATGATGAAAAAATAAAAGGAATCTAACAGCTTCTTGTTTAGGCAATTCTCTATCGCAAACTCTGATGAGAAAGTGATCAAAAAAAATTGTAGTTTATCCTGCACCTCCAGTAAAGTACAGAATGAATTCTTTGGGATGACAATTATGTCACGGGGATACAAATCCTGAACGGCTTCTTGTAACTGAATCTTAAACCTGCCTGCTTTAATTAACAAAATAGATAAATTCTTAACGTTAAAAGATTGATCAGAAGGAGTTTTGACTACATACTTTTTAATAATATGAATATCCAAACCTTCAATTGGCAACCCCTTTAATTCAATATTTAACAGATCTTTCATCATGATCTTTAAGTATAAAGGTGGAAAAGAATAAAAACCGGACTGATATAATTCGTTCTTAAAAGAATTTCTAATTATATAATACAAGAAATAGAGATTTAATAAAGTTGTAATATAGAGCAAGTATGAAATTCTCTAAACAGACTTCACTTTCCTTTCGCCATTTTAAAATAGCCTCCTATTTCATCATAGCTCTTTTTAGCTATGATGAAATAGAGACTGAACAAATTAACCATTAACCATGATTAGAAATAAGATAAAACGGTTCTAAGTTTCATTTGACAATACCTTATTAATAAAAAGTTATTATTGAAGTGTATTAAAAAGTACCGCGAGGGCAATTATGGTAATCTCATCACCATCAAAAAGCGGTTTAGTTGGCTTTGTGGTAATAGCGGTTTCCCAGTCCCTGTCCCTGCGACGTGCCTCGGCATACAATGAATATCTGGAAATAGAAGCAACCTTTAGAATGGTATCTTTTTCATCTTCTTGTAACAGTATATTCTCAATCACGCTTGTTTCATAAGAAATTATAAAACTGCAAACCTCATCATAATCATCTTCTTGCTGTTCAATCAGGTCGGAAACAAATCCATTTAAGTTACTTTTTACTTCTAAACTAAGGGAAGAATTCTCAATGAGTTCAGCAAGTTTAACTTCGGGTTCAGCTAATATTAATGCTATCATTTCAGGGGTAATAGTGATAGCACTTTTACTAAACTTAGTATCTTTCCTTGAATTATTTGAAAGATAAAGCATTTGATCTGTCAATTGCTGTACAGAGTTAGGATATCCATGACTCTTAGTGTATAAATTCAGCTGATTATAATAGTCTATACCTGTTTGTTCATAGGGATTTGCCAGGTTTTGCGCAATTGAGGATTCACTCATCAATGTCGAACTTTGCTTGTTATTTTCTTCAGGCCTTACATCTTCATCAGGCGAACAAGCGAATACTAAAAAAAGGGCTACAATACATAATACAAAATTTTTCATGTTTTAATTTTGAATGTGAATGAGAATCGCTTCTCAGTTCATTTCATCCGGATAAGCAGAACTTTTATTCAGCACCATGCTGAACATTTTGCTATTGAATTCGAAGCAAATCTATTTCTATGCAAACCGTCCTGCAACACAATTTGTATGGATTGCGAGTATTGAAACTATGGAATACACAGAATTCCATAGTTTTAACAATATAAATCATTAAAAACCAATTGTTTATCTTATTTTTGATTTAATCTTTTATAAGATTATCCTCTCAGATAAGAATTTTTTTTTCAGGATCAATCTATCAAAAAAGATTTACCCAAAAAATATTAACCTATGAAACTGCAATTAATTTTTGTTATGTGCTTATGCGTTCCTTACTTTGGAATTCCGCAAAAAAATACTTTTAAAGTTCCAGATTCTTTAGCAAAGAAAAATTACACCTATTTAGATGATAAAATTTATGAATTTAGGGACGACAATAAAATGGCAGCCATTTACCTGCTTGCCTATCTCCATAAATCTAAAAATGAAAAAAACTGGAAAGAAGTTGTACATGCTTACCAGAATTTTTTACATCAATCTCCTGAAAAATTAAAATTGGTATATGCAGACAGCATGATTTATGCAGCCAAAAAGTCAAATGATAATGGACTTATTGGGTCAGCATATCTATCGAAAGGAATTGCTTTTTATGGACGTAAACAATATGACCTCGCGTCTGACAACTATAGTATTGCAAACAATTACATATCTAAATCCGGTGATAAATATCTCATCTATAAAGTAAAACATCAGATGGCCCCAAATCAAATTTTACCTTGGTTTTTATGATGAGGCAACTTCATTATTTCGTGACTGTTTAGATTATTTTAAAAATGAAAATCCCAGAGCATATATAAATACACTTCACTCTTTAGGCCTTTGTTACAATAGAACCGGTAACTACGAGTTGTGCTCAAAAACGAACATCAGGGGACTTTCAGAATGCAAAAGACTAAAAATTCCAGAAATGGAACCTTATTTTATAAACTCGGATGGTATAAATGATTTCTTTAAGCAAAAATATAGCCTATCCATATCAAAAATTAAACAATCACTGGATAGTATCCGAAAAAGCAAGAATTTTGCAATTGAATCGATCAGCCACTTTTATATAGGAAAAAGTTATTGGGCCATGAAAAAGATTAATTTGGCACTTCCGTATTTTGTAAAAGTTGATCAGACCTTTAACAATAAAAATTATTTACGCCCCGATCTCAGGGAGATGTATGAGCTTTTAATAAAATATTATAAAGATAAAAATGATTATAAAACACAATTGTATTATATTAATCAGCTTCTTAAAGTAGATGCCGTACTGGATGACACTTACAAATATTTGATAGGAATACACAAAGAATACAGCACAGAAAAACTTCTTGCTGAAAAAGAAAAAATAGATAACAAAACTCTTAGACAGAAATATTATACAATCATTATGATAAGTATAAGTTCAATTATCCTTATCGTTGCAACTTGGTTTGCATATCGCTATACCAAAAACAGAAATCGTTACAAAAACAACTACAAGAAGCAAAAAGCTCAGTTCGTAAATGCTAAAAATACCCCAACTGCTATACCTGAAAAACCACAAATTCTTAATATCAACCCCGATACAGTTTCAGCTGTTTTAAAACAGCTTGAAAAATTTGAAAAAGATAAAAAATTTCTTGAAAGGGACTGGACTTTAGTAACACTTGCGGCTGCCTTAAAGTCAAATCCAAAGTATTTATCCAGCATCATAAGTCATTACAGAGAGAAGGGCTTTACAGATTATATAAATGAAATTTGCATTGATTACATCACTACACTTCTTTATACTGAAAGAAAATTTAGCAATTACACATATACTGCTTTGGCAGAAGAAGCAGGTTTTAGCAGCACGCAGAGGTTCACCAATGCTTTTTTAGCAAAGACCGGAATGCCGCCTAGTTTTTTCATCAGGCAGATCCGAAAAGAACAACTTTGATTATTTTTTGAAAAGTGTTTTCAATATTTGCGATAAACATTTACATTTGGATGGTAATTTTAAAATAGCAATAACCATGAAAGATCTAATCGCAAAAATCAACGCTGAAATCGAAACATTTAAACAGAAGCTGAATCACTATCCGAAAAAGGTGTGAAAGCAGCAGGAGCAAGAGCCCGTAAATCTTCTTTAGAAATTGAAAAACTTTTAAAGGAGTTTAGAAAAGTTTCTATTGCGGAATCAAAAAAATAGCCAGATCTTATAGGAAAGCGAAAGCTGTTTAAATTGAGAAGTATCTTTTTTTAATAGCCAATATAATAAATGCAAAATGCGGTGATACTATTAAGGTATTGCCGCATTTTTTATTATTGATAAAACAATACAAAAATTGACATCATATAATAAGAGTAAATAAAGTATGAAGATATAATTGATAATAAAAGAATACTTGAAATACTAGCTGCTATTCCTACTTAAAATGATATTACTAATGAAACTAAATACACATAATGTATGTTATTATGAACATAAATGCTATTTTTGTACATAATAATAAACATAAATAAAATGAGTAGCAAAAAACAAACCATTTTTCCTAAGCACCAACTGATATTAGAACAGATGGGAGAAAATATAAAATTAGCAAGGAAAAGAAGAAAACTAACTGCTGTTCAATTAGCAGAAAGAGCAGATATTGTTAGGACTACTTTATATCAAATAGAAAAAGGTAACCCTGGTGTTGCTATTGGTGCTTATTTTAATGTACTTCGAGTATTAGGACTTCAGGATGATTTTCTTAAACTAGCTTCAGATGATGAATTAGGAAGAAAACTACAGGATCTTGAACTGCTGAAATAATTTCATTGCAGGAACCAAGCACCCTAAGCAAAGAAAACACATCGTTAGCCAATCTCCTGAAACCATCAAATAATTTAAATGATCCAAAATGTCCACTAATAAAACCAACATATACGTTTACGCACATTGGAAAGGAATGCCCGAACCAAAAATAATTGGTGTCTTGTCCGCACAACAAGCCAAAGGTAAAAAAGCATTCAGCTTTGAATACGATACGAGTTGGCTCAAATCTGAACAAAAATTTATACTTGATCCTGATATTCAATTGTACGGCGGTCCACAATACCCAAACCAAAAAGAAAACTTTGGTATTTTTCTCGACAGTATGCCCGACACTTGGGGAAAAACATTAATGAAACGCAGAGAAGCCCAGGTAGCAAGAGAAAATAATGAAAAACCTAAAACACTCTACGATATTGATTTTCTTTTAGGAGTGTACGATGAAAGTCGAATGGGAGCACTGCGTTTTAAGATAAAGCCCGAAGAAGATTTTCTGGACAATAATAAAACAGCTTCTACCCCGCCCTGGTCATCGATTCGTGAGCTGCAAAATGCGGCAGCCAATTTTGAAAATGACGATGATAGTGATGAGACAAAAAAATGGTTGTCCGTTTTAATGGCTCCTGGTTCCTCATTGGGGGGAGCAAGGCCAAAAGCCAATGTTTTAGACACAGATAAAAGTCTTTGGATTGCTAAATTTCCTTCTAAAACTGATACGACAGATAAAGCTGCATGGGAATTTCTGGCTTATCAACTGGCAATAAATGCCGGAATAGAAATGGCACCATGCCGAATAGAAAAAATAATGGGCAATTATAATACCTTTTTCACAAAACGATTTGACCGTGAAAACGGAGAAAGAATCCATTTTGCTTCTGCCATGACAATGACGGCTAATAATGAAGATACGATTCGTGACAATCACGCAAGTTATTTGGACATCGCTGAATTTATTAGCAACTACGGTGCAAACATCGAAGCAAATTTACACCAATTATGGCGCAGAATAATATTCAATATTGCTATTTCCAATACAGACGACCATTTAAGAAACCACGGTTTCATATTAACCAAAGAAGGCTGGATACTATCACCGGCATACGATCTTAATCCCTCTATTGACAAAGACGGTTTGGCTTTAAACATAGATACTGATAATAACGCCCTTGATTTTGAATTAGCAAAAAGCGTTGGCGAATATTTCCGTTTAAATAAGCAACAAATGGAAGCTATTATGGAAGAAGTTCTTAAGGCAACAAGCGCTTGGAAAACTATTGCTAAAGAAATAGGAATTTCAAGAGCTGAACAGGAATTAATGAATAATGCATTTCGCTTTTAAACTTCCTTAAAATGCAATAACAGTTCGCAGATCACATTGTTTGTCTTATTTATAAATTAGTCAGAATCTTATGTGATTGTTGGTAATCGTTGCAAACGAGCGCCAGTTGTATTACAAACCACCAAAAGAATCTTTAAATTCCTCTACCCTACTTAACAAAGGTAAATTGCATAAACAATTATTTAAAGACGGAGACTTTAAAAGGGTTTGACTTTAAAAGAACTTTAAAAAATTGCACGTCGGAAAAATTTGGATAGCGTTAAAATGGAACACTTCGAATAGCTGTTGATTAATTAAATCTGCGAAGTTCCATTAGAAATTTGGCCATTTTAATTAAGTCTTCTCTTTGTTCTTGAGTAATTCCTTCTGGATCAAAGTGCATAACATCATTTCTAATCTGACGAATTTTATCTAACTGCTTGATAAAATGTGAGCGTTCAATTGCGAGATTTAGTTTATCCCAATTTTCTTGTTTACCAACAATTTGAATATAATCTCCGAAGTTAAGGTCGTCAATAAATTCAATATCTCTTTCGACTTCTCCAATTTTGCAAAGTTCTTTCAAATCTGCTACAAGGAATTTCTTATTCAAAATTTGTCTAATGTGATTTTCAATTTGCTCAAGTAAAATGAATGGCTCAGTAACTGATAAAAATTGAAAACTTATATCGGCAATAGTGACGATACCTGTAATTGTTTTATCACTCTTATAAACTAAAACAAATTCCTTTTCAATTATAGTTGAAATTGCCTCTAGTAATGGTGTTTCATAGCTTACTAATGCTACATCATTATTTATGTAGTCTTTTACGTCTTTAGACTGACACCCATTAGCTACGGCATATCCAATAGTTTCCCAGCTAACATATCCAATAACATTTCTAGGACTATTCAAAACAGGTAATTGGGAATAACTATGCATCATCATTAATGTAATAGCCTCTTTTAATGAAGAATCACGATTGATTGAAATTGGTTCTCGGTTTGATGAAGGAAGTAATTTTATCCTTTGAATTGGGTCAACATCATTTTTTGTGGTCGCTTTCTTTTTATGCTTTAAGACTATATTGCCATCCATCCAACCATTTACAAAATTGGGAGAAGTTTCTAATTGATTATCATTTAGAAATCTATTTATGTAAGCAATGTTTCCGGAAGTTCTTTTTTCACAGCCGAAAAAATACAAAAGTTCTCTGGGAGTAATTTCGAATTCTTTTTCGTTTTCCTTGATTTCTTTAACAAGTTCAAGAAATTCATCTTTAGGCATATATTTGTTGTTTGATTAAAAATCTATGATAACACTCAATTTAATTGTTTGTATAAAGATGGTAGTTAAATACTAATTATTGAATTAGCTACTCTCTTTTCACCACCAATATTCGTAGTGTAAAACCTCTGCTCAATTCCCCATAAAACAAATTTCAAATCATCATCGCTTTCAATTTTAAATTTACCATCTTGGAATGTTACTTGCGCATATTCATTCGTATAATCATAGATCGCTAGTTTTTCATCATTGGATAAATTATTTAATGTTTCATTTACTAAAGCTATGCGTTTTCTATTTGGAACTGTAACATTTTTAGCAACGAAGGCAACATTTACATCTAGAAAGTCATTATCCAAGAATGTTTGAGTCTCACCCTCTGTCGCTTCTTTATATAATTGATCCATTCCCTTAAATATTTTTTGAGCGGCTGGTAATTTTTTAAAATATAATATATCACTATTTTTGTCATATATAGCATCCGCAAAAGGATTTATAGTAATAATTGGTTTTTCAGTTTCTAAAGTCAATTCCTCAATTGAGAACCATTTTTTACTAATAAAAAAACTTGAATTTATAATTTGGAAAAAATAAAGGTTGGCTTGTACGGTACAGATGAAGGACAGCTTCTTTAAATCTGCTTTTGATATTTGATCTTGATTAACTGTGTCTAACTCATGCCTAAGAAAATCTAAAATATACTCTGAGTTAGAAAAACTTTTAAGTTGATACAGCTCTTCATTCTCTATTAGAGTTGCTGGATTATAATCAACACCGTTCAAAACTAAATGGGCAGTATTGTAAACTTCAGTTTCTGTTTCAATAATACGAACATGCTCTGTTTTCTTTTAACCTTTCCAAAAATGTAATTTGCCATATGAAATTAATTAGAGTTCGATAAATGTATAGTTATTAATTCTTCTTAGTTTTTCAAAACTATTTTCTCCGGGTGTTTTCAAATGCTTTCTTGTAATTAAGAAAATTTTGACGTTTCGAGAAGTTTTAATAAAATAGAAATGATAACCAAAAAGCAAAAAAATAGGATTAAAATAAAGTGTTTGAGAGAGAAATGTAAAAATGTATATAATTGCGAAAACTACAATCAAAGTAGGAATATCTTCTATTCCCAGAGATACAAAAAAATACCCTAAATATGTTGGTAGAAAATTATTATTTGCTAATTCAATTTCATTAACCGAGTTAGCATTTAATATATCCTTGGGTAAAGTAATTGCAATTAGAAAACTTAAGGCCGTTAAGATAATTGGAATAACTGTAAAAATGGCCCACGAATAATAAATGGAGTATTCGTCTAAAAAATCAAACTTAAATTTTTCTTTAACTAAAAAAACGACAACTATTAGCCAAGTTGAATTAAAAGCTAAAAATAATTGATATAATATCTTCATAGTTTTTGTTTGATAATTTTGCATCTTTTAAAGACTATAAAAATTACTTTTATAAATCTCTGTAAAATAAGTTTATAAAAACATAAAAAAAACAGGTATAAATACCTGTTTTCAAAATTTCGGTAGTGTCTCACTAACTGTGTAAGTTGAAAAGTTATTCTGAAAAATATTTGAGCTCTTTTAAAAAGCTCAAAAAAT
>NZ_JAADZW010000020.1 GCF_010645065.1 Flavobacterium fluviatile | reverse complement strand
TTGCATGTGTTAAGCCTGCCGCTAGCGTTCATCCTGAGCCAGGATCAAACTCTTCATCGTATATTTTAATATTATATGGCGACGAATACCTATCGGTTCTTTTCAAATCTTAAAAGATTCCATTACTCTTATTCTTTTTGTTTTGAGATCACTCCCAAAACGGCTGTCAATTCAATATGTCTACGAACGTGTATTTCTTTTTATTCTCGCTTTTCGTTTGTTTCTCAAAGCGGGTGCAAAAGTAGAAAACTTATTTTTAACCGGCAAATCTTTTTTGAAGTTTTTTTTTGAAAAATTTTCTTTTTCCTTTTCTTCATTTTATCTACCAACCTATCAATGAACTTTCCGTGTTTTGCGGGGTGCAAATGTAAAAAGCATTTTCAAACTGCGCAAGCTTTTTTGAATCTTTTTTTTGAAAATTTCTTCTCTCTTAAAATTCGTTTGCCTGTCAGTATTTCGATGAACGCCTTCGCTGTTGCGGGTGCAAAAGTACACAACAATTCCAGTTAAGCAAGCTTTTTTAGCGCCTTTTTTTCTCTTTTTTCAAATCTTTTTCTTAACTCACTGATAACTTATTCTTTATATTTTAAAGCTCTTCAGATCGCTGTACGGTTTTTCTGAACCATCCTGCGTTTTTCTTATTTTTAGTCTGTATCGGGTTATCGGTTTTGGAGAGTTTTCAGCCTTTCAGGTTCTTTTTGCATGGATCATTATTCTTTATAAGATCGGAATTCATCCGAAAATTTCTTCCACAACACAACTGTCTTAGCCCCGATAGAAGCGAAAATCCTTTTTATGGCGGGGTTCGCCATAAAAAGATTGCAGCGCATAGCGGGAATAGCTCCTTATTAATATCAAAATCCAATTTCAAAAGATTAGACTTGTCTCAAGACAGATTAAAACTTAATCTATTTCGACAGCTTTGGAATTTCGATTTGACAATTACTCATATAATCTAATCAAAGCGTATAGCTTTTACCGGAGAAATCTTGGTTATGATATAGGACGGAATTAACAGAACCAAAAAGCAGATTGTGATAGTCAACAGATTTAACAGGATAACATATCCCCAATTTATATATACTGGCGCCTGATTTACATAATAATTTTCGGGATTCAACTGTACAACTCCGAATTGCTGCTGAATTAATAATATAGAAATACCAATCAAGTTACCCCAAAACAAACCTCGTATTATTAGATAAAAAGCATTGTACAAAAATATTTTGCGGACAGTCCAATTATTAGCCCCTAATGATTTTAGAATTCCTATCATTTGTGTACGCTCCAGAATAAGCACCAATAAAGCAACTACCATATTTATTGTTGCGACCAAAATCATGACAGCTAAAATGACAACAATATTGAAATCAAAAAGCTGAAGCCAATCAAATATATAACTGTATTTCTCAATTATATTTTTAGTATCTAAACTTGACGAAGTTTGTTCGTAAATTTGATTCCCTGTGGGTTTAATATTTTTGAAATCTTTTAGAAAAACTTCGAATGCACCAACCTGATCAGGCGTCCATTTATTAATTCTTTGAATATGACGAATATCTCCAATTATATAAGTAGCGTCAAAATTCTGGAAACCTGAATTAAAAATACCCGAAATTTTGAATCGACGGCTATTTGGCAATTTTCCTTGTTCTTCTTTTATAAAAAAAGTATTAAAACTATCTCCTATTTTTAAATTTAACCGGTCGGCAAGAAATCTGGAAATTATAACATCTTCATTTAATGATTTAGAGAAATCCGGTAATTTCCCTTCTACCAAATATTCTTTTATATTATTCCAGTCATAATCTGCTCCAACCCCTTTGAAAATAATTCCTTCGAAAGCATTTTCGGTTCTGATTATTCCAGCCTTGTTTGCGATTGCCTGGATATGACTTACCTCTGGAACTGATTTGAAATCAGGATAAAAATCCTGTTTTTTAGAAACCGGAATCAATGTTACTTCAGAATTATTGTTGTCATAATTCGAAATAACAATCTGGCCGTTGAAAGCAGAAACTTTGTCGCGAATTTTTTGCTGTAAACCGATTCCAGTTGCAACTGAAACCAACATCATAATAATACCAATAGCAATAGCCGATATGGCAATTTTTATTATAGGAGCAGAAATACTGCTTTTATAATCTTTAGCAGTAATAAGTCTTTTAGCTATAAAATATTCGATGTTCAATTTATAAGTTCTTATTAATTTATTAAGTCAGTTTGTTTCTCTCAGTCAAAAATACATTTAAAAAAGTAAAAAAGAATTGTAACCAGGAACAATTACAAATTATTTATGCCTCTTATAAAGGCATTTTTTTCTTCATTTCTTCAACAATATTATAAGCGGCCGGGCAAATTGCTACATTCTTCAAGGTAAGATCTGCAATTTGATGAAATTTTTTTCTATCGGTATGCGGAAACTCTCTGCAAGCTTTAGGACGAACATCATAAATCATGCAGTAATTTTCATTATCCAGAAAAGTACAGGGAACACTTTTTAAAACATAATCCCTATCTTCGTCTATTCGAAGATACTGTTCAATAAATTGTTGTGGTTTTTGTCTGAAAAATTTTGATATTCTTTCAATATCTGCCAAAGTAAATAATGGGCCGGTCGTTTTACAACAATTAGCACATTGCAAACAATCTGTCTTTTTAAATTCTGCATGATGTAAATCCTGCATTACATAATCTAAATTCTTAGGTTGTTTCTTTTTCAGCTTATCAAAATACTTTTTGTTTTCGATATGCTTATCTTTGGCGAACTTATTTAAGTTGTTTAAAATTTGTTTCAAGTCTTCTAATTAAATTAATCTGCAAAATTAAACAACTTTAAATTTGAAACCTTAAACTTTGAATTAAATTACAATGAAAGATCTTTTCGGAAAAGCCATGTTTGATTTTCAAACCAATAATTCACCAGAAGATATCATTACGGAAACTTCAATTTCTGAAGAAGATGACATGAGTGTAAAATATTTATTTCGCTCTTATAAAGAGATGCCAAAATTAGAACAAAAAGCTTTGCAATTAGCTTTCGGAAAAACTTTAGATGTTGGCTGTGGGGCCGGAAGTCATAGTCTTTCACTGCAAAAAGACCATAATTTAGACGTGACTTCAATTGACATTTCAGAAAAGGCAATAGAGACCTGCATCTTGAGAGGCATAAAAAAAGCAAAGGTTCAAAACATATTAGATTATGAAGGAGAAAAATTCGACACCATCCTTTTGTTAATGAACGGTACAGGAATTTTCGGAAAATTACAGAACTGTAATAAATATTTATCTAAACTAAAATCACTTTTAAACGAAGGTGGTCAAATTTTGATAGACAGTTCAGACATTATTTATATGTTTGATGAAGATGAAGATGGAGGAAAATGGATTCCGTCAGGCAATGATTATTATGGAGAACTTGTTTTTAATATATCTTACAAAGGAGAAAAAGAAGAACCTTTTGACTGGCTATATTTAGATTACAATACCCTTCAAAATGCTGCGATTACAAATGGGCTTAAATGCGAACTGGTATTAGAAGGAGAACATTATGATTATTTGGCCAGACTTACAGTTTAGAATTAAATAAATGATTACTTTTTACACAATGTGTATTAAAACAAAAAACTCTTCATGCCGAAGAGTTTTTTTGTTTTTATATTCTACTAAGGAATATTCAAATATTTATGTGTCTGCAATGAAACCCTCCATTTTGGATTATCCATTACATAATCTACGATTAAGGGAGTCATTTCTTCTTTTTTGCTCCATTCAGGCTGAAGGAATAAAATCGCATTGTCATTTACCAGTTCTGCCTGTTCTTCAGCGAAAATAAAATCATGTTTATTATGAATAATTACTTTTAACTCATCCGCATTATCATAAACGGTTGTAGTAGGCAATTTATTCTTTTTAGGAGAAAGACAAATCCAGTCCCATGAACCTGATAAAGGATAAGCACCGGAAGTTTCTATATGAACTTTCAAATTTTTATCTTTTAATTTACCCGTAAGCAAACTCATATCCCATGTTAGGGGCTCACCTCCTGTAACAACAACCGTATCAGCGTAAGCTGAAGCATTTTTTACAATTAAATCGACATTTGTGGGCGGATGCAGTTCCGCATTCCAGCTCTCTTTCACATCACACCAATGGCAGCCAACATCACATCCACCAATTCTTATGAAGTAAGCAGCTGTGCCCGTATGAAAACCTTCACCCTGAATAGTATAAAATTCTTCCATCAAAGGTAACATTGCTCCTCTATTTACTTCTAATTGTATTTCTTTTGATAACATTATAAAATTTTAAACCGCAAAGATAGTCAATTAAATACGGAACAAAAAAAACCGATAGCTAATAACTATCGGTTTAAATATTTAATACTTTAAATTTTATTTTAGAGCTTTGACTGATTGAGCAGCATATGCATTTGCAGGATCTAAAACTAAAGTTTTATTGAAGTATTCAATAGCCTTAGCTTTGTCAGTATTAGCATAAGCAGCACCAATTGAATTATAAGATTCAACAATCTTTTTCACAGTTGCCGGTTTAGCTAATTCTTCTGCACCTTTAGCAGTAATTTTAGTAACATATTCAGTATAATATTTGATAATCATATCATCTTTATCCAGCAAACTGTTAATTCTGGCTTTGTAAATATAAGCCTCATCATAAGTAGGAGAAGCTACTAAAATTTTGTCAAAAGTAGCATCTGCATTTGCCAAAGCTGCTTTATCACGGCTTTCTGCAGGTTTTCCGGCATTTCCATAATAAACAGAGATTCCATAATAAACTGCATCATCTAAATAATTTTTAGATTCAGTATTCGCAGCACCAAGCTCAAAAATAGATGCTGCTTGCAAATATTGTTTTTTACTAAACAACTCTTTTCCAAAATCAGCTAACTCTTCAACTACTAAAGGCTCTAATTCAATTGCTTTTTTGATATCAGCAAAACCAGCATCAAAAGCAGCCTGATCTACTACACCTTCAGCGTTTGTACCTTTTTTTATTTTAGACAAGCCTAAGTATAAATAATCTCTTCCAATTACTTTATTTGTAGGTACTTTTATAAAATCTTCGATGGATTTTATTGCCACATCAGCATTTCCGTTTTCATAAGCAGAATATCCTAAGTATCTGAAAATTCTAGGATTTACTTTGTCTTCTGCAATCATTTTATTGGCAACTTCTTCAAGTTTTTTATAATCTTTAACCAAAATTAAGAAATCAGCATGACGCATTTTTGAATCTAAAGAGTAGTCAGTAAGGCTTAAATATTTTTCGTAGTTCGTAATAGCGTTTTGTAAATTAACCTTTGCTGTTGAAGGTTTATTTCTGGCCCATTTGTAATAAGTTTCGGCCAACTCTCTGTAAACAGGGCCGTAACTAGCATTTAAAGCAATAACCTCATTAAAAGATTTAATCGCTTCATCATAAGATTTCGCACCTTTTAATAAAACACCTAATTGCATTTTTGCTCTTAATAGTGTAGGGTCAGCGCTAAAAGCGTCACGATACGCTTTATAAGCATCATTTTGATTATTTGCTCCATAATAAGCATCACCAATTGTTAAAAGTGCAGTAGCATTCTGTGGCTCAATGGCCAATGCACGCTGTAATATTGCAATAGCTTTGGTATAGTCAGGATTTTCAGAATTGATGTAAGCTCTTCCGATATAAATAAATTCCTCTACATCTTTACGTTTCATATCTTTTGTTGCCAGACCAAAGTTAGCCTGTGCAGCAGCTGTGTTTTTCTGATCAAGATCAAGCTGACCCAATCCGATATAATTTAGATTCTTCTTATCTGATGCTTCCAATCCGTTTAAATAGTAAATTTTGGCAGAATCAACAACACTTTCATTTAAATATACATTCCCCAAAACAAAATTAGCTTCACCATCCGAAGGTTTGGCTTTTATGATTGATTTCAGCAAAGATTTTGCTTTTTGAAATTGTTCTGCATCAATTGCTTTTTTAGCCTCTTTGATGTCTTGCGCATTTACAACAGAAGCTGAAGCAACTAAGGCAAGACTTAAAATTTTGAATTTGTTCATCTTTATTGTAATTAATTATTTTCTTTTTCGTTTAAAATTTGATTTCTAATCTGCAATTTTCTTCCAGGAGTATTAACCGGCATTAAACCGGACTTTAAAACGATACGTTGTCCAATATCTCCGGCAATGAATGAAGCAAAGCCCATTCCTAATCCAGTGTATCCCTGACAATTGATGATATACAATTCACGTGCCAAAGGATATTTCCCCTCAGCAATGTCATTTTGCGTAGGACTGAAATAATTATTGTCTGTTAGTCCTTTAACACTCAAAACATTTATTTTATGAACTATATTTTGAATTTCTGCTGTAGGCTGTGACAACCAGTTAACACCAACCACACCAATCATTCCGTCATTTTCAGCCACAAACCTGATTACTTCTTCATTTGTTTTGAATGAAAAAACACCTTCACCAGGTATATCCTTCACTTTAGCCAAATCCTTCATGAATCGTACTGTACTTGAGTTTGGATTATCAAACACCAATCCTTTTATTCGCGGATTTGGTATTCCTCTCATGAAATCAATTACAGTCTGTAACGCTATCAGGGTATCATTATTGCTTTTATTTGAAATAAAAGCTATGGCATCTGTCGCAAATGGAGTAACTCTCGGATTAATTTTTAATTTTACAAACTTATCTTTTTCTCCCTGAGTTAAATCTCTTGCAGTAATGACAACTTTTGTTTTCTTATTCAATAAATCGTTAATTAACTCAGCTTCTGACTTGGTTTTAATTGCAACTTTAGCGTCATAATATGTTCCCTCAAAAACAGCAACCTGATCCTCAACAATTGGCTTTACAGTTTCATCAACAGTAACCACAATTGATCCTTTCAAAATTGTTTCCTTTTCTGATTTAACTTTACTTTTTTGATTACACATTGCAAACAACAAAATAAAAACGACTAAACCCAAACTTTTAACATTCTTTAACATGCTTACTCGGTATTAGAATTTATTAATCTTAAAAATCGTATCGCTGAGTATACGATTAATAATACACCTAAGGCATATCTATACACAGGATCCATGTTTAATGATAATTTATCCCAAAACATAATCATTAAACCAAGTACAAGATAAATCAAAAAAAACAATATTCCTAAAACAAGAAGAAATCGCTGTTTGAGCGATTTCTTCTTAATATTATCAAGTATATTCTTCAACATTACTCTGCAGATTGAATTGTAATTGGCAGAGAGTAAAGTACTCTTACTTTTTTACCATTTTGTTCGCCAGGAGTCCATTTCGGGCATTTTTTTAGAACCCTGATAGCTTCAGCTCCAGTTCCGTAACCAATATCTCTTAAAACTTTAATATCTGTTAATGAACCATCTTTTTCAACTACAAACGTAACATAAACTTTACCTTTTAAACCTTCTTCTTCAGGAGTTTTGTAATTATTTCCTACGAACTTGTAGAATTTCTCCATCCCTCCAGGGAAATCAGGTTTTACTTCGATACCTGCTGTGTTATATACGCTGTTATCTTCCTGTACTATTTCAGCAACCGGACCTTTGCCTACAGGCTCATCAACAGTTAAAACTGCATCCGGATCCCCTTTAATAGTTTCAGAACCAATTTTCTTTTCTTTAAGATCCACAATCTTTGGCGGTTCTTCCGTAATCTCTTCTGTTTTAGCCACAACCGGCTTCACAAATTTCACCTGATCCACTTTTGGAGGTGGCGGTGGCGGAGGTGGTAAATTAGGCTTAACAGGCTCTTTTGGCTTCGGCGGTAATTTTACCGTAGTAATTTTAATATCGTTATCTACTACCTCTTCCTCAGAATGCGGTATAAGATTAGCAATAAGAGGAGCCGCAACAGCCAAGCTAAAAATAACCGAACCAATGATAAGTGATCTTACCGTAGTTTTGGTATTTGATTTTCTCAGCTCGTATGCCCCGTATATCTTATTACGCCCTTCGAATACGATATCAAGCCACTGATTTTTTATAATATCTAATTTCATATTTCTTAATTATTAGGTTATTGACAAAATAAATTACTTTATTTTTTCTCTAACAATTCTGTTTCTTTAGGCTGAAAATCATTTACAATTGCATAAGTACCAACCCCTGTAATAGCCATTTCATCTAAAATATCTACTAAGTTTTTGTACTTTGATTTTTTACCCGGTTTGATGATTACAATAATCCCTTTCTCTTTATCTCCGGTATATTGAATTACTGATTTCTTACGAGCCAATAACTCTTTTCGAATACCGTCTTTTCCGTAAGCGATATCTTTAGGACCAGCTATAGGGGTATCCAATAATCCCATATAATAGATAAGTTTATTATTTTCACCCATCATAATAGTCATAGTACGTTTCTCATCAACCTTTATGTCCTTATTTTTGGATTCATCCTCATCTTTATCTGGCAAACCTAAATTCATCGCCTGAGGTTTTGACAACGTAGTGGTCAGCATAAAGAACGTGATCAATAAGAATGCCAAATCTACCATTGCCGTTAAATCGACTTTCGAATTTTGCTTTTTGCTTCTTACTTTGCCACCTTTTCCGCCGCCACCGTCGCCGGTATTTAATTCAGCCATTTTAGTGTATCTTTTTTAATTAAAAATCTTTCCCTCTCATACCTGTAACTAAGTTAAAGGTATTGACTTTTTGATCTTGCAGAATATCCATAATCTTTTTGATTTGTGGATAATCTTCTTTAGCATCCCCTTTTATTGCAATCTGCAATTCTTTATCATCTAAATCAATAGCAGCTCTTCTTGAAACCAAAAGCCATTCCTTTAATTGATTATTTAAAGAATCAATCGGAATACCCGGTTGATTTGCTTTACTTCTGTCAGCAGCTTTCATATCAATGATTTGCTTTAAACTTGCAAGCGGCACACCAAAATCATCCATTAGTGCAAATTTCTCTTTATCCTGATCCGAAAAAGAAACGCCTAATTTATTACCCATTCCTTCAAGAGTTTTTTTACGTAACTCTCTTCCTTTTAAATCAAAAAACACTTTGCTTTTTCCGTCTTTTCCTTTACCTACCGAGATAATAGCCAAATCTGAATCCGGTAATTTAGTCTGTACAGTAGATGATGGAGTATCAACAGGAAGTGCCTCAGGCACCTTAGCAGTAGCGGTCAAAATAAAGAACGTAAGCAAAAGGAACGCAACATCACACATGGCAGTCATATCTGTCGATGTTGACTTTTTTTTCATTTTTATTTTAGCCATTCTCTTTTTATTTTATTTTGATAATTAATTCTATTATTAATATCAAAAATTAATTATTGTCTTAAGCTTCCTCTGAATTTTCTGTAAGTATTAACGATAGTAGTACCAGCCTCATCGATAGAGTAAGTCAAATCGTCAATTTTAGCAGTAAAGAAGTTGTAAGCAATGATCGCCAATACAGAAGTAGAGATACCTGTTGCAGTATTGATAAGTGCCTCAGAGATACCTGTTGCAAGAGCAGCCTGATCCGGAGTTCCGGCAGAAGCTAACGCACCAAACGCTTTAATCATACCCGATACAGTTCCTAACAATCCTCCTAAAGTTCCTAATGATACTAAAGTAGAGATGATAGTCATGTTTTTCTCTAACATAGGCATTTCTAATGAAGTAGCCTCTTCGATTTCTTTGTGGATCACTTCTGAAGCCTCTTCACTGTTGAATCCTTCTTTTTTAACGTCCTGATATTTAATCAAAGCAGATTTAATTGCATTTGCAACAGAACCTTGCTGTTTGTCACATGCAGCGATAGCAGCCTCAATATTTCCTTCTTTAATGCTTCCTTGTACATTTTTCATAAATGTATCTAAGTTAGCTTTACCAGCAGCTTTTGAGATAACAAAAAATCTTTCAATAGAAAAAACAACAACCATTAAAAACATACCTAATAATATCGGTACAATGAAACCTCCTTTATATACCATCCCTAAAGTATTCAATGGATGACCTGTTTCAGCGTTTCCACCTTCAAAGTTAGCAGGAGCTCCCATAACGAATTTCCAGATTAACCAACCAACAAAAACACATGCTACAATAATGATTCCTGAAACCATCCCTCCTCCATTTGAAGTGCTTTCTTTTTTAACTTTAACGTTTGCCATTTTTTTTAATTTTAATAGTTTTAAATAATTTTTATTTTTAGTTATATTTAACTTGTAGGGTAGCAAATTTATACGTTTAGTTTAAATAAAAAAACTTTTTTTAATTTAATTGAAGGAAATTTAACTTGATTTTAAAAAAGTTCTCATTAAATTGCTCAAGTCATATTTTTGATAAAACAAAAAAAAGGTCAAATTGTGCAAAAATTACAACGTTTTAGTAAATATTCAAATATTCCTTTGTCATCTTCTTAAAATGTTGCGAAATTATTTTTTACATTATTTTCAGCAAAAAACATGTTTTTCCTGTTAAAAAAAACCAAGAAAAAGCATTAAAAACCGATTCAAAATTCTTATAATCATTTAAATTACAAACAAAAAATGAATAAAAAAGACAATTTTATTGAGGATATAAACAAAGGATATTCTTCTAAAGGTGACAGCATCATTTTAGGGGGTGCAATTCTGGACAGAGAAGCAGTAGCTGAAGCCCATGTAAAAATTCCACTAAAAACTTTAAATCGTCACGGACTCATTGCCGGTGCTACCGGAACTGGTAAAACAAAAACAATCCAGGTTTTTTCAGAGCAGCTTTCAAATGCCGGAATCCCCGTCTTAATGATGGATATAAAAGGTGATTTTAGCGGTATTGCAAAAGAAGGAAAAGAAGAAGGTTTTATTACCGAACGCCATTCCAAAATAAACATACCTTATAATGTATCTGCTTTTCCCGTCGAGCTAATGACATTATCCAGACAAAATGGTGTTCGCCTGCGTGCGACTGTTTCAGAATTTGGACCGGTATTATTTTCAAGGATTTTAGATCTTAATGATACACAGTCCGGCGTAGTTGCTGTAATTTTCAAATATTGTGATGACAAAAAGATGCCCTTATTAGATTTGAAAGATATTAAAAAAGTCATCAACTACATTACAGAAGAAGGCAAAGAAGAAATTGAAGAAAGTTATGGTAAAATATCTACTTCAACTACAGGAACTATCCTAAGAAAAATCATCGAACTGGAACAACAGGGAGGTGATTTGTTTTTTGGGGAATTGTCTTTTGAAATTGATGATTTGATGCGAATAGATGAAAACGGAAAGGGATACGTGAATATCATCCGCCTCACGGATATTCAGGACAAACCAAAATTGTTTTCGACTTTTATGTTAAGTCTTCTTGCTGAAATTTACCAACAAATGCCCGAAAAAGGAGATGCTGACCAACCCGAATTAGTCATTTTTATCGATGAGGCACATTTAATCTTTAATGAAGCCAGCAAAGTATTGTTAGAACAAATTGAGACAATTGTAAAACTCATTCGTTCAAAAGGCATTGGCGTTTATTTCATAACTCAGAATCCGATGGATGTTCCAAGTGGTGTTTTGGCACAATTAGGATTAAAAATCCAGCATGCACTCAGGGCCTTTACGGCAAATGACCGTCAGGCTATTAAAAAGACCGCAGATAATTATCCAACATCTGACTATTATAAAACCGATGAATTACTAACCAGTTTGGGAATTGGAGAAGCTTTAGTTACGGCGCTAAATGAAAAAGGAATACCAACACCGCTTGTAGCTACTATGATGCGTGCACCTCAAAGCCGAATGGACATTTTAACAGCTGATGAAATTGAAGAAATAAACAGTAAATCGAAATTAGTCAAAAAATACAGTGAAGAGATTGACCGTGAAAGTGCGTATGAAATTCTGAATAAAAAAATTAAAGAAGCTTCAGAGGCAGCATCCGAACAAGAACAACAAGTTCCCGCAAAATCATCAAAAACAGGACCCAGCACGACAGAAGTAGTTACAAAATCTGTTCTTAAAGTTGTTACCAGCGCTACATTTATAAGAGGCGTTTTCGGGGTATTATCAAAATTTCTAAAAAAATAAATTCAATGTCAATTACAATGTCAAAAATCGATATCAAACCTAATTGATTTTTGACATTGATTTTATTTTTGTAGTAGCTTCAAAATTTTGTTTTCAACTTCGGGAGAATCCCAGATATTTTCGATATTATCTAATTTTAAAACCTCTTCCATAATTTCGTTTTGAAAATCCCCAATCGCTAAAGCTTCTGCATAAGGACGATCACTAAAAGTTACGCGGCTGTAAAGCGGAATCCATTTATCAGGATGTTTATCAGAGAAAACCTTTTCTATTTTCTTTTGTAACAGGAATTTTTCATCGGCAGTTTTTGTACTCATTTCCATAAAATTGCGATACGAAAGTTCTGCAATAGCATCGGCATTTGGCTTACGCGAAATCTGGTATTCTGAAAATATTTTTTTCCAGTCGTCTCCGTACTTTTCGATCATTTCATTCAACACCGTAATATCTTCAAAACCGGCATTCATTCCTTGTCCGTAAAACGGAACAATGGCGTGACAGGCATCACCAATCAGGGCGATTTTATCTTCATAAGTCCATGGAAAACACTTCATTGTAACCAGCGTACTTGTAGGATTCTTAAAAAAATCATTTGCCAGTTCCGGAATTACCTCAATCGAATCCGGGAAGTTTTTGGTAAAGAAATCTTCCACCATTTTTCGGTCTGTTAATGAAGCAAACGAATTCTCTCCTTCAAAAGGCATGAATAAAGTACAGGTAAAACTCCCGTCAAGATTAGGCAGTGCGATAAGCATATATTCGCCTCGCGGCCAAATATGAAAAGAATTTTTATCCAGTTTGTGGGAACCATCTGTATTTGCAGGAATATTCAGTTCCTTATAACCCATATTCAAAAATTCCTGCGAATAATTAAACATGCTCTGACGCTGCATTCTGTGACGGATCCTCGAAAAAGCACCATCGGCTCCAAAAACCATATCAAATTTCCGTTCTTCCCACTCCCCTCTTTCGGTCTCACCAATATGCAACGTCGCTTCATTCAAGGTAACATCCCAGACTTTCTGCTCAAAATAAAATTCGGCACCGGCTTCTTCAGCCAAATCTATCATTTTTCGGTTTAATTTTCCTCTTGATATCGAATAAATGGATTCTCCTTCCTGACCGTAATTCTGAAAATTCAGTTTATCAACCAAATGAATCGCGCGTTTGTCCATCGGAATTGCAATTTCACGAACCGAATCACCAACACCAACTGCATCCAGTGCTTTCCAGCCGCGATTAGACATGGCCAGATTAATGGAACGCCCCGAAAAATTTATTTTGCGGATATCCGGACTTCGATCATAAACATGAACGGTATGACCAGCTTTTTTTAGGTAAATTGCCAGCAGTGATCCTACAAGTCCGGAACCTACAACGGCAATTTTTAGTGAAGTTTGCATCAAGGAAAAAAAATCTAAATATATTGGGTCGTAAAAATAAGTAATAATTATACATAAGCTTTAAAATACCGCAATTATTTGCCCTATAGAGCTAATATTTATATGGGCATGACCCGCAGAAAAAGCGGGTCGGGCTCATCCGCTATATCTTTTATGCCGAACACCGGCACAAAAGGATATCGCTACTATCCCTCATGCGGCAGCTGTTTTTCATAAGGTATTTATATTCAGACAAAAAGATTTTCATTTAGCAAAACATTCATTCACGTCATTAAAAATTTCATTGACAATCTTTTTTCAATTGAATATTCACAAAATATACTATTTTAGCCCCGTCCCAAAAAGCAAATGAACAACCTATGAAAAATTTTAAAAAACATTCCCTCTTGGTATTATTTATTTTGGCGTTTATTCCTTATTCTGCAATTTCACAGCAATACAAAACAGCAGTACAAATGCCAACGCAACAGAATGCAATTATTATTAATGAAATTGTTGAAGCAGCCAACTACAAAACTTTTTTCGTTGACTATTGTCTCAATAAGATAAGTGAAACTGCTTTGAAGGAAAAATGGGATGAGCAAAAAACAATAGCCATAACAGAGACTGTCAATTTTAGAAATTTCAGGGATGCCGTTTATAATATGTTTGCGTTTCATGACGAAATAGAATTAGAAACGCTATTAAAAAAATATCAAAACGATAAAATATATCAGACCTCAAACATCATGACTGCCAATAAAGCACTTAATATCAATCTTGAAATATATGCTAAAGACATTGTACAGGGTAAATATATTGGCAAATAAGATTCAGATACTACCAGGCTTTAAAATTTTACTTAGTTTCAGAGTCTTTGCAGTTAGGATTAGGGTTCGGTTTATCCCGGTTTAAAAATCAATTTGGTCGAAGTTTTTATAATCTCATCTTTATTCAGTTTCATCTTTCTGAATTTTCCGGCATTATACATTTCTGCCTGATCATCGTAATGTTTGCTGAAAGGATTTCCTGATTGCCCTGTTGGCAAGATGCTCCAGCTGTTTTCTATATCTGAAAAATCAACTACTCTTCTTGTTGAAGGACCGCCTTTGGTGTAATATTTCCCTTCATCATTATATCCAAAAAACAAATTATTGATTACTTCATTGGAACCCGGAGAATCGAAAGGACCAACATTAAACAGTTTACGCAAAGCGGCCACTTTTCCTAATGGGTGTTCATGCTCAACTGTATGCACCTTACCCCACTTCCAGTCTGAAACAGAATCTCCAAGCTGTTTTTTTAGTGCTGCAATCGCTTCATAAAAAGATTTGGAGACAATGTCATCTCTGGTTTCTTTTATATTTTTAGTTTTGACATTATCCCACCAAACCGAATTTTCATTTACAATTTGTCTGGCAATTACTTGTTTTCCGGTACTCGTTCCTAAAAACAAATTAAAATTATCCGAACCCATTTCGTCTTCAAAAGTATTTTTCATATATAAATAAATCCATTTGTTGTAAATGGTTGGTCCAACATCTCCAATATTATGAGTGCCTTTCCAGGATTTCAAAACTGCAACAGCATCTTTCCCGGTATTATTTAATAATGTGAATTTACTAATTGAAATTAAATTTTGTGCCGAAGCCGAAGCCACAGATGATGTATTATCATAAATCATTTTACTAACATCTTCTTTGTTCCAGTCTGACTTTGCGTTCAAAAGCTTCATAATTCTGCCGGCACGATCTTCCGGCAGATAATAGCCGGGATACAAATAACCATCAACTGCTTCCGGCTGGTTATTTGCTGAATAAACATACCCCCATTTCGGATTTTCAGCCGATGGGTTTTTGGAGAAAGCCAGATATTCTGCAATATCATCTTTGCCGCTTGACCCATCCAAAATCAAAAAAGAATTTACGCCCTTATTGTGTTTGTATAAAGTACCTGTAGCCCACCATGCGACATTTCCTTTAGCATCGCCATACATTACATTCAGTCCGGGTGAAGCCACTAATTGTACTGCTTTTTTAAAATCATCTTTACTTTTTGCATGCGAAAGTCCATAAACAGCATCCAGAATCAGGATAGGCTGTTGTGTAAAAATCCATGACATCGCTATTGGTTTTTTACTTTTTAAACGTTCCAGCAAATCATTCATAATCGGGCCATGACGACTTGATTTGACAGTAAGAACCACATCAGAACTATCTTTTACCTTAATTATTTTTTTTCTGGATTCGTATTTCGCAAAACCTGTTGGAGTCTGATATTGAGTTGCATCTCCTGCCTTATTTTTCTCCTGATAAAAATCGATATCATCATTCATAAACATTGTTAATCCATAAGCATATTCACGATTATGGGCTAGTAACGGAAAAGGTGTTCCTGCCAGATAACAGCCATACAATTCATGATTGGGAGTTACTAAATGTGCTTCATACCATGTCCCGGGCTGTGAAAAGCTGATGTGCGGATCATTTGCAAAAATCACTTTTCCGCTTTTGGTTTTATTAGGTCCAAGAACCCAACTGTTGCTTCCCACAAATGGCGGAACCGGGGATTTATCTAACAAATGGGCAACCGACTTTGAAATCTCAGTATACTCTTCAACATTTACTTTTGAACTTTTGATTTGTGCAGTATTGAATTCGCCTCCGATTCCCAAATCTTTTAAATATTCGTCACCATATTTATTTCGGATTTCCGTCAGCAAAGGATCAGTCTTTTGTGCCATTGCAAAACTAAAAGCCATATAACCAAAAATATTATAAACATCCTTAATGTTGAATTTTTCTTTTTTAACTCCAACCAAAGTAAATTCAATAGGCGTCACCCCTTCTTCCAGATATTGGTTTATACCGTTTAAATAGGCTAACGTCAACTGATAACCCGGGCTGTTTTTATCCAATTTTGCGATGGCTTTTGCTGAAGCTTCTTCAATGCCAATTCCGGAGAAAAACATATCGTTTTTTAATGCTATTGAACCGAAAATTTCTGACAGCCTTCCCGGGGCAATCCTGCGCATTAGTTCCATCTGCCACAATCTTTCCTGTGCATGAACATAGCCTAAAGCCGTCATAGCATCTTTTTCCGAATCTGCATAAATATGAGGCACCCCAAAATCATCAAAATATACCGTTGTTTCTTTCTGGAGGTTTTTCAGTTGTACTTCTCCCTCATATTTGGGTTTCAGATGAAAAATATAAGCAAATAAACTTATCGCAACAACCACAATCAGCAGCAAAACTGCTAACAAAATTTTTTTCATTCTCCTCATATTAAAAGCTTAAGGCAAAAGTAATATTATAACTTAAAAGCAAAATCGTGTAAAAAACAGTGTTTTTAAAAATCTAAATTTATGTAATTAATACCAATACGATAAATGTCAATATATAAAAAAATAGCAATCGGTTTAATTTCTATATTTCTTGTTGGAATATTCCTCAACATTGGCCTTAATTACTGGATCAAAAAACAGCTTCCGATTATTATTCACGAGAAAAACAATACTCCTTACAAGATCAATTATGAAAAAATTGAAGTTTCATTATGGTCCAGAAATATACATGCAGAGACCTTATTAGTAAATCCGAAAAACGAGCCGAAGGACAGCAAAAACGGACTGTTCTCTAAAATTGAGTCCATCACGATTGAGCATTTCAATATTTGGGATTTAGCTTTTAATGATATTATCCAGGCCGAAAGTATCATTATCAATAAACCTCGTGTAATTTTGTATAAAAAAGGCGAGAAACTTTTAAACAACAGCAAAAGCATTAAAACACAAATTGTTGAGCCTTTCAGAAAAATAATTGCGGTTTCAAATATTTATTTAAATAACGGAAGTGTCGATGTTGTTTCTCTGGATAGTAACAAGCCTATTTTAAGCGTCAAAAAAATCATTTTAAAGCTGGAAGGAATTCTAATAACAGATGCCACTCTTAAAGAAAAAATCCCGATTCAGTATAAAACTTATGCATTGGTTCTGGATAGCTTATTTTACAGGCCAAGTATCTTTTATCATATTAATATTGGCAAAATAAGTACAGAAAAGAATTTTTTAAAAATCAACAATTTCTCTACTCTTCCACAATTCAACAGGCGTGATTTTACTAAACGGTTAGCAAAAGAAAAGGACATTTACACGCTGAAATTTGATTCGGCGCAAATTAAAAAAATGAACTGGGGTTTTAAGAATCACCGTTTTTTCTTTAAAGCTAATTCTATAGTAATCAATCATTTCGACGCTAATATATATAGGGGTAAAATGCCAAAAGATGATTTGAGCAAAAAATATCTTTATAATCATTTATTGCGAAATATTAAATTTCCGCTTCAAATTGACACTTTGCAGGCTTTAAAATCAAAAGTGGTTTATGAAGAAGAAATTGATTTTTCTAAAGGACCCGGAGTTTTGACATTTGACCAATTCAATCTCAGGGCAACTAATCTCAAAAGTGGTTTTGGCCTGAAAAAAACTGATGATATAAAAATTAAGGTCAACTGTGTTTTTATGAAAGCTTCTCCTCTGGACGTTGACTGGAGTTTTAATGTCCTGGACAAAAAAGATAGTTTTCATATACAGGGAGTCATTTCAAATTTTGATGTAAGAGCGATGGAAAGATTCAGTAAACCACATATGAACGCTTCGTTTACGGGGACTTTTCATAAATATCGTTTTAACTTTTATGGAAATGACAATATTTCAAAAGGAAATGCCTCATTGGATTACGACGATCTTAAAGTGGAATTGTACAGAAAGAAAAAACCTGAAAAAGTAGCAAAACTCAAAAGTGCAATTGCTAATCTGGTGGTTAAAAACAATTCGAATGATAAGACAAAAACTGCCGATGTAGAACTGGAACGCATTCAGGAAAAATCCTTTTACAATTTTTTATGGCGGAGTATTGCTGAATCATTGAAGAAAATTCTGATTTAGATTTGAGCAATTGCAAACCTGAGAATTGTCAGGTTTAGAGAAAATGTTTTTTAAATATTGTCCTTTGTGCCGGAATGATTCAAATACTAACAGCTATTTGAAAATTTCAGTCCCGAATGAAAAAACAATCAGCTTAGAAAAAAAAATTTTAAAAATCAGCGACATTCATTCGGTGATCATTCAGTATTTTTTTAGGCAGAAAATAACTTTGGATATCTTTAATACAGAATCAAATCTGGTTGAATTGCGGCGAATATGCTTTTGTAACAACGGATTACTTGTGTACAATTCCCGAAGAATTTAACCATAAGAACAATTAGACATAACATTTAAAAATCAAATACGCTGACAAAACTAACAACTCGAATTTTATAAATTACATGGAGAAAAATAAAAATCTAATGCTCAAATTCAGTAAAAAACAAAAACCCCGGGATCCAATTGAATCCCGGGGTTATACATTAAATAAGATGTGTCAAAAAACTATTCTTTTTTCTTTTTTTCACTGTCAATAATAGCACCTGTACCCGTTCCTACAGCTGCTCCTGTCAGACCTCCAATGATAGCACCTTCGCCCTTTTTCTTGCTAACAGCTGCCCCGGTTATGGCACCCACACCAGCTCCGATTACAGCACCTTTTGCAGTAGCACTCCAGCCTTTCTTTTTTGCAGGTGCTGCAGTAGTTGTTGTTGCATCTTTCTGGACTACAACCACTTTCTGAGCTTCTGCTTTCTGAGCTTCTGCTTTTGCTTTTTCCTCTTCTAAATTAGCCATCTCGGTTTTCATTGAATCAATGACTCTTTGTTTATTAATTTCAACTTTCATTGAATCGATACTGGCTTGTTTCGCATTATCTATAGCCTCTTTATTTTGATTTTGACAAGAAGTTAAGAATATTGCTGCTAATAAAATATATAAGCCTTTCATGATTGTAATTTTTAAAATTGTATATTACAAATTACGTTAGATCTGTTATATTACTTATTACAGAATTTTTTTGAAAGTTTATAAAATTAGAAGACCTGGTTTTCCTGCAGATTTTAACCGATTTATTTCCTAAGTTCAGATAAAGATCTGTCGAATCCAGGTCAAAGCAAACTTATCATTTTGACTAATACTGTCCTATTTCAATAACCCCGGCTAAAGCAGAAGTTATTCAATTATTTACTTTCCTAAAATTCCCTTTTTAAGAATTTGCCCAAACTCATACATATCTTCATAAGAACAATAGAAAGGAACCGGTGCCAGGCGAATGACATTAGGTTCACGCCAGTCTGTAATGACTCCATTCTTCATTAAATAATCGAATAAACTCCTTCCTTCTCCGTGTAAAAACACAGATAATTGAGAAGCTCTCCCTTCAGGATTTGATGGCGTGATAATTTCGAAAGTACTATCCACTTCCTTATCAATTTCATGGAGAATAAACTCCAAATAAGAAGTAATTTTATCTCTTTTAGCGAGCAAAGCATCCATTCCTACCTCGGCAAACATTTCTACCGAAGCTAAATAAGGAGCCAATGAAAGTACCGGTAAATTACTAATCTGCCAGCCTCCTGCTCCCTGAACCGGATCAAAATCAGCTTCCATTTTAAAACGGCGCTCTTTATTGTGTCCCCACCAGCCTGCAAATCTTGGTAAACTGGCATTGTGATGCTTTTCGTGTACAAAACATCCCGAAGCATTTCCGGGACCTGAATTCATATATTTATAACTGCACCAGGCTGCGAAATCTACATTCCAGTCGTGAAGTTCTAATTTGATGTTTCCGGCTGCGTGCGCCAAATCCCAGCCAACTTTTGCACCTGCTTTTTGTCCTGCAGCTGTAATGGTTTTGATGTCAAAAACCTGTCCGGTATAATAATTTACACCTCCAATTAAAACCAATGCCAGCTCATCGCCAACTTCTTCAATCTTAGCCAGAACATCTTCAAGGCGAATATTGTGTTCGCCTTCGCGGCGTTTTATTTCTACAATAGCCTCTTCAGGTTTATATCCATGAAAATGGACCTGACTCTGGAACATATACTGATCTGAAGGAAAAGCTTTTTCTTCGCAAATGATTTTATAACGGGTTGGGGTTGGCTGATAAAAAGAGACCATCAGTAAATGAAGGTTTACGGTCAAAGTATTCATGACCGTAACTTCTGAAGGCAGGGCTCCAACAATTTTACTCAAAGGTTCAGGAAATCTCTCCTGATAATCCCACCATGGCTTTTCAGCATAAAAATGACCTTCTACTGCAAGATTCGCCCAGTCATTCATTATTTCATCAATATAGGATTTGGTTCTTTTGGGTTGTAACCCTAAAGAATTTCCAGTAAAATAAATAACCCGTTTGTCATTTACTTTAGGAAAAATAAACTGATCCTGATAATGATTTAGAACGTCTTGTGCGTCGAGTTGTTTTGCAAATTCGCGTGTATTTTGAAAAGTCATTGTTTTATTGTTTTGATTGCTAAAATAACAAAAATTGTTTGTTTTGTTTTGTTTCAGTCAAGTTTCAGGTTTCAGGTTTCAAGTTTCAGGTTTTAAGTTTCACCTTTAGTTGGGAACCTGAAACCTGAAACAAAACTATTAAAACCAAAAAACCCGACAAGTCTCAGAAACTCGTCGGGTCTTTTTTATAAGATAAATTCTAATTAAAGAATTAACATCGCATCTCCGTAAGAATAGAACTTGTATCCCTCTTTGATTGCTTCATCGTAAGCTTTTTTCATTAAATCATGTCCACAAAAAGCAGAAATCATCATCAATAATGTTGATTTTGGAGTGTGGAAATTTGTAATCATACAGTTTGCAATACTGAAATCGTGAGGAGGGAAAATAAATTTATTTGTCCAGCCTTCGTAAGGATTCAAAGTATTTGCAGAAGAAACAGAACTTTCAATGGCACGCATAGAAGTTGTTCCTACTGCACAAATACGTTTTTTCTTTGCTTTTCCTTCGTTTACGATATCACAAGCTTCCTGAGTTATGATTAATTCCTCAGAATCCATTTTGTGCTTAGACAAATCCTCCACCTCAACCGGGTTGAAAGTTCCTAAACCAACGTGTAAAGTTACTTCAGCAAAGTTCACTCCTTTGATTTCCAGCTTTTTCAAAAGGTGTTTAGAGAAGTGTAATCCAGCAGTTGGTGCTGCTACAGCTCCTTCTTCTTTTGCATAAATAGTCTGGTATCTGTCTGCATCTTCCGGAGTTACCTCGCGGTTGATATATTTAGGAATTGGAGTTTCTCCAAGTTCTGTCAGTTTATTTCTGAATTCTTCATAAGAACCGTCATATAAAAAACGTAATGTTCTACCACGGGAAGTCGTGTTATCAATTACCTCAGCAACTAATGAATCGTCGTCACCAAAATATAGTTTATTACCAATTCTGATTTTACGTGCCGGATCAACCAAAACATCCCAAAGACGCTGTTCTGAGTTTAGTTCTCTCAATAAGAAAACTTCAATTCTTGCTCCGGTTTTTTCTTTGTTTCCGTACAAACGTGCAGGGAAAACTTTTGTATTATTTAGAATTAAAACGTCTCCGTCATCAAAATAGTTGATTACGTCTTTAAACATTTTATGTTCAATTGTATTTTTTTTACGGTCAATTACCATTAAACGAGATTCATCTCTGTTTTCTGCCGGGAATTCAGCCAAAAGTTCTTTCGGTAAATTGAAATTGAAGTGTGATAATTTCATATTTGAATTATTGATTTTAGAGTGTAGATTTTAGATTTTGTATCTAAAATTGTAAATCGGATGCAAATATACGATTGTGAGACAGGCGTTGTCAAGTATTTTGCTGTTTATTTTCAAAAGCCGTTGATTTACTGAGGGTTTACAGCAGCATTGGAAACGTTTTTTTTCACCATATAAGTGATATAAGTCCATTTAATTTGAATTCCTGAAAATTAGCGAGTATTTTTTATTTGGCTAAAGCCTAAAACTAATCATAAAAAAACCTCCAGTTAAAAACCGGAGGCTATTCAAATTATGCTCATTTTTATTTAAATGAACTTATATCACTTAAATGGTTTAAAAACTAAAGTTCTGAAATTTCGAAATTTAATGCTTTTAAATCATTCCAGAAATCCGGATATGATTTTGAAACTACTTCGGCATTTTCGATAATAATTGGCACTTTTAGTGCTAAAGGGGCAAATGCCATTGCCATACGGTGATCGTTATAAGTCGCAATTTTCACATTGTGATTAATCGTATCCGAAAGTCCTAAAGTCAGACTGTCATTCGTTACCGAAATATTGGCACCTAATTTTGTAAGCTCAGTTTTTAAAGCTTCCAGTCGGTCTGTTTCTTTAATCTTTAAAGTATGCAGACCAGTTAAATGGCAGCCGATTCCTAAACCTAAACAGGTGACAACAATGGTCTGAGCAATGTCTGGTGTATTGTTCAAATCGAAATTCACATCTTCGTAATTGAATCCAACCACTTTTTCCAAAGTCATTTTATTGTTTTGAAAAGTCGTTTTCACACCCATTTTTTCATAAAGAGAAACCAACTCGGAGTCTCCCTGAAGGCTGTTTGCTTTGTAACTGCTCAAAGTTATTTTTGCAGCATCGGCCAAAGCTACAAGACTGAAAAAATAAGAAGCCGAACTCCAGTCTGATTCAACAACCATTTCTTTAGATTCAACTGCTTCTTTAGGGAATACTTTTATTACGTTTCCTTCAAAACTTGTTTTGATATCTAAATCAGCCAGCAAAGCCAAAGTCATTTTGATATAAGGAATCGAAGTAATTTCGCCTTCTAATGTAAGTTCTAAGCCGTTTTCTAATTTTGAAGCCACTAACAAAAGAGCCGAAATATACTGACTGCTGACATTTGCAGCCAGGCTTACTTTTGAAGCTGTAACTTTTTTTCCTTTGATCCTGATTGGCGGATATCCTTCTTCTTTTTCATATGAAATTTCCACGCCTAACTGCGCCAAAGCTTCAACTAAAATTTTTATCGGACGTTCCTGCATTCTGCCTGAACCTGTCATTACAACTTCACGCCCTTCATTTACTGCAAAATAAGCCGTTAGAAAACGCATCGCTGTACCGGCATGATGAATATCTACAATCTCGTCATTCCCGACTAAGGCTTTCTGCATTACCTCGCTGTCATCAGAGTTGGAAGTATTGGCAAGTGTAATATTTGGAAACAAAGCTTTTAAAAGTAATAACCGATTGGTTTCGCTTTTTGATCCTGTAACCGCAATCTGGCCTTGTAAATTTTTATGATTGGTTTGAAGTAATAAATTCATTTTTATAATTATAAGTTGTAAATTATGAATTATGAATGATCAGAAACGTAATTCAGACGCGCAATTTACCACTCCCCATTCATAATTCAAAATTCAAAACTCATAATTCAAAACTTAGGAGTGATATTTCACAATTATTTCAGTTTATCGTTGTTTTTGTGACGATCTTTATCCCGAACCGATTTTAAATCCATTTTTTTATCAAAAGCCGCCTGCAAATCGATACCTGTTTGATTGGCCAGACATAAAACTACGAAAACTACATCGGCCAGTTCTTCGCCTAAGTCTTTGTTTTTATCACTTTCTTTTTCGGATTGTTCCCCATATCTGCGGGCAATAATCCGGGCCACTTCACCTACTTCTTCTGTAAGCTGTGCCATATTGGTTAACTCATTAAAATATCGGACACCGTGCTCTTTTATCCAGGTGTCAACGTCTAATTGTGCATTTTTCAAATCCATCATTATACTTTTTTAAGGACAATTTTCTCATTTTGACTGACGATTATTTTCTGAAAAAACTCTTTCAGCATATCATAATCTTCTGCTGCAAAAATAGGTTTGTTTATTTCTTTTATAACCTGAACCATGATTTTATTTTCATCAGAAACTGTATTAATCAAGAAAGAGGCTTCTTTATTTTCAAGTGAAATTCTCTTAGGCTTAGGCAGAGATTCCACAGCATAACCTTCAGGCACTTCAAAAGAAAAGTTATAGACATACTGGTGTGGGTAGCCAAAATAAATAGATGCTTGCCTTATCTCCTGTACAAATGGGTTCTTAGTGTCTGTAAAGAAAAGTAATGGTTTTAGAAATATTTTACCATTAATAATATCATACGGGCTGTTTAATGTAAAGCTAAAGTTTTCAACAACAGGTTTCGATAAATCCTCTTTTTTGTTTTCAATTGTGTAATCTGTGATTTCGCTTTTATTTAAATCATTTTCTAATTTTTCAAGGTAAGAATCTTCACTTTTACCTGAATTTATTTCTCTAAAATTGAAAGCTGAATAATCAGATCTTTTTATCCTCAACTGCCCCTCAATTTTTCCTAAAACAGGATTTATAGCTGCGGTTACATTATAATTGTCTTTGGAAGGTACTGAAGTAATCATTTCGACTTCTTCTGAAGAACCATCTTCTTTGATAAGTCTTCCTTTCCAGTTTAAAAGATTTAACGGCAATATATTAGGCGCTGTAAACTTATTTGTCGCATCCAGTAAAATTTTCTTTCCGCCAATTTCAGCCTGTGCAATGACATAATTAAAAACAGTTCGGTTTGGAAAAACCGGAATACCATTTTCAAGTGTACTAACTAAAACCGGATCTGCATTAATACCGGCACTTTTGAGCATTGCAATCAGAATAAAATTTATTTCAGCAACATTTCCGGTTTTGGCTTCGTATGCTTTTTTAACCCCTTTGTCTACATAATAGCCTTTTTCTTTGTTCCAGTTCATTTTATTCTGTACAAACTTAAAAATTACATTTAGACGTTCTTCATGAGAATCTACATTTTGCAATAATCCTTTTAGATCATTTAAAAAATAATCTTTTAATTTAAGCTCCTCTCCAAAGTCTTTATTTTTATAGATTGTAGTTGCAACCCCTTCCCATGTGTTTGTATAATCTACAACCGGCATATCAGGAAATCTTTTTCTCTCTAATTCATTTTGTATTGAACCTCTGTAGTTTTCTATATTGTCAACAAATTTTTCATTTGTGAGTGCCGGAATATCCTTAAACGTATAAAGACTATTAATTTGTTTATAACCGCTCGCATAAACTTGTGTGCTTCCAACAACTTCAGCATTAGTTTGAATTTTTGTAGTTCCAATTAGCAATGTTTTGTAAAGAAAAAATTCCGGGATTTCGGTTTTGTATTCAAAAAAATTAACCGGAATATCATATTGAAAATCAAAATCAGGAAGCCTGACAATATTTTCTGACCTCAGGATATATTTGAATTCTATAACAGAGCCTGCTTTTACGTTAGGCAGCGTTATGGTCTCTTGATTCCAGTATTTATTTATTTTATTTTTAAAGTGGCCTTCACTCTCTAATTTTGTCTTTACAATTGCGCCGTTCTCAAGATTATACGTTACGGCATTTGAAAATTTAACACTATCATCACCCAGATTTTCATACCCCACATAATAGGAAACTTTTTGATTTGCCCAGCTTAAACCTTCTGTCCTGTAAATTTTGATTCTGAATTCATATACATTATTAGCCGTAAAACCTCTTCCGCCTGTATAAGTAAAAAAAGTCTTTCCCCTTTTAAATAAAATTGCAGCTACAGCTGAAGTGTCTTTTGGATGGACTTTTTGCTCTAACTCGGCAATTGTAACTTTTCCCAGCTCATAATTTTGGGCTTGGACATTAATAAAATTACAAATCAATAATATGGCTATGATTATAGTTCGAAATGTCATCATTAAATTCTCTTTAAAACAATTTTCTCGCTTTCTTTCGCAATCATTGCTTTATAATATTCTTTAAGCATTTCGTATTGCTGTGTTGATACAATTGCTTCATTAATTTGGTGTGAAATAACCATTTGAAGTGTATTTTCATTAGCCGCAATATTAAATTTAAAAGCACCTAAATTATCCTGCATGTTCATGGCCGCAGGAACAGGCAATGATTCAACGACAAATCCATCCGGAATTTTAACTGTTATATTGTATTTGTCTAAAAATGGAAAACCAAAATCAACCGGATACTCCCTTGTTTCCTGATTAAAAGGATTTTTTTCATTGGTAAAAAACAGCATTGGAGATACATAAATTTTATCACCTATTCTTTCACATAAATTTGAACCGGTAAAAGAATAAGTTTCTGAAAGCGGCAAAAGCAGTTCTTTTTCATTTGTCCTGCTATATTCACTTATTTCTATTTTTTTATTATCGTTTTCTAATTTTTCAAGATAGGATTCTTCTTTTTGACCACTTATCTTTTCCCTGAAAATCATCGCATTATAGTCTGAACACTGTCTTTTGGCTTTTCCTGTAATTTTACCATCTGCATCAACATTATAGCTCATAAAAACAATATCCCCCGATGGCTTTTTAGGCATTAATTCTACTTCATCCGAAGTACCATCTTTTCTAATCAGCCTACCTTTCCAGTTTAAAGCTCTCATAGGCAAAACGTTTGGTAAGGAGAATTTGTCGGTTGCATCCAGCAAAATATTACCTGTATCTGTTTCAACCGCTGCTATTACATAATTATAGGCTGTTCTGTTAGGAAATAATGAAATTCCGTTATCCCGCGTACTTACCAAAACAGGATTTGCAGTTAGGCCTGCATAACGCAGCATGGCTGTCAGCATTAAATTTATTTCGGCTACATTACCTGACTTTTCCTGATATGCCTTACGAACGCCTTTATCACACCAGTAACTGTAATATTTATTCCATTTTACATTTGATTTAACGTGATTCAGAATAATCAGTATTTTCTCCTCAGGACTTGTAATTCCTGTCAGCAATGTTTTCAAATCATCTTCAAAATATCCGGTTTTATTTAATTCAGGACCAAAATCATCGTATTCATAAATTGTCTTTGCAACAGAATTCCAGTCTGTAGACAGCATTTTCATTGGACTGTTTGGAAACTTTACCATTGAGAGCTCCTGTTCTAAACTCGAGGTATAATTATCTATATTATTCACAAAAGATTCTTCTTTCATGGCTGGTAAATCCTGAGCAACATAAGTAGTCTGTGTTTCAGTATAATCAACTTTGCTTGTAGAAAAAGTTGTTTGCGTATTAGACCATCCGCCACCAGATCTTTCCTTGTTTGTGAAAGTTATTGATTTTGGTTGTTTTTCAACCGTTACTTTAGGAAAAACATATCCTTTTTGTCTGACATTAAAAACATAATATTCCGGTATGTAGGTTACAAACTCAGAATAGTTTACCGGAATATTGGTTTGAAAAGCCCATTCTCTCATCATTCCAATGTTTCCTGTTCTAATTGTATAACTAAATTCTAAAACAGAACCTTCTTTTACATTAGGCATTGTAATTTTCTTTCTTGCTCTGTATTTGTTTACTTCTTCAGTGAAAATTCCATCACTTTTAAGCTTTGTTTTTTCAACTTTTCCATTTACCAAATTATAAGTATTCACATCTGAAAAGTCAACTTTTTCCCTTGAATCGTTACTCCCAATATAATATACTACTCCCTGGTTCGCCCAATTGTATCCTTCCTTTTTATAAATTTTAATGCGGGTATCTACCTTTGTTACTAAAATAAATCCGTCGTTAGTATCATATTCAATTCTGGCTGAGCCTTTTTTATATAATATTGTTGCTGCCGCAGAAGAATCTTTTGGATGTATCTTTTGCTCTAATTCTGCAACAGATACTTTTCCTAATCTAAAATCCTGAGCAGTTGTTTTGAAAAAAATAAAGAATAGAAATAGAAGAATGTAAAATTTAATAAATTTCATTTGGTTTGATTTTGGTTTGATTTGGTTTTGGTTAGTTCTTTGCTAATATGATTTTCGCATTATCGTTTCTTGAAATTTGTTCCATAAAAAGGCGGTATTCATCATATTCTTTGCTGGAATATTTTCCTTTGTTTAAAAACATGGAGCGTTTATAGGTCAGTTTGTTATTTTCCTTTTTGATGATTTCAGTCTTATATTCTCCAAATTTTCCTTTTAATTCAAAGTTTGAAGGCAGAAATTCAATAGAAAAACCTGTAGGAAGGTTAATTTCAATTTCATCGGTATCTAAATAACCACGTTGGATCTGAAAGGGATTTTTACGGTTTCGGATGCGCTTGATATTGCTTTTACTTTGATTAAAAGCATCTACCGGAAAAATCATTTTATTGGCCAAAATCACACCATAATTTGTCGCTGTAATTTGAACATCTTCAGTAAAACGAATATTCTCTTTATCATTAGTAAATGTAACTTTGCCCAATTTCAAATTATTGATCTTACTCCAATATTCTTTATAATGGGCTTCTTTTTCTGTAGGCTGTAAAGTTTCAGTTCTGGATTTTGAGCTATACTGAGAACCTTCAGAAGCTATTGAAATATGACCGGAAAGATTGCCGTTTTCATCAATACTATAACTTCCTTTATCGGTTTGAGAATTTCCTTTGTCTTCATATATTTTAGTTCTGACAATTACACCTCCTTCAGGTTTTACTACCAAAACATCACGGTCATCTGTAAATGTCCCCTGATATCCAAACGGATCATCCTGGCTTGTACATTCTAAAAAAGTATAGTTATCTCCGTTTGGAACTGCCAGTATCATATGGTTTCCCTGCATTGAGACAAAATCAGACTGTATATTGGACTTATAACGATCGCCATATAAAATGGTATTATACGAAGGGACATCAACCGTCTGCAAAAGTGCTTTCGTATAATTGGACAATGCTTTACAGTCGCCATATCCCAGACGGTCAACATCAGTCGCCAGCATTGGTTTCCAGCCGCCAATCCCAACCTGAATACTTACATATCTGGATTTTTTCTGTACGTAGTCGTAAATAATTTTAGCTTTTTTTACCGGATCTTTTTCATCTCCAACAAGCGCTTTTATTTTTATTTTAGTTTCTTCCGGCAATGTTGTTGTACCTGATAAAATTTTATCACCATACCATTTACCGAATTCTTCCCAGGTTGTTGCTGTTCCGTCTACCCCTTCTAAATGAAATTTTTCAAGGCCCATCATTATTCTTGGATAAAGATCGCGCGAAGACGGACTAAGATCTTCTGCTTTCTGAGCTAAAATATTTACAGCCTCATAGCTTAGTCTGGTATCCGTATCAACCGTTTTATTGATATTAAATTCTGAAAAATGAAACTCTTTCTTTTTAAACCCAAGGTTACCAGGAAAAGTAACATTCAACACACATTTTTCAACACTAACGTAATATCCTCCCAAAAAGTACCATTGGGGTATAAAAGCCGTATTTGAGGTTTCGGTTTCACTGGTGTAAACAATTGTAAAAGGATACGAAACCGGTGTATAATCTAAATAAAGAACACGATTATCTGAAAAAAGAGTACTTCCGCTTACAGCACTTTGGTCTCTAAAATCTTTTCGCTTAATCTTTTTGATTTCGGTACCTAATGCATCATAAACAATGGCTTCGATGTTTTTTACTGAAGTGGATTTATCGTAATGCTGATACGCATCAATATCACTTAACCCCTTTTCATTTAAAACCGATACAACTCTCTGGGTTTTGATGTTCATGCTTCTTTGGGAAGCGATGATGATATCCATTTGATCTAAACGCACAACTGCATTAGCATTTTCTTTCAGACTGTCTTTAATTGAAGAGATAAGATAAGTGCTTTTTTGGGCTGAAGAAATTAAAGTAAATAAGAAAAGAAGTAACGAGTAACAAGGAGTCTTCATTAGTAAGTATTTTCGTCAAATATAGATATTTTTAGAAATTCTTAACAAATGTTTAGTTGTTTTTTATTCCTTGTTTTTACTGTCAATTGTGATAGTTACGGGACCATCATTTAACAGCCTGACTTTCATATCTGCACCAAAAATTCCGGTTTGTATTTTCTTCTGGAATTCTTTTTCCAATGCTTTCACGAAGTTCTCGTACATCGGAATTGCAAATTCTGGTTTTGAGGCTTTTATATACGAAGGGCGGTTTCCTTTTTTAGTGGAAGCGTGAAGTGTAAACTGACTTACGACAATAATTTCTCCGTCAATATCCTGAACAGAACAATTCATGACATCATTCTCATCTCCAAAAATTCTCATTTTTATTATTTTACCGGCAAGCCAGTCGATATCTTCCTGCGTGTCTGCATCTTCGATTCCAACTAAGACTAAAAGACCTTTTTGAATATCGGCAACTTTTTTCCCTTCAACGGTTACTGATGCTTCTGAGACTCTCTGAATTACTACTTTCATTAAACTGTGAATTGTGGTTTGACACCAATCATTAAAGGATTAAACAGATTTTATTTCTGACGTTTAGATGCACTACAGTGCATCTCTACAGTGCAATTGCCATCATGTTCATTTTGGAAGTTGGAATTTAAAAAATTGGAATTTAATTTTTTATTTCCTCGTTTCATCACTCGCTGCCCGGTCCTCACCATAAGTATCCGTACGATAATGTTCATCATCACCTTCGAGGATTTTAAGATAACTGTTGTAACGCGACCAGGCTATTTCATCTTTTTCCAAAGCTGCTTTGATGGCACAATGCGGTTCTTCTTTGTGTAAACAGTTGTTAAACTTGCACTGATCTTTTAATCTGAAAAATTCCGGAAAATAACCGCTGATTTCGGTCGGCTCCATATCAACTATTCCGAAACCTTTGATTCCCGGAGTATCTATGATTCTGGCATCAAAAGACAGATCATACATTTCGGCAAAAGTAGTGGTATGCTGGCCTTGTTTGCTTTGTTCTGAAATTACTGTAGTTTTTAGATGAAGACTTGGTTCCATCGCATTGACCAAAGTTGATTTTCCAACTCCCGAATGTCCGGAAAACATACTCACTTTGCCAATCATCATCTCTTTCAGCTTATCAACTCCTTTATCTTCTGTGGATGAAATTCGGAGACATTTATATCCTATTTCAGTATAAATGTGCTGCAAATAAAGCTGATCGTCTAATGTTTGTTCCGTTAAAGTATCAATTTTATTAAAAATCAGGATAGCCTCAATTCCGTAGGCTTCGGCAGTAACCAAAAAACGATCTATAAAACTGGTAGTTGTTGGAGGATTATCAATCGTAACCAGTAAAAAAACCTGATCAATGTTAGAGGCAATAATGTGAATCTGTTTCGAAAGGTTAACCGATTTACGAACGATATAGTTTTTCCTTTCATGAATAGTATGAATCATTCCCGTCACCGCATCTGAGGTCTCTTCTAATTCATAATCGACAATATCACCTACAGCAATAGGATTGGTACTTTTTATGCCTTTTATTCTGAATTTCCCTTTCATACGGCATTCCACAAAATCTCCACTTTCAGATTTTACGGTGTACCAGCTTCCTGTAGATTTATAGACGGTTCCTGTCATTCTTTAATTTTAGATTGCTGATTTTAGATTAAACCTAAATTCTTTGCAAAGATAAATGAATAATTTAAACCATATAAGTTATATAAGCGAATATAGACAGTAACTTTTTATAAGAAAAAAATCCCCATCACTTCCTTCAAAGCAATAGGGATTTTTAAAAAACAATTAATTTTAATGTCGTGATATAATTAAAATTATCAACAAAGCTTTTAAAAAACTTAAATTAACTTATATCACTTATAGGATTAAAGAAAATTATGCGTTGAAAATTTTCTCCTGGTGACCGATACTTTCCTGGTGAATTGCTTTGAACATTTTTAAAACAAACTCTTCAGTAAGACCTTTTTTCTCACCTTCTAAAATCATTTTTCCTAAGATTTCGTTCCAACGGCTGTTTTGAAGGATTGCAACGTTAGCATCTTTTTTAACCTGACCAATTTCGTCAGCAACTTTCATACGTTTTCCTAACAACTCTAATAAGTTAGCATCCAGAACGTCGATATTAGCTCTTAGTTTCGTCATTTTCTGGCTGTACTCATCTGTAGTATCATCCGTTTTTCTGATAGTCAAATCTTTGATGATTTGTTTCAAAGTATCCGGAGTAACCTGTTGAGCAGCATCAGACCAGGCGTTGTCCGGATCGATATGAGTTTCGATAATCATACCGTCGTAGTTCAGGTCTAAAGCTTCCTGAGTTACTTCGAAAATCATTTTACGATCTCCGGTAATGTGGGATGGATCGATGATCAATGGTAAATCAGGGAATTTATTTTGCAATTCGATAGCAATCTGCCATTCCGGAATGTTTCTGTATTTTGTTTTTTCGTAAGTAGAGAAACCTCTGTGGATTACTCCTAATTTCTCGATTCCAGCCATGTGTAAACGCTCAACACCACCTAACCATAAAGCTAAATCCGGGTTTACAGGGTTTTTCACCAAAACAATTTTATCAGTTCCTTTTAATGTATCAGCAATTTCCTGAACTGCGAAAGGGTTTGCAGTTGTACGTGCACCAACCCATAAAACGTCGATATCATGTTCTAAAGCTAATTTACAGTGCGCTGCAGTTGCAACCTCAGTTCCCATTAATAAACCAGTTTCAGCTTTTGCTTTTTGCAACCATTTCAAACCAATTTCGCCAACACCTTCAAATCCTCCCGGACGCGTTCTTGGTTTCCAGATTCCGGCTCTGAATACACTAACTTTTGAATCTTTCAGTTCGTGAGCGATTTTCAAAACCTGATCTTCAGTTTCTGCACTACAAGGTCCAGCTATCACAAGTGGGTGATCTAAATTGAAATCCTCTAACCACTTTCTCATTTCTTTCTTATTTTCCATCGTTTTATAGTTTACTTTTTTATTGTTATTCCGTTTAATATTTCTCTTATTTTATTGACGCTTTCCATTTCTTCAAAAATGGCATTATAATTATCATCTGCCAGCAAATCCCTAAACTGCGTTAAATTTGCGATATACCCTTCTAAGGTTTCCAGAACGTACTCTTTGTTTTGTTTAAAAATCGGTGTCCACATTGCCGGTGAACTTTTTGCCAGACGAACGGTACTCTCAAATCCACTTCCCGCCATATCAAAAATATCCTGTTCGTCTTTTTCTTTAACCATTACTGTTTTCCCAAGCATAAACGAACTAATGTGCGATAAATGCGAAACGTAAGCAATGTGTTTGTCGTGTGAAACGGGATCCATATACCGAATCCTCATTCCTATTTCGCTGAAAAGCTGTAATGCTTTTTCCTGCAGTTTGAAAGCGGTTTTTTCTACTTCACAGATAATGTTCGTCTTTCCATTAAACAAACCTTTTATTGCTGCCGATGGTCCTGAAAACTCTGTCCCTGCAATTGGATGTGTAGCAATAAAATTTCTCCTTTTTGGATGATTTGCTACTGCATCGCAAATTGGCTTTTTGGTCGATCCTACTTCAAAGACAATCGTCTTATCTCCAACGGCATCCAGAACTTTAGGCAAAACCGTCAGCGCAACATCTACCGGAACGGATACGATTACAAAATCTGCTTTTTGCAAATCCTCAAAGCTTCCCGCTTCATCAATAACGCCCAAATCAATCGCCTGCTGCAAATGTTTTTCGTTATTGTCAATTCCGAAAATAGTCGCAGCGGGATGCTTTTCTTTGATGTCCAGCACCATCGAACCGCCTATTAATCCTATTCCTATTACGTATACTTTCATATTCTTTTTTATTAGAAGCTGTTTCCTGCTATCCGCTGTATCTTTTATGGCGAACCCCGCCATAAAAGGATGCCGCTTCTATCAGGGCTAGGGCTTCTCGTTTTTTCAAGACACTTTGTCATTGCGAGGAACGAAGCAATCTCAGTTGCTGAATCATTGTTAGTGTGATTGCTTCGTTCCTCGCAATGACTAAAACCTGTCTATTGCCTCTTGTACTTTTTCTTCTTTCACACATAATGAGAATCTGATATAACCTTCACCGTTACTACCAAAAATGGTTCCCGGTGTAATGAAAATATGTTTCTCATATAATATTTCGTCAATGAACTTCTCTGCTGATTCAATTCCTTCCGGAAGTTTGGCCCAAACAAATAAGCCAACTCCTTCTTTATACACTTTACAGTTTAATTTTTCTGCTAACTTTTCAGTTAATTCTCTACGGCGTCTGTAAATTTTGTTTTGGTCTTCAAACCAGGATTTATCACATTTCAAAGCTGCAATTGCTCCTTTTTGAATTCCGTAATACATGCCGCTGTCCATGTTGCTTTTTACTTTTAGGACCGCATCGATAATTTCAGGATTTCCTAAAACCATTCCGACTCTCCAGCCCGCCATGTTGAATGTTTTACTCAGTGAATTTAATTCTAAAGCCACATCTTTTGCACCTTCAACCTGCAATAAACTCATCGGATTATCATTCAAAACAAAACTATACGGATTATCATTGATCAGTAATAAGTTGTGTTTTTTAGCAAAAGCAACCAGTTTTTCAAATAACGCTAAACTTCCTCTAGCTCCTGTCGGCATGTGCGGATATCCCAGCCACATTATTTTAACTTTCGAAAGATCCAGTTTTTCTAAAGCTTCGAAATCCGGTTCCCATGCATTTTCTTCCTTCAAATCATAATAAACCGGAACTGCTTCTACCAAATTGGTTACCGATGTATAAGTCGGATAACCCGGATTCGGAATTAAAACGTGATCGCCCGGGTTTAAAAATGCAAGCGAAATATGCATGATTCCTTCTTTCGAACCCATCAGAGGTAAAATCTCATTATTCGGATTCACTGCAACACCAAACTGATCCTGATAAAAATCTGCCATCGCCTGCCTCATTTCCGGTAATCCCTGATAGCTCTGATACCCATGCCCGTTTTCGTCCTGAATGGCGGAGGCTACCGCTTCAATTACTGCTTTCGACGGACTCAAATCAGGGCTTCCGATTCCCATATTGATGATCGGTTTTCCTTCAGACATGAGTTGTCGAACTTCTCTCAGTTTTGATGAGAAGTAGTATTCTTCAACTGTGTCTAATCTTTTTGCTGTTGTAATCATTATTTTTATTTTTTGCTTTAGGCTTTACGACGTTAGCTTCATGTTTTATTTTTCGACTTTTAACTCTTCTGTCGCCCTGAGCGGAGTCGAAGGCTTTTAAAACTGAAGGGCTTCGACTGCGCTCAGCCTGACAATCTAAAATCTATTTTAAACTTTATGACTGAGTCAAAGGCTTTGTATTCTTATATTCCCCCAACACTTTAAAATACTCTGCCATTATATTTAATAACGCTTTGGCTTTTGCATAATCATCGTATTTCTCAAACGTTACATCTACGAAAAACGAATATTTCCACGGTGTTTCGATTTTTGGAAGCGACTGGATTTTCGTCAGATTCAGTTTGCAGTCACTCATTACATTTAAAACGGCTGCCAAACTTCCTCTTTTATGATCCAATTCAAATTTGACAGAAGCCCTGTTGATTTCGCTTTCCGGCAAAAATGAATTTTGCTTTTTAATGATTACGAAACGCGTCATATTGTTTTTGATCGTTTGAATCGATGGCGCAATAATATCCAGATCGTACATTTCAGCAGCTGTCTGGCTTGCAATCGCTGCAATTCCGGTTAATTGGTTTTGCTGAATTCTTCTTGCCGTTTCTGCCGTATCTTTATCCTCAACCAATTTGATATTTGGATATTGTTTCAGGAAATCCATACACTGCAAAAGTGCCATAGGGTGTGAATGAACTTCTCTGATATCTTCAATTTTCTGACCTCTCAAAGCCATTAAATTCTGCTGAATGTTTAAATAATGCTCTCCGATAATATGCAAATTATTCTTGTCAATCAAAGCATAATTCGGGATAATCGGGCCTGCAATCGAATTTTCAATCGCCATAACAGCCTGATCTGTTTTTCCGGCAATAAGGCTGTCGATCAGTTCTTCAAAAGACAGGCATTCATCAATATCTACATTTTCAGAGAAATACTCCTTCACAACCTGATGATGAAAAGAACCTTTGATACCTTGTATTGCAATCTTAGCTGTCATATAGTCAAAAAAAAATCCTGATTTTCATCAGGATTGTATATTAGTTTTATTTGTCTTTAATTTTGTTTCAAATAACCATAGCACAATCCTAACTTCTACTAAAGAAGAAATAAAAGTTGTTGCTAAAATAAAAACGGTTAGTTGCCATTTTGTTTGTGTTATTTTTTAAATTCTGTGCGAATGTATAAATTATTTCAACCGCACCAAAAAAAATAATGCATTTTATGAAACAAAAAAGGATTTCTTAACAAAATTAACTTGTTTTGTATGATATTTTAATCAATCAGGCTTGAAATGAGATTTTTACAATTGGTTTTTTGAAGCTTTTAAAATAAAACTGTAAAAAAACTTTGCTCATTAAATTATTTCCTTCCTCCATCTATTAATTGATAGTATCAAAAGAACATTTGCAACTACAACAAAAGTCAATAAAGTCATTTGCGATAAATTAGAAATATCTTCCATTCCAGTTGTTATAACATGAAATGCATTTAGCAATAAAAACAAAATTGCATAAACGAGTGAAGTAATTACAAACGTTTTGTGATTTACAAATAGAGTTAACAAAGCAAAAAACAACGAAATTATAGTAACCGCTATATAAAACTCTGGCATAAATTTCCCCTCCTTTTGCAATCACATTTGTAAAGCAGCTGTTCGATTGATAATCATCCATTTCTAATTTCCTGATTCAAATCATTTAAAATATGACTTATGCTTTAGATTATTTCATATAAGAAACTAATTTTCCTAAAAATCACTAAAAGTAGGTATTGCAAACACGGTTCTAATGAGTGAAATTTGCTAAACAAAAATAAACAAGGGTTTATAAAGCTAATTGATCCCTTAAAAACAAAGCAACAAGGAAAAGCTAAGTTTCTCCTTTAAAAGACAGAGCAATGGGATTATAAAGCTATTTGTCCCGTAAAAAAACAAAGCAACAAGGAAAAGCTAAGTTTCTCCTTCAAAAGACAGAGCAATGGATTATAAAGCTATTTGTTTCCTTAAAAACAAAGCCTAAAAAAAGAGCCAATGGCTCTTTTTTTATTTTATAAAATGTTTTTTGAACCAGTTTATTTAAAACAATCCAGAAACCGGTTTATTCTTAATTCCAATCTTAGAATAATCAAAATCCATTTTTTGCTGTAACAAAGAAGCATAAACTGACCTGAAATCAATTTGGTATTTTAAATCTCCATTTTCCAGATCAGCTAAATTTGGGTTACTCCCTAAAATTGTTCCTTTATTACTTCCTCCAATAATAAACATTGGAGCCGCTGTACCGTGATCAGTTCCGCTTCCGTTGTCTTTTACGCGTCTTCCAAATTCAGAAAACACCACGATTGTTACATTCTGAAGTAATTGCGCCTGTTTCAGATCGGTATAAAAGCTGTACAAGGCATCATTTAATTCTGTCAGTTTTCTTTCATGAATAGAAAGCTGATTGTCGTGCGTATCAAATCCGCCAAGGGAAGTATAATAGACTTTCGAATTCAGGTTTCCTTTTACCAGCCTCGCAATCCACTCTAGATTTTTAGACAATCCGGTTTTCGGATAACTGATTTCGGTTTTTGATTGCTTCAGGGCATTCTGAATATCATCTGAACCTTCTACAACCGAATTCGCAATTTTCCGTACAAAGTCCAATTGCGGATTATCGGATAGCTTTTCATTTTCCTTATTTGATTTCACCTTAAAACGATCGGGATCTTTTACCGTGATGGTATTCGGCTCCGCTCCTTTTAATGCCAGGTTATCTATCGAATCCAGATTAATCCCGGCAGTTGGCTGATGATCGTGGCATTGCAAATCCAGATATCTTCCTAACCAGCCTTCATTAATGTATTTATTGGAATCCGCAGCTGTCTGCCAAATTTCCTGACTGCGAAAGTGCGAACGAACCGGTTCAGGATAACCTACATTTTGAATTACCGTTAAATCCCCGTTTTGCTGCATCTGAGCAAAATCTTTTAAGGCAGGATGAAAAGCCATTCCCTTGTTTTTACCCACAACAACATCTTTGTTCAGGGCAATTTTGGTTCTGAAATCATAATACAAAGGATCTTCGTACGGAATAAAAGTATTCAGTCCGTCATTTCCTCCGTTGAGCTGAACAAATACCAGACACTGCTCCCCGATTACCAAATTACTTTGTCCGCCAAATGCATGCAAAAAACTTGGAAGTACCAGTATTCCGCCGGTAAAAGTCCCCGTTAAGGTTAGAAAATTTCTTCTGTTCATAAAAATAGATTTTAGATCAACTGATATTCCGGTAATTTTGTGATATAATTAAACAAACGAACAACTGCATAGTTGGCATTAGGATTTTTAGGATCAAAATCATATTTAAGCAAATTTTCCATGTCTTTTTGCATGGATTCATTTACATTACATAATAATCTGTCTGAAAGTTCAGTGATAATCGTTTTATTGTTTCCGTTAGAATCAAACTGTATCTTAACTTCTCTTTTTCCTAATTCCTTTTGAGGCTTAGAAGATTCCATCATCATAGTATTGACCGCTTTTTTTGAAAGACTTCTCCCGCTGCAAAGCAAATCTGAAGTATTATTTCGCTGCAGATATACCTGCGAAGTGAGCCATGAATTACCTCCATCCCAGCCTTTCACATTCACCTGATTGTACAAATCCATTCCCTGTTGTTTTAAAAAAGCAACAATCATGGCTTCATTATAACCTTTTAATTGCAATTCATCAATAAGCTGAAAAATATAAACCAAAGGATCTTTAATTTTATTTCCTGAAGCCTCATTGGCATATTCTTCAGTAAATATTTTAGTCAGTAGAGGTTTCATTTCAAAATTTACTTTCCTGAAATAGTCACCATAATATTTCACCGATTCTTCTGAGGGATTATCATAAAGAAACCATTTTAAAATTTTTCGTGTAATTAGGTACGGAATATTTTTTTGTTCGAAAATAATATCAACCAAATCATCGGATTTCCAGTTTCCGCTTCTTCCAAAATAGGTTTTAATGCTATTGTCTTCTAAATTTTTTCTGTAAACCGCAGCTTCATCACCATAATTTAATCCAGCCAAAGCTCTTGCTCCGTTTTTAATATCCTCTTCGGTGTAATTCCCGATTCCGATAGTGAATAATTCCAGTAATTCGCGGCTTAGGTTTTCGTTGATTTTGCCTTTTTTATTATCGACATTATCCAGGTATTTGACCATAGCATTCGATTTTACGATCTTTTTGGTCAGTTCTTTGAAATTTCCAAAAGCATTTTCGCGTAAAATCATATTGTGCTGGTAGATCCAGTAGTTGATTTTTACTTTTTGTGAAGTCGATACAAAATGATTGTGCCAGAAACAAACCATTTTCTCCCGCAACGGAAATTCATCCGTATCCATTTTGGCAATCCACCATTTTTTGAGTTCGGCTGTAGTCTGGGTTTCTTTTTTCTGGATTTTATTTTTTTCTTCGGGATCGAGATTTTTTGCAGATTGACGTAATGCTTTGTATTCAGCAATTGTTTTGGGAGTATCCTGTAAAAAATCAGGAAGCTGTGTATCAAACTTTGAATCGTATGATTTCTTTAAAAATTTTTCTAATCCGAATTTTTCGATTTTAGCAGCTTCCTTTCCAGAGAAACCCAATCGTAACGACCAAAGATTGCTTTTTTTCATAACAAAGAGGTTAGTTTAAGATTAGACTTTGTTTCTGTAAAAAGGTTTAATTTTTTAAAGATTTTAACTCTGATATTCTGAGTACTCAATTGTTAGTCAAATCTAAGTTTAATTTAACCAATACTTTTCATCAATATTGTCATTCCGAGGAACGAGGAATCTCCACAAGAAACTCAACCCCAACATGCAAACGTTCTTAGCATGAAAGAAATTACATTTTAGAAAGAAAATTCTTTATTTATTTATAATTTTGAATATAAATCAATATCATCCTAATGAAATTATCAGAAGGTTACCACACTTATTGGATCTACATTATAACAAACAAATCAAAGACTGTTTTATATACTGGCGTCACCAACAACTTAAAAATTCGTTTACATCAACATACAGAAAATATTATTAATGGAAATAAAAGCTTTGCTTCAAAATATAAAGTTGAGTTTTTACTATATTATGAAAAGTTTACCTGGATTCATGAAGCTATTAGCCGTGAAAAAGAAATAAAAGGCTGGAGTAGAAATAAAAAATTAGAGTTAATCAAAACCATTAATGCCGATTTGGATTTTTTGAACTCTTTATTTAATTAAAGCTACCAACATAAAGTTTAATAATCTGGAAATGCTTCTGGAATTTTTGTGTTGTTACTTATTCTAAATAATTTCCTCTCAGTTTGTCATCCTGACGGAGGAAAGATCTTCACAAGAAACTCTACAATGCTAATCATCAATCTTTGTCGAGTTTCTTGCGAAGATTCCTCGTTCCTCGGAATGACAAATTGCGAATAAAAAACAAAATGATATAAAAAAGCAGCTATCATGACAATAACTGCTTTCTATTAATTTCGAATAAATCTTTTCTCTTTATTCTATTTTCTTTATTCTAAAAAAATTAAGACCCACACATCTCACAATCCTCAGGACCTGCAGCTTGTGCTTTTAACAGCATCGCTTTGTATTCCTCAATATTGATTTCTTCCGTTTCTGCAACTAAGGTTGGTGTTTCTTCTTTTTTATCGTTGTTTAATGTGAATTTAATCGCATCTACAGCCGCTTTTGTTCTTAGGTAATACATTCCTGTTTTCAAACCTGACTGCCATGCGTAAAAGTGCATTGAGGTTAGTTTAGAATAATTGGCATCCTGCATGAACAAGTTCAGTGATTGAGACTGGTCAATAAAGTATCCTCTCTGACGGGACATATCGATAATATCTTTCATCGACATTTCCCAAACTGTTTTATATAATTCTTTCAGGTCTTGCGGAATCACATCAATATTTTGTACAGATCCGTTATGACGCATGATTTCCTGTTTCAATGACTCGTTCCATAGACCTCTTTCAACTAAGTCATGAAGCAAATGTTTGTTTACGACGATGAATTCTCCGGACAATACACGACGTGTGTAAATGTTTGAAGTATACGGTTCGAAAGCTTCGTTGTTACCCAAAATCTGAGAAGTCGAAGCAGTTGGCATTGGCGCAACCAATAACGAGTTACGAACACCGTGCTCCATAACTTCTTTTCTTAAAGAAGCCCAGTCCCAACGACCTGATAATTCTTCATCTTTCATTCCCCACATATTGTGCTGGAATTCTCCCTGAGACATTGGCGAACCTTCAAAAGTTGAATATGGTCCTTCTTCTTTCGCCATTTCCATAGAAGCGGTTACAGCTGCGAAGTATAAAGTTTCGAAAATTTCCTGATTCAGCTTTTTAGCTTCATCACTTGTAAAAGGCATACGTAACATGATAAAAGCATCGGCTAAACCTTGCACTCCCAATCCAACCGGACGGTGACGGAAGTTAGAGTTTTCTGCTTCTTTTACCGGATAGTAGTTTCTGTCGATTACTTTGTTCAGGTTACGGGTTACACGTTTTGTAACATTGTAAAGTGCCTCGTGATCGAATTTTCCGTTTTCAATAAACATTGGTAATGAGATTGAAGCCAGGTTACAAACTGCGATTTCATCTTTCGATGTAAACTCCATAATCTCAGTACACAAGTTAGAAGAACGAATAGTTCCTAAATTCTTGTGGTTCGATTTACGGTTTGCTGCATCTTTGTACAACATATATGGTGTTCCGGTCTCGATTTGAGATTCCAGGATTTTCTCCCACAATTCACGGGCACGGATTGTTTTTCTTCCTTTTCCTCTGAATTCATAATCCATGTACAGTTTTTCGAATTCTTCTCCGTAAACATCATATAATCCCGGGCATTCGTTAGGACACATCAACGTCCAGGGACCATCTTCCTGAACACGTTTCATAAATAAATCGGATGTCCACATCGCGAAGAACAAATCTCTGGCACGCATTTCTTCTTTTCCTGTATTTTTCTTTAAATCCAAAAATTCGAAGATATCAGCATGCCATGTTTCGATATAAATTGCGAAACTTCCTTTACGTTTTCCTCCACCCTGATCTACATAACGCGCCGTATCGTTGAATACTCTCAACATCGGAACAATTCCGTTTGAAGTACCGTTTGTACCGCGAATGTAAGATCCTGTTGCACGAACATTATGAATAGAAAGACCAATTCCACCCGCTGACTGCGAGATTTTAGCCGTTTGTTTTAAGGTATCGTAAATTCCGTCAATACTGTCATCCTGCATTGCCAAAAGGAAACAAGAAGACATCTGAGGTTTTGGTGTTCCGGCATTGAACAACGTTGGCGTTGCGTGCGTGAAGTATTTTTTAGACATTAAATCATAGGTTTCAATTACCGATTTTAAATCGTCCAAGTGAATCCCTACAGCAACACGCATCAGCATATGCTGTGGTCTTTCGACGATTTTACCGTTTATTTTTAGCAAATAAGAACGCTCTAAAGTTTTGAAACCAAAGTAATCGTAATTAAAATCTCTTGTATAAATGATATGAGAATCCAAGAAAGCGGCGTTTTCCTGAATCACTTTGTAAACATCATCTGCAATTAATGGAGCTTCCTGACCATTTCTTGGATTCACGTAGTGGTACATATCTTTCATCGTTTCGGAGAAAGACTTTTTTGTATTTGAATGTAAGTTTGAAATTGCCACACGAGCTGCCAATTGTGCATAATCCGGATGCGCAATAGTCATCGAAGCCGCTGTTTCTGCCGCAAGATTATCAAGTTCAGATGTTGAAACTCCGTCATACAATCCTTCGATAACTCTCATGGCTACCTTAACAGGATCTACAAGCTCATTAAGCCCGTAACACAATTTTTTGATTCTTTCTGTAATCTTATCAAACATTACAGGCTCTTTGTGGCCATCTCTTTTTACTACATACATAAGCTTACTTTTTTATAGTTATTGAAAAATGAAAGGCACCGGAAAATGAATTCCGACACTAAACATTGCGTGTTTTTAAATTATTTTTTGAGAATTGTAAAATCCCCATAGTTATCCGTTCTTCAATCTAAAATATAGACGAAAAAACCGTAAAAATGCAACCGGATCTTCGATTTGGGAATGAGATCCAATCTAAAATTTTTGTTTAGTATAGAAACTTTCGTCTCTTGATTTTATTGTGTTTTAGTGTTCGTGGTCATCACTAAAATGCAGTAACTTTCTATTTTAAAAATCTGCGTCAAACGATATTTTCTGAGCATCACTGTCTGTGTTCATCACACCTGATTTTTGATACTCCGCAACACGTTTTTCAAAGAAATTAGTTTTTCCCTGAAGAGAAATCATGTCCATGAAATCAAACGGATTCGCTGATCCGTAAACACGTTCGCAGCCTAATTCTACTAATAATCTGTCAGCGACAAATTCTAAATACTGTGTCATTAGGGCAGCATTCATCCCAATCAAACTTACCGGAAGAGATTCAGTTACAAACTCTCTTTCGATATCCAAAGCATCAACGATGATTTCCTTAATTCTTTCTTTTGGTACTTTATTGATCAGGTGGTGGTTGTGCAAGTGCACTGCAAAGTCACAATGTACGCCTTCGTCACGCGAAATCAATTCGTTAGAAAAAGTCAAACCTGGCATCAAACCACGCTTTTTCAACCAATAAATTGAACAGAAAGCTCCAGAGAAAAAGATTCCTTCAACAGCAGCAAAAGCAATAAGTCTTTCAGCAAACGAATCTGATTCGATCCATTTTAAAGCCCACTCCCCTTTTTTTGCGATTGCAGGAAAAACTTCCAAAGCATTAAATAATTCTGCCTTTTCGGTTTCATCTTTAACGTAAGTATCGATTAATAAAGAATAGGTTTCACTATGAATATTTTCCATCATAATCTGAAAACCATAGAAAAATTTCGCTTCAGCATATTGAACTTCATTCACAAAGTTCTCAGCAAGATTTTCATTTACGATTCCGTCAGAAGCAGCAAAGAATGCTAAAATGTGTTTGATAAAATATCTTTCGTCGTCACTTAGTTTATTGTTCCAATCTGTCAAGTCCTGATGCAAATCGATTTCTTCGGCAGTCCAGAAGCTAGCTTCCATTTTCTTATACCATTCCCAAATATCATGATGTTTAATTGGAAAAATAACAAAGCGATTCTTATTTTCTTGTAAAATTGGTTCAACTTGTGACATTGTATTTTTGTTTAATTTTTATAATGAATTTCCCCTTATTCAGAACGATTACAAAGATTGTCATTTATCGCCAAAAATGAAAGCCAAACTTATTCACAATTCGATGTAGTTTTTAACAAAGGTAAAAATTGAAACCTTTTTCACACAATATTCAATTTACTGAAAATCAAATACTTAATAATCACTATTATCCTCTAAAGCCCCGTAAAATATAGGCTTTTTGGAATAAGAACCAATTAATTTAAGAATGTTTTAAAAAGTTTTTTTTGAGTTAAAAAATTTGTTTTTTGAGTTAAAAAACATCAAAATAATAAGTAAATAAAGGTGTGAATTTTATACTTTTTTATTCTCTTCAGCAACCTTTTCCAGTTCAATATACCAGTCTTCACCAAAACGTCGAATAAGCGCTTCCTTGACAAATTTATAAACGGGAACTTCGAGTTCTTTTCCCAAAGAACAGGCATCGTCACAAATATCCCATTTATCATAATTTACTGCAGCAAACTCTGAAAAGTCTTTAACACGGATTGGGTACAAATGACAGGAAACAGGTTTTTTCCAGTCCACTATTCCTTGGTTATAGGCTTGTTCGATTCCGCAAAGAGCAGTTTTACCATCAAAAATTACATAAGCGCAATCTTTATTATCGATTAGCGGCGTCTCAAGATCCCCGTCGGTACCTTTTACCCATGATCCCTGTGTTTCGATAGCTTCAATTCCTTCTTTACGCAGAAAAGGTTTTATTTTAGGATATATATCTTCCAGGATTTTGGTTTCTGCTTCACTCAAAGGAGCACCGGCGTCACCGTCAACACAGCAGGCTCCTTTACAGGCTGATAAGTTGCACACAAATTCTTTTTCCAGAATGTCTTCTGAAATAATGGTTTTCCCTAATTGAAACATGATAATAAAATACTGAAATTTATAAAGTGCAAAGATAGTCAAAGAATAGACATAAAAAATTTACCGCAGAGATTCGCAGGGGCTTCCTCAAATTTTCACAGATTTTCTGTTTATAAATATTTAAAAATATTACTTCGTGAATCTTTGCGAAAATCTTTGTGAAACTCTGTGGCAAAATTCATAAAAGTTACAAATATTACCTATTTAACCAACAAAACGTGTTTTTATAACAAAAATTCAGTGTAATGAAAAAACACATAACTTTATTAATTACTTTTGCACAAGTTTTTAATCACTCAAAATCAAAGCAATATGTTAGAAATCAACTTTAAAGAAATCATTACGGTGAGTATGGTCCTTTTTGCCGTAATTGATATTGTAGGTTCTATACCAATTATTGTAGATTTAAGAGCAAAAGTTGGACATATCGAATCAGAGAAAGCATCTCTTGTTGCTGGTGCAATTATGATTGTTTTTTTGTTTGTTGGAGAAGGACTACTTAATCTTATAGGTATTGATGTGCACTCATTTGCCGTTGCTGGTTCTTTTGTATTATTCTTCCTTGCCCTGGAAATGATTTTGGGAATTCGTATTTACCGTGATGAAGAACCCGGGTCGGCCTCAATTGTTCCATTGGCTTTCCCTTTAATTGCAGGAGCAGGAACTATGACCACCTTGCTTTCGTTACGATCTCAATTTCACACTATTAACATTATTATTGCAATTTTATTGAATATCATCTTAGTTTATATTGTTTTAAAGTCTTCCAAAAAGATTGAAAATTTACTGGGTGAAAACGGACTTGGAGTGGTTCGCAAGACATTTGGGGTAATTCTCTTAGCAATAGCTGTTAAATTATTTGCAGCTAATGTTAAAGGTTTGTTCGTCTAAAGGATATTTTTTTAAATTTGCTCCATAAAATTCTAAAATACAGCTCAAAAAGCTCTGCTTTATTATTTTAGACAAACAAATAATCCTATGAAAATCTTTACTTCCATCTTAGTGGTTTTGGCAATAGCTTTAATCGTCTTTAACATTACGCAGCTTGACTTTCAAAATCCGTTTGAAGGAGACAGTGCTGTTGCTCTTATTGGAGTCGCTGCTTCATTTTGTGCCGTTTTAATTCTTTTGATTTTTAGAATTTCAAAAAAAATAGAAGAAAAAACAAACGGAAGATAATATGTTTGACGTTTTAATTGTTGGCGGAGGCGTTTCAGGCATGTCATGTGCACTGGTTTTAGGTTCTGCCAAAAACAAAACTTTTGTAACCGATAAAAAAATCGGAATTTTTACACATCAAAAAAGTTCTTCTTTACAGGAAGCAATTTTCTATAATGCTTACGGAATAAGCCCGGGTAAATTAGGCTCCGAGTTATTACTCGAAAGCACTCAGGATTTGGCTCAGACCTATCCGCACATTTCTCAGATCCCGAATGAAAAAGTAATTAAAATCGAGGGCACTTATCCTGAATTTAAGGTAATTACGAACAAAAATGCTTATCAGACAAAAAATATCGTTATCGGGATTGGTTCTGCCAATACTTTTGACATCGAAGGTTTGATGCAATTTGTTGAACCGCATAAAAAAGCTTTACCCGAAAAACAACGTATTCAGCTTAAAAACGAAGACCATAAAGTAACCGACGGAATTTATGTCATTGGAACTTTGGCAGGCTGGAGAAGCCAATTAGCGATTGCAGCCGGAAGCGGAGCTGCTGTTGCTACAGATATTCTTACTTTATGGAATAACGGCGTGCAGACTCATGCACATGATAGCATTCGATAAAATCTTATAAAATTATTAAACCATATAATTAATATAAGTACATATATGCTTTTTGCGCATAGATTAAATGAACTTATATCACTTATATGGTTGTTTTTATGATTTCTTCTTACTTAACCGAAATGATTTCAGTAACCTTGATATGTTTTTCATCTTGGGTTTTCCAGATTTCGCCTTTTACTGAAACTTCATCACCAATTTTCAATTGTTTATAGTTTTGAGGTCCGCCAACATTTACAATGCTGATTGTCGCAAAATAAACTTCCTTTGCATCAGTAGTGATTTTAGCTGTATATCCATCTTTTCCAGCTTCTATTAAATCTACTTTTCCTGAAACGGTATTGTTTCCTTTCATCGTTGCGCATGAAATTGCAAAAGTCATTAACATGAATAGAAAGCTTATTTTTATTAGATTTTTCATGTTTGTTTTTATTATTTTATTGCAAAGCGACACAGCTTCCAGCTATTACTTTTAAACTTTCATCGAATTGTTTCCAGACCCTGATATAACGAAAAGCACCACTTATCGGATTATTATCAAACGCTCCTTTTAAAGAAACGGTTACGGCAACGACAGCAGTATCACCAACTATATTTACAATTTGATCCGAAGCTTCCAGTGAATCGATTTTCATTTTACCGGAACGATATGAACTCAAATCAAATTCTTTGGTAATGGTGTTCCCATCCGGTAAATTGAACAGCAAATCATCATGCAGCATCTTTTCTAAAACAGAAATATCCGCTTTTTTGACAGCTGTCAGAAGTTCAATTTCAGCATTTACAACAGTTTCTGTTTTCATTAGAAAAAAATTATAAGATTATTTCCTTAAACTCAGCACCTTTTTAATCATGGCATCCTCTTTTAAAATCACATCGTAATAATACAATTCACCATATAATTGACGGGCAAATTCGGCAGTGATATAGCGGTTGACCAGATCTTTGGTTTTATCTAACTTCAGATCCAGGCCTGTCATAAAAATGTAATTTTGAAATTTTTTAAAATAAATATCCGATTTTTTCATCTTGTCCAAAAACATATTAAAATGAAGTCCTGCAAAAGCATTTCTGTTTTTATCCAATTCTTCAAAAACAAAATGCCCGACGATTCCGGTTTGCAGCAAATACGCTACGTTTTCATTACCGTGTTCTGCTTCCATTGGAACGAATACATCCGGGACAATTCCTCCTCCACCGTAAACTATTTTTCCTTTTGGCGTTTTAAATTTCAAAGAATCAGCTACTTTTATGCTGTCTTTTGCATACAACTCTCCTGATTTTATTCTCGCTTCTGACTCTTTAAAGTATTCATCATTTCCCTTCGAGTATGGTTTTTGAATAGATCTTCCGGTTGGGGTATAATATCTTGCAACGGTTAACCTAACTGCAGAACCATCATTGAAATCCATTTCGCGCTGTACCAGACCTTTTCCAAAAGAACGTCTTCCAACAATTGTTCCGCGATCATTATCCTGAATAGCACCCGCCAGGATTTCACTTGCCGAGGCACTGTTTTCATTAATCAAAACCGTTACCTTTCCCGTTTCAAAACTTCCGCTTTTTGTAGCATATGTTTTTTCGGTACTGCCATTTTTGTTTTTAGTAAAAACAATCAGCTGTTTGTCTTTTAAAAATTCATCCGCAATAGCTACAGCTTCTTCCATATATCCACCGCCGTTATCACGAAGATCGATTACAAGCGAGTGAATTCCTTTTTGTTTTAACCTTGTTAAGCCAACTTTAAACTCATCATAAGTTGTTTCGGCAAAACGATTGATTTTGATGTATCCGGTTTTATTATCAAGCAACAAAGATGCATCTACGCTTTTTAGCGGAATGACATCTCTTTTGATTTTAAACTTCAGTTTCTTATGTTCCGATTTTCTAAAAACAGTCAATTCAATTTCAGAACCTTTTGTTCCTTTTAGTTTGGCAAACAAACTATCGGAAGGCAATTTTCTTCCAAATAATTTCGTTTTTCCGGCATATAAAATGCGGTCACCCGATTTTATTCCCGCTCTCGCCGAAGGGCCGTTTTCAACAGGTTTTATGATCGCAACAGAATCTTTATACATGTAAAAATTAATTCCTACGCCTACGAAATCACCTTTCATACTTTCGGCGACTTCAGCCTGTTCACTGGGCGGAATATAAACAGAATGCGGATCTAATTTGGACAAAATATTATCTACGGTAAGATTTACAATCGAGTCTGTATTAACACTATCTACATATTCATTATTGATAAAATCAATCAGTTTATTCAGCTTAGTTTTGGAGTAATTTTTAGCCAAAAGAGTATCTTCTGCCGGGGCATTCATCAGACCACCGAGAACAGTTCCAAGAGCAAACGCTGCTCCGATAACGATTGGCAAATATTTTGAATTGAATTTCATTATTCTTCTAAATCAGGAATATGCTCTACCTCAACGCCCGCTTTTATTAAAAACTGGATTCCTGAATCATCACGATATCCGTTTTGGTACACTACTCTTTTTATACCTGACTGATGTATAAGCTTGCTGCATTCTTTACAAGGTGAAAGCGTAATGTATAAAGTCGCACCTTCACAGGATTGTGTTGACCTGGCGACCTTCAGAATCGCATTTGCCTCAGCATGCAAAACATCCCAGCGCGTTAATCCGTTTTCGTCTTCACAGCAATTTTCGAATCCGGTAGGTGTTCCATTGTATCCATCAGAAATAATCATTCTGTCCTTTACAATGATTGCACCTACCTGTTTGCGTTTACAATACGACAGCGAACCCCATTCCCTGGCTATTCGTAAATATGCTTTGTCGTATTTGTTCAATTTTTTTATCTCCATTAATTTATCTGTTCCAAATAGGGCTTTCCACAATCATCGGAATTACAACTCCAATAATAAAAGCCGACATTACAAGTGCCCAGTCACGTTTTGAAAAACGAAATACAGTCTGTACGATATATGAAAGTACCAAAACCACAAAAACCACGATTAACTGTGCCGCTTCAATACCGAGAGCAAATTCCAATAAAGGTACTAATTTTGAAGAAGCGGTGCCTCCTAAAATTGTTTTAAAATAATTTGAAAATCCAAGTCCGTGTATAATACCAAAGAACAGTGTCAGAAAAAAGACAATATTAACACTTTCATTTTTGGATGCTTTTCCGGCAGTAAAGAGATTAAAAAATGCAGTTATTAAAATGGTAACCGGAATTAAAAACTCTACCAGATTTGCTTTAACAGCTATAATTCCAAAAACAGAAAGCAATAGTGCTAATGTGTGCCCAATGGTAAACATGGTCACCAACAGCAAAATACGTTTCCAGTCTTTAAACGTGTAAGGCGTTGCCAAAGCCATTAAAAACAATACATGGTCATAAGCATGAATATCTAAAACATGCTTTAAACCGATCTGAAAATAAATCCAAAATTCTGACATGAGGTTACTTATATTAATTGATTTGGGCCTGTAAAATTACGATTTATTTTAATAATGTAATTAAGGCCGGATAGTAAATCAACGCAGAAAAATAAGTTAAATTTTATGAGAACTTTAAAATTGATAATTTAAAATAAAATTTATCTTTGTTCAATAAAAACACTTTTTAATATGTCATTTGCAGAATTATTTGATAGCGAATTCAAACAAAGAAATAAAGGTCACTTTTCAGCTATTGTTCGTGTAGCTTTAGCAGACGGGGTTGTATATCCTGAAGAAAAAAACTTCTTAGACAAACTTGCTGCCCGTTTGGAAATAACTGATTCAGAGTATGAAGAGATCCTAAGCGATCCTTTAAAATATCCAATAAACCCTCCTTATTCATATGTTCAGCGCCTGGAGCGTTTATATGATTTAACAAGAATGGTGCATGTTGACCACCATCTTGAAGATAAACAGGAAGTTTTATTAAAAAAGATAAGTATTGCCTTAGGATTTACTCCTGGTAATGTGGATTATATCATTGCAAAAGCATTGTCGTTAGTAGATAAAAAAGTGGATGCAGACACCTTTATCTATGAAATGCAGCACATGAACAAATAAATTTAGTGGTCAGTTTACAGATTTTAGTATTCAGTCAATACTTAATTTAAAAAAACTGCTAATTCAAAAGTAAACCCGACAGATTTTGAAAACCTGTCGGGTTTATTGTTACTGATATTTCTGTTCTAAAAGACCTAACAGACTTTAAAGGTTTAAGGTTCGCTGTGAACTGAACACTAAAACTGAAGCTATTCAGCTGCCATAAATTCCTCTGCTTTTTCTACCATGTTGATACTTCCGCAGAAAAAGGGAACACGCTGATGCAATTCTGTTGGCTGGATTTCCATAATTCTTCCAAAACCGTCTGTTGCTTTTCCTCCGGCCTGTTCTGCAATAAAAGCCATTGGATTGCATTCGTACATCAAACGCAATTTGCCTTTCGGTGCTTTTGAACTTGTCGGATAAATATAAATCCCTCCTTTAATCATATTTCGATGAAAATCGGAAACTAAACTTCCAATATATCTTGAAGTGTAAGGTCTGTCTTCTTCTTCCCGTTGGCAATATTTAATGTAATTTTTCACCCCTTGCGGAAAGTGAACATAATTTCCTTCGTTTACTGAATAAATATGCCCGTCTTTTGGAAACTGCATATTTGGATGTGACAGGTAAAATGTACCAATAGCCGGATTTAAAGTAAATCCGTTTACGCCATGTCCGGTTGTATAAACCAACATTGTTGAAGTTCCGTAAATTACATATCCTGCTGCCACCTGATTGATTCCCGGCTGTAAAAAATCCTCGCTAGTTACCGGTGTTCCAATTGGTGATACTCTTCTGAAAACTGAGAAAATTGTCCCTAAAGAAACATTCACATCAATGTTAGAAGACCCATCCAGAGGATCCATTAAAACCACATATTTATTATTGTGGCAATTGTCGCTTCCCTGAACGGTAATGTAATCGTCATTTTCTTCTGAAGCAATACCACAGACAATCTCACGTTTTATTAACGTCTGGATAAATACTTCGTTTGCATAGACATCTAATTTTTGCTGTTCTTCACCCTGGATATTTTGTTCGCCTACTGCGCCAATTATATCCACCAATCCAGCTTTGTTCACTTTATAGTTTACGACCTTCGCCGCCAAACGTATAGAGTTGATAAGTCGGGACAATTCCCCCGATGAGTACTGAAATGCTTTCTGGTTCTCAATAATAAACTCTCCCAGTGTTTTATTGCGTTCTTCCATTTGCTATATCGTTGTAGTTTTTAATTATAAGTCACAAATATCGCTTTTTTTGTGAGAATGATTCAAAAATTATTTCGTTAGTTTGCTACTATTATATATTTGCTAAATAATTGCAAAAAGTATCCCTTAAAAAAATACTTATTTCGTCAATAACAGTTTAAAAATATGAATTTATGAATATTAGAAAAGGAAAACCGGAAGATATGGCTGACGTTTTGGGGCTGATTCAGGAACTTGCAATATTCGAAAAAGAACCTGATGCAGTTTTAGTTACAGTTGACGATTTAATACGGGACGGATTTGGTGAAAAACCGCTATTTCATGTTTTTGTAGCAGAAGCTGATGATAAAATTGTTGGAATTGCATTATACTATTATCGTTATTCTACATGGAAAGGAAAAACAATTCATCTTGAGGATTTGATAGTAAAAGAAAAGATGAGGGGGACAGGCTTAGGATCTGCGCTTTATTCTGAAATAATGAAACAAGGAAAAAAAGATAATGTTCGAAGAATCGAATGGAATGTCCTTAACTGGAATACTCCTGCCGTAAATTTCTACGAGAACTCTGGCGCAAAAGTTATCGAAGAATGGAGGGTTGTACAAATGGATGAGGAAGGAATTAATTCGTACTTAGAAAAAATAAATTAATCAAACAAAAATCGACAGGTTATTAAGGAGTATGATCCTGTCAAAACATTAAAATTTTAAAAAACTGATAGAGACGCACTGCAGTGCTTCTCAACAATACAAATTAAAGATGAGAGTATTTAAATTTGGTGGTGCATCGGTAAAAGATGCTGAAGGAATTAAAAACGTTTATGACGTTTTACAAAAAGTTGGGTATGAAGATGTGATTTTAGTCGTTTCGGCTATGGGAAAAACTACAAATGCTCTGGAACTTGTTATCAAAAATTATTTCGATAAATCTGAAGCGCTTAATTCTTCTGTACAAGAGATAAAAAAATATCATAATCAAATATTGCTTGATTTATTTAAAGATGAAAAACATGCTGTTTTTGCAGCTGTTAATGAGCAGTTCTCAGAATTAGAATATTTTCTGGCACATAATAAATCCCCTAACTACAATTTTGTTTATGACCAGATTGTGAGTTTTGGTGAGTTGATTTCGACAAACATCCTAAGTCATTTTATGAACTTCATGGGTATCCAGACACAATGGCTTGATGTTCGTAACTTTATTAAAACCAATGCCAATTACAGGGATGCAGAAGTTGACTGGGAAACTACCCAGCAAAACATCAGCAAAAATGTACCCCGTAAAATATTAAACATTACGCAAGGATTCTTAGGTGCGGATGAAAACAATTTCACTACCACTTTAGGACGTGAAGGTTCAGACTATACTGCCGGAATTTTTGCTTACTGCCTAAATGCAGAAAGTGTAACGATCTGGAAAGATGTTCCGGGAGTTATGAATGCCGATCCGCGTTATTTTGAGAACGCAAGTTTATTAAACCAGATTTCATATCGTGAAGCAATTGAACTTGCTTTTTACGGTGCAACAGTTATCCACCCGAAAACTTTGCAGCCATTGCAGAAAAAAGAAATTCCTTTATACGTAAAATCGTTTGTTAATCCGTTATTAAAAGGTACCTGCGTTTCTAAAGGAGTAGATTTAGAACCTTATCTGCCTTGTTTTATCGTAAAAAGAGAGCAGCTTTTAATTTCGCTTTCTTCTATTGATTTCTCTTTTATCATGGAAGAGAATATCAGTGAAATTTTTGGATTGTTTCATGAGTTCAAATTGAAAGTAAACCTGATTCAGAACTCAGCAATCAGTTTCTCTGTTTGCGTAGAAGATAAATTTGGAAACTTTAATGATCTGAATGCCATTCTTTCGAAAAAATTCAAAGTTGATTATAATGAAAATGTAACTTTATACACGATTCGCCACTTTAATGAACAGGCAGCAGAAACTGTCGTACAAAACAAAGAAGTCTTACTAAAACAAGTAAGCCGCGAAACCATGCAGATTGTGACTAAAGAATTAAAATAATAATTTGTAAGCAAGGTAATTATTCAATTCAGATTATAGAAAAAGGTTTCACTCCACAGTGAAGCCTTTTTTGTTATCCTAATAATTTTATTTTATCCAAAAAACAGGTAAATTTACTATCAGTCAAAAATTTAACTTATTATTTTTAGACATGAAATATAACGACCCTTCCGAAGAAACCAAAAACAGATGGCACAATAATCCTGACAATTGGATTTGGGGAATTTTTTATTATAATCCGGAAGATCCAAGATTATTTCTGCCAAAAAAAATCAAAGAATTTGGATGGACAACAAACTTTGCAAATCCTAATTCTGTCTTTATGATTTTGTTAGCATTGTTATTATTTGCAATAACTGTTTTTTTTGGAAAAATACAATAATGAATAGCAATAACATTATTTTCTGTTGGTCAAACTAAAACTTCACACACATCATTTCCCAATTATAAATACTACTTTTGGCTTTTTAGAGTTAAAGTATTTATGCTGAAAAAATTACTGTTTTTACTGGTTTTAATTTGTTGTTCTGCGCTTCAGGCTCAGGAAACAGATTTGCTCTATAAAACCAAAAAGGTAAAGATTACGCAGGACACTATTAATCTGGAAAATTTTAGTATCAATTCCGGTTTTTTTCAGCTTTTAAATTCTAAAAATGAACTCATAGATTCGACTTTTTATAAAATCGATTTTCAAAAAGGAAAACTCCTTTTGAACGAAAAATTCACTTCAGATTCAGACAGTTTAATTGTTAATTATCTAAAATATCCCGATTTCTTAACCAAAGAATACAGTCTTTACAACTCCAGTCAGGTGGTGAGCAATGATGTGGGTTCTGATAAATTATATAAAGTAGACAATTCTAATACTAAAAAGATCACTCCGTTTGATGGGCTAAACACATCAGGAAGTATTACCCGGGGCGTTACCATTGGAAATAATCAAAATACAGTTTTAAACTCCAATTTAGACCTTCAGATTACCGGTAAAATATCCGACAAGGTAAGTCTTCGGGCGTCACTGCAGGACAATAATATTCCGCTGCAGGAAGGAGGTTATTCACAAAAACTGGATCAGTTTGATAACATCTTTATGGAATTGTTCAGCGACGACTGGAATATTAGGGCCGGGGATGTATTTTTAGAAAACAGGAAAACACAATTTTTAAGTTTTAATAAAAAAGTTCAGGGACTTTCAGCCAGTTTTGATTTTGGTGGAGAAGACAATAAAACCAATGTTTTTGCATCGGTGGCTTTCGCGAAAGGGCAATATGCTAAAAGTACTTTTATTGGTCAGGAAGGAAACCAGGGTCCGTACAAGTTAAAAGGACAAAATGGCGAATTGTATGTTTTAGTCATTTCCGGATCTGAGCGGGTTTACGTGAATGGTGTTTTGCTGAAAAGAGGCGAAAACAATGATTATGTAATTGATTATAACGCCGGAGAAATTGTTTTTACATCACTTTTTACAATTACTTCTGAGATGCGAATTAACATTGAATACCAGTATTCAGACCGGAATTATAATCGTATGTTAACGTATGCCGGCGCCTCACATGAGAACAAAAGCTGGAGTTTTGCCGGTTATTTATATTCCGAAAATGATTTGAAAAACCAGCCCTTGCAGCAAAATCTTTCTCCGGAACAGGTTCAGACTTTAGGTGAAGCCGGAGATGATATAGCCCTAATGAAAGCGCCATCAGCCTATGAAGACACTTATTCAGACACTAAAATTTTATACAGGAAAATAATTGAAAATGGTATTGAAATTTATGAACATTCGACTAATCCGGATGATGTTTTATACAATGTAAAATTTAGCCTTATAGGCGCCAATTCAGGAAATTATGTAATTCAGAACGCCAATTCGGTTGAACGTATTTATGAGTATGTTGCTCCTGTGAACGGTATTCTTCAGGGAAATTATGAACCTCTGGTACAATTAGTGGCACCGATGAAACTTCAGGTAGCGACTGTTTTAGGAAAGTACAATCCGAACGAAAAAACACTGGTTGATTTTGAAATTGGCATCAGCAACAATGACCAGAATTTATTCTCAAATATTGATGACGGCAACAACAACGGAATCGCTTTAAAATTAAACACAAAAAAACGTCTTTTTACCAAAGACTGGACTTTGGATGGGTATGCCAATTATCAGTTTGTAGAAAAGGATTTCAAGTCAGTCGAACGTTTGTATAATATTGAATTTAATCGTGACTGGAATTTGAACACAACACTTTTAGGCGATCAGAGTTTGTTAGTCGCTGGTTTGAATTTTGATTTGTTTTCGAAGAAAAAAACATCCAATATCGGATTGTTGACCTATCAGTTTGAAAAGTTGGATTTTACTGAAAGTTATTCGGGGAACCGGCATACTTCTGTCGCTTTCTTTAAATTAAAAAACTGGACAATAGAAAATCAGGGCAGCTTTTTGAGCAGTGATGCCACAGTTTCTACTTCAAAATTCATTCGAAACCTTGCCAAAACCAAATATCATTTTGGCAAAAACTGGGTTGGTGGCAATATTCAGATTGAAGACAATCAGGAAAAAGACAAGGCTACAAATCAATTTTCGGCGATTAGCCAGCGATTTTCAGAGTATGGTGTTTTTGTTGGCCGTGGCGACAGCAGCAAAGTTTTTGTTGAGCTGGGTTATTTACGCAGAAAAAATGATAGTTTACAAAACGGATTATTACAGCATGTGAGCAACTCGCAAACCTATTTTTTCAAATCGAAACTGATCCAGAACAAAAAAACAGATTTAGCCGTTTATGCCTGCTACCGAAATTTGGATTTTACAGCTGCTGACAGAAAAAATGAACCTTCACTAAACTCCAGGGTTTTATACAACGACCGTTTTTTTAATCAGTTTCTTCAAATTGGGACCGTTTACGAAACCAGTTCAGGACAAATTGCCCGACAGGAATACAATTATATAGAAGTTCCTGCCGGCCAGGGGGTGTATGCCTGGAATGACTACAATCTAAACGGCACTAAGGAATTGGAAGAATTCGAAATAGCACCATTTCCGGATCAGGCAAAGTTTATTCGTGTATTTTTGCCCAATCGAGTATATGATAAAACCAATCAGAATAAATTTTCACAGTCGCTTACGATAAACCCTTTGCAATGGCAGAATGAAAAAGGATACAAAAAAATACTCTCTTATTTCTACAACCAGACCTCATTTATTCTGGACAGGAAAGTAGAAAGTGATGGCGACAATTTTGCACTGAATCCGTTTTATTCTTCTGAAGAAAATATCTTAGGACTGAATTCGAGTTTTAGGAACAGTTTGTTTTATAACCGGGGCAAGCAAAAGCATTCTGTAACCTATTCTTATCTGATTAACAACGGAAAAAACCTGCTTTCTATCGGTTCGCAGTCTGTAAAAAACTATTCGCATCAATTGCAATACACGCATTTGTACCAAAAAAGCTGGCTGTTTAATCTATTTTCAAAAACGATTAAAACTTCCCTGGCATCAGAGGATTTCCAAGAGAAAAATTATGATTTAACAGGTTTTCAGGTCGCTCCTAAAATCAGTTATTTGTTTTCGAAAAATACAAGTCTCGATATCTTTTATGAATTACAAAAGAAAGAAAACCAGATTGGGACTTTTGAAACCTTAACCCAAAATCGCCTTGGGACTTCATTCTCGTATGCCGGAGAAAAAAAAGTGACGTTAAACGGAGAGTTCTCTTTTTATGAAAACAAATTTGTCGGGGATGAATTTTCTTCAGTTGGATTTCAGATGCTTGAAGGACTCCAGGCAGGTCAAAATTTAGTCTGGAAATTACTTTTGCAGAAAAACATAACCCAGTTTTTAGATGTAAACTTAAACTATCAGGGTCGTAAAAGTGAAACAGGAGTTACGGTACATACCGGTAACATACAGCTACGGGCTTATTTTTAGCACTTTACTGAAAAATTATTCTATGAACTGTAGAAAAAAGAAAGCCTCTTTTTGGCCAGAAATCCGGGCTTTCCATAACGAGGTCCGGGCTTTTTGTTATCTGAGTCAGACCGAATCAGTCCGAAGGCTTCTTTAACCAAAATCAGCATTAGGATTCTGTTAAAATTTTTCACGCAGATTTTTGCAGATTTATTCCTTTTTATTTTCTCATAATATTAAAGAAAAAATTACTTCGTCAATTCGATTCGCCCGGGATTGCTAATTTGTGTCTAATTCGTAATCTGGGTTTAAAAGGGCCTCGACTAAGTTTATCCTGAGCGAAGCCGAATGGACTCAGCCTGACACTTATATTCCAGTCGTCAGATTAGATATTAATTTTCATTTGAATTTTGAATTTGAAAATTCAGAGTTAATAATTTAGTAATGTATCCGAAATAACAAAAAAATAGTATTTCTGTATCTTCGTTTGAAAAATCGCCCAATATGAGCATTGAATATACTGCCAACAGAACTATTTTAATAACTCCTTTGAACTGGGGATTAGGTCATGCGACACGATGTATTCCGATAATTAAGGCTTTACAGGAAAACAATTATATTCCCATAATTGCTTCGGATGGGGTTGCTCTGGCATTATTACAAAAAGAATTTCCATATATACAGACCTTAGAATTGCCTTCTTATCATATTGAATACGCCAAAAACGGCAAAAACTTTAAATGGAAGCTGATTAAAAGTTTACCAAAAATGATTACCGCTATTCTGGATGAAAAGAAAATAGTGAATTCATGGATAAAAAAATACGATATTGACGGTATTATTTCAGATAACAGACTTGGGGTTTTCAGTAAAAAAGTGCCTTCAGTATTTATTACGCACCAGCTGAATGTGATGACCGGAAATACGACAAAGTTTACCAGCAAATGTCATCAGTTTTTTATTAAAAAATACAATGAATGCTGGATCCCCGATACAGATGGAGACCCAAATTTAACAGGTAATCTGGGACATCTTAAAAGCAGCGAACTAAACCTGAAATATATTGGACCTTTGAGCAGAATGCGTAAAAAAGACACTCCAAAACAATATGATTTAATGATTATTTTGTCCGGACCGGAGCCTCAGCGTACTTTGCTGGAAGAAAAACTGCAGAAGGAAATTACACGATACAGAGGTGAAATTGTTTTTGTAAAAGGAATCGTCGAAAAAACGCAAACCAAACAACAGATTAAAAATGTAATGTATTACAATTTTATGAATACGAAACAGCTAGAACAGACTTTTAATGAAAGTGAGTTGGTTTTATGCCGTTCAGGATATACAACTGTTATGGATTTGGCAAAATTGGGTAAAAAAGCCTTTTTTATCCCAACGCCCGGTCAGTATGAACAGGAATATCTTGCTATAAAACTTCAGGAGGAACAATTGGTACCTTATGCAACGCAAAACGACTTTACGATTGAAGAACTTTCAAAAGTAAAATCGTTTAAAGGTTTGTCCCAATTTGAAAATAAAATCGACTGGGATTCGTTGTTTACTATTTTTGAGAAATAATACCAAATAGATTTATAATATAGCCCAATCTACTGGTTCTTTTTTGCTAAAATTATTCCAAAAAAAATAGTTCCGTAGCCCAGCTATGCAAAGATTTTTTTTGAAAATTTTTTCTAAAAAACAACTTCGCATATTTGACCTGTTTTATAAATCCATTCGGTAAAATCAGAAATTAAACTGCGCCTGTAGTCGTAATAAATTTCCCTGCTGTCTGTTAACCGGAATGGCACTGTCTTCAAAAGTCCTGTCGGCAATAACGTATTCTGCGACTAATTCAAATGCTTTTATTGGCTGCCATTCTACGCCTAAACTATAATCGCGCACTACGTAGCTTCTTGCATCTTTTTCATACTTTTTACCTCCGTCGTAATATTGAAATTTGGCAAAAGGATAAATATGCTGTTTTTTAATATCCCATTTATAATTTAATAAAACATAACCTCCGTTCAAGTCTGAAACATCAACCGAATTGGTTGCCGGATTATAACGCGGACCAGTTCCGATATTATATTCGGTCTGGATTCCGAAAGGCTTTGGATACAAAACAAAAGTCGCTCCAATTCTCTCGTCTTTTATATATTTAGGATCACCATTGACTACAACTCCTGAAGAAATTTCTCCCGTAAAAGCCCACTTGCCTGTATAAGCCTGAATTCCCGGTTCTATAATCTGGTTTCCGATAACAAACGGATAAGTAACTCTTGCTACTACATTTAAATCTCTGTTTCCGTCTATTTTGTTGGCTATCTGCCCGTTGTAAGCACCAAGAGCAAAAACCCCAAAATCACCTGAACCTTTCAATCCATCTTTTACTAACATCTCAAAACGTTTTCTGATTTCTGCCGGTGCCCAATAAAAAAACACCCCTAAATCACGTTCATTTGCTATTGAACTGTTTATAGCATCAGCACGGTCTAAGGCCAGACGCTGGGAGCTGGACTGCATGTTTTCGAATCCATATGGAATTTTACTCTGCCCAATTCTAACACGGTATTCTCTTTTCTTATCAAAAGAAACATCAAAATACAAATCACGAATCTGAACGAAGTTATTAAGCCCGCTGCCTGGTGAACTGGCAAAATCAGGCTGGAAATAGAAAAATACATTTGGATGAACCTGACCTGAGAATACTAAACGTGCACGGCGAATAAAAAGTCCGTTGTTTGCTTTTGCATCAGGAGCTGTAGAAGTTGTTCCCCATGATTTATCACATTGATCGCAGGAAACTTTGTCGTTTGTAGAAAACAAACCATTATATCGTATTTGTGCATAACCTCTTAGCGAGATTTTATCATACCAGTGTTCTTCGATACCTCCTCCCGATTTAGTATCAGGGAGTTTTGCTTTATTGATAGAATCTAAAATACGCATCACTTCGTTTTTTACATCCTGTTTATTCAGTTCCTGCGCATTTGCTCCACAGGTCAGCAGTACTAAAACTGCCATTATTGTCCTTTTTATCATTTTTTCTTGTGCCCTTAATTTCAGGATGCAAAGATGTAACCACCTGTGTTAAGAAATCATTAACCAGATGTTATCATAATAAAAATTTAATGTTATGTGCAAAACCCGTATGTTTATTTATCGTAAAAACCTTTGTTTTACGACTTTTACAAAAACAGTAGTTACAATTATTTAACTTCAGCTTTCGCAGTTTTATTCGCTTTTTCGAGCGTAAAAGAAAATTCAGAACCAATTCCGAACTCACTTTCAACATATACTTTCTCCTTGTGCGCTTCGATAATATGCTTTACAATCGCCAGTCCCAAACCGGAACCTCCCTCCGAACGGGTCCCGCTTTTATCAACTCTGTAAAAACGTTCAAAAAGGCGTGAAATGTTTTGTTTCTCAACCCCTTCTCCATTATCGCTAATACGGATTAAGACTTTCTTTTTGGTCAGATTCACAACTCCAACCTCTGTTAAACCTCCTTCTTTTCCGTACTTAATAGAGTTCACAATCAGATTTTCCAGAACCTGCTGAATTCTGTCCTTGTCCCCTTTTACGATTAAAGAATGAACATTTTTGCTTTCAAATGCTAACCTGATTTTCTTTTTATCAGCTTTCATTTCTAATAAATCAAAAACATTCTGAATCAGTTCGACAATATTAAATTCGGTAAAATTTAAGTCTAAATCCCCTGATTCTAATTTGGTAATCATATCAAGATCTTCAACAATATAGATCAGTCGCTCGACTCCTTTTTCTGCACGTTTTAAGTATTTTTTCCGAATAGTTTTATCGTCCATCGCACCGTCCAGCAAAGTTGAAACATAACCCTGGACTGTAAATAGCGGTGTTTTAAGCTCGTGCGAAACGTTTCCTAAAAACTCCCTTCGGTATTGTTCCCTGATTTCGAGCATTTCGATTTCGAGTTTTTTATCAGTAGCGAATTTTTTCACTTCACGGGAAAGCGTTTCCATATCGGTTGTGATCGGCTGGTTGATCAGAGGCGTTGATTCAAGCAGGGAAACCTCATCGTAGATTTTTTTCACCCTCCTGTATATAAAGCGTTCTACACGATACTGGAGTACCAGAAATGAAAAGATGTAAACTGAAATTAAAAAGATTATTCCAAATCCCGCCTGATACTTTAACTGATTTTTATAGAACATATTCATCAGCAACAATACAAATCCTGTTGTAAACAGACTTATATACAATGCCGACTTGATAGCAAATCTGTAAGTTTTCTTGAAATTGATTTTCATTTAAATTTTAAAATAATAAAACAATTAAAGGGATGTTTTTTTCACCATATAAGCCATATAAGTCCATTTAAAAAAGCTTATTTTAGTAACAATTTAAAAAGCCAATCCTTTTCAAATTTATAAAACTTTGAGAAAGATTGACTCCAGTAACAAAAGTACAAATGTTATAAGTTAAATGAACTTATATGACTTATATGGTTTGTTTTTTCATTAAATTTTTAAGCTTCAAATTTATAGCCAACCCCTTTTATGGTTTTAAAAAGGTCTTCGCCAATTTTTTCGCGTAATTTCCGGATATGAACATCAATCGTTCTTCCGCCAACTACCACTTCATTTCCCCAAACTTTATCTAAGATTTCATCTCTTTTAAATACTTTCCCTGGTTTTGAAGCTAATAAATAGAATAATTCGAATTCTTTTCTAGGCAGTGAAATTTCAATATTATCTTTTATGATTTTGTATTCTTCACGATTGATTTCGATTCCACCTACATTTAATGTGTCTGTAACTACTTCCTGTTCTTTTAACCTTCTTAACAAAGCCTTTACTTTGCTTACCAGCACTTTTGGTTTTATTGGTTTGGTAATGTAGTCATCAGCACCTGCGTCAAAACCAGCTACTTGAGAATAATCTTCGCTTCTTGCGGTTAAAAATGTTATGATTACGTTATTTAGTTCAGGAATTTTTCTGATGTTTTCACAAGCTTCCATTCCGTCCATTTCGGCCATCATTACATCCATAATAATAAGTTCCGGTAATTCTTTCTGAGCTTTTGTGATTGCCTCTTTTCCGTTTGAAGCAGTAACGATCTGATAGCCTTCCTGAGCCAGGTTGTACCCTACAATTTCAAGAATATCCGGCTCATCATCAACTAACAAAATCTTGGTTTGTGTTTTTTTCATAAATAGCAAAAATTGAAATTTAACATCAAATATTTTGTATTACATATTCGATGTTTTTGAATTGCGATGGTAAATATAATATAAAAACAACGGTTAAAAAGTCGTGTTAACGGTAATTTAATCTGGTAACAATTTGATAATCTACAAGACACAAAAACATAACAAGTGCCTAACATGAACTTTACAGTGTGTGTATTTCTTTGCACCAAAATAAATTAAACACAACACTGAAATGAAATTCAATTTAAAATTTCTATTTATTACATTATTTATCTGTACGATTTCGGTCGCACAAAACAAAGGTACGATTTCTGGTGTACTAACCGACAAAGAAACTAACAATGAAGCACTTCCTTTTGCAAATATATTAATAAAAGGAACTAACATTAGTGCCAATACTGACATTGACGGAAAATATTCTTTATCCGTAAATCCGGGAGACTATACAATTATTTTTAGTTTTGTTGGATATGAATCTGTTGAAAAACCTGTTACTGTTAAAGCAGGAGAAACAATTACTATTAACCAGGCATTATCTGCCGGCGGTTATACACTGAAAGATGTGGTTGTAAAATCAGCATCAGTAAACAGAGAAAAAGAAACTGCTTTACTTTTGGAACAAAAAAATGCTGTAACCATAAAACAAAGTATAGGAGCACAGGAAATGTCCAGAAAAGGCGTTAGCGATGTTGAAGATGGTTTGACAAAAGTTACCGGAATTACTAAAGTTGACGGAAGAGGTTTATTCATCAGAGGTCTTGAAGACCGTTACAATAATTTATTGGTTAACGAATTACAGACTCCATCCAACAGCCCGTTCAAAAAAATTATTCCTTTGGATTTATTTCCTACAGACATCGTTGGGGTTTTAAATATTTACAAAACATTCAATCCAAACATATCAGGAGATTTTGCAGGAGGTACAGTAAATATCGAAACTACACAGCCTAAAAACATTACTAAAATTAATGTGGGCTTTGGATATACTACAAACAACAATCTTAAAAATTTCCTGCTTTCTGATGATGCAGACAGTACAGAAGGTACTTTTGGGTTAATTGGAAAAGACAGAGAGTTACCCGGCGTATTTGGTTCTGTTCCTAGCGGTAAAAAGCTATCTCCTGATGAATATCACAATGCTTATGATGATAAAAACTGGGATGTTAATGAAACCTCAAGCCCTTTAAATTCAAGTATTGGTTTTTTACATTCACAAAAATTTAATCTTGAAAAAGAAAGAAACTTCAGTTATATCATGTCATTCAATTTTGACAATAAATATGTTTTCAGAGAAGGAGTTGACAGAACTTTTAACTTAGCTCAGGGTAATTACGATAATAATTTATTCAATACACAATATTCTTATCAAACTACATTTTCAGGTTTAGCAGGCTTAAAATATAAAACCAACAGACTGAACCTGAACTTTACAAGTTTGTTCATCCAGGCTACCGAAAGTTTGATTCAGGATCAGTTAGGATATACTAACAGTTTAGCAAATGTAAACAACAATCTTATCAGAGGAAATCAATTTGAAGAATCCAGATACTGGAACACGCAGCTGTTTGGAGATTATAAATTGACTGAAGATGGAAAACAGACTATAAAGGCTGGAGGATCTTATGTAAAAACAGGATTTCAACAACCGGACAGAAAATTTATAACGGGCCAAAAAGTAAGTGACACCGAAATTAATATGTCATATGGAGGAAACAACTTAAACCGCCAATACTTAGATGTAAACGGAAATTTCTACTTCTCAGCTTTAGCAGAATATAATTTGAAATTTGGAAACAAAGAAAAGCAAAACAACTTGTCTGTTGGATACAATAACTTCCTAAACGATATGCAGTCAAGTTATCGTTTCTTTTCAGGAAGAAGAAATATTGAAAAAAATTATACAGCTGACTTAAACACTATCAGTATTCCAATCAATGATGACATTGACAACGGAATCCTATATGTCCAGGAAGAATCTAACGGGGATTACAAAGTAAAACTAAATCAGTTTGTAAATGCAGGATACTTTAACTTGTTTTGGACTTTTGGCGAAAAATGGGATTTGAATGCCGGTCTTAGAGCCGAAAACTCAACTCGTGAAATTAAATACAGAAATCAGGGTGATCCATTTGGAAGTGCTTATCTTAAGAAAACGGATGAGAGCCTTGATATCCTTCCATCGATAAACACTAAGTATGCCGTAAACGAGAACAGCAATCTTCGTGCATCTTTAAGCAAGACCATCACAAGACCTGTTGCTATGGAATTACTGCCAATCAACTACATCAACCCTGATGCAACTTCTGTAAGTGGTAATTCGAACTTATTGAATAGTAATAATTACAACGCAGATTTTAAATATGAATTATTTCCAAACAGCAAAGAATTGTTTGCTATTGGAGCCTTCGGAAAATTAATTGAAGATCCAATCGAAAGAGTTTTCAAACCAACTGCAAATAGTGGAGGCCAGATTACAACTTTCAAAAACTCTGAGCAGGCAGTTATTTACGGTGCTGAAATTGAAATGATTTTAACATTAAACAGAATTAGCGAATCATTATCAAACTTTACGTTTGGTTTCAATACTTCATTAATGAATACTGATGTAAAAATTGATTTAACCAAACAAGGAAATGAATTAGAAAACAGCAAAAAACGTAAGCTTCAGGGAGCCTCAAACTGGATGATCAATACTGACCTGAAATATGAGTTTACTTTAAACAAAGAGTGGAAAAATACAATGACATTGGTTTACAATGTTTACGGAGACAGAATTTTTGCAGTAGGTTCATCAGGAATGGATCATATTTATGAAAAATCATTTAGCAAATTAGATTTTGTATGGTCAAGTACACTTTCTAAAAACATCGATTTAAAATTTGCAGCAGAGAATTTACTTAATCCGTATTACAGAAAAGAATTAGGAAAAAACAGCACTATAGACATTACCGAAGATTCATTAGTACTTCGTGAATACAAAAAAGGAATTGGTTTCTCAGTAAATATCGGATACACATTTTAATCAATAAAAAAGAGCTTTTTACAGCTCTTTTTTTGTTTAAGTACATAACATAAAATTTACATCAAATTGATTGTTATATAATACTTTGATAACAATTAGCTAACTAGATTTAGGAATCACGAGAGTACTTTTGAATCAACATAATAACACAAAAAAATATAATTAAAATCATTAAAAAATGAAAAAATTAGCAATCAGTCTTACTTTTTTAAGCTTAATTTTCGCAAGTTGTTCTTCTAGCGATGATGATACTGTAACTCCTCCACCAACTGGTTCAGGAGAAATTACCGGAGACATTACTGCTTCAAAAACATATATCAAAGGTACTTATACATTAAGCGGTACTGTAAGAGTAAAAAGCGGTGTAACTTTAACTTTTGAAGCAGGGTCTGTTATTACAGCTGATGCATCAACTGGAACTGACGCTTTGTTAGTAGAAAAAGATGGAAAATTAATTGTTGCAGGAACAGCTGCTGAACCAGTAGTTTTTACAGAAAAATCTAAAACTCCAGGTTCTTGGGGTGGAATTATCATTTTTGGTGATGCACCAATTGTTTCTGGTAAAACGGCAGAAGGAGCTCCAATTACTACAGCAACTTCAGAAGATGGAACAAATATTGTTTATGGAGGATCAAACGCCACTCACAGCAGTGGTTCATTAAAATACGTTCGTGTAGAATACGCAGGAAAGAAAATTCTTGACGGTAACTCAGAAATGAACGGTTTCTCTTTCTACGCTGTAGGTTCAGGAACAGTTTTAGAAAACTTAGTAGCTTATAAAGGAGCTGATGACGGTTTCGAATTCTACGGTGGAACTGTAAGTGCAAAGAACTTAATTTCTTACGGAAATACAGATGATTCTTTTGACTGGCAAGACGGATGGCAAGGTCAGGCAAACACTAACTGGTATGCTTACCAAACTGGTGCTGGAAATTTCGGAATGGAAATTGAAGCTAAAAGTGTTAACAATGCATTCTTTCCAAAAGTTTCAAACATTACTTTAAGAAGAGCTGCAGGAACTGCAACTGAAGCTGGAAACCCAGCTGAAATTGATGCAATTCAATTCAAAAAAGAGGGTAATGGTGAATATTCAAATATTGTGATTTCCGGATATACAAATACTTATACAAATGCTGGTGTTACAACAAACGCAGTTGCTGTTAGAATTCAGGAGGCTGCTACAAACACTAATCAGGTAGCTGGCGGAAAAATTAAATTATTAAATGTAAAAATTGATGATGCTGCTACTCTTCAGACAGGTGCTGGTGCAGCAGGTTTTACAATTGCTTTCCCGACAGGGAACTTTACAACAAGTACGGCTGCAACCGGAGCCGCTTTAACTCCTGGTGCATGGGCAATTGTTGACGGTGTAAACTTATTAGAAAAGCTATAAGACTCACTTATAAACTGTTAAAAACATCCTAAATATTTAGGATGTTTTTTTTTGGTGTAATTTTTGAAAACTTTTTTTGTATATTTACTTATCTAAAATGATGCGATGGCAAAAAATTACTTTTATATTACTTTCTTACTGGCTTTTTTCTTTACTGTAAGCATCTCCGCTCAGGACAGCAAACCAACGCCTAAAACTCAGGGAACCCCTATAGAGGGACTAAGCTTGTACCCTAACCCTGTGGTAAATGGAAAAGTATATATTACTTCAAAAAATGACCTGGAAAAAGAAATTATAATTTTTGATGTTTTAGGAAAAAAAGTGCTTCAGGCACATTTGACTACAAAAGAACTAAGCATCCCTGACTTAACCCCGGGAGTTTACATCATCAAAATAAGTGAACAGGGCAATTCGGCGACACGAAAATTAATTGTTCGATAAACATCAAAAAAACACTCATAAAGCTCCACAATTTGGAGCTTTTTTATTGCCCTTTGACCTACAATAATTTATACCTTTGCAAAAAAAAGTTTTGATTACAGCCAACGATATATTTACCATTTCAGGTCAGAAACAATTTGAAAAAATAGCACTTAAGGTGTTTCGTTTTCAGCATGAGAACAACAAAGTATATCGTGATTTCTGTGATTTTTTAAACGTAAATCCACAACAGGTAAAATCGCTTGAAAAAATTCCGTTTCTTCCAATTCAGTTTTTCAAAAGCCACGAAGTCGTTTCTAATTCCGATTTTCCTCAGGTAACTTTTACCAGCAGCGGCACTACCGGAATGGTAACCAGCAGACATTTAGTTACTGATGTTTCTCTTTATGAAGAAAGCTACCGAAAAGGCTTTTCACAATTTTATGGGAATATTGAAGATTACGTTGTTTTAGCCCTTTTACCATCCTATTTGGAACGTGATGGGTCTTCACTAATTTATATGGTAGAAGATTTAATAAAACTCTCTAATCATCCTGAAAGCGGGTTTTATTTACACAACCACGACGACTTAATCAAAAAACTCACTGCTCTTGATGAATCTGGCCAGAATGTGATTTTAATTGGAGTTACATATGCCTTATTAGATCTAATTGAAAAGCACCAATTCAACCTTCAGAATACTATTATTATGGAAACCGGCGGAATGAAAGGCAAACGCAAAGAAATGATCCGCGAAGAACTGCATGAACAGCTTTGTAAAGGTTTTGGCGTTTCCTCCATTCATTCAGAATACGGTATGACCGAACTTTTGGCGCAGGCCTATTCATTAGGTGACGGTATTTTCGAATGTCCTTCCTGGATGCACGTTCTCATGCGCGATCCGGAAGATGCCCTCACTTACGTAAAAGATGGAAAAACCGGCGGAATCAACGTTATTGATCTGGCTAACATCAATTCGTGTTCTTTTATTGCAACGCAGGATTTAGGCAAAAAAAAACCCAACAACTCTTTCGAGGTATTGGGACGTTTTGATAATTCTGATATTCGTGGGTGTAATTTGATGGTGCTTTAATTATTCATAAATATCTTTTCGATGTCCTAAATCAATAACATCTATCAAAAGTACTTCGCCAAATATTTCATAAATCACTCTGTAATCACCAACTCTAATTCTATAACCGGGTCGGCCTTTCAGTTTTTTATAACCTTGTGGTCTTGGATTTTCAGAAAGATTCCCAATAGCTGACAGTATCGGTTTGCAATTGCATCTGATAATTTATCCAGTTTCTTTTGCGCCTTTCTAGAAAAATCAATATTATACATTGGATCTTTTAGATTCTCGGGTTTTCACATAATCTTCAAAAGAAATTCTAAAACCATCATCATCTCTCTTTGCCTCATCATATAATTTAACATCATGTAAATCCTCCAATTGTTCAATCATTTTATTATATTTTTCAATTGGCAACAAAACAGCTGTTTTTTTTCCTTTTTCGTCTGTCAAAAATTGCGTTTTCATAAGCTTAATAATTGCATTTCATGTAAAGTTAATCAATTAAACCATCCGAATCACAAAATAATTCTTCTTCCCACTCTGCAATAAGACAAACTGATTATTGATTAAATCATTTGCTGTCAACACAAAATCTTCTTTGATTTTTTCTCTGTTTACAGAAATTGAATTTGCTGTTAAAGCTCTTCTCGCCTCTCCGTTTGATTTAAAGAAGCCTGTTTTTTCGTTTAAAACCGAGATAATATCCAATCCGTTTTCTAAATCTGCTTTTGCAATTTCTGCCTGAGGAACTCCGTCAAAAACTTCTAAGAAAGTAGCTTCATCTAACTGTTTTAAATCTTCGGCAGTTGAGTTTCCAAACAAAATATTAGAAGCCTGAATCGCTTTTTCTAATTCTTCTTTACTGTGAACAAAAATCGTAATTTCTTCGGCTAATTTCTTTTGTAAAATTCTTAAATGAGGTGCTTCATGATGTTCTGCAATTAAGGCTTCAATTGTTGCTGCTTCTAAAAAAGTAAAGATTTTAATGTACTTTTCTGCATCAGCATCGGTTGTATTTAGCCAAAACTGGTAGAATTTGTAAACTGAAGTTTTATCAGCAGTCAGCCAAACGTTTCCACCTTCAGATTTTCCGAATTTAGAACCGTCTGCTTTCGTAATCAACGGACAAGTCATAGCATAGGCTTTTGCATCTACACCTACATTCATACGACGAACTAATTCTGTACCCGTGGTAATATTTCCCCATTGATCTGAACCTCCCATTTGCAGCAAGCAATTGTACTCTTTATGTAAATGATAAAAATCGTAGCCCTGAATTAACTGATACGTAAACTCTGTAAACGACATTCCCTCACCTTCGCCTGCAATACGCTTTTTTACAGAATCTTTAGCCATCATATAATTTACGGTGATTCTTTTACCAACTTCACGGGCAAAATCAATAAATGAAAAGGTTTTCATCCAATCGTAATTGTTTACCAAAACGGGAGCATTTGTTTCGTTTGAATTAAAATCCAGAAAACGGGACAAAACACTTTTTATTCCGGCAACATTTTTTGCTAAAGTTACTTCATCCAGCAAATTTCTTTCGTCAGATTTTCCGGAAGGATCACCTATCATTCCGGTTGCCCCTCCTACTAACGCAATTGGTTTATGTCCAAAATTCTTGAGATGAACCAGTAAAATAATAGGTACCAAACTACCAATGTGCAACGAATCTGATGTAGGATCAAATCCAATATAAGTGGCTGTCATCTCTTTAGAAAGTTGCTCTTCAGTTCCTGGCATAATATCATGCACCAGACCTCTCCATTGTAATTCTTCAACTAGATTCTTCATTTTAAAATATTTTTGCGCAAATGTAATCAATGTCAATCGCAATTTCAATTGCAATGGCAAAAAACAATGACAATGGCAGTTTCAAAAATCAATGCAATTTCAATGGCAAAAATCAATGACGAATGCAAAAACAACATCAATTTCAATTTAAAAAACAATAAAAACTTTGGTCAGTTGTAACTTTGCACCTTTCAGCCAAAAAGTTATCTTTACAAAATGGTATTAGTAACAGGAGGAACAGGCTTAGTCGGCTCGCATTTATTGCTTCATTTGATTGAAAATGGAGAAAATGTGAGGGCAATTTACCGCAGCCCAGACCATATCCAAAAAACAAAATTGGTTTTTGAACTGTATAAAAAAGACGATTTATTTGACAGAATTGACTGGCTTGAAGCTGATATTTTAGATGTACCTTCTCTGGAAATGGCTTTTATCGATATAGAATACGTGTACCATTGTGCTGCGTTGATTTCATTCGATCCAAAAGATGAGCACACACTACGAAAAACAAACATTGAAGGCACGGCCAATATGGTTAATTTTTCTTTAGCCAAAGAAGTAAAGAAGTTCTGTTATGTAAGTTCCATCGCTGCTTTGGGAGATTTGCAGCCGCACGACACACATATTACCGAAGAAACCGACTGGAATCCGGAAAAACCGCACAGCGATTATGCTATTTCAAAATACGGCGCCGAAATGGAAGTGTGGAGAGGTGTTCAGGAAGGCTTAGATGTAATCATTGTAAATCCCGGCGTTATTATAGCCCCCGTTGCAACAAAATCAATTTTCGAATACGGAAGCAATGAATTATATCTAAAAGTAGCCAAAGGACTTTCATTCTACACTCTTGGAAATAGCGGATTTATCACTATAAATGATGTTGTCAGAACTGCTTTTGAGCTCATGAAAAGCGATATAAAAAACGAACGTTTTACGCTAATTGCAGAAAACATTGTCTTCAGGGATATCCTGAATACCATTGCTGAAGCTTTAAAGGTAAAAAAACCAACAATTCACGCCACGCCATTGTTCATGAATTTACTTTGGATGGCGGATGGAATATTTTCTACTTTATTCTTTCAAAAAAGAAACCTCACCAAAGCAACTGCGAAAGCTTCGTATTCTAAAAATCTGTATTCTAATGAAAAAATAAAAACCGCTCTTGGAACGGTTTTTTCAGATGTGCATCAATATATAAAGGAAGCATCGAAATTATAATCCTTTATGCTGTAATCTTCTCATTCTTTTTATAGAATCGATATTTATTTTTTTTATTGGCCTTTTTAAAGAATCTTTAGAAGTTAATTTTAAATTATTCTTTTTTGCCTCTTTTGCTTTTTTTTCTTCAGCTTTCAGCTTCTTTTCTGTACTCTTTTTTTCTTTTTCCAGTCTCGCACTTATTTCGTCGAACATTTCTTTGTAAGTATCGAAATCAGCCGCATAGTACATATTACTCCGGGCAAACTGTAAACTGTCAACCTTATATTTCTTAAAAATAAACTTTGCCGGGTTTGACTCAACAGAATCCAGCGACAAGGGCTGCTGATATTTTATAGCATCCAAAACAGACAAATCGTAAATTATATCGACCATTTTTTCTTTTTCTATAAGGTTTTCAGGCTCTTTGACAAGCTCTTTTTTACAACTTACAGAAATAAACACAACCAATATTATAAATACAAAATTCTTCATTGCAGTTTATCTGTTAAATAATAATCGTTTTCCGGCACGGATATCTTTTACCTTAAAGTTGTTATAAACCATTTCTCCATTTACAAAAGTATGCGTAATTCTTGATTTAAAAGTATAATTTTCAAATGGAGACCAGCCACATTTATACAAAATGTTCTCCGGTTTTACACTCCATGGCAAACCTGGATTTACAATAACCAAATCTGCATAATACCCTGCTTTTATAAAACCTCTTTTTTCGATTTTAAAAATCTTCGCAGGATTATGACACATTTTCTCTACGATTTTCTCCACCGTGATTTTCCCCTGATGGTACGCTTCAAACATCGCAACAACAGCATGCTGCACTAAAGGTCCTCCGGAAGGTGCTTTTAAATATGACTGTAATTTTTCTTCTTTTGTATGGGGTGCATGATCGGTTGCAATAACATCAATACGGCCGTCATTCAGGGCTTTCCAAAGTTCTTTTCTGTCATCATCCGTTTTTACAGCCGGATTCCACTTGATAAAATTTCCTTTTGTTTTGTAATCTTCATCGGTAAACCAAAGGTGATGCACACAAACTTCAGCCGTAATTTTTTTCTCTTCCAGTGGAATTTTATTTGTAAACAATTCCATCTCCTTTGCAGTAGAAAGATGGAAAATATGCAGACGCGCTCCGGTTTTTTTTGCCAGAGCCACCGCTTTTGAAGACGAAATATAACAAGCCTCAGCGCTACGGATCAGATTATGCGCCGTTACCGGAATATCATCTCCGTATTTTTCTTTGAATTCAGCCAGATTATTCTGAATTGTAGTTTCGTCTTCGCAATGAACCGCAATCAGCATTGGTGTGCTTGAGAATATTTTTTCTAAAGTCTCTTCTCTGTCAACCAGCATATTTCCCGTTGAAGAACCCAGGAAAATTTTGATTCCGGCAACATTTTTAGGGTTTGTTTTTAAAACTTCCTCAAGGTTATCATTTGTAGCACCCATCATAAACGAATAGTTTGCAAATGATTTCTGGGAAGCAATTTGGTATTTATCTTCTAAAATTTCCTGAGTAACCGCATTCGGAACTGTATTTGGCTGTTCGATGAAAGAAGTGATTCCACCGGCAACAGCAGCTCTCGATTCCGATTCGATATCGCCTTTATGTGTCAGTCCCGGTTCTCTAAAGTGTACCTGATCGTCGATTGCTCCCGGAATCAGATAATTTCCTTCGGCATCTATTACTTTACAATCGGATGATTTCAGACTGATGCTGTCTGCAACTTCAACAATTAAGTCGTTTTCTATTAAAACATCACCTTCAATAATTGATCCTTCGTTTACAATTTTGGCATTTTTAATTAAAATCCTGTTCATCGCCGTTCGTTTATAGTGTATTGAATAATTTTTTTAATCGAAGTGAAATAACTCCAAGTATCGCTTCTTTAATAATGGCATTGCTCATTTTTGAGACTCCTTTAGTACGGTCTGTAAAAATAATCGGAACTTCTGTTATTTCAAATTTACCACAATAAGTTCTATATTTCATTTCGATTTGAAAAGCATATCCAACAAATTTGATCTTATCGAGGTTTATTTTTTCCAGTACTTCTCTTTTATAACATACAAAACCTGCTGTCGCATCGTGAATTTTCATTCCGGTAATAAACTTTACATACACCGAAGCAAAATAAGACATCAATACACGGCTAAGAGGCCAGTTTACCACATTTACGCCTGTAACATAACGGGATCCTATCGCTAAAGAAGCGCCTCCAAAATGACAGGCTTCATATAATTTTTCAAGATCGTTCGGGTTGTGTGAAAAATCAGCATCCATTTCAAAAATGAAATCATATTTACGATCCAGGGCCCATTTAAAACCATGAACATAAGCTGTTCCCAGACCGGATTTTTTTGCTCTTTTTTCAAGAAACAACCTTCCGGGAAATTCTTCCTGAAGCGCAATTACTTTATCAGCAGTGTGGTCGGGAGAATTATCATCGACAATTAAAAGGTGAAAAGATTTATGTTGCGTAAGTACAGCACGTACTATACTTTCTATGTTTTCAATTTCGTTATAGGTAGGAATTATGACAATACTATCATTCATTTTTTCTGCGTAATTTCACCGCAAAAGTAAACTTTTTATAGCATTTGATTCATAATAAATATATAATAAAAGTATTGAGCCAAAAAATCACTAATTTTGTAACGTTATGATTGAACAGCTTCACCCCAGAATTATAGAAAACAAAGATTGGGCAACACTTTTGTTTGTGTTGGCTTTCGCTGTTGTTGCGATTACTAAATCTGCTTACGAAAACAGATTCAGCGAGTTTACCAAACTTATTTTTTCAGATAAATACGTTAAAATTTACCGTGACGTTTCACATTTAAAAAGCAGTTTTACTGTTGCCTTATTTTTTGTACAGATTATTTCGTATGCTTTTTTTATACAGCTCACAATGTATATTTTTGGCTATGCTGCAAAAACAGACTGGATGCTTTTTACCCAGATTGTCACTTTTCTTACATACTTTATACTGGCAAAGTATTTAATTGAAAAAATCGTAGGAACTTCTTTCAATATTAATGAATTTGTTGACCTTTTTAACCTACAAAAAGCAACTTACCGAACCTATATTGGCCTTTTAATTCTTCCTGTCAATGCAATTTTATTCTATCATGACGATGTTCCTAAAATGGTACCGCTAGTAATAATAGGCGTTTCAGCATGTATAAGTATGTTTTCTTACTTTATTTCAATTAAAACTTATCAAAATACAATAATCAATAAATTGTTTTATTTTATTTTATATCTTTGCGCTCTTGAAATAGCCCCTTATTATTTCCTGTATTACTGGATTACAAAGGCGGCTCAGTAAATGTCTATAATATGAAAGTGAAAACAATTTTGGTGTCACAGCCTGAACCTAAAGTGGAAAACTCCCCTTACTTTGAGCTCCAACAGAAACACAAAATAAAAATTGATTTCAGACCTTTTATTCATGTGGAGGGAGTTAGTGCAAAAGAGATCCGATTACAAAAAATCGATCTTAATCATTACACTGCAATTATTTTAACGAGCCGAAATGCGGTTGATCATTTTTTCAGGGTAGCAGATGAAATGCGCTACAAAGTTCCTGAAGGATTAAAATATTTTTGTCAGTCTGAAGCGGTTGCTTTTTATCTGCAAAAATATGTAGTGTACAGAAAACGTAAGATTTACGTTGGCGCTAAAGATTTCGCAGATTTATCGCCACTTATCAAAAAATACAAAGACGAAAAATTCTTATTACCGGCTTCTGATCAATTAAATGCTGATGCACCTATAACTTTAAATGGTTTAAAAGTAGACTGGGCACAAGCTATTTTTTACAAAACTGTAATGAGTGATTTATCCGATTTAGCAGATGTTTATTATGACGTTTTGGCTTTTTTCAGTCCAACCGGAATAAAATCACTGTTTAAAAACTTTCCTGATTTTAAACAAAACAATACCCGAATCGCTGTATTTGGAAGCACAACTCAAAAAGAAGCCTTAGATCACGGTTTAAGAATCGATATTCTTGCCCCGACTCCTGAAACTCCTTCTATGACAATGGCTTTAGAAAAATACATCGCTGAAGCAAATAAAGCGAAATAAATTCTAAAAATATACAATCTTAAAATTCCAAATTCCAGCTTAATAATTGGGATTTGGAATTTTTATTTTACAACAATCCTATCTCTTTGGAATTTGAGATTTGGAATTTAAACAATATTAGAATTTTCTTTTTCAGGGCATTTTAACTACATTTGATTTCTGCTTTAAACCAAAATCATAAGAATTAGTTTCAAATTTCAAGTTATGAAAATCAACTCGCTATTAATCGAAATTGACGGTATCGACAAAGAAATCCTTCGTTATCTTATGGACGATGCCCGAAAACCTATTCTTCAAATTGCCAACAAAATAGGCATTTCGGGAGCTGCGATTCATCAGCGGTTAAAAAAACTGGAACAATCCGGTGTGATTTCGGGGTCAAAATTTACTGTAAACCCAAAAGTTTTAGGTTACAACACCATGGCCTTTATTGGTGTCTATCTCGACAAAGCTTCCCGAAATTCTGAAGCCGTAAAAGAACTGAGAAAGATCCCTGAGGTTTTAGAATGCCATTACACCACAGGAAACTGGTCGGTTTTGATTAAAATTATCTGTCGTGACAACGAACATCTAATGCAGCTTTTAAATACCAAAATTCAGGCAATTGAAGGAGTTTCGAGAACTGAAACTTTTATTTCGCTGGACCAGCAGATTGACAGGCAGATTCAGTTGTAAATTAGATAATGTGCCAATTTGAAAATTAGATAATTTAAAAATATATAAACAATAAACCCGACAGATTTTAAAATCATGTCGGGTTTGGTATAAATTATCTAATTGACTAATTATCTCAATTGTCATATTAGTTCCTCCTACTTCCTGAGTAAATCGAAATATAATACAACAAAGTAGCAATTGAGCCAATAGCGGCTACAACATACGTTCTTGCAGCCCATTTTAAGGCATCTTTTGCACCTGCCTGCTCCTGTTGTGTGAGCATTCGTTTATTTTCTAACCAGGCCAGTGCTCTGTTACTTGCATCGTATTCAACAGGCAATGTTATGATGGTAAACAAAGTTGTGGCAGCAAAAATGATAATCCCAACTAACAATAATTGCGGAAAAGTCCTGATCATCAGGATTCCGGCGAGCAAGATCCATTGCACATAATTGGATGCCACACTTACAATTGGAACTAATGCCGAACGCATTGTCAGCCATTCATAACCAATGGCATGCTGTACTGCGTGGCCACATTCGTGCGCTGCTACGGCTGCTGCAGCTGCGTTTCTGTGATTGTAAACTGCTTCACTTAGATTAACTGTTTTATCCGCCGGATTGTAATGGTCTGTCAATTGTCCCGGAGTTGAAATTACTCGAACATCATAAATCCCATTGTCAGCCAGCATTTTTTCTGCGATTTCGCGACCGCTCATTCCGTTTTGTAATTGCAGTTTTGAATATAATTCGAATTTACTTTTTAATCTTGAACTTACCAGCCAGCTAAATAACATAATAGCCCCGGCAAGAATTAAATATCCGCTTCCCATGATTTTATATTTTATTAGTTTATGTTTTGTCTTGTCAAAAGTCACAACAATTTACGAACCATTTTTGTAAAATGCCAAAATGACACTCAACTTTAGATTTTAATTGTGAATTCTTTTATTTTGATTAAAACATAAAATCTAAATTCTAATATTGGATTGTGTTTTTAACCGCAAAATACATGAGGGTTTACGCTAATAACGTAAGTTTTTTTTTGCTCAATGTTGTCATTCCCGAGGAACGACAAACTATGCGGTGTTTTACAAAGACTTTTTTTAATCGTTTTATACTCATTTGTGTCAGTCTGAGCGGAGTCGAAGACCTTCATAACGTAAAAAGTCCTTCGACTCCGCTCAGGATGACAAATAAGGCGCAAAAAAATTCCAAACTCCAATCGCAAAATTGGAATTTGGAATTTTAAATATTGGAATTATTTGGTTATCCTACCAAATTGATGATCTTTCCAGGAACAATAATCACTTTATTTGGCGTTCTGCCATCTAATTGTTTTTGCGTTCTTTCGTCTTTCATTATGATTTCTTCAATTTGTGCTGCGGTTAAATCCAAAGGCAATTCGATGGTGAAACGCATTTTTCCGTTGAAAGAAACCGGATATTCTTTATTGGTTTCAATCAAATGTTTTTCTTCAAAAATTGGGAAAGCCACTTCAGAAATTGAAGTGGTGTGTCCTAACTGCGACCATAATTCTTCAGCAATGTGAGGTGCGTAAGGCGAAACCAAAATTGCTAATGGCTCTAAGATTGCACGTGAATGACAGTTTTGAGAAGACAATTCATTCACACAAATCATAAACTGAGAAACCGAAGTATTGAAAGAGAAATTCTCGATATCTTCTGCTACTTTTTTGATGGTTTTATGCAACGATTTCAAGTTGTCTTTTGTTGGTTCGTCGTTGTTTACGATTAAACCGTTATCATCAAAATACAATCTCCATAATTTTTTCAGGAAACCAAAAACTCCCGAAATTCCAGCAGTATTCCATGGTTTTGCCTGTTCTAACGGACCTAAGAACATTTCGTATAAACGTAATGTGTCAGCACCGTATTCTGCACAAATATCATCTGGCGTTACTACGTTAAGCCAGCTCTTTGACATTTTACCTATTTCTCTTTTACATGTATATTTATCGGTGAGTTTTCCTTCTCTATCAATTATTAATGCATTTGAGAAATCTTTATAATATGGAGCATTTCTAAATCTTTCAATATCTAAATCATTTGTTCCAAATTTCAGAAGATTTATATCTAAACGTATATCTTGAATACTCGAAACCCATATTTTTTTATCTTCTTCAGTTATGTTTGAATTAGGAAATTCAGATTCAATTTTAGAAAAATAGTTATCTCTTATATCTTTAAAAATTTCCGAAGAATTCAACCAATCATCAAGTTTTTTAAAATCTGTTCCATCTTCACCATTATAAGAGATTAAAATCTTAGGAATACTTTCTTGAAAAATTTCTGAAATTCTTTCATTTTCACCAATTTCATGAACTCCTTCAGTATAATGCCATTTAAAACTTAATTTAAGCTCGTGTATATAAGCACCTTCTCCCAAAATCATCCCCTGATTGATCAGTTTTTTGAATGGTTCTTCGGTTGGAGCAAAACCTTTATCTTTTAAGAATTTATTCCAGAAACGAGAATACAATAAGTGACCTGTAGCGTGTTCGCTTCCTCCAATGTATAAATCTACATTTTCCCAGTAAGCCAAAGCTTCTTTAGATGCAAATTCGTTTTCATTGTGCGCATCCATATAACGCATCCAATACCATGAACTTCCCGCCCAACCTGGCATAGTGTTTAATTCAAGAGGAAAAATAGTGACATTGTCAATCAACTGAGTACTAACAACTGAACACTGAACATTGTCCCAAGCCCAAACCGCAGCGTTTCCTAATGGCGGCAATCCGTCTTCTGTTGGCAAATACTTTTCTACTTCCGGCAGAATAATCGGCAAATGCTGTGCATCGATCATTTTTGGCAATCCATTTACATAATAAACCGGGAACGGTTCACCCCAATAACGCTGACGAGAAAAAACAGCGTCACGCAAACGGTAATTTGTTTTTCCGGTTCCCTGACCAATTTCTTCTAATTTTTCGATTGCTTTTTTAGTAGCCTCTTTATAATTTAATCCGTTTAAGAAATCAGAATTGGCAATTTCAACGTTGTCTTTTGATCCGTAAGCGGCTTCAGAAATATCCACATTTGCGAAAATGTTTTTGATTTCCTGCATTCCGTTTTGGCCTTTAAAGAAATTAGCAAAAGCATAATCTCTTTCATCACCGCAAGGAACCGCCATTACAGCGCCAGTGCCGTAACCTGCTAAAACGTAATCACCAATCCAAACCGGAATAGCTTCTTTTGTAAACGGATGTTCAGCATAAGCTCCTGTAAATACTCCCGAAATGGTTTTTACATCGGCCATACGCTCACGTTCAGAACGTTTTGCCGTTTTTTCGATGTATGCCTCAACTTCTGTTTTTTGTTCCGGAGTTGTAATTTTAGCTACCAAATCGTGTTCCGGTGCCAAAGTCATAAAAGTTACTCCGAAAATAGTATCAGGACGAGTAGTGAAAACTTCAATAAAAGAGTCCTTAGTTCCTAGTCCTAAGTCCTCAGTTTCACTCTGGACTAAGGACTCTGGACTAAGGACTTTAAACTTAACCATCGCCCCCACAGATTTTCCAATCCAGTTTCTTTGAGACTCTTTTATAGACTCACTCCAGTCGATATCATTTAGACCCTGAAGCAGGCGTTCGGCATAAGCAGAAATTCGCATACTCCATTGTGTCATTTTTTTTCTTATAACAGGAAAGCCTCCACGCTCTGAAACTCCGTTTACAATTTCGTCATTTGCCAGAACAGTTCCCAGACCAGGACACCAGTTTACTTCTGTTTCTGCCAGATACGTTAATCGGTATCGAAGTAAGATTTTCTCCTGTTGTTCTTTCGCGAAAGCGTTCCATTCAATAGACGTAAATGCTTCTACAGCATCATCGCAAACTGCATTAACACTAGCATTTCCTTCTTTTTCGAAAATAGAAACCAAATTTGAAATATCCTCGGCTTTATCTGAATCTTTATTGTACCAGGAATTGAATAACTGAATAAAAATCCATTGTGTATGTTTGTAATAATCCGGATTTGAGGTACGAACTTCACGTGCCCAGTCAAAAGAAAAACCGATTTTATCTAATTGTTTTCTGTAACCCGCAATTTGCTTACCTTCTTTATCCACACCACCGTCAATATTTACGCGGGTTGTATCTTCCGGACGCTGACCTGTCTGAATGGCGTACTGCTCAGCCGGTAATCCAAAACTGTCGTAACCCATTGGATGCAAAACATTGAAGCCCTGATGTCTTTTGAAACGAGAATACACATCTGAAGCAATATAACCCAGCGGATGCCCAACGTGCAATCCTGCTCCTGAAGGATAAGGAAACATATCTAGAACATAATGTTTTGGCTTTTCGGAGTTATTTTTTGCTGCAAAAGTTTGATTTTCTGCCCAATATTTTTGCCATTTGGCGTCAATTTCGTTTGGATTGTATTTCATCTCTAAAGGTACTAAGGTTCTAAGTTGCAAAGGTTCTGAGGCTTTCCTCTCTTTGTCGCTTAATTATAAGAGCGCAAATTTACATTTATTGTGGCTTGTTGCAAAGCTATTTCACTGACAAACAAATAAAATAACAAAATACGTATTTTGTTTACGTAAAAATACTTAATATTGCATTGTAAATACGTATATAAGATAATCGATTATCAAAAAAGTTTCTCTTTAAATCTGCATCAATGAGTGAGAATAAAAAATACAATGTCGAGGTCCGGCTTTGGATTGAAGAATCTGATGGTCCGTTTTTGGGTATTGGTAAAATCTGGCTTCTTGAAAATATCAAAAAAACCGGATCGATTACCAATGCTGCAAAAGAAATGAAAATGGCGTATCGTCAGGCCTGGCAGCTGGTTGAAGAAATGAACCGACGTGCAGAAACTCCTTTAGTGGTAAAACTTCTCGGCGGAAAAGGCGGAGGTGGTGCCCGACTGACTGAAGCAGGTGAAAAAGCAATTGTTGTTTTTTATGAAGTCGAAAAGCGAATTAAAGATTTTGCCATCAAAGAAACTCAAAATCTGAAATTTTAAAAATTTAAACAGCACTATTCATTTCAAAACATACTGAGGTATAAAAAACTAAATCCTATAACTAAAACCAAATTCAAATCATCAGTATTCATTTTTAAACACACTGAATTGTTTTCTAAATTATGAAATTAAAAACCACTCTTTTTCTACTTTTTTCGATACTCGGATTCAGTCAGCAAAACAATCCTGCATCAACTGATTCAATTAAAAAAACAAATATTTTCAAACTGGGAGAAGTGATTGTCACGAATCATCAGAATCAGGAAACTACAAACAGGGTTACCTCCAAAACAATGGAATCCCAAAACAAAATGGAAGTTTCCAGAGCCTTAAATCTGCTTCCGGGAATTAATCTGACCGCATCTGGCTCAAGAAACGAATCAATGGTTACCATTCGTGGGTTTGATTTGAGGCAAGTTCCCGTTTATATGGACGGAATTCCGGTTTATGTCCCTTATGATGGTTATGTCGATCTGGCCCGGTTTACCACTTTTGATCTTGCAGCAATTACTGTTTCCAAAGGATTTTCATCTATTATCTATGGTCCGAATTCATTGGGAGGAGCTATCAATTTAGTTTCCAGAAAACCAACCAAAAAGTTTGAATTTGATGGTTCGTTAGGATTAATTGATACTGATGGCCAAAGAAGCAATCTTAATATTGGTACAAATTTGGGTAAGTTTTACGTTCAGGGAGGTTTGTCTTATTTAGACAGAAAGTATTATCAAATGTCGAAAGATTTTGTTCCGATGAAAAATGAAGACGGAAAAGAAAGAGACAATTTGTATCGTACTGACCAAAAAGTTAGTATAAAGATAGGCTGGACGCCAAATAAAAACAGTGAATATGCTTTAGGCTACATCAATCAGAAGGGCGAAAAAGGAAATCCTGTATATGCAGGAAGTGACACTCAAAATTCATTATTAGCCAGGCCTCGTTACTGGCAATGGCCAAACTGGGATAAGGAAAGTATTTATTTTATTTCGAACACCCATCTGAATGACAAAAACAATTTCAAGACAAGATTGTATTATGATAAATTCAAAAATTTACTGATTAGTTATGATGATGCAAATTATACCTCAATCACAAAACCTTATGCTTTTCAGAGTTTTTATGACGATTATACTTATGGAGCAAATCTGGAATACGAAAGCCGTTTTATTCCTAAAAACACGCTGAAATTTGCCGTTCAGTTCAAAGAAGATGTACACCGGGAAAACAATGCAGGTGAGCCGGTTCGCCGATTTGATGATCAAACAATCACTATTGGTTTAGAAGACATTTATAAAGTAACAGCTAAATTTACGGTAATTCCGGGAGTAAGTTATAACTCCAGAGAAAACAAACAGGCGCAGGATTACAACAGTACCACAAAAGCAATTTCGGACTATCCCAATGCAGGAAAAAGCGAGGCGCTCAATGCACAAATAGGATTGTTTTATCAGTTTACGGAATTACAAAAATTAGGCGCAAGCGTTTCGCAAAAAACACGATTTGCAACCATCAAAGACCGTTATTCGTACCGAATGGGAACTGCGATCCCAAATCCGGATCTGAAACCTGAAACGGCTTTGAATTATGAATTGAATTACAACGTTCAGTTTTTCGGGAAACTAAACTTTCAAACCGCTATTTTTTATAGTTCATTAACCAATGTTATTTTGAGTATAAGCAATGTAGAGCCCGGAAAATCGCAGATGCAGAATTTTGGCGAAGCCGAATACAAAGGAATTGAAGCACAATTGAGTTATACGCCAATTCAAAAATTAATTATTACTGCCAATTATACTTATCTTGAAAGAAAAAACATAACCAATCCGGCTGTTCATTTTACCGATGTTCCGAATACAAAAGTCATAGGAACAGTTGAATATGCTCCATTGGAAGCATTAAAATTAATAGCTAATACTGAGTTTAATTCTTCCCGTTACAGCACAAGTTATGGCATCAGCGTTCCGGATTATACACTTCTGAACGGTTTTGTTTCCACTAAAGTGCTAAAATATGTAAGCATTGATGCCGGAATTAATAATATATCCGATAGAAATTACAGTCTTGTCGAAGGTTATCCCGAAGAAGGCAGAAACTTTTTTGTAACAGTTCGATTTTTCAATTCAAACTAAATTCAAAATTTTATATGAAAACTAAAAATTACATTCTCATTCTCTTAATTGCATTTTCATGTTCCATGTGTAATTCTTCTAAAAAAGAAGAAAAACTTTCCACAGAAAAAACTTTACAATCTGATAATGACAAACACCCTGTTCTTTCTGCAGCCGACAGTTTAAAAATGGTCAATCATCAAATTGAAGTAAAAGGCGATGTTGAGTTTCCGATGCAACTGACTGTTGATTCCTTAAAAAAAATGAAGGTAGTTACAATTGATGACTTCAAAGTTGTTTGTCAAAGCGGTGAGGTTAAAAAAAATGATAAAGTTTGTAAAGGCGTTCTTTTGAAAGATATTTTAGAAAAAGCCAAAATCAGGCAAAACGGACATAAGGATCGAAATTTTTATATCGTAGCCAGAGCCTCTGATGATTACAAAGCCACTTTTTCGTGGGCAGAAATTTTCAATAATCCGACAGGGGAAAACACGTTCATTCTTTTTGAAGAAAATGGAAAACCTGTGAAAAATGGCGAAATGATTGCGATCTGTAAAAATGATATCAAAACTGGACCCAGACATGTTTACTGGTTAAAAAGCATTGAGGTATGTAAAGTAAAATAAACTGCTGTTTTACTGCAAAGCACGCAAAGTTATTCACTTAGCAGTCTCACAAAAAAACAAAGTCCGTAAAGCTTTATAAATACTAAGCTTTGCGGACTTTGCGTTATTATAACCTTAAGCATTAAAAATCTTTGCGCACTTTGCGGTTAAATTCAATTAAAATCAACTTTTTATTCAATAGGTAATTGTACATTTATAGTATAAAAGTTCGTTAATAACTTTAAATAAAGAAATTCTTTATTTATTTTTACCACATAATTTAAGCATACTATGAGTTCTAACTTTGATAAATTTCAAAAGCGCAGGTTAATTTCCTCTTATTTTTCGGTTGTACTGAGTGTATTTCTGGTTCTATTCCTTTTGGGAGTACTGGGGATATTCATTATTAATTCAAAAAAACTGGCCAATGATTTTAAAGAAAAAATCGCGATGACCGTTTTCTTTAAAAATGAAGCTAATGATAGTGTTGTAAAGGCATTTGATACCGAATTAAAAAGAGCTCCTTTTGCGAAATCGTATGTTTACGTTACCAAAGAAAAAGCGGCAAAAGAGCATACCGATATTATTGGAGAAGATTTCCTCACCTTTTTGGGAGAAAACCCATTACTGAATTCGTATGATATACATCTTAAAGCAGATTATGTTGAAAGAGACAGCATCACAAAAATTGAAAGCAATCTTCGTAAAAATACCATGATCGAAGATATCGTTTACGACAAACAGTTGGTCAACTTAGTAAATGACAATATCAAAAAAGTCAGTATGTGGATTTTGATTATCAGCGGTTTTCTGGCGGTAATTGCAGTTTTATTGATCAACAGTTCTTTACGTTTATCCATTCATTCTAACAGATTTATCATTAAAACCATGCAAATGGTTGGCGCAACAAAAGCCTTTATTCGTAAACCATTCGTTATGCGTAGTGTAAAACTGGGAATGTTAGGGGCAGCACTGGCAATCGTTGCCTTGATTGCACTTTTGCTTTATGTGGAAAACAACTTCCCGGGATTAGGAATTATGGAAGACAAAGCATTGATTGGCTTAGTTCTGTTAGCCGTATTTGGTTTAGGAGTTTTGATTACCTGGGTAAGCACACACTTTGCAACACAGCGTTTCCTTAATTTAAGAACCGACGATCTTTATTAACATCGGATTACTGTGATTTAGATTTCCAAAACAAATAGCCCTTCGACTCCGCTCAGGGTGACAAAAAAAAAGAATAATGAAAAATAATAAAGACGAACAAGAACAAAAACAGGAATTCCTTTTTGACAACATCAACTACAAAATCTTATTGATTGGAATTGGTGTTATCGTATTAGGCTTTATTTTAATGTCTGGAGGAGGAAGTAAGGATCCAAATGTTTTTAACGAAGAAGTTTTTAGCTTTAGACGCATCAGGCTCGCTCCTACAACTGTTTTGACTGGTTTTGGAATCACGATTTATTCTATATTTAAAAAATCCAAATAGACTATTTTTAGACTTCTTAGACTTCCTAGATCTTTAGATTAATCTTTTAAAGTCTAAAATCTAAGATATCTAAAAATCTAAAAATCTAATTTTAATGAATACATTACAAGCTATTGTTCTTGCCATTATTGAAGGAATTACAGAATTTTTACCTGTTTCTTCAACTGGTCACATGATTATTGCCTCTTCTTTTTTTGGAATTGCCCACGAAGATTTTACCAAACTTTTCACTATCGTTATTCAGCTTGGCGCTATACTATCTGTTGTGGTTTTATACTTCAGGCGTTTCTTCCAGACACTGGATTTTTACTTTAAACTTTTAGTCGCTTTTATTCCGGCAGTAGTTTTAGGCTTATTATTAAGTGATTTTATCGATGGTTTATTAGAAAATCCGGTTACGGTTGCGATTTCACTTTTAATAGGCGGGTTGATATTATTAAAAGTTGACGAGTGGTTTAACAATCCAAACGCCTCTGAGGTTTCCCAGGAAATCACTTATTTGCAGGCTTTTAAAATTGGGTTATTTCAGTGTATCGCTATGATTCCGGGAGTTTCACGTAGCGGCGCCAGTATTGTAGGCGGTATGTCACAAAAGCTTTCCCGAACAACTGCTGCCGAATTTTCATTTTTCCTTGCAGTTCCTACAATGTTAGGAGCAACGGCAAAAAAATGTTATGATTATTACAAAGACGGTTTTGAATTATCACACGACCAAGTCAACATACTAATCATTGGAAATGTCGTCGCTTTTATTGTTGCGCTTTTGGCAATTAAAACTTTCATTGGATTTTTAACTAAAAACGGTTTTAAAGTTTTTGGTTATTACCGTATTATTGCAGGAATCATTTTATTACTGATTCACTTTTTCATTCACCCGCTTACAATCATATAATGACACCTGAAGAATATTTAAACGGACAGGTTTTACTGATAGACAAACCATTAAAATGGAGTTCGTTTCAGGCAGTCAATAAATTGAAATATCTTTTGATTAATAAAGTTGGACTTCCAAAAAAGTTCAAAATTGGCCATGCCGGAACATTAGACCCGTTAGCCTCCGGATTATTGCTAATCTGCACCGGGAAATTCACAAAAAAAATATCAGAACTTCAGGGTCAGGCAAAAGAATATACAGGAACTTTTTATATTGGTGCCACTACTCCGTCCTATGACCTGGAAACTGAAATCGACGAGACTTTTCCAACAGAACATATCAATGAAGCTTTGATTCACGAAACCGTAAAGCAGTTTTTAGGAGAAATCGATCAAAAACCGCCTATTTTTTCAGCTATCAAAAAAGATGGCGTTCGGTTGTATGAACATGCACGTGCCGGAGAAACTGTAGAAATTGAAAGCAGAAAAACCACTATTCATGAATTCGAAATTACGCGAATCGCATTACCCGAAGTTGATTTTAGAGTAGTTTGCAGTAAAGGAACTTATATCCGCTCCCTGGCTTTTGATTTTGGAAAAGCAATGAATTCCGGTTCGCATTTAACTGTTTTACGCCGAACTAAAATTGGCGATTATAATGTAAAAGACGCAATTGATATTACTCTTTTTGAAGAAAGCCTTTAAAACACAACAAATAAAAAGCACATTACAAATGTGACGATAGTAATGTGCTCAGCCATCTTCCGGTGAAAAAATAATTTTATTTCATATTAACTTTAGTTAATAGTGAGGTATATTTTTTCCTCCAAACAAAAATCTTGAAAAAAAATCGTAGAATTTTTCGAATAACGTTTTCATAATAGTGTATTTTTAATTATTAAACATTAAATAACACCAATAAAAAGCAAATCAAAAATAAATAGTAGAAGTGGGATTATATTTCTAAGTTACAAAATTTTAAATTATAATAACCCTTATTCATGTTTTTTATTAATAAATCACTTGTTTTCACTTAATTAAGAAGAAAATTTTAGTAATATATTCCCACAAAATCACAAACGGTTATACTTGATATTCTCCATAATTTCAGCTAATTCTTTCTGTACAGAAATCCCATTGTCGGCTAAATACCATAATTGCAGGTCGGTTTTGATTTTTTCATCAATAACACCAAAATCCCTTTTATAATTTGCCATCAGTTCTGCTGCGCCTTTTGGTCTTGGTCCCCAGTCTGTGCGAACAATTCCGGCTTCTTTGCAAATCACAATAACTTTTGGTATTGCCTTTCCGCCATTTGTTAAATATTGACTCATTAATTCTTCATTTTCATCTCTTAAAACAATTCTGAGATCAATTTTCTTATCTGAAGCTACAGCCATTTTGTTTAATATTGGAAGTATTTGAGCCGCATCACCACACCAGCCTTCAGAGATAACCAGCCATATATAATGATTTTCGAGATTTTGCAATTTTGAAATTACATCTTCAGAAATTTTGATGGTTTTTTCTAAACGATTCATTCTTGCTTCATTTAGACTCGTATAATGTGTCAAATTTTCAGATTGTTCATTACCGGTTGATTTTCCTTCTGACAATAAATCAGTGACTATTTTTCGATATTCAGCATAAGAATAACTATTGAATAATGCTCTGGCTACAATACTTTTCATATTTATTTCGTTTTAATGCCTTAAAAATACGTTTTTAAAAAAGATCGCTGAATGACTTTTATCACATTTAAAAAAAATCGTAAAAGCAGCGGAAATTTAATTAGAAAAGAACAATTAATTTTTTAAAACACTATTTTAAAAAAACAGAATATGTCTATATTTGCACAAACAAAAGCAACACACATGAAATACAAAAGAATTCTTCTAAAATTAAGTGGCGAAGCCTTAATGGGAGACTTACAATACGGAATTGACCCTAAAAGATTAGCCGAATATGCCGACGAAATTAAGCAGATTCACGACAAAGGAGTAGAAATTGCTATTGTTATTGGAGGTGGAAATATTTTTAGAGGAGTTGCCGGTGCCAGTTCAGGGATGGACAGAGTACAAGGCGATTACATGGGAATGCTTGCAACTGTTATTAACGGAATGGCCTTGCAGGGTGCTCTTGAAGACAAAGGAATGAAAACCCGTTTGCAGACTGCTCTGAAAATGGAGTCTATAGCTGAGCCTTATATCAAAAGAAGGGCTGACCGCCACCTTGAAAAAAGAAGAATTGTAATTTTTGGTGCCGGAACCGGAAATCCTTATTTTACTACTGATACCGCAGCTGTTTTAAGAGGAATCGAAATCAATGCAGATGTTATCCTAAAAGGAACCCGGGTAGATGGTGTTTACGATTGTGATCCGGAAAAAAATGCTTCCGCAGTAAAATTTGACTTCATTTCTTTTGATGATGTGATCAAAAAAGGACTGAATGTAATGGATACTACAGCTTTTACATTAAGCCAGGAAAATAAGCTGCCAATTGTTGTCTTCGATATGAACAAAATTGGAAATCTTTTGAAAATCTGCGAAGGTGAGAACATCGGAACTGTTGTAAATATTTAGACCGTTTAGATAGAATTACAGACAAATAATAGGTTTCTAATTCCAATAATCTTTAAAAATAATTAATAGTTAGTAAATTAAAAGAATCTGTTTTTAAAATCTACTCATCTTAAAAAAATTTAAAATCTAAAAAAATGACTGAAGAAATAGATTTCATATTAGAAAGTACAGAAGAATCAATGAATGGCACGATTGCGCATTTAGAAAAAGAATTTCTAAATATTCGTGCAGGAAAAGCTTCACCGGCAATGCTTGGAGGTGTTTTTGTTGATTATTATGGTGCTGCAACGCCGCTCTCCCAGGTATCCAAAATTAGTGTCCCTGACGCCAGAACCATTACATTGCAGCCTTTCGAAAAAAACATGTTATCAGCAATCGAAAAAGCAATTTTGGTTGCCAATATTGGTTTCAACCCAATGAACAATGGTGATGTAATCATAATCAGTGTTCCGCCTTTGACGGAAGAACGCCGCAGGGATTTGGCAAAACAGGCGAAAGCTGAAGCTGAAGATGCTAAAGTTGGTATCCGTAACTCCCGTAAAGATGCTAATAACGATATCAAAAAATTAGAAAAGGAAGGAACCTCTGAAGATATTTGCAAATCTGCCGAAGAAGAAGTTCAGAACCTGACCAATACTTACACCAAAAAAATAGATGAATTATTAGCTGCTAAAGAGGCTGAAATAATGAAAGTGTAACTTATTTGACATAAAATTAAGAATCCGTTTGGTTAAAATTATACCCAGACGGATTTTTTTATTACTACTTTTGCATACCAAAAATCAATTCCCCTGGTTTAAAACCACAATACTCAGTATGAAGCTATTCTGTTTAATCTCTTTGTTTTTCACGCTTACCCTACAGGCGCAATTTCAAATAAACGGAATTGTTAAAGACTCAAAAAACAAACCTCTTCCGTTTGCTACAATAACAACTTCAGACAGTAATAATACAATTACAGATGTTGATGGAAAATTTATGCTTTCATCAAAATTAAAAATCAATTCTTTTACAGTTTCATACATTGGTTTTCAAACTAAAATCATTACGGTATCAGACAACAAAAAGTTTTTTCAGGTTTCGCTGAAACAAAAAACAGATAACCTTAAAGAAGTGGTGATTTCTAATGAAGATCCCGCATTGGCTATTGTAAGAAAGGCAATTGCCGGCAAAAACACCAATAACCCGCAGAAAAAACTCAACAGTTTTGAATATAAAACATACAACAAACTGATTGTAACGGCTAATCCAGATTCTATTAAGGGCAGAATAGACTCATCTGCTTCTTATAAAGATTTAAAGAAAAAAAGAATAAACATTGACTCTTCTGATTATAAATTTAAAGAAATCATAAGCAGACAGCATTTGTTTCAAACCGAAAAAGTATCACAATATCAATTCGGAAACAAGAAACTAAAGGAAACTATTCTGGGCACAAAAATGGCAGGTTTTAAACAGCCTGTTTACGAAATCATTGCTTTCAATTTGCAGTCTATCTCTATTTATGATCCGAAGTACGAACTTTTTGAAACCAAATACAAAAACCCTGTTTCGGATGATGCGCTAAAAGATTACAATTATAAATTGCTCGACACCGTAAACATTAAAGGCCGAAACACCTTTATGATTTATTTTAAAAATAAAGAAAAAAGAAAGGCAGCCGGCTTAGAAGGCGTTTTGTATATCGATCAGCAAAATTTTGCCATCGCAAAAGCTGTCATGCGTATAAGGGGTGTGATCGATATTAGCGGAATACATGAATTTGATTATGTTCCGGATCAAAAAATATGGTTTCCTGCGAATACTACTTTTAAAATTGTAAAAGGAAAAAATGACGACGATATTAAAATTTTAGGAGGAACTATTCAGTTTGACGGAGATGCAGCAGATGCTTTCACAACCAGAAAAAAAAGTGCCTCCGATTTTACTTATGTGCTCTCCGAAAGCAACAATTTCGACATTCATTATAATACAAATTCACAAATAAATAATCCATCCCTTTATATTGAAATTAAAGAAGATGCCAGTAAAAAAACAGATACATTCTGGAATAAATACCGCAAAGACACCTTAGATTTAAAAAGCCAGAAAACCTATTTATTGCTTGACAGCATTTCAATTCGCAACAGAATTGAAAAACGCTTAGGAATAGGCCGAAAAATCATAAATGGTTTTTATCCTGTTGGCCCGGTAGATCTTGATTTGAAAAAAATTATCAGCTACAACAATTACGAAGGTTTCAGACTTGGTCTGGGCGGTATTACAAACGACCGGTTTTCTAAAAATTTACGAATTGAAGGCTATGGCGCTTATGGAACAAAAGATGGAAAATTCAAATACAATCTCGGTTCCGGCGTTTTATTGGAGAAAAACACCAATACATTGCTAATCGGATCTTACACTGATGATGTACGGGAAATAGCGAGTACTGTTTTTGCTGTTGACAAACGCGTTTTCAAAATTTACGATCCACGTCCAATCAACATTAGTACTTTTTACCATTATATCAGCTGGAAAACCTATCTCCAGACAAAAATTTTTCCGAAAACAGAAGCGGTATTTGAATTAGCAAGAACGTTTGTTGAACCAAAATTTGACTATCTTTTTAATTATAACGGGCAATTTTACTCCAACTATGTCATGACAACCGCAATGGCTTCTATTGTCTGGGCGCCTTTTAGTGATTTCATGCAGACACCTACAGGCAGGTCTGAAACCGAAAAACGTTTTCCCAGATTTACTTTTCAGTTCACTCAGTCTTTGCCAAATGTTCTGGATAATGATTTCAGTTTTGCCAAAATTGATTTTAAAACAGAGTACGAAAAAAAATATTTAAACGGGCAAAAAACCAGTCTCTTATTACAGGGAGGCTACGCTATGGGAGATGTTCCAATCACGCATTTGTACAACACAATGCCCAACAATCTCAATAAAGAAACAGTCATTCAGCGTATTACTTTTGCAGGCAGAAACAGTTTTGAAACAATGTTTTTTAATGAATTTTTCTCCAGCGAATATCTTTTTTTCCAGATAAAACATGGCTTTAACAGAGTAAAAATCCTGAAAAAAGTTCGCCCTTCTTTAGTATTAGTTACCAGAATGGCCTGGGGAAATATGGAGAAACCGGAACAGCATGCCGGACCGTCTTATAAGACACTGGACAAAGGTTTTTTTGAATCCGGGATTGAGTTAAACAAAATCTACAAAGGTTTTGGTCTAGGAGGTTTTTACCGTTACGGACCCAATCAATTACCTGAATTCGAAGATAATATTGCCGTTAAGATTTCTTATGTATTGGATTTGGGTTTGTAAACTAAAATCTTTTTAAGAAGCTGTTCCTGCTGTACACTATATCTTTTATGCCGAACCCCGGCACAAAAGGATGCCGTTTCCATCAGGGCTCATATCTTTGACATAGATTAAAAATATGAAAATGTATCTTTGAAATACTAACAATTAATAAACA
>NZ_JAADZW010000001.1 GCF_010645065.1 Flavobacterium fluviatile | reverse complement strand
AATATCCAAGAAGAGGAGCATGAGTTTTCTCTCGGTCAATTGGCTTCGTAGAAGACACCTTTGAAAAAAATAGCCCCCAACTTAGAAATTGAGGCTACACAAGGTAAACATCCAGTGAATTATCGCAAGAAGTTTCCTCTCGGTCATACATATATAAAAAAAATAGTAAAATAAATTAGGAACTAAAGATAGTACCTAGGACTTTAGGTTTCATAAGTGATTTTTGTAAAGATTTAAATTTTTGATTATAAGGTTTTAAAGTGTGAGGTTTATTGTAAAAACATTTATAATTTAAAGCAATTGTGTTATCCTGAGCGGAGTCGAAGGCTTGTTAGCGAAAGGGCTACGACTCCGCTCAGCCTGACAGTTATTTTTGATTTCATTCAATGAGATCAAGAAACTTTTCTGTTTGGCTGCTTAGTTATTTTTCTAAAATTGAATTAATCTTTTAATGAAAAGCATAATATAAAATCTGCTCAAATCTGCAAAATCTGCGAGAACCCTCAAATTTTAAAGTACTTTTGAATCCTAAAATTATCCAATAAATCCATGAAGAAATTCATCTTTATAACAGCATTTTTAATATGCAACTTTTGTTCAGCCCAAAACAAATTCGGAAATCCCGAAGTCGATCCAGTTCAAATTCAGAAAACCTTCACTGATTGGTCTGCTTATAATAAAAAGATAATGTTGTCCAGGGATTTTACAGCTCTTGATTCCCAGTCAAAAGAAATCTCCAAAAAAGCATTTTTGAATGCCCTGACAAACGAAAATTTTATACCAATCCGATTAAAATCAGCTGATTCAGTTTATAATTATAAATTGTTTAAAATTCTCCCAAAATCAGACACCAGTATCAAAGCAACAATTAATCAGGAAGCTTTTGATGCCTTAAAAAATTATGAAATGGAAGGGAAACCTTTTCCTGAATTTTCTTTTAAAGATTTAGACGGAAATCTGGTAACCAATGAATCCATGAAAAGCAAAATTATTGTCATAAAATGCTGGTACATTCATTGTGCGGCCTGTATCAAAGAATTTCCGCAAGTCAACGCATTAGTTTCAAAATGCAAACACCGAAAAGACATCGTTTTTATAAGTTTTGCCGAAGACACACCGGAACAATTGAAAACATTTTTAGCAAGGAAACCACTTTCATATTCCGTTATCCCAAACATGAAAATTTATATGAATGAAAAACTGGATTTGAATGCTTTTCCAACACATTTTATTTTAGACAAAGAAGGAATAATCAAAAAAGTGGTTTCCAATTTCGAAAGTCTGGAAGTCGCTTTAGAGAAAGAAAGCAAACTTTGAAGTTTTAAAACACAAAAAAAACTTAGCACCTTAGCATCTTTGTAACTTAGCACCTTTTTTCGTACTTTTGCACCAAATTAATAAAAAAGACATTCATGTTAACAGTCAATAATTTATCAGTTCAATTTGGCAAACGAATTTTGTTTGACGAAGTAAATACTACTTTCACACACGGAAATATTTACGGCGTTATTGGAGCCAACGGTGCTGGAAAATCTACTTTTTTAAAAGTTATTTCGGGCGATATCGACCCAACTTCCGGGCACATCCATTTGGAGCCGGGAAAACGTATGTCGGTTTTAAACCAGAACCACAACATGTTCGACGAGCATACTGTTCTCGAAACCGTTTTGATGGGGAATAAAGTTTTGTATGCTGTTAAAAAAGAAATGGATGAACTCTATTTAGATTATAATGATGCGAATGCTGACCGAATAGGAGAGCTTCAGGTTCAGTTTGAAGAAATGAACGGATGGAACGCCGATTCTGATGCTGCGGCGATGTTGTCTAACTTAGGAATCACAGAAGCAGACCATTATACCTTAATGAGTGATATGGAAGGAAAAATGAAAGTACGTGTCCTTTTGGCGCAGGCACTTTTCGGAAATCCTGATTTGCTGATTATGGATGAGCCTACCAACGATTTGGATTTCGAAACTATCGCATGGTTAGAAAACTTCTTAGCAAATTACGAAAACACTGTAATTGTTGTATCTCACGACCGTCACTTTTTGGATGCGGTTTGTACGCATATTTCTGATATTGATTTCGGAAAAATAAATCACTACTCAGGTAACTATACATTTTGGTACGAGTCCAGCCAGTTAGCGGCAAAACAACGTGCACAGCAAAACAAAAAAGCAGAAGAGAAGAAACAAGAGTTGGAAGAATTTATTCGTCGTTTTAGTGCAAACGTGGCGAAATCGAAACAAGCAACTTCCCGTAAAAAAATGATTTCTAAATTGAATATCTCAGAAATCAAACCATCCAGCCGTCGTTATCCTGCGATTATTTTCGATCAGGACCGTGAAGCCGGAGATCAGATTTTGAATGTAGAAGGTTTATCTGCCTCAGTAGATGGGGAAGTTTTATTTAAAGATGTGGATTTGAATATGGCAAAAGGCGACAAAATCGTGCTTTTCTCTAAAGATTCGCGTGCTACAACTGCTTTCTACGAAATCTTAAACGGGGAACAAAAAGCAGATTCTGGAACTTTCGACTGGGGAATTACAACAAATCAGGCGTATTTACCGGCCGAAAACCACAAATACTTCGAAAATGATTTAACTTTAGTTGACTGGTTGCGTCAGTATGCTAAAACAGAAGAAGAGCGTGATGAAGTTTTCATTAGAGGTTTTTTAGGGAAAATGATTTTCTCAGGAGAGGAAGCTTTAAAAACGTCAAGAGTTTTATCAGGGGGAGAAAAAGTACGTTGTATGCTCTCCAGAATGATGATGGAGCGCGCTAACGTTTTAATGCTTGACGAACCAACCAATCACTTAGATCTGGAGTCGATTACAGCTTTCAACAACTCGTTGAAAAACTTCAAAGGTTCTGTAATCTTCACAACACATGACCACGAGTTTGCACAGACTGTTGGTAACCGAATTGTAGAATTAACACCAAACGGAGTTATCGACCGTTATATGACATTTGACGAGTATCTTGATGATGAAAAGATTCAGGAACAAAGAAAGAAGATGTATAATCTTTAATATTTGAAATTATAACATTCAAAATCCCAAATTCCAAAATGAATAATGGAATTTGGGATTTTTTATGTTTAATGTGTTTCTACCTTTTGAAGAACTTGGCAAAAATCCAGATTATAATAGCGATTATAAAGACCACTAAAAATATTCCGACGCCCATTCCGGCTTGAAAAATGTCTCCAACTAATTCGCAGCTTGTAAATGAAAATAGTATAAACAATACCATTAACAATTTTGTAATTTTATTTTGCATGACTTTGAGTTTTAAGTTCATTAATAAAATTACTTCACGAACAAGGAAAATGTGTTATAGAATTTTTGAGAAAAGTTTTATGATTTGTATTTGATTAAAAATTAAAGAATATTGATAAAAGAGCCATCGCCCGATTAATTTTTTAGAGCCGGATTTCAATCCGGTCAGAAATTCGATATGAGATAAAAGAACCGTAGGTTCGGCACATATTAGGCATTTACATGAACCGTTCTGGTGAAACTTTTTCTGGTCGTTCAATTTTACAACGGATTGAAATCCGTTGTTACAAAAATAGTTTATTCCTACAGGATTTTTAAAATCACTATTGCTGCTTTATTGTCTTTATCTCCAGAATAACAATTCCGGCAATGACTACTATTTCTCCTAAAAAGTGAGTGATTCCAAAAATTGAAATACTTTGATAATGGTAAAATAGAAGCCAAATTGTTAAAACATAATAAAGGATGTTTACAGTGAGGATTATTTTTAAAAACGACTTCCAATAATGATTGTTTACTAAGATAACAGGAAGCAGAATAGAATGAAAACACCAGCGCTAAAGCAGCAAGATATTCTAAAATGTTTTTTTGATAAACCAAAAAAGTCATTGAAATTTCGCAGAACGAAAAAAATCATAATGTAGTAAGCAAAGCACCCAGACCTTCCAACAGAAATATGTTTTTAGGTTTTGGGATGAACAGTTTGGTTCTTTCTTGCATTTGCTTTTTATTTTCTGATATAAATGGTTGTTTTTTTATCTCCGCTTTTGTTGATAATTTGATTTTCTACGCCCTTTTTTAAGTCTCTACTGGCTGTGGCGGAAGATAATTCGCTAAAATATTTCATATAATCTTTTCGGGTAAATTCCTGTTTTGTGTTTTCAATAAATAATTCTAACCGTTCCGTTTCGTTTAGTTTTTTCATTGAGTTTTCAAGCAGTCCCGAAAGCGAAGTATCGATTATCTGCAGCATGTAAGTTATAAACTTTGTTGATTTTCCTTCTTTGTCGCAGGCAGACAAAACTTTATAATATTCTTTCTGATTTTTTGAGATCAAAGTTTCAAAAGGCAGAAATTCAAATAATGGATATTCACTCATCAATATCAGTGTTTGCCACAATCTTCCCATTCTTCCGTTTCCGTCCATAAAAGGGTGGATAAACTCCATTTCGTAATGAAATACACAGCTTTTGATTAAGGTGATTTCTGATTTATCCTTTAAGTACTCGAATAAATCCTTCATCAGGAATGGAACATTTTCATAAGGCGGTGCAATATGGGCTACTTTCGAACCTTTAACAATTCCAACGCCACTTTTTCGGTACGCTCCCTGATTTTGGATTAGGTTTTTCATTAGCAATTTATGCGCTTTCAGAAAATCTTTCTCCGACTTATATTTTAAAGAATTTAAATCATTGTAGACCTCTAAAGCATTTACAACTTCGAGGATGTCTTTTTCAGGACCAATTACTCTTTTGTTTTTTAGAATAGCAGTAATCTGTTCTTCAGAAAGCGTGTTTCCTTCAATGCTCAATGAAGAATGAATTGTTTTTATTTTGTTTTGTTTTCTAAGTGTGGGATTTTGTTTGACTAAATATTTGGCATTAACTTCCCCAATCTTTTCAGAGACAGTCATCATTAGTTTTAATATTTCAGACGTTATTTCGTATGGAGGTTTCATTTTGATAGTATCATTTGATAGTATCAAAAATAACTATTATAAATTTCATTGATGCTTTTTTAGAGAAAAAATGATTCTATTTTTGGTTTAATCATGAATAATTCCAGTCTTCACTTCACCAGCCCGTTTGTAACTAACGGCAATCACACCACTTGGCGTAACCGTACTTTCAATTAACGTAAATGCTGAAGGAACTGCGCCATCATCAAATAATTTTTTTCCTTTACCCAAAATAACAGGATAAATTAACAGCCCAAGTTCATCAGCTAAATCATGGTGAAGTAACAATTGCGCAAGTGTTGCACTTCCCCAGACTTTAATATCGCCGCCTTCTGAATTTTTGAGTTTTTTGATGTCTTCTATAGTCGAAAGGAATTCAGTGTTTTCCCAGTCTGAGTTTTTTCTGGTGGAAGACAAAACGTATTTGTTCACTTCATTAATTCCCGGCCAGCCCTCTGCATGTTTGGGCCAATAATCTTCAAAAATATCAAATGTTTTTCGACCCAAAAGAATATCGGCCGGTTTCATTTGTTCCTGCATGACTTTGCCGTACTCTTCATCTCCAAAAGGCGCGACCCAGCCTCCATATTCAAAACCTCCTGAAGTATCTTCTTCAGGACCACCGGGTGCCTGCATGACGCCATCGATGGTAATCATGGATAGTACGATTATTTTTCTCATAATGATTGGTGTTTTTGTTTTACTCAAATATAAGGAAAAACTTATTTGTTTGGTAATGAAATACTTGTGGGTGCTGAAAGAATTTTAGCACTGAGTTCATTCGGTTTTAAAGAGCCATCAGCTCGTTTTAATATTGTAGGGCCGGATTTTAATCCGGTCTGAAATTCGGGATGAAGTAAAAAGAACCATAGGTTCGAAACATACTATACGTTTATGAATATGAACCGTTCCGATGGAACTTTATGTATGGTCGTTTTCTTTTACAACGGATTGAAATCCGTTGCTACAATTTAGTTCATTCCTACGGAATTTTAATGTTTATTAGGTTTTTATCTAATTGCTTTGACTATATGTTTAATTTTTAATGTTGAAAAACATTTCCGCTACTGACACCCCAACAAATAAATTCCAATTCCGTATATTTGCGCGACCAATCATTACAATTAATTATGAGCCAGAAAGTATTACTTAATTCAAAAGAAGTTACTATCATACTCCATCGTTTGGCTTGTCAGTTAATCGAAAAACATCTTGATTTTTCAGACACTATTTTAATCGGGATTCAGCCGAGAGGTGTCTTTCTTGCGGAGCGTTTAAAACAAATTTTAGAGAGCGAATACAAAACACCTGAAATTTCACTGGGTTATCTGGATATTACTTTCTTTAGGGATGATTTCCGCAGAACCGATAAACCGCTTGAAGCCAATAAAACCCAGATTAATTTTATAGTCGAAAACAAAAAAGTCATTTTTATTGATGATGTATTGTTTACCGGGCGCAGCATTCGTTCTGCCTTAACCGCAATTCAGTCTTTCGGAAGACCTTCAGAAATTGAACTGCTGGTGTTAATAGACAGACGTTTCAGCCGTAATTTGCCAATTCAGCCCGATTACCGCGGCCGTCAGGTAGATGCAATTAATGGTGAAAAAGTTAAAGTAAGCTGGAAAGAAAATGATGGTGAAGATGTGGTTCACTTAGTGACAAATTAGTTTAATCGGTTAACCGGTTAATTGTTTAATCGGAAAGACCAACGATTAAACAATTTAACAAATGCAAGATTAGACAAATAAAATATATAAACATACACAATGAAAGAATTAAGCGTAAATCATTTATTAGGAATCAAATATATCAACGAAAATGATATAAACCTGATTTTTGAAACGGCAGATCATTTTAAAGAAGTCATTAACCGGCCAATTAAAAAAGTTCCTTCATTACGAGATATTACCATTGCCAATATTTTCTTTGAAAACAGTACCAGAACCAAACTCTCTTTCGAATTAGCGCAGAAACGTTTATCTGCTGATGTCATCAGTTTTTCTGCAGCTCAGTCTTCGGTTAAAAAAGGAGAGACCCTGATTGATACTGTAAATAATATCCTTTCGATGAAAGTAGATATGGTTGTAATGCGCCACTCCAATCCCGGAGCGGCTTATTTTTTATCCAAAAACGTCAAAGCAAGCATCGTAAATGCAGGTGATGGCGCACACGAACACCCAACACAGGCTTTACTGGACAGTTATTCTATAAGAGAAAAACTCGGCGATGTTGCCGGAAAAAAAGTGGTTATTGTAGGCGATATTCTGCACTCGCGTGTAGCGCTTTCAAACATATATGCTTTGCAGATGCAAGGTGCTGAAGTAAAAGTTTGCGGGCCAAAAACATTAATTCCGAGATATATCGAATCGCTTGGTGTTACGGTTGAACCCAATTTACGCAAAGCGTTAGAATGGTGTGATGTGGCAAACATGCTTCGTGTACAAAACGAGCGGATGGATGTGAATTTCTTTCCGTCAACACGTGAGTACGCACAACAATACGGAGTGGATAAACCACTTTTGGATTCGCTTAGCAAAGAAATCGTAATCATGCACCCGGGACCCATCAACAGAGGAGTAGAAATCACTTCTGAAGTTGCTGATTCGGATCATTCTGTAATCTTAAATCAGGTGGAGAATGGTGTTGCCATTAGAATGGCGGTTATTTATTTGCTGGCTTCTAAGATTCAGTAGATTTAGTTTTGTTTCAGGTTTAATGTTTCAGGTTGTTTAAATGTGATGTCAACCTGAGCGGAGTCGAAGGGCTTTTGATTGAGAACGTAATTAGAAAAGTGGGCTTCGACTCCGCTCAGCCTGACAAACGTGTTACTTCAACTCTGAAACTAGAAACATAAAGCCAAACCTGAAACAACCAATAAAAAAACTTCGTACCTTTGCCTACAGAAATATCAATTTTTATATAAGCCCCACAAATTATAAAATGAAAGTAGATCAAAAAGGACATACCGTTACCATTAAAGATACTCAGGGAGATGTTAATTCATTCCTTGATAAAGTGACGCAGCAGTTTAAAACCTTTGAAAAACACAATATTATAATCGATTTGACTTCAGATTCCAATTTGTCTGAAAGTGATTTGAAACTTTTTTTACCTCTTTCCAAACAACAAAAAAAAGCAAAAAAATCGTTTGTAATTGTAGCTTTTGAACTTGATTTCAATGCTATTTCTGATAAATTGACCGTTGTTCCTTCTCTTTTGGAAGCACACGATATTATCGAAATGGAAGAAATTGAAAGAGATCTAGGATTCTAAAATTGATTTTAATTGTTTATTCGTTTAACGGTTTAATCGATTTGATTTAATTTTAGACAATTAAACGATTTACCACATTAACGAATAAACATAAAATTGAAATTAACGATACTTGGCTGCTATGCGGCAACTCCCAGAACGATTACCAATCCGACTTCTCAGGTTTTAGAAATCAAAAACAGACTGTTTTTAATTGACTGTGGAGAAGGAACTCAGGTTCAGCTTCGAAAGAATAAGATTAAATTCTCAAAAATTAATCACATTTTTATTTCGCATCTTCACGGAGACCATCTTTTCGGATTAATAGGAACTGTTTCGACTTTTTCTCTTTTGGGAAGAACTACAGATTTGCATATTTACGGTCCAAAAGGAATTAAAGAACTCATTTTGCTTCAATTGAAACTGACCGAATCATGGACAACTTACAGTTTGTTTTTTCATGAATTAGAATCTAAAGAAAGCCAGGTTGTTTTTGAAGATAAGAAAGTGATAGTGAAGACGATTCCGTTAAAGCATCGCGTTTATACCAACGGTTATCTCTTTATAGAAAAACCGGACGAAAGAAAATTAAATGTTGAGGCGGTTCAGCGTTATAATATTCATATGGCTTATTATCAGAAAATAAAAAATGGAGGAGATATTACGCTTGATAACGGAAGTGTAATCGAAAACGAAAAACTTACTTTTGATCCGGCTCTACCAAAAAGTTATGCTTTCTGTTCGGATACTGTCTATCAAGAAGCTATTATCCCGATTATTGAAAATGTCGATATTTTGTACCACGAATCTACTTTTTTAGAATCAGAAGCGATTTTAGCCCAAAAAACATTGCATTCAACAGCGAAAGATGCCGCTACGATTGCTTTAAAAGCGAATGCCAGGCAATTGATATTAGGACATTATTCAACAAGATACCAAGGAATTGAGCCCTTTAAAGAAGAAGCTGAAACTATTTTTCCAAATGTACTTTCAGCAGATGACGGCGTTTCTTTTGAATTTTAATAGTGCAAAAAGTGAAAAGTGAAAATTCTAATATGGGTTGTTGCTTTGGCGGATATTATTTTACATTTCACATCTTATAATTAACTTATAAAAATAAGAAAATGAACGATTTAAGCAATTATAGGAAATCCTATGAAAAAAGTGAATTATTAGAAAGTTCTATTCCTGATGATCCAATTAATCTTTTTAACAGGTGGTTTCATGAAGCAGAAGATTTTGGCGGAAGCGGAGAAGTTAATGCAATGACCGTTTCGACCATTGGATTAGATGGTTTTCCAAAATCCAGAGTGGTTTTATTGAAGAAATTCTCTGAAGAAGGATTTATTTTTTATACCAATTATAATTCTGAAAAAGGGAAGGCCATTGCAGCAAATCCGCACGTGTGTCTGTCTTTTTTCTGGCAGGAAATGGAACGTCAGGTTATTATAAAAGGGATTGCTCAAAAGACTTCAGAAATTATATCAGACAATTATTTCGATTCGCGTCCGGAAGGAAGTAAATTGGGAGCGGTAGTTTCGAATCAGAGTGAGGTGATTCCGTCAAGATCTTTTTTAGAAGAAAATTTAAAAAAGCTCGAAAATGCTTATGAAGGCAAATCGATATCAAGACCGGAACATTGGGGAGGTTATTTAGTCACGCCGCTTGAAGTTGAATTTTGGCAGGGAAGAGCAAATAGACTTCATGACCGCATTTGTTATAAATGCAAATCAAATTTTAGTTGGAGTATTCAGCGTTTATCCCCTTAAAATAAGTTTTTACTTATATTTGTTAATGTTTAAGTGTATTTTGTCGATTTTATTTGTTTTTAATCGATGATTTAATTATGTTTGTATTCATAAAATGTTAAACATATTTTTTTGATAAAAAAAGATCTTTAGATATACTTGAAAATTGATGCAGAAAACCGAAAGAAATTACCGGAAAAATTTGTAGAAATTTGATAAGAAAGTTAGTATTCAGGTTTAGTTATTAGGTCGTTGCGATTGTATTGCAGCGACCTATTTTTTTTATGCACAGATTTATTAATCTAAATAAAATGCAGTTTATGAATTTGAAAAAGGTCTTACATTATTGAATTTCTGTTGATTAGTTATAAAATGTTAACAGAATAAAAAAAACATAGGCTATTGAAATTTCTTTTGTAAATTAGGATTGAAATACTTTTTTAATGGTATTTATCTTTAAAATATCCTATTTATGAAAAATTTAATTTTAATAAGACATGCAAAATCGAGTTGGGAAGCGCCTTTAAAAGATTTCGACAGGCCTTTAATGAAAAGAGGTATTTTAGATGCCCATTGTGTTTCAGGGGCCATTTCTAAGTTTCTCCCTAAAACTTATACAATCTGGAGCAGTACTGCTGCCAGGGCTTTAGAAACAGCGATCATTTTTGCTCAAAATTTATCATACCCATTAGAAAGTATTTTATTCAAGGACGAATTATACACTTTTGACGAAAGGCATCTCGAAAAAGTTATTAAATCATGTGATAATAGTTTAGAAAGCGTTATTCTTTTTGGACATAACGAGGCTATTACAAATTTTGTTAATAAATTTGGGGATGTTTTTATAGAAAATGTTCCAACTTCAGGTTTTGTATCACTGCAATTCGATTCAGAAAGCTGGAATACGATTGATAAAGGCAAAACCCAAAAAACAATTTTCCCCAAAGATTTAAAATAAATAACGTGCACGAACAGAAATATATCGACAGAGAAAAAAGCTGGTTAGCATTTAATGCAAGAGTACTTCAGGAAGCCGGTGATAATACGGTTCCGCTTTTAGACCGACTGCGTTTTGTTGGAATTTTTTCAAACAACTTAGATGAATTTTTCAGAGTTCGATATGCTGCAATCCGGAGACTGAGTCTTTCAGGGATTTCCGGCGAAAAATATTTAGGCGGTATTTCTGCACATCAATTAATTAAAGATATTACAGAGATTGTTATTCAGCAGCAGTCAGAAAGTTTGCGTATTTTAGGAAATATTGAAGCCGAACTTGAAGCTGAAAATATTTTCATTATAACCGAGGATCAGATCAGCCCAACACAGGAAATATTCTTAAAGGACTTTTACATGCAAAAGTTGAGTCCGGAACTGGTAACCATCATTTTGAATGACCTTGCTGTTTTTCCGGTTCTTAAAGATACTTTGGGTTATCTGGCAGTTCGTTTAGTATTGGCTAATGATGAAGTTCGTTATGCTTTAATCGAAATTCCTAAAAATATCAACAGGTTTGTTGTGCTTCCTTCAGAAGACGACAAACAATATGTGATTTTAATCGACGATGTTATTCGTTATAAACTAAAAAGCATCTTCAATATATTTGACTTCAAAAGTGTTTCGGCTCACATGATCAAAATTACACGTGATGCCCAATTAGATATTGACAGCGATTTGAGTAAAAGTATGCTCGAAAAAATTGCTTCATCTGTAAAAGACCGCAGAATTGGTGAACCGGTTCGTTTTATCTACGACAGTCAGATTGAAGATGATACGCTGCACTTCTTTTTAGATAAAATGAAAATAGAAGAAACCGATAGTATTATTCCGGGTGGAAGATACCATAACCGTCGGGATTACATGAGTTTCCCAAATTTAGGACGTTACGATCTACTGTATAAACCAAATGAACCTTTGCCGGTTCCGGGTTTAAGTCTCGATGGAAGTATTTTGGAAAAAATAAACAAAAAAGACTATTTGGTTCATGCTCCATACCAGTCTTTCTCGTACCTGACTAAGTTTTTGCGTGAAGCAGCTTTAGATCCAAAAGTGACGAGCATCAAAATTACTTTATATCGTCTGGCTAAGAATTCACAAATTATCAGTTCGCTTATTAACGCAGCCAAAAATGGTAAAAAAGTAGTGGTTCAAATCGAACTTCAGGCACGTTTCGATGAAGCTTCGAATATTTCGTATGCAGAACAAATGCAGACCGAAGGAATAGAGCTTATTTTTGGAATGAAAGGCTTAAAAGTTCACAGTAAAATATGTATCATTGAAAGAGTTGAAAACGAAAAAACACGACGATATGGTTTTATTTCGACAGGGAATTTTAATGAATCTACCGCCAAAATTTATACTGATGTAACACTTTTTACCTGTCATCAGGGAATTTTAAAAGATGTTTCTAAAATTTTTGAATTCTTCGACATCAATTACCGGGTGCATCGATACAAGCACTTAATTGTATCGCCACATTATACACGCACTAAGTTTATTAAACTAATAGATCGTGAAATTCTGCATGCGTTGGCAGGTAGAAAAACACATATAAAGCTAAAAATGAATAGCTTGTCTGATTTTAAAATGATCGATAAATTATACGAAGCAAGTAATGCAGGAGTTAAAATTCAGCTACAGGTAAGAGGAATTTGCTCCCTGATTCCGGGAATACCGGGCATGAGTGAGAATATTGAAGCAATCAGCATTGTTGATAATTATCTGGAACATTCAAGGGTATATATTTTTGGAAACGCCGGTTTAACCGAAGTTTACATTTCATCAGCCGATTTTATGACCAGAAACCTTGATGGAAGGGTAGAAGTTACTTGCCCAATTTATGATTTATCGATTAAAAAAGAATTAATAGATAATTTTAATATTGCCTGGAAAGGGAATGTAAAAGTGCGATATCAATCTTATAAATTAGACAATAAATATAAAGCCCGAAATCATCATGCTCCTTTCAGGGCACAACTGGAAACTTATAAATACTACCAGAATAAAATCGAAATAGCCGAAGCAGCTGTTCAAAAAACAAATTAATAATTACACAAATTTTAAATTTCAAATCATAAAGTGAGCATGATTAAAATAAAAAAATACGCAGCAATAGATATCGGTTCGAACGCCATGAGGCTCCTGATATCGAATGTTGTTGAGCAGGAAGGCAAAGAGCCTCAATTTAATAAAAGTTCACTTGTTCGTGTACCAATACGTCTTGGGCAGGATGCCTTTACGGTTGGTGAAATCTCAGAAGAAAATATAGAAAGAATGGTTGATGCCATGAAAGCATTTAACCTTTTAATGAAAGTTCATAAAGTAGAACGTTATATGGCTTTTGCAACTTCAGCAATGCGGGAGGCATACAATGCAAAAGAAGTGGTAGGTCTGATTAAGAAAAAAGCCGATATAAAAATTGAAATTATCGACGGGAAAAAAGAAGCGGCTATTATAGCTTCAACAGATTTGCACCATTTACTCAGAACAGACCAGACTTATCTTTTTGTGGATGTTGGCGGTGGGAGTACCGAATTTACGCTGTTTTCAGACGGCAAAATGATCAATTCAAGATCGTTCAAAGCAGGAACAGTCCGTTTGCTGAATAATATGGTTCATGATGTGGTTTGGGATGAGATTGAAAAATGGATCAAAACCAATACAAAAGATTACGAGGAGGTGACCCTTATCGGTTCGGGAGGAAACATCAATAAGTTATTTAAAATGTCCGGAAAGCAGCAGGAAAAACCGCTTTCATACATTTATATCAATTCACAATATGCTTTTTTAAACTCTTTGACTTATGAGCAACGAATTGCCGAATTAGGTCTGAATTCCGATCGCGCCGATGTAATTATCCATGCCACACGTATTTATCTGAATGCAATGAAATGGAGTGGGGCTCGCCAGATTTATGTTCCAAAAATTGGACTTTCTGACGGAATCGTAAAAGCAATGTACTACGGTAAAATTTAATTAGGATTTATTAAATGAACAAAACCAGACTTGAAGCCTTCAGTGATGGCGTTTTAGCGATTATTATTACCATTATGGTTTTAGAAATTAAAGTGCCGCACGGACATGAGTTTGCCGATTTAAAACCGCTTATTCCTAAATTTTTGAGTTATATCCTTAGTTTTATCTATGTTGGGATTTACTGGAATAATCACCATTACTTACTTCATGGTTTGTCTAAAGTAAACGGAAAAATTCTTTGGGCAAATATGCATCTGCTTTTTTGGCTTTCCCTTATTCCGGTAGCTACAGGCTGGATGGGCGAGCACAATTTTGCAAAGACAGCTATGGCTTTGTATGGCGCTATATTGCTTTTATCTGCTATAGCTTACTTTATTCTTGAACGAATTATAATTATTGCTGAAGGAAAAAATTCGGTGCTGGCAAAAGCAATAGGGTATGAAGTTAAAGGGATTTTTTCAGCTGTTTTGTATATCATCGGAATTGTAGCTTCATTTTACAGCGAATGGATTTCTGGTGTTGCTTATTTTATTGTAGCAATGTTATGGCTCATTCCTGATAAAAGAATCGAAAAAGTTTTTGCTTCAAAAAATTAATTCAGAATTTAATGAAAGCTGTTTTTCAGTCCATTCAAAATTTATCTTCAGAAGAGTTAAATCTTTTAGATAATCTAATTACATTTCGTAAACTAAAAAAAGGAGAATTTTTGCAGAAGGAAGATCAGGTTTGTAACGAAGTTGTTTTTGTTGAAAAAGGCATTTTACGTTCTTTTTTTGTTAATCATAAAGGAGATGAGATTACGAATTGTTTTGCTTTTGAAAATGAATTTATGGCTTCTTTTGCCAGTTTTATAACAGAAGAAAAGGCAGAGGAAAACATTCAGGCTTTAACAGATACAGAAGTGCAGGTTTTAAGTCGGAAAAGTTTGGAAAAACTGTATCAGTCAGGTTATAACTGGCAGGAAACAGGAAGGAAATTAACCGAAATTGAATTCGTAAACCTGAACAAAAGAATGATTTCTTTTCAAAAATTATCCGGCGCACAACGCTATGAAGAGCTTTATAAAAATCACCAAAAATACCTGCAGTTAATTCCACTCCAATATTTAGCCTCTTATTTAGGAATTACACCAAGACATTTAAGCCGGATTCGAAAAGCGATTTTATAGGACATTTGTCCGGTATGATTTTTCATGCTACTACTATTTTTGTATAAAAAATAGAAAACATGAAAAAAATACTGATTATAAACGGGCATCCAAATCCGGAAAGTTTCAATTTTGCTATTGCTAATGAATACCATAAAGGAGTGCTTGATTCGGGATCTCAGGTCGAAACCATAACAATAGCCGAATTACAGTTCAATCCGAATTTACAGTTTGGCTATCAAAAACGAACCGAATTAGAACCGGATTTAGCCGAGGCCTGGAAAAAAATCCAAAACGCCGATCATTTAGTCTGGGTTCATCCGGTTTGGTGGGGAGGCCTGCCTGCAATTACAAAAGGCTTTATTGATCGTTTGTTTTTGCCCGGAATGACATTCCAATACCGCAAAAATTCGGTTTGGTGGGATAAACTGCTAAAAGGAAAAACGGCTCATATCATTACCACTTTAGATCAGCCCGGCTGGTATTACCGATTGATTTATGCAAGACCGAGCGTTAATCAGCTAAAGAAATGTACTTTAGAATTCTGCGGTGTTGAGCCTGTAAAAGTAAGTTATATCGGAATCGTCAAAACGGCTAAGGAAGAGCAAAGAAAAAAATGGCTACAGAAAGTTTACGATTTCGGATTAAGAAATAGATAGTCTGTTCAGAATAGAAAAGCAATAAAAAAATAATAGTTTAAACCTGAGTTTGATTATTATCGACGCGTCACTTCGAGTGTTTTTGGCTAACAGATTTTGTACATAAACGATATTTTAATAGCCAAAAATCTATCGAGAAGTTTTGTTTTGCAAATGTTCTCGATACAATTTTATAAAAATGCTCACGCTACTTTATAAAATCACTCGAAATGACGATAAAAAAATAATGATAGAAAATTAATATTAATCTCTAAGGCAAATCCAATCCGAATGTCGAACGTAAAAGTTCGATATTTGGGTTGATTTCTAATAAACGATTGTATCGGTCCTGATCGTTAAAACTTCTTTTGTTTTCTATGGTTTCATTTACAATTACTTCAATTGTAATGTCATGATTGTGTAAGTGCCCTTTTAAGTAGCCTAAAAGTCCGTTAACCTGACTTTCAAAATCTAATTTGGAACCTTCGTTTGGCAATTCAATTGTAATGACTGTTCCGTTTAATTTTGGGTCGTTAATCAATAAAAGCGATTCCATGATTTTGAACCCTTTTTCCCCTAAGCGCTGTGCATATTTGTTCCAGTACAAAAGCATGTCTGTTTCAGAGAATTCTTCGGTAAGCAGTGCCGAAGTAGGTTTGACATAAGACTTGCTATTGGCTTCCAGCTCTTTTTTCTTGCGGATACTTGCCAGGGAAAAAGCAGAAACTTTAGGCTCTCCGCTAACTTCAGGTAGTGAAGTGACGGGAGTTTGTGTTTGCGGAGTTGAAGCAGCTTCTGTCTTTTGGGAAGTTGCAGATTCAGTTGTAATTTCTGAATTTTCAACTTTAGATGCTGGATTTTCAGCTTTAACGGAATGACTTTGGACTTTGGACTTGGGACTTTCGACTATAGAATACCCTCCATTTTTAAAATAAGTGGGCGGAATTATAAATTGCTCAGCTTTTTTTTTTCTCCATCAAAGTTGATAGAGGCTAATTGCATCAGGCATAGTTCGACCAAAAGGCGTTGATTCTGGCTTAATTTGTATTTTAAATCGCAGTCGTTGGCAATGTCTATTCCCTGCAATAAAAAGTCCTGAGAACATTTTTGTGCCTGTGTGCCATACATTTGCTGTGCTTGTTCGCCTACTTCAAGCAAACTTAAGGTTGCAGGCGTTTTACTTACCAGTAAATCCCTGAAATGCGAAGCTAAACCGGCAATAAAATGATGCCCGTCAAAACCTTTTGCAAGTATATCATTATATGCTAGTAAAAGTTCCGGGATTTTATTTTCTAAAAGTAAATCGGTAATCGAAACATAGGTCTCGTAATCTAAAACATTCAGGTTTTCGGTGACGGCCTGACGTGTTAAATTGGTTCCGCAGTAAGAAACCACACGGTCAAAAATGGACAATGCATCACGCATCGCACCATCCGCCTTTTGAGCAATAATGTGCAAAGCATCATCTTCAAAATTGATTCCCTGGCTTTGTGCAACGTCAGCCAAATGCTCTTTGGCGTCTTTTACTGTAATTCTTTTGAAATCAAATATCTGACAGCGGGATAAAATCGTCGGAATGATTTTGTGTTTTTCTGTAGTTGCTAAAATAAAAATAGCGTGTTTTGGCGGTTCTTCAAGTGTTTTCAGAAAAGCATTAAAAGCAGCAGAAGACAACATATGGACCTCGTCAATAATATAGACTTTGTATTGCCCGGTCTGTGGCGGGATTCGAACCTGATCAATAAGGTTACGGATATCATCAACGGAGTTGTTTGAAGCAGCATCTAACTCAAAAACGTTAAAAGCAAAATCTTCATTAGGATCGTCATATCCCGGCTGATTTATTTTACGTGCCAGAATACGGGCGCAGGTTGTTTTTCCAACACCACGCGGTCCTGTGAACAAAAGGGCAGAAGCAAGGTGATTGCTTTCAATGGCATTTAACAAAGTGTTGGTAATGGCTTTTTGCCCTACAACATCCTTAAAGGTCTGCGGGCGGTATTTACGTGCCGATACTACAAATTGTTCCATATTCTGTTTTATTCGATAGCAAATATAGAGTATAATTTAATGATTTGAAAATTTAAAAATTGAAAGATTTTAAGTGCTTTTGCATATCAGAAAGTAATATAAATATTTAGACTTGATGTCAGAATTATTAGTAATCTTGTAAATGAATTTTTCATTGCTCAAAAAAATGGTTATCATCGTAATGTAAGTATTAAATAGCTTCTTTTTTATCTTCAAAATTATTTTTTCTGATATTCATTCCATATGTATAATTTGTAGAGAGAATGACATCATTACAGTCAAAATGCTTGATAACTCCATTTTCTTGCAAAGCCACAACCCAACATGTATTCTGATGCATTCCATAATCAATGAGAAAAATAGCCTGGCCTGTTCCTAAGGGTGTTTCTACTAATATTGAAGGTTTTAATTGATGTATCATAATTTTTATATTTTTTATAAAAGTACATTCGCTTAGAAATAAAGTGGTTATATTATTACGGCAAACCTTTACAGAATTAGATGAAGAAATTTCAATTGTTCTGATTTAATGATACAAATTTGCTGATCATAACTGGGAAAAATATAACTGCCTCAAGATCATCTTATAATCTTTTACTGTTTAATTGGTTTAATTTTAAGCTGTTAATTATTAAAAAAATAGTATTATGAAATTCAGATCAATTGTATTGGGAATGAGTCTTGCTCTTTCGTTGTTGGCTTGCACGCCTAAAGATGCAGCCATTCAAAAAGAAATCAATGAAAAATTAGCAGACACACCTGAGGTTCAGGTTACAGTTCATGAGGGTGTCGCAACTATTGTAGGAACTTGTGATGACGAAGCTTTCAAAAAAAACATTGAGCGTTCTGTGAAAGCCGTTAAAGGAGTAAAATCGGTGGTGAATAATTGCCAGATTCCGGTTCCGAATGAAGAACCTGCTGCTGCTGCCGTTATTATCAATTCGGATGCGGATTTAGATAAATCGGTTGGAAAGGTGATCAAATCCTATGACGGTGTTAGTGCTACAGTTGTCGGTGGTGTGGTAACGCTTTCCGGAGAAATCAAAAGAAGCGAATTGCAGCCTTTGATCCAAAGCATACAGGAGTTGAAACCTCAAAAAGTCGATAATAAATTAATAATTAAATAATAACGTTATGGGCTTACAGGAAAAATACAGCGAATTAATCAATCTGGCTGCCGATTTAGGAGTAGATAACTTGCAGGTAAGAGAGCAAAACAGTGTGTTGTATATTGATGGCAATGTTAAATCAGCTGCCGATAAAGACAAACTTTGGGATACCTACAATAAAATCGATCCCGATTACAGGGCAGCGGATGTGGTAATGAACATCGAAGTTACACAGGGTGTTTCAAGAGAATATACGGTAGAAAATGGCGATTCGCTTTCGAAGATTGCAAAAGCATACGGGGTTTCATGGCAGGATATTTTTGAAGCCAATAAAGATATTATTTCAAATCCGGATCTGATACAGCCGGGCTGGAAACTGAAAATTCCAACAATATAAAACTGAAAAATTCCAATAAAAAAATTCCAAATTCCAATTGTACAGCTGTAATAATTGGAATTTGGAATTTTATTTTGTCTAAGTTTCGTAATTTGGAATTTAAAAAATTTTACCTTCCCCTAATACTTAAATCAAATAAAAACCTTGCAGTTTCCTGATCTGAATCTGCGGAAAAGCCAGCAACATAGACCCCTTTTTTACCTGTGTTTGATTTAATTCCGTAAACAACTGCCTCATCGCCAGGGTCTGATTCCCCTTCGTATCGATACACATGAACAATTTCAAATTTCTGAGGATTTTTTTTAATCACGTCTGCATTTCGATTGAAATCGCAAGTAAACCCTTTTTCATGCAATTGATCTAAAGCCTTTGAAACAGTTGCGTAATGATACATTCTTTTCATAATAAACTGTATTTGATAATTATAGATTTTTAAAGATAACTATTTTAAAATTAAAAAGTTACCAAACCTCGTAAAAATCAGAATTTTAAATTTTAGCTTCTTAGGTTATAAAATGTTACTTTTGCACCGCAGACCGCCTTATCGTCGTCCCGATCATCGGGAGGGAGGAAAGTCCGGACACCACAGAGAAGCATAGCGGGTAACACCCGTCGGCGTTAGAAATAGCGCAAGGACAAGTGCAACAGAAAGTATGTACAGGTAATGCTGTAGTGAAACCAGGTAAACTCTATGCGGTGAAATACCAAGTATATCAGCATTTAAGGGCTTCTCGTCCGTTGCTGAAGGGTAGGTAGCTTGAGTCATGCAGTAATGTATGATCTAGATAAATGATAAGGCCTTGATTTGTCAGGGACAGAATCCGGCTTACAGGTCTGCATTTTTTATATTTTGAAAGCTTTAACTTATTTTCAGTTTTGCTCGGACATTTTTTGCCTGAGAATGGTGTAAACGATTGCCTAGGAATACAGTATCAACCCTAATAATATGGAAAACGGAAAAGGATTTACAGAGCTGAATCTGAATCCCGTTAAGGAAGAATAAAGATTTTGTCATAAATAAACAAAGCGCTAAGCTTTGATACTTTGTATCTGCTTAAGCGCTTGCTATTTAAAATGTGGTATTTAGAGTGTGGCATTTATAATCTAGGATTCGTCTTTGGTTGTACGTACTAAACTGATTCCTGATGTAAAAAAAACGATTCCAAGTATCCCGTAAATAATAAGTGATTTAATATCACGTGTTTCTCCAGAAGTATCTGCAAAAATTACAGCAGTATAAATAAGCCCGACTATTCCTAAGATAGTCAATACGGCTCCGAAAAGTCTTTTTAGGTTCATGATGTATTGTTTTAAGATTCAATCCAAATTTACCTTATTAAGTCTTTAACGCTGTTATACAATTATTTAACAAGCTTATATGATTTGCATTAAAGATTCCGTCTTGTCGATTTTTAAATTTTAGTTGACTTTTCAATACTCCTGCAGGAAAAAAAACATCGTTCGTTAGTGAAGTTTTAGGAGCAAAAATGTGAACTAAAGTAGATTCTGTGTTTTTTTGGAAATAAAGCAGGATTCGATAAAACAAAATTTCCCCTGAATTTCAAGGGGATTTTTATAATTGAAAAAAGAAAATTAACCTTCGTCGTCTTCTGCTTTTACGGATGAATCGCCAGGAAGCTCTTCGTCGTCATCAGTTGAGTTTAATTCGAAGAAACTAAAATAAGAACCTCCATAACTTTTCTGAAAAGAGAAATTACTCATATGTTCCAGTTTGGTATATTTAGAATGTTCAATAATCATCATCCCGTCTTCATGAAGCAATTCCCTTTCGAAAACAGTAAGAACAATTTTTTCAAAAGCAGCCTGATCTAATCCGTAAGGAGGATCTGCAAAAATGATATCGTAAGTAGTTTTAACATTATCTAAAAACTTAAAAACATCACTTTTAGTTGCAGCGATATCAAAATCAAATTCTGAAGAAACTTGTTTGATGAATTTTACGCACCCAAAATCGCCATCAACTGACGTAATTGGAGCGCTTCCGCGTGAAGCGAATTCATAACTTATATTTCCAGTTCCTGAAAATAAATCCAAAACCTTTAAGCCGTCAAAACTAAAATGATTGTTCAAAACATTAAACAACGCTTCTTTACTCATATCAGTCGTAGGTCTTACAGGAAGGTTTTTTGGCGGAAAAATGCGGCGTCCTTTGTATTTTCCAGAAATGATTCTCATGATTGAAATAAGATATAATGTTTTTGGTTTTCTGCAGTTGAGAAACTGTTTTTTTGCTGTAAAGTGCTTACATCCAAAAAGGATACATTACGGATGTATTTATATGCAATGGCATAAAACGGGTCATTTTTATTGATAGTGCCTAATAATTCGAGCGGAAAAATTTCCGGATTTAAACTCAGCTGTTCGGCCGTAAATAGCAAATAATAAATAAAATCTTCCGGAGTCTGATATTCAAAAGAATTGAATAACAGCAATTTTTGATTTTCAACTACAATGATTTCAAAATGTTCCGGATTAAAATTGACAATCATCTTTTTGGCGTCATTGTTTTTTGAAGCCTCCAGTAATTTTTCAACTAAGATGCTGTTGACATGTTTGTAATCAAAAGATCCAACATTATCAATCAGGAAGTTGTTGATGTTTATATACGGAATATAAACGGCATTCATTTCGTAATTTGAAATTTCATCGTAGGTGAAAAAATCAGTTTCAAAAACCTTTGTGGTGTATTGCAAATAGCTACCCAGATAATTTTCATCAAAAAGGGCTGCAGGAACAAAAGTCGAAAGATTGTTGTTATGAATAACTATAATGTCATCATAGGTCTCTTTTAATTCAGGGTGTTTTTTGAAAGCTTCTGCAAAATGATCCTCTATTTTGGTCGTTTTTTTTGAAGTGTCAAATTGAATTTCTCTGAATGAAGTAATCCTGTCGTTCAGGGTATCGAAACAGCAAAAAGAGAATCCGGTCAGTGAAACCTGAATAGAAAGTTTTTTGTAAAGTTTTGATGTAATATTGGTGTTCTGAAATGCCATAATTTAATTTACAATTCCTTACTTGTTGCAGATTCAGGAAGAATTTAATTCGAACACAAACTTACAAATAAAATAAATAACAATGTCAATGGCAAAAGTCAATGTCAATGTCAATTTCAAAAAGCAATATCTATGGCAATTTCAAAATGGAATGTCAAAAATCTGAATGAATTCTAATATTTTTTCGTAAAAATTAAAATCTACAATGACTAAATGTAATTTAAAACTTGATATTGGTATAATTTTTAAATTATCAATTGTCGAAATTGTTTTTGGAGATCTTATTCATTTTTGATATTGTCATTGCCATTGTTATTAAATTTTGCTATTGAATTTTGAAATAATGCCATATAAAAAACCGAACTTTGTTGCTCAATTTCACCCTATGAATTCAGCATTATTTTATGGCGTTCTGCAAAAAAGATTTCCTTTTGCCCCAACCTACAAACAGGATATTTTTTTTCAGAAAATCGCAATTTTTTTGACCGAACCCCAAAACGATACCATTTTTGTATTGAAAGGATACGCAGGGACAGGAAAAACAACGGTGATTTCGACCATTGTAAATAATCTTGGAGATATTAATAAAAAATATGTGCTGTTGGCCCCAACCGGTCGGGCAGCAAAAGTGATTGCTAATTATTCGAATAATCCCGCATTTACGATTCATAAAAAAATATATTTCCCAAAAAAGTCATCGGGTGGAGGAGTAGTTTTTACCAAACAGGTCAATAAACATAAAAACACCATTTTTATAGTCGATGAGGCTTCGATGATTTCAGACAGTACGCTCGATAGTGGTTCTCTTTTAGACGATTTGATTAATTATGTGTATTCAGGTACGAATTGTAAAATGATTCTTTTGGGAGATACGGCTCAGCTGCCTCCAGTAAATTTAGATATTAGCCCTGCACTTGATATTCAGACTTTAGGCATTCATTACGATAAAGAAATTGAGCATATCGAACTCGATGAAGTAATGCGTCAGGAAGAAAGTTCGGGGATTTTATTTAACGCTACCGAATTGCGTGAGTTATTGAAAGAATCTTTTATTACTGAATTCAGGTTTAATGTAAAAAAGTTTAAAGACATTGTTCGTTTAACGGATGGTTACGATATTCAGGATGCAATTAATACAGCGTACAGTAATTACAGCATTGAAGATACTGCTTTTATTGTCCGTTCTAATAAGCGTGCCAATCAGTATAATGAGCAAATCAGAAGTCGTATTCTGTTTAAAGAAAGCGAACTTTCGGTTGGGGATTTTTTGATGGTGGTAAAAAACAATTACTTCTGGTTAAAAGAAACCGATGAAGCCGGATTTATCGCGAACGGAGATATTATTGAGGTGCTGGAGCTTTTCGGAATCAAAGAATTATACGGATTTACTTTTGCAAAAGTCAAAATCAGAATGGTCGATTATCCGAATCAGAAACCTTTTGAAACGGTTTTAATTCTGGATACCATAAAAAGTGAATCACCGTCCTTAACGTATGAAGAATCCAATCGTTTGTATGAAGAAGTGATGAAAGATTATGAAGATGAACCAACGAAATATAAGAGATTTCAAAAGGTCAAAGAAAACGAATATTTTAATGGTTTACAGGTTAAATTCTCTTATGCAATAACCTGTCACAAATCGCAGGGAGGACAGTGGAACACTGTTTTTATCGAACAGCCGTATTTGCCAAACGGAATCGATCGTGACTACATCAGATGGCTTTATACTGCTATGACACGTGCTAAAAACAAGTTATATTTGATAGGATTTAAAGACGAGAGCTTTGAGGAATAGTTTTTTTAGCCACGAATTACACTAATTAGCAGGAATTTTTATGAAAAATGAAATGTTGTTTATTTTATTATTACTCCTAAGCCTAAGTTGTTCCAAAAAAGAAGAGCATAATAAAGTAGTTCCAAATAAAGATAAAACGTTTGTCTTTTTTAATCCGATTACTTTAGGAGCTTCAGGTGTGGATAGCAATTTGAATATTAATGCATCTTTTAGTGAATGTGGAGAATGGGGCGGAAATTATGAGAATTTAAAAATTTTTTCGAAAAAAGGAAACTATAAAGACCATTTTTTGAAATATAGAAAAACAAATGTTGATTGTGATAAACGTGATTCTAACGGAAGAAATATTGAGACTGTAGTATAATTGAGAAAACAATAAAACTTACTGATTCGAATAAGAAATCCTTAATTTTATATATGAAAAGAATGATTGATTCTAAAGTTGAAGAAAGATTTCCAGGGAATTCAGGAGATTCGTTTTCAATAACAAACAGTGATTCAACTTTTGTAATCAAGGTTTATGATCACAATGATAAAAACTCAAAAAGTTATTATCGCTTGATAAAGGAATTAAAATTAGAGTAATTTGTGAAATTCGTGGCAAAACAATTCCAGTCATGACAACATTAAACGACTTACATTCGATTTTATCAACGTTTTCGAATACCGATAAAATGCCTGTTCTGTTTTTAGGACACGGAAGTCCAATGAATGCCATTGAAGAAAATCAGTTTGTGACTGGTTTTCGCAATCTGGTCAAAACTTTGCCGCAGCCCAATGCTATTTTATGTATTTCGGCGCATTGGTTTACGAAGGGCACAAAAGTGACTTCAATGCAGATGCCAAGAACGATTCATGATTTTGGAGGTTTTCCGCAGGCGCTTTTTGATGTGCAATATCCTGCAAAAGGAAGTCCGGAACTCGCTCTGGAAACGCAAAAAATATTAGATCCGGTTTTGGTTGATTTAGACGAACACTGGGGATTGGATCATGGTGCCTGGAGCGTAATCAAACATTTATATCCAAATGCGGATGTTCCGGTAATTCAGTTAAGTATTGATTATACCAAATCAGGAGAGTACCATTTTGAACTGGCAAAGAAACTACAGTCGCTCCGTTACAAAGGTGTTCTGATTATCGGAAGCGGAAATATTGTTCACAACTTGCGATTGATTGATTTCAGGAATTTTGATAAAGACAATTACGGTTACGACTGGGCAATTGAAGCGCGTGAAACGGTGAATAATTATCTGTTGGATGGAAATTTTCAGCCATTAATAGATTTCGAAAAAATGAATCAGGCGTTTCAGTTGGCAATTCCAACTCCGGAGCATTATCTTCCGTTGCTTTATAGCTTAGGTTTAAAAGATAAAACAGATGAATTGGATTTATTTAATGACAAGTTATTAGCCGGATCTCTGAGTATGACTTCGGTAAAAATCATGTAATAAGTCTGAAATCGGAAATAAACTCCATGAAATCAATATATTGACAAGAATGTCGTAAAAATGTCGCAAATAAACCGTTATCACATGGAAAGCTTCATAAGTAGTTTTGTCGGAACAATAAATCAAAATTAATTATGAACGGAATCGGAGAAAAAATTAGAGAATTAAGAAAGAAAAAAGGTTTGTCTCAGGAAGAGCTGGCCGTCTTCAAAAGTAAATTTAAGAACCATTCAGCGGATTGAAAACAACGAAAGTGAACCACGTGGAAAAACGCTGAACCTGATTTGTGAAGTCCTGGATTTAAATGCTGAAGATATTTTAGATTACGGAAAACAACCGGATAAAAACTATCTGGTCATTTTTCATCTTTCAGTAATCGCATTTTTGGTTATTCCGTTAGGAAATATTCTTCTGCCTTTAATTCTATGGATGACCAAAAAAGATAAAATCATCGGACTGAAAGAAATTGGCGGAAATCTCCTGAATTTTCAAATAATCTGGACGGTTTTTGCTTTTGTTTCAATAACTGCTTTTGCTTTATGTAAAATTTTGCATTACGGACAATACGATATCTTATTCTATGCATTTATTGTGCTTTATGTACTGAATGTGGTTTTGCCAATATTTTTTGCAGTTAAAATGAGTAATGGAAAGACCGAAAGCCTGTATCCAAGCATAATAAAATTGATAAAATAGTTTAAAGCATAATAAGCCTTTCTGATTATGTTTTTTATCTAAGTTTTGAATACTTACATTTGTTTGACGATTAAAAAAATAAATTTAAATGAAAATAATCGCTGTTATTCCGGCAAGATATGCATCAACACGTTTCCCTGCAAAACTGATGCAGGATCTGGGAGGCAAAACTGTAATTTTAAGAACGTATGAGGCTACAATAAATACAAAATTGTTTGATGATGTATTTGTAGTAACCGATTCTGATTTGATATATGATGAAATTGTTTCGAATGGCGGAAAAGCCATTATGAGCATCAAAGAACACGAATCAGGAAGTGACCGGATTGCAGAAGCTGTGGCGAACCTTGATGTTGACATTGTAGTGAATGTTCAGGGGGATGAACCTTTTACAGAAGCCGGACCTTTAGAGCAGGTTTTGTCTGTTTTTAAAAATGATCCGGATAAAAAGATTGATCTGGCTTCGTTGATGCGTGAAATTACAGATGAAGACGAAATCAACAATCCGAATCACGTAAAAGTGGTTGTAGATCAGTCAAAGTTTGCTTTGTATTTCTCAAGATCTGTTATTCCTTATCCGCGAGATAAAGCTGCTGGCGTGCGTTATTTTCAGCATATCGGAATTTATGCTTTTAGAAAACAGGCTCTATTAGACTTTCACAATCTGCCGATGAAATCCCTGGAAGCTTCTGAAAAACTGGAACAGCTTCGTTATCTGGAATTCGGAAAAAAAATTAAAATGGTTGAAACAACCCATGTTGGAATCGGAATAGATACCGCAGAAGATTTGGAAAAGGCAAGGGGGATTTTGGCTTCAAAATAGTAGTATAAAGGAAAAAATGTAAATGATATTTTTAAGCTGCTGATGGGGTTTCGTCATTGCCATCATTCTCTGATAAATTTTCATTTTCTTCTTTTTGAAGTTCTAATTCAGTTTTTTTTGAAGTTCCTAAAATACCGAACATCATCAAAAAAGCGGTCAGTAAAATGACTTGTATAATAAGTGATTTATTAACTAAAGGAATATTTTGTGAAGTACCTAAGGATAAAAAAAGCAATATAGTAATCAAACCTCTGGGTGCTACGAAAAGTAAAGGCATTAAAGGTATTTTAGACAAATATAACTGAATAGCACGTATTGTGAATATAATTAGCACTATTGCGAAAGCCCAGATAAAGGTATCGGGATTTAATATTTCTGATGTTTCCAGTAAATATCCAAACAGTAAAAAAAATAGTGCACGTACAACAAAAGCAGCTTCGACATTTAACTCCCTGAATTTATCAATCTCTTTGGTCATGGAGTCCGGGCGAAAACGCTCACTCCATTTGTATCTTTTGAGTTCATCAAAATTATTAATTGACAGTCCAAAGATCAAAATAAACAGCAAGGCAGGCAGATGATACATTTTTGAGATTTCATAAATCAAAATGGTGAGCAAAATAATAGGCACAAATTTGATATGATGGTCTATCTTGTTTAATAAAAATGATAGTAAAACTGTGGCAAGAAAAGAAATAACAATTATAATAATTATCTGCAGAAAGAAATAACCAAACGTTGGTAATCCAAAACTTGAATTATACAGGACAAAATTAAAAAGGACTACCCCGAAAATATCAGAAAGACTACTTTCGTAAGTTACAAATTCCCGCTTGTTTGTGCTAAGATTGCGCACACTGGGGATTGCTATAGCGCTGCTTATCACGGCAAAAGGAATAGCATTTGATAAACATATTTTAAAAGGATAACCGCCAAAATACTGAAATAAATACGCAACTATAAAAGACAAAGCCATCAGCGGAAAGAAAGCGCCCAGAAAAGATTTTTTTATCAGGCCAATTTTTGATTGGTTTATTTCTAATTCAAGTGATCCTTCTAATACAATCAGAATCAGTCCGATGGTTCCTAAAATAGGTAGAACCATAGAGAAATCCGGCAAATCAATAAGTAAAAAACCAGTGATTTGGCGCACAATCCAACCCAAAAGTAAAAGCAATATAACGGAAGGTATCTTCGTTTTTGATGATGTCAGATCAAAAAGATAAGCTACTAACAATAAAACGCAAAAAGTAATAATTATAGTCATTCGATTAATTTCAAAAATTTAGAGGACTTTGCCTGATTGCTTATACATGCCGTCCGAAAAAAGATGTAAGATAAGACATTAGATTTTGAAAATGTTTTATCAGATAGTTAAAAGTTTCCTTTTATCGAAAATTAAATCCGCTGAAGAATTGTTTTTACTTTTGTGAAGTTGGAGTTAAGAATAAAAAAAGCTCTAAATCTACTGATTTAGAGCTTTTTTTATTAATTTATAAGAATTATTTATATAAGTCGGGGAATTTTTCAGGATTCACTTCATTCATCATGTCGTAAACTTTCTCAAAAATATCTTCGGCAGAAGGTTTCGAGAAATAATCACCATCAGTTCCGTAAGCAGGTCTGTGCGCTTTTGCAGCAAGTGTTTGCGGTTTGCTGTCGAGATATTTGTAAGCATCCTGTTCTTCAAGAATTTGCTGTAAAATGAAAGCTGAAGCTCCACCCGGAACATCTTCGTCGATTACTAAAAGACGGTTTGTTCTGGCTATACTTTTTACAATATCCTTATTTACATCAAAAGGGAGCAGCGACTGGATATCAATTACTTCACAGTCGATTCCTAAATCTAAAAGTTCGCTGGCTGCCTGTTGTACCAGTCTTAAAGTTGATCCGTAAGAAACTAAGGTAATATCAGTACCTTCTTTTAGGGTTTCTACAACTCCAATAGGTGTTTTGAATTCACCAAAGTTCAAAGGCGTTTTTTCTTTTAAACGGTATCCGTTTAAACATTCGATTACTAAAGCCGGTTCATCACATTCTAACAGTGTGTTGTAAAATCCCGCTGCCTGAGTCATGTCTCTTGGTACCAAAACATGAATACCGCGAATCGCATTGATAATCATTCCCATTGGAGACCCGGAATGCCAGATACCTTCTAAACGGTGTCCGCGGGTTCTGATGATTAATGGTGCTTTTTGTTTTCCAACCGTCCTGTATTGTAATGTCGCCAAATCATCACTCAGGATCTGAATGGCGTATAATAAATAATCTAAATACTGAATCTCAGCAATTGGACGTAAGCCTCTTAAGGCCATACCAATTCCCTGACCAATAATGGTAGCTTCGCGAATCCCGACATCGGCTACACGAAGTTCACCGTATTTCTCCTGCATGCCTTCTAAGCCCTGGTTTACGTCGCCAATGTTTCCAACATCTTCACCAAAAATTAATGCTTCAGGATATTTGCTGAACAAAGCGTCAAAATTATCACGAAGAATCATTCGTCCGTCTAAATCAGGTTTGGCATTTTCAGCATACACAGGAAGCACCTTTTGAACTGAAAGAACATTTTGTGGAGATTCAGAGTACTGGTTGCTGCTAAATTTTTCCTGTGTAATTCTGATATAATTCGTAATCCACTCTGATAACAGTAACTTGCTTTTTGGAACTTCAATAAAACGCAGAATTTTTCTGGCATAAACCAGCATTTCCTTTTTTAAAGGAGCTTTTATAGCACTTAATTCTGATATATATTTCCTGATTCTGTCCTTATGGTTGATGCTTGCTTCTGCAATTTGCTCCAGTAAAGCCAAAAGATTTTTCTGGTCTTCAATAATTGGATTGATAAAGAGGCTCCATGCCTCTTTTTTAGCTTCCAGAACTTCTTTTTTCAATTGAGCATCAATTTCATCCAGTTCTTCAGGAGAAGCAATGTTGATGGCAATCATCCATAAACGCATCTGACGAATACAATCATAATTTTTTTCCCAGGCTAACCTTTCTCCATTTTTATAGCGTTCATGTGATCCTGAGGTGGAGTGGCCCTGAGGCTGAGTCAGTTCATTCACGTGAATTAAAACCGGAATGTGATGCTCGCGGGCAATGGCGCCTGCTCTTTCATAAGTTGAAACCAGCTCGGCATAATCCCACCCCTTTACTCTTAAAATTTCATAACCTTCTGAATCCTCATCGCGTTGATACCCTTTTAAGATTTCAGAGATATTTTCTTTGGTGGTCTGGTGTTTAGCGTGTACAGAAATTCCGTATTCGTCATCCCAGACACTCATTACCATTGGAACCTGTAAAACCCCGGCAGCATTTATGGTTTCAAAAAATAAACCTTCAGAAGTACTGGCATTTCCGATAGTTCCCCACGCAACTTCATTTCCGTTTACAGAGAAATTGTCTTTGATTTCGATTCCGTCAACGAGTCTGTAAATTTTTGAAGCCTGTGCCAATCCCAGTAATCTTGGCATTTGTGCGGCTGTAGGCGATATGTCTGCACTTGAATTTTTTTGTTTGGTAAGATCTTTCCACGAGCCATCTTCATTTAAACTGTGTGTTACAAAGTGCCCGCCCATTTGTCTTCCGGCCGACATTGGATCGAATTCTAAATCGGTGTGGCCGTATAAACCGGCAAAAAATTGTTTAGGGGTAAATTCGCCAATAGCCATCATAAAAGTCTGGTCACGATAATATCCTGAACGGAAATCTCCGTTTTTGAAAGCTTTTGCCATGGCTAGCTGCGGCACTTCTTTTCCGTCACCAAATATTCCAAATTTGGCTTTTCCTGTCAATACTTCTTTGCGGCCTAACAGACTGCATTCCCGACTGGTAACCGCAATTTTATAATCATTTAATACTTCAGTTTTAAAATCCTCGAAGGTTAATGTAGCATTGCTTTTTTCTGTAATCATAATCTGGAAGGGTCATGTTTAGGTTGCAAAATTACTCAAAATCTACCAATAATCATAATTCATTAAAATAAATATAATTTAATTATTTGTAGGTAAATTCAAAAAACTACGTATTTTTTTTGAGTAATTTTTACAAAAACAAAGATTAATGTATTAATTATTCATTTTTTTATCTAAAATACGAATGATTAAAGCCATTTTCGGGTGAAAAGATTGACTAATGTTTTGGGAGACAAGGTGATAACAAATCTGATTTTTTCATTATAATTTGATTGTGAGATTTCCCATCCGTTATTCGAATAAACAGGGAAAAAAATTTCAAAATAGTCAGGAACCAGATTCAAGCGAATACCGCTGTCATAGACAAAGTGTTCGTTTTGATGTTTGTTTTTTGTAAAACCCAAATCACCATAAGCTTCGATCCAGTTCCATATTGAGTAACTTGCATTTAGAGTTGTCATCCATTGATTGGCATATCTAGGTTCGATCATAGATTTAAATCCCCCTTCTGCTATTACATATTGCTGACTGAAAAATCCTATACTTTCAGATCTTCCGTAAAAATTGTAGTCAAATAAATAATCGGTAGGACGGTCTAACCCAAAGCTGAAATAATCTGAACCTGTTGTATTATATAAAAAGCTGCCGGCATAGAATCTCAGATTTAATTTACGATTGTTTTCAAATAACCTTCTGTATTCAATTTCTCCTGCTAATTTTCCAAAGTCTCCTGAAAACTGTACATCTGTCATAAAACTAAAATGATTGATCAGTTCGGTTTTGGTATTGAGATACCGAAGATTAAAAACAGAATAATTTGGTTCTGAATTATCGGTAATATAATCTGTAGCTTCCCTGTTAACGATTACCTGTCTTGCAATAATAAATTGTTTGCGATTATCTCTTAAATCATTTTCGCGAATTCGAAACTGAACCATTGGGTTTAATCTGAAATAGGTGGCATCAGGAGCATAATGGAAGTAATTTTGACTGATAGAATATCGAATATTATAAAGCCTGCTGTTGCGGTAGTAATGATTTAATGAAAAAGCAGATGAGCTGGAAAAGGTTCCTGCTTTAATAGAATATGAAGGGTTGATGTCAAAAATAAATGGTTTTTCTAATATGGTTTTGTTATGAAAGCGGATGCCAGGTGCAAAACCATCATAGTAATTATAAGTAAGCGTAGGGACATACAATATTTGATTGTAGTAAGGATCTTCTAAATCTTTGGAAAAATTAAATTTAACCGGGCGATTCGTAATTGCCAGACTTTTCAATGATTTCCAGTTATTACGCTGATTGTATTCCGGAACTTCGTTATCGTAATTTAAAACAATTTTGTCTGCATTTTTTCTTTCGACCACATAGACAGAATCATTTTTTGCTGGTTCAATCCACTGCTTAAAAACAATATTATTCTTTTTAATTCCGTACACAGGCACAGGTACATAATTTTCTGTTTTATTTTTTATAGAAAACTGAATACTGTCTTTTGTTCTGTAAACATTTGAAAATTTATAATCGATAATGTCACGTGAACCGATAACGGTCTCAAAAAACCAATCGATTTTTTTTGGACTGTTTTCAGAGAGAATTTTTTCAAAATCGTATCGGTTTGTCTGTTGTGTTTTGTTAAGGTTATAGAATTCCTTAACACTTTCGGGAACGATATTATGATTTAAATAATTATCCAGATAGCTCAGGCTTAAGCCCGCACGATATTTACTGGCAATTTGTTCATTGAATTTAATGAGTGTATTTTTTGGATCTCCCAGCGGCTGATCCAGGTTTTTTCTTGCCATTAGCATATAATAATAGCTGTATTGCTCATTAAAAGTCAGATTCGTAATATTATAACTCTTAAAGAGTTTCATTTCTGAAAGCCTTCCCAGCATTTTTTGATCCTTATGATTTTCTTCCATATATTTCATCATCGTGTAAATCTGGATTCCGTCATAAATCCAGTTGTCTTTTCTCGGATCTAAATGAAGACTGTACTGGAGATAATTATTAAGATAAGTTTTTAAAAATGTGATTTCAAACATGAATTCATCTGAAAAAGGACTTAGAAAGGAGGGAAGCTGATTTAGTCCGTAAAAAGGATTACGTTCATAATCTGTTTGAGAAACTATAATTTTTTTATTTGGAAATTTTCCAATAAAATCATTTGTAAAAGTGATTACTTTATTGATGATTATTGCTTTTTGTATCTCGTCTAGTCTTTTATTTTTTAAATTTGTAAGCACTTCCAGTTCGCCGTTATTATAACTGTTGAAAGTATTTTGTTTTTCAATAAATAAATTGAAATTGGTTCTGTTGTTTCCAGAAAAAAAACAGGTACTGAAAGCAGGGGAAGATGAATCTCTTGATACCAGATCAAGATCTGTGGCAATGGTATATTGGCTTGGAACTTTAATTTGTAGCTCATAATCAGTTGTAGCATTTGCAATATCATCAAGGTTATAGTTGTGATACTTTATAAAACTGTGATCTTCAAAACGAGCTGGACTCAAGAACCAGTTTTTCAGGTTCATTCCTCCGTTTTGAGTATAGCCGTAACGCGTAAATTTATCGCTTGGAATTTTAGCAATATATGTAAGATGTAAATCAATTTTACTGTTCGGAGGCAATTTGTTTTTCAGTTTGATTACAATAAAATCAGGATTTTCATTGGTTCTTTGCCATTCCAAAGCTATAAATTGGCTATCTGTCAGTTCAAGAATGGTTGTGTTTCCTCGTTCTTCTGGTTTGGCTAAGTGAAAACCTTTATAAAATTCATCTGAAAAGCGAAGTGCCAAAGGAGTATTTTTATCAGAGAAAGCGTTATTCCAGTCATTTAAAACAATTGAATCTAATGAGTCAGTTGAAGTATTGTAATATGCAATATCCTGTTTTACATGTAGTGTTTTAAATTCAGGATTCACCGCTACCTCCATCTTTGACTGATGCTGCGCAAATTGTTTTAATGAAGACATCAAAACAAAAACGAAGAGAAAGATTTTAAAAAATGATTTCAATGCAGGCTTAAAAATTTAGGTGTATAATTTAAGTTATGGGCTTATGACTGTTTTGGTTTAATTGTAAAAATAGTATAAAAAAAGCTGTTTAAAAGACAGCTTTTGTTTTTGTATTTCCAGGAGATAAGTGATATAAGAAAATATAAGTTTTATATGGTTTAATTTAATGAACTTATATCACTTAAATGGTCGAAAAAAATATTAAAAGTTTGGACTTAAGTCGTATTTCTTGTAGAATTTATCCAGAACATCAACTACTTCATCTTCAGTATCTACAATTTTGAATAAGTTCAAATCATCAGGGCTTACAGTCTGCATTTTTTCTACTAACACTGTTTTTACCCATTCGATCAATCCTGACCAAAATTCAACACCTACTAATATAATAGGGAATTTTCCAATTTTTTTAGTCTGGATCAGGGTTATAGCTTCAAACATTTCGTCTAATGTTCCAAAACCTCCGGGCATTACTACAAATCCCTGTGAATATTTTACAAACATTACTTTTCGAACAAAAAAGTAATCGAAATTCAGATTTTTATCATGATCGATGTAAGGGTTGAAATGCTGTTCAAAAGGCAGTTCGATATTTAGACCTACAGAAGTCCCTCCGCCTAAATGTGCGCCTTTGTTTCCTGCTTCCATAATTCCGGGACCGCCACCAGTAATGACTCCATATCCGGCTTTACTGATTTTGTAAGCAATTTTTTCGGCCAGTAAATAATATTTGTCTTCGGGTTTTGTTCTGGCCGATCCAAAAATTGATACACAGGGACCAATACGTCCCATGCTTTCGTATCCGTTTACAAATTCGGCCATGATTTTAAAAATTGCCCAACTGTCATTGGTCCTGATTTCATTCCACGTTTTTTGTTTCAAACGATCCTGAATTACTTTATCCTCGTCATTATCAAAATCTTCTAATCTCATTTTGTGTATTATTAATTTATTATTTTGCTGTAATGTTTAAATGTTATGGAATTATACCAGAAAACAACAGCTTTGACATGTTTGAAAACATAGGCAAAGCTGTTGTACTAAATTAACTCTTTTTTTTAAAAATGTTATAAAACGGACGTATTTTAATTTGCAAAGAGGTTATTTGTGAGAGTAATTTTAGTAAATAAAATTCAGCCACTATAAAATTCAAAAATATAGATTTAACAATGTTTTTTTATTATTTTTATTAATTCGAAAGCCATATTGGCACTGAATGTTTAATCTTTAATAATGAAGTTATCTTATCAAATACTTTTGGCATTTACCCTGATAATTTTATTGTCTGTTGCTGATTCTTATACCAATTATATGCTGTCCAAAAAAGTACAGCGCAATTCACAGTTTCTGGCGAGATCAGAAGAGATCATCAGAAATTCAAACAAAACCCACAAGGCAATTATTGAAATGCAGAGTGCTTTTCGGGGTTATTTGCTGACAAATGATGAGACTTTTCTGGACTCTTATTTTAAGGGAAGCAAAATTGTACCAAAACTGTTTAAAGAGCAGCAGCTTCGGATTGGCAACAACAACAATCAGCGCGCAATATTAGATTCAATCAGCAACATGCACAACAGCTGGCTCAGCTATTCTGCTCAATTAATAGACTCTCGTAAAAAATTTCCTGATTCGTATCAAAATCTTTTTGATACTTCATTAAAAAGACATGTTGGAAAAAAAATAAATGATGCTATTAATGTCAAATTTTCAAGATTTGATAAAATTGAATACAAAAGAAGAAAACTGCATACAGACAGATTGCTGATTTCCTTAAAAAATGCTCATACATTTTCTTTTATTTTTCTTACACTAACTATTGTGGTAGGGGTTTTTAGTACAGCATTTATTTTGGTAATTACGACTAAAAGGATCAATTCTATGGTGAGCCTGGCTGAGAATATTTCAAAAGGTAATTTCACGAGTGTCAGGGATACGGGAAATGATGAATTGTCTGCTTTGGCTGTTTCTTTAAATACAATGTCAGAAAAGTTAGATAAAAATATTCATGAACTAAAAAACAGAAATGCCGAACTTAATAAATTTGCGTATGTAGTATCTCATGATCTGAAGGCGCCTGTCAGGGGGATTCATAATGTTATTACATGGATCGAAGAAGATCATGCTGATGAAATCTCACCGGAAATTAAAAGATATTTGAGGATCATACCTCAAAAAACACAGCGTATGGAAGCCCTTATTAACGGCTTACTGGATTATGCACGACTAAATCTTAAAACTCCGCCAGAAACCATAGATACAAATGCCCTGGTTCAGGAGATTGCAGATTCTGTTGTTCCAAGAACTTTTAAACTCGAAATTGGTGATTTGCCGGATTTGTTTACAGAAAGGATTAAGCTGGAACAGGTTTTTGCTAACTTAATAAGTAATGCAGTAAAATACACTCCAAAAGAACAAGGAGGAATAATTCAGATAAAATGCAAAATATTCCCTAATTTTTATGAATTTTCAGTGAAAGATAATGGAATGGGTATTGCGGTGGAATTCCACCAAAAAATATTTGAAATATTTCAGACACTTCGGGAACAGAATGAGCAGGAGAGTACAGGAGTGGGTCTGGCAATTGTAAAAAAAATAATAGACGATCAACAAGAATCCATTACCGTAAAATCGGAATTAGGAGAAGGAACCGAATTTATCTTTACATGGAGAAATAGTTAAGGATGGAATACGAGGCAAGTTTAAACAGGTTAAGCCAGGGATGAGATCCAACTTAGTAATAAAATATTTTTATAAGTATGAAAAAACCAACAATATTATTAATAGAGGACGATGAACTCGATATTATAAGTGTAGAGCGCTCATTGAAAAAAATTGATAGTGAATATGTCCTTCATACCGCTTATAATGGTATTGAAGCCCTAAAAATCCTTAGGGACACAAACGCAGTATTGATTCCGGATGTTATTCTTCTGGATATTAATATGCCCAGAATGAACGGAATAGAATTTTTAAAAATTATAAGGGAAGACAGGAAACTTAAGAATCTAAAAGTTTTTATAATGACAACTTCCTCCGAAGCTGATGACAGATTTGAAGCAGAAAAATTAGGAATATCAGGTTATATTATAAAACCTTTGAATTATACCGACAATTCTAAAAGGCCGGATTCTATGGAGGCGTTTGTACAATTTCATTTAAGGAAAATATTACTTGATGAAAATATATAAAAACCTGTTTTTAATACTAAATTAGATGTTTTTATAATTGGAATTTAAAGTGAAAAAATTGGCTGGAAGATTTTTTAAATCATTCTTATAAAGAATTGAAAACATGAAAAAAACAAAAAAGAATAAAGAAAATCCCGAAAGTATAATAGTACTTCCTGTAGTTGCCGGAGAAAAGCCTCAAAAAACTAAAACTAAAAAAGCAGATTTAGAGGAGTCTGTTTTAACTGATGCGGAGTTTCTGAAAATTTTGCTTAAGGTTAAAAATGGTAATTTCACTCAGCGATTTCCAACCGATCAAAACGGAACTAAAAGATCGATTTGTGAAACTTTAAACGAAATCATCGATCTTAACGAAAGAATGGTTTTTGAATTTCAAAAAGTTGGAAAAAGCATTGGTAAACAAGGAAAACTGACGAATCGTGTGGCGCTGGACGGAGCAAGAGGCTCCTGGAGTTCCTGTGTCGATTCGGTTAATACATTGATTTCAGATCTGGTGCACCCTACCATTGAGATTGCACACGTAATCACTTCGGTGGCAAAAGGAAATCTGTCACAGGAAATGCCGCTTTCTATTGAAGGAAACCCGCTTCAGGGAGAATTCCTCAGAATTGCCAAAGAGGTGAACGGAATGGTAAAACAGCTGAATCTGTTTTCGATGGAGGTAACCCGTGTTGCGCGTGAGGTAGGTACAGAAGGTAAACTGGGAGGACAGGCTAAGGTAAGAGGAGTTGGTGGTGTTTGGAAAGATTTGACCGATTCGGTAAATAAAATGGCATCGAACTTGACAGGTCAGGTACGTAACATTGCCGATGTAACAACAGCGGTAGCAAAAGGAGATTTATCTAAAAAAATTACCGTTGACGTAAAAGGAGAAATCCTGGAACTTAAAAATACCATTAACACGATGGTGGACCAGCTGAACTCTTTTTCTTCTGAGGTAACCCGTGTGGCACGTGAGGTAGGAACCGAAGGAAAACTGGGAGGACAGGCTCAGGTAAAAGGTGTCGGCGGAACCTGGAAAGACTTAACGGATTCTGTAAACCAGATGGCATCGAACTTAACCGGCCAGGTACGTAATATTGCGGATGTAACCACGGCGGTAGCAAAAGGAGATTTATCTAAAAAAATTACCGTTGACGTAAAAGGAGAAATCCTGGAACTTAAAAATACCATTAACACGATGGTGGACCAGCTGAACTCGTTTTCTTCTGAGGTAACCCGTGTGGCGGTAGAGGTAGGGTCTGAAGGAAAACTGGGCGGTCAGGCAAAAGTACGAGGAGTTGGTGGGGTTTGGAAAGATTTAACGGACTCGGTAAATCAGATGGCATCGAACTTAACTGGTCAGGTACGTAATATTGCCGAAGTAACAACGGCCGTAGCAAAAGGAGATTTATCTAAAAAGATTACTGTAAACGTTGCAGGAGAGATTCTGGAACTTAAGAATACGATCAATACCATGGTGGATCAGCTGAACTCCTTTGGTGCCGAGGTAACCCGCGTGGCACGTGAGGTTGGTTCAGAAGGTAAACTGGGAGGTCAGGCGAAAGTAAAAGGGGTTGGTGGAACCTGGAAAGATTTAACCGATTCGGTGAATCAGATGGCATCGAACCTTACTGGTCAGGTACGTAATATTGCTGAGGTAACCACAGCAGTAGCAAATGGTGACCTTTCGAAAAAAATTACGGCTGTTGCCGAAGGAGAGATTCTGGAGCTTAAGAAAACCATCAATACGATGGTGGACCAGCTGAACTCCTTCTCGTCTGAGGTAACCCGTGTGGCACTTGAGGTAGGAACTGAAGGAAAACTGGGAGGGCAGGCAAAAGTAAAAGGAGTCGGAGGAACCTGGAAAGATTTAACGGATTCGGTGAACCAGATGGCGAGTAACTTAACCGGTCAGGTGCGTAATATTGCTGAGGTAACCACTGCGGTTGCAAAAGGCGATTTGTCACGTCAGATTACAGTAGATACAAAAGGAGAAATCCTGGAGCTTAAAAATACGATTAATACGATGGTGGGACAGCTGAACTCTTTTGCATCCGAGGTAACCCGTGTGGCACGTGAGGTAGGAACCGAAGGAAAACTGGGAGGACAGGCACAGGTAGAGGGAGTTGGCGGAACCTGGAAAGATTTGACCGATTCGGTAAATCAGATGGCGGGTAACCTTACCGCACAGGTACGTAATATTGCCGAGGTAACCACTGCGGTAGCAAAAGGGGATTTATCACGTCAGATTACGGTAGATACGAAAGGAGAAATCCTGGAACTTAAAAATACCATCAATACAATGGTGGATCAGCTTCGTGACTTTGCATCAGAAGTAACAAGGGTTTCCCGAGAGGTAGGAACTGAAGGAAAACTGGGAGGTCAGGCTAATGTGCCGGGAGTTGCCGGAACGTGGAAAGATTTGACCGATTCGGTGAACCAGATGGCGGGTAACCTTACTGCTCAGGTACGTAATATTGCGGATGTAGCAATTGCCGTGGCAAATGGGGATATGTCCAAAAAAATTACGGTTGATGTACGCGGAGAGATCCTTCAATTGAAAGAAACACTTAACACGATGGTGGATCAGTTGAGGGAGTTTGCCTCAGAGGTAACGCGTGTGGCACGTGAGGTAGGAACTGAAGGGAAACTGGGAGGTCAGGCAAATGTACCGGGAGTTGCCGGAACGTGGAAAGATTTGACCGATTCGGTGAATCAGATGGCGGGTAACTTAACCACTCAGGTACGTAATATTGCCGAGGTAACTATCGCGGTAGCAAACGGGGATATGTCCAAGAAAATTACCGCAGACGTAAGGGGGGAAATTCTTCAACTGAAAGAAACTGTAAATACAATGGTGGATCAGCTTCGTGCTTTCGCCTCTGAGGTAACGCGCGTGGCACGTGAGGTAGGAACAGAAGGAAAACTGGGAGGACAGGCTTTCGTACCTGGTGTTGCCGGAACCTGGAAAGATTTAACGGATTCGGTGAATCAGATGGCATCTAACTTAACCGGTCAGGTGCGTAATATTGCCGATGTAACCAAAGCCGTAGCAAATGGTGACCTTTCGAAGCAAATTACCGTGGATGTAAAAGGAGAAATCCTGGATTTGAAAAATACCTTTAATACCATGGTGGAACAGCTCAATTCATTCTCTTCCGAGGTAACGCGTGTGGCGCGTGAGGTAGGTACAGAAGGTAAACTGGGAGGACAATCCGAAGTAAAAGGTGTTGCCGGAACGTGGAAGGATTTAACGGATTCAGTTAACGTAATGGCATCGAACTTAACCGGGCAGGTGCGTGGAATTGCAAAAGTAGTAACCTCTGTAGCTAAAGGAAACTTAAAACAAAAATTATCAATTGATGCCAAAGGGGAGGTGGCACAATTAACAGATACAATCAACGAAATGATTGATACTCTGGCAACATTCTCTGATCAGGTAACAACCGTGGCACGTGAGGTGGGAGCTGAAGGAAAACTGGGAGGCCAGGCAAATGTGCCTGGAGCTTCGGGAACATGGAAAAACCTAACAGAAAACGTAAACCAGCTTGCCGCTAACTTAACAACACAGGTACGTGCTATTTCTGAAGTTGCATCTGCGGTAACACAAGGGGATTTAACCAGAACCATTGGTGTTGAAGCAAAAGGTGAGGTGGAGGCTCTGAAAGATACCATTAACCAGATGATTTCGAATCTTAAAGCAACTACTTTAAGAAATCAGGAGCAGGACTGGCTGAAATCGAATTTGGCCAAGTTTACCCAAATGCTTCAGGGACAGAAAGAATTAAATTCGGTTACCAAGAAAATCCTTTCTGAGCTGGCTACGGTTGTAACGGCACAGCACGGACTTTTCTATATTTTGCAGGAAGATGAAAATTTCGAAAATTCAAAATTAAACCTTATCGCATCTTACGCTTACATCAAAAGAAAAAAATCTCCTACCCAGTATGCTATGGGTGAAGGGCTTATAGGTCAGGTGGCGGTTGAAAAGGAAAGAATTATTTTGAGTAATGTGCCTAAAGATTATATCAAAATTAATTCAGGACTTGGGGATGCAAAACCAAAAGATGTTATTATTTTACCGGTACTATTTGAAGGACAATTAAAAGCAGTTATAGAACTGGCTTCACTGGACACTTTTAGTGAAACACACTTAGATTTCCTTGAAGGGTTAACAGAGAGTATCGGAATTGTACTGAATACGATCGAATCCAATTCCAGAACAGAAGAATTACTGGTACAGTCACAATCATTGGCAAGCGAGCTGAAAAGTCAGCAGGAAGTACTGAAAAACACCAACGAAGAACTGGAAGAAAAAGCCATTTTGCTGGCGAATCAAAAAGAAGAAGTAGAGCTTAAAAACCAGGAAGTTGAGGTTGCAAGAAAGGCTTTGGAAGAAAAAGCAGATCAGCTGACTTTGACATCCAAATATAAATCGGAGTTCTTAGCGAACATGTCACATGAGTTAAGAACACCGCTAAATAGTTTGCAGATTCTGGCAAACGAATTAATTGCGAACCGTGACGGCAATTTATCCGAAAAACAAATTCAGTTTGCTAAAACAATTAATTCATGCGGGGACGATCTTATTCAGCTGATTAATGATATTCTGGATCTTTCAAAAATCGAATCCGGGTATATTTCCGTCGATTACAACCCGATTAGTTTTGAAGACATCAGCCGATTCGTTGCTTCTACTTTCAATCCAATTTCTGAAGCCAAACATCTTCGTTTTAATATTATTATGGATGAAGATCTTCCTGAGATAATGGAAACAGATTCGCAGCGTTTAAATCAGATTTTGAAAAACTTACTTTCTAATTCATTTAAGTTTACTGAAAAAGGAGAAGTTAAGCTTAAAATTTATAAAGCCAATAACAATTGGAAAACCAATAATCTGAGCCTTGAAAATGCAGAATCAGTAGTAGCTTTTGAAATTTCTGATACCGGAATTGGTATTTCAAAAGAAAAACAAAATATCATTTTTGAAGCTTTCCAGCAAGCCGAGGGTTCTACCAGCCGTAAGTATGGAGGAACAGGTTTAGGATTATCCATTAGCCGTGGTCTTTCAGATTTATTGGGCGGAAGTATCGAACTGGAAAGTGAAATCAATGTGGGAAGTAAGTTTACCTTGTTCCTTCCTTTGAAATATGTCCATATTGCAGAAGTACAAGATATTGATGTAAATGAAGACAATGATGCTAAAGGAAAAATTAAATCCTTACCATCAGAAAAATTCAACAGATCCGATATCGAGTTGTTCTTTGTGGATGAGGTAGGAGATGACAGAACAGATATTAAACCGGATGATAAAGTACTTTTGATTGCAGAAGATAATCTGATTTTTGCCAAAATTATGCTCGAACAGGCACATATTAACGGTATTAAAGCTATTGTTACTACAAAAGGGAATGATGTAATTGATTTTATCAATCAGTTTAATCCCCATGCTATCACTATGGACCTTAATATGCCGGATACCAGCGGATGGAAAATATTGGATCGTTTAAAAACAGATTTTAATCTGAGGCATATTCCTGTTTATATTATTTCGGGTGAGGATGAAAGAAACAAAGGCCTGAAACGTGGTGCCAGAAATTTTTTCGTAAAACCGGTTAAAAATGATTCATTGAATTATTTATTTAATGACATTCATGATTTTAAAAACAAAAAGATAAAAAACCTCTTGGTAGTTGATGATAATCAGGCAGAATTAGACAGGATTCTAAAGGCAGTTGACGGCAATGATATCACAATTTTTAGTGCCAAAACCGCTAAAGAAGCTGTGAAACTTATACAGGAAAAGTCATTTGACTGTATTATTTTAGACTTAGTGCTTCCTGATGCAGACGGTCTTAATATTATTACCGATCTTGAAAACAACATTGCAGGTCAGGAAACAGCCATAATTATACATTCAGCAGGAGACGTAACAAAGAAACAAAAAGCAAAACTCAACAGGTTTGCCCATAGCATCATTACAAAAAGTGCTAATTCTCTGGAAGAACTAGTAGATCAGACAGCGTTATTTATGCATCGTGTCCATAAAGAACTGCCTGAGGCTATGAGAGAAACCATAGAGTCGTTCTATTTGAAAGAAGATGTATTGCCGGGCAAAAAAGTTTTACTGGTTGATGATGATGTGCGTAACCTGTTTGCGCTGACAACGGCATTAGAGCGTTATGGGTTAAATGTAATCAGTGCAGAAAGCGGTCAGGAAGCCATTGATTTGCTTAATAATGATAAGGATATTGATATTGTTTTGATGGATATTATGATGCCTGAAATGGATGGTTATGAAACGATGAAACGTATTCGTAAAGACCCTAAGCATAAGGATCTTACTATCATTGCAGTAACGGCAAAAGCGATGAAAGGAGACAGACAGCGTTGTATAGAATCAGGAGCATCAGATTATATGACGAAACCTGTAAATGTAGAACAGCTATCTACACTGATGCGTGTATGGCTTAAATAATTCAAAATTGAATTCAATAAAAAACAGAATGGGAAACAACAACGCAATAAAAATTTTAATTGTGGATGACAAAAAGGAAAATCTGCTTTCTTTACAAGTCATTCTGGCTGATCGTGGTTATCAGTTTGTTGAGGCAACATCAGGAAAAGATGCCCTGAGGATTCTGTTGAAAGATCAGGATTTCGCCATAATACTTATGGATGTGCAGATGCCCCTGATGGATGGTTTTGAGACTGCAGAATTAATTCGGCAGAGTGACAAGCTTATGCATGTACCAATTATTTTTCTGACTGCCAATATGAATACGAATGAGTATATATTTAAAGGCTATCAGTCTGGTGCGGTTGATTACATGATTAAGCCTCTGTCACCTGAAATTTTGCAGGCTAAAGTGATGGTTTTTACAGAGTTATTTCGAAAAAACCAGGAGCTGAAAAAGAAGGAAGAAGAGACTCACGCTCTCAATGAAATCATTTTAAAAACCAATGCACAGCTTGCTTTACAATACGAAGCAATTGAAAAGCATGCAGAGGAACTTAAAAAGAAAAACATGGAACTTGATGCCTTTACATACATATCAAGTCATGACCTTCAGGAGCCACTGAGAAAAATCCAGACTTTTGCGAATCTGATTATGTCAAATGAATATGCAAATTTATCAGAAGATGGAAAAGCCAAGTTTAACAGGATTCTTTATGCATGTAACAGAATGCGTGAACTTATAAACAGCCTTCTTGCTTTTTCACGTGCGACTCTTGATGACAGAAAGTTTGAAACAGTAGATCTCAATGTAGTTATTGATGATGTAAAGGCGGCGCTGCATGAAAATCTATTGGAGAAAAATGCAGTCATTGTCACTGATTTTCATGATACTGTAAAGGTTATTCCTTTTCAGTTTGTTCAGTTAATGGAAAATCTTATTCATAATGCAATTAAGTTTGCACAGGCTGAGGTACCCTTGCAAATTACTGTAAAAAGCTGTTTTGTGAACGGATCTGAGCTGGATTTTGAATCATCTACTGAACATAAGTATTGCCATATAACTTTTGCAGATAACGGAATAGGATTTGAACAGCAGCATAACGAAAAAATATTTGGAGTATTTCAGAAACTTCACAGCCGCGATTTGTATGAAGGTACCGGTATTGGACTTGCAATCGTAAAGAAAATAATTGAAAACCACGATGGTTTTATAAATGCTACAGGAGAACCTATGAAGGGAGCTACTTTCAATATTTATTTACCTTGCTGAATCACTCAGCGAAATTCTATGCCATCATAATAAAACCATTAGTTTTTTGCTAATGGTTTTTTATAAAATTTAATATTTGAAATTTCGCGGATGGTTGACAGGATCCGTTTCTTCAAGATCCTGATCTATATCATATTCAAGATCCAGCAGGTCTTTTTTAGTAGTATCGTTCGCAAAATTATCTATTTCACGGTCATTCTCATCATAATCTTCTTCAAGGTCATCGTCAATATCATTTGGATCAATTTCCTCATCCCATTGATCAGCAACGAAACTATTCTCGTTATCCTCATCTAAATAATTTTCAGCCGGGTATCCGATATCCCTTTCAGATGCATTAGCAAATTGGTTATTTAACTCATCATCATCTTCATTATTAACAATATCATCATCGTCATTTACAATTTCTTCATCATCGTCATATTCATTTGTATAGATTTGATTTGCTAAATCGTGATTGGTTATATCTGAAGCAGGCTTCATATCATCTTCCGGGTGGTGAAAACTACGAACATCCCGACCGTAATTTTCCTTGTTTTGTGTGGTCATAATGAAATGATTTTAAAAAAGTTAATAACAGTTTAAAAAAGTGTAAAATCAAAATTAACCTGTAATTTAAATTTTACTTTACAAAATTTAAACCAGTAATTATATAATTATCAGCATTTTATATACTTGTTTTATTAAATCCATTTTACAAGCACCATGATAATTATATAATTCGGAATGTTTATTTTGTAAGTTTTTTTTGTAAGTTTATTAAAATATTTGCAATATAATTTTACTCTAATATCAACTCAGACTATTCACTAAAAATAAATTTATGAATAAAAAAGGACCCATAGTAATCATTGAAAATAAGCAGGGAGATCGAAAGTTATTTATAGAGGTTTTTTCAGAATTGGACTATTCAAACCCTGTCATCTATTTTAATAATCCGGAAACAGCCTGTAATCATTTACTGAGACATAAAATCAAACCGTTTCTTTTTTTTTCGGACATTGTTTTATTGAATGTTTTGAACCATAAAGTAGCAGAAACAAATCTCGATAATGTAGGTACATTGTTTAATTGTCCATACCTGTTTTTTACAACATCTTTTAATCAGACCTATGTGATTGATCCTTATTCAATACCAACGCAGAGCTATTTTGTTAAGCCTTATGATTATCTTGAATTCAAAAAGATGATAAAAGCAATAATCGACTATTGGTTAAAATCAAAATCAATCATTCAGCCTGCCAAAAAGATCAAAAACAAATAGAACAATGAAAAAAGTACTACTTTATCCTGAACCCTTTTTTGTTATTGGGGTAAATAAATGTGGACAGTGGTTCCATAATCTAATTTACTTACTACTTTTATAAAACCTTCATGATTAGTTACTATTTTTTTTACAATTGTTAATCCCAAACCACTGCCATGATATTGATCCTTATTATGTAATCTAAAGAAAGGATCGAATATTTTAGCTGCATATTCCTGGCTAAAGCCGATACCATTATCACTTAAGGAAATTTTTACATATTTATTGTCTTTGTTTCCGCCTATTTCAAGTATTTCTTCAGTCGGTGGCTCTATAGTTTCAATTTTAATTTCAGGTATTATATTCTCTTTTGTATATTTAAGGGAGTTCAGAATTAGATTTGTAAAAAGCTGCTGTATCTGATGGGGTATAATATTTAATTGAGGAAGCGGCAGAATAGTGAGTACAGCTTTTTTTTCTAAAATAGTATCCTTGATGTCTGCAACGGTTTTTTTCAGGACAATATTTAGATCTGTTTCTTTATATTCTTTTTTTAAGAAGGTAATTCTCGAATAATTAATAAGATCTTTCATCAACTGACTCATATTGTTGACTGAGAACAGCACCCGTTCGAGATTATGTTTTCCCGTTTCGCTCAGACCTGTTTCATTCTCAAAAATTATTTTGCAAAACATATGAATTTTACGCAGTGGTTCCTGTAGATCATGACTGGCTGCAGATGTAAAAGCCTCAAGTTGCTCGTTGTGTTTTTGTAATTCAATATTTTTATTTGTCAATAACTCATTTGTGGTTACTAAATCTGTAATATCTTCGAGTGCAAGAAGAATAAGGCCCTCAGGTGTTGAATTTAGTATGAGGCTGGCATTTACTATAATGGTTTTTTTATTTTTATCAGCGCATACAATATCAATTTTTAAGTTTTCTACCGAAAAATCGCCATCTATTTTAGTTAATTGCTGCTTAAATTCCGGAATGTCCCACTGACAATTTCCAATTTCAAAAATACTGTAACCTTCAGTGATATTTTCACTGGTATTAAAGTACTTGTAAAATGCCGGATTAGCACTTTTAACGATATAGTCCTTACTGATAACCAATAATGGCTCACGAATGGTTTTAACAATTGATTCGGAATAATTACGCATTGATATAAGCTGTATCTGACGATCGACAAGTTCGTCATTAAGACAGGTCAGTTCTTCATTGTTAGACTGAAGTTCTTCGGTATTGGTTTCCAGTTCTTCATTCATTGCCTGCAGTTCTTCTTCACTGCTCAGCAATTCTTCATGACTTGTTTGTAACTCCTCAAAAGCAGTTTGTTGCTCTTCGGTAACTCTTTTTATGTTTTCTCTCAATTGTGAGAGCTCTCTCTCAAGTTTGTCAATACGATTTTGCGCTGAATTTTCATGAATCTTTCTGTCTGTAACTGGAAGTGGCATCTTATAAAAAAGAATCATAAGATGATCATCATCATTTGGAAGTGGGAATATTTCAAAAGAAACCTGATAGGAGTGTGCCTTTACTTTTATGTCGTCTTTCCGAATATTTTGCTTGTCTTCTTTTATTTTTGAAATCGCATTCTGTAATTCAAAACCAATTCCTTCACGTGCCATTTTTAAAACATTAAAATTTGGCTTTCCAGGTGAAGGTGCTAAAAATGGACTGATATCACCATGAAAATGCACAATGTCAAGGTTTTTATTAATAATAACACTTGCAGGCGTATATTTCGTTAGTAAAATTTCTGAAGTAATTTTTCTAAAATCATCTTCAGGCGAAGGTTTTATTTCAGAAGTATGCAATTTTACCTGCAAATTGTCTGGTACAGCCTTAAATGACTGAGTTGTATATCGTCCCGGGACAAATTTGCGTATATAAATTTTTGCATGTTTTTTAACACTTTCAAATAAATCCTGAGAATAGGTTACTGATTCTGATTTTCCAAGAAACAGCATTCCTTTTTCTTTTAATGAATAATGAAAAGTACCTAAAACTTTATTTTGCAGGTAAGGATCAAAATAGATGAGCGTATTGCGGCAGGTAATTAAATCGATTCGTGCAAATGCAGGATCTTTTACAAAATTATGTACAGCAAAAATGCACATATCACGAATGACTTTGTTGATATGGTAACTGCCTTCACTTTTAGTAAAATAATTGCCCAGCCTTTCTTCTGACACCATCTGAACATCCTGATAGGAATAAATGCCGGATCTGGCTTTTGTAATGCACTTCTCTGATATGTCAGATGCAAAAATCTGCACCTTAATATCTTTATTGTTAGTTTTTAAAAAATATTCATGAAGACAAATTGCCAATGAGTACGCTTCCTCTCCTGTGGAACATCCAGCTACCCAGATTCGCAGGTTGTTATTTGTAATATTTTTAATCAATGATGGAAACACAGTTTTAGACAGATTTTCAAATGCTTCCGGATCCCTGAAAAAATAGGTTACATGAATTAAGAAATCGGCAAATAAGAGATCCTGTTCGTTGTTGCTGTTTCTTAAAAAATTATAATAATCTTCTATGGTATTTTTCTCTGCTACAACCATTCTTCGGGCAATGCGGCGTCTTATCGTAGGGTGTTTATAATGACTAAAATCATTACCAGTTCTTGAAAAAATTAGGTTAATGATTTGTAAGATGATTTCCTCATCGTTGCCCGGAATATGTTCTTCTTCTGTGTAACCATAATTTGAAATATAACTGTTACGTATTTCAATCAACTGCGACGGAATTTTTTCCGGAGCCAGAATATAATCGGCTATATTTGTATCGATAGCACTCTGTGGCATTCCTTTATAAGCTGCAGTATCGGGATCCTGAACTATTGTAGCGCCTCCTAATTCCTTAATTTTTTTGAATCCTGCTGTACCGTCAAAACCAGTACCTGAAAGAATTATTCCAATAGCAAAGGTTCTGTGAACGTCTGCAAGTGATTCAAAAAAGATGTCAACAGTATTGTTTCGTCTATCACTTCGGGTTTTTTGCTTAAGTTTTAAAGAACCTTCTTCTGCAATAAGAAAATTGTTCTCCGGAATAACATAGATGTTATTGGGTAAAAGATGTATGTCGCTAATGATTTCGTGTACAGGTATATTGGAATATTGTGAAAGTATTTCCGTAAGACTGCCGGGATAATCAGCTGATAGCTGCTGTACAATGATATAAGCCATTCCTGAATCTGGCGCTATTGCTGAAACTACTTTTGTAAAGGCATCTAATCCTCCGGCAGAAGCACCAATACCCACAATTGGAAATTTATTTACTCTATATCCCATTTCATAAGTTTCGGTTACTTTCATAAGAAGATTTTCAAACAAAGATAACCAGTGTTGTACTATAAAACTACAGCTTTTACTATCAAGTGGGAATTATGTAAGATTTGCGTTAAAAAAATATAATTTAGGCGTGTTAATTTTGATATGGATTTTAAAGTACCTATACAATATTTTGTAATATTGTTTTCATAGTGCCGAAATCATTTGGTTTGATATAATAACCGGATGCGCCCAAATGCTGGAATTTGTTTTCAAAGTCGCAGGGTATTGAGGTAGATAATATTATTACAGGAATATTTTTAACCAACTCTTTTTTATTCATTTCCACTAGTAATTCCATACCATTCATTACCGGCATATTAATATCAAGAAAAATTACATCAGGATGTATTTCATTAGATAGAAGTTTCTGTAACGCCTGGACAGGATTGTGAATTGCTGTGTAAGAGGCGGCAGCTGATACTTGTTCAAGAGCCTCCAGAAAGAAATCACAGTCATCATAATCGTCATCAATCTGTAAAATGTTTTTATATCTCATAGTTGGGTTTGATTGAAAGTTGTTTTCATAATTTGTTAAAAATTATGTTTTTAAATAATTTCAATAATGATATTATACAATTTAAGATTATATAAACATCAGCAACTATAGATGTACAGCAAGGTAAATTTTTATCATATTTATAAATTTTATTGTTTAAACTGTTAGTGAATTTTTAATTGAATCAAGATTAATCTATATGAATTTTCTGATGTAAAACGGCTTCCTTCTGATCTCGTGTATAATCTTCGTCATCACAATGAGCAGAACAATTAGTGTTTACAAAAGCAACAAAAATAGCGAGTAAAATAATTGTTAAATACGACTTTTTCATACGAACATAAATTTAGCAGGTAAATTAATTCTTATAAAAATATCTTGTAATAAAATCTTTAATTTACATAATTTCGCTCCAATATTACATAATACCCACTTTTAATAAATTTTATATTGTCGCTAGTATAAATATTAAAGCCTGTAAGTTCGAATCTCACAGGCTCATTTTTAACAAACTTTATTTTTTATTAATTAGATTCTAAATAAGTTTTAAAATTTGTAAGGTCATCTTTTACGATTTTTTCAAAATAGGGGTTTAGAAGTTTTGCTGCTCCCTCGCCGGCAATTCCTAACGGAGCATGATAAGAAATAGTGACAATTATTTCTGTCCCCTCTTCACTTGGTCTGAAAACAATTTTTCCGGCATTTTTAACTGAAGAATCCGGTAAAGAATTCCAGCTGATGAGCCTGTCTTTTTCATCTTTTACAATTTCAGCTATCCAGGTTAATTTACCTATTCCTCCTGGACCTTTTGCTGTCCATTTAGAAGTGGTATAGCTTAAAGGTTTAACCGAATCAAGATGAGTCATAAACTTAGGCAGGTTTTCAAAATCCCTCCAAAAAGCATAAACTTCGCTTATTGGTTTATTAATTGTGCTGTTAATCCTGATATTTACATTAGAAGCTTTATCTTTTTTTAAATGTTCAACAGCATCATATACTGGACAATAGCCAGATAGTCCCCTTAGCAGCATGGTGCCCCCTGTGCCAATTTGAACAGCGCTTTTCTTTTCCTGAGATAAGCCTTTGTACAGTAAGTAAGTTCCGCTGGTGATCATCGCAATTCTTTCAAGTGCTGATACATTGGTTTTGAGTTTTGATTTTTTTTGTACTTGTGTCGGTGCAAATGTGTTGGTTTCCATAATTTTTATCTTTTTGTTTTTAATTATTTGTATGACTTAATGTTAGGAGTTTAAAAGTAAGAAGTTTATGGAATTTCGTTTTATACTATTTAACTGATAAATTACAAAAATTACCATGTTATTAGATATAAAATCATTGATCTACAAATAATAAAACCGCTCTGGTGAGAACGGTTTAGTTAATTAATTCTTAAAGATCTCTGTCGCGATATAAATTCCTTTTATGTTTTACAATATCATCTTCATCATCTTCATCATCTTCATCATCTAAATTAGTTTCGATATCTTTTTCATGTAAGTCGTCTGTTTTGTCGTTGTCTTCAAACAAGTCTTGCTCTTCTTCCAGTTCGTCAGCATCTGTAAAATTTTCATCTTCCAAATCATCTGGATCTATGTCGTCAGGATCTCTGTAATCTTCATCAGGATCTTGCTGACTAAAAATTTTTTCGTCATCGTTCGTAATGGAATTATCTAATACATTAGATACTAAATTCTCATCCTTGTATTCTGAGTTGTCTTGAAAATACCGGTCGCCATGATCGTAATTTTCTCTTTTATCTGAGTTCATAATAACTAAATTTTGAGGTTATTTAGTGCTAAATTACACTTACGACAGATCAAAAAATTACATATCATAGTGGTCTAATTACATAATTTACAGCATATTGCTATTTTTAGTCGATTGGAAAAGTGAGTGGATACGCAGCCATGATCAAATAAGCAATTATAATGATGCTCATAAAAAAGATAACAACTGTCAGTATGGTCAATAACATTGTAGAATATAAATATTCACCTTTTTGAAGTAGTTTATGCATTTGTTTGTATTTCCAGTACGATAATAAAATGGTAATAGCACCTGTAAAGACTAAAGCAATTCCAAGAAATATTGTAAATCCGTTTTTTGGAATCGTTGAGTCCTTAAAAAAAGAAGCTGGTAATTGATTTACAAATAATGAAAATTTCACAATCACGAAGCCAAATACCATGATTCCGATACCCGTACGAATCCATGACAAAAAAGTTCTCTCATTTGACAAGTGTTCATTAATCATTTTTTTATTTTCTTTATCCATATAGTACAGTTTTATACCCTGAACTTAATTTCAAAGCTTCCTTAAGAGATACTTTTATATTCACGAATTCTTAGGATATAAAATGCGTCCTTTTTTACAATATGGGAATAAAATAAAATGCAGCTATAAGCTGAAACTTTAGAAATAAGCCGGGAGGTGGTTCTTAAATTTTATTACAAAAGCTGCAATTGTCAGGATAGAGATTGCAGCTTTTTTTATTTCTTTTTTAAATTCTGGAGATGCTGTCAATAATAAGTTTTGCAGTCTTATCAATTGCTTTTAATACAATTTCTTCCGGATTGCCCTCAAAAACTTCCCGATGATTTATTTTTTCAGAGGGGGTTATAATATAAAAGAAAATTGTGCCTACAGGCTTTTCTTCTGTTTCACTTCCACCCGGACTTGTTAATCCTGTTATAGCAACTGTTATTTTTGAATTAAATACTTTCGATGCCTGCTGAGCCAGTGCCTGTGTTACTTCTGCTGATTCAGGAGTAAATTTTTCAATGACTGCATGTGGGACATTTAATATTTGTTCTTTAATAAATACGTCGTAGCAAACAAGGCCGCCCCGCAAAATTTCTCCCGAATGTGGGGTCATCGCAAATTCTGAACTCATTCTGCCTGCAGTAGCACTTTCTGCAAAAGCAATATTCCAGCCTTTTGATGCTATAGCCTTACTGCATTTTATAACAATGTCTGATGGCATATTATAAATTTTGGTTCTAAAAAATTATCTTAATTTTCGTTAGGTTAGGAAGCATTTTTTACGTGAATCCCGTGCTGATAATGGCACTCAAGTATAGATTTCATTTGGCTTGGATTATGCACTGCATGTATAAATTCATTCCACGTTTTTGCCGGAATCAACTCAATAAGAGGCTGTATAGTTTCTAAAACTTTTGGAGCATTTTCTTTGATTAAGTTATCCCATTCTTCATGAAAATTTAAAATATCATCCGGATATACTGTTTTTCGTTCAGTGCCCTCATCAATAACATAAAAAGGTTTTTCTACATTCAGATATCCGTAATCATCCGTTAATTCTTCTCCGGGATAAATATCCCTGATAGCTATTTCAAAATCATACGGTGTACTAAAGCAGCTCGGTTTAAAACTATGGTTTACAAATTTTCCATTATCCCAGCAAAGTACCATGTCGCCGTGTTTATTCGTAAAAGAATAGGTTTCAAGATACTTTTTTATAAAAGGATTAAGCTTCGTTACCTGATCCCGCGAAAATATCTGATCCAGATCGTCCTGAACCCATGTGATCGTGCCTCTCGGAATTAATTTTGTAGCTACAACACCGTATCCTTTTTCTGGGCTTATAAATCGTATCTCTGTGTCAGGATGTATCATAATCACACTAATTTTAGAGATTCACATTCATATACTTCTCTTCTGAGCCCGCTGCTTGAAAAACGGTGATTGCGTTTATTGAAAACAAGTCTGATCTCCATTTTTTCACAATATTCACGACCTGTAAAGTTCTTGTCTTTATATTCATCTCCTAAAATACGAACATCGATTGGCAAAGCCTGAAGTATGTCCTGAAGATCTTGTTCTGTTGCGTAAGGAATAATTTCGTCAACAAATTTGCAGCCCTTTAGCTGAATATATCGCTCAACAACAGATTGGGTCGGTTTGTTTTTCTCGGGTCTGTCTATTGTTGGGTCTGTTTGTAATCCTACAATTAAATAATCGCAGTGCTGTTTTGCTTCTTCAAGCATTCTAACATGGCCTGCATGTAATAAATCAAATGCACTAAATGTAATTCCGGTTACTGTTTTGGTTAATTTCATCTTACCTGTTTTTTACTTGTTATTAATAATTGTGATTCGGTTTATAAAGAATTTCGGTAGATAGTATTAAAAATTCAGTTGCTACAAAAATAAAATGAAGCAGCAATTATTTCTTACAAATAAAATAATAAGTGTTGTATAATTCACATGTTTAAAAAGTAAAAGCAGGTAGAAATTATGTATTTAATTTACTTAGCTGCTTTTTTCAAAGAATCTGATATAGCTTCGGCATCCTTCACATAATTTCGATTGTAATATTCAGGAGTTGCGTTTTTGTTTTCTTAGCAAGATAGTCCCCCAGGAAGTTCAGTCAGCATTTAGTATTAGAGCGTCATTTTATTTTTAAGATAACCAAAACTATAATAGCTTTCATGTTTTTTATTTAATATGAATTTTAGACAAATCTGATTGTGCCGGACCATTAATTACTGTTCCTTCTGAGTCAAATCGCGAACCGTGACAAGGGCAGTCAAAAGATTTCTCATCATTATTCCATTGTACAATACAGCCTAAATGCGGACAAACTGCGGAAAAGGCTTTTAAGGTATTGTCATAATCACGATACACTGCAATTTTCTTTAATGCTGAAGAAAGTATAGCGCCTTGCCCGGCAGGTAAATCTGCAGTGTTTTGTATATCGGATCCGCTTATCCAGTCCAGGTATTGTGAAGCCATATTGCCAGCTTCTTTTATAAAATCACCTGTCGCTTTTAAAGTAATTCTTGAAGGATTATACAGATCTTCCCACTTGTTTTTAATGCCCATAATACTGTCGCAAATAATCATAGCACCAATTGTAGTGTGTGTCATACCATTTCCGGAATCACCGGTAATGATATAAATATTTTCGTCTCCGGGATTTTTTCCCATAAAGCCTAAAGAATCGACAGGTTCCATTACCTGACCTGACCATCTGTAAGTGAGATCATCGCCTAACATCGGGAAGTAATTTCTGGTCCATGCTTCGAGTCTGTCATATCGGGCTGATTCAGAAATGTCTTCCTCATCTGCCTGACCCGTTTTATGGTCTTCTCCTCCCGATATCAGCAAATCGTATTGTTCGTCAAAACTTTCCAGACGCACATAGTGATAAGGCTGAGATACCCATTTTGATTCCTGATCGCCTGTGTCCCACCAAAGAGAATAGGGAAGGGCTCCTTTCGGAATTTTACCTGCAATTACATACGTTCTGTAAGCATGCTGCTTCGTATGCATAGTCACAATATCATTAATAGGAGTGTTTGTGGCCACAACGATATGATCTGCAGAAAAAGTAAAACCATTTACTTTTGCCCCCTTCTTATTAATATCTTCGGCATGAGCTTCGGTGTAAATAATTCCGCCAAGCGAAATAACAGCTTCAGCAAGGCCTTTCAAATAATGCAATACATGAAACTGTGCCTGATTGCTAAAAGCTACGCAAGACTGATCTTCACAATTTGCTAATGCAGGAATTCCTTTTAATAAAGCAGTTTTCAATCCAGCCTTTTGAGTCGCCTCAAATTCTTTCTCTAAGTTTTCTTCTTTATCAGTTGGATGAAGGAACAAATAACCATTCACTCTTTTAAAAGAACAATCTATATTTAAATCGGCAACAATTTTTTCGATTTCATCTATGGCAGCGGCATGACTTTCGGCGGCTAATTTTACTGCTGCTTCTCCAAAAGTGTTTTCAAGAAAATAATAACGATCGTCTAAGGCACTGGTCAAATGCGCTGTTGTACGCCCCGTTTCGCCGCTGCCAATAAACCCGTCTTCAACAATTACTACTTTTTTTCCTGCTTTGAGCAATTTATAAGCTGTGGTCAGCCCGGCAATTCCGCCTCCAATAATAAGTACTTCAGTATGAATATCCTGAGTTGGCAAATCCCCGGAAATGATAGGCGCAGAATCAATCCAGAATGAAACATTTTCACCTGAAGTTATACTGGAGTTTTTTAATGTATTATCTGAATCCATAATGTTGTTTTTATTTAAGAAAAGAAGTATAAGTATCTTAATATAGCAAAACTACAGTGCAGTAATATGGTATGCTTACAATTTTATTTTTAAATTTTATAGGATTGCCAGTTGTGTATTTATGTAAGAATGATAATAAATAATGTAAGTCTAATAGCTTTAATAGTAGTTACTTAGGGTTTCTTAATTTTAAAAATCATAATATGAAAGCAGCAGTCATACACGGACCAGGATCTATTAAATACGATACAGTAGATGATCCTAAACTAATAGAAAAAGATGATATTATTTTAAAAGTAACTTCAACTGCAATCTGCGGATCTGATTTACACATCTATTCAGGTGGTTTTCCTCAGCCAAGACCAATGGTTTTAGGTCATGAGTTTATGGGAATAGTAGAAGAGACGGGGTCTGCCGTAACCCATCTTAAAAGAGGGGACAGGGTTGTAGTCCCTTTTCCGATTGCGTGCGGAAATTGTTTTTTCTGCAATCATGATGTGCCTGGAAATTGCGAGCATAGCAATCCGGAAAATTATGGTCCTGAAGGGGGAATACTAACAGAAAAAGGAGGAGCACTCTTTGGTTATACCGATTTATACGGTGGATACGATGGAGGCCAGGCACAATATGTACGTGTGCCGTATGCCAATTATGGACCAAGAGTGGTTCCTGAGAATCTGACAGACGAAGAAGTTCTTTTTCTGACGGATATTTTTCCAACCGGATATACAGGAGTGGACTGGGGAGAGGTAAAAGGAGGTGAAACTATAGCGATATTTGGTTCCGGACCTGTGGGTTTAATGGCTGCCAAAAGTGCATGGCTTCGCGGTGCCGGACAAGTAATAATTGTGGACACTTTGCAATACAGACTTGACAAAGCTAAAGCAACAACGGGTGCGACTACCATACTTTGGGAAGATGGTGCCAAAGATGTAGTAGAGCAGATCCGGGCTCTTACTCAAGGCCGCGGAGCAGATGTTTGTATTGACGCTGTAGGTTTTGAACCTGATCGTAGTTTTGTCGATCGCGTAAAAGCTACAGTTAATTTTGAAAAAGGATCTACTAAAGTTCTTGAAGCCTGTATGAGTGCCGTTAGAAGAAGCGGAATTGTTTCAGTATTAGGTGTTTATGGAGTAAACTATGATAACTTTCCTATTGGTCAGTTTTTTGACAAAGGAATAGTTCTTAAGGGAGGGCAGGCCCCGGCACATAAGCATATCGATAAACTTTTAGAATATGTAGTTCAGGGTAAGGTAAAATTAGACGACATTATAACCCACCGATTGCCCTTATCTGAAATTTCACATGCTTATGATATTTTCAAAAAGAGAGAAGACGGCTGTGTGAAGGTTGTTTTAGATCCATGGCAATAATTTTGAAAAAAATAAAATCCTAATTCTAAATTACCCTTAGAATTAGGATTTTTATCTTATATATAAGATGTATTTATTTGATATTGAATCCGTTTTCCTTCAGCATTTCGGTGACTTTGATAATCATTTCCGAGAGATGTTGACTAATGGATAAATCCGTTTTAACCCAGTATCTGACATTAATCTGAACAGTGCTCCCTGTTACTCCGGAAACTACTGCCGAATTAAAATAATCCTTGTCCACAATTTCACTGTCTTTTTTTAATATTTCAGTAATCAGATACAGTGCTTTTCTGTAATCAGAACCATATTCAAGCCCAATTGTAAAATCCTGTAATAAGTAGCCTTCACTGTTAAAATTAATAAGTGTGTTTTTGATTAAAAGGGCATTTGGGATATAAATGTTTTTGCTGGCACTTATTATTTGAGTGTCACGTAAATTAAGGGCTTCAACTTTACCTTTCACACCATTGGTTTCAATAATATCACCTACAGAAAATGGTCTTTTGAATGCCAGAAGAATACCCGCCAAAAAATTCTCACCAATATCCCTCAAGGCAAATCCAATGATAAAGGCTGATATACCTGCTCCGGCAAGGATACTTTGTGCTACACCGGTAAGTCCGATAACACGAAACATAAACAGGAAGCCGATTATAATAAGAACAGCTTTAAGGAGGTTGGCAATAAAAGTTGCTAATAGCGGATCCTGCATCCTCGTTTTTAACCTTCTGTCTGCAAATCCTCTTACTCGGGAGGCTATGAACCACGAAATTAAGACTACTGCAAAAGCAAGTAATAGTTTTGGGGTAAGATCAACAATGCTGTTATAATAACCCTTGATATGATTTATAATATCTCTGAAAAATTCTTCCATAAAGCGGTATTAAAAATTATGAGCTTGCATTGATTAAAATTAATAAAGAGACCAATAGCGGATTTTACAGGATATGGCAATTTATTTATATAATTAGTTAAGATGTTATAGAAATTCAGGTATAAATTTCTACTGATTAATACAAAGAATTCGCTGTTTGTGCAACCACTTTCCACATTTCTACTTTTTGATCAAAAGAAATTCCGGCATTTAGTCCACTTGTTGAAGGAAGAATTTTATAGGATATTCCTTCGTGTTGAGTTGTATATTTATGAAAATAATTTGAGGCCGATTTGCTCTCAAAAAAGACGTGCCTGATGTTTGGATATTGGTTATGGAAATCCACAAAATCATTTATTGTTTCATTCGTTATTTTGGCGTCGCTGCTACCTTCCCTCATACAGGATGACAGTACATTCCAGAGGGCAATTTTATGTTTTTTCAGAAAGGCTTTCCGCTCCTCGTAAGACACACTGTAACTTTCTTTAAAAATAGTAAACATGATCTTCCAGAAATGATTTCCCCTGTTTCCGTAAAATTGCTGTTTCGCAATAGACTGATCACCTGGCATTGATCCAAGTATTAATATTTCGCTGGAATTGTCTACCAGTGGTGATAAAGCAGTTTTATACATACACTCAGAAAAAATAGTTTAGATAACTGTTGGTTCATTCAATTAAAATAGCTTCATTCAAAGATTAAATCTAATCTGCAAAATTCCTTTAAAATCTGGTTGGAATACTTTTTGGGGATTAATTTTTCACGCAGATTTATACAGATTAAAGCAGATTTACACAAATGTATATCTGATGCGATAGAAACCGAAAAATAATTTCACCAAAACGCATTAATATAATACAAAAAACACCTGCACTATGTACAGATGTTTTATAGTAAAATGAAGAAAATTAATTTCTATTCAGCAGCAATTAGATTGACAGCATTTAGCGCTACGTCATTTAGCAGACAATCGGCTTCTTTTTCTTCTGCCAGGGTTTGTGTCAATAATTTTGCAGCATCATTTTCACCAAGTGCTTTTGCAAAAGCGCATAAAGTACCGTATGTTGCAATTTCATAGTGTTCAACTTTTTGTGAAGCTGCAATAATTCCTGCATCTCTTACAGCGCCCGGCTGAGTTTCTTCAAGTATGCTGTCGCCTTCTTTAATCAGTCCGGCCATGGCTTCACATTTTTTACCTTCTGCTTTTTCTCCCAGCAGTCCGAATATGTTTTCAAGTCTTGTAACCTGATTTTTTGTTATTTCAAGATGCTCTAAAATAGTTCCGGACAATGCAGCAGATGTTGCGTTGGAAGCCATTTTTGGCAACGTGCTGACAAGAGCGTTCTCAGCCCAGTAAATATCTTTAAGACTGTCAATAAATAAATCTCTTAACTCCGAAGCGGCATCAGCAGAAGGTGGTACCATGTTATTTTTTGTGTCTTTATTGGCTGCAGCCTTTGTTGGAGTTGGTTTTTCTGAATTTTTCATGTTTTATTTTTTTTAGTTGTATAAATTTGGTTCACGTTCCCAAACACGATGATTTGCCATAGCATTTATGAAATCCTGTACAAATGTTTCACTACCCGAATCACTCGATAAAATGATTCCCGGATCATCATTGCTCATTTTTAAAGCAAAAGGGGCTGCACTTAACAGACTGGTAGCCTCGCCATCAGCACCAATGACTTTGCAATGTTTGTAAGCATCATTAAGGAATTCCAGTACAGTATCATCTTCTGCTAATTCATTAAGCGACATGCCATGAGGAATATAAACAGCATCAAACAATACAGATGAAGCAGTCAGGAGACTAAAGTCTGCCGCAATGGCTCCATCAGAGTCAGTTAGCACAGATCCCAGATGTGGCGCAACAACAAGACCTTTTGCATCCTCTTTCGTAAGAGCATTTTTCATGTTCATCACGCTTGCTTCTGAAACACCATCGGTACAAATTATTGCTACTTTTCTTGAGGCTATTGTAGGAGAGTTGGTAGGATTGATAATCATCGAAAGAGCATCTGAAGCATTAACAGATGATTCTGCATTTGTAGGCTCATGTTTTAAAGTTTCTTCGTTTTCCGGAGAAACACCCTTGTTGATTGGGGTTTCCAAAGTAGAAGGAACTGAGGCACCAAGCCCGATTGCTACTTGTTCAGCCAGCTGTCTGTCAACCTGAGATAAAAGTCCCAGCATTCTCACTCTGATGGCAGTGGTTTCCACTTTACCCAATTCAAATCGCAATGCTCTTACAATATGGCTTTTTTCGGTAGAAGTCTGGCTGTTAAAAAATAATCTTGCCTGACTAAAATGGTCAGCAAAGCTCGTACTTCTTTCTCTTACTTTATGTGCATCTACACGTTCGTTAAAACTTGAAAATCCGCCTTCACTTATTTTAGCCTGAAACGGACATCCGCCTCCAAGCGAGTTCGGATGGTAACTTACACGGCCTTTATTGATTTCCTGACGCATATGCCCGTCGCGCTGGTTGTTGTGAACAGGCGCAACGCTTCTGTTAATGGGTATTTCATGAAAATTAGGACTGCCTAATCTGGAAAGCTGAGTATCTGTATATGAAAATAACCTTCCCTGAAGCAGCGGATCATTTGTGAAATCAATTCCGGGAACAACATGTCCGGGATGAAAAGCAATTTGTTCTGTTTCTGCAAAAAAGTTGTCCGGATTTCTGTTGAGTACCATTCTTCCAATTATGGTTACAGGAACAAGTTCTTCTGGAACAATTTTCGTTGGATCGAGTAAATCGAAGTCGTATTTGTGTTCATCTTCTTCCGGAATTATCTGTATCCCTAATTCCCATTCAGGGAAATTGCCCATTTCGATAGCTTCCCATAAATCTTCTCTGTGAAAGTCAGGATTTTTTCCTGATATTTTTTGTGCTTCGTCCCAGACTACAGCATGGGTTCCTAATTTGGGTTTCCAGTGGAATTTTACAAAAGTTGATTCTCCTGCTTCATTGATTAATCGGAAAGTGTGAACTCCAAAACCTTCCATCATTCGATAACTTCTCGGAATGGCACGATCAGACATCGCCCACATAATCATATGCATTGATTCAGGCATTAAAGAAATAAAGTCCCAAAATGTGTCGTGAGCAGATGCGGCCTGGGGTATTTCATTATGTGGTTCCGGTTTTACAGCATGAACCAGATCCGGGAATTTCGAAGCATCCTGAATAAAAAATACAGGAATGTTGTTTCCTACCAAATCATAAATACCTTCCTGAGTGTAAAACTTAACAGCAAATCCTCGTACATCTCTGGCAAGGTCAGTAGAACCTCTAAAACCGGCAACAGTCGAAAATCTAACAAAAACAGGTGTTTTCAATCCTGCTTCTTTTAAGAATCCCGCTTTTGTTAATTCCGGAATTGGATTTGTTACCTCAAAAAAGCCATGAGCACCCGAACCACGTGCATGTACAATTCTTTCCGGAATACGTTCATGGTCAAAATGGGTAATTTTTTCTCTTAAAATAAAATCTTCGAGTAGTGAAGGACCTCTGTCACCGCTTTTAAGTGAATTATTGTCATCGTTTATGCGAACACCCTGATCAGTGGTCATGAATTTGTTGGTTCCGTCTGATTTGTTTACAGATAAATCCCGCTGTTTTTCATCTTGAAAATTTTTCATATTGATTATGAATTTTATTAAGTTATAATTTAAGCCTGTTATGTTAGAAGTTTTTTTAGTATTCAATTGTCATAACTCAGATTTAGAGAAAGTTATATAACAGAATTCTATTTTCTTTCAAATTTACCTTATATAAAAACGGATGTATTATAGAATTGTAAATCTATATTTCACAATTACCATTTAAGTTTTTTATTGGACTAAATGATTTGTAAATGAGGGCGTATTTGCATAGTTACAATATCACATCTTTCAGGCTGAGACAAACAGAATAAAACACTCATCGCAATGTCTTCTGCCTTAAGCATTTCCATTTTATCAATTTTTTCCTCATGCTCTTCTTTTGTTCCCGTCTGCATGTCGCTTGTAACGGCTCCGGGCTCAATAAGTGAAACTTTGATTCTGAAAGAGTTGACTTCTTTGCGTAAGGAAGTACTGAAACCCCGTATCGCCTGTTTCGTAGCAACGTAAATAGTACTTTCCGGCGACTTTGTTTCTGCACTCATAGAACCAATGTTGATGATATGTCCGGATTTTTGATTTTTCATCCTTGAAATGGATTCCTCAGCGAATGCTAAATATCCGGTAATATTAGTATCAATTACATACTTGTAGTCTTCGTAAGTATTTCCTGTGAGACCGTCAGCTGGTAAAGCAGCATTGTTAATAAGGATATCCAGGCCGCCAAGTTCATCATCAGTCAGTTTCAGAATTTTATCGATATCTTCTTTTTTGGTTACATCGGCCGGAGTACCGTAAATTTCAGCATCAGGAAATTGCTGTTTGATATCATTAATAGCATTTTTGAAATCTTCCTGATCTCTTCCAAAAATGAGTACACGTCCGCCGAGCGAAACTAATAAATCGGCAATGGCTTTTCCGATTCCGGTTGTACCTCCCGTAATAACAATTCTTTTGTCTTTAATATTTCTGCCAAAGTAATTCGTTAAATTTTCCATATTTGTATTTTAAGATGTTTGATTAATATTTATCCGTGTTTATTTATTTGAATAGCGTTAAGTAGTAACCATCATCCGCCTGTTTGCAAATGAAGAGCATGAAGGCCAGGACTTGAGGAGCGGCTTTAAAAAAAGACAGATGCCTAAACCATTATTGCGCAGGAAAGTTTTCATGCTGTTGCTTGTTTTTACAAATTGACAAACAAAAACAAACTTTTTTTTATATAATTTTCTTTAGGTCTTACAAAATTATATCTGTATGTCTATGAAAATAATCAAATTAAACATAAAAAAACCACCTAATTGCTTAGGTGGTTAAGAGTTGAATTAAGAATATCGATTTTATAATGCGCTATTTTGCATTTTGCTTATTTTATCAATTTTTTCAGGAGAATCAAATACTTTTTCAAAAAGCTTACTTTTTTGTTTGGCAAATTTCTCTACGGCTTCTAATTCCTGGATCGTCATTTTAGGACGTCCGGCCCAGAAGTTAGTAGATTTTTCTATTTGCTTTTCTAGTAAATCTCTTAATTGTGTTGCTTCCATAATGCTACAAATATACTATTTTTTTGTTACTTCAATAATCATAGTTCTTTTTTTAACTTAAACAAAACAAATTGATAATCAGCTGTTTTGGCTGCATTATATTTTTCAATTCTCTTTATTTCAATGCTGTTGCTGAGCGCTGTAAGGTCTTTTTCCCTAATAATCCTTTGGTGTTGTTTTCCTTTACGGGTAATGGTTTGGCTTTTTTCTATTATAGTTACCTGTTCTTCGGTTATTCCTCCTGAGATTTCCAGATATTGGTTTAAAATAATAAGATTCGAAGAAATTTTTTGTTTATACAAACGGTGCTTGTGCAGGGTATTTCCAAAAAACAAAATAGTATAATCCGGATTAGAGATGAAAAAATGAAGAATACACATAAATACAGTAGCCAGAACTTCATCATAATCATTATTGTTGATTTCGGCAAGATCATTAACGCTTATGGTATTTTCATTTTTCTCAAGATTTCCAAAACCTACACTATACCAATTCAGATTTTTATTTATAGGCGAAATGGAAACTATTTTTGTTATTTCCTGTAACCCGGTACTAATGAAACGAAACTGGTAAACTTCATTCCTGATACCTTCAAAATTATAACTGTACGCTTTATCTAAAAAATCCAATTTAATTTATTTCAATTTACAGGTAAATATAAATATCCATTTTGTTTTATTGATCTTAAAATAAGAATTTTATTGTTATTTGTAATTTTTGAAATGCAGATAGTGTAGATGAATGAAGAAAAAACGACAATCAGAAATAAGATAGGATTCAATGTTTTTCCAAAAACAGTTCAGTGAATTGAATTTCTCTAATTTAGATTATCGTTTTATTGTATATACGGTTAAAATGAATTTTGAGTTTTGAAGTAGTGCAAAATTTCAATAAAAGTATAAAAAATATTTAATTGTAAGATTTTTATTTTTAAATTATAAAAAATAAGCTTAAAAAAGTTATATTTAATAGGAATTACAATTAAGCATTATTATTAAATTGTTGGAAAATTTAAATTTTGATAAAGTATTTCAGAATAAATTTCTGTTCTTTGCAGTGGACTTAAGCTATCTGAAATTACAGCAGTCTTCAATACAATATTATTTTAGACATTGAGTTAAGATTATTATCATGTTTGCATTATGGACAACAGAAAGTTTATATTAAGTTTAAAAAAAGGCGATGAAGCTGCTTTTAAACAAGCTTATTTAAATTACTACGACAAACTGATAAACATTGCTAAACGATTTAATTTTACTGTCCTTACTCCGCAGGACTTTGTTCAGGAGACTTTTTTAAGAGTCTATAATAAAAGAGAATTGCTTAATGAGGATATTTTATTTGATAAACAACTGTTTACAATATGCAGGAATATCATAATTAATCATGTTAACCGCGAAAATAAAATTATCGAACTCAATCCTTCACAATTTCAGCCAGAGCAGGAAGATACTGAAACTGGAATTTTTGAAGAAAGACAGGAGAAATTACAAAATTTCATAAATCAGCTTCCGGAGCAGCAGCAAAAAATCTTTACTTTACATAAACTGGAAAACCTTAGCTATAAGGAGATTGCAGCAATTACAGACCTTTCTGAAAAAACGATTGCCAATCATATTTACCTCGCCAGTAAATTTATTCGAAAAAAAGTCGAAAACGATTAGGAACTTTTTTATTCTCGTTTGTTATATATAAAAACGAGAACGAAATGCATATTGAAGCCTATAAAACAAATGTCAGAACAAAGAAAGATGCAAGCCTGCTTACAGCTCTTTTACAATTCATCATTTCTGATTGTATTATCCATTTTGATTTTAAAAGCCGCGAAAGAATTCTTAAGATAGAAACCAACCGTGACATTCAGGAAATGGTGTATGGTGTTTTTTCTAAACAAGGATTTTATTGTAAAAAGCTTAATCAATAAGATCATGGATAAAGAAAAACTGGATAAAGAATTTGAAAACTTATGGAATGAAACTCCTTTTTCTCACTCAGACAGTGAAAAAGAAGCTTCCTGGGAAAAATTTCATGCCAAAACCTTTGCCGCTAAAAATCCAAAATTTAAAATTTGGCGTTACGTAGCAGCGGCAGCGGTTCTAATTTTTATGCTGGCAGGAACTGGTATTTATCTTAGCAGAAGTCCGTTACAGGATACTGTCTACCTTACTTCAAATACAATTGAAAATACAACTTCTGTTATAAAAATAGTAGCCTTGCCTGATAGTTCCAGGGTAGAGCTAAGCCCGGATTCTAAGATTGTATATGCCAATGATTTTGAAACCAACAGAAAAATTATAGTAGAGGGTGAGGCCTATTTTAAAGTTAAAAAGGATAAAAAACATCCTTTTCAGGTTTTTTGTAATGAAACTACAACTACTGTTTTAGGTACTTGTTTTACTGTTCAGGAAAATGGACAAAAAGCGGTAAGGGTTTCACTTTATGAAGGAAGTATTCAGATGAATGTAAAAAATCAGGATAAAAATTGGATACTTAAACCGGGAGAAGAATTTATATATGAAAACAATATTGCAGCAGTATCCGGATTTAACAGATTTATCGATTTTGAAAATGAAAAACTGAGTCTTGTAAGCGATTATATTATGGCGGGCTACGGCTACAGAATGATTATTCCGCAGGAGTACGATAATCAGCGGATTACAGTCCGAATCAATAAAAAAGAAGATTTGAAAACAATTGTTCAATTAATATCAGAAATGTATAACCTAAATTTTGAAATAAATGAAGATCTAAAGCAGATTACTTTTCAATAGAAACAAAAAGGATGCAAGCCGCTAAACTACACATCCTTCTTATAGTCAGGATAACACAAGGTTATCTAGTTAATAATAATCCAAAAATACAAAAATACATGAAGTATATAATTTCAGCGTGCTTTTTTTTATTCAGTCTGAGTATGTTCTCTCAAAACATATCGGTAACTGTAGATGAAAATATGACGTTAAAAGAAGTGTTTAAGCAAATAGAAGATCAAACGGATTTTAAATTTGCTTTTACGGATCAGATTAATACCAACCAAAAGTATTTTAATCAAAAAAACACTTATAAAAATATTGAAATAAAAGCACTTATTAATGAATTGAATAAGAACAATTCGATTCAGTTTTCAATTGTCGGAAATAATATTTTTGTAAAGCAAAAAATCTCTAAAACACCTGCAGCCAAAAAAAAAAGTAAGTTAACCGGACAGGTTTTAGATGAGAACAAAGAGCCCGTTATTGGGGCAAATATTTTTATTAAAGAACTGGATACAGGAGTTACGACCGATGCAAACGGAATGTTTTCTTTAGAATTGAATAAAGGAACTTATACAGTTATCGTAAGTTATGTAGGCTTTAAAAACGGAGAAAAGCTAATAACCATTTCCGGTGATGAAAAAATAAACTTTGTTATGGATGCCGACAGTCAGCAGCTGGAACAGGTGATTGTTACCAACTCAAAAGCAGTTGATGTGAGAAATACTCAGATGAGTGTCAATAAGCTTACAATGGAAGAGATTAAAAAAATACCTTCTGCTATGGGAGAGCCGGATCCTTTAAAATCAATTTTGACATTGCCCGGAGTTACAAATGCGGGGGAGCTTTCTTCAGGCTTTAATGTACGTGGAGGTGCCGCTGACCAGAATTTGATTCTTTTAGACGGGGCGCCTGTTTACGGAGACTCACATATGTTTGGTTTTTTCTCTGTTTTCAATGCAGATGTGGTCAACGGACTGGATTTATACAAAGGAGGGATTCCTTCTAAGTTTGGAGGAAGGGTTTCTTCTGTTCTGGATGTAAGTCAGCTAACAGGAGATTTTACAGATTACAAGGTAAACGGTGGAATTGGCTTAATATCAAGCCGTTTGTTAGTTCAGGGACCAATCAAAAAAGAAAAAGGATCTTTTGTTGTGGCAGCAAGGACCTCTTATGCCCATTTATTTTTGAAACTGGCTGATAACAATAACTCAGCAATGTTTTATGATATTAATGCCAAATTGAATTACCGTCTGGGTACAAAGAATACGCTGGCCTTTTCCGGTTACTTTGGAAACGATGTTTTTGATATAAATGAACGTTTTTCGAGTACTTACGGAAATACAATGGGGATTTTAAGCTGGAAACATACTTTTTCAGATAACTTAAATACAAATTTGTCTGCTTTTTACAGTGATTATAATTTTAACCTTGGAATTTCAACGGAAAACTTTGAATGGGACAATACCATAAAAAGCTATGGACTTAAGTACAACTGGAATCACACTGTATCTGAAAACCTTAAGCTCAGCTACGGAATAGATGGTCAGTATTATGATTTTAATCCGGGTATCTTACAGCCAACAAGTTCAGATTCACAGTTCAATTACAAACAGCTGGATAAAAAATATGCTTTCGAATCATCTGTTTATCTTGATTTTGAACATCAGGTTACCGAGAAACTGAACCTTCGATACGGACTTCGTTATAGCATGTTTTATCGTTTAGGAAAAGAGGAAATCAGTACTTATGAAAACGGACAGGCAGTCGTTTACAATCCGTTGTATAATATTTACGAAGAAGGAACTCCAACGGGAAGCATATCGTACGGAAGCGGAGAAACCATCAGTAAATTTGATAATTTAGAACCTCGTGCTGCTTTATCCTATGCTTTTAATGACGATTCTTCAGTAAAAGCAAGTTACAACAGAATGGCCCAATACATTCATATTTTATCCAATACACAGTCTCCATTGCCAATGAATATCTGGACTCCAAGCGGACCTTTTACAAAACCACAGCTTCTGGACCAATATGCTCTTGGATATTTCAGAAATTTTAGGGATAATGATTATTCCTTAGAAGGAGAATTGTTTTATAAAAACATTCAAAACCGAATCGACTATATAGACGGGGCGGATATACTGGCAAACAATAATATAGAACAGGTTATTCTGAATGGTAAAGCCAGATCGTATGGTATGGAGTTATTATTTAGAAAAAACACAGGCAATCTTACTGGCTGGGTTGCTTACACACTTTCAAGAGCTGAGCAAAAAACTCCGGGAAGAACCCCTCAGGAACCTGGAATTGCAAATGGTGGCTGGTATTTATCAGGATACGACAAAATGCATAATCTAAATATTGTGGGTAGTTATCTGTACAATCCTAAGTGGTCTTTTAATGCCAATTTTTCATTGCAATCAGGACAGCCGGTAACGTATGCTAATGGTTATTATGAGTTTGGCGGAATCAAAATTCCTAATTTTTCACTGAGAAACGAAAACAGGCTGCCACTTTACCATCATTTAGACCTGGCAGCGACTTACACGCCTAAACCGGATAAAAAGAAAGGCTGGCAGAGCTATTGGGTATTTAGCATTTATAATATCTACAACAGAAAGAATGCCGCTTCTATGACGTTCGCAACAAATGAAGATACAGGAGCAAATGAAACCAGAAGATTGTCTATTTTCGGGATAGTACCTGGTGTTTCTTATAATTTTAAATTTTAATGAATATGCAAAAGTTTATAAAATATAATAGGATACTTACTTTATTCAGTTTTCTTTTTGTACTGTTTTTATCCTCTTGTGAAGATACGGTAACACTTGATTTAGAAACAGGTGAGACACGAATAGTGGTAGATGCAGAGATTATCTGGCAAAAAGGAACTGCAGGTAACCAACAAACCATAAAAATCAGTAAAACGGCTCCTTATTACAACAATACTACGCCAAAAGTTTCGGGAGCTCAGGTAAGGGTTGAAAATACAAATGGTGATATCTTCGCATTTAATGAAACAGAACCGGGTATTTATGTATGTACTGATTTTGTTCCTGTAATCAATATGGAGTACACACTATATGTAACAGCCGAAGGGCAAAATTTTACAGCAGTGGAAAAACTGACCTCTGTAACACCAATTGACAAAGTAGAGCAGAACATTGTTCCGGATTTTGACGGTGAAGATGTAATTGAACTTACTTTTTATTATCAGGATCCTGAAAATGAGGTTAATTACTATTTAACAGATTATCAGGCTGATTTCCTTTTATTTCCGGAATACGAACTGACCGATGATGAATTGTTCAATGGAAATGAAGTAAGTACACGATATTCAGAGGAAGATAAAATAAAACCGGGAAAAACAGTCAATATTACACATCGCGGCATTTCACGAAATTTCTATAACTACATGAAATTAATTTTAGAGATATATGGAGGAAGTCCTTTTTCTGTTCCTCCGGGTAATATCAGGGGAAATATTGTGAATACAACCAATGCAAATAATTTTGCTTTTGGCTATTTCAGGCTTTGTGAAGCAGACAAAACTGCTTATCTGGTAAAATAAAAAGAGTAGTAATTAATTTGGATTTTAAGTGCATCTGTCATTAAAAAATAGTAATGGCAGGTGTATTTTTATGATCTTCAAATATTTTGGTTACATCATTTTTCCTTCTTTTACATATTCTTTTTTTATGCCCTGAAGAAGATGACTAAGGTTAATATTTTCATTCTCTTCTTCCAGCGTTCTCAGGCAGGCATATTGAATGATATTCACAATATTGGCGCCGGTAATGTCGTATTTTTTCGAGAGTTCATTCAGATTCACATCTTCAGCTATTTTGATTCCATTTGGGAGGTTGTTTTTCCAAAGCTGTAAACGTTCGGTGTAAGAAGGCACTTCAAACTCAATAATGGATTGAAATCGTCGGGTGAAAGCGGTATCAATATTCGCTTTAAAATTAGAGGCCAGAATAACCAGTCCCGGATGATTTTCGATACGCTGCAATAAATAGGAAACTTCCTGATTAGCATATTTATCGTGTGCATCCCTGACATTTGTTCTTTTTCCGAAAACTGCATCGGCTTCATCAAAAAAGAGAATCCAGTCTTTATCAGCTGCTTTGTCAAAAAGAGAAGAAAGATTTTTTTCTGTTTCGCCAATGTATTTCGAAATTATCATAGACAAATCAATTCGGTAAACATCTCTTTTAGTATATTTCCCGAGAAGCGAAGCTGTAAGCGTTTTTCCGGTTCCCGGTGCCCCATAAAACATGACCCTGAAACCGGGTTTAATTTTAGCTTTCATGTCCCATTCATGAATCAATATCTCATTGAATTTGAGCCATGTTTCTATTTCTTTGATCTGATTTAAAGTGTTAGAATTGAGCACCAAATCATTCCATTGTAATTGCGTTTCAATTAATTGTGCAGGAAAAATGCTGCTCAGCTTCGGTTTTAAAATTTTTCCTGTAATGAATTTTTCGATGTATTCATCTTCTAAAATTAATAACCCGCTTAATTTAGGCTCACCATTGGGAACAGCTTCTATTTTAATGATTGCTTTTTGATAAAGAAAAGACTGATTGTGTAGATAATTATAAAAGGCAATTCTTTCATCAAGATCATTTCCGGCAATTAAAAACTGTGCTGTTTCACCTGTTGGTAAAATTCCGCGATGGTTCTTTGTTTTTATTCCGCCAAACTCTGGTAATTCTCCGCCATTAGGTAAATATTCGGCCATAATTGAACTTAAAAAATCGGGTTTTACGTGTGGCGCAAGAGCCAGTCCTAACAAAAGAACATCTGTTTCAGTCAGGTTATTTTCGATAATGAATTCGTTGATAAAACCATGCGAATCAATTTGATTCAAAACCGGTTTTTCCATTGGGTTATCGACCTGGAAAACGAGATCAAGCTGAAATACGAATTGGTTTTTTAGGTAAGTGAATACATTTTCCATTTTATACTTATAATTCGATTAGAAAAAATTAAGTCTTGATTGTTTATATGTTTATTGTTTTTTTAGAATTAAAGTTTGAAAATATGCGGTTTAATTTATAGCAAGATCTTTCTTAATTTCAATTAACGTTTCAGAAGAAAGTAGTTTTGACCATAGTTCTATCGATTCTTTAATTCCATCAAATATTCCTTTATATATTTCATCAGATAGATCAACATTAGTATATAAGTATTGCCAACCCCAAAATCCTTTTGTATAAATTAATTTATCAATATATTCAGTTATATTTATTGTCATTGGAATAGGTTCATAGCCTTCTCTAAAAATCCATAAATTATAGGTTAAGGTATTATTGGATATTTCAATACAAATGCAATGGACATTATCTTTTTCAAAATAATCAAATATTTTAAGGTTCTTGTAAAAAGTAATGTCTTTATCTGGAGTATGATTTCCCCATATTTCATTTTCCCATAAGTTATCATTATAACCTAAAAACATTTTATAAAATGGGAGGATTTCAATATCTCCTTCAAAAGATATATTTTTTGATTTTGAGTCATTAAGAGTGTATTTCCATTTTAAAATAAAACCATCAAATTGAGAATACAATTCTTTAACTTCTTTAGAAATTTTAATTGAAAATTCGTCTGCATAATCTGCAAAATCTTCTTCTCTAATTCCAATGTTTTTTTCGAAAACTAGGTTTGATATATTTGGAATTCCTTTTAATTCTTCAACTAAATCCTGTATTTTTTTTAAATAATTTTTCATAACTTTTAAAATCCAATTAATTTATTTGATGCAACAGCAGATCTAAACCAAGTTTCTAATGTTCCACCGTAGCTGGCATTTGCTGTTTTGAACGCGTTTGAATTAGTGAAATCTGTCCAAGTGTTATAATTTTCTGCCCCTCTTGAGTTAACCCAATCTCTAAAAATGGTTCTTGATGGTGCATTAGGAATATTTTTTAATTCTAGATCCCAGTAACGTGCTGGAACATCATTAATTGATGGTATTGTACTGCTACTTCCTAAAGGATCTGGTTTGCTTACAGGAAATACATTGTTATAAAGTACTCCGCCAACTCTTACCCATTCTCCAGAATCATTTTTTTCTTTGAATCCATAGCTAACTCGAATTCCTTCAGCAAAATCTGTAAAACCAACTTCAGATCTATAAGATGTAACTTCTGCTCTATACCATAAAACTCTATTTTCAGAATGTACTAAGTTGACAGCATTCTGTTCAGCTTGATTGTACATCATACCATTTTCTGATTTTTTTCCTGGTGTAACGTTTCCGGTATCGTTCCCTGGTCCACCTAAATCAAAATGCAAAAGATGTAATCTTACATAAATATCATCATAATTGTTGATTGTTTTTATATGACTAGCCCATCCTGCAGGCTCAGCTGTTACTCTAGGTGGTTTTTTACTTTCATTTTTTGTTAATGGATCTGCTTCTGAAAAACTAGCGCGGCCTCCACTGCCTCCTATCTGCACATGAGTATCTGGTAATCTTCCACCGTTTGCTATTCCAGTAATGACTAAGAAAGGTACAATTTCATTAAACTTAGCATTAAGCTGATTTTGTAAATCGGTTTTTCTTGATTGATCCGTTTCTGTAGTTAGTAAATTTTTGATTCTAACAATGTCGTTATTGTAAATAGCGGTTGCACTATTTAATGCTCCTTGTTTTCTGGCTTTTGTAGTTGCATTTGTAATTTCATTTATTTCTGTTTGTTTGTTTGTTAAAAATGTTGAAAAAGGCATTTCTTCACTTGCGACCCACATTTGCGGTACGCCACCTACCGCTCTTAAGAATAAATTGTGAGTTTCACCATCTGCATTAAATTGTTTTCGCAAACCTAACCAATCAAGAATGGCGTCTCTAACACTTGCACCCATTGCCATAACCCTGTCCAGCAATGCCATTCCCGTATCCACCGCCTTATTCACCAGCCAGGTCAGCGCTTCATCCACCATTTGTTGTACAGAAATAATCATCTCGCCAATCCTTGCGCCAATTCCCGTTAACCCAACCTGATTTGCCAGGAATCCGATCACTACCGGCATAGCTTGTCCCATAGTTCTTTCGAGATAATCTGCTGCTGTAGCGACATTACCACGAGCAAGATCAGCAACACCATTGACAAATGAATTGACAACTTCAAGCATTTCGCGCAGGTATTTGATAAAACTCTGTATCGCATTAAAAAAGGCTATTGCGCCGTTTATCACTGCCATGATTCCTGTAGGATCTAACATGCTTAAAAGTCTGGCTGTAATTCTATTCACAATACGTTCCATGACAAAGTTTTTCACAGCATCGAGAACGGTATTCCATAAATTACTGAGCTGTTCCTGAATTTTATCCCAAATGGCGGCCATACCACGTTCCTGAACGTCTTTGATGAATGTCCAGATACCTTCGAGCGTATTAATCATGCTGCGGATTTTGGCCACCCTTGCTGGTCCAATGCGGGGATGTGCTGCTAGTTTTTCCCAGATTTTTTCCATCGAGATATTCAGTACTTCCATTACCCAGGTAATTACACCCTGTAAAGAGAAATCAGTAAGTACCGGGATATTTGCATCTTTTAGCTCGCTCATCAGCCAGCCGGTTACACCATTGATTAAATGTGTTACGATATTATCAAAAAACTGAACAAATCCTTGTTTTAACGCTCTAAGAATATTTTTCAGGAATCCAATTGGGTCTTTTTTGATGTCATCAATGGCTTCTAACGCTCTGGTAATAATATTTCCAATAAGATCAAACGGGAAATTCATTATTTCGAGAATAGCAACGATCACAATTCGGATTATTTCTGCTACAAAAGCAATCAATCGGCCAATAGGCTCACCGAATTTTTCGATGATTCTCATGAAAGCATCTATTGGATGTATCAGATCATCAATTGTTATGGTGTTCCAAATGTCGGTAAACAGCTGTACTATTGACTCTGGAGTCATGTTAAGAGTAGCGACAGCTGCTTCAATCTGACCAGCGATTCTTGCAATAGCTCCTGTTTCAGCCATTTGGGCATATTGTTCTTCGCCGCCATCCATGAGGCTCATGAATCCTCGTATAAGATTTGGAATTGTACGAGGTACAGCTTCCTGAGTAAAAGGATCTTTTCCAATAATGACTTTAACAAGCGAATAACCTCTAACAGTCGCTGCCTGTGAAGAAAGCCATCCTAATAAAGATTCCTTGACAAGTTCCAATACTTTGAGTGCTACACCAGAGGCAAAATCCCAAACCCGCTGCAGGAATTCTCCGGTCTGAGCTGCGAGGGCAGAGAGATTATCAGCTATATTAGCCAGATTAGAAGGGTGGATAGCATCCCAGGCAGCTGTTATAAGTCCGCGAAGTTCACCTAATAACGAAGTGAAAGTTCCAACCTGAGTGTCAAGCCAGTCGGCCGTTTTTTGCAGCGTACCTTTTTCACGCATTTGCTCAAGCTCTGTTTGCTTGTCGATCAGGATTAAGAAATCTTCTAATATTTCGACGGTTGTTGCATTGACCGCTTCATCACGTAACGGATCGTATTTGATTATTTTTTTGATTAATGACCAGGCTTTGTTTTCTGCCAGTATAGGTTCAGCTACACCAATCAGGGCTTCTTTTATCCAGGTAATCACCTGATCTACAGTTGCACTTACAAAAGAAGTTATTCTGTTAACTACTTCATTGAATTTTTGAGCGACTAAATCAATTATGTCTGTATAAGGAAATTCAACTTTATCCCAAATCTCTTCAACCAAATTTAAAATACTGTCGATCGTTAATCCGAGTTCACTTAATTTCCCTTCTACCCAGTCAAAAACCTGCTGTAGTATTCCATATTCCTGGAGTTTGTCGAATATCGCGGTTCCAAAAGGTACAAGTCCCATTAAACCTTCAATCAGATTAATTGGGGTGCGTTCTACATCAGCCTGTCGCAACGGATCGTAACCGATAATTACTGTGAAGAGTGTATAGCCCGGAATGTGTCGGGCTTCATTAATAATCCAGTCAGGAAAGTAATCGAGGAAAGAACCCTGAATCATTTCGGGAGCAGGAGATATGTTATCTTCAGTTTTTTTTCTAATGGCAGCTCCCTGTTGTACGGTATGTGTTAATTCGTGGGCGAGTAAATGCCTGCCATCGTGTGAATTTGGATTGTATTTTCCTTCGTTAAAATAAATATTGTTTCCGGTTGCAAAAGCCTGCGCACCCAGTTGCTTGTTCATTTGAACAGCGTTAGCATCATTGTGGATACGGACATTGCTGAAATCGGCTCCAATGCCTGATTCCATTTCGGTTTTTATTTTCCCGGATAGGGGAGAACCACCTCCTTTACTGCTGTTTAGTTTGCTTTCAATATTAGGGCCGTCAGAAGGGTTCGCTGCCGCTGCCGGACTCATCTGAAGCTCTTTTTCGTCTTCTTTTGTCTGGATTTCCTCTTCTTCTTTAGCCTGAATTTCTTCTTTTTTTGGTTGAACTAAAGATTTCGAATTAATTATTTTTTCTTGTGGTTTAGAAGATTCACTTTTGGTTTGTAACGATTCTTCTTTCTCTGTTTTTAATTGAACTACAGGAGTGATTTCCCCTACAGTTGTTTGATTCTGAATTTCTTTTTCCTGATTACTTCTTTTTTGTAAGTCATTTGCCTTTTTGTTGAGTACAACAGGTGAGGCAGCAAAAAATGGTTCGGGAGGGCCATTCTTTTTATCAGATACTACAGTATCCGCTACTTTGTCAGCTTCAGCTTCATATTTATCATTCGGTTTACCAATAGTAAGCTTTGCCTGGACACCAAAGAAGTCTTCACCCTTTCTCGAATTAAAAGAGGATGAGCCAGAAGGTTTTGACTTTGGTATCTGGTTAAATACTGACATTTGTTATTATAGTTCTCTTTATGATGTTGCTATAGCAATTTCTCCCGTTAGACTGCAATGAGTCGGATCTCCATTATAACCTCCTAAATAGATTTCAACATAGTACGTGCCACTGCTTAAATCTGATACTGAGGTACTTCCTCCACTTAATGAAATAGTGTCACTATGCACTTTGCTGTCAAACCAATAAGCTGCACTGCGATAGATCTTAACTTCTATTTCATTAGTTATTTTACTACATCTGGGAGGTCCAGCCCAAGCCAGGTTAGAAGACAGCGCTATAGTGCCGCCGCTTCCTACACTGAAGTTATTTGATATTCGTTTGTGTGTAGTCCATTGATTTATTTTCCAGGGGATTGTAGCTAATTGTAAAACGTTGCTTTGTTTTTGAATATTTTTACTCCTGTTTCCCTGTTGTATAGTGTGTGTTAATTCGTGTGCCAGCAAATGTTTTCCTTCTTTTGAGCGGGGATTATATTTCCCTTCATTAAAATAAACATCATTGCCGTTGGTAAATGCCTGTGCGCCTAATTCCTGAGACATTTCTATGGCATTAGTACCGGTATGAATTTTTACATTGCTGAAATCATTCCCAAAACCGGATTCCATTTCATTTTTAGTGCTTTCATCCAGACTGGCTCCACTGCCTTTTGAATTGTTGAGTTTTTCTTCCAAATCATTATTCTGAATTTCATTTTGTCCTTTTTTCTGAACTGACTTTTCTTCCTCTTTGTTTTCCTTTTTTTGTACCTGATCTTCTTTTTCGCAGTTGTCACATTTTTTCTGAACTGTTTTCTCTTCTTCTTTCTTACCGGACTTTTTCTGCACAGGCTTTTCTTCTTCCGTTCCTTTCTTCTGCACAGGTTTTTCTTCCTCTTTTTTATCTGATTTTTTCTGCACAGGCTTTTCTTCTTCTTTTCCTTTCTTTTGAACAGATTTTTCTTCTTTCATTTCTTTACTCTGAACAGAAGAAATGGTTTCTGAAACAGGTTTTTGCTTTATATCTTCTTTCGACTGTAAAAGTCCTGATGCGGATGAATTTCGATTAACTACTTTGTCAGCAACATTATCAGCTTCAGCCTCATATTTGTCCCCGGCGGTTCCGGTTTTTATTTTCTTCTGAATTTTTGGTCCAAAAAAAGGAGAAGGGGATTGTTTCGCTATTTTTTTTTGTTCAAATTCTCTCATGATGTATTATTTTACCATTTATTTGGGTTAATAATTCGTTTTACTAAACAAACTCTGGATTATTCGCAATAACACCTTCTTTCTCTAATACACTTTTTATTTGCTTATACCAATACGGAAATATTTCAGAGAGCCGAAGTTCAATCTCGTCAACAACATATTTTTCATATTTTTTCATTCCAAAAAAATGAGAATAGCCAATAGCATCTGCATATTTTCCCTGTTCTCTTATGTTTTCACCCTTCAATAAAATTGCCGGATCATTCTTTTTATAGTTCAAAAGCGATGCAAGCGTATATTGTTCTATTAAAATGCAGGTTTCATAACCTTCCTGTTTTAATACAGCAAAGCTTTTTTGGTTTTCAATGTATATTTTCTCCAAATCGTAATAGCTTTTTATGAACTCATCACGGAGTTTAAGATCATTAAAACCAAATATGCCGCAATTATAAGAATAGCCCAGACCGGAATGCCAGTACGGAAGATTGCTGGCGTATTTGCTAAATAATTCTACCTGTTTCCTGTAATGGATTTCATAAGTATCTTCTTTGCGTTCTACGATTACATCATCAAAACTGAACTCTATTTTTTTCTTAATAAATATGTCCGTGTCTATGTGAACAAACGGTTTAGTCTGCAGTTCCATAGCATTGATTTTCGATTTCATCCAAAGTTCAATTCTGTTGTGATTTTGTACCTTGGTAACCGCACAAGGAAGCATATACAGGAACTTAAAACCTGTTTCATCTACATAAAGCTCAATTTCGTCATACCATAAGTGACTGTATAATATACTTAGCGCAGTCATGTAGATGGTTTCCTTTAGTTTATCTCCCATATTCCACCTGTTATTTGTAACAGGAAGCACATCAAGGCTATAAATTATCTTGTGTCTTTGTTTCATAGTTAGATATTTATAGTTTTATGAGATACCTTCTTTCTCAAGCGCATTTTTTACTTCTTTGTACCAATAAGGAAACAGTTTAAAGAGCCTGTTTTCTATTTCCTGAACAATGTCGATCCTGTATTTTTTTTGCCCGGCAATGTGTGTATAACCAATTTTATCTGCCAGCTGACTGTTTTCGAATAAGTTTTTTTTCCAGAGCAGTAATGTTGGGTTGATGTTTTTATGCTTTAATAAAGACGCCAGGTTGTATTGTTCTAAAACAATGCAGGGTTCAATCCTGGTTATTCCCGGATTATTATTTTTTATGAAAATATCCTCTAAAGCATAATAAACCTCCAGAAACTCATCCCGAAGTTTTAAGTCTCTAAAACCTAATACCCCGCAGTTGAATGCATAACCTAAATCCGGTTTCCAATACTCTAAATCCTGTGTATATTGATTAAAAAAATCCAAACGATATTGATACATGCTGTATAATTCGTAATCATTTTGTTCAACAATTACTTTCTCAAAATCAAAATTTATTTTTTTCTTTATAAAGGCATCATTGTCAAGATGTACGAAAGGTTTGGTTTGTTTTTCCATGACATCAATTTTAGATTTCATCCAGATAACTGTATTTTCATTGCTCCTTATTTTAGTAACCCTGCACGGAAGCATATAGAGAAACTTATATGCTGTCTCATCTGCATATAGTTCGATATCCTGATACCATAAATGGCTGTAAAGAATACTTAAAGCAGTCGAATAAATCGTTTCTTTAAACCTATTCCCTTCATTCCATCTGTTATTGCTTATAGGAAATGCATCTAAACTGTAAATTATTCTGGGCTCTCCTCTCATAAAATATTTTTTTTAATAGTATGGATTAAGTTTTTTTCTTTCAGGAAAGTGATATTGTTGTACAAAGATGCTTTCCGGCTGTGTTTGTACAATCGTTTCCATTGATAATCGATACCTTTAACTTCTGAAGTGTTTAGATGTATTTCAGTATTATGATTTTTTTTACTTTCCTCAAATGATGTATGCCGGACCATTCTGCCCAGCAAAGGCGACTGTATATATGATCCATTAGAAAAATCTCTAGGAAAACTGTCTATATTAATGGAAGTTTCTCCAACTCTGAATATGTGGACTAACGCTTCGCCATTTTTTGTTTTATAGAATTTAGAGTGATATCTTTTTGTTGGCAGTTTGTTCATCATGGGCTGTAAATCCGCTTCGTTTTCAAAAATCAGATCTAAATCATTAATGGTAATATCATAATATTCGCGAAGATTAAGGTAGTCTGCAATGCCTCCGCAAAAGACTATTTTAGACAGATTTACATTATTGAATAAAAATTCTAAAGCCATTTGCTGAAAGCCGCGAATATTTTTTCTGTCGTATTCTAAAAAAGAGGTGTTTTCAACATTCATATTTTTAATTTTTACCAGTTAACATATATTATTTTTGTTTTCCAGGCTAATTTTATGATGCTCAGATTCCAGCTTAATATGTCTAATAAAACATCTTGTGTTTTTCTTTCGATAACAATAGTTGGATTACCGTCTCCATTGATATTCAGTTTTCCCGGACGCTGTAAAAATTCGTTTTGCAGCAATTCTGCTGATGACGTTTTCATTAAATCCCAATTGCTCAATACTGCATGAAGCATTGTACCGGCTTCTTTTTTCATTTCTTCAGAGAGTACAATGTTTCTTTCAATAGGCTGTGCTATTGGAATGTTGCATAAGAATTTTTCAAGAGCCATTGCATTTTCATAATCCTGTTCTTTTCCTGTGGCCGCATAATGCAAAAGGTGAGCGGCCACTTCGATATTATTTATCGTATTGTCTTTATTGAGCAGTCTGCAATTTTCAAAAAGAGATTTCAGAAACGGATGAATTAATACTAACCCTGCATTGTTAACATATATATCACTGAAATTTGCTATATCTTGTTCTTCTTTTTCAGTAAAAAGTTCTTTTTTTCGAATTAATTCTTCGTCATTATTTGTACCTGTTTGTTTAGGTTTATCTGATAACAATTCGAATTTTTTGTGGTCGCTGTGATGCCCGTCTTCGCTTTCTAACATAGCCGAATCAGCTCCTGTGGGTGTGTTTTTATTATTTTCTGTTTCTGTCTTGGTTTTCATTGGCTCTTCGTTTTCCGGGACAGTTCCAGTTCTTTTTTCTTTTAAAATAACTTTGTCTGTTTTTTTTTCTATTATCAAAACAAAAGCATCAAGATTAGCCAGTATTTCCAGTTCATTTTGGCTATCCGTCTGATTTTGGATTTCATTTAATAAAACTTCTTTATGATCTAAAAAGTTACTTTTTTTATGAAATTCAAACAAACTGTAAATCAATGATGAAAGCTTTTGTTTCGCAATTTCACTGCTGGTTTCCAAAAGGCTTAAAACCACTATTTCCCACATTAAAAATCTTTGATTCGGAATCGATTGATTCTTTGTAATCAGAGTTTGAATTTGTTTTTTTATTTTTTCAATCCTGATTAGTCGCGCATTGTTGCCAGCGTTATTTTTTTTGAGTACTATTCCTTTTTTAATGATTTCTGCAATCTGAGCATCACTAAATTGTTTGATAAATCTTGTCCTCACAATTGGTTTTTGGACTGCATTGACCCACTTAAAAAAGAAGTTTTTATTATTTAACACTTCGTCAAATATAGTGTCATCAACAATTTTAAAATCCTGTTTTAAGGTTGTCCACCAGGCATTTGTACCGGTTTCCAGAAAATGAAAAAAACTATCTATATCTTTTTGCTGAGATTTGATGAGCTTATAACCCTCAATATTTTTTTCTTTATTTTCAAAAACTTCTTCAACTTGGATGGTGATTTTTTTTAGAATTTGATATTTGAAATCTTCGAAATCCAAATCCGGACTAATGGCAATATCAATGTCAAGTTTTTCTAATTGTATGCTGGATAAAGGATTTTTTGAATCCAGTGCATTAAAATAATTTTCTAAAAAAGAGAATATTTCCTTTTGCAAAAAACCATCAATATTGTCCTTGAGATAATATCCTTTTTCTTTAGAACTGGTATTTATCTCAAGGAAAAATTTATTGATAATATGTTTATTAGAATTTGGCACCACTTGTAATATCTTCTAATTGTGTATTTAAACCGGATAGTATAAAATCAATTTTTGCAAATACAGTCTGCATGCCTGACAAAAATTCTTTCAAAGATCCTGTTCTGTCAGTATTGAATTTTCTTTCCAGGAAACTTTTAAATAAATTGGTAAAAAGAGATGATGAATGGACTATTTGTTTTTCAGAAGCTTTAAGTGTTCTTGCATTCTGACATCTTAAAATAGTATAAAACAAAGAAGTGTTTAGGAATATAAATCCTTGTACTGCAGTAATATGGTTGCCATTTTGCTCTTCAATGGCAGCAGCAGCAACTTTTGATATTAAATTGAAATATTCCTGGGTGAATAATTCTGATAATTTATCATTTAACTTACCGTTGATGTAATCCTCCAGATTTTTCTGAATTTCGACAAATCTGTTTTCAGTTTCAGAAAGGAAGCTGTTCGTTTCCGTATTGAATTTATTTGAAATAGCAATTTCTTTAAAATAAGAAATTGTTTTAAGTGAGTTTTTTACAAATAGATCGGCGTTATAAAGACAGTTGTTTGTTTCAGCCACTTTTCTGATCTCAATTGGTCTTGGCCCGTCAGTTGCTTGTCCGCATTTGCCTTCGGCAGTTAATGACACCAAAATAGAGGATTCATTAAATAAAGCCGTTGGTCTTTCCAGGGGGTCTTTTTTATCTGTTATTATTAATTCCTCATTAATTTTCCAGGTGTAGGATAAGGCGTTTTGAGAATTGTTGGTGAGGGTTAAAATTCCCGCTTTATCCAGGCTGGCAGTAAAATTTGGAACTGGCAGATCTAAAAGAGTGATTACAAGATTGGAGGGTTTGCCGTTTACAAGAATAGTTACGCTGGTCACATCTTCAGGGACTTTAAGCGGAATAAACTGAAATTGTCCTCCTTTTGCTGGTTGAACCCCTTCTCCTGAAAGAACTGCATCTTTTATAGCGGGTTCAAGGGTAAGCAATACCGCTTTATCTTTTCTGCAAAATGAGATCCTGTTAACCAGCTTGTTTTCAACCAGTACTTTTGAGTCTGAAATTTCAAAACTCACCGGATTGGTGATCTGAAAACCGCAATTGCCATTGTCTGCACTAAGAGTAACATCAAAAGTGAATTTTTTCTGTCCTTCACTATTGTACTTGTAGATGTGTTTTATTTCTGTTTTTTCAACTATAACAGGATCGGTTTTGTCTCCAAAATTCCAAGTGTATTTATTGCCGGAAAGATTTTCTCCTTTTATGGTAAAAGCAACTTCAGTCTCACTAATTCCTGAAGAGCTAACAGGTACAGCGATAAAATCGAGTAAAGGTTTTTCAAATAGGGTTATGGCACATTTCGTTTCAAAATTATTTACTGTAAAGGTTATGGCTTGACCTATTAAATCCTGGCTCACTAAATTTGGATCAAAAACAACTACTCCGGATTCATCTACGGTGACTCCTCCGTTTTGATCCGGTCTTACGTTCGCTTTTACAAAACCTCCTGCAGGGGATACTTTAAAAGGAATTGGTGGTGTTTTGCTGTCAAAACAAATTTTATCTACTGGTAAAGTAAGGCCTATATTGTTTTCGTCACAGCATAAATACGGAATTGAAAAGTCGGCTACAACCGGATTTAAAACCGGTATCCCTTCCGTAAATTTTTCAAAGTCACCGGTTAAAGACGGTCTGCGGGAGTTATAATAGTAATAGTAAGGTATTTTTTCTTCCAGATATATCATTATAAAGGTACCGCCGGGAACTACGCCTGCTTTGTGTTCGTAACCATGGTTTTTGCCGAGGTAATATTTGGTAAAATTATGAATGGTTTTATCCAGTTCATTGGCATTTACCGCCAGGACCATGATATTAAATCCGAGTCCGTTTTCTAATCTGATTTGCTGGATGGCTTTTAATGCTTCTTTGTAGTTGCGCCCCTGATGACCTTCTATTCTGTAAAAATCACTATCAAGATGTATTTCGAGCGGTTTTTTAGTATTCAGTAAATCATCGTGGTAACTAACATTGTTTTTTTGCAATCCTAAAATGGTTTTATCAAAATCCCATGCCCTGATCAGGGAATCATTTACATCATTGTAAAAAGGAATAGCTTTTTTGCCCAGTTTGCCCATTTGCAAAGAGGGTGTAATTTTTATAAAATCATGTAATGGGTTGTAGTTTTCTAATATATATAGAGTTCGCAAAATAAGACTGTACATTTTTTGTCTGGCTGTGTTTTCGCCGTAGCATATTTGTATTTCATCTGCTGCTTCTTTTTCCTTTTCTTCTAAATCTTTATCATCTGCAAAGCAGTCATTGCAATTGCTGCCGTTTTCTCCTGTAAGTAAGGGCGATTTATAAAAAGCATGACGAAATTCAGAACAAGGTGCTGTTTTTATCAGTTCGCCCAGCATTAAGTGTTTTGGAAAAGCATCGATATCAGGATCACAGTAATTGTCATCTATAGCCAGCAATAACCCTTTGGTTTCGTTGTAGGTATCTACAAGATCATTAAGGAGATCATAGAGATATTGAAAATCCGGAGGCAGTACCGGGTCGCTTTCAAAATTAAACAATTCGTTTATTTTTTTTTGAATAGCATCTAAAGCTAGTGGCTTGTTTAAGCCTGTCAAAAGCGTATTGTAGCCTTCCAGTAAATTCTTAACAACATTGTTTTTGAAGATACCTTTGCAAAAAGCTTTTTTTATTGCTTCAAGATGAATAAAATCTTCTGATTTTAATACAATTCTGTTTGATTTTACATCCGGTAATTGATGATATAAATTCGTATAATTGATTTTGCCAGTCATGCTGTCATGATTCATTATTTGTATGGCAACCGTTTTGCTGACAATCAAAACTTTATAATTGCCTACAATTTCCAATCCCTGATTGTCGCAGGAAAGACTTACACAAAGATCAGATTCTTTTTCATACGTCTCCAGATACAAAAGAAGTACAGCATCTTTTATGTCAAATTGAGTATTTGCAGAAAATTGATTTAAAGCAAAATAGGGATCTTTCTCTTTTTTTTGCTGTTCCTCTGTCAGTAGTTCAAAAAGAGGCAATTGTTTGTTTGATTCATCATAGAAAAAAGGTTTGTAAGCGGCTTTTGTATTATCATAAATTTTACAGTGTGTATAGGTTTTGGATTCAAAATTGATTTTTTTGTTTCCAAATGGATCCGCCTGATATAATTTAAAAAGATCACCATCTGTAGTTATACCTGTTCCCTGTGTTAACGAAATGATTTTTTGAGACTCATCATAAGCCGGATAAAATCCGCAAACTATACCAACCCCGCTGAGGTAAATGCGGGACAGGCGGTCCTGGTCGTCAAAAAAATCTACTACCTCATTAAGGTTTCCTTCTGTAAGTACCTGATTCTTTGTGAATCGGCGGTATTGGGTTGTTATTGTTGAAAGTTTTGCTGACATGAGAATAGTTTTTTATAGTGATCCTAAATTTGTTTTTCCTAGAATAATTTTATCTGATAATCGCTCGTTTTCATCACTGCAGTCAAACAGTCGTCCGGTTGGGTACACATTGTCCAGAACGGTTAGTGCCTTAATAAAGCTGATTAACTGTGATTCCGGCTGCTCCTGATTCAAATCGGTTTTAGCAAACAAGTAGTCTTTATACGTTTTTTCGAACTGAACAAGCTGGTTTTCTGCGGGGTCTTTTACATCCTTTTCCCTATATCCGATCCAGCATATTTTGGCAAGTACGTGGGCCGGTAATTCTTCTTTAATTATTTTTTCTATATAATTTCTAAAGTCGGTATTTGCAAACCGCAATGTGTATCCCGGCAGCACTACACTCACACGATAGGAGTAGGGGTCTGTCGGTTCGCAATTATCGCACTCATCAGCGCAGACAGGCATAAAAGTATCAGGGTTTACTGTAGTCAGATGTACATCTGGACGAAGCATCATGTGTTCAACCAAAAACATTCCTTCTTCGGTAAAATCTTCTTTCATAAACCGAATCAATTCCAAAATCGATTTTTCTAAGTCCGGAAGATTATTATAGTATTCGAATCTGCGGGCAATAATACGGTTTGGGTTTGCCTTGTCTTTTATTGCCGGGTTTATAATGTCATAAGAATATTTTCCGGCATCCGACTGCTGAATCAAAATATTATCTATGAGGGATAAATCTTCTACGGTGCCGTTTTTAAAAGCTTCCTTTATTTTGTATTCCCGGGTCTGAATAATTTGCAGTACCGCAAAATAAAGTTCCTTATTTGCTGCGGAAGTATCGAAGTATTCTGCTGTTGAAGAAAGTACGATATCCTTATGAGTGTCTAAAATGCGCCATCGATATACAGATTGATTATCAGAATCAATAAAATTGTACATTTCGACAAACGAATTGGAAAGATTTCTCCGGCTGTAATCTTTAATACCAATGAGTCTCGAAATCCTTTTTTCTGCTCCCGAAACATTGTTGGTATCCCATAAATTCGTAACGGGCTGTTTGTAATAATCAAAAGCATTACCGCGCTCTTTGCTAACAGCTTTATAATCTTTTAAAAAACTTTCTTTGTCGCGTAATACTACCTGATCTGTGGTGTTGCCGTAGATGGTTTTGTTTACAAATACGTATTCAGAAAAATTTTCGGCAAAACGCGACAAAAGGTGATCTAAAATTTTATTTCTTCGTTCGATATTATTGTCCTGTTGGTCAAAAAGCAATTCAGTAATAGCTTCATCAGTATAATTTTCATATCCGTCCACAATATCATTAGCCCCTTCAATGTCTTTAACAACCTGCGTAAAAAGCGTACGTGTCTGATTTCCGCTAACAGAAAGCAATTCGCTCACCTGTCCCAATTGCTTAAAATAACTTCCTAATATCTGATCAAAAAATAAGAGATATCCTTTTAATTGTTTTGCTTTAGATTTTCGTTCCACAGATGCTCTGGAAGGAAGTCCTGTTTCTCCTATTCCATAAGTTTCAGGAAAATCGTTTTGTATGGTGGTGTAAATATCAGTGTTCAGATATTGTCCATTTGGCACTTCTAATTCTTTATTCTGGCTGGCGTTGGTTGTAGCTTTGTCTTTCTCTGCTTTGATGGCGTCTAAATAAATTTTTACCTGTGCCTGATTGATATTGAGAGGCAATAATCCTTTATTGTAATTAAAAACACTTTTGTTGCAAATAACTGGTTTTTGGTAAGCTGAAAGACAGATAAGCCATTTATTTTCCAGATCATCGCCTCCGCAATTTCCCAATGAAATATCTTTGATCAGGATTACATCCGGAACCGACATTATTATTCTCATAATATCTGAGAGACGCACTTGGTTTCTCAAATCAGCAGTAAGCAATTCTTTAGTATCAATAAAACCATTCTCTAAAACCGGACCGTCAAAAATTTCGAGGGTCGAATATCCTTTGTCCATCATTTGTTTCAGCGAATAAAAATTGACTGTTGTAGATAAATAACTTTCCAGAGCATAAATGACCTTCGCATGAACCAGTTCCTCATCGGCTTCCGTATTTACTTCAATATCTGCACATATTTTAATAGCGTACTCTTCTACTTTTTTGATAGCAACAAGATCTTCGCAAAGGTTTCTGTTGGCATGATACTGCTTTCTGATTTTTTCTTTAACAATTTCTATTTCTGCAGGCTTTGAGCTTTCAAAATCGACATACAGATCATATAAGCCATTAAGCTCAAAAGACTTTCTTAAGTTTGGGGTGGCTGCCAGGTTTTCATAATCCTTAATGTCGTAAGAGAGCTGGTTTTTTTTGCAATCTGCATAGACGGTTTTCCTATGTCTGGCAAGCCAGCAATTTCTGACTCCTTTAATATCTATAAATAGTTTTCGGTAATCATTTTGTGTTACCGGGCTGGAAGACAATACATCTGAGGCTTTAAAAAACTGTTTTTGAATGCCTTTGTTGCTGTCATCTGATTCTAATATATTTTCTATAGGAAGATTGAGTCTCATCCCAAGATCCGAAATAGCATAGCAAAGCATCTCGAGAATTGTTATACCTGGATCATGCTCATTAAAATCGGTCCATAGTTTACTGCCAAAAGACTCTATATACTCAATTCCTTTTGTTTTTAAGTAATAGAAATCCAAATCGTCCTCTGTGGCCAATTTTTTAGGAATAGTGATATGTTGGTTTAGTATCGACATTTTTCAGGTTGTTCTGGTATTGCTTCTTTGCAGGTTTTTATATTGGTGCTGATAATGTGGTTTTTAACAGAGACAAGGATGTTTTGTGGACTGGATGGAGCCAGTGTGTTCAAAAACTCTAAAACAGTTATATTTTCCTCATTTTTTTCTGTATCTTCTAATTGATTAGGCTGTTCCTTATTTGTTTTCTTATCAATATATATCGCCATCTCCAGTTCAGATATAAAATCTACATAATGTAAATTTTCTATATATTCTATAACAATACTGCGCTGCAGCTCAACTCCGAATATGATTTGCTTAGAAGTATCAAATGCCCAGGGCGACAAAAATCTGATCAGATCTTCATTGAGCTGTTTTTTATAAAAATTCTCATCGTATTGAGAATAAAACTTAACATTTAGTTTTATAATAACTTTTTCATAATCAGGATTAATTGCTTTTACATGCACTTGCATTGAATTTTTAGAATTTATAAAATGCTCTATGCTGTTTAATGTAGCTGTGCTCACTCTTGGCTCATAAATATCGAATACATTTTTATCCACAATATCCGGAATGACGACCAGTGTTACATTTCCCGGTGATAAAAACGAGGTATCTGTACCCGAAATAAAAGTATGATTAAGGCATTTTACCCTAAAAATATTTGGAAATTCCTGTAAAATAAGATGCTCATAATCCCAAAGTGTAATGGCTCTGTTTTTGTGTCTCAGTCGTTCACTAACACGGAGATAATAAGATTGATCTGACTCAGGAGATTTACCGGAAAATGAATTAAAAGGCTGATAAACACTTTTAATCTGCGGAACCCTGGTAATTAATTTAGATATTGTTTTAGCAGGCAAAGAGTTGTCTAAATGAGCTAAATTGTTGTTGTTATCAAAAAACTGGGCGGTAACAACCTGGGTTTTTACATCGATAACTTTGCAAACGGCATCATAGTCTTTGTGCATCTTTGCTTTTATCCAAATGGTTTTGTCCGGAAAGAGTGTATTGTTATTGGATGCCTGCTTTGGAATACTAAATTTTACAATACCTGATTTTAAAAAGTTATCAATATCATCTGTCAAAATATCCTGATCAAGATTTTTCCAGTAGTTATCGCATAATATATACCATTCTGTTTTTTGTTTTCCTGTAAAAGAAGGAACGCTCGTATTTTCGCTTCCTTCCAATATTTGAAATAGCAGTGAAATCTGCTGTGCTATTTCGGCATCCTGAAGTCCTATGTAAAACTCGCCTCCATCGCAGTAATCCGGAACCAGGCAATTGGTAATAGGTGTGGCAGCATCTAAAATATTTTTATTAATTGCTTGTTGCTTCAAATAAGAATGCTCTTCACGCTGGCCAAAAGGGGCTTCATGAAATAATTTTATTCGGTTAGATTCGTAGGCTGAGACTGCAAAATCAATAGTTTCTTCAGCAGAATAATTTAGGCTTATGCTCTCTACAATCGGGGTGTAAGGCTCATTTGGTATAAGGGTTGAAGGGTTTTCAGCCACATTCATTATGGCGATGGTATATACTTTTGGAAATAAAGAATGCAGAAAAGATTGGTTTAATGTCAACCGGACAGGACCGCTTTTATCAATTGCATAAGAATCTCCTCTTACATTGATATTAGTTTCAAACACTTTATCACTATCAGGATCATCAAATAGATTGACTGCTTCATTTTGTTTGTCCCAGGTTTCTTTGTTTAAAACAGATAATGTTCCTTTAAAATAGTCCTTTGTAACAATAGGATCTTTTGTATTTATGGCAGCTGACCCGGTATTTTCTGCAGCAATTTCTAACTCTGAATCGGTTTTTCTTGCTGATATAACTCCGTCTTCAGGCTGATTTACATTCTTTTTAATTTTATTGTTTCCCCTGATGAACATTGCAGATGTAAAAATATCCTTGCTTATTGTTTCCAAAAAGTTTTTTTTGTACGCAGCGTAATGAGTTTCAAATGATACCGGAGTGTTTTTCCACTTAATGCTGATATCTGCCTCTTGCCATTTTTTAGAAAAAATTTCCGGATAGTCGATTATAAAGGAACTGTTTTTTTCGGGCTGGGTTGTAAAAGGATAAAAAGGTTTTGCAGCATTAAGCAGGCCGTTATCGCTCTCTAACAGTAGAGATCTCACATCCTTAACTTCTACTTTTGTTGAAATACCGGTTATATTTTTTGTAACTAAGCTTCTAAAAAGACTATGTCCTTTTTTATCTTCTGTACGAATTAAAAACCGAATAACAGGCAGTTCTGTTGCGAAAAATTCACCTAAAATTTTCTGGTCATAGCCAACAATTGCCGGACTATCTTTTGGTATCTCAAAAACCAGTCTTAATTCGTTGCCGCCAATTGCCGAAGATTGAATACCATTTTTAAAAGATATGTTTTCGCCAGGTCTAAATTTTCCAATCCATTCTTTCTGTCCACTATACAGAATGCTGATGTTTTCCAAAAGATCATCGACATTAAATGCACTATAAAAAATTAAATCTTCAGAAAAAGTAATAGTGATATCAATTTTTCTGTCGCCTTCCTTAAGATTAAATATTTCTCCGGCTATTGCAAAACCTAATTTAGCATCGCTTAATTCGGGGTATTTCTCTTCATTGGATGTATATCCAAAAGGAAACCAATATGGAGCATCATCTTTCAGCGGTTCTCCTTTTCCGTCAATGGAATTTGCAATTTCGCTGTATTTTATCTCACCACGGTCCACGTCATTGTACACATTTTTCAGGTAGGCTACAGTGGCTCTGTTGGCAATGAATTCTTCTGTGGTTTTGTATATTAATTTTTTGCCATCTGGATCTTTTCCGGCATCAAGTTCTGTACCTGCAGGAATTCTTTCTTCTGCAATTTTTTTTGCCAGCTCAAAAATAATATTGACTTTATCTGCTTTTGGAGGGAGTTTTTCGATCTGCAGTATATCTTTATAAAAAAAATCTAAATGCTTTTTTGTAATTAAATTTAGTTTGTTTTGTGACAATTCCAATAATTTCAGGAAACACACAAATAGCGTTAGGTGAGGAGCAAGGTCTTTATTTACATTGGCATTTGATAATATTCCGGAAATGTTTTCTTTTAAATCGATGTATTTTTGATCTGTTCTTTTAGGAATACCATTTGGAAGATTATCATTGGAAAACCCGAAATAGCTAAAGAATTCCTGCCAGTCTCCCTGAGATTTTGTATGGTCATTAGTATCGAAAAAGTTGACTTCCTTTGCGAAATTATAAGCAAATAGCAGCCAGTCTTCAATCGTAAAATCATGAAGTTTTAAGTTGCCCGGCTCTAATGCATCACTAAAGCGTTCATCCTGGTTGATTCCATTTCTTTTAAAAATTACACTGTGTGTCTGGCTGCCGGTACTCATAGGTAATAAACTTAAATATTAGTGCCTTCTCCTTTATAAAACGGATAAACAAGATTGCTTCTTGAGTTTGTGCTTCTTATTTTGTAATCGATTATGACCAGCAATTCCCCTTCTAAATCATCCCCTTGCAGTATGTCAATTTTTTCAGCATCAACTCTGGGTTCGTAATATAAAATGGCTGTTTTTATGAGTTCAGAAACATAAGTTATGAGTGTCCTGTCTAATGTTTCAAAAAGCAATTCGTCCATATTGCAGCCATATCCGGGAAGCATAATACGTTCGCCGATTTTGGTAGAAAGCAATATCTCCAGACTGCTTTTAATGTCCTGCTCGTCAGATGTCATTACGACTGTATTACTGTTTTTTTTAAATTCTGGCGGAAAGCTCCATCCCGTACCTAAAAATGCGTTTTTATTTTCCATAATTAACCTATTAAAACAGTTGGGCATCCTACTATAATTGTTCCGCCATGCGCAGTTGAATCGCCCATTCTTGCGGCTGGCTTTCCGCCAATCAGTACTGTGCCTGATCCGGTTGTAATACTGTCTGGAGGTCCTGTGCAAACAATCATATCTCCCACACAGGCCGCCGGCATACCGCCAATTAATACTGTGGTTGTACCCGAAGGTAATATGGGTCCGCCAACATGAGGTACAGTTCCTGTTACCATTGGACATACATGCATATCGCTGATTCTTGCGGCTGGTGCTCCCATAATTTTTATTTTAAATGTTTAACTCTTACAACCCGAATGAATTTAGAGTCTATGTTAATTTATCTGAACAATACTGCCTTTTACTATCGCCACTGCTGCTGAGGACATTTCTGCACCTGCATTACCTTCAGCTTTAAATTGGGCCATGGCTTTTACATTTACATTGGTGCCTTCAATTTTTACATCGCCAGTTGCCTTCAGGGAAATATCGCCTGCGCTTTCCAACTTTATACCTGCGCTGTCAATCGTAATCACATTAGCATTTTCGTCTTCAATAACAATTGAGCCTTTGTCTTCGTCCAGTGTTATTTTTTTGCCTGCCGGAGTCTCAATGCCAATTGATTTTTTATCATCATCAAATAGCACTTTCATTTCACTTCTTGTAAAAATCCCTTTTTGATGGTTGTCGTCCGCCCCTTTTAGAGGAGCAGGTTTTGCGCTGCTGTGTAGCATTCCTAATACAATGGCATCATTAGGATCTTCATTGATGAACCCAATAATTACTTCATCTTCAATTTCGGGTCTGAAAAAAGTACCTCTGTTGTCACCTGCATCGAGAGCAGCCACCCTGCACCAAATACCCTGTTCTTCATTATTGATAATTGGGATTTTGACCAAAATTCTGTCTTCGCTGTCGGGATCGTCCTGAAGCTGTGTTACAATACCAATATGCAGTCCTTTTATGGATGGAGTTATTCCTGAAGCTGAGGGTGTATTGATGTCATAAGTTTCCGAAAACCACTCAGGATTCATTCCAAACTGCGCATTTACAGTCCAGTTGCCGTTAGCGATTTCATGGAAAACCCCGGTAATATATGCTTTGCCGTTAAAACGGTCTCCAACACCTTCAAGTGTAATAATGGTGTTAGGTTTTACAGCCGGAATGCCCTGAAATTTTACTCTGCCCCGAACTTTTGATAACTGCTGGAATAATAATTTTGCATCTGCCCAATCCTGTAGTTCGCTATCGGTAATATGACCTCCGTGGCGCAATTCTAAATTTTCCAGCTTTACCACATCTGACAAGTCCGAAGGGGATAAATTTCCGTTTAGGGTTACAGCGGGATCTTTGGCTTCAATTTCTAATAATTCCTGATTGGATGCATTCCAGCTGTAGGACGAAACTTTGGCAAACTGATTTCGGGCATCAATTTCGGCATCAAAATCCAGCATACTGGCGCCAAAAGCAACTGTTTCGACCGATTGAGAAGATAAGTCTGGTTTTTTGATCGAAATTTTGCCACCTTCAACAAAACATATTTTTCCGTTCGCCTGAGCCCGTGACACGATAAAATCCCAATCAGACGTATTGTATTGTACCAATTCCTTATGACTAAAATTAGTACTCTCGACGTCTTTTTGTAATCCGTATTTGCCTATAATATCTTCAAAAACATCACTGTCTTTTACATCATAAAAGTATTTGCTTTTTCTCCCAATTGTCATTTTTACTGCCAAATCCTTGCATTCCACAATTAACAGCGATGAATTGTTTTTTATTTTGATGGAATGTTTTACAACTATTCCTTTGTAAATTGTTTCCTCGTCACTGTGATAACCGGCTTTTATTTCTATTTTTTTTCCCGGAATCAGCAAATCTTCGTTACTTAACTTAAAATCACGTGCAGCAGCATCTCCATCGGTCAGAATAATTTGCGCCATTGGTATTTTATTGATCTCATTATGAACAACAATGCTCATTACCTGATATAATCCAGATAGTTCATTTCCTTCAATGAGCAATTTGTGCGTTATTAAATCGGCACTCTGGCTGGTTTGTATGACACCGCTATTGTTCATCTATTGCTGTTTTTGTAAAGGAGGGAAAAATATTTTCTGGCCGATTTTTAATTTTCTAAAGTTGATGAGCTTATTGGCCTTTGCTACTTCGGGATAATATTTTGAATCTCCATAGATTTTAAAAGACATTAGCGGAAGCGTATCGCCCGCTTTTACAACTCTGGTATGCGTTAAATCAGGAGACTGATTGTTTTGCTGTTTTGCTCTTAACTCATCCTCAACAACTCCTTTAAATTTCCCTTTTGCAATCGCTCTGATGGGTGTTCCGTCTGGCCTGAAAAGTTTATATTCAATAGTCATTTCTGTGAGAGATCCTTTGAACAACAGGCTTCCCCATGCAATTTTTAAGTAGTTTGGTTTGTGTTCTGAGCCATTATACTCTAAAATTACTTTTCTAAAATGCTGAATGTCTTCGATAACACCATTTTCTGTGCTTTCTTTGCCTGTGATAACACCTGTACGGTCAAAAACAAAATCCAGTTCTAATTCCTCAGGAGCAATTGCTGTAAATCTTGGTGCCTGACTGCTTGTTCCGGCTGCCTGGGTTGTATCCTGCTCTATCTTGTAATGGAAAGTATATTTTTCCGGATTCATTAAAGTAATGAACTCCTGAATATCCGAAACTGGATTGTTGAATTGAGGATCGCTGTAGGCAATGATCTTCAGTTTTTTTAATTCTCCTGTAGTCATATCAGCGTTCTTTTTTTCGTTCAATAATCTTCATTACCTGCTCGACGCACTCTGTTACAGCATCTTTTTCATTATTTGATGATGAAGAAACCGGTTTGGTGCCAGGATTGGAGTTTTCGCTTACGTTAATTTTGATGTGAAGTTCTTTGATTTCAATTGGCATCGTAAAATTATTTTTTGTGAAGGGTGAAATAATTGTAAGCAAGTTCAAAGCTTTCAATAACAATTTTGCTTTCTAAAGCACTAAAATCTTCAACAGCCCATTTTACCGGATAGGCATGTACAACTTTCCAGTGCATTAAAGGATCGTGATGCTGGTTCAGAAGTTTTACAGTTAGATCGACGGGTTTAAACTCGAAGTTTTCTATCGCTTTTCTGCACCATTCTATTACGTCAGAGTCTATAAGTATGCCTCTTTTTAAAACCAGATTGGGATATTTGGTCTTAACAGGCAGCTTGTGTTTGAATCTGTTTTCTCCGCCCTCGACGATTTCTTCCGTTTCAAGATCAACCGAGAGTCCTGATACGGATTGAAATTGATGGTCCTTTTCTTTTGTACCCAGTTGACCGAATTCAACCAGAAAATGAAAGCCAACAGGCGGATAGTAGTTAGCCATAGTTATTCATTTTGAATGGATAATCCTTCATGAACCAGTTCCATAGATTCGATTGCGACCTCATTACCATCAGCCTTTAAATCGGTTGACTGTATTTTTGTGGGCCAGGCATTTTTTACTTTCCAGATGATTACCGGATCGTGTTCTTCGTTTAGGAGTTTTATAGTAATATCTCTTCTTTCTATAGTGTTTAATTTCACTGTATTCCACCATTTGTAATACTCATTATCACTCTTGAAAGACCCTCTTTTTAATGTGATGTTTGAAAATTTCTGCATACCGGGCATTTTAATTTTGCTATATTCAGGACTTGCTCCCTGACGGTATTCAATAACTTCTGTTTCAACGTCTAGTCCGGAAACTTCTGTAAAACCTATATTTGTTCCTCCCCAGTCAACTGAGAAGTGAAACTTTGGTAACGGATAACTCATGGTTTATATTTTTTAATGATAATTGTTAATTATGATTCCTGCATTTTGTGAGAGAAACGCAGGATGATGAACTCAGCGGGACGTACTACCGCCATTCCGATTTCAACAATCATTCTGCCTTCCAAAATATCTAAAGCCGACATGGTTTGTCCCAGACCAATCCTTACATAAAATGCCTGTTCCGGTTTTGCCCCGGCTAAAGCTCCTGCTCTCCATTGAAGAATAAGAAAGTTCTCAATCATCGCTCTGACTCTTACCCAGGTGTTGGCATCGTTAGGTTCGAATACAAACTGCTCAGTTGCTTTTTTGATGGACTCTTCGGCCATGTTGAAAAAGCGGCGTACCGGTACATAACGCCATTCGTTGTCATTACCTGCAAGAGTTCTTGACCCCCAAATCAAGGTGCCCTTACCTGTAAAACTTCTAATGGCGTTAATTGATTTTCCGGCAACAGTATCAATATTCAGGTTGTCCTGATCTTCATTTGTTATTTTTATTGTTGGCTTTATGACATAATTTATTCCCACATTGGCCGGCGCCTTCCAAACCCCCCGGCTGGAATCGACCCGTGCGTAAATTCCGGCTACGGCACTGCCTGGAGGAAGCGTAAGAGGAAGTGCTGAAATCTCAGCTTTTATAGCATTGTATGATTTGTTATCCAAACCTTCAATATCTCCAAGGAAACGCCCGTTCATTGCGCCGTTATTGGTGTCAGTAGGAGTAACAAGATTGATTTCGTCTCTAATGCTTTCAACAAGGTTTAACATGGTATTTCCCGGAGTTGCTTCATTGAAAACATTCAGGCTAATATTCAAATTATCATTTGGCAGCTCAACGATTGAATCTGTAGTTGCTGTAGGAACTGTAAAAGCAAGAAGTTTCGCAATTTCGTCAACCACATTATTTACACTGGTTCCTAACGAAGTCGTAGTTTTTGCGGCACGTATTTTTGCAGTTAAATCTTCTAAAGCTGTTTTCACGCTTTCGATTTTATTAGCTCCTTCAAACAAACCATTGAAATCATTCAAGGCAGCCTGAAGATTAACTTCGACTCCAGAATTTTCTTCAACTGATTCAATTGCAGAAACAGCGGCATTTTTAATCTTTTGTTTTGAATTGATTAAATTATTTAAGTCGGTTGTCAATTTTGCTAATGTATCTGCAAAATCATCTTTTAAGGCCATATCAAAATTTGCAGGCCCGGCTCCAAGATTAAATCCATCCGGATTTGGACTGTCTGTAAACAAAAGCACATCTGCAATACTTCCTGATATCGTGTCATTTTCTGCACCACCACCTGAATTGGTTACAGAAATAAGACTTGAAATTGTGGGAGTAATATTGGTTAATGCCAGTTGAACATCAGCGAATGCGGTAACTATAGCATCGGGAACGTTTGTATAATGATTGATTTGAATATCGCTCTCATTGTATCGGTAATCCAGAATAGTATCCAGATAAGGGTAATAGGCGGCTCCGTATTTGAGATAATCTTTTTCAAGTGCAATTTTATTTCTTAGGGCTTCAGAGTCTGTTTGTATATCAGTCGAACCATGAGTGTCTATAATGGTGAATCGGTCCTGCATGTCGTGGCATTGCATTAAAGCATTGCTGTATAAGGCATAAAAATCTCCTTCGTTTAATGCTTTTGCATCTGGAAAAAGAATTAATGTTGGCTCATCTTCGCCTCTTAATAACTCAAGACCATTATTTAGGCTTTTTCCATTTACTAAATCCTGAAATAAAACGGTATTTTCATTGCCATTTTCATCTTCATATCTATTTACAGAAACAATATAACAAGGCCCTCCGCCATTTGCAAAATAGATTTGAAGCGAGTAATACATCAAAAAAGGTTTTGGAGTACCTGGCTGGTTTACCACAATACTTCTGTCTGTTAATACATTATCGGTTACTATGTCGGTAACATCTACAGTAATGGTGTCTTCCGGATAAGCGAATCCAAAATACGTTTCATAATCCAGTAAAGAAGTAATTCGGGTAGGAACCCTGTCTAAATCGTTCTCCACTTTTTTAGTCGCTTTTTCGGTATAGCCAATAAAAGCAGGGATCGCTGTTTCTACCTGTGCAACTGAAGGGGGAAACTTAACGATTTCCTCAATATATACTCCAGGCGTTTTGTAAGTTGTTGCCATAATTGATGGTTTTGATTATTAAATAAATATTTCCGAATAGTAATCACTATTGATTTTTAGTATTGACTTAACTGATGGGTTGGGGTATTGATGGGTGGCCGGTTCGGGAGGAGTAAAATCGGTAAGGGGATCAATTTCCACATAACCTGAACAGGCTAATGGTTTTTCAGCATTTGTAATAATTTCGGTACCTGCTTTTCTGTTGATGTATTTCCAAAAGGTTTTTCTGTTATCAAAATGAATTTTGAAATTCGGATTTACTATTTTACCCGAATTATTCAAAATATCTTTCGAATTGTTATCCCCTCGCATTGTCAGCGAAATCATTCCAAAAACATCTTGTTTTTCAGGCGTATGGAGCTCAGATATAAAATGTTCTGTAGTTTCTTCTGATACCAGATAATCATTGGAAATAAGGACATTGTTATTAATCTTTGGAATGTATTTAAAACTTACTGGCTCGGTGGAAGGTTTTACATTGCTGAATAAAAAGATTTGTTTACGGGAAAATTCCAGAGTCGTGTAATTCTCAAACTGATAGTCAGTGATGGAGATTTTGAAATCCAGCTTTAAATCAGCAGGAATACTTATAAACGGATCAGTTGCATCGTCCTTCACCATCACATATACCCGAAATCCTGTTTTAGTTGGTTTGAACACCATTTTAAAGTTTCTTAAACGGATGTTGGTTTCGATAGTGGGAGTTATAGCTGCAAATGAGTCGATTCTGAATTTCTGCAGCATTTTTGCTTTATTTTTTGCAGACATGCCAGAGTAATTATCTTCACCACTGTTTAGAAAATAATTGTGCAAAAGTGTTACTTCAAATAGCAATTCATATATGGGAATAAAACTCATAATTACTCTTTTCTTTTTGTTAGACTCTCAGGTTTGCTGATAAGCAGTCCTTCACCTTGTGCGATTTCGCGTTCAATTTGTATCATGCTCACTTTGTATAATGCTGATGGAAATTGTTTACTTCCTAATGTTCCCCAGATATAGTTTAATTCTTCAAAAGTGGGAGTGTAGAGTTCCACTGTAAATCTAAAGTTGGCCACATTGCTCATGGCAATATTGTTTCTGTTATAAATAGTATTGGCCTGGGTAAAAAGTTTTTTTCCCTGAAAAAATTCAATGATTTTTGAAATATCCTTAAGCGAATTGATATAATAATCCCGATTGGCACTAAAAAGTAAATACAAATTTAAATTGACAATACTGTTTTTATAAATTGTTTTAGTATTCTCAATAGTATGATTTGGGAAGTTTTTTAAAGTAGTTTCTTCATCTAAATTAATTAAGGTAAGGGCAACACCATCCTTTAAAGCTTTAGTTGCTTCGTCATTTTGGGACTCTAAAAGGGAAATGTTTTCCGGAACAACAGATTTGTCCAGCCCAATTTCATCCAGATAGTTGTTTACTTGTTCTGTAATTATTTGAATTACTTCAAAAATCATTTTAATGGAGTTTTATGTATAAGATTATTTTAATTAGGTTTTTCTAAACCAGTAATTATAGTTTTGAAGACTGTAATAGGTAATTGCTGTAACAGCTAATGTTACGTCAGGCATTTAAGATTGTTATTGTCGGTTTTATAACAAAAAGGCTAAAATAATTATGACACGGCTTGAGGTATGGTGTAATTATAAAACAGACAAAGAAGTTTAAAATCTGATCTAGTGTGGAATTTAAATTGTAGTAGAAATTTTGGTTAAAGATATGTACTTGTAGCAATTTTACTTATAAAATTTATCAAAAACAGGTTGCAAGTTATAATATGAAACAAATAGATGTAAATGATACAATCTATTTAAATGTATATATGCTTATATAAATAAGTCGTTTTACAACAAGCAAAAGCTACGAAGTGTGAAGACTGATTAGAAAAAAAACTACTTTGATGATTTGAAAATCAGGTATAATTATTTCTAAAAAAAAACGTAACAATTACTTAGCTGTTTATGTCTAATTAAATGCTGATTTAGTTTTTTTAGACAGTAATCAAAAAATCGTTATTTATAGTGATAGTGAGAATGTTATCAGACAGTAACTTTACTTCAACTTAAAATAGAATAAGTTTTAATACATGATAACCATTTTTCCAAAAATGCTGTTATACCTACTTTTAATTCTGAAAGCAATATCGTGCATAATTGGACTGCTGCAGAAACAGCTGAAGGAAATTTTTAATACGGCAGGCCTAAAAGATAGAAAGTACATCTCCGAATGATAAATTTTAAAACAAAATAAAAATGCTTTTGACTGTCCCCACAGCAAAAGTGTTTTTAAAATGTGCATCGTCTCTGACCTTGCACATTTTTTTATTCGCTTAAATTCGGAATCCTTAAAGTGAATTTTGAAATATTTTATGGTGTTGTGAATTCTAAATAATTTAAAGACTTACACTATAAAAAATAATAATTGGGATATCCGGTGCAAGTTGATTTTAGTATACAATTTAAAACAAAAAAAGCTCCGGATTTCTCTGAAGCTTTTGTCTTAGTAAGTAGTCCGTGGGGGAATCGAACCCCCCTTACCAGGATGAAAACCTGGCGTCCTAACCGATAGACGAACGGACCTGTTTTGTTATTTCGGGTGCAAAAGTGCAACAAATTTTAAAATACACCAAATGTTTTTTTAATGAAAGCAGTTAAATTATACTGAGAACTCCCTCCTTAAAAAATAATCTCTAGTAAAGAAGTCAGAATTTTTTCGATGTATTAGTTTGATTGATAATGGGTTGTTTTTTCGGAAGAAGAATAAAAAAAGTTGCTTTCAGAAAATGATGCATTTCAATAAATTTTAAAATTATTTTGAAAATTATTGTTTTGAAAGAATATTCTTTTGGTTTTTTAGGCTTCTGTTGAAATGCTGGTTACATAATTCATATAGAATACGCTTTGGGAAAATAAGTTGGAAGGAGATTTAAGGTTGTTTCATAAATTGTTTTTCGTCTTACTTTTGCAAGCAGCCAGGATAAGAAACTCATGATTAGAATATCTTTAGGTCCATTTTGCGCACTAACAATAAAATCTTCAATTGCTTCATGAAATTTTTGTGTTTGAATAATTTCTGGTTTAAGTACATATTGCTCTGTAAATAAAATATATTGGACAACGCGTTCTTCGTTTACTGTCAGAAGGTATTTTTTATAACGCCGTTTAAAGCTTTTAATCCGGGATAAAGCCAGTTCGGTGTTTTCCAGCTGGGCATGCAGAAGGATTTCTACAAGACACTTTTTGATAGACCAGTCTATTCCCATCTTTTTTTCGTACCAGCTGTCGGTATGATTAAATTTTGCCATTTCTTTTGCGGCATTTCGCCCTCCATTTTGCTGTATATAGAAAACGACCAGCATAAGACGAAGATCGTTACTATCGTTTGGATCTGCTTTTTTAATTAATGAAAGTGCTTTTTGAGCAATTTCTATTGCCTTTTCAGATTGGCCAAGATAGTTTTCATTGAAAGCCAACAACAAAAAATATCTAAGACAGAAACGCTGATAATACTTTCCGGATTGTTTTTGAAGTTCTGTAAACATCAAATCAAGATAACTTAGAGACTTCGTAAAATGACCATTCCGAAAATAAAAGTTGGCTATAAAATACAAGATGTAAATATGATAGTATAAATGTTTGTCTGCCAAATCGGTCTTTTTACTAATAAACCGATAACTTTTAATAACAAAAGGCTGAATAAGCGAGAAGTCGTTTTTTAAAGAAGCATATTCGTTGGCAATAAATAATATTTGATACAGCGATTTAAAAGTTAATCCCTGTTTTAATGATATGCCGTGTGTTTCAATAGTGTTTTTTATAAGTGACTGAAAATCTGTTATTCGGCCTTCATGATATATCGCAGCGAGTTCGCGACGTAAAACTGCATAACCTAAATTCAGCTGTTCCTCATATTCGAGTTGTTTTTTATTGGCTTTAAACTTCTCTATTATTTTTTCGATGGGTTCAGACAAATTAAAATGTGCAAATTGTATCTGAGTGTGATATATTTGATTGAGAAGGCTGAAATGTTCAATGCTTAATGCAATCTCTTCGGCTTTTGCCAGACATTTAAAGGCTGTTTTTGTAAGCTTATGTTCAAAAAATAAACGGCTTACCACAATCAGACGAAGTACAGCATTTTCCTGTGAGGTATCATTTTCAAAACTTCGGGAGGCCATAAAATTAATCAGGCTGTCGTACAATCTTTTTCTGAGTGCATGATACGCATCGGTACTTTGTTTACTTTTTAAAGTATATTTTTTATATTTTATATCATCAGTTTTTAAAGAACTAAAAAAAGCGATATTACCTGTGTCTTTACGCTTATTCTTTTTTGAGAGATATTGTATGAATGCCTTTTTTTCGGTTTCATTCATCATATTTGCTATTTCCTGAAGTGCATTCATAAGTGATTTTATATGGAATAAAAGTAATAAAATATGTTTTTATATCATCAGTTTTACTGATAAATTGACTTTTGCAACTCCTGTTTCATTCAGACATTTGCCTCATAATTATAAAACATAAAAAAATTATGGAACCGCTAAAATCAAATGAATCAAACAACAATTCAGAAACAAAAAAAAGCCAAAGATTTAACAATGAACCTGGTCCTTTAAAACCAAGTGCTGCTTTTATCGGCGCATCCTGGATGACGCTGCTTATAGGTATCACTTCCTATTGTATTGGTCTTAATAATTCGGATATGGCTTACAACGAAAAAGGATATTATTTTACAATTCTTCTTTTTGGACTTTTTTCTGTAATATCAGTACAAAAAAGTGTACGGGACAGGCTGGAAGGTATCCCCGTAACGGATTTGTATTACAGTATAAGCTGGTTTAGTACCATTGCTTCGATAGTATTGCTTATAATTGGTCTATGGAATGCTGATTTACTGCTCAGTGAAAAAGGGTTTTTCGGAATGTCTTTCGTATTAGGAATGTTTTCTGCGCTTGCCGTGCAAAAAAACACGAGAGATCTTAAACAATTTGAATCGACTAATCTATAGTTTTTAGCGGGCCTCATTACTGTCACAAAATCGTGCAGTTTTGAGGTTTACTAAACTTCAATTTACAGGAATTGAGATCTAATTAAATATAAAACGAAACACCACTTATTTAATGAGTGGTGTTTTTTCTATTAAAAGTTGTGTTAGCTAATATCATCTCCCTTTTGAATAATATTCAATTCTTTATTAAAAGAATTTCGGTATTTTTTGATATACTCAGAAGGTTTCATTCCAAATAATTTTACAAATTGCTGGCGGAAATAACGCTGATCTTCAATACCAACCTGAGGTCCGACCTGAGCGATATTAATGTTTTCAGTAAGCATAATTACTGCGGCCCTGCGGATTCTGATAGACCTGATAAAACCGGTTACGGTTTGTCCTGAAATGGCTTTGATCTTTTTGTAAAGACTCGAATGGCTCATGCCCATTGCAGCAGAGAAACTCTTTAGGTTGAATTCGCCGTTCTCGAGATTCGCTTCGACGATTTCGATGCATTTTTCCAGAAATTCTTTGTATTCAGGGGGAACCTTATTTACATTTTCACGAAGCGTTATGCTGTCGAGGAAATACTTGCGCAATTGTCCTCTGTTTCGAAGTACAGCATCTACACGGGCTAAAAGTATAGTACTGTCAAAAGGTTTGGTGACATAGTCGTCTGCGCCTTCGGTAATACTCTGCAAATGGATATCATTGCTGGTGGTAGCCGTAAGGAGTATCACCGGAATATGGCTTGAATCATCATTTTGCTTGATTGATTTGCACAAATCCAAACCGTTCATGCCTTCCATAGCAATATCGCTCAGTACAATATCAGGCATGTGTTTTTCCACAAGTTTCAGGCCTTCGATTCCGTTGGCTGCCGAATACACAATATAGTTTTTAGAAAAAAGTTGTACCAGATAATGATTCATTTCGGGATTGTCTTCTACAATCAGCAGTACTTTTTTGGTAGTGATTAATTCCTCCTGTATGGTTTGAGGATTTGAAGGCTTATCAATGTTTTTAGGAGTGTTTTCTGCCGGCATTCCTTCCAGAAGTTCTCCTACAAGAGGCGACATCTGCGGATGCATCTCATTGATACTCATTGCTTCAAAATGGCTTTTTCCTTTTGGAAGTATAATCGTGAACGAAGTCCCTTTTCCGACTTTACTCGTACAGGTTATTTCGCCATGATGTTTATTCACAAAATATTTAGCAACATAAAGGCCGATTCCAAATCCATTGCTGCTTTTAGACTGAATTTGTTTGAATTTCTCAAAAATAGTATCAATATCATTCTCATGAATTCCGCTGCCGGTATCTGATATAATAATAGAAACATCAGTGTCTCTTTCGATTAACTCCATACTTATAGTTCCCTTATTGGGTGTGAATTTGAAAGCATTTGAGATTAAGTTAAAAAGCGTAATCTCTATTTTTTCGTAATCGCCATATATTTCAGCAGGTGTGTTTTCATCAATAAACTGATAATTTAAATTTTTAACCGCTGCCATTTGCCTGAAGCTGCCAAAAATTTCACGGCAAAGACTGTTTACATTAATCTTAGAAATTTTGAGCTCATCAAGATCTGTTTCTGCTTTTCTGAACAATAGTAACTGATCGGTAAGGCTCAATAACCTTTTGGCATTTTTGTAGGCGAGATTCAGGTCAAGATCGTCTTCAGGAGCGTTTTTTCTGTTAATAGTACTTTTTAGCGGATTGATAATCAAAGACAGCGGAGTACGCAATTCATGCGCCATATACGTAAACATAGAAAACTGTTTTTCGGCATGTTCCTTGTCTTTTTTATGCTCCATTCGGGTAAGTTTGATTTCGTAGCGAAGTCTTTCCTTGTTTTTATGATAATCTACATAAGCATAAATTGCACCCGCAATAGCGATTAGATAAAAGGTATAAGCCCACCATGTTCTGTACCAGGGCGGAAGGATTTTTACTGTTGCAAGCGTGACTTCATTGGTCCAGTTTCCAAAAACATCGGTGGTTTTTACTTTAAATGTATAAGTTCCTTCTGTCAGCCTGGAATAATTTGCCCTGTTGTTTTTTGAAGTATAATTCCAGTCTTTGTCCCATCCTTCGAGGAAATAAGCTGTATTGATTTTTTCGGAATTGACATAATCCAGATAAACAAAATCAAAACTCAATGCCGATTTGTCATAAGGAAGTTCGGCTTGGCTTATCATTTCGAGTTTCTTTTCTGTGATATACGGACTATCCAGTTTTAAAGGCTGATTGTTTACCAGCAAATCATTTAATAAAAATTTGCCGGTATTTTTTTTGTCTTTTATCTTTTCAGGATCAAAAACATTGAATCCGTTTATACCTCCAAAAATAAATTCTCCTGTTGAGAGTTTAGTACCGGAATTCCAGCTAAACTGACTACCCTGAAGCCCGTCAGAGACTCCGAAATTCCTGAAAGTATAGTTCTTAGGATTCAGTCTTGAAATCCCATGGTAGGTACTCATCCATAAATTTCCCTTTTTGTCTTCTAAAAGGCGAAGTACGGTATTGCTTGAAAGACCATTTTGTGTCGTATATTTTTTGAAAGTGTCATTTTTTCGATTGTATAAAAGCAGGCCGCCTTCAACTGTGCCAATCCAAAGATTTTTGTTTTGGCCTTCAGTGATGCATCTGATTGTGTAATCGGAATGATAGGTTTTAATTTTTTTTATTTTTGGATCTATTTCAAAAAAAGAATTAAAGGTTCCGCCCCAGATTTTTCCGTCTTTGGTTTCGTATAAACAGGTAACATCGCGCAAAGTATTACTATAGCAGACGAATTTGTTTTGTTTTCTGTCCAATTGATACAATGCTCCATTATTGGTAACGGCAAGCCACAATGTTTTTTTCGAATCTAAAAACAATAGCCAGGATTCCTGTTCAGCCTTTTTAGTGAATTGATTGTAAATCGGGAAATTCTGGATTGCTTTTGATTGTGGAGCAATGCGGCAGACTCCGCCTTTCCACATCGAAACCCAGATGGCATTATCAGAATCCCTGACAATGCTGGTCACAAAATCGCTCTGAATTTTTCTGGCAGGAGAAGAGGTTGTCGAATAAACCTCGTAGGTATTTTGTTTTCTGTTCCAGTATCGCATTCCGGCACCATCAGTTCCTATCCAGATATTTTTGTTTTCATCTTCACAGAAAGACTGAATGAAGTTTGCGGCAGGATCTTCATCTTCCTTATTCGTCAGCGGATCCTTGATTTTAAAATGATTAAAATCAAGCGGTTTTTTGCCCATCATGCTTACGCCGCCGCGAAGGGTCCCAAACCACATTTCTCCGTTTTTGCTTTGAAATATATCATAAAGCGATTTACTTTTAAGGAGCGAAACAGGACCGCTGGCGCGATATAAAACAGGGGTAGTCTCATTTTTTGTAATGGTATAAAGACCAGCTCCGTCAGTCGCAATCCAGAGTCTATTTTCCTGCTGAAAAAAATCACGAACAACTGTTTTTTCCTGAAAGTAATTTTTAGAATAGGTATTCAGCCTGTCATTGTATAAGTAAGCCCCTTCGTCTGATCCGATCCAGAGTCCTTCATTAGTTAGTTTAATGCAATTTGCACCTGTAATTTTATTGTTGAGAAGTGTTAGTTTTTTTGATTTGATATCGTACTGGCAAAGACCTGTGCCGGTTATAAAAACGTAGAAAATTTGTTTTTTAGCATTATAAGAGATTGATCTTGCGATATAATTTAATTTTCTGTCAAAAGGTATTGCTGTTCCAATTTTCTCACCCTCCTTAAAAAGTATGATGGCGTCTTTTGTAGCAACCAGAATTATATGTAAAGAATGTACAGCGATTATTTCGTAAGCGGTAACACTTAATGGTTTGGCTTTTTTGTTATTATCATAATATTGCAAAGGAATAAAAGAAGATCTTTCAGCATTAAAAATCACTGGTCCTGCCGTTGTTCCTATCCATAAATTATTTTCAAAATCGCCTTCTATGCAGCTAATGGCATTACCCTGAATAGAATAAGGGTCAGTATGAACATGGCGGTAGATTTTAAAATCATTTCCGTCGTATCGGTTTAGCCCGTCAAAAGTTCCAAACCACATATACCCGTTCTGATCCTGATATATAGTAGCAACAGAATTGTTAGAAAGTCCTGATGCAATATCAAGATGTCTTATCGGGTAATTTTGTCCTGATGCGTGAAGGCAGAGAAGACTAATTACAAGAAAGAACTTTAACTTATTCATAGAAAATTTTTTAAAAAGCGTGCTGTTCTTTGATATACGAAAAATAAAAGGAATGTGGTCAGGAATACAGATCATATCTTATATGAATATATTAGCTGTATGCCTTGCGAAAATAGCACAATTATGTAATCTTTTAAAAAAAATGATATTTGTTTTTGATGTGTTCTTGTCAAAGAAATAACTTCAGGTGATTTTTTCTTACGAAAAATAGTACTCACAGGGTAGTTATTAAATCGATTATTTTAATGGTTAAAATTGATATTATCATTTATTTTGCGGTAAAAAAATAAAGAATATGTTTTTATTAAGCATTGTGCGCCCGCTTTTACGAAATTGTCCCCTTTTATAAATGAATTTTTCCCTGTCTTAATATCCTGTTCTGCGCTTAATTTGCAGGAGTTGATGAATTTAACGTTTAAATAACATACTGTACTTTTTCGTTAAAGAGTCAACGAAAACTCAAACCAAATTATCTAACCAAAAACATCTAAACATGAACAGTATTGAAATTTACAGGGATAACTCTTTTTAAAATCCCTGCTATTTATTTTGTAACCCTACAATGAAAAAACTAACTTAAACTAACTCATTAAAAAAGTATGAACAGAATTAAAAAGAAATTTTTGCTTTTATTACTCTTGCTTCCCTTTTGTGTTTTTGCTCAGAACACAGTAAAAGGAGTTGTTCTGGAAAAAACGACAGGGCAGCCGATACCGGGAGTAAACATAAAAGTATCAGGAGGAAACTTAAATGCCTCGACAGATTTTGATGGAAAATTTGAATTTTCAGGTGTAAAACCAGAACAGCAAATTACATTCTCTTACACAGGTTATACAACACAAACCATAACTATCGGAACACAAAAAAACCTGACTGTTAATCTTCAGGAAGATACTAATTTGCTGAAAGAAGTTGTCGTTCAGGTAGGATATGGATCTGTAAAAATTAAGGATGCTACAGGTGCAGTAACTTCGGTAACAGCAAAAGATTTTAATAAAGGAAACATTGTTACTCCCGAAAATCTCCTTACAGGTCGTGTAGCAGGTTTATCTATCGTTACTGGTGGAGATCCTGGATCTGGATCGACTATCAGAATTCGTGGAGGAGCATCATTAGGAGCGTCAAATGATCCTCTTATAGTAATCAATGGTTTACCTGTAGATAATAATGCAATAGGTGGATCTCGCTCTATATTGAGTTCTATAAACCCAAGTGACATTGAGTCTTTTTCTGTTCTAAAAGATGCATCAGCTACAGCTATTTATGGTTCTAGAGCTTCGAACGGGGTTATTATCATTACTTTGAAAAAAGGAGTTAAAACACTTTCGGCTACTGTTGACATGAATATGGGTGTTAATACCTTGGCGAAAACGATGGATGTTTTTAGTGCCAATGAATTGAGAGACTTAATAAGTGTAAAAAATCCTAGTCTATTACCTTTATTAGGTACTGCAAATACTGATTGGCAAGATGAAATTTACAGAACAAGTATTTCATCTACTGTAAACGCTTCTGTAAATGGAATGTTGTTTGATAAAATTCCATCTAGAGCTTCTTTTGGTAATACCATCCAAGAAGGTTTAATGTTGACCGCAGGATATCAACGTACCACAGGATCGGTGTCTTTGAATCCAAGTTTATTTAAAGATCATTTAAAAGTTAGTGTAAATGCTAATGTCTCTTTAGAAAAAAACAGATTTGCTTCTGGGCAACAAGGGAACGCTATAACTTTTGATCCTACTCAACCGGTATACGATGAAAACTCTCCTTTTGGTGGCTATTTTCAATATTACAAAGACAATAATGATGGTGTTATCAACAAAAGTGATTTAACACCAATGGCTCCGCTAAACCCTGTTGCTGAGCTTTTACAAAGAAACAACCGAAGCGAAGTAAAAAGAATATATGGAAATGTGAAATTAGATTATAAGTTTCACTTTTTACCTGAATTATCTGCTGTTTTAAACTTAGGTTTAGACAAAAGTTCTGCAGATGGTTATACAAGAGTATCAAATCAAAATCCGCTTTCTCAAGCTGATGGACGCATTGTTGGTTCTTCTACAGAATATTCTAACGAGCAAAGCAATAGCTTATTAGACGGTTATTTAGCTTACAAGAAAACCTTTGGAGCCTTAAACTTAGATGTTACTGCAGGTTATTCATACCAAAAATTTACTAATGAAAGATACAATAGTAATGAATTATTAGATGACGGTGTAGATAGTGCGCCTGTTACTAATATTGATCCAAATTTGGTTTTGATTGGATTCTTTGGAAGAACAAATCTTTCTTTTTATGACAAATATCTTTTTACATTTTCTTATCGTAGAGATGGTACTTCTCGTTTTAGTGAAGACAACCGTTGGGGTAATTTCCCAGCAGCAGCTTTTGCATGGAAAATTAAAGAAGATTTGTTTGCAGATTCTCAAACCCTATCTAACTTAAAATTGCGTTTAAGTTGGGGTGTTACCGGTCAGCAAGATATCGGGCAAACCAATTTAGATTTGTACATGTCAAGATATACGACAGGTTTACCCACTTCACAATATATTTTTGGAAATGCCGTAACCAATACCGCTATTCCACAATTTAGAAATGAAGATTTAAAATGGGAAGAAACTACTACTTATAACGCTGCTTTAGATTTTGGATTCTTAGACGACAGAATTACCACAACTATCGAAGGATTTTACAAAGAATCTAAAGATTTATTGGCTAATGCTGCCATTTCTGACGGGTCTAACTTTAGTAATTCTGGGTTCCAAAACATCGGTAATTTCACTTCAAAAGGACTTGAATTCTCTATAGCGGCAGATATTATTAAAAACCCTGATGGTTTTAATTGGAATGCCAATTTCAATGCTACTTTTATTAATACTCAAATTAAAAGTTTAGCCTTAAATCAAGATCAATTAGTAGGTGCAACGGGTTCTGGCGCTGGTGACGGCTCAACAGTTCAAATTCATCGAGTGGGTTATACGCCTTATTCGTTCTACGTTTACAAACAAATTTACGACGAAAGTGGTGCCCCAATTGAAGGCGCTTATGCTGACTTAAACGGAGATAACATTATTAATGAATCTGATTTATACATTCACAATAATGGTTTACCAAAAGTAAGCATGGGATTTGCCTCTAATATGAATTACAAAAACTTGGATTTATCATTTAATATGAGAGCAAACCTAGGAAACTATGTTTACAATGCTGCCAATTCAACAAGAGCACAATATAATTTATTGCAAAACGGTGCGGTAGTTTCTAACTTACCTACTTCGGTTTTAGACAGTAATTTCAATTCTAACGAAACCGTATTATTATCTGATTACTATATTGAAAATGCTTCTTTCTTAAAAATGGACAATATAACTCTTGGATATACTTTCAAAAATACATTTAGCGATCGTTCTTCTATACGTTTGACAGCTGGGGTACAAAATGTGTTTACCATTACCAATTATTCAGGTTTAGATCCAGAGGTATTCGAAAACGGAATTGACAATTCAATAACTCCACGCCCTAGAACTTTTCTACTTGGAGCTAATATGAAATTTTAATAAAGAAACAGTATGAAGAATATAATAAAACATAAAGCAATTTACATCTTAGGAGTTGTATTAGTCCTTACTGGCTGTACAAATGACCTTAATGTCGAGGTTAATGACCCTAATGTATTGTTGGTAGATGACTTTTATTCTACTCCGGAATCTTACAAACAAGGTTTAGCTGGTGTTTATGGTAACTTATCTATAACAGGTGCAGGCGGGCCGGCAACTTCTAATATTACAGGACTTGATCCAGGAACCAGCCAATACGGTAGAGGTTTGTGGAATATGCAGGAACTTACCACTGATGAATACAAATGGTCTTGGGAAAATGACCCAGGATTAAAAGGATTAAACAATGATACCTGGACATCTGATAACGTTATTCTAAGAGGTTTCTTTGGAAGATGTATGACTCAGATTGCTTTTGTAAACGAATATCTTAGACAAACAAGCGATGCTACTTTAGATGGTCGTGGTGTAAGCGGAGAATTACGTAATGAAATTAAAACTTACAGAGCCGAGGTTCGTTTTTTAAGAGCATTAGCATACTATCATTTGATGGATTTGTTTGGTAAAGCAGGATATGTTACCGAAAATGATCCAGTAGGTGCTTACCAATCTCCACAATACGATCGTAAGCAATTATTCTCATTTATCGAATCTGAAATCAATGCAATTCTTCCTGAATTAAAAGATGCCCGTCAGAACGAATATGCAAGAGCTGACAAAGGTGCTGCTTGGATGTTATTGGCGAAAATTTATTTGAATGCAGAAGTTTTTATTGGTGAGAAAAAATACGACCAATGTTTAGAAAATTGCAAGAACATTATTGCTGCCGGATATATATTATCACCAGTTTATGCAAACAATTTCAATGCTGACAACCACAGTAATTCGGCTAAAAATGAAATCATTTTCCCTATCGTTTCTGATGGTGTAGTGACTCAAAACTATGGTCCAACTACGGTTTTGGTAAATGCTCAAGTAGGATCTTTAGAACAAAATGCAGCAGATTTTGGCGTAGTTGGATGGGCTGGTGGATTGAGAGTTACCAAACAATTCTCAGAAACTATGCTCAATGGCGACTATGATAATGACGATAGAAATACGATTATCAGCAAAGACAGAACTATTGAGATGACTAACATGAGCAATTACGGAACCGGTTATATTACTGCAAAATGGTCTAATAAAACTTCAACAGGCGTAAATGGTTCGGCTACAGAAATGGTGGATACCGATTTCCCAATGTTCCGTCTGGCAGATGTTTATTTAATGTATGCCGAAGCCGTTCTTAGAGGCGGAACTGGAGGTTCAATGGCAACAGCTAGAGATTATGTAAACCAATTGCGAGGAAGAGCTAATAATACCAAAACTATCTTGACTGCTGATCTTACTTTAGATTTATTGTTAAAAGAAAGAATGGTCGAATTATACGGAGAAGCTCACAGAAGACAAGATTTAATTCGTTTTGGAAGATTTACCGGAGGAAGTTACAACTGGTCTTGGAAAGGAAACGTAGTAAGTGGAATCGGAATTGACGATAAATACAAACTATTCCCAATTCCTAAAGCGAGTATCGCTGCTAATCCAAATCTTGTACAAAACACTGGTTACTAAAAATAGATATAAAAAATAAAAATATAGATACAATGAAAAAACTAACCATACTATTTATAGCATTTATAACCTTATTCAGTTTAAATGCATGCTCAGACGATAATGATCCAATTTTTGTGGCCAAACCTGATGTTGATGGCATTGCTTTTGCCAACACATTTGCGGCAAACTACTTAATTTCTGAAGCCACAAAAGCCAACATCGCTGATCGTTTTATTTGGGAATCTGCCGATTTTGGAGTACCAACCAACATTACGTATGAATTACAAGGAGCTACTACTTCAGATTTTGCTGCTTTCAAAGTAGTAGGAACAACCAGTGAAAATAACATGCCTGTAATCGTAGCTACTTTATTAGATTTTGCCAAAGAGTTAGGTCTTGATGCAGACCCGACAACCACAAATCCTGATGGTTCTGCTAATAATAAAGGGCAAGTATATTTTAGATTAAAAGCTTCGGCAGGAACTAATGGAGCGAATGCAACGTTATCTGAAAGTCAAGTAATTTCAATCGAATGGGTAGAAACAGTAGCAACAGGAACTGCTTGTCCTTCTCTTTGGGCTGTTGGAGATGCTTTGACAGATATCGCTTGGAATTTTAAACCAGAAGGAGAATTAGTTTGTAACAACAATGTTTTACAATTCAAAGCAAGATTTGGTGCTGGAAACTTCAGATTTTTCCAAGAATCAGGTAACTGGTCTTCTGCTTTAGGTTTTTCTTATTACACTGAAGAAGGATACACTATCGATGCTAACTTAGCTAGTGCAGAAGACGGAGATAGTAACTTTAAATTTGTTGGAACTCCAGGAATTTACACACTGACTATTGATAATACTAACAAAACAATCGAAATGGAATTATCTACTAATCTTTGGGCTGTTGGAGATGCAGTACCTGGAGGTTGGTCATTTAGCATTAGTACTGCTGAGTTCGTAGAAGCTACACCAAACATTTGGTCAGCGAATATTATTTTATCAGCTGGTGTTTTCAGATTCTTCCACGAATTTAATACTTGGGATACCAACAACAACTTTGCTTATTATGAAGATGCAGGTTTCACTATCGATCCTAAATTTGAAAATGACGGAACTGGCGATGCTAACTTTAAATTTATTGGTGCACCTGGCTCTTATAAATTAACTATTAATGCAATTACTAAAACAATTACATTAGAATAAACTAAATCCCCCAAAATGAGCATGAATACAAATTGGCATCAAACACCAATCCAAACATGCTCATTTTTATTTTTAATTAAAAAACAAATAGTATCCAGATATGAAAAGAATCCTAACCATATTATCGCTTTCTGCTTTATTAAGTATCAATTTTGCTTGTTCAAGTAGTGATTCGCCAGAAGAAACACCTGTTGATCCACCAGTTGTTGTTGATGATTTTATTAGAGCGGCTGACATTTCTTTTCTACCAGAAATAGAAAGTGCCAAAGTTGTTTTTACTAATAATGGTAAAGCCGAAGACATGCTTACTACATTGAAAAATGCGGGTTGCAATACTATCAGAATCCGCTTATGGAAAAATCCAGCTGATGGACATTCAGGTTTTAATGAAGTAAAAACATTCGCTTCTCGTGTTAAAAAAGCAGGTTTAAAAGTGTGGTTAACGGTTCATTATTCAGATGATTGGGCAGATCCTGCGGTACAAACCATTCCTGCAGAGTGGAAAAATTTATCTTATGCTGATTTAAAAACAGCAGTGGCTAATTATACATCAACCATAATTACTGACATCAATCCTGATATTATTCAAATTGGAAATGAAATCAATAATGGTTTTTTGTGGCCACAAGGAAAATTGACTACTAATGAAACACAATGTATTGAATTACTAAAAGCAGCTAGTGCAACTATTCGTAGCAAAGCTCCAAATACCAAAATCATGATTCATTATGCAGGTGTGAGTGCTACTGATACCGATTGGTTTTTCAATAAAGTAAAATCAGTAGATTATGATTATATCGGACTTTCTTATTACCCAATTTGGCATGGTAAAGATTTAACTTTAGTAAAATCTACGATTAATGCTTTAGGTTCTAAGTTTACCAAAAAAGTAATAATTGCTGAGACTGCTTACCCTTTTACCTTAGGTTATAATGACTGGACAAACAACATCGTTGGACAAGATGATCAATTGGTTTCGGGTTATCCAGCAACACCAGAAGGTCAAAAAAATTATATGTTGGCTATCAAAGATTTGGTAAAAACATCAACTTCGGGTATCGGATTCGCTTACTGGGGAGGAGAATGGGTTGCTTTCAAAGGAGATGAAGCTACTAATGGTTCAACTTTCGAGAATCAGGCATTCTATGATTTTGACAATAAAGCATTACCGGTTTTACAAGTCTTTAAACTAAATTAAAAAATATGAAAAAGTTACTGTATTCTCTATTGATTATCACTGTCTTTTCATGCAGTAATTCTAATGAAGTAAACGCACAATCCAAAAAAGATTCCTTTTCAAAAGGAGCTGATATTGGTTGGTTGCCACAAATGGAAGCCACAGGGTATAAATTTTATGATGCAGACGGCTCTGAAAAAGACTGTCTGCAATTATTAAAAGACAGAGGAATTAATACTGTTCGCTTGCGTGTCTGGGTAAATCCAAATGATGATAAAGCAAGCGGGCACTGCAGTCCGGAAGAAACCGTTTTAATGGCAGTTCGTGCGCAAAAGATGGGAATGCGCATCATGATTAATTTTCATTACAGCGATTCGTGGGCAGATCCGGGCAAACAAAATAAACCGGCAGCCTGGGTAAATCATTCTTTTCCGGAATTGCTGAATGATGTTTACAAACATACCTATGATGTACTGAAATTATTGAAAAAAGCCGGAGTTACACCAGAATGGGTTCAGGTTGGGAATGAAATCCCAAGTGGAATGCTTTGGCCGGAAGGTCATACAGACAACTTTCCTCAACTGGCTCAGTTGCTGAATAAAGGATATGAGGCTACAAAAGCTATCGATTCAAAAATTAAAGTTATTGTACATTTGGACGAAGGAAACAAAAACGAAAAATTCAGATGGTTTTTTGACAAGGCAACAGAGCTGAATGTAAAATATGATGTAATTGGTCTTTCATACTACCCATTTTGGTTAAAAACAGATTATAAAGAAAACATTGCCGATTTAGAAAACAATCTAAAAGATATGGCTTCCCGTTACAACAAAGAAGTAATGGTGGTCGAAGTCGGTGGTGATTATACACTGATACAAAACACCAAAGAAATGCTTGAGGCTACTATAAAAGCTGTAAAAAGTGTGCCTGACAATAAAGGTTTAGGTGTTATTTACTGGGAGCCTCAGGGAGCAAAAAGCTGGAGTCATTATCAGCTAAATGCCTGGCTGGATAACGGAAAACCCTCTCCGGCACTGGATGCTTTCAAAAATTAAATAAACAATTAATTTACCATTAAATATGAGGCATGTACTTTATATAACCTTTTGGATAAAATTAGTTTTTGATAATAATTTCCGTCAGTTCGAGTGATTTCGATTTTTCATCGGAATTGTATCGAGAACAGAAAATTATCATTAAAAAGGTTCTCAATACATTTTTTGTTGCACCTCTCTGCACAAAAACACTCGAACTGAAGATTTTAAAAATTACACCCAACAGGTTTTATGTGCTTAATTTTTAATGGTATAGAACAAAACGAACATGAAATTAATTTTTAGATCAGTATTATTCTTATTGCTGCTCATTTTTTCGTCCGGAAAAATGAGGTCACAATCCACTACTGTTGTTTTAAAAGACAACTGGCGTTTTTCTGCAGCCGAAAGTGGAGATGCTTCTGACGTAAATTTTGATGCTTCCAAGTGGGAGAAAGTAAGTGTGCCTCACGATTGGGCTATTTATGGACCTTTTGATAAAAAATGGGATCTCCAGACTGGTATCATTGAGCAAAACGGCGAAAAAGAAGCGACTGAAAAAACAGGAAGGACCGGAGCATTGCCACATATAGGAACAGGCTGGTATCGTAATACATTTACTATTCCGGAGTTCAAAAAGGGAAAAAAAGCGATCCTTTTGTTTGAAGGCGCCATGAGTGAACCTCAGGTTTATTTAAACGGCAAAAAAGTGGGACAGTGGGGGTATGGATACAGTTATTTTTACATTGATATTACCAATGATCTGCTTGTTGGGGCAGAAAATGTACTGGCTGTCAAGTTGACCAATGAACCATTTTCATCAAGATGGTATCCCGGAGCAGGTCTTTATAGAAATGTTAGTATTATTGTTAACGAGGAAGAACGTTTTGCACAGTGGGGTACTTTTATTACAACGCCGGACATGAAAGGAAACAATGCTGTTGTTGATATTAAAGCGGAGTTTCATGGTAGTAATGTTTCAATGGTAACTCAAATAAAGAATGCTGATAATAAGGTAATAGCAACACAAAAAAGTACCGAAATCAAGGATGGAAAATTTTATCAGACACTAGAAGTTGGAAAACCTCATTTGTGGAGTCCTGAAACACCTTATTTGTACACAGCAGTAACCAAATTATATGCAGCTGACGGAACTTTAAAAGACGAACAAAACATAAAATTTGGTATCAGGTTTATCAAGTACGAACCTAAAAAAGGATTTAGCCTGAATGGCAAAGTAACCAAATTTAAAGGCGTTTGTCTTCATCATGATTTAGGACCTCTTGGTGCGGCTATAAATAAAGCGGCGCTTCGAAGGCAGCTTACGATTCTAAAAGACATGGGTTGTAACGCGATCCGAAGTTCTCACAATATGCCTTCTTTTGAACAGCTTGAACTGGCTGACGAAATGGGATTTATGTTCCTTGCAGAAAGTTTTGATGAATGGGCAAAGCCAAAAGTAAAAAACGGTTATCATCGCTTTTTTGAAGAATATGCAGAAAAAGACATCGTGAACCTCGTAAGAGCCACGCGAAATCATCCTTGCATTGTCATGTGGAGTTCAGGAAATGAAGTTCCTGATCAATGGGGAGCTGAAGGGGTAAAACGTGCCAGATGGCTGCAGGACATTTTTCATCGTGAAGATCCTACAAGACCTGTGACAGTTGGTATGGATCAGGTAAAAGCAACTATGGAATCCGGTTTTGGAGCTTTGCTGGATATTCCCGGATTAAATTACAGGGTTCATCTTTATGAAGAAGCGTATAAAACATTTCCGCAGGGATTTATATTAGGTTCTGAAACCGCTTCGACAGTCAGTTCAAGAGGGATTTATAAGTTCCCTGTGGTAAAGGCAAAGAATAAACAATACGATGATTTTCAAAGCTCTTCTTATGATCTTGAAGCCTGTAGCTGGTCGAATGTCCCTGATGAAGATTTTGTATTGCAGGATGACAAGCCATGGGTTATCGGGGAATTTGTATGGACTGGTTTTGATTATTTAGGGGAACCTACGCCTTATGATGAAAAATGGCCGTCAAGAAGTTCTTATTTCGGAATTTCAGATTTGGCCGGACTTCCTAAAGACCGTTTTTATCTGTACAGAAGCAGATGGAATAAGGAAGACGAAACGCTTCATATTTTGCCACACTGGAACTGGAAAGGAAGGGAAGGTGAGGTCACTCCGGTTTTTGTTTACACCAATTACGACAGTGCTGAGCTTTTTGTTAACGGTAAAAGTATGGGAATCCAGAAGAAAAATAATTCCACTCCGCAAAACCGCTATCGTTTGATGTGGAATGATGTTAAATATGAGCCGGGAACAGTAAAAGTTGTAGCCTTTGATTCTAATGGAAAAATAGCTGCTAAAAGTGAAGTTAAAACATCTGGAGATCCATACAAGATTGTGCTTAATGCAGATCGTAAAACTATCAAAGCAGATGGAGAGGATATTTCTTTTGTAACGGTTTCGGTTGTAGATAAAGACGGCATTCCGTGTCCTGTAGCCGATAATGAATTGCAGTTCAAAGTAACCGGTGCAGCAACTTACAGAGCTGCATGCAATGGTGATGCGACATCATTAGAAGTATTTCATCAGGATCACATGAAGCTTTTCAGCGGTAAACTGGTGGTTTTGGTAAAAGCAGTAGAGACCCCGGGAACAATACAGTTAGAAGTAACCGGGAAAGGACTTCAGACTGCTAAAATAAAGTTGAAATCGAAAATATAATAATTGGAGTATTAAAAAATTGATTTAATTTTCGATTTTTCTGTTAGTTCACAGACAAAATTAAGAGTAATATAAAATCTATAATTTTTGAACTAAAAATAAAATTAACTGTACCAGCCCTCAAAAAGTCAGATACTATTTTGGGGCTTTTTTTGTGGAAAGAAAGTAAGGTAATACTGCGCGACTAAAAAACAGATTCCGTACCTATGCCCGTTTTGTACCGGAATGTAAAGACGATTTTGCCTGGGAAATGATAACAAGACATTAGTTCTTAATCTAAATTGTTTTGAATGAATTTCGAATTCAGAATTTCCGGAATTTATTTTCCAGTACATAAATATGCCTCTTTACTGGTCTTTGATTGTTTAGCAGAAATAAGAAATGGCTAAACATTATGCTCAGCTGAAAAAATTACGCTGCAACCTTTCATGATACAGCTTAAATCCAAAACAAAAGGTAAATTAATGTCTTGCATTATTAAATTAATACTATTTTTTACTTAAAATTAAGTATTCTGTTTTTTAAATTACTAACTTAGAGTATAGTACAAACTCGCAAACAGCAGTAATTTAATAATATGATAGCACGTTTCTTAAAGGTCAGACAAAGAACAGAACAAATTTGTACCCCCTTACTTGTAGAAGATTATTCCGTACAACCCAGCGATTTTGCATCGCCTCCAAAATGGCATCTGGCCCATGTTACCTGGTTTTGGGAAGAGTTTTTACTTACAAAATACAACCCAGATTATACAGTTTACCATCCTGATTTCTCTTATTTATTTAATAGTTATTACAATACAGTTGGAAAAAGAGTGCAGCGTCCAGCGAGAGGTTTTATGACACGGCCGTCTGTTGAAGATGTGTATGCGTACAGGAGCTACGTTACAGCCGCCGTTGAACTATTTATGAAGAACGACTTAAATCAGGAAATACTTGATATTATTGAGATCGGAATCAATCATGAAGAACAGCATCAGGAACTTTTAGTGTATGATATAAAATACCTGTTAGGAACACAGCCAATTTTTCCTGAGTATGGTAATTATTTTTCACCTCTTGCTGAAAAACAGGAGAATAGTTTTGTGAAAATTGCAGCAGGGATATATGAAATTGGACATGCGGGACCTTCTTTCTGTTTTGATAATGAATTAGGAAGACATAAGGTGTATGTGGCAGATTTTGAAATTTCAACTAAATTAGTAACCAATGCGGAATACTTACAGTTTATACAAGACGACGGCTACAGCAATTTTAATTACTGGCATGACGAAGGCTGGGGCTGGGTCAGCGAAAATGAAATCCAGGCACCACTATATTGGCATAAAATAGAAAATGAATGGTATGTGTATCATCTCAATGGACTCAAGAAAATTGAAGCAGATTTACCGGTAATGCACCTCAGCTATTACGAAGCTTTTGCCTATGCACAATGGAAAGGAATGCGATTACCAACAGAATTTGAATGGGAAATATCAAGCAGTCAGTTCTCCTGGGGGAAAGTTTGGGAATGGACAAACAGTGCTTATCTCCCTTATCCTAATTTTAGTAAAGCTCCTGGAGCATTGGGAGAATACAATGGAAAATTTATGGTGAACCAAATGGTTTTAAGAGGCGCTTCGACAGCAACTCCGGAGCAACATAGCCGTAACACCTATCGTAATTTTTTTCATGCTTCAATGCGTTGGCAGTTTTCAGGATTACGACTGGCAAAGTGATTTTTTAAAATCAGCTCAATCTCTTAAAAAAATACTATGAAAAAGTTTGATTATATTATTATTGGAAGCGGACAGGCAGGTATTCCTTTGGCATTTAGCCTGTCAAAAGAAGGAACAGTTGCCATTATTGAAAAGAGCTTTTTAGGTGGTACATGTGTCAATAATGGCTGTATCCCAACCAAAGCTTATGTTGCCAGTGCGCGAAGGGTCTGGGATGCTTTTCATGGAGATGATTTAGGTGTTGAAATTCCTAAAGGAACAAAAGCCAATCTTAAAAAAATTAAGGCACGTAAGGATCTGTTGGTTAATGAATCCCGCACCAATATCGAAAGAGCGATTAAAAGAAATGAAAAAATTTCATTATTTCATGGTGAAGCTCATTTTTTGAGTAATTATGAGATTAAAGCCGGAAACACAATCCTTACTGCAAAAAAAATATTTATCAATGTGGGAGCCAGGGCAGTAATCCCAAAAGAATATCAGGAAATTCCTTTTTATACCAATGAAAATATTCTGGAAATTACTGATATTCCAAAACATTTGATCATCATAGGCGGAAGTTATATTGGTTTAGAATTTGCTCAGATGTTCAGAAGATTTGGCAGTGAAGTCACTATTGTAGAAAAGAACAAACGATTGATCCACAGAGAAGATAAAACAGTGACTGATGTAGTAGCTGAAATCATGAAGGCAGAGGGTGTTGATCTTGTTTTGAATGCCAAAGACATTAGTGTGACAGAAAATAATAAAGGAGGCATTACCCTGAAAACAGCTGCTAAGGAAATAAAAGGCTCGCATCTTTTACTTGCAATTGGTCGTGTTCCTAATACAGATACGCTTCAGTTGGAGCATACCACTATCAAATTGGATGAAAAAAAGTATATAAAAGTCAACAATTACTGTCAAACAAATGTCGAAGGTATTTTTGCCATTGGGGATTGCAATGGCGAGGGCGCCTTTACACATACAGCCTACAATGATTTTCAAATTGTAGAAAGTTTTCTTTTTAAGAAAAAGGACCGGAAAATTAGCGATAGAATATCCACTTACGGATTATTTATAGATCCGCCGCTGGGCAGAATTGGAATGACAAAGAAGGAAGCCCTCGAAAAAGGATATGAAATAGTAGTAGGTTATCGGCCTATGACCAAAGTAAACCGTGCTAAAGAAAAAGCAGAAACCCTGGGCTTTATGGAAGCAGTAATCGATGCAAAAACGAATCTGTTTCTTGGTGCTTGTGTCTTAGGAGTGGGCGGAGACGAAATCATAAATGGTATTACCAATTTGATGTATGCTAAAAAGCCTTATACTGTTTTAAGGGACTCCGTACACATTCATCCCACTGTAAGCGAACTTATCCCAACGATGCTGGAAAATTTAACTCATGAATAAGGAAGTAATTTTTGTTTCTTTAGTAGATAACATAATTTAAACACAATTTTTTTTGAAAATAGTGTAACGTCAGGCGTAGGTTCCTATCGTATTTTTAGGATCACTTGCAAAATAAATAATAAATAGCTTTAATTATGAAAGAGACAGTTGTTTTAAATAAAATGGAATCCCCAAAAAACACCTTAGCACAATTCAAAAAAGAAGTTAATGAAGGATTAGACAAGTCTTTCAAGACCTTGCCTTCAAAGTTTTTTTATGATAAAAAAGGGGACGCTCTTTTTGTCGAAATTATGCATTTGCCTGAATATTACGTTACGCGTTCAGAGCATGAGATTTTCAAAGAGAAAAGCGCTTCCATAATTAATGCATTACAATTAAACAAAGATACTTATTTTGAACTGATAGAGCTCGGGGCTGGTGACGGTATGAAAACAAAAGAACTGCTGCAGGAACTCTCACGACAAAATTACAATTTTGATTACATTCCGGTAGATATTTCGCAAAATGCTTTAGACAAACTGGAAAAAGATCTCAATCAGAAAATGCCTCATATTAAAGTAAAAACCAAACAAGGAGATTATTTTGAAGTTTTAGAATCTTTAAAAGAAAATTTACATACAAAAGTAATCTTGTTTTTAGGTTCAAATATTGGCAATATGCCGGATGATGTCGCTACCGACTTTATTGCTAATCTCAGCGAAAATTTAAATTTAGGCGACAAGTTTTTTTTAGGTGTAGATCTAATAAAATCTTCAGATATTGTTTTGCCTGCTTATAATGACAGCAAAGGAGTTACCGCTGCATTTAACCTGAATTTGCTCGAACGGATCAATAGGGAACTGGATGCTGATTTTGAAATTGAAAATTTTAAACACCAACCGGAATACGATGAAAAGGAAGGCATTGCCACTAGTTTCTTAGTAAGTACAAAAGAACAGGATGTATTTATAAAAAAACTCAATAAGATTTTTCATTTTGCTAAAGGCGAGAAAATTTTAACTGAAATTTCGAGAAAATACAACGATAAAATTTTAGATAAAATTTTAAAAAAGACAGCGTTTGTCATAAAGGACAGAATTATGGATCGTAAAAAGTATTTTGCTAATTACGTACTTGAACATTTATAATGAAAATACAAGCTCTGGGCATACTGGGATTGGGTAGCCGTTCGACCCTTTTTTATATTAAAGAACTCAATCGCCTCTATCACAAAAAGAAAGCGGGATACAGCACCTGTCCTTTTATATTATGGAATACTAATTTTCATGACCTCAATATCTTGTTGCCTGAACCTTCCGACAAGATTAAAGTATTGTTGGAGAGTTATTTGGCAGAATTGTTACACTTGAATGCAGATGCTGTTTTAGTTCCCAATATAACCCTGCATGAAACCATTGATAAGCTTAGTATGTTACCGAAAATTATTCATCCTGTGCATCTCACCATATCCAAACTCAAAGAAATAGGTTTTAACGAAGTCGTTTTAATGGGTTCATTGTATACGATGGAATCAGAGTATTTAAAAACTGCATTTCATGATGCAAATATTTCAGTTGTGCTTCCTGCTACACAAGACCGCCTCGTAATGGAGGAAACCCGTAAAAATATTTATTGGGAAACAGAGAGTAAGCAGCTGATGAAAGACTATGCCGCTATCATCAAAAAATACAGTGTAAATCATGCTGTGGTACTGGCCTGTACAGAATTATCAATAGCATGTACTACCACTAATAAAAACGTTTTTGACATGGCCCGGATTCAAATTCAAACCGCTGTTGACAATATTACTTAGTACGTCAAGCCTCAATCAATATTCTTTAAAATAACTTTTCAAATTAAACAGTTGATGATAAAATCATTAGATACTGGAGAAAAGGAGATATTGAGACTAAAAATAAGGATTCAAAATTTAGTCTTTTCGGAAGAATTGTCAATTAGGGCAGAAAAAAGACAATATCTAACTAATAGGTTAACCAAGTTTTTAGTTTAATCTCAACGTTTACAAGGATTCAGCCGAGTATTAAAAAACAAAAAACCCATCAAAATTTTGATGGGTCATATTCAGTAGCGGGAACAGGACTCGAACCTGTGACCTTCGGGTTATGAGCCCGACGAGCTGCCTACTGCTCTATCCCGCGATGTTTCGGGTGCAAAGATACGCACTAAATACGTTTATCCAAAGAAAATCCTGAAAAATTTAGTAAAAGTTATAAAGTTTAATAACCTGTTAACATATAGCTGTTTAAGGAAACTAAAATTGATGTTTATAAATCATCTGCCGAAAATTCTAAAAGTATAAAAAAATAACATCTTATAAATCGGCATCACATTTGGTTTTCTATGGTGTTTATTTCAGTTATTTTTTAATATTCAAAAAACTTGAAGATTAACTTTTACTGAAGTCTTTTGCTTCTTTAATTTCGTTTTCGATCCTTTTATTAATGTTGATTTTTGCTTCCGTAAAAACAAAAATTACGGTTTTGTATTCCCTCGCAAACTTATTGGTTATTTCACCGCCAATAGCTGAAGACTTAAAGTAGGGACCGGTTTCATTCAATTCAGTACTGTTTTTTTGATATTCCTTTACTCTGATAAGGTTTTTGTATGGGACATCGAGATCAAACCAATTTACATAATCTGCATTGAATGAAACCGCCTTGATTCCTTTTTTGGTATAATAATTAATGGCTCCGGCCTGTCCGTAATTATCACAAAGAATAAGTGTTTTTTCAGAATTGGGTAATAAAGCATAAACGGAATCTATTTTAGGGGCAAGTTCTTTCCAGCCCAGCATATCGGCAAAATCCTGTGGCAGTTCATGATCTTTTCCGTCTTCCCAGCGAAGCAGTCCGAGTTTTTTATATTTTTCGGGATGGCTGGCAATATTTTCAGGACTTTTATTTGGAAAGGCAAGATCGTATATCGGAATAAAAAACAATATCGGAATGATGGTGAATACTGGCATTAGAAAACGTTTCCAGCCTTTTTTTAAAATTTCAGCTAAGAAAACTGAACCAAAAGCAATATAAATGGGGTATAGACCAATCGCATAATACCCTTTTGCCTTAAAGTATAAAAAAACAATAAGTGTAAAAAATATTGAAGCAAAGAAAAATCTGTATTTCTCAAATGGTTTGTAAAATAATAAGGCATATAAAGCGACAATTATCACGAAAAAAGAACCAATAAAAAACAGTAGTTGTTCTTTTAGAAAGCTAATGCGATCTACATTCACTAATTGTGTTTCTGCCAGTTGTTTCATATGATGTATTACAGGAAATTGATTGTTGTATTGCCATAAAAGATTTGGTACAATCAAAATGAATCCTAAAATTATAGCTAAATAAAGTTCCCTTTTAGCCAGCATTTTTCTTTGCCTGGAAAGTAAAACGGCAGGCAACAGACCAATAAGCAAAAACAGGATGTTGTATTTGTTTAAAAAACCAAAGGCAAAAACGATGGCCGCTATATAGAACCATTTTGTTTTTTCGCTTTTGATATATTGAATTATTGCACAATAAAAAGCTGTCCAGCATAAAATATCCAAGGAATTAGGCTGGTAAAGCATATTGATTCGCAGCAGGCATGAAAACAAAACACAAACTGATCCTAAGATTAAGGCAGATAAGTTTCCTTTGAGAATTTCAATGGTCTTCCATACGATTACCAATGTTAAAGCACCAAATAGAGCAGGGAAGAACTTGACCCAGAAAACAGAATTTCCAAGCAATAGAATGAAATAAGAAAACCAGGAGGTTACCGGAGGCACAGATAAATATCCCCAGGCTAAATGATTTGCCTGATCTAAATGTAAATATTCATCACGCTGTAAATCATATTCAGGATTATACAGGGCATATTGTAAAACAAATTTTAAAATGATGAAACCTATTAAAATTGTAGTTTTTTTACTCATCTGTTTTGTCTTTAAATTGTTGGCCGGTTTAATAGCTTTAAAGTCATAGCTAAGATATAATTTATATTAGACAGACTTACTATTTTAAAGAAAACGGAGAATATAAAAAAATAAGAACCCCCGACTTATCCGAAGTTCTGTCTGACATGAAAATTACTAAATGAGTAATATTTATTTTTTTTCATTTTTTCTTCTTACCCAGCCAGATTAATAGTCCTGTAACCGGTAAGGTTACAGCAAAAAGACAAACAATAAGAGCAAGTATTTTGGTAGGGTAGTTGAATTTGAATTTTTAGCAAATCCAATTCCTGGATTAGATATTACAGCAGGTTATGCCTATAATGATAACCGCATCGAAAAAACAAGTGGTGCTAATAAAGCTATAGAAGGAAATAAAGCGCAAGATGCTCCTGAACACGTAGTGAATTTTTGGGCATCTTATAAACTTCAAAATAAGTTAAAAGGTTTAGGTGCAGGATTTGGTGCAAATTATGTAGATGAAAGTTATTTGACGACTGCTAATACCTTTTATATTCCATCTTATACTATTTATGGTGCGATAGTGTTTTACAAGCAGCCAACATGGAGAGTTGGTCTTAAGATAGACAATTTAACTAATGAAAGATATTGGAGTACATGGGGAGCACCTCAGGCACCTACAACTGTTTTGGGAAGTCTGACGTTTAAGTTCTAATTGTTATCAGTGAGTAAAAGAATACTAAAATCAGGGTTCATAAATTAGGTAAGACAAAATTTCTGCAATCGAAAAATAGGCACCGCAGACAAATTCATCTGCTGCTCCATAATAAATAGTAAGTTTGTCTCCTTCTACGACATGCCCGTTAGTAAAGACCACATACCCAAAAAAACCACTCAATTCATAATTTTCCTGAGGCATCATAATCGGTTCTAAGGTACGCGCAATTACTTTTGAAGGATCATTTAAATCCATTAGAAACGCACCAAGACAATATTGGTGTTCAGCATTAGCGCCGTGGTAAATTTCCAGCCATCCTTTAGCTGTTTTAATAGGTGCTGCACCGGCACCGACCCTGCCACTGTCCCAATGTCCTTTTCTGGTTCCAACAAGAAATTGGTGATTTCCCCAATGTACACCGTCAAGAGATTCGGCTAACCAAATAAAATTGCCTCCAATCTGCGGACTTGATGGACGATGAAGAGCGTAGAACTTGCCATTTATTTTTTCTTCAAAAATCGCACAGTCTTTATTGTGCGGAGGAAATATCATGCCTTTTGGTGCAAAATTTTTCCAGTCCGTGGTAGTACGTAACCCAACGCCAACACCATTAGCAGAAACCGCAGTATAGGTGATATAATAAGTGTTTTCTAACTTGCTGACCCGCGCATCTTCTATACCAAATTGTTCCAGCGTACCAGAACCAAATAAAGAACTATTACCTTCAGGTTCATAAAAATGTATTGCATCGTCACTGCACAGAATACGTAAATGTGAAAGCGTAGTTAAATAATCAAGACCTTTATATTGCACAATTCGCGCATCCGTAGCTACAAGATCAGGATCATTTAAGGGGATTTCAATAATTTCTACTTTTCCGAGTTCATTAATGACAGGAAAAAATATAACACCTTCCTTTTGCGCAATGCTCTCAGCTACCCGCACTAAAAGCCAGGTTTTGTTTTCAAAGACAAAAACACCCGGATTTAATAGACTGATAATTTGCAGGTCAGGAGTGCTGGACTTTAGATCTTTAGGCATCAATATTGGATTTTCAGGAAATCTGTGTGCTATATCGCTCATAATAAGATTGTTATTTTTGTGGTTCAATTAACGGGTCTGATATTTACTTGAATAATTTATAAAGAAAGCTATTTTAACTTTTTAAATATTTATATAATAGAGATTACAGATTATAATATTTTAATATTTGTAAAATTGACTTTATTAGTCTGATATACAAATTTTTATATTAATATACTACTAAGAGAGTGTATATAAAAAAATTGATTTTTTAAAAAATATTAGGGAGACATATTAACATTCGCTTTGTTTCTCATCAGGCTACAATTTCGTTAAAATACTAAATATAAAAAACGAGTAAATTTTTTATGTTAGAACAATGTGTATTTTTAGTGTAATTTAATGAATATCAGTTATATAAAAAAAAATAAATATTTTGTATCTTTCCTATTTATTGGATGCATTTTACAGTTAATTTTCTGATTTGTGTTTATTTTAATCTTTTTCAGTAATAGATTTTGTCTATGAAAGTAGATTGATATAATATAGATCATACATAGTGTTTTATTATTGTGTTCGTAATTTAGTAATCCGTTAAATGATAAATCAAAAAAGTAAAATATGGAAAATCAATCTAATGACATTAGCAAATGCCCTTTTCATAATGGCAGTATGGACAAAGCGGCTGCCTCAGGTACCAAAAACCGGGACTGGTGGCCAAACCAATTAAAGATAAGCATTCTTAGACAGAATTCGCCGTTGTCAGACCCTATGGGAAATGATTTTGATTATGCTGAAGCTTTTAAGAGTCTTGATCTTGAAGCTGTAAAAAAGGATTTACATGACCTGATGACAGATTCTCAGGACTGGTGGCCGGCTGATTTTGGTCACTACGGAGGTTTATTTATCCGAATGGCATGGCACAGTGCCGGAACGTATCGCATACATGATGGTCGTGGTGGAGCCGGTGCAGGACAGCAGCGTTTTGCTCCGCTTAACAGCTGGCCTGATAATGTGAGCCTTGATAAAGCCAGAAGACTTTTGTGGCCAATTAAACAAAAATATGGAAGAAAAATATCCTGGGCTGATTTAATGATATTAACCGGAAATGTTGCCCTGGAGTCAATGGGGTTTAAGACATTTGGTTTTGCCGGTGGACGTGCAGATGTTTGGGAACCTGACGAATCTGTTTATTGGGGTTCTGAAACTACCTGGCTTGGGGGAGATGAACGTTATGCTGACGGTTCTGAGGGAGTGCCAAAAGAGCATGGTGTAGTTTCCTCTGATGATGATGCAGATGGTAACATTCATTCCAGAAATCTGGAAAAACCCCTTGCAGCAGTACAAATGGGTCTTATTTATGTAAATCCCGAGGGACCGGATGGTAATCCTGATCCTATTCTGGCAGCCAAAGACATTCGGGATACTTTCGGCCGTATGGCAATGGATGATGAAGAAACTGTAGCATTAATTGCAGGCGGACATACATTTGGAAAAACGCATGGAGCTGCCCCATCAGATCATGTTGATAAAGAGCCGGAAGCTTCAGGTATAGAATTACAGGGCTTTGGATGGCATAACAGTTTTGGTACAGGTAAAGGGCCTGACACTATTACAAGCGGACTGGAAGTTACATGGACAAAAACACCAACACAATGGAGCAATAATTTCTTCGAAAATTTATTTGGTTTTGAATGGGAACTTTCTAAAAGTCCTGCCGGTGCACACCAGTGGGTAGCCAAAAATGCAGAGCCAATTATTCCGGATGCATTTGATAATTCCAAAAAACATGTGCCAACAATGCTTACTACTGACTTGTCATTAAGATTTGATCCTGTTTATGAAAAGATATCACGCAGGTTTCTGGAAAATCCGGATGCTTTTGCAGATGCATTTTCACGTGCGTGGTTTAAACTGACTCATAGGGATATGGGACCTCGTTCACGTTATCTTGGTCCAGATGTTCCTCAGGAAGAATTGTTGTGGCAGGATCCTATTCCTGAGGTGAACCATACTTTGATTGATGAGAATGATGTAATTCAATTGAAAGAAAAAATACTAAGCTCAGGATTAAGTATTTCACAATTAGTCGGGACTTCATGGGCATCGGCTTCTACTTTTAGAGGGTCAGATAAGCGAGGAGGAGCAAACGGGGGGCGCATCAGACTGGCTCCTCAAAAAGACTGGCAGGTAAATAATCCGGGACAGCTTAAACAGGTGTTAGACAAACTTGAAAGTATCCGGACAGAATTTAATGCTGCACAGGGAAATGGAAAAAAAGTTTCGTTAGCAGATTTAATTGTTTTAGCCGGTAATGCAGGAGTGGAGAAGGCTGTTAAGAATGCAGGATATTCAGTAAATATTTCTTTTGCTCCGGGCAGAATGGATGCTTCTCAGGAACAGACAGATGTTGAATCTTTCGGTTATCTTGAACCCAAAGCAGATGGATTCCGTAATTATCGAAGCACTAAATCAACAGTTTCTACCGAGGAACTTCTTATAGATAAAGCTAATTTACTGACTCTTACAGCACCTGAACTAACTGTACTTTTAGGAGGTTTGCGCGTATTGGATATCAATACTGACGGAAGTAAAAATGGTGTTTTTACAAATCGCCCGGGTCAGCTTACCAATGATTTCTTTATTAATTTACTGGATATGAATACAAAATGGCAGGCTTTATCAGATGATAAGGAACTTTATGCCGGCAATGATCGTAATACCGGACAGCCAAAATGGATTGGGACCCGTGCAGATCTTGTTTTTGGATCTAATTCAGAATTAAGAGCCATTGCTGAAGTTTATGCAAGCAGTGACGCACAGGAAAAATTTATAAATGACTTTATTGCTGTATGGAATAAAGTAATGAATCTGGATCGTTTTGATTTAGTTTAGTCCGTATTTATATTCCGTTAAAAGAAGGAACCAGATTTTTTTCTGGTTCCCTTTTTTTGATCGTTACTAATTTTCCGGTTATTTCTCCTTTCTAATTTTTATGACTCAACAAACATACGTACTTATACAGATTGCAAAATTTACCGACAACGTAACTACATGACTACAAAATGAATAAGAAAAAAAACTTATTTAGATGTTAATCAATGATTTGTATTTTTTTTTTAAGATTTCAATATTTTAATTTTACCGATTACAGGAGTGTTTTTTTTCTGCTAAAGATTAACCCCTTGCTTTATGGTATTAAAAAAAGCTTGGTAAAATGATGAATCTTGTGCATATAGCTTATACAGCTCTAATTCTACTTTTCTTCTTCTGGACATTTCATCATCCAACATTTTCTTGAGTGCCAGTTCCCGGTTTTGTTCATCATGATTTTGCGCATACTTGCTCTCAAAATCCGGATGTGCTTGTACAGATTTTATTACCGAAATAAACTTTATCCTTTGATCTTCCGGTGTAGCTTCCCAGCCCTGAAACCATCTCTCATTAAATCCATTAATGATAGCTTCTAATTCATCTTTTTCTTCTTCCCCATGTGCACCTCTGGCATTAGGGTTTTGAGGGCTTAACTCTGTTTCCTCATCATCTAGAGGGATAGAAACATTTAATTTTGTTCTCTCTAAACCATAGGTCGAAAGGTCAACGGATTCCAGCAATTCATCCAATAAATCAGCTTGCGCATCTTTAACTATCATTTTAGGAATTAAAAATTTCAAAAACCAAAAAAGTTTTTCCCAAGCCAATATTTCATAAGGTAAGATTGCAGCAACCTGTCCATAAATCTTTACAAACTGCTTTGCCTTGATTTTATAATCTGCTTTTTGTTTATCATCCAAATCCAGCTCGTCGGCAAATCTTTTGGCGGCTTCATCTATAATCGGACTTAACAATTGTGCATCTGTACCTTTAAAGTATTTTTCATTAAAATCATCAACTTCCGACTGTTCATAAATTCCAGAATCGTCCAGACTGTCTTTCAACTCGTGTAGTACATTAATATCCGTTGCACCACTCAGGCTGGTTGCTGTATAAAATGGATCAAAAGATTTTTGAATATCTTCTATAGTATTAAAGAAATCTAACACGAACAAATCTTCAGTTTTTTTATTCAGTTTATTAGCAGAGCGATTTAGTCGTGACAAAGTTTGTACTGCCAGTACACCTTGCAATTTTTTATCTACATACATTGCCGAAAGTTTTGGCTGGTCAAATCCTGTCAAGTATTTGTTCGCCACTACAAGCATTCTGTATTCGTCTTCGTCAAATTTATCTTTGGTTTCACTTTCAGAAAAACCATTCATTTGCGCTTCGGTGTATTTAATGCCACCGATTTCTTTTTCACCCGAAAAGGCAATCAAAATTTTAAAAGGATTTCCTCTTTTATTCAACAACTCATTCAAAGCCTGATAATAGCGGATGGCAGATTCGATACTTTGTGTCACTACCATTGCTTTGGCTTTGCCATTCAGTTTTTTCTGATTGACTACTGCACTGGTAAAATGATCAAGCATAATCTCTGCTTTTGTACCGATAGTTTGTTTATGCTTCTCTACATACGCTTTCAGCTTTTTCTGAGCTTTAGAAGTATCAAACAACGGATTGTCTTCTATCGATTTTTCCAGTTCATAATAACTTTTGTAAGTCGTATAGTTAGCCAAAACATCCAGAATAAACCCTTCCTCTATCGCCTGTTTCATAGAGTACAGATGAAAAGGTTTAAAAGAACCATCTTCCTGCTTCACTCCAAACTTCTCTAATGTTGCGTTTTTAGGTGTCGCCGTAAAAGCAAAGTAAGAAGCATTCTTGGTCATTTTTCTTGCGTGCATTGCTTGAAGCATCATATCCTGATAATCTTCGCTGTCCGCCTCGTCACCTTTGTTCCCTATGGCTTCATTAAGTTTATCAGCTGATGTTCCAGATTGGGAACTGTGAGCTTCGTCAATAATTACTGCAAATTGCTTATTACTCATATCGGCAATACCATCAATGATAAAAGGGAATTTCTGAATAGTAGTAATGATAATTCTTTTCCCATTTTCTAAAGCCGATTTTAAATCAGAAGACTTATACGCTGGAGCTACAATGTTTTTAACTTCAGAAAACTCTTTAATATTATCTCGCAATTGTTTATCCAGTAATCTACGGTCGGTTACGACAATTACTGAATCAAATAAAGGCTGGTTCACCAGTTTATTTCCTGCCACTACTTCATTTTCGGGATAAGCTTCTATTAATTGGTAAGCTAGCCAGGTAATTGAATTGGATTTACCCGAACCCGCACTGTGCTGAATGAGATAGGTTTTTCCTGCTCCGTTTTGTGCAGTATCTTTCAGCAACCTCCGCACCACATCCAACTGATGATAACGAGGAAAAAACAAAGTCTTCTTGCTCAAAGCATCATTTTCTCCTCCATCAAAACGTACAAAATGCTGAATGATATTGGCAATACTTTCCCGCTTCAAAATATCCTGCCAGAAATAAGCGGTCTTATGACCAAACGCATTGGGCGGATTGCCTTTACCATAATTATCTCCGAGATTGAAAGGCAAAAAGAAAGTCTTGGCGCCATCCAGTTTGGTGGTCATATAAATTTCATCAGTATCTACAGCAAAATGAACAATACATCTTCCAAAGTTTAACAGCGGTTGTGTTGAATCTCTTTTAAATTTATACTGATTAATACCGTGAACTTTCGCATTCTGTCCTGTCCAATGATTTTTTAGCTCGATGGTGGAAATCGGAATACCGTTGATGAAAATCACCATATCAATTTCCTCTAAAGGATTAGATGCGGAATACCGCAATTGTCTGGTTACACTGAATTGGTTTTGCTCAAAATTATCTTTAATCGCCTGACTACTGTTTTGCAGTGGCGCTACATAAAACAACGTAAAATGAGCATCATCTACCGCTAAACCTTTACGCAACAATCTGAGAATACCATATTTCTTTACCAACTTATCATAGCGACCGAGGATTTTTATTTTCCAGTCGCTTTGGCGTTTTAGTTTTTCAAGTTCATCTTTTTGCGTACTTTCCAAAAAATTCCAAAAACGTGCTTCATCCAAAGCATATTTGGGATTGAAATCTGCTGGATAGCCTATTTGATAACCGTTACTACCGTAAACTTCCATGGGCTCGGCAACTGTGTTTTTAATATCTTCGGTTGAAATGCCACAGAGTGCTTTTTCTATGGCGGTTTCGAGAGCGAGTTCGTTAGTTTGACTTTTCATAATGCTTTATGATTTTCTCAATCATTTTATTTTTATGTTCTTCTATTCTAGTTGCATTCCAGTTATCATTGTTAAAGATATAATAAGATTTTAATGTGTCGTATGCTCCACCTTTATTAAAAAACATTCCTTTTTTCTCTGTAAAAGATTTTCTGCTATACTCTGAGTTTTGCGCAACACTTAATAAAACCAAATTACCAAAAGAATCTAAAATATTTTTATCTTCCAATTTTGGTGTCTTACTTCCTTCTTCTGGATTTTGTGGGTAAATGTGCTCCACAGAGTTTCGCGACATTACTCTAAAACTTTCAAACTCTTTTGTTTTCTCAAACTCCCAGTTTTTCCAGAGAATGTACTCTAATTTTTGAAACCAATAATGCTTAAATTTTGTACCCAAACTTTGTTCAAGATATACTTTAATATCAATATGTCCCAATTCATAATAATTTTCAGACATCAACTTCCAGGACAATTCTTTATCTTTTACATTTTCTGTGGTTGAAAAAATATTATCAAGGAGTTCCAAGTACTGTAAATGTTCTTTACTATTGGCATTTAAATTCTGGTGTTTTTCAATCAAATAGTTTAAATACGACGTAAGCCAATATTGACGGAGATAATCTCCAGTATAATACAGCACACTTTGCAACATCAAACTTGCCGACTTTTCATATTTACTTCTACTGTAATAGCTATCCAGGTTTCTATTAAAATTCATTAGTTCTAATGACTCCGACTTTGTGTCTACATCCGAAATCCATTTAATAATGTACTTGTCAAAAACATATCTAACGTCCCATAATAAATGAAAAAATCTTTTTATTTCATCAGGATTGTTCCTTTCTTCCATCTTTTTAAAGACAGTAATCAGTTTGTTCACGTGAAAAGTCACTTCAAAATCAGGTAGATTTTCTCTTTTTAAATGAATTCTGTAGGTATGTAGTAAGAGTTGTCCAAAACTGATGATAGAACGACAAAATACTTCTTCAGATTTCCTATTATTTTCATCAACCACAATTTTGGAAGGTTGGTTATATTGTTCCAAAGAATTTATGACGAGAGAGTCAATTGTAAATAAAACTGTTCTATCTTCTTCCTTTGAATTATTGTCATATTTAAAAAGGTTTTTATCAAATGCAATATAATTGTTTAGATTAATCGAATTCCAATTGGAAGCTGGAAAAGAACTTCTGGCATTTCTCTCAAAGAAATTATTCATCTCTTCACAAGTTTCCCAAATTCTACTAAAGAGTACCTTTTCATCAATTAAATTCAGCAAATTAGCTTTGATGATATCTGTCTGTTCTAACTGAATACCTGCACTGTTGATAGTGGAAAACAGTTGATTAAGATCGGTTCCTATTGCAGTGGTATTTTTGATCAGTTTTACATTGTGATAAATGAAGTCACCAAAAGCTTCTATTTCTTCATCGGGTTTTTGTTCCAAATACCCTTTAATAAAAACCAATGCCCTTGCTATATTTTTTAAGTAAGGATATTTGACGATGTAATCTTCCGAATAAACTTTATTAACCACTGAACTATCTGTTAGCAAGGCTTCTAAAAATTCACTGACCTCCTTTCTGATTTCAAAACCAAGTCTTAAATTATTTTCTTTTTTCAAGAACTTTGAAATAGAAGAAGACGGACAAAGATGGCTTATCACAAATGAAATTAGCCAAAGTGTGGTAAAACGTTGTTGACCATCGATTAATTCCGTATGCTGGTTTTCTTCTTTAGTAAGAAATGTACTCATATAATAAATGGATGTATCGGACTGTTTGAACGATGTATAAAAATCATCCAGTAATTTTTTTAACTGTTCATCACCCCAAACATAAGGTCGCTGATAAGTTGGAATGGAAAAATCAAAACCATCCAGCGTAGCTAAACTTTCTATTGATGTCTGAAATTTACTTTGCATTCGTTTTGATTTTATCGTTAATAGCAATCATCAAGTGTTTATCAAATGATTTGGGATGCTTTTTGTATTCTTCTACATTTTCAACTTTGTCGAAATAAGATTTTAAGGTTTCTATGTGTTTACCTTTTACAGAGTTCGTTTCTAAATAGTCTGTACTTAGTGTATAGCTAAACCTTTTTAAGTAGTTAAACAGTTCTGTGGTGGTATAAACCTCTAGAATGTTGTCGATAAACTGCTGGTCGTATACAAATTTAAAGATGCTGTCTTCTCTCACATTTCTACCCATAGAAACACGAATAGAATAAATCATTCTATATAGCCATAAAGAAGCTTCAAATAGTTGGAAAAACCCAAATCTGCTCACATAGGCAATCATTGCGATTTCAAATAATTCTTTTAAAAACAAAGTCCCGTTTTCGCCGTGAAGCACGTTGTCTCTAAAATCATAAAAAGCATCGTCTATTCGGTGGTCATTTACCTTTCCAAACAGGAGGTTTTGCAGACTGATGTAATCATTAATATAATCTAGCGTATTATTGCCATTTGCTAAGGGTTGCTTAAGTTGCTTATAGGCACTTTCATGCATTTGCAATAATCTTCCGCTTTCGTTTTTTACAGCGCTGTAATAGTATGAAACATCATCATTATTAGTAGTCTGTAAAGTATATTCGTCGATAATGGCATTTTTGATTCCAGAGCTATCACGATAAAACGGAAAACGTTTCCAGTTTCTATTATCCCAAAACCGAACTTTGGTTAAAAGTTGTACTACATATTCAACTTTACTACTGGCTATGCTTTCCCATCTTCTTGCTTGATAATTAATATTTTTTTTGTCAGGAATAGCTCGGAGATGATGCGCTTTTAAAATATCACTTCCATCTAAACGGACGCCACCTGTATTTTGTGTTTCAAAAAAAGTGTAAGCCAAATCTTCTGTGTCGGTAACAATCAACGTTACATTGATAGTGTTAAAATCAATTTCCTCAAAAACAGAACTATCTCTAAAATCAAAAACATCTTTATTTTGAATGCTTTTGAGGTAAGATAAATTATATTGGATGTTACGAATACTTTTTTCTGAACAGTAACTAATACCAGACTTTTTATGCGGATCCACTATCTTTTGAAGCAGAAGTGATGTGGTTAACCTTTGTTGTCCGTCGATAATTTTGAGTTGGTTGCCATCTTGATGCAAAATAATACTGCCCAAATAATACATAGGTTTATTATCCTCTTTAATGGTTTGATATTCTATCAAGTCATTCAATAAGCGGTTAATTTGCTTTTCTCTCCAAACGTAAGGGCGCTGATATTCCGGAATTGTGAGTTGACCTGCAATTCCTGTGTTGGGAATCACTTGCTGATTGGTGTTCAACAGTTCTTGCAACGTGCAGCTTGCTACTTGTACACTCATTTTATCGTTATATACTTTTTCAATTTCTCTCTAATAATTCCCTCATCTTCTTTTCGCTTTCTCAACAGCTTTTTCCCTTTCGTATGCCCAAATTCCGAATAATCAAACTCGATTAATTCCAATTCATTTTTGGGAATTTCCGTCCTTCTTAATTCATCATATTTTTTTCTCTGTTCACCTCTGCTTATTCCGGAAGAAGTCATTCTTTTATCAAAAAATGCGACCGCTTCTGTATGTTGCTTTTCCCGATACTCTATGGCCAATTTCAGTGTCGGATAATAAATATCAACCGGAAGTTTTGTTCCTGAATCTCCTCTCAAAAAATCAAAACGATGCTGGCGCAAACCTTTTAAACCCAAAATCTCATCGCAAATAGCTAAGATGTAAGCTTCATCACTGTTAACTCTATTTTTTGCAACAGCTTTTTCAAGCGGTTCAGCTCTAGTTTGCAAGTACTTCTTCACGGTTTTGGGTTGTATCTGCGTTCCTTTTATGCTACCGAAAAACCAATTCGTGTTTTTTGTTTTTCTTTCAGCAATCAGATGGGGTAAAAGATGCAGTTCGTTTCGTTCATCTAACTTTCGTAAAACTTTCCTGATGGGCAAACCGTTTTTCTCATCTTTAGAAAAGATATTCGCCTTGATGAAATAAGGCATTAAATCTTTTGCAGGAACTACAGAAACAGAAGCATTATTGTAAAAATAATCTTCCACCACTTTTTGAATTGCTTTGATCTTCTCCATCACTAGATTAATTAATTTTCACTTTCCCCGTCACCACATTATCAATCAGCACCGTCTTATACTCCTTCAGCTTTTCTATTTCCTGCTGCTTGAGCAAAATGGCTTTGTCGATTTTTTCATTTTTTGAGTTATATTCAAAAAGAATTTCTTCTTGTTCTTTTAAAGGTGGTATAACAACGCTTAACGTCGAATATTTATCAGCTCCAATATTTTCGATGGTAGCTTTATTGAAAATTGCAGATTTCCAATTATCAAATAAATTTGAATTGGTGTATAGATACAAGTAGTCACTACGTATAATTTCTTCATTCGCTTCTGCTTTAATCAAATATCCAGCAAAAGAATAATGCTTTTCGAAAGACATTGAAGTCTTGAATTGATAACTTTTCCCCACAGTAGCACCACTTCTTGCAAAAAGAATATCACCATCTTTAAGTAAATAATCTTTTCCTTGTTGCCAAGTCAGTGATAGCTTTTTGTCCTCAGATAATTTTCCATCAAATCCAAAATCAGTAATTCTAACATATCTTGGCAATTCTAAATCATAATCAACACCAGATTCGTTTGCTCCGTATTTTAATTTTGAACTTAAACAAAACTTCAACTTCCTCACCTCCCAATGCTCCGGAATTTCCCCTATCCAATCCACACCGCTGTCTTTGAGTTTTACGGTATCATCCAAACCTTTGGTAACTGCCTTTTGGATGAGGATTTGGCGGCGTTCTTTCAGCAGTTCTATTTCTTTTTCCTTGATGCATATCGTTTGGTCTATTTTGGCGGTTTTGTCATCGAGAAACTGGGCGATGGCGGTTTGCTCGGGAAGTGGTGGAAAAGGAAAGTTAAATCTTCTAAAATCTAAATAACTTATGTTTTGTCTTAACCCAGAGCCTAAACCATAGATTATTTTATTATTATCGATGCTTCTGAAAAAGTAGTGGAAAAATTTAGGGTCGGCGTTTTCTCTAAATCTTAAATTTAAATAAGCGCTAGTTATTATTCCTTGATATTCAGAAATTGAACTTCGTAAACTAACCATATCATTTTGCAAATCTGTTGGTCTGAATATCAAATCACCTACGTTTACCAATTGATAGGTCTCAAAGGATTCAGGAACTAAACCAGTAAGTTCGCTTTCTGCTTTAACTCTTATTTTACCATAACTTAAAGACAAAACAGTATTTCTAATCATTCCTTTGTTTTTTGCTTTATTTTCATAAATAAAACTCAAACCTGGTAAGATTTCCCATCCCTCTGGAATTTCCCCAATCCAGTCCACGCCGCTGTCTTTGTATTTTTCGTATCGCTGCATTGTCTAAAAATTTAAGATTTCAGCCAGCAATCCGTCGCCTTCCTGTTCCAGTGCCAAAATATCCTGTGTCACTTCTTCCAACGAACGCAAAGGGGCCGGCTGGTAAAAATATTTATTAAAGCTCAGCTCATAGCCAATCTTTACAGAATCCAGGGCAATCCAGCTTTCTTCGGTATAAGGCTGCACTTCTCTCAGGAAATAATCCTGTATATTTTCTTTCAGTGGGATGCTTTCGCTGTCACGCAAATCACTTTCGGTTTCGTAAATGGTATATTCGCCTTTGGCTTTGGTTGAAAAATATCCGTAATAAGGCAGATCTTTTTCGGTACAGCCCAAAAACTCCAATAGTGAATCCAGTTTTTGTCCGCTCAGCTTTTCGGTTTTCTTAACCACTTTATCCGCTTCCTCGTCATACCAGCTTACACTATCTAAAATCTGTTTCTTCTCCGAAGCTGACAGTTTGGTTTTGTCACCTTGCAGCACTTCATCTACTTTCATAGTGAAAACATTGAAATTGGTAAATTCGTCTGTTCCCAACACTTCCATCACGCGCACTGCGGTTTGGTACAACGCTTCCTGCTTTTGCCAGGTTTCCTTTTTTAGAAATGCTGCAAGCTGTTTCGCATTGATATTTAGGTCCTGTTTTTCAGCAACATCTTCTATTTCCTTTTTGTGTTTTTCCAGTCCGGTATAGACTTCCATTCCATACTTTTCAAACAAAGCCTTACTGAAATCAGGCTGTGCTTTGTCCCATTTCAAAACTTCAATTTTTTCTGCTGTAAATTGGGATTTCAGACGTTTCGGTCTTTCGATATTTACTTTGTAATAACCAAAATCGGCATTTTCAAAAACCTTACTGCCAATGTTTCCGGTTTCCTTTTTATTCATCTCATTTAATTCCAAATAACAGTTCAAAATCTCCTGAATGTGCTGTTTGGTAAGCTCACAGTTTTTATTACCCAGATTTTTTCTAAGCTTCTGATACATTTCACTGGCATCAATCAACTGTACTTTTCCTTTTCGGTTAGCGGGTTTGTTGTTACTCAGAATCCAGATGTAGGTGGTAATGCCTGTATTGTAAAAAATATTATTCGGCAACTGGATAATCACATCGAGCAAATCATTTTCAATAATATAGCGCCTGATATTGCTCTCGCCACCGCCGGCATCACCGGTAAACAGACTCGAACCGTTGTGTACCGAAGCAATACGGCTTCCAATGGTATTTTTACTGGTAATGGCTTTCATTTTATCCACCATCTCCATCAGGAACAGCAATTGTCCGTCACTTGAACGCGGTACCGCATCCACATCTTCTTCTTCGCCCCAATAGTTTTTCAGTTTAATTTTAAAACGGTTGTCTATAACATCTTTTCCGTCTTTGATATATTTCTGCTCACTCGCCCAGCTCTTTCCGTACGGCGGATTAGAGAGCATAAAGTCGAACTTTGTGCCTGCAAATTCATCAGTAGAAAGTGTAGATCCCACCTTGATATGCTCGGGATCTTTGCCTTTAATCATCATATCCGATTTACAGATAGCGTAGGTTTCATCATTCACTTCTTTCCCAAACATATACACAGAAGTATTGGTCGCTTTGATTTCTCCCTCGGGATCGGTGATGAAATTTTCAGACTCCGTCAGCATCCCACCCGTTCCGCAGGCAGGATCATAAATCGTAATCACGGATGGAATCTGGTTTTTAATCGGCTCAAAAACCATATGCGTCATCAGGTCAATCACTTCTCTCGGCGTGTAGTGTTCTCCCGCTTCCTCGTTATTCTCTTCATTGAATTTACGGATCAGCTCTTCAAACACATAACCCATTCCCAGATTCGTCAAAGCAGGCAGTTTTCTTCCGCCCGAATCCAGCTTTTCAAAAGGTGTCAGGTTTATATCAGGAGACGTAAATTTTTCCAATACATCTAACAATACATCTTTGTTGGCCATGTGCTTGATCTGCGCACGAAGCTTAAACATATTGATAATTTCCTGTACATTGGCACTGAAACCATTCAGATATTCTTCAAAATTTCCTAATAAAATCTGCTGACTATTGGTAGCGTTGGCATGCAGGCTTTGCAATGTCCATTCGCTGGTGTTGTAGAAAACATATTTAGAAGCAGCGGTCATTCCTTTGTCATCCCAATCGGTAAACTTCATCGTATTTTTCTGGAACTCTACCTCTTCCAAAACATGTTGTTTGGTAGGCTCCAATAGGGCATCTAATCTTCTCAAAACTACCATTGGTAGAATAACATCTCTATATTTTCCTCTTACATAAACGTCCCTAAGACAGTCATCGGCAATACTCCAGATGAAGGAGACGAGTTTATTGTGTACAGCGTGATTCACGATTATTTTTTGTTTAATTTATTTTGATGAATTCAATAATTCTTTGATGTCAATTTCTAATAGGACTGCAATTTTAAGCATGGTTTCCAATGGTGGTTGCACCTCATTAGTACACCAACGGGAAACAGTCACTTCGCTTTTGCCCAATTGCTCAGCGAGCCATTTATTGGTTTTTTCTTTTTCAACTAAAACGATTTTTAATCGATTGATTTTCATATCCTGTTATTGTATTAACATTTTGTGTTAAATATAATCGATTTTTTGGGATCACCAAAAGACATTGTGTATTAATTATCTGATCGATATTATTCGAAAAACATCTTTTAAAACTGTAATTGTTTCAACTTTTGATCGAATATCTGCACATACCTTTCCTTGTACTCATCAGTCAAAAAACTGCTTTCAATAAAGTTTTGAACTTTATCAATCTGCTTTGAAAAGTCTTTGTAAATATTATCACGAACTATAGCTGTAAGCCCTAAACTCATGGCAAACTGGTCAAAATCAGAACCTTTTATCTTTCTTTTCCGACCACCTAAGGTCAAAGCCAAATCCTCTTTATCGTCTGGATAAATGAGGTTTACATTCAATAAATCATAAGCTGGTGAAAACAAAATACCTTTATCGGTATGCATCAGCGAAAAGTTTTTCAGGTGCATATCGTTGTTTCCTGTTACAAAAGAAAATAAGACCAATCTAAAATATTTAATAGCATCCAGCCCCGAGTTGGTCGCATATTGCCTGATGATCTGACCCACACGTTCGTAAGAGCTTTTGTATTTTTGTTCTGTGAGCAATTCTGATAACTGACACAAATCTTCAACGTGCATTTTCTTGTCCTTTGCCCGGTCAAAACGTTTGGTGATATATGCCAGCTCGCCTGCAGAAGTCCGAATTAACGCATGTTCTGCCGTTTCAATTTTAAATAATCTTGCCAAATGCATTGTTAGGTCTTCCACCTCAGGCATAAAAGCAAAATCAACAGATTGTGGCTTTAAGATATACTCGCCCCATAAACCCACTAAGGTCAATCGCTTGTTGCCTTTTTCACCGTTTAAGCTTAACGATATTTTGGGTTGAACACCCGTTAAAGCCAATCGTTCATTTACCGTAATTTGAGCCAGTTGATTTAACTTTTCCTGATCTAATTCCAATGCAGGAACTTGTGTTGTACCAAAGAATTTCCTCGAGCAAGCAGCGTGATATTCAGCTGTTTCAACAGGCTGATAGCAGAATAAACAATTACTCATGATCTTCTTCTATTGGATATACAGAAACAGCCCCAATAGTATCCCTGCATAAATTGATTAATAATTCAAAACGGTCACGTGGGTTGAGTTTCCAGTGTTTTTCACCAATTTCTAACAACCAGCCTTCGGGAATTAGACCGTCAAAAAAAGGAAAAAGCACCTTGTTATGATATGTGTTTTTTGAAAGCGGTAACGTTAGACTGATTGCTTTGGGATTGGAACTATTCAGGTAATCTTTCTCATAATGAAATGAATACCCATTATCTCCCTCAGCCAATATACCGGCTAACTGATCCCGAAAATATATTTTTGCCTGTCGCGCCATTATTCCCGGATTTTGTCAATTACACCAACTTCTTTTCCGAACAATGCCAGTACATCATTCACTTTATCTAAGCGAAGTGTTTTCTTTCCCTGTTCCAAATCACGCACAAAACGAAGTCCTACACCCGCATTTAACGCTAAATCTTCCTGGGTGAGTTTTAGTTCTTTGCGTTTTTGTTTTACAAATAATCGTATTGAATCCATATCTATACCTTTTCTGGTATAAATGTATGTAAAATTTCAATACGATACCATTTCGGGTATAAAATTTAAGATTAAAGTATTTTTATACCCAAAGTGATATACTGAATTTTACTTTCCAATGCAGAAATTAACATTCCTTATTTTAATAGGGTTTTCTAGTTTAATGGTACAATTATGGTACATTTTAAAGCAAACTATCGCAAATAAACAAAGGATCCTTATTGAGATAACAAAACTCATGGGAGTTGTTTAATTAACAAAAATAGTGTAAATTTTTAATAGACAAAGCTTTGAAAGATTACCATATTGCTGATTGTGCATTCGGAAGGTTAAAACTAAATGGTAAAAAAACTAAGTGTTAAATTTAGAGTTTTGACCTTTTTAATTTCGTTTTTCATTTATATATAGGTTTTTACCCGACCTGATTTAATCCATTCCATTAACTCCTGCTTATAAAAATATATGCGTTTTCCTTTCTTGTTAAAAGGAATTTCCTTACTACACACTTTACTGTAGATTGTAGCCACAGATAGATCCAGAAGGTTTGATACTTCTTCAACATTCAGAAGTTCATCTTTATTTTCTGCTGTAGTAGAGATTCTCAAAATAAGCTTTTCCAAATGCTCTAGTTTATCATGAAGTTTGTTCATTATGATAGATATTTTATCAAAATTAAATGGTTTAATAACATACTAATATTAAATATCATTTAAAGATATACTTTAATACTATATATATTAGTTGTCCTTAAAGGAGTTAGTTTGGCTTTTAATTGTTAATAAATAAGACTAAAATCTAATTCATTACCAAGTTGAGAATTTTATTAGAATCAGCCATGAGTGCAGTTGCAACCCATGCCAGCTATATTCCAAACTAGGTTGCTTTATATTAACTCTTCTGTTTATGGGAGGAGTTGTCACGGAATCAAAAAAACTGTAGAATTGGTATATAACATTATATCAGATCGCTCATAAAACATTAAACAAATAACAAAAGATAAAACCATTATGAATTTTAGATTATCAAAACATTCATTTTTCATCGCAATAATGATAGCCACAAATGATTTGAAAAATTTTCGCAGCAAAATTCTGTTGCCCACCGTCAGAAAATTATTTCAGCAAGTTAAAATGTCTGCAAACCTCTTTAATATTTGCCTACAAACAAACAATGATTCTTAGAATATGTAAAAAATATTCATTTTGTTTTCTTAGTTATACAATTAATAATATATTTGGAAAACCAAATTGGTTAACCATTATTTGGTTTGTCTTAAATGTAAATAATTCGAAATATAATGATTTTTCACAACCAAAATAAAAACGTAGATTTAACAAGATTAAGGTGTTTGATTCAATTATTTTTTAGTTGTATTGCTTTTTTGTTTTATACCCAGTTTTTTGCTCAAAATCATCCAAGTTTGGTTTTAACCAAAGAAGGTGTTCGCGAAATTCGTTCCCAATTAGGGAAATTACCACTTTTTGATGCTTCAGTTGCTGATGCAAAAAAGGAAGTTGATGCTGAAATCACTGTTGGTATTGAAGTTCCTGTTCCTAAAGATTATTCGGGTGGTTATACACACGAAAGACACAAAAAGAACTTTTTGATCATGCAAAAAGCAGGTGTTTTATATCAAATTCTTGGAGAAGAAAAATATGCAGTGTATGTGCGTGATATGTTGATGGCTTACGCTAAATTATACCCAACTCTACCATTGCATCCACAAACTCGTTCGTATGCCAGAGGAAAATTGTTTTGGCAGGCACTGAACGATTCTAACTGGTTGGTTTACGTAAGCCAGGCTTATGATTGTGTATATGATTTTATTACCCCATCGGACAGAGCAATTCTTGAAAGAGATTTGTTTAAACCCTTTGCTGATTTTATTTCTATAGGTTCTCCTCAATTTTTCAATAGAGTTCATAATCATAGTACCTGGGGGAATGTTGCTGTTGGAATGATTGGTTTAGTGATGCAGGATAATGAATTAGTAGATCGGGCATTGAATGGTTTGGAAAATGATGGTTTGCCGGAAGGAATGAAAGACAGCGATGGAGGACTGATTAGAAAACCGGGACAGAAAACGGGTTTTTTAGCGAATGTTGACGAACCTTTTTCTCCTGATGGCTATTATACAGAAGGTCCCTACTACCAACGTTATGCAATGTATCCTTTTATGGTTTTTGCAGAATCGCTTCAAAATGTCCGGCCTGATTTAAAAATCTTTGATCATAAAAACGGAATTTTGATAAAAGCTGTATATGCCTTATTGAATTTGACCAATTCGGATGGAGAATTTTTTCCTTTAAATGATGGTCAAAAAGGAATGTCATATTATTCAAGAGAACTGGTTTCGGCTGTTGACATTGCATATTTATACGGAGGAAAAGATCCATCCTTGTTATCTATCGCTGAAAAACAAGGACGGGTTGAACTGGACAATTCAGGTATGGCGGTAGCACTTGGAGTCAAAAATAATCTGCAAAAACCATTCGAAAAAAAATCAATTGATTTGTCTGATGGACCAGAAGGGAAAGATGGTGGTGTAGCCATTATTAGAAATAAAACCGATGGAAACGAATTGACTCTGGTAATGAAATACGCTTCGCAGGGATTGAGTCACGGGCATTATGATAAACTTTCATTTTCTTATTATCAAAATAATAAAGAGATTTTGCAAGACTATGGCTTGGCACGTTTTGTAAATATCGAACAAAAAGGTGGAGGGAATTATTTAAAAGAAAATACAACCTGGGCGAAACAAACTATTGCACATAATACGATTATTCAAAATGAAACTTCTCATTTTGGAGCTGATTTTGAAACCGGAAATCAATTCTCATCAAAAAAATACTTGTATGATGTAACGAACCCAAAAGTTCAAATTATTAGTGCTACTGAAAATAATGCTTATCCGGGAACTTCAATTCATAGAACTATGGCATTGATTCAGGATGAAGGATTTGAAAAACCGTATTTATTAGACATCATTCAGTTGAATTCAAAAACCGCTAATCAATACGATTTACCTTTTTATTATTTTGGTCAGATCATGTCTGCTAATTTTGCTTATGAAAAGTCCAAAACATTAGAACCTTTTGGTAAATCCTTTGGCTACCAACATTTATGGAAAGAAGGTTCGGCAGTTTTAAATACAGCTAATGCAAAAGTTTCCTGGATGAACGAAGGTAGTTTTTACACCCTTACATCTGTAACTAAACCGAATGATGAATTGTATTTCGTGAGAACAGGAGCTAATGATCCTAATTTTAATTTGAGAAGAGATCCGGGTATTGTTTTCAGAAAAAAGAATGCGCAAAAAGCCACTTTTGTTTCAGTTCTTGAAACACATGGAAGTTACAGCACCGTTTCAGAATTTGCAAAGAATGCCTATAGTACTATAGAATCGGTTGAGCTGGTTTATGAAGATGCAAATTACATTAGCGTAGCAATTAAAACTAAGCCGGGTGTAACCAGTTTATTTATTTTGGCAACTAAAAATAACAAAGCTACTCAAAAACACCGCTTAGAAATCAATAAAAAAACCTACAATTGGGTAGGACCATATTATAAAACAACTATTAAATAAAAAAAAATGGAAAGATCAAGTCAAAAGTTTATTATCACAAAAGAAATGGAGTGGGAAAAATTAGGTGGTGGAGTATCAAGAAAATTCTTAGGATATGATAATCAAATCATGATGGTGCAAGTGAGTTTTGAAAAAGGTGCATTAGGTGCCCCACATCAACATTTCCACACTCAAGCTACTTACTGTGTTTCAGGTAAATTTGAATTTGAAATTGATGGCGTAAAGCAAATTGTGGAAGCAGGTGATGGAGTTTATATTCAGCCTAATTTGTGGCACAGCGCAGTCTGCCTGGAAGAGGGAATGCTGATTGATACCTTTAGTCCGGTAAGAGAGGACTTCCTGAGTGGTGGTGCAGTGTCTTATTTCGGCGATAAAGATTAAAGCTATATATGGCTGGAATTTTGCCTACTTATATTAGAAAAAAGGAAGTATCGTTACTACACTTTAAGCAATTTTGAAGAGTATAAAATAAAATATATAGAAATCCCCGGATTTAGACATTCCCCAAAAAAGTTAGAAGCTATTTGGGGATTTTTTATTGTAAATGTTTAAGAAAATATTTTGGCATTTGTGCAAAAGTATGTGTTATGACTATTAAAGAACTAAATGTGTAATGGATTTCAATAGAGTTTATCCTTTAAAAACGAATTAAAATTAAATACTAGGTAATTAATTATGATTTTTTTTTTATTATGTGTAAAATAAGTTTTAATAATAAATAAATAATGCTATATTTGGTGCGCCAATTTGGTTTACCAATGTGAAAAACCAAAAAAATGTTTTTTAATTTAATAATGATAAAAATGAATAGGAATTTTTTAAAATCTTTCAAATGTCTTTTGATAATGAGCCTTACATTACTATTAAATAGTTGTCTTAGTGCGGAGAAAAAAAATGTAAGCAAAGATAGAAGTACAATATATCCAAGTGATGTTATTCCCTTTATGGACCACTGGAGTATTCTTTTGGGAGATGGAACAAATATTAAAAAATTAAATAATTACTACAAAAAAGATTTCTTTTATGTTTCAACCGATGGTAAAACAAACTGGGTCGTATATAAAACACCCAATTCAGGTGTCACCTCACCAAATTCCAGCAATACAAGAACAGAATTAGGGCAGTTAAAGCATTGGGTACCTGAAACGGGAGGTAAATTAACGGGTACATTAAAAGTAATGCATGTTTCAACGTCTGGTGATGCAAGGGTTGCTGCTTCCTACTCGGTAGTAGTTGGGCAAATTCATAGCGCTGAAGGTCATAAAAATGAACCTTTAAAAATATTTTATAAAAAATTTCCTGGCCACAAAAAAGGATCTGTTTTTTGGAATTATGAAATTAATACAGATGGTGATAATTCTAAAAGATGGGATTACTCAACAGCTGTATGGGGAAATGATATGTCTGTAGTTGGGCCAAGCACAACAGAATTTCCTGAAGAACCTAAAGATGGTATTGAACTAGGTGAAGAGTTTAGTTATGAAATAAATGTTTACAAAGGTATGATGTACCTCACTTTTACTAGTGAAGGTCATAAAACTGTACAATTTACCAAAAACTTATTGAAGTCAGATTTTGCAGCCTATTCAGATATTCCACAACAAATATTGACTTTATATGCGCCAATAGGCCGTGATGGTGTAGAACGTCAAAATGCCTATGCTGGTGAACTACAGTTTTTTAAACAAGGAGCTTACAATCAAACCAATGGGAAATCCCCAAAAGATAACATAGTTTGGAGCACAGGATCTGAAACGTACGGTGGGGATATAGCAAAGCAATATGCAAATGGATGTTATGCTGAAGTGTGGTTTAGAGAAGCAACTATAGGTGCGGGTACAGAACCAAATAAGGAATAAATACTATAAAGTTTATTAATATTATATAAATATGTACAATGTAATCTTTATAATGGGAGTTTCAGGTTGCGGAAAGAGTACTATTGGTCAATTAGTATCGGAACGTTTGAAAATTCCTTTTTTTGATGGCGATGATTTTCATCCGCAATCCAATGTGGATAAAATGAGCAATGGTATTGCATTGAATGATGAGGATCGTTACGGCTGGTTGGTTACACTAAATAAGTTAGCAAATGCTAATTTAGAAATGAACAGTTGTGTTATTGTTTGTTCTGCTTTAAAGCAATCGTATAGGGATATTTTAAGTACGGATATACAAAATCAAGTGAAATGGATTCATTTGGCAGGAAGTTTTGATCAGATTGTAGAACGGATAAATAAAAGAGAAAATCATTATATGCATTCCAGTTTGCTACAATCACAGTTTGATATTTTAGAGGAGCCACAAAATGCTTTAGAGATCGATATTACTTTAAAGCCAGAAGAGATTGTAGCTATAATTACCGCAAATATAGAAATGAAATCAGAATTTGGATTGTTTGGATTAGGAGTAATGGGAAAGAGCTTAAGCAGGAACCTGGCTCAAAAAGGATTTACTATTTCCATTTTTAATAGAGAAGTGTCTGGGATAGAAGAAGATGTAGCGGTTAACTTCAAGAACAATCATAAAGAACTGGCTACGGCAAAAGCATTTTCAGATATTGAAGCCTTTGTAAATTCATTGCAAACGCCTCGAAAAATCATGTTAATGGTTAATGCAGGCAAGACTACCGATAGCGTTATCGAAGATTTGATTCCCTTTTTATCAGAAGGAGATGTTTTGATTGACGGTGGTAATTCCAATTACTTACATACAAAAGAAAGATACGAATATTTAAAAGCAAAAAAAATCCACTTTATTGGTGTAGGGGTTTCCGGTGGTGAAGAAGGAGCATTGAAAGGACCTTCAATCATGCCAGGTGGAAATAAAGAAGTATATAATTTGGTGCAGCCTTATTTAGAAAAAATTGCAGCCAACGATGCCAAAGGTTTGCCGTGTTGTACTTATGTCGGAGAGGAAGGAAGTGGCCATTTTGTAAAAATGGTTCACAATGGAATTGAATATGTAGAAATGCAATTGTTGGCTGAGGTGTACAGTATTTTAAAAAATATGGAGAAAACTCCGGATGAGATAGCGGCTATTTTAGAATCCTGGCAACCGTATTGTAACAGTTATTTATTAGAAATTACAATAGCTATTCTTAGAAAAAAAGAGGGCGAAGATTGGTTGGTCAATAAAATTGTGGATAAAGCAGGCAACAAAGGAACGGGGAATTGGACAACCATTGCTACTGCACAATTAGGTATGCCAGGCACCTTAATCGCTACGGCATTGTTTGCACGTTTTACTTCATTTTATAAAGAAGAAAGAATTGAAGCCAATATTAATTTTAGAAAGGAAGACTCAAAGCTGGAATTAAGCATTCAAGAAGTTCAGGAGGCGTACCAGTTTGCCAGAATTGTAAATCATTATCAGGGTTTTAAATTAATTACCGAAGCTGGAAAGGCTTATAAATGGCACTTAAACTTAAGCGAAATAGCAAGAATTTGGACTAATGGCTGTATTATCAGGTCTGATTTTATGGTAGAATTAATTTCTATATTAAAAGAAGAAGATACTATTATAAAACATAAATCTATCGTTGATCAGCTGAAAATCTTAAAACCATCGATAAAAAAAGTAGTTGCAAATTGTATTTTAAATGAAATAGCAGCGCCTTGTTTAACGGATTCAGTTAGTTTTTTAAACGGATATGCAACAGCAAATTCGTCAGCAAATATTATACAAGCCCAGCGGGATTATTTTGGGGCTCACACCTACCAACGAACCGATGATGCTACCGGGAAATTTTATCATACGAACTGGTAGTAAGAATTTTAAGGCTTTTAGCTTTGTATGTAAAGCATTGAATAATAAGCAAATATTTTAATTTGACCGGATCAGTCTGGTCGCAAAAAAAAAATAATAAAATGAAAAGTTTATCTGGTTATTTTTTAAAAGTAGTAGCCATTTTAGTTGTAATGACTTCCTGGACAAAATACAATACAGATTCAAATATTTTAGTCAAAAACGGAACTGAGTTTAAGAAAGCGGTTGGCGAGGCTAAACCAGGAGATGTTATTGTATTGGCTAATGGGATTTGGAAAGATACTGAACTTATTTTTGAAGGTAAAGGAACAAAAGAAAAACCGATAACCTTAACGGTAGAGGAACGTGGAAAAGTAACTTTAGAGGGGGCTTCTAATCTTCAAATTGCAGGGGAGTATTTAATTATAAAAGGCTTAGTTTTTAAAAATGGATTTAGCCCATCAAATGAGGTGATTTCGTTTAGAAAAAATAAAAAGGAATTAGCCAGCAATTGTCGTATGACGGAATGTGTGATAGATAACTATAATAATCCGGAACGCCAGTTTCAGGATTATTGGGTTGCCATTTATGGAAAGAACAACAGAATAGATCACAACCACATTGTGGGCAAAAAAAATTTAGGAGTAACCATGATTGTTGGTTTAGATACCAAAGAAAGTATCGAAAATAATCATCAAATAGATCACAACTATTTTGGACCGCGTCCTACTTATGGAAATAATGGTGGCGAAACTTTACGAATCGGAACAAGCCATAATGCATCTGAAAATTCCAGGACATTGGTGGAGTCTAATTACTTTGACAGATGCAACGGAGAGCATGAAATTATTTCCAATAAATCATGTCAGAACACATACAGGTACAATACTTTTTTTGAGTGTACAGGCACCCTGACTATTCGCCATGGTAACGAAACTTTGGCAGATAGCAACATATTTATTGGTAATGGTGTAGCGGGCACAGGTGGTGTTCGTGTAATTAATGAATCACAAACCGTTATTAATAATTACCATTTTGGTTTAGCGGGATATCGCTTTAGAGGGGCTTTTGTAATGATGAATGGTGTTCCAAATTCACCACCAAATCGCTATGTGCCTGTGATCAATGCCAAAGTAAACAACAATACTTTTGTTAACTGTGACTATATTCAGCTCTGTGCAGGTAAAGATGCTGAAAGAAGTATGCCGCCAAAAAACTCTGAGATGTCTGGAAATATTTTTTACAATGATGTGAAGAAAGACATTTTTACGGTTTACGATGATATAAGCGGAATTACCTTTAAAGATAATATTGTAAGTAAAAATACAGAAACAAAAATCAAAAGCGGTTTTATAACAGCAGACATGAAACTCGTGAAAAACAACCAGGGTTTTTTAATTCCGATATCTAATAAAATAAAAAATAAAGTAGAAATCAGTCCCAATATTGCCACTAAAGAAAACACGGGAACTACCTGGTATTCTAAAGCTGATAAAACCATTGTTTTAAATTCTGGAAAAATAATTGTTGCAAAACCGGGTATCAATACCTTATTTGAGGCTTCTGAAAATTCTAACCCCGGCGATATCATAGAGCTGGAATCCGGAGGTAATTATCTATTGACAAAAGTTGTAGCTGTAAAACATCCGTTGACGTTTAAAACTTCAGCAAATGCAAAAGCAACTATTTTGTTTGAAAGAATGACGGCTTTCGAAATTCAAAATGGAGGAAGTCTATCATTAGAAAATTTAAAATTTGATGGAGCAAGCGCACCGGATTATGCTGCAAATGCAGTAATAAGCACGAGCAAAAATGCGATGATTGAAAATTATAAATTATTTATTGACAAATGTGATTTTGAAAATATGGTTGTGAATCACTCCTTTGATGTACTAAGAGTAGCTAAGGGAACATTTGCTGATACAATTAGTATTCAAAATTCAAAATTCAACAATATTACAGGTCATATTGCCGCATTAGATACGGAAACTGATGATATTGGAGCTTATAATGTAGAGCATTTCATAATGAAAAACAATATTCTGAAAGATCTGCAAGGCACTGCTCTAAGAATATATAGGGGTGGAACAGACGAAAGCACTTTTGGCCCTTTTGTAGAAATAAACCATAATGTTTTGGACAATGTTGGTTTTGGAGGCAGAAATAAATATCAAGCAGCCATCTCATTGTATGGCGCTCAGGTTATTACTATTGAAAACAATATTTTCAATAAAACCAAACCAATAAACTTGCATTTAGTAGTAGGAGAGCCTCTGGTTAATATTCTAAATAATGATTTCTATGAGGCAGATAAAATTAAGGTTACTGGTGATGAAAAGTACAATATTCAAAACCTTTGGGATCTTAAACCGCTTTTTGATGGAGAAACCTATAAGTTATTAGAGGACTCACCCCTAAAACGCAAAGGAACTGATAAACTGGATTTAGGAATACTGCATTAAAAATTACAAATAAGTATTAAATAGAATAATTATACCCAACGGGTTAACAATATAGTATATGAAAAATTCTAAAATTTATCCCTGGGTCCTGGTTGCTTTGCTTTGGGTAGTTGCATTACTAAATTATATGGACAGGCAAATGCTTGCGACAATGAAACCGGCCATGATGGTTGATTTTGTAGAGTTAGAATCAGCAGAAAATTTTGGAAGACTAATGGCGGTTTTCATGTGGATTTATGCCTTTATGAGTCCCGTTTCAGGTCTTATAGCGGACAGACTAAATAGAAAGTGGCTCATTATCATTAGTCTTTTTGTATGGTCTTCTGTAACTATTACGATGGGTTATGCTGAAACTTTTCAACAATTATACTGGCTTAGGGCGATAATGGGAGTTAGTGAAGCGATGTATATTCCCGCTGCACTTTCTTTAATAGCCGATTTTCATTCCAATAAAACAAGATCACTTGCTATTGGGATACATCTCACAGGATTGTTTATGGGGCAGGCATTAGGTGGTTTTGGAGCAACAATAGCTGATCATTGGAACTGGAAAATAACATTTCAGTTGTTTGGTTCGATAGGAGTTGTTTATTCATTTGTGCTGGTTGTTTTTTTAAAAGAATTTAAAAGTTCTAAAGCTGAGCTGTTAAAAAACAATATAATTGAAAATAAAGTACCTTTTTTTAAGGTCTTTAGTGTGTTGTTTAGTAATATTTCCTATTGGATAATCTTGTTTTATTTTGCTGTTCCTTTCTTGCCGGGTTGGGGAACAAAAAATTGGCTGCCAACACTTTTTGCCAGTACGCTAAATATAGATATGGCTCAAGCAGGTCCGCTTTCGACTATTACTACAGCAGTTTCGTCACTATTTGGGGTGATAATTGGAGGGATTGTTTCAGATCGGTGGGCACGAAAACATCTTCGAGGCCGAATTTACACTTCTTCCTTAGGTCTAGCCCTTACAATTCCTGCCTTATTATTACTAGGCTTTGGTCATTCGCTTGCCCATATAATAGTGGCAGCCTGTTGTTTTGGTTTTGGTTTTGGAATGTTTGATGTAAATAATATGCCTATTCTTTGCCAGTTTGTTGCCCCAAAACACCGGGCAACTGCTTTTGGTTTTATGAATTTAACAGGGATTTTAGCAGGTGCTTTTATAACTGATTTATTAGGTAAATCGGCAGATGAGGGCCATCTTGGGCAAGACTTTGGAATTATGGCTGGTGCTGTATTTGTAGCGCTTGTGGTTCAACTTCTTTTCCTTCGGCCTAAAGTGTCTGATTATGTCGAAAAAAATTAATTACTTTTTAATTCATTCCAATGAATATCCTTCAAATATCCAAAATTGGTTTTATACAGATAATTTTATATAATATAAGATATATCCCAAGTTTTGAATGATGATGAGCTATATTTAAATAAAAAATATAATTTATTTTTTTTTATTGAAAAAAAAATGAATAATGTTTTTTTTTAAAGATTATTTTATCATACTTTTGGTAAACCAGATTGGTGTTCCAATTTTGATATTTAAATTTTAATCTGACAAAATGAATCAAGCCATAAAAAAACAATATTTGTTACTCCAAAAAAAATGATTAGAGTGAAGTTTTTGACTGACCTGTACCAAACATAGTAAAGCTTTTCAAAATGCTTTTAGACAGAGTAGAAATTATACTAAAAAAATTATCAACTATTTAACTAAACCATTTTATCGATGAATTTAAAAACTAAATTAATTTTAATGCTAATAATGCTATTCAATATATCATTGTTTGCGCAAGACGGTTATCAATTATCTGGAACCGTAACGGATGAGAGTAATATGCCTATACCTGGTGTGAATGTTGTTATAGGGAAAAGTAATCAGGGAACTTCGACTGACTTTGATGGAAAGTTTCAATTGAAAGTTGCTAAGGGAGATGTACTTCAGATTACGTATATAGGTTACTTAAATCAATCTGTTACAATATCAGATCAAAAAACGCTTAAGGTGGTCCTGAAGGAAGATGCTAATAAACTTGAAGAAGTAGTAGTAGTAGGGTATGGTACCAGAAAAAAATCCCAAGTTACCGGATCTATTGCTAAGATTGGAGGAGAAGAGATAGCTGCCATACAATCAACTCGTGTTGATGATGCATTAGCTGGAAAGTTATCTGGTGTAAGAATTCAGACTCAGGATGGATCTCCAGGAGCAGACCCAAAAATTCAAATTAGAGCGTCCGCATCTGTAAACGGAAATGCAAGTCCACTTGTTGTTGTAGACGGATATCCTATTTCCGGAAGTATAGCCACTATAAACCCTAACGATATTGAAAGTTTAGAAGTGCTAAAAGACGCTGCTTCTTCTGCCATTTATGGTTCAAGGGGAGCAAATGGGGTAATTTTAGTGACTACCAAAAAAGGAAAAAGCGGTAAACCTAGCTTCAGTTATAATACCTATGCGAGTTTATCGAATAGATATAATAACAAAAATGCGCAAATGACTGCAGGAGAGTGGGGTAATAAATTAGAAAAGGGTATTGCGAACGGCACTTATGATGTTTCTAATTTGGATCCAAGATATGTACAATATAAAGTTGACGCTTATAAAAATGCGCCGGATGTTGTATCGATAGAAGACTGGCTTTTTCAAACTGGTCAAAGTATTAACCACGACTTTAGTGTAACTGGAGGAACTGAAGATGTGAAATACTTTGCGTCTTTGGGTTATCAAAATACCGAGGGTATTGCGCTTAACCAGGGTTTTGAAAAAATTAATGCTCGTATGAATATTGATGCTAAACTAGGCGATAAGTTCAAAACTGGATTAAGTTTTAATGGATTTGCATCTAGAAGAGATATCTTAGGTACTGATATGAGAGACCTTATCAGAGCTTACAATATTTCACCTATTTATCATACAGCAGCTTCTATTGCATTTGTACAGCAATTGGATCAGCAAAGAGCTGCTCTTTCTGCGGCAGGTGTTCCGGGCTTAGCTAGTACATTTAATTCTGGTGCTCAGGTAAATGCAACATATTTTAACAAAGATATTTATAGTTTACAGCCAGGAATGCCTGTGAGTGACTGGCATTATGGAAGAGCAAATAATGGTATTGGAGGCACTGGTGACAATGGACCTGCGTTAAAACTGGACAACACAAAACGCTACCAAAACATCTATTTTGGTAATGTAAATACCTATTTACAATACAGCATAATTAAAGGATTAGACATAAAAACGGTTTTAGGTGCTGACCTTAATGATACCGAAGATTATTTTTGGAAAGGCTTAGGGTATGATCCTTCATCCCGACCAGCGCAAACTAATTTAAATAAAACATTATTAAAACAGTCCTCTGTATTAAGTGAAACTACTTTGAGTTATACTAAAGATATTGGTAAGCATAATATATCTGCTGTTGCAGGAATTGAGTTTCAAAGTATTTATTATAAAGGACTTGCTACAGCCGGTATTAATGTGCCTTTTGGGGATATTATTAATTATAACCTGCTGGCTCCTGCAGATATTACAGTAACTGAAAGGGATGAAACTATAGTAAGAAAAAGTATTTTTGGCAGATTAAATTATGCTTATGACGATCGTTATTTATTCTCTGCATCTTTAAGAAGAGATGGTGATTCCCGTTTCGGAGCTAATAAAAAATTCCAGACGTTTCCTGCTGTTTCTGTAGGCTGGAATGTACATAAGGAATCCTTTTTCAAGTCAGAACTAGTAAGTTTGTTGAAATTTAGATTGAGTACAGGTTCTTTAGGATCTACTTCTGATTTAGGGGCTTATAGTTCATTGAGTCTTTTGGGATCAAGAGCAACAATATTCGGTACAGGAAATACTATCCCATCTAATATTTTAAATCCAGATCTTACCTGGCAGACCAATACAGAGACCAACTATGGTATTGATTTAGGATTTAAAAGCAATCGTTACAGGTTGAGTGTAGATTATTATACTTCTGATATTAAAGATATCTTAATTAATCAGCCTATATCAGAAATATTAGGTAATCCTACAGCAAAACTGAATTCAGGAGACGTAAGAAGTTCCGGATTAGAATTTGAATTATCAGGAGCCATTATCCAAAGTAAGGATTTTTCCTGGAACCTTGCAGCCAATTTATCAACTGTAAAAACTAAAATTACCGATTTAGGCGGACTTAGTGAGATACCTCCAACAATTTATGGAGTGAGTGGCAGAGGTCCTTATTTTAGAAATTATGTCGGTGGTCAGATAGGGGAAATGTGGGGTGTAGAAACAATTTCAGCGGTTGAAGATAAATTTATCAAGGATCCAACTCAGGCAATTGGCATTAATAGTTCTGCCTATTATGTTAAAGACCAGCAATCTCCAGGTGAACCTGGCTATGGAGTAATTGATAAGAATCGTACAGTTGAGCAAGGAGGGGATTTGGTTAAAATAGGAAATAATACACCTGACTTTTACTGGGGATTGAATAGTTCAATGAATTATAAAGATTTTGATTTTTCATTCCAGTTGCAAGGATCGCAGGGAGGAGAAGTTTGGAATGTGGATCCAATTTATTGGAATTCAGAGTTTGGCAGGGCATTTACGCCTGGTTTTGATGCGAATAATGATGCTAAAGCAGATGCTAACGGATTACCTTATTTGACATCGAATAGTCAGCTTGACGCACAGATTCAGGATGCTTCTTTTGTAGCGTTGAGAAATATTACATTAGGATATTCTTTTAAACCAGAATTATTGAATAAAGCAGGAATAAGCTCTACTAGGCTTTATATAGCAGCTACAAATCTATTGTATTTCTGGGGCAAAGATTATACTTCATTTAATCCAGAGGGTGTTGATACGACACAGGCTGGTTATGGTGGGCCTACAACATATGGGGTACAAAATGGTGCAACTCCAATTGCCAGAAGCTTTACACTAGGTTTAAATATTAATTTCTAAAGACTTAAAAATGAAAAGAGTATATATATTATTATTAGGATTAATGCTGGGAACATCAGCCTGTGAAACTGATTTGGATCAAACGCCTCCAAATATTGCTAATTCAGATTCATTGACAGATTTTACAGGAGTATTAAATGCAGCCTATTTCTACCAGCTCGCTTCAGTTACACCAATGGCAGTGATGGGTGATTTCAGGGCAGATAATGCAAAAATGATTGAACCACCCTATACGGAATTTGATATTTTTTCTGGAAATAATCTCACTCAGATGAATGAGCAGTTTTTTCGTCCTTTTTATGCGGCAATGTATAAGTCTATTCTGAGTGCAAACAACGTTATTTTAAATTCAAAAAATGCTACACAAGTTGGTGAGGCTAAATTTTTAAGGGCTTTATCTTATTTTAAATTAGTGCGCGTTTTTGGAGACGTAAGTGTAAATTTAAAAGCTTTGCCAATTGTATCAGATTACCCTTCTTTTGCGAGACAACCTGCAGCAGATGTATACAACAACGTAATTATTCCAGATCTAATAGACGCTAAAGCTGTTTTGAGTCCGACAAGATCTACTATAGGAAGAGCTACGAAGTATGCTGCACAAGGCTTACTGGGGAAAGTCTATATGCAAATGGGTAACCCTCTCCTGGCCGAACCTGAACTGGCTGCTGTTGTAAATGCTGCGGCATCACCTGGGTCAAGTGACGCAACAAAATTTGCTTTAAAAACAACTTATGCCGGTATTTTTGGCAGTGCAAATGATTTGAATTCTGAAATCCTTTTTGCAACTCAGATTTCAAGTTCTATAAGAGACGAATATGCAGCTGTTTCTGCAAGTAATTTTTGGACATGGTATTTAGGAATAGATACAAAATCAATCTCACCTGTTGATCCCAGTTTAGTAACTGCTTATAATACAAATCCGGGAGACTTAAGGAAAACAACGAATATTCAGGTTTCAGGAGCCAATATCATCTCTCCAAAATATCCTTCATCCAGTGGTCCTAATCAGGACTGGATTGAATTGAGATTAGCTGATATTATCTTGTTATATGCTGAAGCATTAAATGAGAATACCAATGCTGGTGGAGCGAATTCTGTAGCTATTTTGAACAGATTAGATTATATAAGGTCCAGAGCAGGTTTAGCTTCTTTATCTTTAAGTACGGCTCCTACTCAGGCCGCCGTAAGAGCTGCGATATTAAAAGAAAGAAGGTTAGAATTAGCTTTTGAGGGTCAGAGATGGTTTGATTTGGTAAGAACAAATACAGTAAGTGCAGAAATGGGAGCAACAATCGATAGTAAGTACTATGTGTTTCCTATTCCAATCTCTGAAATAACTGCTTCGGATAACATTATAACCCAAAATGAGGCATACAAATAGAAGAGTAGTGTCGTAAATGTGAATTATTTTATTGCTAACCGGCCTGAATCGAAGGGTCGGTTAGCTTTTTTAAATTCAGGACTTATAGTAGTTTTTATTTATGTAAAATATTTGGAGTGCCAACTTTAATACTATTATTCAGTACATGAACTTAGATATTCTTTCGAAAAACGAAAACTTAGAAAGCACGGGTCGTGTTAATAAAATAATTGGTCAAATTAATGATTTAATTAACGAAAAGCTTTTACAGCCAGGTGATAGATTGCCTCCTGAACGGGAACTAGCTGAGAAATTTAACGTAAGCAGAAGAAGTATTCATGTGGCAATTTTAAAATTAGAATCTTATGGAATTTTAAAATCCATTCCACAAAGCGGAACATTTATTCCAAATATCGGCAGGATAGCAATGAACGGTATGGTCAGAGATCTCTTAAATCTTGGATTGCCAAGCTTTAAATCATTGGTTGAGATTAGAATTATATTAGAATTAAAAGCGGTTAAATTGGCAGCAAAGAAACGTTCCGAAGAAGATTTAATTAATATTAAAAGCGCCCTGGATGCACATGAAAAAAAAATATTATCTGGTGAAGATGGTGTCCAGGAAGATTTATTATTTCATTTAGCAATTGCAAAAGCAAGTGATAATGTTACTATGAATCAGATTATGATCGCCATTACACCTCAAATTATTGTTGATTTTAAAAAGTATCATGTTGATTACAATCAATTGGATGAATTGAGAATAAAAGAACATAGGAAAATCTATAAGGCAATAAAAAATCAAGATCCTAAGTTAGCCAAAAAAAGAATGAAGCAACATTTTAAGTTACTATACGAATATTGCGGTATTAGTAAATAGCATTAAAGTAGAAGAGAAGAATGGTAATAAATTAAAAACACCATTTTTTATAATAAGTATAATCACAGCACGATGTAAAATTGTCTTTAAACTATATTTTACTATTGAGAAATATCAAAAATAAAAAATATGAATAACAACACTAAATTAACTGGAAAAAATATTCTGATTACCGCAGGCGCACAAGGAATTGGAGAGGCAATAACAAAACACTTTATTGATAGTGGAGCAAATGTTGCCATTCATTACTTTTCTAGTGCTGATACAGCAAACCAATTAAAGGAATATGCTAATAAAAAAGGACAAAAAGCTGTCACTATAAGTGGTGATCTGACAAAAGAATCCGATGCAAATTTATTGGTAGAAAAAACCGTAGAAGCTTTAGGAAGTCTAGATATCTTAATAAATAACGCTGGCTCAATGGTTGCAAGAAAAATGCTCAATGAGATGGAGGCTGATTTCTGGCATAAAGTAATGGATATTAACCTGACATCGATGATGTTTGTAACACGTGCTGCAGCTCCCTTTCTAGCCAAAAAAGAACATAGCAGCATTGTTAATTTAGCATCATTAGCGGGGCGTAAAGGAGGGCATTCAGGTTCACTGGTTTACTCAACAAGTAAAGGTGCTATCTTGACATTCACAAGAGCACTTTCATCAGAGTTAGGACCTCAGGGAACTAGAGTTAATGCAGTTGCTCCAGGACTTATTTTAGGCACTTCGTTTCACAACACGCATACAACAAAAGAATCGGCAGCAGCAACAATTGCCGGAATTCCTATTCAACGACCTGGAAACGCTGATGATGTAGCGCGAGCGGTTTTGTACCTCGCATCAGAGTATGACGGTTTTATTACTGGGGCTACACTCGACATTAATGGCGGAGTCTATAATATGTAATTTGTTTCCAAATAAAATACGCTTAACTAATTAAGATAATACTTTTGAATCCTACACAGTCATGTTAAAGACCGCAGTAATACACCCAACAATCATGGAAGCATTGGCACGTTCAGGACATTTTGCCCAAGTGGTTATAGCAGACGGTAATTTACCAGTTGGTGCCGTAACAGGTCCAAATTCTACAATGGTGCATCTCAACTTTCGGCCAGGATTACTAGATGCCGTCACAGTTCTTGAAGGAATACTTGAAGTCTGTCCTGTCCAGGGAGCAATAGTTATGCAAAGGCCTGCTGAAGCAAACGCAGAAATACATCTTGTTTATAAAAAATTACTTGGTAATGTAACCTGGGACGAGATGGAACGCTGGGCTTTCTACGATAAAATTAGAGAACCTGCTACCACATTAATTATTCAAACAGGAGAGCAACGCCGCTTTGCCAATTTAATTCTAACAGTTGGAGTAGTAAAAATGACAGAAGAAAGCGATTTTTAGAAAATTGGTTTTTCTTGAAAATTGAAATAGATACTTAAATATTCTAATTATTTTAATTATGGGGATACTTCATAAATCTCTTCAAAAATTAATATATTAAAACCAGTTAAATCACTTATAAAAAAATTAAACTATAACTTAAACAATCATGAATTTTAAAATCTCAAATCTCTCTTTATTCATCGCAATAACGATGGTAACCTGTGTATATTGCCAGGATGAAAAAAGTAAAAAGAATGTTGCAGATATCGATCTGTCCCATTGGTCTTTAACAACTCCGGCAGAGGATCCTAATAAGCCAGGAAAAACACTTGATTTAAACTATCCTGAGATATTGGATTTCTCTTCAAATGATGCTGTTAATAAATTTATGTATGAAGATCCAAAAGATAAATCTATTGTTTTTTACGCATTTCCATCCGGAATATCGACAGCCAACAGCCATTTTTCCAGATCCGAATTAAGAGAAACTATGGGAATTGGGAATAAAAATGTAAACTGGACTTTTGCCCAGGGCGGAAATTTCAAAGGAACTTACGCTATAGAGGATGTTTCAAAGGAACCAGACGGAAAATTCAGTAAGGTAATCATTGCTCAAATCCATGGAAGATTAACTGATGAGCAGCGTGATTTAATTGGTCAAAAGGATAATAATGCGGCTCCGATCTTAAAAATTTATTGGGAGCAAGGAAAGATTAAGGTAAAAACTAAAGTGATTAAAAACAGCAATGCAACCTTAAAAGAATTGCTTCCTGATCATGCCTGGATGGACGATAAAGGAAATATATTCAAAGAAAAAATAGATTTTAACACAAAATTTACTTTGGAGATTAAAGTATCTGATGGCAGGTTAGAGGTTATTTTAAATGATAAGGAATCGTTTGTTTACGACAATTTAAGTATAAAAAAATGGGGAGTTTTTGAAAATTATTTTAAGGCGGGTAATTATTTTCAGTCAAAAAGCCCTGATACATTTGCCAAAGTTAAGTTGTATAGCCTTGAGGTATCACATTAATAACAATTATCAAATAGATTTTTTAAAAGTTTTAAATATTAGAATTTAATAGAGTTATTAGCTCAGCGAAAATTACCTCTTACTATTTTGTGAGAGGTTTTTTATTTTAATTATTGTTTTTATTAAGCTTTTTTTTCTGATTTATTGAAAACTAAAGACCTGTAGCTTTCAAAAAACGAAGGTGTTTTATATTTAGGGCTTTGCTTTACAAATACACACATACTCAGTGATTCATATACTTAGTAATGAGGATCAATTGTCCGGCTTTCACTTTATTTTTACTTCGGTACATCTTGGTAATAATATCATTGCTTACAGTTTGCAATATATGTTAGAATAATTTTAAAACTTACCATAATATCTAACATAAAAAAACCAATAACTCTTAGTAACTAAGCGTTATTGGTTTTTGTTTTGAATAATTATTTATGAAATATAAAAATTATATTTTATTAATATCCTGGATTCTGTATAATAGGATATGTAGTGTTAGTTACAATTTCTACATTCGGAATTGGCAGTAAATTGAACTTAGGATCATTGGTTTTTTCTTGCAATTGCTGTGTTGTATAAGCTCCATCGTATTGAGAATAAAAAGGCTGCATTGTTGCAAAATGATTACTCATTACGGTTTTGGCATTGATTGTTGGCATAGTTGTATTAAAGCGCAGCAAGTCAAACCATCTTTGATTTTCCAATGCAAATTCCCATCTTCTTTCATCTGCAACCGCTTTTTCATATAAGGCAGTAGTGCTAATACTGGCAGTTGTTAGAGGGGCTAATCCTGCTCTGGTGTGTACCTGATTCAAATATCCTAACGTTGTTGTATTACTAGCGCCAACTGCTTCACAATACATTAATAATACGTCGCTAAAGCGCAATACTGGCCAGTCTAACTCAGAGTCATTTGCAACTGTAGTTAATATATTGTGTTTTGCTGCCCAATAGGTCCAGGTAGAGGATGCAGATGTACTAGTTGGCTTATAAACTTTGATCGTATAATCTCTTCTTAAATCATTTGCAGGGTAAGAATCATACAACTCTGCAGTTGGATTGTTGAATGCTCCACGTGTTCCTGCTGGTTGTGCCAGTTTTGTCTGGGAAGCTATACTTGATGTATTGGTTGAAAACAAGTTTGATAAAGAACTTCCATAGCCCAGACCTCCGGATTTGAATCGGATTGCAAAAATCATTTCAGCATTCATTTCGTTTGTACTTGAAAAAACGCTCGAATACCCTGTTGTTCCGGTTAAAATCGAATGTCCACTATTATTGATCACATCTGTTAAAAGAGGTATTGCATCAGATTTTTGTCCTAATGTCAGGTAAACTTTAGCAAGTAAAGCTCTTGCCGCCCACACAGTCGCCTTACCTTGTACCGCTTTTTGTGCGTCAGTAGTATTACCATATTTAGCCGATATACAATTTTCAGAAGCGTTTTTCAGGTCAGCCAGTATGAATTTATAAATATCATTAACTTCAGATCTTGGAATCTTTAGTGCTTCTTCAGAAGTGACAACTTTGTCAAGCAGGAACACACCTCCATACAATCGAACAAGATTGAAGTAATGATAAGCACGCATAAAAGAAGCTTCTCCGGCAATTCTTTTTCTTTCGGCTTCTGTCATTGTAATTTTGAAATCACCATATTCAATTGTACCTGAATTTCTGTTATAAGACGTATTTAGACCTTCTAATAAAGCATTTATACTTCTAATACTTTGGTATGTTGTTCCCCAGTAGCTTTCAATAAAATTATCAAAAGCAGGTGCTTCAAAAATGTCGTTACTGTATATCTGCAGGTTTTGCGGATTTGTAGTTGCCGTAAGATTCATAAAAGTATTATCACTTCTAATCTCAGAGAGCATCCATTCAAAAGCCACTGGAGCTCTTAAAGAACTATAACATCCTGACAGTGCATAATTTAATTCGCTTTCACTATTGTAAAAACCTTCTAGTGGTATTTGATTTTGATTTTCAAGTTCTATATAATCAGAACAGCTGGTCATAATTAGAATTGAAAATAAAAGTAATAATTTTGTATTGAGAATATTTTTCATAATTTTTTTAATTTTTGATTACTAAATCCAATTAGATTGAGTTTTTGGTTATAGACCTACTTCTAATCCAAACAAAATTGTCTTTTGCATAGGAAAACCTCCTCTTTGATATCCATCAATTAAAGCACTGGTCTGTGACGTCCTTGCTTCTATATTAATACCTCTGTAATCTTTGTTATTCCAAAACAATAAGTTTTGTCCTGAAAGAGAGAATCTTAAATTAGTTAAACCAATTTGTTGCAGGGTTTCTTTTCCAAGATTATATCCTAAATTAATTTCGCGAAGTGAAGTGTATGATGCATCTTCTACCGCATTATCAGTAAATACCCAATTGTATCCGTTTGTGGTATAAGGTGTTTTTCCATCACCAGGATTATTAGGGCTTACCCATCTATTTGCCATATAATTTAAGTTTCTTTCCTTTGCTTCATTATAATTAACATCACCGTTAATTAATTCTCCACCAACTACTCCTTGTAGCGTAAAGCTTAAATCAATATTTTTATAGGTTAATTTATTACTGAATCCCCAGGTAAAATCAGGATATGGATTACCTAAAATTGTTCTGTCGTTGTTATCAAGAACGCCATCTCCGTTTAAATCAACAAGCTTTAATCCTCCCTCTTTCAGTCCATTGGTCAGAGTTGTTGTAAGTCCTGAAGCTTGTATGTCTTCAATGCTGTTCCAGATACCATCTGTCTTAAAACCATAAAAACTAATTAAAGGCTCTCCTACAATGGCATAATTGTTCAATCCGCTTCGTCCGTCAATTGTTGGGGAAATAATACTTGTTTTTTCTCCAAGGTTTTTAATTTCATTCTTTACATGTGAAATATTAAAATCTGTAGTCCATGAGAAGTTTTGATTTTTAATATTTACAGTAGACAATTCTACTTCAAAACCTTTGTTTCTCAAACTTCCCACGTTTGCAATAACAGAGCTTGAACCAGAGATTAGCATACTGGATTGTTCCAGCAATAGTTTTTCAGTATTAGATTGGTAAACATCAACATTTAAGTTTAATCTGCTTTTGAACATCGACAGGTCAAATCCAAAATTGGACTGAAAAGTTCTTTCCCAGGTAATATCAGGATTATTGTTGATATTGCTTGTGTTTGCTACACCAATCGAAACATTGCCGTTTCCGTTTCCGCTTACATAATTCGAAGGATTTAAATAATATTGATATAAGAAATCGCCAATATTATTATTTCCGGTAGCACCATAACTCGCTCTAAACGCCATTCGGTTTATAACGTTGATATCAGACATGAAGTCCTCTTTAGAAACTACCCAACCTGCAGATACAGCTGGAAAACCGCCCCATTTATTTCCATCTCCAAATTTGCTGCTGCCGTCAGTTCTGTAGCTTCCCATTAATAAGTATTTATCTTTGTAAGCATAGTTAATTCTTCCCAGGAAAGAGATTAGGCCAATCGTAACATCTGACTGTATTGGCTGCAATACAACAGTAGCGTAGTTTAAGTTTTTATTCTCATCACTTGGAAAGGTTGTTCCGGCAGTTACCAGAGACTTTGTTCTTGTTGATTGCAAAGTAAAGCCTGCAAGAGCTCCAAATTCGTGATTACCAATGCTTTTTTTATAGTTTAAAGTATTCTCTGTCAAGAAATCAAAATAATTGGTATTCGTATAAGTAGCGTAATTTGGATTCCCCATTCTTGAAGCGTTTGCTGCTCCTGACTGAACTCTTTGTGAATCTCTGTAATATATATTTTGAGTTGTTTTGAAATCTAATCCTTTTTTGATTTCATAATTCAACCCAACACTTCCCTGAAGTCTAAACTGATTAGTATTGTCATCCTGTTCCAGCAAAGCTCTCATAGGATTTGTATTTGAAGTAGTAAACGGAACAGCATTTGCAGCCGTTGTATAAGCAACACCATTTGGATCTATGCCTGTATAAACCAAATTCGCAAAATCATCATCTTCAGCATAATTCCCTGGTAAGATACCTCTGGATGGCTGCTGTCCATTGATAAAATCGGCTGTGGCTTGTGTGTGATATACGGGTATGAAACTAGGAAATCTTGTAAAATCTATAAAATTGATTGCAGGTCGTTCTGTTTTTGTATTAGAAGGGTTCAAATTAATATTTAACTTTAATTTGTCTGTTAACTGGAAATCGAATTTAGCTCTGAAATTCAGCTTTTCAAACTCACTTTTTAACATCATACCCTGATCATCCTGATAACCAACAGAGATAAAAAACTTGTTTTTAGTAGTTCCTCCGGATACATTAAATTGTAAGTCCTGGTAATAAGCCGTACGCAAAGCTTCTTTTTGGTAATCTGTTGCTTTTCCGCCCAGTAGATCTTTCTCAATAGAATATTGTGCACGCCATTTATCAAGCGAAGGTAAGCTAGAACCGTAAGCTGTTGTCCAGGCCGGATCAGCATCTCTTAAGGCCTGTTCTGCATAAAGTCTTTCTACATAATCAGTTGAATTCATAATATTATAAGTATCATACGCTTGTTTTATACCTGCTGTACTTTTAAAATAATATTTTGTTTCGCCGTTTTTACCACTTTTAGTGGTTACAAGTATTACACCATTGGCTCCGCGAGAACCATAAATTGCGGCAGAGGCAGCATCCTTAAGAACCTCAACAGATTCTACATCAGCACTGTTAAGAGCAGAAAAACCGTCCGGCATTGGCTGCCCATCTACTACTAACAAAGGTCCTGAACCAGCAGTAACAGAACTTATTCCTCGTATATTTATTTGAGTATCTGCACCTGCTTCTGAGGATATACTTTGAATTCTTACACCGGCAATTTTTCCCTGGATGGCATTATCTAGGCGTGATACAGGTGCGTTTTCAAATTTTTCACTTTTTAATTTGGCAACAGAACCGGTAACACTTGATCGTTTTTGTGTTCCGTAGCCAATAACTACAACATCATCCAGAATATTTGTCGATTCCGCCAATGTCACATTCAGAATTTTATTGTTGCCTATAGTGAGTGTTTTGGTTGCAAATCCAATATAGGAAAAGCTTATTGTTGATTTTGAGCTGTTTACTGTTATGGTATATACACCGTCAAAATCTGTCACTGACTTATTTCCATCGGAACTAATTGTGACACCAGGTAATGATTGTCCGGTATTATCAACCACTTTTCCTGATATTTTTAACTTATCAGTTTGTGCATGAATAATACTCGAGAAAACCAAAAGCAAAATCAAAATCTTTTTTTTCATAATTAAATCTTTAGTTAGTTTAGAGTTCAAATAGTTTAATTTAATTGGTTGCCAGATTAACTGCAAACTAGACAACCAAACTGGTCAACCAATTAACAACGCAAACTTAACTTTTTTTTAACTAGATAAAAAAATAAATCAGGAAAAAATAATAAAATAAAGTAAAAAAAAATGAATAATCCTTTATTTAACAAGGATATAAATAAATAAATCAATAAAATACCGATTTATCAGTAAATTTTTAAATATTTGAACAGTTTGCTATTTGATAGAATAACTAATGATCTACAATATTTTTACAATCGAAATATAATATGCAAGTCTTTACTTGTTATAGTTAGTTTGGATGTCCTCAGTATATTACTGTTAATTGGTAAATGGTGGTGCTTATAAAACGTCCTGCGGCTTATTGTGAGGAAGCAGAATGGTGTACCCGACACCTTTCCCTTTGACGGATTTGGCCACAATAGTTCCCAGATGTTTCTCTATAATGCGTTTGCAAAAAGCCATTCCAATACTAATTTTATTAAACTGTGCTGACTTCTGCAGAATCTGAAACACTAGCGAGGAATCTTTTAGGAAGCCTTCCCCGTTGTCTGTATAGGTTATCTTTACAAATTTTTCGTATTGATATTTATTCGATGATTCCATAAAAATATTTTTTTTGGTTTCAATCATTGAAATTTCAATGTATAAATTCTCTTTTTGAACATCTCTGTTACTTATCGAATTGCATATGAGTTCTACGAAGAAATGCGTCAGCAGGCGCTGGTCTGCATAAAAGATGGGGCAGCGCGAGGGATAACTTATCACTATGCTCTTATCGTTGGTGTTTACTTCCCTAATAGCCTGCTGCACTACTACATCAAGCTGTATTGGAACATACGAGAGGTTTTTATTTTCCAATTGTTCATAGCGCTGCAAGGTCAAAAGCATTTCACGCATCTCGGAGGAGTAGTTGATTATTTTACCGATTTTTTCAGCCACACCGTTTTCAATTTTTCCGCACTCTGCTAAAAGGAAGTTGCCTGTAAAGACTGTTTTTCTTAGCGGTTCCTGAAGATGATGGGCAATGATTTTGAATATCTCCTGCTGCTGTTCTTTAATGGATTTAAGTTTTCTAAATTGAATTTCAAGATCTTTCTGATGCTCCAGCAGCGCATTTTTTACTTCAATAAGCTCTGCATTTTCAGCCAGGGTTTCCTCAGCGGCTCTCTTGGCCTCCATGAGTTCTTTCTCAAATCGGTTTCGGTTTGAGATAATCATGCCTCCGCAGTGAATCTCTGTGTCATCTTCACCTTGCGTAACTTCAACGTTTAATAATACCGGAATAGAATCGCCTTGTCCTTTAAAGGAGAGAAAGATTTCGCGCACCGATTTTTTCATTTTTATCAAAGGATAAAAGTGGGTCTGAAAAAATATCCTGCTGCCCACAGTGAGTAAATCCTCTATACGGCTTCCTATTACAGCGTTATCAACGCCCAGTTTTAATCGCATTTCAGTATTCATTTTCACTATCTTTCCATTATCTGAAAATGAAAACAGAAAGCAGGGGACAGAATTGTAAATATCCTCCCAATGCGGATGAGGGTTTTCGGATTTAATAGGTAGTCTGGTTTAGGAATTTCTGAATGAGCTTCACCGTTTCTTCGGGATCGCTCATATGGGGGCAGTGTCCGGTGGCATTCATTTTTTCAAATGTGCTTCCTTTAATTTTATGATGTATGTACAGGCCAACCTCTTCAGGTGCAATTGCATCATCCGAACATTGTAAAATTAAGCATGGCATGGTTAGATTCGAAAGGTCTTCCCTGTTGTCCGAGAAGAAAGTAACTTCAGCAAACCTTCTGGTAATCACCGGGTCGGTTGAGCAGAAACTTTCCTTAAGTTCTTGTGTTAATTCAGCGCGCTCTTCATTTTTCATCACAACTGGGGCTAAAAAATTAGCCCAACCGATAAAATTGTTTTCCATTACCTCAAGAAGACCTTCAAGATCTTCGCGGGAGAATCCTCCCATATAATCCACATCATTTAGATATCGGGCAGAGGGACCGATAAAAATCATGCAGGAGAAAATATCAGGATTTTCTACAGCAGCCAAAAGCCCGATCATTGCGCTGACGCTATGACCTACGAAAATAATTTCCTCAGCTTCAAGAGCAGCACAGATTTCCAGGACATCCTGTGCATATCCGTGAAGGCTTGCATAACGATCAGCATGATAAGCGACAGTGTCTGATTTTCCGCAACCAACATAATCAAAGAGTACAACCTTGTATTCTTCTTCAAAGGCAGGAGTAACAAACCTCCACATATTTTGGTCACATCCAAATCCATGAGCAAACAGCATTATCTGGTGACCCTGCCCCTTTAAAATAACATTGTTTCGTTTTAGAATATCTTGTGACATTGTTCTTTTTGTAAAATTATAAAATTATAACAGCAATAATACAGTACTTGTGTTTTGCATCGACTAATTGCTTTTGCGCAACACACTGATATATTGCATAAAAGACTGCATAGATTTCTCCTTTAAAAAGCATAATTCATAGACTTTATTTGTCTGATCTTTACGTCTTAAGGAAATTTAAAACGCTAAATACATTTAATTGTAGTAATGAATTCGCTTCACTACATTCTGAAATGATTAAATATATAGTTTCATAATCACCATTGCAGCCAAAGATAGCTAAATTTACATCAAAAACGTCTCTAAAGCACGTTTTAAACTTCAATTATACACTCAAAATTTGTAAAAATTATACATATTTATAGCAGGTCGCGTGTCTTTTGGATAATGCAACCAGACAGTAAGTGAATATGGCAAGATAGATTTGAATGCGAACAGCATTTTTAATAGTTCCCCGAAATTTTTTAATTCACAGATGTTGTTTTAATCATTTGAAGAAAAGCTCAACTCGCCAGCCATTTCCATAAAGGTCAGCAAGTTGAAGTGGAGAAATTTTCAAAACATTGGTAAAAAAACTCACGATTTTGTTCTTCATTCCAATGTTTATCAAACGACCGGGCTACATACGATTGACTTTACTTCAGTTGAATTGGAAAAAGTTGAGTAAAAACGTATTTATTCTGAATTCCAAATATTTTAAAGAACTGTTTTAGATTTAATGTTAACGATACACTATATAAGTAAAAAGTCTTTACTACACATCGCTGGGCTGTCATACTATGAATTATTTCAATGGCTATAGTACAAATAAAACTGTTTAAATTTCTTAAATGAGCGTAAGAGGACAAGGAATTGCCACTAAATAATGTATGTTATTTAAAAATTATTTTTTTGTTGATTTTTTATATAATTTTATCGACTTTTAGCTGTACTCTTAGTTAACACACAAAATCACAAAATATGAATTTAGAGATTCTTAGCAAGAAAGATAATAAGGAAGTTTTAAATACTATTATTTCTAAAATTAGGGACTATATTCTTTATAAAAATTTAGAATCAGGAGATAAACTTCCCTCTGAAAGAATGCTGTCTGAAAAATTTGAAGTGAGCAGAGGTGCTATTCGTGAAGCTATTCAGAAATTAGAGTTTTATGGTATTTTAAATTCTATTCCACAAAGTGGAACTTTCGTCGCCAATATCGGTCAGATTGCGATAAATGGAATCATTGAAGATATTTTAAAGCTAGAAGAGTCAGATTTTAAATCATTAGTAGAAACCAGAATATTGCTAGAATTAAAGACTGTTCGTTTAGCAGCCATTCGCAGAACAGATGCTGATTTAGAGAAAATAAAAGCTGCCCTTGATGCTTACACGAAAAAAACTATGAATGGAGATGATGCTGTACAGGAAGATTTATTATTTCATTTAGCTATTGCAAAAGCAAGTGCAAATAGTACAATTAATACTTTAATGTTATTGATTACGCCCGAGATCATAACCAACTTTAATAAATATCACGTATGTGATGAAAACCAGGCTCAAAAAGGTGTTCAGGAACATTTAGAAATATATGAAGCAATTCAACAAAAGAATCCTCAACTGGCTAAGCAAAAAATGAAGGATCACTTTAAAGTTTTGTATCAATATTGCTATAATTTATAAGGTTTTCGCTTTTTTACTTTACCTTAAAGGTGTCTGTAATTAATTAAGCAGATATTTTATTTAATCACATCATAGAATATTTATAGTCGCTTTTAGTATTATTAAGCCGTGTTTGACTTCTATTCTCAATATATTTTAAAGTGATTTTTTTTCTACTATTACTACTACTACTACTACTACTACTACTACTACTACTTTTAATCATGTCTAAATTTATCCTGTTAATCTGTTAACTTGGATAAGTATTATATGAAAAACACTTCACATTAAGTTCAGCATTCATAATAAATTAAATTATGAACATTCCATAGCTTCTGCTTTTTGATTTAGGTTTTAAAATAAAGTAAAAATGATAAAAAGAAAAAAAAATTAAATTTATTTTTTTTAGTGCTATAAATAATTATATATTTGGCAAACCAAATTGGTTAACCAAAAAAAAAATATTTTTCCTCATTAACAAATAAACCTAAATGAATCCTATACTAAATATAAAGTGCATTAGCTGGACTGAACAAAAAATATATCCGAATGTGTATACATTCATTTTATTTGGCTGGGATTTCTTTTGCTATGACTCTTTATTTAATGGAAGAAGAAAATTAGACTAATTAGATTAATTATCTAAGAGGTAACTCTATATTTTGTTTTGGCTATTTTTAAAAGAATCAATCAGCATGTTTAGATAATTTTAAAAAACACTCATAAAGAGTTTGAAATTGAGTACTGCCATAACTCTTTTGGAGACTTTATTTTTGATTTTTCTATATACCAATTCTTTGTATTTTTTTAAATAAATCTCTTTTTTATTTTTTATTAACGTTTTTTTTATATTTTTAACAAACCAATCTGGTAAACCAGATTTTTAATTTAAAATAATGTTGGAATGAATTTAGAGGTACTTACCAAAAAAGACAATAAGGAGATCATAAATACTATAATCGCACAAATAAGGGATTATATGAATTATAAAAATTTAGAACCTGGAGATAAATTACCTTCAGAGAGAATGTTGTCTGATAAATTTAATGTTAGCAGGAATTCAGTTCGTGATGCTATTCAAAAATTAGAGTTTTACGGTATATTGAATTCTATGCCCCAAAGCGGGACTTTTGTTGCCAACATTGGTGTAATTGCAATGAACGGAATTATAGAGGACATTTTAAGATTAGAAGAGTCTGATTTTAAATCTTTAGTTGAAACCAGAATCCTGTTAGAATTAAAGACGGTTCGTTTAGCCTGTATTCGGAGAACTCAGGATGATTTAAAAAAAATGAAATTAGCTTTGGATGCTTATTCAGAAAAGGCAATGAATGGAGAGGAAGCGGTTCAGGAAGATTTGCTTTTTCACTTAGCCATCGCGAAAGCAAGCGGAAATAGCACAATAAACACATTAATGCTAATCATTACACCTGAAATTATTACCAATTTTGAAAAGTATCATGTTTGTGATGAAAATCAGGCTGTAAAAGGAATTGAAGAGCATTTGAATATATATAATGCAATAAAAGATCAAAATCCAACTTTGGCAAAACAAAAGATGAAAGAGCATTTTAAATCATTGTATCAGTATTGTTATAATGTATAAGTTATGATTTATGTATTATAAGCGATATGCTTATGACTGAAAGTGAATTATTTTTTTCGCTAACTAATTTAATTAAAAATAAAATTGGGATACGATTTAATCTCAATTAGCTGAAAAGTAGTGATGTATTATTATTTTAAGAACAGAAGACAATAAATAAAAAAATATGAAAGTAAAAGGATTAAGATGGTTTATTATTGGTTTAATTTTTTTAGCCACTGTAATAAATTATATCGATAGAAGTGCCTTGGCGATAATGTGGGGTAATGAAAATGTAGAAGGTTCTATATCACAGTCATTACGACTTACTAAAAGTGATTACGGGAATATTCTAAATATTTTTATGGTATTTTATGCCTTTGGGCAATTGTTTTCCGGAAAATTATTCGATAAAGTCGGAACACGAATTGGGTATGTTTTGAGTATTGGAATCTGGGGATTATCCTCATTTTTGCATTCGACAGTAAGAGGTTTTCTGTCAATTGCTTTTTTTAGAAGTACTCTGGGAATCTCTGAGGCGGGGAACTGGCCGGGAGGAGTAAAAAGCAATGCCGAATGGTTTCCAATAAAAGAGCGCGCCATAGCTCAGGGACTGTTTAATGCAGGTGCTTCGATCGGTTCAGTGATAGCACCTCCTTTTATAGCTTCCCTTTTTGTGACCTATGGCTGGAGAAATACCTTCATGGTTATTGGATCTTTTGGACTTTTATGGATTATTCCCTGGTTGCTTATTAATAAAGCAGGTCCTAAAAAACATCCCTGGATTACAAATGAGGAGCGCGAATACATACTGGAAGGTCAAAGTAAGGCAGACCAGAATGCGACAGAAGGAACGAAGGGGCTTACTTTAAAGCAGATTCTATCTTATAAACAGTCTTGGGCTATTGTTGTAGGGCGTTTTTTTCTTGAACCTATCTGGTGGTTTTTTGTAGGCTGGATGCCAATTTACCTTTTTGATGTTTATGGTTTTGATGTAAAAGAAGTAGGTGCATTTGCGTGGGTACCTTATGTTGGTGCAGCAATTGGAAGTATTGTAGGCGGATATGTATCAGGACAAATTATTTCTAAAACGAATTCTATTGATAAAGGCAGAAAATCAACCATTTTAATTGGAGGTATAATTATGCTTTTAGGACTGGTAATGAGCGTATTTTTCGCCACTACGCCTGAGCGCTTTGTATCAATAGTGTTTGTTGTGCTGTTTGGATTTCAGTTTGCAATTGGAAACGTTCAGACTTTACCAAGTGATTTGTTTAGTGGAAAATCAGTTGGTTCCTTAGCAGGATTGGGAGGAATGGTTGGTGTCTTTTCTGTAATTATTATGAACATTGTTGTTCCTAAAATTGCAGAGGTATCCTATACGCCCATATTTGTAGCAATTGCTGTATTTGTTCCATTAGGAATTGGGGCAATCTATTTCTTTGCAAGAAAAATTGAATCTGTAGAAAAATAAATAATTAATAATAAATCAAATATAATATGAGTAAGATAGAAGGAAAAATAGCGGTGATCACAGGTGCTACAGGCGGAATTGGTTTTGCGGTAGCAAAAAGATTAGGTAAGGACGGATATACTGTAATTTTAAACGGTATTGAAGATGATAAAGGTCTAAAAGCTGTAGAAGAACTGGCAGCAGACGGGATTACTGCTGAGTATTACGGGTTTGATATCACAAATGACGAAGAAGTAACCAAAAATATAAGTGAAATTGGTGAAAAATATGGAAAAATTGATGCTCTTATCAATAATGCAGGCGGTATAGGTGTTAGGGCCAGGTTTGAAGAAATGACAACAGCTGAGTATAAATTCGTTATGGGCTTGAATCTTGATTCTGTATTTTTTGCATCAAGAGCGGCTATTCCTTTTCTTAAAAAAGGTGAAAATGCTTCTATCATAAACTATACTTCAAATGCAGCATGGAACGGAGCGGGGCCAGGAGCAGGAATCTATGCAACATCAAAAGGAGGTGTACAGTCTATCACCAGAGCTTTAGCTAAAGATTTGGCTGAGTACAATATTAGAGTGAATGCAGTGTCTCCAGGTACAATAGATACTCCTTTTCATGCCCAAATTAAAGCTACTAAACCTGAAGTTTTTGCTTCCTGGAAGAATAGTGTGTTATTAGGCAGGCTGGGTGAGCCGGAAGAAGTTGCTGGTGTTGTGGCTTTCTTAGTAAGTGATGATGCTTCTTTTATAACTGCTGAAACGATCCAAATTGGAGGAGGTCAGGCGTTAGGAATATAAAAGAATTTTCATTTAACGGTTAAGCATAATATTTAGGAATAAAAAACAATGAATAAAGTAGTCACTTTTGGAGAAATTTTACTCCGTTTATCCACCGAAAGACACTTACGGTTTCCTCAGGCGGAGTCTTATAAAGCAACCTATGGAGGTGGAGAATTTAATGTAGCCGTGTCTTTGTCGAATTATGGTTTATCTACCGAATTTGTTACCAGACTGCCCGACAATGAATTAGGTACTTGCGCACTCAGGGAGATGCGCAAATTAAATGTAGGGTGTGAACATGTAGCATTTGGGGGGGAGAGACTGGGTTTGTATTTTTTAGAAACAGGAGCCAGTACACGAGCCAGCAATGTAATTTATGACAGAGCAAATAGTTCTATGGCTACTATTGAAACAGGCACCATTGACTGGAAGCAGGTTCTGAAGGGGGCTACTTGGTTTCATTGGAGCGGAATTACCCCGGCTTTATCTGAATCCGCTGCAAGGGTGTGCCTCGAAGGAATCAGGGCTGCGCATGAATTAGGGCTTACTATTTCGACAGATTTAAATTACAGGTCTAAATTATGGAAGTATGGAAAGCAACCCAAAGAGGTAATGCCGGAAATGCTACAGTATTCCAATATTATCCTGGGCGATATCGATACGGCGTATTTTATGCTGGGATTGGATAAGGTCAATCCTGACTATGACAATAAGGATTCCTTGACAACCTTATACGATAAAATATATGAAATATGCCCTGAATTAAAAACTGCTGTAACGACTTTGCGTTATTCGGTAAGTGCTTCTCATCAGCGAATAGGCGGGATTCTGTATGACGGAAATAAAATATACAATGCGGACGTACAGGATGTAACACCTGTTGTGGACAGAGTTGGCAGTGGTGATGCATTTATGGGCGGACTTATTTTTGGTCTCAATGAAATGCCTTTAAACAAACAGCGCGCCTTGAATTTTGCTGTGGCTGCCTGTTGTTTAAAACACACTATTTCCGGAGATTATAACTTAATCACCATACCGGAAATAGAAAAATTAATAGATGGGGATTTTTCAGGTAAAGTTTCCAGATAAAACATTAAAAATGGCACAATTTACAAGAATAGAAGTAGCACTGAAAATGAAGGAAACTGGTTTGGTACCTTTATTTTATAATGATAATATTGAAATAAGTAAAGAAGTTTTAAAAGCATGTTATGAGGGTGGAGCACGTTTGCTTGAGTTTACAAGCAGAGGAGATTTTGCTTTTCAAATTTTTGATGCTTTAAATAAATATGCACTGGCCGAGCTTCCGGGAATGATCTTAGGGGTAGGTTCGGTAACTGATGCGGCTTCGGCCTCTTTGTATATGCAGTTGGGGGCAAACTTTATTGTTACCCCTGTATTAAGAGAAGATATCGCAATGGTTTGCAACAGAAGGAAAGTATTATGGTCTCCGGGCTGCGGAACGCTCACAGAAATAGCTAAGGCAGAAGAGTTAGGCTGTGAAATTGTCAAACTTTTTCCAGGAGATATTTATGGTCCTGAATTCATAAAAGGAATAAAAGGCCCCCAACCTTGGACATCCGTTATGCCTACAGGAGGCGTTTCGCCAACGGAAGAAAGTTTAAAAAAATGGTTTGATGCAGGTGCTACCTGTGTGGGAATAGGTTCGCAATTGATAAAGGCTGACCAGGAAGGAAAGTACGATCTGGACAGAATTAAAAATCTCATACAAGAATGTATGGCTATTATTCAGTCGTATAAGTAATATTGTGTAGTATAAGATTATTCATGGAGCATTAAAGTGCGATTTAAGTGTGTTTTTTTAGTTTAGGAGATTTGTTAAGCACTTTAGTAATAGCTCCATGATTTTAATAATTTAATTTTAAACTATTGTTTAATTGAAACCGCTAATTTTTTCTATTAGTAATTTTGCCCCAAATTGCTTTTACAATAATTTATAAAATTTAGATAATGAAGGATTTCTTTTTTTTTAATATGCTTTTTTTAATGATTTTATCATTTACAAAAACCGAAGCCAAAAGCATTCCGGTAAATAATGAAAATGAATTAAAAATTGCTATAAAAGAAGCTTTGCCCGGTGACGAGATTATTTTGGCAAATGGTGTTTGGAAAAATGTTCAAATAAAATTTTATGGAAAAGGAACCAAAGAAGCACCTATTGTTTTACGCGCTGAAACTTCTGGTAAAGTAAGTATTGAGGGGATTTCTGATTTAAAAATAGGAGGTACCTACTTAATAGTGAAAGGATTGTATTTTAAAAATGGCTACACACCTTCAAAAACTGTTATTGATTTTCATATTGATTCAGCATCCATTGCTAATCATTGTAAAGTGACTCAATGTGTTATCGAGGATTTTACCCAGCTCAATAGGGTTAGGGATGATCACTGGATTGAATTTTGGGGAAGACATAACGAATTATCGAACTGTTACATTACAGGGAAATCCAATCAGGGTCCTACTATTATGGTAATCTTAGAAGGGAATGAGCAAATAAATAATTACCATCAAATTATTAACAATCATTTCGGACCTCGCCCAAGAAAAGGAGGACCTCATGGAGAAACTATTCAATTGGGTGACAGCGGTACTTCTATGGCGCCTTGTTTTACAACGGTAGCCAATAATTTTTTCGAAAGATGTGACGGTGAAGTAGAAATTATCTCTAATAAATCCAATAATAATATTTACAGAAACAATATTTTCTATAAATCTGAAGGTTCTTTGGTTTTGAGACATGGAAACTATTGTACAATTGATGGGAATATTTTTATAGGAGATAATAGTTCAGAATTTATGGGTGGTATTCGTGTGATAAATACCGGGCACTGGATTACCAATAATTACTTTTATAAAATAAAAGGAAATGAATTTAGAAGTGCTTTAGCTGTAATGAATGGCATTCCTAAATCGCCACAAAACCGTTACAACCAGGTGACTGATGCGGTAATTGCGTATAATACTTTTGTAGATTGTATAACACCATGGCAATTTAGTGTGGGTGCCAATATGGACAAAAAAGACGTTTTGCCAATTCAGGAAATCCGCTCAGCAAAACCTGTCAGAACAATTGTAGCCAACAATTTAATTTATAGTACAGGTAACGATGATTTTCCGATAAAAGCTTATGATAAAGTAGATGGTATTCTATTTAAAAACAATGTGAGTAACAATCCCAACAATAGTGAAATTAAAAACAAAGGGATTACTACGGAGGATTTTATAATGACAAAAGTATCCGATTGGTTATATGTTCCTGCTTCAAATAAAAATGAGGTTTATGCAGGATTTGATTTTGAAACGATTCAAAATGATCTTTTTGGTTCAGAAAGAAATAAAGAAAATGCAATAGGATCAGTAGTATTACCAATAAAAGATAATCAAGGACTAATTAATGAAAAAGAGTTTGGACCCGACTGGTTTTCTGTCAAAAAACCGGAAAGTATTTCAAAAGTTGTTCAGGTAAGTTCGACTAAAGAATTGATTTCTGCTATAGCAAATCAAGACTCAGGCGTTATAATTGAGTTAAAAAAGGGAGTGTACCAGCTCGAGCGTTCTGTAATAATCGATAAACGTATTTCATTGCGGTCCAAAGATGCTGCAAACAAGGCAACGATTGTGTTTAAGGGACAAAAGAATACTGCTGCCTTTATCATGCATCCAAAAGGGAATTTAAATTTAAGCACAATTATTCTTAAAGGCGACAAAAGTCAAACTGCCTTTTCTACCAAAGAAAGAGATATGTCATCGGCCTATAATTTAAAAATAGAAGATACCGAAATCATCGACTTTAATTATGTTTTAAAGGTATATAAAGATGCTTTTGCAGATACTATTTCCATAGACAAAACTATTATAAAAAATTGCAGAAACGGACTTAATTTAGCTGCGGAAACGGAAGATCTGGGCGAGTACAATGCTGAGTTTGTCACTATTACAAATTCTAACTTCGATGGAATTGAAAATGGCATTTTAGATTATTATCGTGGTGGCTATGACGAGTCTACTATAGGAGGTAATTTAACTTTTCATAACAATACAATTAGCAACAGCGGAAAATCGGAACCAAGCGGAATTTTAATTAAAACCAGCGGGATAGTAAATGTCCGGATTTCAAATAATACATTTACCAACAATGCTGTGAAAGTTATAGCAGTTTTGTGGGGAGAAAAAAATCAAAAACCAATTGATAATACCATAACAAATTCGGGGGAGTTTAAAATTGAACAAAACCCAAAACAAAAAATGATGTATTAAATGGCATTATCGGAGTCAACCAAAGCGAAATTACAAAAGGTAAGTACCCCTACAATCGCAACTTGTCTTTTTAAAAAAGGTTTTAAGAATCAATTTATACAAGAGGTAAAACCTTTACAATTAGGAAAGCCGACCATGGTGGGAGAAGCATATACTTTACGTTGTATTCCTGCACGTGAAGATCGCAACCCTATCACAGTTTTTAGAAATGAGGATCATCCCCAGCGAGTGGCAGTAGAAAACTGTCCTGCTGGTCATGTTTTGATAATAGACAGCAGAAAAGATCCACGGGCAGCCTCTGGTGGTGATATTCTGATTAGTCGTTTAATGATTCGCGGGGTAGCGGGAATTGTTACTGATGGTGGGTTTAGGGATTCGGCTAATATTGCAAAACTGGCTATTCCTTCCTTTCACAACAGACCAAGCGCTCCTACGAATTTAACCCTGCACGAAGCTTTGGATATTAATGTTCCTATTGGCTGTGGCGATGTAGCGGTTTTTCCCGGTGATGTGCTGGTGGGTGATGATGATGGCGTAATGGTTATCCCGGCTGATATTGTCGATGAAGTGGCTGACGAATGTACAGAAATGACCCTTTTCGAAAATTTTGTTTTAGAGAAAATTTTGCAGGGTAGTCCTGTTATAGGTCTATATCCTGCAACTCACATTAATGCCCTGGTTGATTTTGAAGAATGGAAAAAAAATAAGGCCCTAAAGAAGTGAGTAGTCTGTTTTCTGTTAGGTGCTAATTATAAAATTCCCAAATTGAAATCGTCTTTTGATTTTAATTTGGGAATTAATTTTTTATGCTTCTCTCCATAGTTTCTGAATAGATGTCAAATCTTTTTTCATCGCATCGAAAACTACTTTTTTATCTACTGAAATTGTTTTGTTGCCTTTCTCAGCACCGCCCAAATCGTATTCTAAATGTAAGGAAACGGGTGGTTTTAAGTGGTTCTTTTTTAATAATTTGAAATACATGTCAAAATCTACCATTCCTTCACCAATAGGAACATGTATTGCTTTCCACTTTCCATTATTCTTCTGCCATTTATAATCTTTAAGTGCAATTACTTTAATTTTATCTTTTAAAAGCTCAAAACCGTTTTGCCAAGAGTTTCCTCCCTCAACCATAGCGTGTCTGATATCGAATTGAGAACAGAAGTATGCAGGGTCTGCCGTTTTTAAAATTGTATCTGTTTCCCAAAAAGAGGATCCGATACTACGGCCATCATGGTTTTGGTAGCAGCCTGTTATTCCTAAGGTTGCATTTAGTTGTGCTAATTTTTCAATCTCCTTTTGATAAAACAGCAGTGATTGATTCATAGAGAGCTGCTCTTTGTATTTAAACCAGTTTGTTCGGTAATACTTGATATCAAGACCAGCGGCTGCTGTAATGATATCAACATCTAATTGATTAGTGATACTTTCAATGTTTGTACTGATCATTTTGCAGTCTGAACCGGCTTTTTTTATTGCTTTTATTGCAAGTGGTAAATCCGTTTTTACCAGTTCAGGCAATACATGCCCGTTAGGTCTAACCGTGAGATCAACTCCTGAGAAACCCATTTCAGCGGCCATTTCACCAGTATTTTTATAATCTAAAAACTGAAGGTGTTTAGAAAAAATGCTGACATCTAATTCAGAATCATCTTTAAAGTTATTTGTTAGAAATGAATTTGCATTACTTATGACTGGTATTAATCCAATTGCAGCTAATGAAGAGAGTTTAATAAAATTTCTTCTGGAATATTGTGAGAAGTGAGTCATGTTTGGTTAGTATTAGGATTCTATTTTATCCTGAGTAAAATTTCCGTTTACCAATCGCCAGATTTTTTGCGGATTTTTATTCTTTAATGCATCAGGCAATAAATCATCAGGATAATCCTGAAAGCATATCGGACGAACAAATCGCTTAATAGCTCCGCTTCCCACTGAAGTTGAATTGGGAGCTGTAGTGGCAGGAAAAGGACCTCCGTGTACCATAGAATGGCAAACTTCAACTCCCGTTGGAAAATTGTTTATTATGACCCTGCCTACCTTTAGTTCTAAAATAGAAAGTAATTCAGGGTTGTTTTTCAAATCGTTTGGTGTTCCAAAAATTGTAGCCGTTAAGTGTCCTTTGAGATTTCTTGCAGCTTCTAAAAGGGCTTGTTTAGAATCAGATTCAACAATAACACTTGATGGGCCAAAATTTTCATCAGAGAGCTCTGGATTATTTAAATAATTAGAAATGGATGTCTTAAATATATTTGCAATTGCATTATTTGAGCCAGTAGTTTCTATACCTGAACTAAGTAGTTGAACTTGAGAAATAGATTTGGTCTTATCAATTTTCAGTTCATAATTTTTTTTTATGCCTGGTGTTAGCATGGTAACACCCATCGTTTCTGAAATTTTTTGTTTTAACTCCTGATAAAAAATATCTGCATCTTTTGATTTCCCTACAAAAGTAAGCCCGGGACTGGTGCAAAACTGCCCAACTCCTAAGGTGATTGAATTTGCTAATCCCACTGCAATTTCTTTGGTTTTATTTTGGAGCGCTTCGGGTAAAATAAATACAGGATTGGTGCTTCCCATTTCAGCAAAAACAGGAATAGGTTCTGGTCTGGAATTGGCATAATCAAATAGGGCTTTTCCTCCAGTAAATGATCCTGTAAAGCCTACCGCTTTTATCTCGGGATGCTGGACTAATTCCTGACCTACTTTTTTAGAGTTGCCTTGTAATAGAGAAAATGTACCTTCGGGCATTCCGCAAATATCGATTGCTCTTTTTATGGCCTTTGCGACCATCTCTGAAGTTCCTGGATGTGCCTCATGTCCTTTTACAATAACAGGACAACCTGATGCCAAAGCAGATGCAGTATCACCACCTGCTGTAGAGAAAGCAAACGGAAAATTACTTGCTCCAAAAACAGCCACCGGACCTATTGGAATTAACAGCTGCCTGATATCTGGCTTGGCGACAGGATTTCGGTCTGGTATTGCCGTATCAATTTTGGCATCAACCCAGGAACCCTCGAGCACAAGATTTGCAAATAATAGCAATTGGTTTATTGTTCTGGTTCTTTCGCCCTGCAATCTGGCAATTGGCAGTCCTGTTTCCAGATGGCATCGTTCAGGAAGTGCCTCTCCTAAGTTACTTATTTCTTCGCCTATTTGAATTAAAAAAGCAGCAATTTGTTGCTTACTTTTCTTTCTGTAAATAGCAAAGGCGTTTTTTGCCTGTAATACGGCATTATCTATCTCTTTTTTGGTGGCATTGTAAAATTCGCCTTCTAATTTATTGTCGTTAGACGGGTTTATGGCGAAGAATTTATCAGAAGTTTTCATAAATAAATTGAATTGGTAAACCAAATTGGTTTTTCAAAAATAATACATTTTTAATCATTTTAATGGAAAGTTTTCGGAAAGATTTTAGGTGAATCAAATGCTACTAAACAATTTATAGTTTTAACATTTTAATGAGGCAAACAATTCTTTAATAGAAAAAAAATTGCAGTCTGCAAAAATTATAGGTGTAAGATATAACTGTATTTGTTAAAAGTGTATTTTTTTATATTTTTTTTATTAGAAGTATAATTAATTCAAAATAAATGCGTTAATTTGGTAATCCAAATTGGTAAACCACAATTCAAAACCAATTTTAACTATTAACCCTTAATTTTATTTTTATGAAAAAAGAGAATTTATTTAAAAAAACCAAAAAAAGTTTTAACAGGAAAATCGCTTTTAGTTTAGCCATGCTAACTGCACTTTTTGGGAGTTGTACAAACGAGGATCCCATCGCCGCTGAAGAAACTGCTGTTTTAACCAGAAGTACTGCTAAATCGGTAAGCACCAAAATTGTTCCGATAAGTGTTTCTGCTAATGGAGACGACGGAAATGTGCCGGCAAACACAATTGACGGAAGCCTTACGACAAGATGGTCCTCTAATGGTGCAACGGGCAAATACATTACCTATGATTTGGGCAGTTCCAAATCTATCGGTAGTGTTAAAGTTGCGTGGTACAAAGGAAATGAACGAAAAACTTATTTTCAAATTAGAGTAGGAACCTCTTTAAACGATCTTGTAACTGTTTATGATGCGAAAACAACAGGAAGCAGTGGAACTACAGCTTCTCTGGAGTCATATGTGTTATCTGCAGTGACTAATGCCCGATATGTCAGAATTTCTTGCTACGGAAACAGTTCCAATACCTGGAACAGTATTAATGAAACAGAGATTTATAGTGGTACAGATGGTGGAACAGATCCTGAAGTTCCTTCAAATCCATCCAACCCGACCTCAGTTTTAGGAATCACAGCCAAAACATGGAAAATTAATAGTTTTCGCGGTACTCCGGGAACTTCGGCTGTTTATTATGATGATATAACTACCGCCAGCGGTGTTACTTATAATACCTATAATGATCCAAATTATTTTTATACTGACGGTTCCTGGACGTATTTTAAATGTTACAGAGGATTGGGGACTTCATCAAACTCTTCAAATCCAAGAGTTGAATTAAGAGAGCTGATTAACGGAAGTTCTGCAAACTGGAACGGATCAAGCGGCACTCATACTATGACCTGGACAGTTAAGGTGGATAAATTGCCAAAAGGCGAATCAGGTACTACCGGAACTTTGTGCTTTGGACAGATTCATGGACCTGAAACCAACAGTAGCGGAGTAGAAGTTGACGATATTATACGAGTTCAGTTTGATGGGCTCGCCAATCAATCTACCGGAGCAGTAAAATTAAAAATTAGCGGGTACATTACTGAAGAGGTTTTAGGAGGAAGCAAATCGTTTACAGGATACTCCTTAGGGACAACCTATACTTTTACTCTTAAATACACAGGCGGAAAAGTATATCTCTATAATGGATCTGCTTTGGTATTTTCACAAGCTATGAACACTAGTACTGAAGGTAATTATTTTAAAGTTGGTAATTATTTGCAATCTGTTAAAGGACAGAGTTATGATGGATCATTTGGTTTAGTTGCAATCAAAAATCTTTCAGTAACACATAATTAAAATATTTTTTGTTAGTTATTTTTAAATGTGAGAAAGTCCGTTTCATTATTTTGGAACGGACTTTTTTAGTTTTTACTATCATGTGACTGAGTGCGCTCACTACATAATTCAAGGTACTTTATGATTGTAAATAATCTGGGAAATGATTTTTTAATCATGAAAAAAATTTCTGAACCAATTTATGCGCTTGCAGATGTTTAAATAATACTGTTCGTTTGCCAAACTTTCCGATGTCAAACTGTCCTCTGTTAACTAATCTGTAAATAGTACTTCTGCTTATTCCAAAAAGAACCTGCCTGTTTAATGCTGCGGAAATCTTTTACCCTTACCGCTTCAAGGAATGGATTTTTGGCCATCTCAGTCTGTTTGTTGCTCTGATCGATTTTAGACTGCCTTGTCCTTGCCTTGTAGGCCCTGCTGCTGCATTTTAGCCCGCAGTACTGGGTCTTTGTTGTTTTTGCGATGAATTCGTTCTGACAAAATTCGCAAATTCGTTTAATCATGATGTTTGTACTCATAAAATGTGACTGTAAGTGTCCCATTGTGTCTATGTGTCTCTCATTGTGTCATGATTTGTCCAAAAAAAAAATCCAATTTGGAAAAATTTTTCGTGGTACAATAATGGTACAAATAAGAACAAACTATCTGCAAATAAAACTATATAAACAGAAAGAAAAATCCTAGTTAAAATGCTATTTTATAACATTTTAACTGGGATTCTTTGTTTTATTTTGTGATGTTTTGTGAAACCTATTTTCCAATGCAAAAGTTAGCAAAGATATTCCCCAGTAATTCTTCGTTTGAGACCTGACCTGTGATAAGCCCGAATTGATACAAAGCTTCTTTAATATCCAGTGCAATTAAGTCGCTGGAAAGATTTGTTTCAAGTCCAAATTTTACTTTTTGTATTTCATCCAAAGCTTTCAATAAAGAATCATAATGTCTTGTGTTTGTGATGATAGTTTCATTGTTTCGTAAAGCTCCTGTGTTTACAAAAGACAATAATTCATTCTTTAATTCGTCAACGCCAATTTTGTTTTTTGCAGAAATTTTTAAGAGTTTTAGGTTTAAAGTTTCAAGTTTTTCATTGATTAGTTCAATTTCTTTTTCGCTTAATAAATCTACTTTATTTACGACAACTAATATTGGTTTCAATGGATATTTATTCTTGACCTTTTCAATTTCAATAATATAATCAGAACCTGAAACCTGAAACTTGAAACCATCAAACAAAAAGATAACAACCTGTGCCTGATCGATTTTTTCAAAAGTTTTTTTAATTCCGATGCTTTCAACCACGTCTTTTGTTTCACGTATTCCTGCAGTATCTATAAACCTGAAGCCAACACCGCCAATTACCAATTCGTCTTCAATTGTATCTCTCGTTGTTCCCGCTATATCAGATACTATAGCCCTTTCTTCGTTTAATAAAGCATTTAACAAAGTCGATTTGCCAACATTTGGTTCACCAACAATAGCAACCGGAATTCCGTTTTTAATAACATTTCCAACAGCAAATGAATCGATTAGTCGTTTTAATACAAATTCAATTCGGTTTAGTAACTCATGAAATTGTGTTCTGTCTGCAAACTCTACATCTTCCTCTGCAAAATCCAGTTCCAGTTCAATTAACGATGCAAAATTCAAAAGTTCTTCACGTAACTTAGCAATTTCATTACTAAAACCGCCACGCATCTGCTGCATCGCAATTTGGTGTGAAGCTTCGTTATCAGAAGAAATCAAATCAGCAACGGCTTCTGCCTGCGATAAATCCAGTTTTCCGTTCAGGAAAGCTCTCAGTGTAAACTCACCCGCATCAGCCATTCTGCAGCCTTTTCTTAATAACAGCTGAATAATTTGCTGTTGTATATAGGTTGATCCATGGCAAGAAATTTCGATTGTATCCTCGCCCGTATATGAATTTGGCCCTTTAAATACAGATACTAATACTTCGTCGAGGGTTTTTGAATTATCCACAATATGACCTAAATGCAGTGTATGTGTTTTTTGCTTCGTTAAATCTTTATTTTTGATGGATTTAAACACAGAGTTCGCTATAGAAATAGCATCAGCGCCTGAAATACGAATTATGGCAATAGCTCCTGCTCCGGAAGGTGTTGCCAAAGCGACTATAGAATCTTGATGTATCATGTTATAAGTTGCAAGAGTGCAAAGGTACAAAGTTTTTGTAAGGCTGATAAGTTTGTGGTTTTATATTTTATACAAGGATATTAATAAGTTACTTATTACAAATAAGGAAGTAAAAAAGATATTTTTTATTTTTGTAGAAACAATTAAAAATTTAAAGCTTATGAAATTAAAAATTACTCTTATCGCGGTTTTGTTTTTAAACTTTTTTTGTGGACATGCTCAGGTCACACCTACCTTGGTTCATAATAATTTAGGTGGTGGCGCACAGTTTAGTGACGGCATGGATATGGAAATTTACAATAATGAAATTTATATTTCTGTTACCTCGGCTGGTAAAATTGTAAAAGTAAGTCTTGCTGCTCCAAATAGCCCGGTAGTGGATGTAGTTACAGGTCTGACATATCCTACTGGATTAAAAGTGGTGGGTAACGAACTTTACTTTTTGCAAAGAAACAATGCCCTAGAGGCTCCCTCTTCAGGTAAACTTTCTAAAATCAATTTAGCGGTTAGCAATTCATCTGTAGTGGATCTTTATTCGGGATTAATGTATCCGGTGGAGGTTGATGTAAACGGAACAAATGTGTATGTTTCTGAGGCTTTCATAGATAGTAATCAAGATTTGATCAATATGCAGATCTCCTTGATTAATTTATCCGGAGCGCCTATTAAAACGATATTGAATAATCAATTTTACAGTGTAGATGATATTGAATTCAAAGATAATGCTTTATATATAATTGAATGGTCTGGAGTAGAAGCAGCTGGCTCAACAAGACTTTTAAAACTTGATGTAACAAGTGGTACAGCGGGAACTCCTATTGAGTATTATGTTGATACACCTGGTAAAGCTTTTTATAATGGGGAAATTTATAATAATTATTTGTATTTAAATACCGATACTAGCCAAGGAGTAGTTGATAGAATGGATTTGACTTCAGCTATACAAATACCATCTGTAGCCTTTACCGGGTTCGATTTTAACGGAAATACCCCTTACATTGGTGAGATGATTGCTGATGGAAACAATAACTTGTTTGCTTTTGGAGAATCTGGATCTCCAGGAAGTGTAACCTATTTGTTGTATAAAGTTAATTTGAATAGTTTAGCAACACAGGATTTTGAAAAATCTACAAAAATAACTTTACATCCTAATCCAACTTCTGATTTTATTAGTTTTTCAAATTTAGAGGATTCATCCAAGTATCAAATCATCAGTATTGATGGGAAGGTAGTTAAAGAAGGGAATGTAGATACAGATGAAAAAATTAATATTTCTCGTTTTACAACAGGAGTCTATACTGCCCGTTTAGGAGATAAATCTTTCAAGTTTATCAAGCAATAACAATTTTATAAACCTGGATATAAAGCTTTAGGGAGTTTGGAAACAAATTTTCTAAAGCTTTTTTATTGAATCTAATTTCTGAAATAGCCGGTTTGGGTTAAAATTTTCTAAAATTGATAATTATCAGACTGCATCTAACTGTGATTTAGTAACTTTATGTAGATAACTAAAAAATGTAATGATGAAAAAGATATTATTCCCAACCGATTTTTCTGAAGCAGCTACAAATGCATTTGTTCATGCTTTGGAATTTGCAAAAATTGTCAACGGAGAACTTATTTTGCTGCACACATTCGAAATTCCGGTGTATGACAGTCAGTTTTTTCCGGAAAATTATGCTGCGATTTACAGTTCAATAGAATTGGCTAATTTTGAAATGTTTAAAGACGAAATTCCGAAACTGAAAACTATTGCCGTTGAAAGGAATTTAGAAGAAATAGTTATTAAACACCGTCTAATGGACGGAGATTTGCTTTTTAATTTAAAAAATGCAGTAAAAGAAGACAATGCAGATTTTGTTATTATGGGGACGAACGGAATTTCTGACTGGACAACTTTTTTTACGGGTTCCAATACAAGTTCGGTGATTTCAGGCGTGCATGTTCCGGTTTTATGCGTACCAATTGATGCTAAATTCAAAAAAATAAAAGTTATTGGATTTACGACGCGTTACCGTGAAAAAGATAAAAAAGAATTAAAAAAGGTTTTGAAAATAGCTAAGAAAATGGATGCCAAGGTTCGAAGCCTGTATGTTAAAACATCTGCATCTGATGTAGCACCGGAAACCATCAAAGAATGGGAAGTTGAATTTGCAGGCGAAAATGTAGAATTTTTAGTCCTTCCAAGTGATGATGTTAAAGAGACCATACTTGATTTTGTGCTCTATAAAGATGTTGATGTCCTGACGACAATTACGCATAAAAGATCTTTTTTTGAAAGCCTTTTTACTTCCAGTTTTAGTAAAAAAATAACAAAAGAGGTTTCAATTCCGGTTTTAGTGATGCATGACAACTAATTTCTGTTACAATAAGGACCAATTTTGAAGTGCTAAAACCTATATTTGCGGTTAAGCTAAATTGAAAAGATGGACTATTATCAAAACAGGGTTACCCTTTATACAGAATCATTAAACAAAACCAATAAAAAATTTAACAGCATCAGCCTTTTAAGGCTTTTAAGTATTTTTAGTTTTTTGTTTCTGATGTTTTATTACATCAAAACCAATCAAATTCTATACTTAATTAGTGCATTGTTATTTTTTATTCGTTTTGTTTTTTTAATGCAAATTCATTCTCGATTGTCTTTTCAAAAACAGTTTTTAACAGCACTTTTAAAAGTCAATGAAAACGAAATTTCTTTTTTGAAAAGAGAAAAACTTTCTTTTGAAAACGGTTTTGAATTTAATGATTTTCACCATACTTATGCTTACGATCTGGATATTTTTGGGGAGCATTCCTTGTTTCAGAATTTAAACAGAACTGCGACTTTTATTGGAAAAAAAACATTAGCAAATCAGTTGCTGAAATTGAATTCTAATGAAGTTATTCTTGAAAATCAGGGCGCGATAAAAGAGCTTGTTTCAAAAATAGACTGGCGTCAGGAATTCAATGCGCTGGGAATTGTCAGTCATGACAGTAAAGATTTTTATGATTCATTAATGTATTGGAAATCATTTAGAAATAATTCTTTACCTAAAGTTTTAAATGTACTTTCAGTTGTTTTGCCAACGTTATTTTTGGGTTTTCTGGCAGCTTATTTTATTACTTCAAAAACAATTCTGTTATCGTATCTGACTTATATTTTTATTGGGAACCTGGTTGTTTTAGGAACAGCATTAAAACGAATTCAGTCTGAAATTGCCAAAGCCGACAATATTGATAAAATCATTAAACAATATGGACTTTTGGTTGAGAAGATTGAATTAGAAAAATTTGAATCTAAAAAATTAATTGATTTACAAAACCAGTTAGTATTTAAAAATGCATCAGCCAGTTCGCATCTAAAACAGCTTTCGGAACTGTTTTCCAGAATGGATACGATTAATAATCTTGTTACGGCTACTGTATTTAACGGTACGTTTTTGTTTAACATTCATGTTTTAAAAGCACTTTTAAAGTGGAAAGAAGAATATGCAGAGGAACTTGAAAAATGGATTAATGTGATTGGTGAATTTGAAACATTAAGCAGTCTTGCAAATCTGGCTTACAATAATCCGGATTTTGTGTTTCCGGAAATCAATTCTGAGTATAAAATCGGATTTAAAAATCTGAGTCATCCCTTATTAAATCCGGTTAGCAGGGTAGGGAATGATACGCATTTTTATCCGGAATCGTTTATGATTTTGACAGGTTCCAACATGTCCGGAAAAAGTACTTTTTTGAGAAGTTTGGGAGTTAATATGGTTTTAGGCGGAATAGGATCAGTTGTCTGTGCTTCAGAAGCTAAAATGCATCCACTTCCGGTTTTAGTTTCAATGCGATTGTCAGATTCTTTAGCGGATAGCGAGTCCTACTTTTTTGCTGAAATAAAGCGTTTAAAACAAATTATGGATACGCTGGAAGAGAAACCCGCTTTTGTTTTACTGGATGAAATTTTAAGAGGAACCAACTCTGATGACAAACGAAACGGAACAATTGAAGTAGTCAAAAAAGTGATTGCTAAAAATGCTATTGGAGCCATCGCAACGCATGATATTGAAGTCTGCCTGACCACTGATGAATATCCGGAAGTTTTAACCAATCAGTGTTTTGAAGTAGAAATAAAAGACAATGATTTGCATTTTGATTACAAACTCCGCAACGGAATCTGTAAAAACAAAAGTGCTACTTTCCTGATGCAGAAGATGGGAGTTATTTAGCATTGAAATCTTTTTATAATGAAAAAGCTTTTTCTGCATTTCAAAATTGAATGAGGCAGAAAAAGCTTTTTAGTTGATGCTCGATTAAATCTGATTACAAATTCGCTTTAATTTTTTCGATAACAGTGTTGTATTCTTCGTCAGATAAATAAGTTTTTTGAGGATTCATTTCAAAAACACTTCCAAATCCGTAACCATCTTTGTATTTCGGAACGATGTGCATGTGTAAATGCGATAAAGTATCACTAAATGCCCCGTAGTTGATTTTATCAGGATTAAAGGCTTTTGCAATAGCTTTTGCGACTGTAGCAACATCCTCCATGAATAAATTGCGTTGTTCGTCGCTTAATTCATAAAATTCAACTGCATGATGGTTGTAAACTACATTTAAACGGCCTGTATAAGATTGTTCTTTGAAAAGGAAAAGCTGTGAAACTTTTAAATCTGCAACTTTTATCATTAACTGGTGTAAGGTGTCGTTGTTTTGACAGTAAAGGCATTCTGAAACTGGACTAGGCATATTTTAATTTATATAAGGTTTTTGATATTGGAATTAATTTCGACAAAAATACTTTTTATTTTAAAAGAAAAAACTTTTCCTGCTTTTCAAAATGAAAGAGGCAGAAAAAGTTTTTTAGTAAAAGTTTAAACCTGATTTTAGTTTATAATTTGTATTTCAAACTTGCCATTACCTGACGTGGCGCGATTGGATTAACACTGTAGTTTTCATGAACAGTGTAGTTCAGTTCGTCTGTGATGTTTGATAATTTAACCAATAAAGATATTTTTTTCCAGGAATATCCTGCAGAAACATCAATAGTAGTGTAACCACCAATTGGAATTTCTCTGTGGTAAATTCCATCAGGATATTTAACAGGATCTGTATTGTTGTGTTGATTGTTCCAGCCTACAATTCGATCACCTATATAATTTCCTATGGCACCTAGAGATAAACCTTTAAATAAACCTTCTGGCAAAGTATAGAAGAAACTCAAATTAGCAGTATTTTGTGGAGTTCCAACTAAACGGTCTCCTTCGACAGGACTTCCGTTTAAACCAGATGTTTTAGAGTAACGGTAATCATTATAACTGTATCCCGCTATAATACTTAAGCCTTGTACTGGTTTTGCAGTAATATCCACTTCAACTCCTTTACTTTTAGTCTGTCCGTTCAAAACTTTTATGGATGTATCAGTATTAGGTGTTCCATCAGCTTTAAATTCAGCTGTTTGAGCTAAGTTGTTGTTAGTGATTTGGTAAACAGTTACGTTGGTGCTGAAAAGACCTTTTAGAAAATCGGTTTTAATTCCAGCTTCATACTGATCAATTATAGAGGGCTCAATAGGCTGTAAATCTACTGTAGTTCCTGTGTTTGGAGTAAATGAATTGGAGTAACTGGCAAATAATGAGATGTCTTTTGTTGGCTGAAACACTAATCCGGCTTTAGGAGAAAATGCATTGTCTAATTTCTTAGGGGCAACAGTTGGTTCAGTTCCTTCAGGTTTTCCATTACCAGCGGTTTCTTTATAAGTAGTTACTTCTAACTCCTGCCAGGACCAGCGAATACCTGCTAAAACTTTGAATTTTTCAGTAATTGAAACTAAGTCCTGAAAGTAAACTCCAAAACGATTGGTGTCAGTGTTGGCTATTTGGGTATTTCTTGCATTTGGCTCATCTGTTCTTTGATTGTCAGGGTCAAAAGTGTACAAATTGATTTTGTCGTAAGTTGTTGGGTTAAAAGCAAAAGTATAAGCAGGAGCAAATGAATTTTCCCAATCAGCACCTGTAAAGATTTGATGTTTGACGCTTCCCGTATTAAAAGTTCCTTGTAAACTTAACTGATCAGCAAAAATTCGCTCCAGGTTTTTGTTTTGGACTAAACCTCTATTCCAGTCTCCAGTGGGTGTTACACCGGATAATTGAGCTGTAGATTTTTGAGTTCTGTTATAAGATTGATAGGAAGCATTGAAATTTAATTTCCAGTTTTCGTTAAAATCGTGGTTTACAAATGCTGATGCACTGGCTGATTTTGTATTTCCTCTTGACCATAGTGCACCATAATACATATTACGTGGTGCATCAATTATGATAGAGTTTGTAGCAGGGGCTGGATAACTGATCGCTCCTGTTCCAAAATCCGGAGTCCAGTCGGCATCCAAATAATCTCCCTGAACCGTAATTTGTGTTTTATCAGAAACGTTGAAAAGTAAAGATGGATTTACATAAAAACGCTCGTTTTTTACCACATCTCTAAAACTTTCCGAATTTTCATAAGAAGCATTGATTCTATAGGCAATAGATTTGTTTAAAGGGCCATAAAAATCAATTGATGGTTTGTAATAAGCATAACTTCCTGCCTGCATAGATACTGATCCGCCTTTTGTAAAAGAAGGCGCTTTGGTAACCAAATTCAAAATTCCTCCTGGGGCAACATTTCCATATAAGATAGCTGAACCTCCCTTAAGGAATTCTACTTTTTCTAAACCAGAAATATCAGGAATAGAACCAGAATTAAATCGAAAACCATTTTTCAAAATACTTCCTGCATTACTATTACCATTATTATTACCACTTAAGGAATATCCCCTGGAAGAAAAAGATTCCTGAGCTCCGCCACGTGCCGAGCTTACATTAATACCATTAGCGTTTTTTAATACTTCACTCAGACGGATGGCTTGCTGTTGTTCGATCACATCAGAACCAATTACTTGTACACTTTGAGGTGTGTCCATTGGTTTTAATCCTGAACGTAATGCCGTAACTGGTTTTTGATGTTTGTTCCCTGTTACGATAACTTCGTTTAGTTCCTGACCCTTTTTTTTCTTAACGGTGTCATTAATTGCTGAAGCACTATCGGTATCTGATGCTTTATTTTGGCTATAGGAAATAAAACTTACAAATGATAAGACCAGCAGTAATTTATTCTTCATGTTCTTTATTTAGATTTAATAAAAATTATTCGGTGCAAATATAAATACATGAATGTGTTAACAAAAAATTATGAATGAGTTTTCTTTCTTAAAATTTAATTAAGATTACATTAAAATTATATTAGAATTTAGCTTATTAAATTTTGTTTTAGTATTGAAAAAAAAGGTGAAATAAAAAAACCTTGCTTTTTAGCAAGGTTTGTAGATAAAGATTTAGATAACTTCAAATTACTTAACAGCAATTTGATATGTCGCCATTTTCCAGATTTCATCGTATTTTTTGCCGTTGTGATCTCCTCCGGATTTTTCGGTGTGAGCATATTCAACCATATAATTTCCGGACCATATTGGAGTAAAAGAAAACTCACCTTTGTCATTTGTCCACAGTTCTTTTTCCCATCCGTTTGGCGCTATAACTTTAATTTTTGCTTCTTTAGCAATATTGCCATCATAAGAGGCTACTCCGTTGATTTTTGTATTCTTTTTTGCAATGTCTGCGTTTTCAGAAAAAACAGCAATCTTGTTGGAATTATTAGCAATGTTGTTTCCTGTGTTTTTATTTCCAACAACAACATTTGCACTAGAGTTGTAATCCAGTTTCATTGTGCCATATACATCTTTTACAGTATGATGCATCACAATAGTATATACACCATCTTCATCAGGAGTAAAAAAGGCCTGATATTTATTTTCTAAAGCCTTTGTGGTCAGTTTTGTTTCTTTTTTTGAAGGGGAAACCAACACTAATGTGAAGTCTTTTAAATCTGAAAACCATTTGTCAGCTTTTGTGATATCATTTTCTGAGAATTCTCCAAAATAAACGTTTACTTCCTGTGCTTTTCCTTTTGTACCGGTAGCTTTAGTTTCTATCCAAAGAGCATGAGCAAATAAAGAAGGCGCGGCAACTAGCATTAGTAAAATAAATGCTATTTTTTTTAATGTGTGTGATTTCATAGTCGTATTTCTATTTAAATATTTCTACAAACTTAAGCCTTATTTAGAATAGTTAAAAACAATTAAGGATTTTAATTTAATTTTCTTAAAAGAAACCGGGGATATTATTTTTTTTCCAATTTCAATTGTGCTTTTTCTAACGATAAATAAGCATTTTTGCTGTTTGGATAATAGGTTTTTGCTAACTGAAAAAAGGTAACGGCACTATTTACCTGATCTCTTTCAAGACAAAAATTACCCATCCAGTCTAAAAAGCTTTCTGATGGCAAAAAACTAAAACCGGTTTCTTTAGAAAGTTTTGCATATTGTTGCGATACCAGACCAGGATTATGAACAGCTTCTTTAACCTGAACTAAATGTTCTTTAAAAATAAATCGTAAACCATCATATTCTGCCGGAATCGGAATCGTTCCATGGTCTTCATTTTCATAAAACTTAAAATTCCATCGCAGGTTTTTAGGTTTCTTTTCTTTTAATAATTTTTCAAATTTTCTGATTCCTCGGGCCATATCTGTGGTAGTGTCCTGCGGAATACTGATTTTATTAGCCATTGCAACATAAATACTTCTTTGTTCAAAATCTTTTGTATTGAAAATAGAGTCCGCTTTTTTGATCATGATCTCCTCATCCCACCAGAGACTAGGATCAATAATAACATAAGAGTTGAATAATTTTGTGTTATGAAGCAAAATGTTTGTAGCAGTCAATCCGCCAAAGGAATGTCCGTTTAAGATATTGTAACCTGAAGTTCTGTAATTCGAATCGATGTAGGGGCGAAGTTCTTTTACTAAAAAAGTTATAAAGTTTTTATTGCCGCCGCTTTGTTTAAAAAACTTTTTGCTTTTATCATAAAAAGCGACACGATTACTTTCGGTTGGTGTTAAATCTAAGGTGCGATTAGTATTGCAAATTCCAACCACAATCATTTGCGGAGTCATTGCGTATGGTCCTTTTGCCAAAGATTGCTGGAGTCCTGTAAAGGAATGAAAATTGCTTTCAGCGTCCAGTAAATAAACGACGGGATATTTTGCAGGAGCAAATTTTTTAGAGTTATAATCGGGTGGAAGATAGATCCAAAAATTGCGTTCTTCGTTTAATGCTTTAGAAAAAATATGGTGTTTGCTGCCAATGACAATACTGTCCTGACAAAATGAATTAGCGTATGGAAGCAATACAAATAGTAAGAAGAGTATCCTTTTCATAGTATTTAATTTAATTGTTCCTTTTTCTTTTTATTTCGCCTGCCATACCAAATTAAGAAACCGGTTACAGGCAGAAACATACATACAAGCCCAACAAATAAAGTTAGTGTTTTTCCGAACCATCCTGCCCAAAAGCCAATATGAAGGTTCATGGTCATTTCGTCAATGCCTAATCCGTTCATGACTTGTACAGGAATCTCAATATTTTTACCGTTATAGCGATTCACGACATACGTTTTTCCATTTTCAACGCCTTTAAGGCCAATGCTTTTGGCGGATACAGCTGTAAAAATAGTGAGGCTGTCTTTTGCAGGAATGCCTAATTTAACTTGCTCTGCGGATTGGTTTTTAGCAAAAAGTTTTGATATTACTGGATTTATAGCACTAAATTTTTTTGATGAATCATATTCCGGACTAAATTTTTCAATTTCTTTGTATGCTTTCGGCTTTCCGTCCAAAAGATGATGCGTAGTTTTATTCAAAGGTTTGTTGACTATAATTAAGCCCGTAACAGTAATTAAGAGTGCCGGCAATAAATTATAAAACCCAGGGACATTGTGTAAATCATAATTCAGCCGTTTAAAGCTTGCATTGGTTTTTATGGTAAAACTTTGTTTTCGGGTAGATTTATTCCACTTTTTGGGCCACCACAAAATTAATCCTGTTATTAATTCTATTAAAAATATCCATACAGAAATTTCTACGATTAAATTCCCGGTATCACCAAAAGGCATTTCCCCACTATGAATATGGGCGATGATATAAAAGAAGTCATACGCTTTACCGGAAGTCAGTATTTTTCCGGTATAAGGGTCAATCCACGAAAATTGTAAATCACGTTCCTTAGTATAAGACCCCATTTTTACAGTACGTTCCGGGTTGCGATAGGTAATAAAATAACTTGGAGTCCGTTCGGGGTTTTGTTTTTTGTAATTTAAAATGAGTTCCTCGGGAGTTAATCTTTTATCTTTTACTTCCTTTACGTATAAAGAATCATAAGCCAATCCGTCTATAATATCATCACAAAAAATAAACAATACACCAGTTAGTGATACAATAAATACAATAATACCTGATGAGAGTCCGAGCCATAAGTGGAGCCAGGCGTTTATAATACTCCATTTACTTTTTTTTGAGGTTTTCTTTTGAGGTTTTATAATTGGATTATTTGTCATAATTTTAATGATAAAAAACCAAGCTAACAGCTTTAAAAGCTGTTAACCTGGTAAAAAAAATAATGAAATTGATTTAGAATTTGTATGTCAGGTTAGCTACAAGTTGTCTTGTAGGCATCATAGTTGCCCATGAATCCGCCGACCAATATTCTTTATTTGCAATGTTGTTTAGTTTTAAGCCTAATCTGAATTTTTGATTTTCATAAAAAACCGTAGCATCCATAACAGTATATGCGTTTGATTCAAATGTATTGGCATCATTAAAGTAGCTGTCGCTTTGTGTGTTTCCTCCAAAGCCAAATCCAAGGCCTTTTACTTTTCCATCCAATATTTTATAGCTCATCCAAAGATTTGCAACATTAGCAGGAGTAGAGTAAGGCCTGTTTCCCTGAAGTGCTCCTGAAGTATATTCGCTTTCATTGTATCCATATCCCATGATAACATGAAACCCTCTGAATGGATTTGCAATTAAATCGGCTTCATAACCTCTGCTTTTTTGAGTACCATCTTGTACAGTATATAAAGGGTTATCCGGATTTGCGCGTAACTTATCTTTTACTTCAATATTGTAGTAACTCAGGGTTCCGTTTAATTTTCCTCCTAACAATTCAAGCTTAACACCACCTTCTAGCTGATTGGCTCTTTCAGGTTTAAAATCGACCGGATTTTCCGGATCAGATGTCATCCCTGCACCAACATTGTTAAAGCCATTCATATAATTTCCAAAAAGTGATACTTTGTCTTTCACTACCTGATAAATTAAACCCAATTTAGGAGAAATAGCATTTTGATTGTAATGGGCAATTTTATTTTCATTATGATCCCATCGAACACTCGCCATAGCAATTAAATTATCTGTAAAATTAATCACATCTGATGCGTAAACACTTGTAGTTCTTAAATCTCTGTTGTTTACTACTGATGGCGACGGCATCGCAGCTATCATCTGTTTGTATTTTTCGATATTAATAAACGGAGCATTTCCATTTATTGGAGTTAATGCATTTCCGGCAGATGCATCATAGGAGTTGATAGTCCATCTGTTATCATTTGTGCTGATATAGGTATAGTCCAGACCCAGAAGCAGACGGTTTTTTATATTTCCAATATTAAAATTCCCGACAAAGTTTTGCTGAATCTGACTTGTTTTAAAAGTACTGTTTATATTCATTAGCCTGCGTTGCAGAAGCGGTAAAGCATCCGTGTCAGGGTTGTTGTTTATGAGTAAGAATAGATAATTAGCTTTATTATCTGTATAGGCATTAGAGAAATTGGTTTGTGAAATCCAGTTGTCTGATAATTTGTATGTTGCTCTGGCGAATACATTTGTTGTTTTTGCTTCAGATTGTAAATCATCTGTGGTATAAGATTTTTTGAAATCAAAATTGAAGTCATTAAAGCTTTTGTAAGGAGATGTTGCCAGAGTCAGATTTCCCAGACCAATATAGCTGGCATTACGGCTGCCGCTGTACACTTCCAGATCAAAATCAAAAGTCAGCCGGTCACTTACATGATAAGTAAAAGACGGGGCAATAATAAAGGTTTTGCTCTTACCCTGATCCTGCCATGTTTTCTGATTGTCTAAGGCAGCATTAACTCTGAAAAGCATTGTTTTTTCTTCATTAATCGGGGTGTTGAAATCGATAGTTGTACGGCTTAATGCCCAGCTTCCGGTAGTGTAACTTACTTCTCCTTTTGTAGTTTCAAAAGGTTTTTTTGTCACTCTGTTAATAAGACCTCCGTATGTAGTTAATGCTGATCCAAACAAAGTTCCTGATGGTCCTTTAATGACTTCGATGCTTTCTAAATTTACAGGGTCACTCATCGTTACCCAGTTAGTGTTCATTCCGTTGCGTATAGATCCTGCAGCAGATGCACCGCTAAAACCGCGCATTCTCAAACTCAAACCAACCCCGCCTGATCCAACACTCTGGACTACATTGCTTAAGCCCGGAGCCGAGTTTAAAGAACTTTTAAAATCAACTGCAATTTGTTCCTGAAAAAGTTCTTTTGGGACTACAGTATAAACCTGCGGGTTTTCAAGATTGCTGATCGGAAGCCTTGCTACATATTCACTTTTCTTTTCAGCAAATTTTTTCGCTCCCGAAACTATTACAACTTCTTGTAGTTCCCTTAACGAAGAATTTAGCTGGATCGATACTTCAGAAGTCTGTTCTGCAGATACAGTTACATTTTTTATAATGGGCTCATAACCTTTCATGTTTATTTGCAAATCATAATTTCCTTCCGGAATATTTTTGAAATGGAAAACCCCATTTTCATCTGTTATATCTGATTTTTTTAATTGCGAAAGGGCTACAGTTACTGATTCTCCCGATTTATCATCAGATGTTATAACGGTACCCTGAATATTTCCGGTCTTTTGCTGGGCATAAATAGTTGTAATGGCAAAACAGAAAAGCAATACCGCATACAAGGGCTTTGTTACTAATTTTTTTAGTTCGGGTTTAATAAAAAACATAGTATTCTTATTTAGATTAGTTATAAATTAATAATTTTACGCAAAAGTAGTTTGTTAGTAAAAAGACGGTTAACGCAATAGGGATTAAAATAAACGCAATAAGGATTATGTGGAATAGGCATAATTTTAAAGCAATTATCTTATCCTAATGAATAAATAGAATTTTTAAATTATTAAAAATCAAAGTGTTTCTGTATGAAAACAATGATGAAGAGCGATATTTTTAAGAAAGAACGTGTTGTTGTAAATAACCCAATTCGCTTTAATAAAGAACATTTACTGGAAAAAAAAATTAATTACGATCACAAAGGCATTATCGGAGTTATTACGGATATTATGCTGGATGGAGTGCATTTGGTTGCCAGGGATCTGTGTGTGACAACTGAATCTTATTCGATAGAAGTAGAGCATGATTTTACATTTGTTAAGCTTCATATAGAAATAGAAGGGGATAACGAGTACTGTCCTGAGGACCCATTAGAAAAGGGAATTTATATTCCTCAGGGACACTACAACTTATTTTATTTTCCTAAAATAAAAGGAGTTTTAAATTATCGTACAAAAAGGAGAAAAACACTGGAGATTACTTTTACAGAAAAATATTTAGAGCAGCTGTTTTATCCGGATTTAAAGACCACAATTCCTTTATTGGCAGAAGCGATTGCGAATAATACCACCTATTTTATGTGGGAGAAAAGTAAAAGTATTTCGCCTAAATTGTATATTTTGATTGAAGATATATTACAGTGTAATTATACTGGCGCTATTAAAAAAGCATTTTTGGAATCGAAAGTAGTGGAGATACTCTCTTATTTATTTACTATTATTAACGAAGAAGAAAATACAAAAATTAACGAAGGCTTAAGCTTAAGTGATTATGATAAAATCATAGCTGTTGATGGTATTTTAAAATCCGGGTTTAAAGAAAAACATACCTTGGCCAGTATCGCTGCGCAAGTGGGACTGAATACTTTTAAGTTAAAGAAATATTTTAAAATAGTTTTTGACACAACAGTATTCAATTATTTAACCCGGCTTCGCATGGAATATGCAAAACAATTAATTGCAGAAAAGGATTTTCCTGTTTCTACTGTTTCAGAAGAATTAGGATATAAAAACCCACAGCATTTTACGGTAGCTTTTAAAAAAACGTTTGGGTATTTACCAAGTAAACTAAAAAATTAAAGGGAACTAATTTTAGATCAGTTCCCTTTATATCTTTAGAATTTGTAGCTAAAACCAGCTACAACATTTCTTGGTTTTTGCGGATTTACAGTACCCCATCCACCATTGAAATATTCTTTGTTGGTAATATTGTTGATGTTTAGTGCTAACCTGTATTTATTTGTTCCGTAAAAAACAGAACCATTGAGTACGGTGTAGGACGGAAGTACAAACTTACCAAGTTTATCACTATTGATAATTGCATTTTCACTGGCATAATTTCCTCCAAAACCTAAGCCAAAATCTTTTAGCCCCCCATCAGCAAATTTATAGTTGGCCCAAAAGTTAACTAAACTTTCCGGTCCTGACCACATTGGTCTTTTGCCTTCTTCCAGCCATACGTTATTAAGACCGCCTTTTGTTATTTTACTGTCATTGTAACTGTATCCCGCAATAATGTTTAGGCCTTTTAGAGGAGAAGCATTAAGATCAAACTCAAAACCTTTGCTTTGTGAAGTTCCTTCTTGTCTGCTGTTCAGAGGAATTTTTGGGTCTGGTGTAACCAGGTTTCCGACTTCGATACTATAATAGCTTGCTGTTGCATTTAATTTCTCGCCAAGAAGATTGATCTTTACACCAAACTCAAGCTGATTGGCATGCTCAGGTTTAAAGGTTGCGGCTCCGGTTACATCTCCATTTGTATTGTATGTTTTTTTGGGAGAAATGTTTTTAAAACCATTCATATAATTCGCAAATACAGCAATCTTGTCAAGTATTGGCTGATAGATTAAACCGAATTTAGGAGATAAAGAAGTTTGATTATAATTGTCATTATCCGTTTTTGTATCTCCTTCTGTATCAAAATAGTCAACGCGTAAACCCGCCATCGCTATCAAATTTGGAAAAATGTTTACAACATCAGATGCGTAAACACTGTATGTTGCTTCTTTGTTATCATATATTATGGCTCCGGACTTAGACAGCACCGTATCTACAGAACTTCGGGTTGGGTATGTTGGCGGATCTTCTGTTCCGGTATAAGGATTTAAATAATTTACATCGCCCTGAGGAGTAATATTATAAAGCCAGGCATAGCCGGAACCACCAAATGTATCTTCTTTTGCAAAGTAATCCAGTCCTGCGATAATGCGGTTACGGATATTTCCTATTTTAAAGTCACCAATAAAGTTTTGTTGAATATCTGTGGTCACTGTTTGTGATTGCTCTTTTGTAATATTTAATGCAAATTCGCCTAATCCATTTTCATTATCCGGCATGTACGAATAATATCCATCTGATTTTGCAGAACTTCTTGATAAAGCTGTTTGAGAAGTCCACTGGTCTGAAACTTTATAATTCATCTGAGCCTGCAAATTGAATTTAGGGTTTTTTATAGACAAATCATTGCCATAAAAAGAGAGTTTAGTATTGTAGTTTAATTCTTCCAGATTTGAAAACTGCAACGATGTGCTTCTGCCTAAAAACAGCATAGGTGGTACAGCCCTCTCTTCCTGCATGAATTCAGTATTGATAAGGAATGATAATCTGTCGTTAATTTTATAGGAAAGGACTGGGGCTAAAAAATAAGCTGTACGGAAACCGGCATCCTGAAAACTATTTTCCGTCTGATAGGCTGCATTGATTCTTATAGCTACATCATCAGATTCGTCTACGCTGGTATTTACATCAGCAGTAACTCTGTTGAGTCCAAAACTTCCGGCAAGATAAGAAACTTCTGTACCAAAACCGGAATAAGGTTTTTTAGTTACTGTATTGATTAAACCTCCATAACTGATTAAACTACTCCCGAACAAAGTTCCGGATGGGCCTTTTATAACTTCAATACTTTCTATGTTTGAAGGATCAAGACTTCCGTTTGTTAATCCAGGGAGCCCATTTACAATATTAGCCTGAGTTTGAAACCCCCGTATTGCATAAAAGGAGCTTCCGCCACCACTACGACCTGTGGATTCCCATAGTTTTTGAACACCGGGAACGTTCTTTAATGCATCATCAAAATTAGTTACAGCCTGTTCCTTTAATAAGTTAGCTGTAACAACATTATAAACCTGTGGATTTTCGATGTTTTTGAGAGGCATTTTTGAAACATAATTACTTTGCTTCGGGAAAAGTTTTGCCCTGTTATTATAGATTGTTACTTCATTTAATTCCTTATTCGAAACTTTCAATTGTAAATTAAGAGTTGATATTTTATTTTCTGAAACAGTTACTTCCTGTTCTAAAGTTTCGTAACCTCCTAAAGCTACCTGCACTATATAAGTATTTGCTTTTACTTTGTGGAGTTCGAAAGAACCATTTTCATTTGTTACAGAACTATATTTAGTGTTTTTAAGAAAGATGTTTATACCGGCTGCGGGTTGTCCGTCGGATGTAGTTATAGTTCCTTTGAGCTTTCCATTGTCTTGTGCAACGGCATCGGTAGTTAAAATTAAAAAGATGCAGATTATAAAAATAAAATGCTGCATTTTTGGGTAAAGGTAATTCATTCGTTTTTGGTTATTATTGGTAATTTTTACAAATCTAAAAATTTAATCATACAAAAATGAATTATTAGCTTAGACCTTCCATTTGTCATGATTCTAAGGTATATTTTATAAGAAAAAACACCTCAGTATAGAAGTCCGAACTGAGGTGTTTTGCAAAATAAATATAAGCTTTTAGTATAAATTATTAATCATCTAATTGTTTTGTTTTTTTTAAAATTAAAAAAAGTTTAAAAACGGAAATTGGCTCTAAAAACCTTAATTTTGCAGGCAAATTAAATTGACAGTACTCCATGATTATTCCCTTTCTAAAAAAAATACAGAACACTCCCAAAGGTTATCGTTTAGCTAATACTGTCTTTTTTTTCCTTTCAGGTTTTGGATATTCTTCGTGGGTATCCCGAATTCCGCATATCCAGGCACAGCTGCATTTATCTGAAGCACAATTTGGAGCTGTACTATTTGCGTTTCCAATAGGTTTAATGCTGACAATGCCTTTTACCGGAAAATTATTAAACAAACACAGTAGCCGGTATATCATGCTTTTAGGAGCTGTTATGTTTAATATTGTGCTATCCTTACCAGGTTTAGTAGCTTTTGTATGGCAATTAGTTATTGTACTTTTGATTTTTGGCGCATCCCGAAATATTTTTAATTTATCGATTAATGCACAATCTCTCGAAGTGCAGAAGTTATATCCAAAATCGATTATAACGAGTTTTCATGCGGTTTGGAGTATTGCAGTTTTTTCAGGAGCAGGTTTTGGGTATGTAATGGTAACGCAGCGCATCGCGCCATCACATCATTTATTGGGAGTAAGTGTTTTTATGCTGGCGCTTACAGCTTGTTTTTATCCGTTGAGTATTCATAATGAACCGGTTCCTGTTAAGAAGAAATTCTTTGCAATGCCCGAAAAAAACCTCATAAAATTCGCTGTGATTTGTTTTGTTTCAATGGCTTGCGAAAACACCATGTATGACTGGAGCGGTATTTATTTTGAAAATATATTGAAAGCTTCTCCAAAATTAACCAGTGCAGCATTTGTGTTTTTTGCAACAGCGGTAACTTTAGGCCGTATATTTGGTGATTCTGGTGTAACGAAATTTGGTATTAAAAAAATTCTGCTTTACAGCGGTATCCTGATTACTGCTGGTTTTGCTATTTGTTTTATCCTGCCTTATGCTTACCCAACTATCTTTGGTTATGTTTTGATTGGTTTCGGGGTTTCCTGTGTTGTTCCGTTGGTCTTTAGTATCGCGGGAAGATCATCAAAATTAAACAGTGGTACTGCCATAACTTCTATATCTACAATTGGTTATCTTGGCTTTTTGCTGGTTCCGCCAATGGTTGGTTTTATTTCTGAATACCTGAGTATGAAATGGGCGTTTTTAATTATGTCAGTTTTAGGGATTCTGATGATTTTTATGGTGAATAAGATAGGGGAGAATGAGTGATTTTTTAAGGTTCTAAGGGGCTGAGATGCTAAGCTTCTGAGGTTTTTTTTGCTGCGAAGGGGATAAGCGCAAAATTTTTATTTTTATTTAAAAATTTGTCAGAACTTCAATCTTATATGCTTCTTGAATTTTTGATGCAATTTCTAAAGCTGCATTTCTATCATTTGCAAAATACAATGTGAAATACTTTTCATTATAGTCAAAGATATTTATTTTGACTGTTTTCTCAGTTATAGTTGTTGTGGTCTAGATTTAAAACCCAGCCTTCCAAAAGTTTGTTTTACAGTGGTTTCTACTAATGCGATATATTTCATTTCAGGAAAAAACGTCCATGTCAGACCAATTCGAATTCCATAAACACAAAATAGTTTTCTAAATTTTTTATTTTGAAAATCAATTTCTAAACCCTCTGATGAAATGAAGAAAATTCCCCAGTAAGCAATTAATAGGAAAAATAAAAAAAGAATTGGATTATTTCCTTTATTGATAAAAATTATTACCAATACACTGGGAACAAATAGTAGATTGCCAATAATAAGTTTTATAAGTGAAGCCTTTTCGGCGTAAATGTAATTTTTCAAGACTAATTTTATAATTTAAGGAAGTAGATTCTCTTCCTTAATAACATTTTAGATTTTACAAAAAACAAATTACTTTTTAGTCATCACAAACTTCTCAGAACTAACTTTCCCATTCAGCTTCCCCGAAATCTCTGCTGTCAGAGTGTTATTACCACCTTTTGTATAAGTAATTTTTTGAGGGTAATCGTGTTGTGGATTTTCAAAAACCAATTGTTTTTCTGTTTCTGATGTTGAAGGAAAAGCTACAGGTTTGCCGTCATTTTGACCTTTTACAGTAGCAATGTATGTTAATGCTTCACCTTTTTGCGCTAAAACAATGCTTTCAAAATGTATCGTGTCTTTAGCTTTTATAAAATAGGATGCAGCTTTAAATGTGCTGTCGTTGACTTTTTGCCAGTTTTCGGTTAAAACTCCATCCGGTGATGTATTTTCCCAGTTTCCAATTAGCCAGTCTGCTTTTTTGATTTTATCTTCTACGGTTTCTTTTTTCTGGCAAGAAACAACAGCTATTACAAGCGTTAAAAGAGTAATTTTATGAAACATATTTATTAAGTTTTGATAGTACTAAAGTATAAAAAAAAAGTTTGCCACGACTCGACCGAAGGGACAGACGAAGTAATTACACAAATTTCCATGAATTTCTTTTTTATATCTTCCGCAGATTAGAATGATTAAAAAGGATTTTGTCTCCACGCAGATTCAGCATATTTATATTTAGTTCCGAATTATAAAAATCTGTCAAATCTGCTAAATCTGCGTGAAATATTTTAAACGCTTTCACTCAGAATAGAATACACCAATTCCTTTGTTGGTTTTTGATCTCGAAGTTTTGCTCTTACTTCGTCAAATGTTACTTTAAAATCACAGCCCGATTTGTATTCAGCACAGCCGTAAGCGGTTTTGCCTTTCAAAATTGTGCCTTTTTTGCATTTCGGACAAACTACTATATCTGAACTTTCTTTTGTTTCTTCTTTTTTATCGGTTTTCTTTGGTTCTAATTTTAGTTTGTAATTTTCTTCAAAACGAATCAAACCTTCAACAATTCCGGAATCGGTTTTAAAACCTTTAATATTTATAGTAGAACCTTTCTGAACCAATCGTAAATATTGGCTTTCCGTAATTTTTTTATCAAGGAAAACAAAAGGCAGTACAAAATCACAACCCGATTTGTACTCAGAACACCCAAAAGCCGATTTGCCTTTTAAAATATTTCCTTTTTGGCATTTAGGACAAATTTCTGCCGAAATTCCGGATGCTTTCTTTTTCTCTTTTTCTACTTTTACAATTGGTTTCTGAATCGTTGAGGCATGAGAAATATTAGCATGTCTCGTTTCGCTCCGAACTTCGGTTACCAAAGCTTCGACCATGCGCTTCATGTTTCTGATAAATGCTGCAGCGGTGAAAGTTCCTTTTTCAATGTCTTTTAATTGTTTCTCCCAGGAACCGGTCAATTCTGCCGATTTGATTAATTCATTTTGAATGGTTTCTATAAGCTGGATTCCGGTTGGTGAAGGTAATACCTGCTTTTTGTTTCGAACAATATACTGACGTTTAAAAAGTGTTTCGATAATATTCGCACGTGTAGATGGGCGGCCGATTCCGTTCTCCTTCATCAATTCACGTAAATCTTCATCATCGACCTGCTTTCCGGCAGTTTCCATAGCGCGCAGTAGAGTTGCTTCTGTAAACTGATTGGGCGGTTTGGTTTCTTTTTGCAAGAACGAAGGTTCATGCGGCCCTTTTTCGCATACAACAAAACTTGGTAGCAGATCTGGTTCTTTATCTTTGGCGTTAGGGTCTTCAAAAACAATGCGGAAACCTTTTTTCAGGATTTCCTTTCCGGTTGCTTTAAATGTTACTTCAGCAGCTTTTCCTATTACAGTAGTATTCGCAACCAAACAATCATCATAAAAAACAGCAATAAAACGTTTTGTAATGATATCATAAACCTGTTGCTGATTGTAAGGCAGATTAATCTCAATTCCTGTTGGAATAATCGCATGGTGATCGGTTACTTTTTTGTCGTTGAAAACCTTAGGCGATTTTTTGATTTTTTTTCCTAAAAGCGGTTCTGTTAAATGTGAATAATTTGTCAGTTTTTGCAGAATTCCAGGCACTTTGAGATAAATATCTCCCGGTAAAAAAGTAGTATCAACTCTGGGATACGTAATTACTTTTTGTTCGTATAATGTCTGTGCAATTTTCAGGGTTTCTTCTGCTGAGAATCCAAATTTCTGATTGCAATATACTTGTAGGCCTGTTAAGTCAAAAAGTTTTGGAGCATATTCGTTTCCGTTCTTTTTATCAACAGAAACAATTTCGAATTCACTTTCTTTAACTTTTTCTGCCAGGATTTCTCCGTCCTCCTTTTTCAGGAAACGGCCATCTTCATAACTAAAAAGGGTTTCTCTGTACAATGTCTGTAGTTCCCAGTAGGGTTGTGGCTTAAAGTTTTCGATTTCTTTAAAGCGGTCAACTACCATTGCAAGTGTTGGCGTCTGAACGCGACCGATAGATAAAACCTGTTTGTAACCGCCATGTTTTACGGTGTACAAACGGGTAGCGTTCATTCCCAAAAGCCAGTCTCCAATGGCTCTTGAAAATCCGGCGTAATATAAATTGTCATAATTTGCAGAAGGTTTTAAGTTTTCAAAACCTTCTTTGATTGCTTCGGTTGTCAAAGATGAAATCCATAAACGCTGAATTTCTCCTTTATAATTAGCCTCGTTCATCACCCAGCGCTGAATCAGTTCTCCTTCCTGTCCGGCATCCCCGCAGTTGATGACTACTTCGGCTTTGTCGAATAAACTTTTTATGATTTTAAACTGTTTTTCGATACCCGAATTCTGAACCACTTTAGTTTCAAATTTTTCAGGAAGCATGGGCAGGTTATTCAAATCCCAGCTTTTCCAGTGGGGCTTGTAATCGTTGGGCTCTTTTAAGGTACATAAATGTCCAAAAGTGTAGGTAACAGCGTAACCATTGCCTTCGTAATAGCCGTCGTGTTTGTTGTTGGCTCCCAAAACGGAGGCAATTTCTCTTGCTACACTAGGTTTTTCGGCAATACAGACCTTCATTTTCTCTTTTTATTTGTAAGCGAAATTAAGGATTTTTTACAGAAAACCGGCTAAGCTTCTAAGATACTATTTGTATAGACCTCCATTAAAATTAGCAAGGGGAATTATATTTTAAAAAGATCAATTCTTTGCATCCAGGAAATATCTGATTCTAAAAACTGCAGTTTAGTCTTAACTACTTTGTCGCTTTTATCTCTGGGATTTTTGGTAATAAATCTTGCTGTTGAATTATTTAAATCTAAAGTATATTTTTCGTCAAAATCTTCATTTTTGTTAGATGTAAAAGTAATCAGATTGTCTTTTGAATTCCATTTTCCTTTTCCATATTTATTGGTTTCAGGTGGGGTTCCGCCTTGTATTTTCTTATAGTAATGAAATACAAATGTTCCATCAGCATTTAAAGTGAGTTTATATTCGATTAAATGTTTTCCTTCTTCACCAAGTGATCGTGTGTATTCGCCGGAAAAATCTTTTGATTGAGCAAATGAGTTTAAGCCAGTTATGAATAGCAGAGAGAAAATTATTAGTTTCATGAATGAAAATTTAAAGATTTCTATTACACAAAGATTAAATTTTTTTCTCTTTCGAAAATGCAAAAAGCTGCAAAAAATATTTTCTTGCAGCCTTGTAATAAATTGGGAGTATGGTTTTTATTTCAGGTTATTTAATAAATTTAAATGATTTATTGCCTAATTTAATTATATAAACACCATGGCTGTATGAACTTATGTCAATCGAGTTTTCGTTTGCAGAAAGTTCTTTTGAAGTTATTAATTGTCCGGATATATTGTAAATACCTGCCTGAGAATTGTTTTCTAATCCTGTAACAGTAAGTGTTGTTTTTGAATTAGAAACAGAAACTGCTTTTAAATCCTGATTGAATTTGTCTTTAGATAAAGTAGCATCCTGTACTGTAACTACTTTCCCCTGATTTAATAGAGTCATAAATAATTTATCTCCAATTAAAACAACATCTCTGAAGTTCGCATTAAAAAAACTAATAGGGGTAGTATTAATTGGATCTTTATAAGTTGTATTTTGAGCTACGAAAGTCAATGGAGTAGATAAATTAAGTGGTTTTGTTCCAATACGATTTCCATCTGCAATAAATACATTATTACCATTTACGAATAATCCTTTGTTGAAACCCAGATTTTTCATATATTCTGTTACTGTGATTACAGGATCTGTAATATCAAATCCAAAAACTTTCTGTACACCCCCTACTGATATCATTAAATTATTGCTATAAAAAGCCATATCACTTGCTTCTACATCTTCAGCTAAATTGTTTACAACAACTGTAGCAATAGGATTATTAACATCTATTTTGAGAATCTGTACTACATAGTCATCGTGGGCTATTTCGGCCTCAGATGCGAAATAAATAGTAGATCCTGTAATAGCTAATGCTGAAACATAATTTGGAGTAGTATAAATTACATTGACAGGTGCTCCCGGATTATTGATGTCAAAAGCAACAATTCTACATCCTGAAGAAGTATTGTTTACTTCGTCATAATTTTCTTCAGAGATATAAATAATATTCCCGCTAATGGTAAGATTGGTCATGTAAAAATTTGCTGCAGCAGTATAAATTACGTTTGCAGTAGGAGAGCCTGAAGCAGTATTTATTTCGTATAGATTTTTAGACCCCTGAACATACAATATGTTTCCCTTGTTGATCATTGCCGATGGATCATCTAAACCAGAAATATAATCTGTAGCTTCTTGTTGAGAATAAGAAATAGAAAATAGCGCAAAACTTAAAAGTGTGAAGAGTAATTTTTTTGTCATGAATAATGATTTTAAAAGTTAAAATTAACTCCAAAAATACGAAATGCTTCTGTTTTTTAAATACTCCTTTTGGTGTATTTTTGAGGATTAATAAATGTCAGATGCATTAAAAACTCTAAAATTACGAGATGTTTATTTTAGTAATTACTCTTAAAGGTTAAAACTATTACATATTGAGGATACGTCTTCGCCACTGTAATTTTTTGAAAGTTCTTTATTTATTTCTCAGCTCTTTTTTTGTTGTTTTTGACCAAAATGTAAATTGATAACATAAAAACTACCATATATAGTCCGTCCAACCACGGTTTTTCAAAACTTAGATTTTTAAAATCGAAGTGTTTAAACAATGTCCATCCTAAAATGATTGCTATTGTTCCAAATATAAATGAAGGTGCTTTTTTATTTTCCATCTTTTTTTAGTGTTTTGCTGTTAAATCAATTGTTATTCCTATTGCCATTATCAAAATGAAGAAGGTTATCATTCCCAGAAAAATGCTTATTAAGGCTTTTATATAATTGGCGGCTTTTTTTTCTTCAAAAAAATTTCCGGTTGCCCAGGTTAAATAAATTACACTGACCGTTCCTGCTATGTTTAATAATTTTCTTTCGCAGCTTGTAAGTTATTGAGAATTAACTTTTCGGTTTCAATTGAACAATTCAATGTCGACCTAATCTCTTTAATGGAAACGGTAATTAATTGACCATCGACCTCAGGAAAGTAATCATCAAGGCTAAAAAATTTTTGAGCTAACTTCCTCAAAAGTTGGTGCTTTCTAATGTTGTTCTCCATATCTTTCGTTGTTGCTGATCCGTGATGAAATAGCTGGTAACTCGTTTTTATATCCGCATAAATTCAACTCCTTTTATTTGAAATGGGGTACGTTATGTGCATATTTGTTTTGTATATTTTTTCAAATATAATTTATTTATAACGAAAATTCACGATATAAAATTCTAAAATATTCTTTTGCCATATTATTTTTATAAAGCCAAAAAGTCATAGCCCTGATAGCAGCGGCATCCTTTTTAGGCAAACGAAAACCGTAATTCAACAATAGACATTCTGCCTAAAAAGATATAGCGGATAGCAGGAAACAGCTCCTAAAAAAACCATCAGCGAACAACTTTTAACTATCAACTATTTTATGTAATTTTGCAGTCCAATAAAAGAAACTAGAAAATGTTAGACAGACTTCAATATGTAAAGCAGCGTTTTGACGAGATTTCGGATTTGATTATTCAGCCGGATGTTATTTCAGATCAGAAACGTTATAAGCAGCTTAATCAGGAATATAAAAGTATTAAAGCGCTGGTTGAAAAGAGAGAAGAGTACATCATAATTTTAGCAAATATTGACGAAGCAAACGAAATTATTGCTGACGGGAGTGATGCTGAAATGGTGGAAATGGCAAAAATGCAATTGGATGAAGCAAAAGAACGTCTGCCGGAACTGGAGGAGGAAATAAAATTTATGCTGATTCCGAAAGATCCTGAAGATGCGAAAAATGTGATGGTGGAGATTCGTGCCGGAACGGGTGGTGATGAAGCAAGTATTTTTGCCGGGGATTTGTTCAGAATGTACACTAAATATTGCGAAACACAAGGCTGGAGAACTTCGGTTGTGGATATGAACGAAGGTACTTCGGGAGGTTTCAAAGAGATTATTTTTGAGGTTACCGGAGAAGATGTTTACGGAACTTTGAAGTTTGAAGCGGGCGTTCACCGTGTACAGCGTGTTCCTCAGACTGAAACACAGGGACGTGTACATACATCGGCAGCAACTGTTATGGTACTGCCGGAAGCAGAGGAATTTGATGTTCAGGTGGATATGAATGATGTACGTGTTGATTTCTTCTGTTCGTCAGGACCTGGGGGACAATCAGTAAACACTACAAAATCTGCGGTTCGTTTGACGCACATTCCAACCGGATTGGTAGCACAATGTCAGGACGAAAAATCGCAGCACAAGAACAAAGATAAAGCTTTGATGGTATTGCGTTCACGCTTATACGAAATGGAATTAGCCAAAAAGCAGGAGGAAGATGCTAAAAAACGTAGTTCTCAGGTAAGTTCGGGCGACCGTTCTGCTAAAATCAGAACTTACAATTATGCTCAGGGACGTGTAACGGATCACCGTATTGGTTTGACCTTATACGATTTGGGTAACATCATGAACGGCGATATACAGAAAATAGTTTCTGAACTTCAGTTGGTAAATAACATGGAGAAACTCAAAGAAGCTTCTGAAGTGTTTTAATTTAATATTCATATTTAGATTCTTAGATTTTAACTAAAAAGACAGAATACACAAAAAGCCAAACTTAATAAGTGAGGCTTTTTTTAATGCAAAAAAGCAAAGTCCACTAATGCAAACTTTGCTTTTTTTCTAAGGCTCCATTTAATAAATAGAGATTTATAGTGAGGTATTAACTGTTTAACCGTTTGTTAAAGCTAGAAACGTATAAACTAGTTAGATACCTAAAAATACTCTTGTGTATTCAAAGCATTTATAGAAATTCGAGTAAATGTAAACACCATTTTTAATTATTATTTCGTTTATCTTTTCCATAATAGTTGTATTAAGTTATACAATTACTCTTCAAACGATTCTTCCTGATATGAATCCTTCACTGAAGGCTCATGATGGTCTGCCGGCTTTGCTACCAAAGTCGTTACAGCAAGCTGCAATACTGACCCAAGGATGTTTTTAAACGTAGAATCTGTTTTTCCTACAACCAGTTTTTTAGCCAGGTAACCAATTCCAATGCTTATCGCTGATTGGGCAAGATCACTCTTGAAGCCCACGGCTTCATTGACTTCCTGGAGTGTATTGCGAATGAGATTAAGGGGTTTTAAATTTTCCTTAATTTCATCGATTTCATCTTTGATATCACACCATTCTCTGTCTTGTTGTTCTTCTAAAAGCTTAATTCTTTGATTTAATGAATCAATAGTGTAAATAGTTTCCATAAATAGTCTTTTTTATTTTATCAATTATTAAAATCAGTTCTTTGAATCTTTTAGAATACTCGAAACAATAATGTTCCCGATAGGCGTTTTAATCAGCTTGTGCTGTGTTTTGTGTAGTACAATTGCAACAATTAAATAAAATCCTGCTATTGCAAAAAAACCGTAATAGTATTCACCAAGTTCTTTTCCTATCCATAAACTAAGGCCAATATTTAGAAACAAAGTAAAAAATGCAACAACAGCGCCAACCGCTATCCGTGATGTTAATGTTGATAAAACATCTGCAGTTGCTGATACCGTTTTAAGTTTAATTAACTCTAAACTTGTTTTGGTATAGTTTTCTGCTTTTTCATACATATTTAGGTTTTCGTTTGTTGTTGCATTAGTTTCCATGATATTTGGTATTTTATATGGTTGAAGAAAAGGATCAGTCTTAGTAGTTTGTTTTTACAGTCTTAGCTTCATCTTTCATCGAATTGAAGTCTTCTTTTACCTGATTGAATTTTGCTTTTCCTTCTTCAATAATATCTTTGCCATTTGTGTTAATAGTGCTTAAGATACCGTCAAATTTTCCTTTAAGATTATCACCGTAACCTTTTGATTTATCTTTGATTTTTTTTCTGGTTTCTGAACCTTTATCCGGTGCAAATAATACTCCAATGAATGCTCCTGCCGCTGCAGCTCCTAAAATTCCTAAAATTGTGCTACTAGTTTTCATAATATTTGATTTAAAATGATTAATATAAAATGTTTAATAATCTTTGATTTTTTTAAATTTCGCGACCTTTAATAAGTCTGAACAGTATTGCTATAATGGCAATTACCAATAATATGTGAATAATACTTCCTGCACTGTAAACAAAGAACCCTAAGGCCCAAAGAATGACAAGAATCACTGCGATTGTATATAATAAATTTGACATGATTTAAAATGTTTATGGTTAATTAATGCTTTTTTTTAATTCAGTTTATACGCTAAGTATAAAGTTAAGTTGCTGTTTTTAACATCAGGGAATGTAACGGTGTTTCCGAAACCAGCATCTCGCTCTTTACCGATAGTTGTCAAACCATAGTTATAACGTAATCCAATACTGATTGGGTTAAAATCAACACCAACACCAGCTGATAAACCTGCATCAAATCTTTCGAAATCATCTGCGTCATACTCATCTTCAAATTCAACATCTCCTTCACCTTTTGTTTTTGCATCAACTAAGTAAGAAGCATATCCACCCACATGAATATTGAAATTTTCAGTTAGATTGAATCTTACTAACAATGGAACTTCTACATAACCAAGTTTGAATTTAGATGTGCCTTCTACACCGGCAAAGTCATAATCTAATTCAGCACCTTTTGTTGTATATAAAATCTCAGGCTGGATAAAAATGTTGTCTGCTATTGGAAAAGCTGCATAAACACCGGCATTGAATCCCCAAAGTACGTTTTCGTCATTGATTTCATCAGAGTCAGAATAAAGGTTTGACATATTCACTCCCCCTTTGATACCGAATTCCGGTCCTACAACTGTACTGCTCTGTGCAGATACTATCCCAAATGAAGTCATCATAAAAAGTGATAAGGCGTATAAAAAATTTGATTGCATTTTCATAATTTAAAAATTTTGTTAATAATTCTAATTTAATTTTAATTGATCTGTTTTTTAATTTTTTCTGTTTTTCTTAAAAATTCGTATTGTTTGGGTAAATAATGAGTAACTAATTTTAATATTACAGTGTCGTTTGTTTCATTTGCGACAGATTCAAATAATCTGATCGTTTCTGATAACGATTTTGCAGTTGAATTTAAGTAAGCCCTGTCAAATTCAGCATCTTTTTTGTTTTGAAGCTCATAAACATCTTTATTGGTAACCGCTGTGTTTATTTCATTAATTATAATGAGTTTTTGAACGGCTATTTTATTGATTTGATGAAGCAACTCGTTTTGACTTTTTTCAATCTGTCTGCTGATATCTTTTACAGCCTTTTCTGAACTTTTGTGATGTGCCAGCTGACTTTTTGAAATAATCGATTTTGTCGTTTTTGAAGTTGCTACAAAAAAATAAGCTTCAGTTTCTTCCGGATTTTTTGTAAGAACGTATTTATTGTCTTTGTTTTCTTGGCTTTTTTTTCTGTTGCAGGCTAAAATTGCTACAGATAAAATCACAAAAAAAACAGCTTTAAAAAATAATGTTTTTGATGAGGACATCCTGTTTAAATTGTTACTTCATTATTACATTACAAAGATGCTAACGAATAGTAAGTTTTGCTTTACAGCATAAAAAAGAAACGTTATATAATTCCCATTACGGAAAAATATAACGTTTTTTAAGATGTTTTTTGGTGAATTATTCCGGAAGAAATACAGTAAACACGGAGCCTTTTCCCGGTTCGCTGTTGGCGGTGATATATCCTTTATGGTTCTCGACAATTTTTTTGCAAATCGCTAAACCGATGCCAGTACCCGGATAATCAGTTTTAGAATGCAGTCTTTGAAATAATACAAAAATGTTGTCTTTAAACTGTGGATCAAATCCCATTCCGTTATCTGTAAAAGTAATTTTGTAGAATTTATTAAAAGGCTCATCCATAATTTCAGGATATTCGTTGGATAAGACTTCCTCACAATTAATAGTGATTTGCGGAGCGGTCTCCGGCTTGCTGTATTTTAATGAATTGCCAATTAAATTAATAAAGAGCTGTTCTATCTGATAAGGTATTACTTCAAGGGTAGGCAATTCGCCAATTACTTCCAGATTAGCTTTTTTTTCATCGATTGTAACTGCAAGTTCAGATTTGGCATTTTCCAATAATTCATAAAGGTCAGATTTGACGAACTCTTTTTTGGTGGTATTAGTTCTTGAAAACAATAATAAATCATCAATTAAGACACGCATTCTTTTAGCAGATGTTTCTACTTTTATAATGTAATCCTTGGCGCTGTCAGAAAGAACAGCTTTGTCTGCCTCAGAAATTCTGGAAATAAAAGTTTGAATTTTCCTAAGTGGTTCCTGTAAGTCATGACTGGCTACATGATTAAACGACGCTAATTCCTTATTGCTTTTTTCAAGTTCGTTATTTCGCTCCTGAAGTTTAATATTTAATAAATGTTCGTCGGTGATATCGAAATTTATTCCTAATAAAATAGTACTGCCATTTTGATCTATAAGTAATTTTCCAGTCGATTTAAAATGCCTGATTTCGTTGTTTGGAAGAATAATTTTATAATAGGTAAAAGGAAGCTCTCTATTTTTGATTATACCTTCTATAGATGCTGCAATAATTTCTTTATCGTCAGGATGAACAAAATTTAAAAAGGTGTCTTTGTTTGGTACAAAAGAATTTGGCAAACAACCTAAAAGGCGAAACTGATTATCAGAATAGTCGATTTTATCCGTATCCAGATCCCATTGCCAGGTGCTGAATTTACCAATAGCTTCTGATTCTGCCATTAGTCCAGATGAGATCAAAAGTTTTTTATTATATACTTTTAATCGTTCCAGGTCGCGGCTTATTTTTCTGTATGCTAATAAAATGAAAATTAAGGCAACTAAAAATAATGAAATTGAAAGAATTGGGCCTAAAGAAATTTCCTGATCGTATTTTTTCAAACTCTTATTTAAAAAAGTTTTTTCGATATCATTCATTTCGTCTACCTTAAAACGAATGTTTTCCATTAAAATTCGGCCACCAAACATATGATTGTCCAGTTTTCTTTTGTCATAAGTTTCGGGTGTACTGTATTTTAGGCAGTTTTCAAACGAAACATAACGCTGGATGATTAGTTTGTATATTTTTTCAAGGTTTTTTTTCTGCTCCGGATTGTCGGCGGTAAGTTTCTTCAATGCTATAAAAGAAGAATTTACCTTGTCGCGTGAAAAAAGATAAGGAGTCAGGAATCTGTGATTGCGGGTAATCATATAGCCACGCTGGCCTGTTTCTGCATCCTTAATCGCAGACATAAGCCGCTCAAGTTCTATGTTTATTTCATAGGTATGCATGAGCAGCTTGCTGGATTCGTTTAAATCCCGGTTATGTTTGTAAGCTATTGAGGAAAGAAAAAGTAAAATGAAAATAGCTATTATAAAAATAACTCTCAAATAATTTGAGGAATTAAACTTAGGAATCCATTTCATTATTATTGTAATTATTTAAGGCTTAACAGGAAATTATCACGGTTTAAACCTGATGTATGATAATGCCAATTCAGCGTTATAACTTCATTAATAATTTTTTTAAGCGCATTAAAATCACTTGGCTTTTTGATGTAAATATTTGCACCTTCAATAAAGGTATCTTCTATATCCTCATCTGAAGAAGATGTAGAGTAAATTGCAATTATCAGATTTTTCAGATGCTCTGTTTTTTTAATTTCTATCAGACATTCTTTTCCTGTTTTTTTAGGCATGTTCAAATCCAGAAATAAGATGTCCGGCAATTTAGTGTCAGGATTCATTAAATGTTCCATTAACTGTAAACCATCGAAAACAAATTCTACTTTGGTTTGAACTTTTACTTCTTCAAAAGCATCTTTAAAGAAAAGTCTGTCGTCTTCGTCGTCATCGGCGAGTAAAATGTGTAATGCGTTTTTTTGCATTGATTATAGGTGTTTGGTTTTTATTTTAAATTTTCTCTTCGTTTTTTAATAATTCTCAGAAATGCTGAAGGTGTTATTCCGGTTGTGTTTTTAAATTGTGTACTTAAATGTGCCACACTTGAGTAATTCAGTAAAAAAGCAATTTCGGTCAGACTCATTTCATTTACAATCATTAACTGTTTTGCTCTTTCAATTTTTTGAATGATTATAAAATTTTCAATTGATGAATAAGTTACTTCAGAAAACACATTTGATAAATAACCATAACTATGATTTAATTTATCAGCTAAATATGCCGAACTTTTATAATTATTGTTGTCATCAGTATATACCAATTCAATTATAGCATCCTTTATTTTTTGAACCAAAACACTTTTTTGATTTTCTACTACTTCAAAACCAAACGGCTCCAGGCTGTTTTTAAGTTTTTCTAATGCTTCGATGCCCAGATTTTCCTCCAGTTCAATCTCACCAAATCCTAAAGTTGAAAAATTTAAATTTTGCTCTTCCAGCTTTTGTTTTAGATAAAGTGTGCAAATTGTATTGATGTCAAATTTTATAAATAATTTCATTTTTGTAAAAATATGGTTAAAGATAACTAATTTATTTGATTTTTGCGTTAATACTGGCTTTTAGAAAAGGGAATCTTTAAAGCTTGAAAATCAAAAAAATACCGCCTAATTTTAGTTAAGCGGCATTTAGGACATGTTGAAAGTTTTTACAAATTTGATACAATATCATCCCATTCTTCTTTCGTTTTACCTAGCTTTTGCTGTATTCTTCCGTAAATCTCATCTTCTTTTCCTTCTTCATATAACAAATCATCATCTGTCAAATCAGCATATTTTTGTTTTAATTTCCCTTTAAATTCATTCCAGTTGCCCTTTATTTCTGTATTATTCATGGCTCTTAATTTTTATTATTAATATGATGTAAAAATCAAAAATTCATTAATCTTCTTTGTTATATATATATGCTAAACTGTTGTATAATTCACATATATGGGTTTTCCTTTTATGTTTTGCTAATATTCTTATAAAGGAGTTTTTGAAGAATTATATTTTTGACATAATTGGCAGAAGTTGTTACATCAATTCAACATTTTGGTAATATATGTTTAAATCTATTATTGTAGTTTTGCCGCCAATTAAACCTAAAACCCCTATTTTAATGAAAAAACAATTACTCATTTTATTAACATTTACTTCATTTGCGATTCAGGCGCAGTCTTATTCAGGTTATTTTCACGACAATTATGCCGGAGTACAAAGTGTTCTTTTTAACCCTGCTTCAATAGCTGATTCCCGTTTTAAAACTGATATTAATTTGTTTTCTGTCAGTAGTGCTGTTAGTAATGATTTGTATGGCGTTAAACTTTTTGATGTTTTTAAAGACGGCTATGATTTTGACAGTCAGTCTAAAATGAGCCCTTCCAATGCAAACAATGCTCTGGTTAATTTTGATGTTATGGGACCTTCATTTATGTTTAACATTGCGCCAAAACATACTTTGGCAGTTTTTACCCGCGCACGGTCGGTAACAAACCTTAGAGATGTTAATGGGTATCTTGTTGATCAGGTAAAGGATGGTCTGGATCAGTCAGGCAGTTTTAATTTTAATGCTGGCAGTCCAAACGGGGCGTCCCATGCCTGGGGAGAATTAGGTATTTCATACGCAGCTGTTTTACTTCAAAAAAATCAACATTTCCTAAAAGGAGGTTTTACAGCTAAATATCTGCAAGGTGTTGGAAATGCTTATATTCAGGGAAAAGATGCAAATGCAATATTTGTTGAAAACACAAGTGACCCGGAAAACAGTACATTGTTTACAAATGGACAGCTTACTATTGGCGGAAGCCAGGATTGGGAAGCAAATGAAGATTACGAATTTGATATTAATTCAGGCGGGTTCGGTTTTGATTTTGGACTTGTGTATGAATGGAGACCGGATTATGATAAGTATGATTTGAATAATGCAAAACCTGTAGATAATAATTTCAGGGATTTAAATAAATATAAGTTACGTTTCGGATTATCTGTAACTGATATAGGCTCTATCAATTATAAAAAAGCAAAACAGGATACTTATGATATAACTGGTACCCTAACACAGGAAATAATAGACGAAACAGAAGATATATACGATTTACTAAACGAACGTTATACAAAAATAGCAAGTGCAAAAGGAGTAAAAGCAAATCTGCCAACAGCATTACATGCCGATGTTGACTGGAATATCCATAACAAATTCTATCTGAACCTTAATGGTGATATTAGTATGGTTTCAGACACAAAGTTAAACTCAATTAATATTGCTGACAGAGTAAGTCTGACTCCCCGCTACGAAAGCAGATGGTTTAGCTTTTTTGTTCCTGTTACCTGGATGGAATATAGCGGAACTCAGGTGGGTTCAGGGGTGCGTGTAGGTACTTTCTTTGTTGGTTCCGGATCAGTATTATCGAATTTAGTTTCGAAAGAGTCAAAAGCGGCTGATTTTTATTTGGGATTAAAAATTCCGGTTTATCAAAAGAAATTTAAAGACAAGGATGGTGATGGTGTTATTGATAAAGAAGACGCATGTAAAGATGTGGCAGGACCAGTTGAAAATAACGGATGCCCATGGCCGGATAAAGATGGTGATAAAGTTTTTGATAAGGATGATGCTTGCCCTGATCTCGCCGGACCAATTGAAAATAAAGGCTGTCCCTGGAAAGATACAGATGGAGATACTTTACTGGATAACGTTGATGCCTGTGCAACAGTTGCTGGTCCTGTAGAAAATAAAGGCTGTCCATGGCCTGATACAGATGGAGATCGTGTTTTAGATAAAGACGATGCTTGTCCGGATGTTGCAGGTTTAGTAGAAAATAAAGGTTGTCCGGTTTTAGATGCTGATAAAGATGGTATCCCTGACAGTGAAGATAATTGTCCGATACTTGCAGGTCCAAAAGAAAACAAAGGCTGTCCTGAAGTTAATAAAACTACATTAGAGCAGTTAAGAGTGGAAGCGAAATCTATTTTCTTTCCAACAGGCAAAGCTACTCTGGATGTTGCTGATAAAGGCCAGAACTCAGGAAGACTGGACGCTATCAAAGAAATTTTGAAAAATTATCCAAATGCTAAATTTGCTGTTAATGGACATACTGACAACGTTGGAAATGCTAAGGCAAACCAAAAGTTATCTGAACAAAGAGCAAAAGCTGTTATGGATGCCCTGATTGCAAAAGGTGTGAATCCTGCTAATTTAACTTCTAATGGTTACGGATCTACAAAACCTGTTAAATCTAATAAAACAGCTGCCGGAAGAGCAGAAAACAGAAGAACAGAAATTGTTTATTTAGGTAATTTATAAGCCTGTCTGAATATAAAACCAAAAAGCCATTCTTAATTGAATGGCTTTTTTTATTTTTGCATACTTTTTAAAAAAGAAGCATTTCTTTGAATTGAAAAAACTAAAAATTCACGAATGACTACACAACAACTACACGAACAAATTCTGCAAAAAAAATCATTTTTATGTGTTGGGCTTGATCCTGATTTAAACAAAATCCCTCAGCATTTATTAGAAACCGAAGATCCTATCTTCGAATTCAATAAAGCTATAATTGATGCTACTCATGATTTGACTGTCGGGTACAAACCAAACACTGCTTTTTTTGAAGCGTATGGCATTAAAGGATGGGTTTCACTGCAGAAAACAATCCATTACATAAATGAAAAGTTTCCTGAAATTTTCACGATTGCAGATGCAAAAAGAGGTGATATCGGAAATACGTCAAGCATGTATGCGAAAGCTTTTTTTGAAGATTTAAATTTTGATAGTGTAACAGTTGCTCCTTATATGGGAAAAGATTCAGTAGAGCCTTTTCTTGCTTTTGAAAATAAACATACTATAATGCTGGCTTTAACTTCAAACGAAGGAGCTTTTGATTTTCAAACTTTAGAAACCAACGGAAAGGAATTATACAAACAGGTTTTGGAAACTTCTAAAACATGGAAAAACAGTTATAACTTAATGTATGTAGTTGGTGCTACCAAAGCGGAGTACTTTACAGAAATCAGAAAAATTGTTCCGGATAGTTTCTTACTGGTTCCTGGAATCGGTGCTCAGGGCGGAAGCTTGTCAGAAGTTTGCAAATATGGAATGAATGATAAAGTTGGTCTGCTGGTAAATTCTGCAAGAGCAATTATTTACGCTTCAAAGGGAACTGATTTTGCTGAAAAAGCGAGGGAAGAGGCTTTGAAAGTACAGCAGGAAATGGAAGAAATTCTTAGTTTGAAGTTTTAAACAACTTTATAAATAGATTAATCGCAAAGTTCGCTGAGATTTCGCAGGGTTCGCAAAGATAACTTTGTGTTCTTAGCGTAAATTTTAGCGAACTTTGCATTTAAAACCTGAATCAAAATCAGACATGAAACAATTAACAGATCAACTAGGTACTTTACACTCTTTTCAAACAGCTCCGATACGTATTGTTTCGTTAGTGCCTTCTCAAACGGAATTGTTATATGATTTAGGTTTGGAAGATAAAATTATCGGAATTACGAAGTTTTGTGTGCATCCATATCATTTGAAATCAACAAAGAAAATTGTTGGCGGAACAAAAAAGATTCATTTTGAAAAGATAAAATTACTGCAGCCTGATGTTATTATTTGCAATAAAGAAGAAAATACTCCCGAAATTGTAGAACAGTTAAGTAAAATTTGTCCGGTTTGGGTCACGAATATTGTTTCTGTTGAAGATAATTTTCAAATGATTTCAGATTTTGGACAACTTTTTAATTGCAGAACCGAAGCTCAAAAGTGGAATGACAAATTGACTTTCGCTTTAAGCGATTTTAAAAAATACGTTCAGGATATTGAGATGAAAAAAGCTGCTTATTTTATTTGGAAAAATCCATATATGGTTGCCGGGAATGAGACTTATATTAATGAATTATTAAAGTTGAATCATTTTAAAAATATCTACGAAGATAAAGGGCGTTACCCTGAAATTGAAATCAAAAAAATGCGTTTGGAAGGTGATCCTGATCTGGTTTTCCTTTCTTCTGAGCCTTATCCTTTTAAAGAAGAAGATGCTTTTGAAATTGGAAGATTTACGCATCACGCCAAAACAGTTTTTGTAGACGGCGAAATGTTCTCCTGGCACGGAAGCCGGTTATTAAAGGCTTTTTCGTATTTTAAATTGCTTCATGAAAGATTGAAGAATTAATGAATATTTAAATTCCAAAACCCAAATTTCAGCCTGATATAAAATTGGAATTTGGATTTTTTATTTGGAAATTTTATCAAAAAAAGAATGCCGGCATCTCGAAGACGCCGGCATCATTTAACTAACCAAAACCAAAATAATAAATAACCAGTTTATTACATTACAAATGTCCGACATATATCTTTCTTTTGCTGTTAAGGTTTTGTTATTACTTTGTTGGACTTAAGTTAAGATTTTTAATATATTGTTATGCATTCAATTAACGACTGTTGAGTTTGGCTTTCTCTTTAATGATATCGGCAATTTTTCGATTTTCAATTTTGCTTTCCAGCCATGAAATGATATCTAAATACAGAAAAGCTCTTTTTTCATAGGTATTTTTTTCTAATTCGATAAAGCGTTCGCGCATCTTAATAAACTCTTTTTTAATATCGGCCGGATAAAAATTATTAAGGTTTCTCATGAATTTAATGATTTCTTTCTGAACCTCATGCAAATCATTCATCTTCAAAAGGAATTTGTATGTACTCTTAAGATGATTTTCCAGATAATAATCTTTTCCTAACTCATAATGTGCAATCAATGACAGGAGTCTGGCAAAGCACATTAAATCTTCACGCATTGTTAAGTTTTTGTTGTTGATTATCTTGTCCAGATAATAAATTGACTCATTGTATTTTTCATTTCCAAAATAGATAGAGGCAATTTTGTAATAAAACAACATTTCATGATGTTCGTCAAGATGTTCGCTGTGAATTTTAATTTTTTCTAAAATTTCCGGAATCAAATATTCGCTTTCGGCAAAAGTACCTTCAAGAATATGATAATTGAGCTTGTTATTGTATATATATAAAAAGGATAGTGACGCAATGTTGTCATTAACCGGAAATCGGGCATCCTGAATTGTTTCTTCTAAAAGTGTCAGGTATTTTTTGAAATTTGACTTATGTTTCAGCATATAAAGCGATTCTAAAAAGTAATGGTTTCCTTTTAGAAAAAACACCGGATTCTGGTAAATCATATTCGGATTGTCATAAAACAAACGAACCCATTTATAGGCAAATTTGTAACTCGCAAGGAAATCCTGGACAAGGAAACTGCGCCACAAATTGGCATTGTAAAACCAATACTTTTCACGAAAGCCAAACTTGCTTTCATCTAATTTTGAGATGTGTTTATTGAAATAGTCATCAATATATTTGTATTCCTCATCGTTTTTTACGTAACCTGTTTTTAACATGATTCCATACAACTGAAGCGATAAATTGGATAACTTGCTCGAAATAGTGTTTCGGTAATTCAACTCCTTTGCCTGAATAACCAATTCATCTGCGCGTCCCTGAATACTTCGGGTAATATATTGCGACTCGATTAGTTTTTCGAATTCAACAATTTCATAAGCCATGTATTTTTCATCATTTTCAAGGGCTATCATTTTGGTTTTATCCAGAATTTTCAGGCTTTGTTTGTATAAGCCTTTGTTGTATAAGATAACGGCAAAATCTATTTGTTCCCTTAATTGATAGCGAATGTTCTGGCTCGGGATATTCAGGCGGATACTAACTAGAATCTGTTTGTACAGATATGATTTTAAATTGGATAACTGAACTTTCTTGATGCTTCCGCTTTTCAAAATAAGTTTTTCATCATAAGTTTCAGACTTATCTAAAATATTAAACAATTCAATGAATTTTGTGTTGGAACTCGTTTCCAGACGACTTGCAAAAATTTTAAATTGTCTTTTTTCCGACTTAGAAAGTGATTTTATCAGTACAAATAAAAAATCTTTTTGATGGTTAGCCATTGTAAAATATAATAATGTAACTTATTGATTTTTAATATAATAATTAATTATAAATTGTTTTATGAACAGTATAATTTCATTAAAATGAATTTCATACTGAAGAAGTACAATATATATTTGTTTCAGGATGTGAAATTACATTAAATAAATGAATATGAATAGAGAGAAAGTTCAAATTTTTGACACCACTTTGCGTGATGGTGAACAGGTTCCAGGATGTAAGTTAGATACCAAACAAAAATTGGTTATTGCAGAAAGACTTGACAAAATGGGAGTTGATATCATCGAAGCAGGTTTTCCTGTGTCAAGTCCGGGCGATTTTTTATCGGTCTCTGAGATTTGTAAAATTGTAGAAAATGCAACTGTCTGCGGGCTTACAAGAGCTGTAAAAAACGATATTGATGTTGCAGCAGCTGCCTTAAAGCATGCTAAAAGACCTAGGATCCACACCGGAATCGGAACTTCAGAATCTCATATAATCCATAAATTAAATACTACACCAGAAGATATTATTGCCAGAGCAAAATATGCTGTTGCGCACGCAAAATCGTATGTAGAAGATGTAGAGTTTTACGCAGAGGATGCAGGCAGAACTGATAATGCTTTCTTAGCAAAAGTTTGTGAAGAGGTAATAAAATCAGGAGCAACAGTATTGAATATTCCAGATACAACAGGATACTGCCTGCCTGAAGAATATGGTGCAAAAATAAAATACTTAAAAGAAAACGTAAAAGGTATAGAAAACGTAATTCTTTCGTGTCACTGTCATAATGATTTAGGAATGGCAACTGCAAACTCAATCGCAGGAGCTATCAATGGAGCAAGACAAATTGAATGTACTATTAATGGTATTGGTGAAAGAGCAGGAAATACAGCACTAGAAGAGGTAGTGATGATTTTTAAGCAACATCCATACTTAAATTTAGATACAAATATCAATACAAAAGAATTAAACGAAATGAGTCGCTTGGTCTCTGAAAGTATGGGTATGATTGTTCAGCCAAATAAGGCAATCGTAGGGGCAAATGCATTTGCGCATAGTTCCGGAATTCACCAGGATGGTGTAATCAAAAACAGAGCAACTTACGAAATCATGGATCCGCTTGATGTTGGGGTTAATGAATCGTCTATCATTTTGACTGCAAGAAGCGGAAGAGCTGCTTTGGCATACCGTGCTAAGAAGGTAGGTTACGAATTGACCAAAACACAATTAGATATCGTTTATATTGAATTTTTGAAATTCGCTGATATTAAAAAAGAAGTTTTAGACGAAGATATTCATCAGATAATTGAAGCTTCTAAAATTCAGGGTGATTTAATAAGAAGCTAATTTAATAACAATCAGGTTTTAAATACATAACGGACGAGGCATTATGAATTTGAAAATAGCAGTTTTACCAGGAGACGGAATTGGACCGGAAGTAATTGCACAAGCCAAAAAAGCATTATATGCAATTGGCGAAGTGTATAATCACGAATTTGTTTTTGAAGAGGCTCTCATGGGGGCAATTGCTATTGATAAAACAGGAAAACCGCTTCCTGAACAAACCCTGAATCTGTGTCTGAATACAGATGCGGTTTTGTTTGGTGCAATTGGTGATCCTAAATATGATAATAATCCAAATGCAAAAGTTCGTCCGGAACAGGGATTGTTAAAACTTCGTAAAGAGCTTGGTTTGTTTGCTAATATTCGTCCAATTAAACCCTATAAAGCACTGATTGAATCTTCTCCCTTAAAAAGAGAAATTATTGAAGGTGCTGATTTTACTATTTTCAGGGAATTAACAGGAGGTGCTTATTTTGGAGCAAAAACGCTAAATGAAGAAGGAACGCATGCATCTGACTTATGTGAATATTCAGAAGAGGAAATTACCAGAATTACACATTTGGCTTTTAAATCGGCACAAAACCGACGTAAAAAGTTAACGATGGTTGACAAGGCAAATGTTTTGGAAACTTCAAGGTTATGGAGAAAGGTTGTTCGAAAAGTTGCGGAGGAGTATAAAGATGTGACATTAGACTTTTTATTTGTGGATAATGCCGCAATGCAGCTGATTTTAAATCCAAAACAGTTTGATGTGATTTTGACAGAAAATTTGTTTGGAGATATTTTATCTGATGAGGCAAGTGTAATTACCGGTTCAATTGGTTTATTGGCTTCAGCCTCTTTAGGAGAAAAAAATGCGCTTTTTGAACCTATTCACGGTTCTTATCCAGAGGCAAAAGGAAAAAATATTGCAAATCCAATCGCTTCAATCTTATCAGCCGCAATGCTGTTAGAGCATTTTGGATTAGCAAAAGAAGCAAATATCATCTATAAAGCAATTGAAAAAGCAATAGAATTTAAAGTTGTAACAGTAGATTTAAAAGCAGACTCAAAATTTGGTACAAATGAAGTGGGAGATTTTGTTTCAAACTTTATTTTCAGTAAAGACGATTTGCTGTATTTTAATAATGATAACGTTCATCTTGGACAATCTACGATTGTTTAATTTTTTTTGTTAAATAATGCAATAATTAACAAGAAGTGTTTAAAATGTTGAGTTTTTGTTTTTTTAGTCCTATTAGTTTTTGTACTTTTGTGGCACCAAAAAAATAAATGATGCAAATCTCAATTATTATTACTTCTGTCATTGTTGTCAATGTGTATAACACATCTGCATCGGGAATGGTATAAATATAATTGAAAGAATATATTATAACCTCCCACTTAGTTGGGAGGTTTTTTTTAGGAATAAAATTAGAAATTAAATAGATAATGGAATTAAACAAGTACAGCAAAACAATCACGCAAGATGAAACTCAGCCAGCTTCACAGGCAATGTTCTATGGAATTGGTTTGACAGAAGAGGATCTTAAAAAAGCGCAGGTAGGAATTGTGAGTATGGGTTATGATGGAAATCCTTGTAACATGCACTTAAATGACCTGGCTAAAGATATTAAGAAAGGGGTCTGGGATGCTGATTTGGTCGGTTTGATTTTTAATACTATTGGTGTAAGTGATGGTATTTCTAACGGTAATGATGGGATGCGTTTTTCTTTGGTTTCCCGTGATGTAATTGCCGATTCTATTGAAACTGTTATGGGAGCACAATGGTACGATGGTATGATTGCTGTTCCGGGTTGTGATAAAAATATGCCTGGTGCTTTAATGGCTATGGGTAGGGTAAATCGCCCTTCTATTATGGTTTATGGTGGATCAATTCATCCTGGAAAGTGGAAAGGTGAAGATTTGAATATCGTTTCTGCTTTTGAAGCTTTAGGTAAAAAAATTAAGAACACGATTACACCAGAAGATTTTAAGGGGGTGATTCAAAATGCTTGCCCGGGAGCAGGTGCATGTGGTGGAATGTATACGGCTAATACTATGTCATCAGCGATTGAAGCATTAGGAATGAGTTTGCCATACAGTTCTTCTAATCCTGCTTTGAGCCCAGAAAAGAAACAAGAATGTGTTGATGCTGGTAAAGCAATCAGAATATTATTAGAAAAAGATATTAAACCTAGAGACATTATGACCCGTAAAGCATTTGAAAATGCAATTACGATGGTAGCTGTTTTAGGAGGTTCTACTAATGCAGTTATGCACTTAATTGCAATGGCTCATTCTGTAGGTATCGAATTGACATTAAAAGATTTTCAGGATATCAGTGATAAAACACCATTGTTAGCCGACTTAAAGCCGAGTGGTAAATATTTAATGGAAGACTTACATAATGTAGGTGGCGTTCCTGGAGTAATGAAATATTTATTGAAAGAAGGTTTCTTGCACGGTGATTGTTTAACTGTAACAGGAAAAACACTAGCTGAAAATTTAGCTTCGGTTCCTGATTTACATGATGGACAGCAAGTGGTTTTTGAAGTTGAAAAAGCGTTAAAAGCTACCGGAAATATTCAGATTTTATACGGAAATATAGCGACAGAAGGTTGTGTGGCTAAAATTAGTGGTAAAGAAGGGGAGTTTTTTGAAGGTACAGCAGTAGTTTTTGAAGGCGAAAAAGATGTAATCAGAGGAATTCAGGCCGGTGAAGTTAAGCCCGGAAACGTGGTAATTATTCGTTACTGTGGTCCAAAAGGAGGTCCGGGTATGTCTGAAATGCTAAAACCAACATCCGCTATTATGGGAGCCGGTTTAGGAAGTTCTGTAGCTTTGATTACGGATGGACGTTTCTCTGGTGGTTCGCACGGTTTCGTAGTAGGACACGTAACTCCGGAGGCTTATGAAGGAGGAGGGATCGCATTAATAGAAAACGGAGACGTTATTACAATAGATGCTGTGAATAACACCATAAATATGAAAGTTTCTGATGAAGAATTAGCAGAAAGAAAAGCTAACTGGAAGAAACCTGAAAATGGAATTAAACAAGGAGTTTTACTTAAATATATGCGTTCGGTCTCCAGTGCCTCTGAGGGATGTGTTACCGACAAATAATTTAATAAAAACAACCAGCTTGTAAGTCTAAATAAAAAAGATTTATTTGCGAAAAATATAAGATAAAATGAAAATATCAGGGGCAGAAGCCGTTATTAGATGTTTATTAGCAGAAGGAGTAGACTTGGTTTATGGATATCCTGGAGGAGCCATAATGCCTGTTTATGACGAATTATATAAGTTTCAGGATGAATTGCACCATGTTTTGGTGCGTCACGAACAGGGTGCTGCTCATGCAGCCCAGGGATATGCAAGAGCTACTGGCAAGGTAGGTGTGGCTATTGCAACTTCAGGTCCAGGTGCTACAAATTTAGTTACCGGGATTGCAGATGCGCAAATTGATTCTACACCTATGGTTTGTATTACAGGTCAGGTTGGAAAACATTTACTTGGATCGGATGCTTTTCAGGAAACAGATATTATCGGAATTTCAACTCCGGTAACCAAATGGAATTATCAGGTTACTGAAGCTCACGAAATTCCGGAAATTATTGCTAAAGCATTTTATATTGCACGTTCTGGTCGTCCTGGACCTGTTTTGATTGATATTACTAAAAATGCTCAGTTTGATGAGTTTGAATTTAGTTATGAAAAATGTACCGGAATTAGAAGTTATCATCCAAAACCGGTATTGAATCTTCAGAAAGTACAGGAAGCTGCAGATTTAATTAATAATGCAAAAAAACCATTTATTGTCTTTGGACAGGGTATTATATTAAGTGAAGCAGAAGAACAGTTAAAAAGATTAATTGAAAAATCTGGTATTCCTGCTGCGTGGACAATTTTGGGATTGTCAGCTTTGCCCACTGATCACCGCTTGAATGTAGGAATGGTAGGTATGCATGGTAATTATGGTCCTAATCTTTTGACTAACGAATGTGATGTTTTAATTGCATTAGGAATGCGTTTTGATGACCGTGTTACGGGAAAATTAGCTACTTATGCTAAACAGGCAAAAGTAATTCACTTTGAAATAGATCCGGCAGAAATAGATAAAAACGTAAAAACTGAAATTGCAGTTTTAGCTGATGTGAAAGAAGCATTAACAGCTTTGATTCCGTTAATTGATAAAAAATCACATGATTCATGGCATAATGAATTCAAGGAGAAATATAAAATTGAATGTGAAGCCGTTATTAATGAAGAGTTAGCTCCAACAAATGGAAAAGGAATTTCAATGGGAGAAACTATTGAAATGATTAATAAATATTCAAAAGGAGATGCAATAATGGTTTCTGATGTTGGTCAGCATCAAATGTTTGCCTGCCGTTATACTAAATTTAATACAACTAAGAGTAACGTTACTTCTGGTGGATTGGGAACAATGGGGTTTGCTTTACCAGCAGCTATTGGTGCAAAAATGGGCAGACCTGACCGTGAAGTTGTTGCAATTATAGGTGATGGAGGTTTTCAGATGAATATTCAGGAGTTAGGTACAATTCACCAGACAAAAGTTCCTGTGAAAATTGTTGTATTGAATAATGAATTTCTTGGAATGGTACGTCAGTGGCAGGAATTGTTTTTTGATTACAGATATGCTTCTACAGTAATGATTAATCCAAATTTCTGCGCTATTGCAGAAGGGTATTACATCAAATCAAGAAAAGTAACAAAGAGAGAAGAACTTGATGAAGCTGTTGCAGAAATGCTGGCTTCTAAAGATTCGTATTTCCTCGAAGTTATGGTAGAAAAAGAAAATAATGTGTTTCCAATGATTCCAACAGGAGCTTGTGTTTCAGAAATTAGATTAAGCTAAGAAAAAGTTTCAAGTTTTAAGTTTCAAGTTTCATTTTCTCTGCAGAATTTGAAACTTGAATCCTGAAACAAATAAAACTAAAAAACAACATGGAAGAAAAAACATTTACCATATCGGTATATTCAGAAAATAATGTGGGTTTGCTTAACAGGATATCAGGAATATTCTTAAAGCGTCACATCAATATTTTAAGTTTAAACGTTTCAGAATCAGAAATAGAAAATGTTTCAAGGTTTATCATTGTAGTTGAAACTACAGAAAAGTGGGTTAAAAATATTGTCGGACAAATCGAAAAACAAATAGAGGTTATAAAAGCATTTTATCACACAGATGAAGAAACAATTTATCTTGAAAATGCATTGTTTAAAATAGCTTCCAGCTTATTGTTTGATGAGAAACAAATTCAGAATATAATCAAAGAAAGTCAGGCAACAATTGTAACTGTTTCCCGTGATTTCTTTGTGATTTCTAAATCCGGAAGACGTTCTGAGATACAAGAACTATATGCAAAGTTTAAGCCTTATGGCATTATGCAGTTCGTACGTTCTGGAAGAATTTCCGTATCAAAAGAAAAGATGGAAATTTCGTCTTTATTGTTAGAAGAATTAAAATAATAATCAATTTCATAATTAAACATCATACTTATTAAATATTAAAAAAATGGCCAATTATTTCAACACATTACCACTTAGATTACAATTAGAACAATTAGGGGTTTGCGAATTTATGGATCAATCAGAATTTGCAAACGGGATAGATGCATTAGCAGGAAAAAAAGTCGTAATCGTGGGTTGCGGAGCACAAGGATTGAACCAGGGTTTGAACATGAGAGATTCAGGTCTTGATATTTCTTATGCTTTGCGTGCAGATGCAATTGCTGAAAAAAGAGCTTCTTTTAAAAATGCTACTGAAAACGGATTCAAAGTAGGTACATATGAAGAATTAATTCCAACTGCTGATTTAGTTTGTAACTTAACTCCGGATAAACAGCATACTGCTGTGGTAAATGCAATTATGCCATTAATGAAACAAGGTTCAACTTTGGCATATTCCCATGGATTTAATATCGTTGAAGAGGGAATGCAGATTCGTAAAGATATTACTGTGATTATGTGCGCTCCTAAATGTCCGGGTTCTGAAGTACGTGAAGAGTACAAAAGAGGTTTTGGAGTTCCAACTCTTATCGCTGTCCACCCCGAAAACGATCCAAATGGTTTAGGTCTGGATCAGGCAAAAGCTTATGCGGTTGCAACTGGAGGTCATAAAGCAGGTGTTTTAAAATCATCTTTCGTTGCGGAAGTAAAATCTGACCTAATGGGTGAGCAGACTATCCTTTGCGGATTATTGCAGACGGGATCTATTTTGTGTTTTGATAAAATGGTTGAAAAAGGTATTGATGCGGCTTATGCTTCAAAATTAATTCAATACGGTTGGGAAACTATCACAGAAGCTTTAAAACACGGAGGTATTACAAATATGATGGACCGTCTTTCTAATCCTGCAAAAATTGAAGCTTATGAATTAGCAGAAGAATTAAAAGATATTATGCGTCCGTTATTTCAAAAACATCAGGATGATATTATTTCCGGAGAGTTTTCAAGAACTATGATGGCTGACTGGGCTAATGATGATGCTAATTTATTAAAATGGAGAGCTGCAACCGGAGAAACTAACTTTGAAAAAACAGCTCCACAAGAAGCCCCGATTTCAGAGCAGGAATATTTTGATAACGGAGTATTAATGGTTGCTATGGTTAAAGCAGGTGTTGAATTGGCTTTTGAAACAATGACTGAAGCAGGAATCATTGAAGAGTCTGCTTATTATGAGTCTTTGCATGAGTTGCCTTTGATTGCTAATACAATTGCCAGAAAAAAATTATTCGAAATGAACCGAGTAATTTCTGATACTGCAGAATACGGATGTTATTTGTTTGATCATGCTTGTAAACCACTATTAGTTGAATTCATGAAAAAAGTAGAAACTAATATTATCGGCAAACCCTTTTCAGCTTCAAACGGAGTAGATAATGCAGTTTTGATTGCTGTAAATAAAGAAATTCGTCAGCATCCTATCGAAGAAGTTGGAGCCTGGTTAAGAGAGTCGATGACAGCAATGAAAAAAATTGGATAACATAATATAGATTACACACCACGTTTGTGTGTTGGGATTTTGCACTGTATCTTTGTTTTTTATATAATATTTTGAATTAGTAAGCACTTATTAAGATAATAACAGATATGGAGCATTTACATTCACTTAACTCCAATTAATAGAGAGTTAAGTGAAGTAATCCCTAATTTGTATTGAGTATGTTTTTGATTGTTAATATACTTGTAGAAAATTTCTGTTTTAATTAATAATGTTGCTGCTATTTTCAAAATGGAATAGGTTGTGATTCTAAATTAATTGTTATTGAAATTGTTAAAATTAAAAGGCATGGTATTGTATATCATGCCTTTTTCTATAATATGTAATTTTAATTAAAAGTTGTTTTTTTGTATTAAATTCATTAAATCGATGTGTTTTTTTTATGATTTGTTTTTTTTTAATAGAATTTATGAATTAAATAATTTTAAGAATACATTGTTATTTAATACATTTATAAAAAAATTACAACAACTATGAGTTATTATAAAATTGAAAATTTAGAACAATATTTTAAACATTACAATAAGTCAATAAGAGAGCCTAGAAAGTTTTGGGGTAAAATAGCTGAGGAAAACTTTACCTGGTACCAGCAATGGGAAAAAGTTGTTGATTTTAACATGGCAGAGGCGGAAGTAAAATGGTTTACGGAAGCCAAAGTTAATATTACAAAGAATTGTATTGACAGACATCTTAGTAAAAGAGGAGAAAAAACTGCAATTATATTCGAACCAAACAATCCTTCTGAGGATGCAGTACACATTACCTACAACGAGTTATATGAAAGAGTTTCCAAGATGGCAAACGTATTGCGTGAGCAGGGGGTAGCAAAAGGAGACAGAGTTTGTATTTATTTACCAATGATTCCGGAACTTGCAGTAGCTGTTTTAGCCTGTGCCAGAATTGGTGCTATACATTCAGTAATTTTTGCCGGATTTTCAGCTTCTGCCGTTTCTGCAAGAATCAATGATTGTGAATGCAAAATGGTTATTACTTCTGATGGAGGGTACAGGGGAAATAAAACAATTGACCTTAAAGGAATTGTTGATGAAGCTTTAGAAAGCTGTACTTCAGTTTCTAAGGTTTTAGTCGTAAAAAGAACTGAAACTGAAATTAATATGCAGGAAGGCAGAGATCTTTGGCTGCAGCCATTACTAGATGTTGCTATTGATTATAATGTAGCTGAAATTATGGATGCAGAAGATCCTTTGTTTATTTTATACACGTCAGGATCTACAGGGAAGCCAAAGGGAATGGTTCATACAACTGCAGGTTATATGGTATATACTGCCTATACTTTTAAAAATGTTTTCAGTCATGAAGAAAATGATATTTTCTGGTGTACTGCAGATATAGGATGGATTACCGGACATTCATATATTTTATACGGACCATTACTCAATGGAGGAACAACTGTGATTTTTGAAGGAGTTCCATCGTATCCGGATTTTAGCCGTTTCTGGGAAATTATTGAAAAGCACAAAATCACCCAATTCTATACTGCTCCAACAGCAATTCGTTCTTTAGCTAAAGAAAGTCTTGATTATATTCAGAAATATCCTTTAAAATCCCTTAAAGTTATTGGTTCTGTTGGAGAGCCAATCAACGAAGAGGCATGGCACTGGTTTAATGACCACGTTGGAGATAAGAGATGCCCGGTTGTAGATACATGGTGGCAGACAGAAACCGGTGGAATTATGATTTCTCCGATTGCTTTTGTAACACCAACTAAACCTACTTATGCAACATTACCATTGCCAGGAATCCAGCCCGTTTTGATGGATGAAAAACGTAATGAAATTGAAGGCAATCAGGTTGTTGGTAGTTTATGTGTTAAATTTCCATGGCCTGGAATTGCCAGAACTATCTGGGGAGATCACGAGCGTTATAAAAAAACATATTTTTCTGCTTTTCCTGGTAAATTCTTTACAGGAGATGGCGCTTTAAGGGATGAAGTTGGATACTACAGAATTACGGGTAGAGTAGATGATGTTGTAATTGTTTCAGGTCACAATTTAGGAACAGCTCCAATTGAAGATGCTATCAACGAACATCAGGCTGTTGCCGAATCAGCTATTGTTGGTTTTCCACATGAAATTAAAGGAAATGCATTATATGGATTTGTAATATTGAAAGAAACAGGCGAAATTCGAAATAAAGAGAATTTAACTAAAGAAATCAATCAATATATAGCCGATCATATTGGTCCAATTGCTAAATTGGATAAAATTCAGTTTGTATCAGGCTTGCCAAAAACGCGTTCAGGTAAAATTATGCGTAGAATTTTGCGTAAAATAGCTGAAGGGGATTTTTCTAATTTTGGAGACACTTCAACTCTATTAAATCCTGAGGTAGTAGAGGGTATCATGAATGAAAGAATTTCCTAAATAATTTAATTTGTAAAAAACAGAAGCCGTTTCAATTCGAAACGGCTTCTGTTTTTATGATTTTGATTAATTGTTTTCTTTCTTTAAACTTAATCCCATTGGAACCATAAGGACACCCTTTTCATAAATATTAAGATAAAGTGTTACTGGTTTTTTCTGTCCTTCCCATTTTAATTCATATACATTTAAAAATCCTGCCCCCATATCACTTCGTTTGGTCGGAAAAGGGCAACAGGTTTCTAATCTTGTATAGGTAATTTCTTCACCATTAGGTCCTGCTAATGCATTTAAAAAACGTAATTCATTCAGGTCTTCATCTTTTGTATTTCGATAGAAAATATTAATAGGGTAATCAGGATTATAACCGTACTTTTTGTTTTTGCTGAATTCCTTAATTACAAATGTGTTATTTTTACTTAAAACTAAGTCAGGAGCATTATCATCTACATTTTTTAATGTAGATTTGGTACTCACACATGAAACAGTACAAATTAATAAAGCAATAATAAAAGTTGTTTTTTTCATCGATTTTGTTTTGTTTAATACAAATGTAAAAGATTTTTTACTCTTTTAAATAGTATAACTAAATATTGTTCCTTCACTTTTACAAATAAAAAACATTCTATCCTATCCAGACTTTGAATAAAATAGAATGTTTTTTAGGTTATTAAATCTAAACAATTTCCGCACTAAGTCCTGCTTCCAGAAGTTGTGTACATTGTGGTTTTAATTTATCTATTGGGCCAGTTTTTACTGTACATTTTCCGTTATAATGTACAATTAAGGAACATTGTTCTGCCTGTTCTGCTGTATGGCTGCAAACACGCATTAAAGTATCGATTACATGGTCAAAAGTGTTTACATCGTCGTTGTAAACAATTATTTCATTATTGAAACCTACTGTTTCTTTTTCCCGAACTTTTTCTCTTACTTTTTCTTTAGTACTCATAATTTTTTCAGATTTTGTACTGTAGTAATTACTATAATCTAATTTACGTATTTTAATGAAACCCAGTTGTTTCTCTGTAACTTTTTAACATAACTTAAACCTCTTTCTTTGCAGGAAGCATCTATAAATGGAATATCTTCTTCATAAAAACCACTTAATAGTATAATTCCTTTTGGGTTCAGGCAATCTACATAAGACTGCATATCATTTAACAAAATGTTTCGGTTAATATTGGCTATTATTAAATCGTATTTTTTGTCTTTTAATAAAGCTGCATCTCCTTCGTAAACAGCAATATGTTTGCAATTATTTCGTTCAGCATTTTCAATAGAATTCAAATAACACCAGTTATCAATATCAATAGCATCAATAGGGCGGGCGCCTTTCATTTCAGCTAAAATGGCTAAAATAGCAGTTCCACAACCCATATCCAGTGTTTTTAAACCTTTGACATCCATTTCTAATAGATGCTGAATCATCATGTGGGTTGTTTCATGATGCCCTGTTCCGAAACTCATCTTTGGCTCAATTACAATATCAAATTCTGCATTTGTTTTTTCATGAAAAGGAGCGCGAACATGGCATTTTCCATCCACATCAATAGGTTCAAAATTCCTTTCCCATTCCTCATTCCAGTTTACCTGATCGATTTCTTCAATTGTATATTCGATTTTAAATTCGGCAGATTGTAAAATGTAAATGTCATCTAAAATATTCTCATCCCATAAATCTTTCTTTACAAAAGCGGAAATTCCCTTATCAGTTTCAGTAAAGCTCTCGAAAGCTTTTTCACCCAGTTCGGCAATTAATATTTCTGATCCAGGTTCTTTGGGCATAATTGAAAAATGATAGCCTAAATATATATGTGACATAGATAATTTTTTTGCAAAGGTAAGAATCGAAAGTACAAGTTTCTTATAAAAAAAAGAGTAATCTAAAAAATTTGAAATGGCTGGACTTTTAGAATAATTAACTAATGTAATTCCAGATGTTTTTTTTCCTGGTCAGTTCGATAAAAACAGCTTTTAGTACAGCATGCTCGGGTTTTTGTAAAGGACTGTCTTCTTTTAAAATTTTCATGGCGTAGTTTCGGGCTAAACTCAAAATATCGCGGTCGCGAACAATATCTGCTATTTGAAGATTTAATACACCGCTTTGCTGAGTTCCCATTAAATCGCCAGGACCGCGAAGTTTTAGATCGACTTCAGCAATTTCAAACCCATCATTGGTCTGAACCATCGTTTCCATTCTGGTTTTGCTGTCTGAACTCAGTTTATGACTTGTCATTAAAATGCAATAACTCTGTTCTGCACCGCGACCTACACGCCCCCGTAACTGATGAAGTTGAGACAAACCAAAACGTTCGGCACTTTCGATAACCATCACACTCGCATTCGGGACATTTACCCCAACTTCAATTACAGTTGTAGCGACCATAATATTCGTTTTCCCTTCCGAGAAGCGCTTCATTTCTGCGTCTTTGTCAGCAGGTTTCATTTTTCCATGTAAAATCGAAATTGAATATTGCGGCAATGGAAAATCACGGGAAATACTTTCGTAACCGTCCATTAGATCCTTAAAATCCATTTTTTCCGATTCCTGAATTAATGGATAGACAATATAAATTTGTCTCCCTTTTGCAATTTCATCACGCAGAAATTTCCAGACTTTCAGGCGGTTGCTGTCATATCGATGAACAGTCTGAATTGGTTTTCTCCCCGGAGGTAATTCATCTATTACTGAAATATCCAAATCACCATATAAACTCATTGCTAATGTCCGAGGAATAGGAGTAGCAGTCATAACTAAAACATGTGGGGGAATTTCGTTTTTCTTCCATAACTTTGCTCGTTGTTCAACACCAAAGCGATGTTGCTCGTCAATAACAGCTAATCCTAAATTTTGAAATTTTACTTTATCTTCTAGCAAGGCATGTGTCCCAATTAAAATGTGTAAAGTTCCATTTTCAAGTTCTTCGTGAATAATTTTTCGGGCTGCTGTTTTAGTAGAGCCTGTTAATATTTTGATATTGATATTTAATGTTTTTGCTAATTCAGATAAACCAATAAAATGCTGATTAGCCAAAATTTCAGTTGGAGCCATTAAACACGCCTGAAAGCCATTATCAATTGCCAAAAGCATGCTCATAAAAGCAACAATTGTTTTCCCCGAACCCACATCTCCCTGCAATAACCGGTTCATTTGTGCATTGCTGCCCATGTCTGAACGGATTTCTTTAATAACTCTTTTTTGCGCATTGGTAAGCTCAAATGGCAAATGATTTTGATAAAATTCATTGAAGAATTCACCCACTTTTGTAAAAGGATGTCCTTTTATTTTATGTTTCCGAATAAGGTTTTTTGTAATTAACTGGAGCTGAATAAAAAATAATTCTTCAAATTTCAGCCGAAATTGGGCTCTTGCCAAAGCATCGGCACTTTTAGGAAAATGTATGTTGAATAAAGCTGCTTTTTTTGAAATTAATTTCAGTTCTTCAGTTAAATAAGAAGGAAAAGTTTCAGTAAACAAAGCTTGTGTTTCAATGAAAAGCTGTTCCATCAGTTTATTTATTGTCCTGTTTGAAATTCCTCTGTTTGTTAAGGCTTCTGTTGAAGGATAAACCGGCTGCATGGCGGAGCGAAGGCTTTTTTCGTGTTCTTTTAAAAGCTCAATTTCAGGATGCGCCATACTGAATTGGTTTCCATACAAAGAACACTTTCCGAAAACTACACAAGCTTCATTCAGTTTCAGACTCTCTCTAATCCATTTGTGTCCCTGAAACCAATTTAAGTCGATTTGCCCGGTGTCATCAATAAAAGTAGCGACAAGTCGCTTTTTGTTTTTGGCAAATTCAACTGTTTTAATGTGGATTATTTTTCCAATAATCTGAACTTCAGAACCTGTATTTTGCAATTCGTTAATCTTATAATATCGCGTTCTGTCAATATATCGATTCGGAAAGAAATTAACCAAATCTCCGTATTTATGGATACCTAATTCCTTACGAAACAACTGACCACGGCTCGGACCAACGCCTTTTAAGTATTCGATAGGGGTTTCAAGGAGATTATTATACATTCAAGATTAGTTTTTTATATTGCTTATTTTTAGATTTGTAGAATTGGTTTTTATTGAATAGCGAAGATAAATTTTAATTACTAAATTTTAAAATGAATTTCAGTGATTAACTACTTCAAGGTTAAGTTTATCATTTGTCTGTATATTACTACGCAACCATTTTAATAAAGTAACATCTTAATTATAAGTAACCTTAAAATATATAAAATGAAAAAAATTGGACTTTTACTTGTATTGCTTGTCTTTTTAGAGTCTTGTTCTAACGATGATTCAGATACTAAGAAACAACCTGATGTTATAAACTATTATGGAACATGGATACAGCATGCAGAATCCAGATTTGCAAATGATCCATCTTCAAAACAGTTTTCTTACATATTTAGAAAAGATAATACATTTTCGAAAATTAGAAGATATGAAAACATCAATACGACTCTAACGGGAACTTTTAAGATTTTAAAAAAAGATAATGTAACTCAGTTTATATTGACTTATCCAAAATACAATCCGTTAATTTCAAATTGTACAAATGATTTGATAGAAAGTTTTAATTTGGAATCAGTATATTTAATTGACGAAGCTCGTGCATGCGATCGTTCATATGTATTTAAAAAAATATAGTAAACGAATATATTTTAATTTCTAAAATTTCGCTGGTTTTTCTAACAGAGTTCTTATTTTCATGGCCAATATTTATAAAAAAGATGCCGATTAACTTTTAGATCTGGCTAAATAAAATACCATGAGAAAAATGGAAATTTGACATTAAGTGGCAGATGAAGATGATGAAGGGTAATAGTTTTTTATCTTTGACTCTAAATTCGATAAAATGACAACCCACTTAGCACTTTTACGAGGAATTAACGTTTCCGGCCATAACATGATGAAAATGGATGCTTTGAAAACAATGTTGGAGAATATTGGTTTTCAAAATGTACGAACCTATCTGCAATCCGGAAATGTTTTTGTTGATACACAAGAAGAAAGTGCATCAAAAGTAGGATTTATGATGAAGCAGGAAATTTTTAAGGTCTTTGGGCACGAAGTTCCTGTTGTTGTAATTACTAAAGAAGATTTGCAATTGTGTTTTAAAAACAATCCGTTTCTCAAAGAAAAAGATATTGATACAAAAAAACTCTACGTTGCTTTTATTTCAATAGCTTTAAAAAAAGAAAGTATAAATGATTTAAAAATTAGTCAGTTTAAACCTGATGAAGCAAGTATTGACGGAAACAGGATTTTTATAAAATATGCAATTGGTGCAGGAAAAACCAGATTTGACCAAAAATATATTGAGAAGAAACTCAATGTTACGGCAACCATCAGAAACTGGAATACGGTTACCAATTTACTAAATATGTATTCGGAGTAATTAATCCAAAAAGCAGAACTCAATTGAATTCTGCTTTTTTATGATGATTATTTTTGTGTTTTTTAGATTCTGAAAACTCCTCCAAATGATATAATTTTCTGAAAGAAGAAAAATTCCTGAAAAGCGCTGTCATGACTATCGGATGTAGTTTTAATATCCTGCATATTGATATATCCGCCCTTTAATTCTCCCTGAAGAAAAAAGTGTTTGTAGAAAGTTAAATTAATTCCCGCTTTTGCAGATACACCATATCCTGAAATGTGAAAATCATCATGACGCTCTTTTCCCAAAAGTTTGGTGTTGGTTTTAGGGTATAAAATCCCTCCGCTAATACCTTCTGTTAAGTTAATTTGAACTTTGTCAATGTTTGGGAGGCTAAACCATTTTGAAACATCATCATGTCTTGAAAATTCTGAATTGATGTAATTTAAACCATCTGTATGCTCGTAAGTTAAAAACGTTTCATCTTCAAAAGGAACAGCTGTGTTGTTGTAATTACCATTATGTATTGAACCGGCCTGATCTTCAGGCAAATTTATATCGCCTGTAACGTTGGCTGTCTGACTCTGCGTCATTACATATTTCATGTGGTCTACACCAATTGATATGCTGTAATGATCGCTAATAAAATAACCCAATTTAAGATTTGTCTGTGGTATTGTCATTCTGCAAGGATTGACATAATCAATGTTCCATCCTTTTGGTTTGTCATGCGCTTTCATATCATGAACAGTAAATTCATAATCTTTACCTCTGAAGGTTACATCAGATTTGGAGTAGCTTTCTCTATTTCCTCCCCATGAAACAAAAAATTTTCCTTTATTGTGTGCTGTGTATTTGTGTTGTATTGCGATTTCTTCCTGGGCAAATGTATTCACAACGAAACATATAAAGAAAAAGTGCAAGAATAAAAACTTATTTTTCAATGAATTATTTGGGATATTAAAATGAATTAACTGTTTTTCTGATGGCGACTAACCTGGTCATTAAGCCCTCAAAATAATCTAAATGCAGCATATTGGCTCCATCGCTTTTAGCATTTGCAGGGTCAAAATGTGTTTCGATAAAAATACCATCAACGCCTACTGCGATACCCGCCTTGGCTACAGTTTCAATCATGTCTGGTCTTCCGCCTGTAACACCCGCGGTTTGGTTAGGCTGCTGTAAAGAGTGTGTTACATCCAAAACGGTTGTTGCATATTGCTGCATAGTAGGAATTCCGCGATAATCAACAATCATGTCCTGATAACCAAACATAGTTCCACGGTCTGTAACTATAACATTCTCATTATTACAGTCTAATACTTTTTGTACGGCATGTTTCATACTTTCCGGACTCATAAATTGTCCTTTTTTCAGGTTTACAGTTTTTCCGGTATTGGCAGCAGCTACAACCAAATCAGTCTGGCGAACTAAAAACGCAGGAATTTGTAAAACATCAACATATTGTGCAGCCATGTCAGCATCTTCATTGGTGTGAATATCTGTTACTGTGGGAACATGAAACGTTTCTGAAACTTTTCGTAAAATTTTTAGAGCTTTTTCGTCCCCAATTCCGGAGAAACTATCAATTCTGGAACGGTTGGCTTTTTTAAATGAACCTTTAAAAACATAAGGAATCTGAAGTTTGTCGGTAATACCAACCAATTTTTCAGCAATTCTGAGAGCCATTTCTTCTCCTTCAATTGCGCAGGGACCTGCTAATAAAAAGAAATTACCACTGTCAGTATGCTTAATTTGTGGAATATGCTGTAAGTTCATATCTGTGATTTTTTGACTGTGCAAAGGTAGTTAGGATTTGCGATTTACAGATGATGATTTGTGATTATTTTAAGAAGTAATCTTAATTTAAAAACTATTCTAATAAAATGAGTCCTAAAAAACTCCTTTGAATAATTTACGATTCGAAATAAAAAAAGCCTTTAAATACTCAAAGGCTGTGAAAAAAAAAAATTAATGATGACCGTGTGCATGTGATTTAGCACTTTTTTTGCCAGATATTTTCTTAGCTTGTCCGGGAGGCATCTTTTTTGATTTATGATGTGTGTGTGAGTGATTGTGTGTGTGATGGACAGTACAGCTCAGCATGCTTACAATTACAAATAAAATAACCATTATTATAACGGCTATTTTAGTGTACCTGGAATTTCTCATAGGGTTATTTTAAATTTGGAATTGCAAATATAACAGTTATATTGCTATTAATTTATCTGTTGATTGTTTTAAATTATTATAAAGAAAAGCCCTGGATTTCCAGGGCTTTCTAATTTTTATGTAGAAAAATTATTCTTCTTTCATTGTATGATAAACGTTCATTACATCATCGTCTTCTTCTATTTTTTCAATCAGTTTTTCTACGTCGGCTATTTGTGCTTCGGTCAGTTCTTTAGTGATTTGCGGAATACGTTCAAAACCTGAAGATAAAATTTCTAATCCTCTGTTTTCCAGTTCTTTTTGTAAAGCTCCAAAACTTCCAAATGGAGCGTAAATTAAGATTCCGTCTTCATCCTCAAAAACTTCTTCAGCACCAAAATCGATTAGTTCTAATTCTAATTCTTCGGCATCAAGACCATTATTTGCAATTCGGAAATTACAAGTATGATCAAACATAAACTCGACAGAACCCTGAGTTCCCATCGTTCCGTTGCATTTATTGAAGTAACTGCGGATGTTGGCAACTGTTCTGTTATTATTATCAGATGCTGTTTCAATCAAAATCGCAATTCCGTGAGGAGCATAACCTTCAAACAAAATTTCTTTATAGTTGGCAGTATCTTTATTACTGGCATTTTTTATAGCACGCTCCACATTATCCTTCGGCATGTTGGCAGCTTTTGCGTTTTGTATAACTGCTCTTAATCTGGAATTGGCGTCTGGGTTTGGACCGCCTTCTTTAACAGCCATAACGATATCTTTACCAATTCTGGTAAATGTTTTGGCCATTGCTGACCAACGTTTCATTTTTCTTCCTTTTCTAAATTCGAACGCTCTTCCCATTACTAATTTTTATTTTGTGATGCAAAAATACAGTTATTCCTTATTTTTCCAAAATCATTCCTATTCTTTTTTGAATTATACTTATTGAGAAATAGTCAAAAAAATGTCTTATTCAAATTAAAGTTGCTAAATGTTGTTTTTAGCCCCGATTGCAGTGGAAATCCTTGCAAGCCAGTGTTTGGCTTGTAAGATTGAAACGAAAAGCGGGACAATTGTGGCTAAAAATGACTGAGGTTTCTGCTTCAAAAAGACAACAAAACTCTGCTTTGGATTATCTGAATTATTTTGAGGTATTAAATTCATTAATAATATTTACAGCTTCGTTTAGGTAAGGATTGGTTTTCAGGTTATCAATCTGATACTGATTTATTGTTTTTTCAGCGGGATATACACCAAGTAAAAATTGATTTACTGTTGAGTTGTAAACATCCAACGGATTATTTTCATCGCTAAATGTGTTAATTTCTTTCCATAATTTTTCCCTTATGGTTTTTTGTTCAAAAATTGAGTTTAGCGTCATTGGAACTTCAGTCTTTGGCACATTTATCATTGCGTCAATTTTTGAATTGATTTCCCTGATTTGTTTAAAATAGAAATTGTCAGCGAGCCTTGCTGAACTGTTTTTGGCTATTTTATCAATCAGACTTCTTTTTACATAGGGTTTATATTTTAATAAGGGAATTATGCTGTCGTTCTTGATGGCAGTTGGAAAACTACTTTCTTTTTGAAAAACATTTTCATAAAATTCCGGAAGAACAACATCTGGAGTAACGCCAGTGTTTTGGTGACTTTTACCCGTAACCCTGTAAAATTTATTAATACTGATTTTTAAAAAATCAGTAGTTGTATGTTCATCAAGAGGAACAATGGTTTGCATAGTCGCTTTTCCCAGTGTATTACTGCCTACTAATAAAGCACGGTTATAGTCTTGTAAAATTGAAGCAAAAAATTCACTTGCTGAAGCCGTATTGCTGTTAATTAAAAGTACAATGGGACCTTTATAAATCAAACCTCTGTACGGATCGTTAATTACAGATTTGTTTTGTTTGTTGTCTACAACTACCGAAAGTGGTCCATAATCGATAAACATTCCTGATAATCTGATGGCTTCTTCCATAGAACCACCGCCATTATTAATCAGATCGATTACTAGTCCATTTATATTGTCCCTTTCAAGTTTTATAACTTCACGGGCTACATCGTCAGCACAGCCTTTACGGTCATTCTCGTCAAGATCAGCATAAAAGCTTGGAATCTTAATATAGCCGATTTTACTTTCTTTTCCAATAATAAAGCTATATACCGAATTATCTTCGTCTTTCATTATTTGTTTTTCGATATAAACCTCAAAATTTTTACCTGAATTACGTTTTAAAGTAAGTGTTATTTTTTTATTTGACTCTGATAAGATCATGCTGGAAACAGATTCCAAAGATGCACAAGAAACGTGTAATGTTTCTTTTTGATTTGAAATTGAAACAATCTGGTCTCCTTTTTTAATCTGTCCGGTCTGAAAAGCAGGACCATTTGGATCCAGTTCTTCAATAATGATCTCATTTTTTTCATTTAATTTTAAACTTACCCCTAATGAAAAATGTTCTTTTGAAAGTGATGCTACAAAGCTTGATTTTGTATCATCGCTAAAGTAAGCTGTATGTGGGTCAAAATAGGCACAAAAAAAGTTATAAAAGCTTTCCTGTTGTGTGTCTTTTCGTTCTAAAATTGTATTAATCCTGCAAATTTCGTTTGAAAGAACAGTAGATCTTGATTGTGATTCTATCGATTTAAAATTTAATTTAAGTGAATCGAGATTGTTGCTTTTTTCTGCAATATCATCTAAAATTTGATAGCGAAGTTTTTTAAGCCAGACTCTTTCTAAATCTTCTTTTTTGAGGTAGAAGGTGAAAGCTTTTTTATAAAACCGAATGGTGTCTTTTTTATTGTATTCAATTGATCCGGCCTGAATTTTTTCTAACACGGCTTTAGTCCGTAAAAGGCCAGTTTTATATTTAGCTATTATATCGTATAAAAAGCTGCAATCACCTTTTAGGATTAGATCGTCTATATTTAAACGATAAAGTTTAGACATTTCATCGTATTCCGATTTAAAAAAAACATTTCGTGAGGGATCCAGTTCGTCCATTAGATTATCAAAAACATATACGGATAAACTGTCATCTACAGGTTTTGGTCTAACGTGCTCGTTTTGTATAAGAAAATTGATCTTGTTGAGTATTGTGCAAGTGTGATCACTATTTTGACAAAATAGGAAGTTAGTAATCAACAAAAATGCTACTAATACTTTTTTCATATTTAGAATAAATGAATATTAAATTTACGCTTAATTTTTCATTAATTGTTATATTTTTTCATATTATTCTTATATAAAAAATATCTAGGAATAAAAAAATGCACTACCATTCAGTAATGCATTTTATAAAAATCTGGTTTCAAAAATTTATTTTTTGTAAAAGGGCAATTTAACCACTTTAGCCGCAACATCATTTTTTCTGATTCTGATAAAAATATCGGAGTCAACTGCACTGTTTGCAACCGAAACATAACCCAAACCAATTCCTTTGCCCATAGATGGAGACATAGTTCCGGAAGTTACAATTCCAATAACATTTCCTTCCCCGTCAACAATTTCATAATCGTGTCTTGGCACCGCACGTTCCTGCATTTCAAAAGCAACTAATTTTCTGGTAACACCTGCTTCTTTTTGCTTTTTAAGAGCGTCTGAATTCGTAAAATCTTTGGTAAATTTCGTAATCCATCCTAAACCGGCTTCAAGGGGAGAAGTAGTATCATTGATATCGTTGCCGTACAGGCAGAATCCCATTTCTAAACGTAAAGTATCACGGGCAGCCAGGCCAATCGGTTTAATTCCGAAAGGAGCTCCGGCTTCAAAAACTTTATTCCAGATTTGCTCCACTTCGCTGTTTTTACAATAAATCTCAAATCCTCCGGAACCTGTATAACCAGTTGCAGAAATGATTACGTGTTCAATTCCTGCAAAATCGCCTACTTCAAAATGATAGTACGTAATCGCAGACAAATCAACAGATGTCAAAGACTGCATCGCTTCAACCGCTTTTGGCCCCTGAATAGCTAAAAGAGAATAATCATCTGAAAGATTCCTCATTTCAACTCCCAAATCATTGTGAGACGAAATCCAGTTCCAGTCTTTTTCAATATTCGAAGCATTTACGACTAATAAATATTGCTCTTCTTTCATTTTATACACAATCAAATCATCTACAATTCCGCCTTCGTTATTTGGAAGACACGAATATTGTGCTCTTCCAATTGTCAAAGTCGAAGCATCATTTGAAGTCACTTTCTGAATCAAAGCCAGTGCATTTGGGCCAGTTAATAAAAATTCCCCCATATGCGAAACGTCAAAAACACCAACACCGTTACGAACCGTTTCATGTTCAGCATTAACTCCTTCGTACGTAATTGGCATATTATAACCTGCAAAAGGTAGCATTTTTGCTCCTAAACCTTCATGTATGTGCGTTAGCGCGGTATTTTTCATTGTGTTGATGTATAAAATTATGTTGCAAATCTATTCAAAAAATATCGAATCCGAATAGCATAAATTATAAATTTCGCAATGTTTAGGAGCTGTTTCCTGTTATTCGCTATATCTTTCTGTTTTTAAAGAAAAAACAAAAAGGATGCCGCTGCTCCCAGGGCTAAGGAATCGTTATAAACAATAATCTATGATTTAGGTTTTTTAATGTAACTTTAGTATATAAAAAGTATCGCGATGAAGTCTCCGTTTTTAATCACAAAAGAAGAAATTCTAAAATTCTACAAACCTGTAAATCCATTGACACATAAGGGGCTTCAGGGGCATGCGGTGCTAATTGCCGGAAGTTATGGTAAAATAGGGGCAGCAGTTCTGGCTTCAAAATCCTGTATAAAATCGGGTTGCGGTCTGGTAACTGCTTTTACTTCAAAATGTGGTTATCAAATTCTTCAGATCTCAATTCCTGAGGTTATGGTAGTTACTGATGAAAACCCAAACTTTATTACTAATATTCATCTGCCGCTAATTCCAAATGCAATAGGTCTGGGGCCGGGAATAGGAAAGGAGTTGGGAACGCAAAAAGCTTTGTTTGAATTTTTAAGAACAAATAAAGTCCCTTTAGTTTTAGATGCTGACGCTTTAAATATTCTATCAGAAAATAAGGCGTGGCTTGAATTAGTACCTGAAAACACAATTCTGACTCCACATCCAAAGGAATTGGAGCGTCTGATTGGCAAATGGGATTCTGAATCTCAGAAGTTTCAAAAAACAGTTGCATTTTCAGAACATTATAAAGTAATTATTGTGATGAAAGGAGCTCCAACTTACATTATCAGTCCGGCAAGGATTTACCAAAACACTACCGGAAATGCCGCTTTAGCAACCGCCGGAAGCGGTGATGTGCTTACCGGAATTATCACCAGCTTGCTGGCACAGGATTATGAACCTGTTCAGGCAGCACAATTAAGTGTATTTCTTCATGGTCTGACAGCGGATATCGCTTTACCGCAAATGGGTTATCAGTCTTTTATTGCAACTGATATTATTGAAAATCTTGGAAAAGCATTTTTGATCCTTGATAATTAATTTCATTTACTCTTTTTTGATATATCTTTCGAGGTTTTCTTTTTCTATTTGAGCAACAAAAAATATAAAATCTTCAGAATCATTATTCTCTAATAATTTTAAATACTGTCTTTTATTTTCATCATTCCCTTTTATATTTACAATTGGATATCCTTTTTGCATTAAAATCAGGTTCATTATCAGTCTGGACGTTTTTCCGTTTGCATGATTAAACGGCTTAATTTTAAAAAGGCGAAAATGCATTTCTGATGCCAAAACAACTGGGTGCAGTTTGTTTTTATTGATTTCGAACCATATAAAATATTCTTCTATTTCTTTAGGAATGCTAAGTTGTTTATCAGGCGAAGCAGGCTCTTTATCACTAGCAGTTGCAATTTTTCTGTAATTTCCACTTTCAGGATTTATTCCTCTCTGAATTAAATTATGTATAGACAAAAGATCACGTTCATAAAAAGAATTGTTTTGCTGTAAATCTTTTAAATAACGAATAGCTTCCTGATGGTTTACAGCTTCCAGATGCTCTTTCATGCTTTTACCTGATATCGTCAGACCTTCGTTAATTACCATTTCGGTTTCCTTCAGTGTCATGGTATTTTCATCTATACGATTACTTTCAAAAGTATATTCCAGTGCTGTTTTTTGTAAAATTTCATTAAAATTATTTTGTGCAGTTGTGTCGAATTTAGCCTTTAGCCAATCAATTTCTTTTAGGATTTTTTCTAATGCGCCCGATAGTTTTATTTTACTTACCGACTTCCGGTATTTAAGTTCTTCTTGTGCAGCTGTAAGAGCCATTAAAGCTAATTCTTCATTTTCAATTTCATGCAAAATTTTTTCCTTGAGCCAGCTGGTCATTATTTTTTCATAATCAATTCCTAAAAGTTCTGCTAATTTTAAAACTTGCTCCCTGGTGGGTTGTCGAATGCCATTTTCGAATTTACTGATCAATGCCTGATCAATATTCAGAATTTGTGCAACCTCTCTTGTTTTTAGACCTTTTTGTTCTCTTCCATTTTTAAGAAGTGATTTCATAGTGAAAGCATTTATTGTCTTGACTAATTTTGTCATAAAAAAAATAAAAAAAAGAGCAATATTATAAAAACATTGCTCCTGTAATACTCATTATTTAGGAGGCAGCGTACCGTCTTTTCGCATTTCTTTAATTACCGTCTGCATTATGGCATCAACTGTTTGCCCCAGATCTGTAACATATTCTGATTTTGTTGTTCCGGTCCAGATTAGTTTATTTGCTTTTAATGAAAAAACATTTGTTTCAACCATATAAGCTGTTGTTTCCTGATAATAGCCCGGGTCATAGAACATTGGAGAGTACATTCCATACCAGTTACCAAAACCATAGCCGTACATTCCTCCATATATTCCGTCAAATCCGCCATAATAAAGACCGGTATTTGTTCCAGGAACATAAGTGGTTTCCTTTTCAGTACTTACCAGACGCATGGTAACCACACCATCAAAGTTTTCATCATTTAATATTTTCAGCTTTTGGTCCTGGGTCAGTTGTAAGTTAGTACCATTAAGATACTGATAGGAAGTTTTAAAAATAGGATTTGCCGCAGCAATTCTGTTTTCGGCTGTTCTTCTGGAAGCTTCGTCTTTTAAAAGAGCAACAACCAGAACTTTTTTAAAATTTTCCTGGGCAACGGTTATGTTTGGGTCTCGCCAGCTGTTGACAATTGATGTGTTGCTTCCACAACTAAGAAACATAAACACAAAAACTAATAGTAAGCACTTTTTCATATTTATTGATTTAAATTCTATTGTAGTAAATTTAATAATAAAATATGATAATAGTCTAATTATAAGCTTTTTTTATTCGGTCCAAATCCCTTTTGGTATCCTGCTCTTTTAAAGATTCACGCTTGTCATAATTTTTCTTTCCTTTGCAAAGTCCAATTTGAAGTTTGGCCAGGCCTTTCTCATTTGTAAATAATTTAAGCGGAATAATAGTAAGCCCTTTTGCCTGAACGCTTTTATGAAGTTTTTTTAATTCTTTTCTGTTCAGAAGCAATTTTCTCTCACTTCTTGATTTGTGATTAAACTGGTTCCCAAAAGAATATTCTTCAATGTATGTATTAATTGCGAAAAGTTCATTATTGCTAAATTCGCAGAAACTTTCGGTAATATTAGCTTTTCCTAAGCGGATTGATTTAATTTCAGTTCCTGCCAAAACAATTCCGGCAGTATAGGTGTCGATTATTTCATAATCAAACCTGGCTCTTTTATTAAGTATATTGACTGTTTTTAACATAGGAAGACAAATTTAGCAACAAATATATGAAAGAGCAATTGTTTTTGTAGAAATGATATAAATTTGCAATATGGAAAACCAAAAATCTAAAGACCCTTTACACGGTATTACGCTTCAAAAGATAGTAGAAAAACTGGTGGATTATTACGGTTTTGATACTCTGGGAGAATTAATTCCCATAAAATGTTTTAATGAAAACCCCAGTGTTAAGTCCAGTCTGACTTTTTTGAGAAAGACCGACTGGGCCAAAAAAAAAGTAGAAAATCTGTATATTAAATCACTTTCTAAGTTTGGTGAAAATTAATTTAGTTTGTAAGAAATCATTACACCTCCTCCATACGGCAGATATTCACTGCTTTTATTCCAGTTTTTTACATTTTCATATCTTCCTGGAGTTCCATCATTATACAGACCTTTATAAAATCCCTGATGCCAGCCTCCCCTGATAAAAATATCTAATATAAATTTATCGCTAAGTTTTTTATTGTATCCTAAAGTTGCACCTATTCTATATCCCATACCTTTTTCATACATGTTGGTATCCCAATAACCCCATTTTTGAATTTTATAAGTATCAAATCCGGAATGGAATCCTGCGTAAAAGCCATTGTATTTTTCTTTAAAATGATAACGGATCTCAGGAGTGTAAGTATAAAATTCCATTGGATTTTTGCCATCAAATGATTTCCAGAATGAAGCCATAACATCGAAGCTAAAAGTAGTTTTCTCACCAATACTCGTTTCCACGCCAACATTTGGAACAAGAACAATGGCTGTAACGGCATTGAATTTCAGATAGGTCTGGCTTTGAACATTTGATGAAATTATAATAATGGCAAATAAAAGAATTTTTTTCATTCAATCCAGACATTTAATAATAAGATTATTCTCGTTTTATTCCGCAAATATAGAATTATTAGATTTATGATTTAGCGTTGAAATAACCTAAAGTTATATAAAGACTTTAATAAGATTTTATTTATCTAATAATGAGTATATTACCTTGTCCAGAAATTTGCCTTCATAGAACTCACATTCTTTCAAATGGGCTTCTTTGATAAAATTACATTTTTGTAAAACTTTTTCAGAGGCAAAATTTTCCGGATCGATTACGGCTTCAATTGAGTGTAGTTTTAAATCTTTAAAACCATACGTAATCAATCGTTTTACTGCTTCAGTAATAATTCCTTTTCCATGAAATTCAGGAAGCAGCATGTAACCAATTTCGGCACGATAATTTTCAGGCTGCATTCTGTAATATCCAATAATACCTAATAATTTACAGTCTCCTTTTAAAGTAATTCCCCAATTGATTCCTGCATTTGAGATGATTTTTTCTTCAATCATGGCTATATGCTCCAAAGCATCTTCAGTTGTTTTTACCAAAGGTCTAGGAATATATTGCATCGTTTCCGGATTAGAACGCAATTCGAAAATCTCCTTTACATCATCTTTTGTGATTTGTCTTAAGAGCAGGCGGTCTGTTGCTATGACCGGAAATGGTGTAAAATTAAAATTCAGCATATCTCATAATTATAGTTCATTTAATTGATGACTGTTTCTTCTGAAAAAGATTAGCTGAATTAATAAAGACAAAACAATCGTTAAAATAGCACCTATAAAATTTAGCCACAAATAACCTAATTTTTCCTGACCACTCGGGTAAACATAAATCATAAAATAATAAATGATAAAGATGGTTAACTGACTGATAATTGCACTGCAGAACATTGACTTTGCCTCGACACGTTTCAAATAAAAACCAACCAGGAAGATACCCAAAACAGTTCCGTAAAATATGGATCCAATAATGTTTACCAATTGAATTAAATTCTCAAACAATGTTCCGACACAGGCAAAAAGTATGGCGACAATTCCCCAAAAAAGCGTGAAGAATTTGGTAGCATTCAGATAATGTTTTTCAGATTTTTCTTCTTTAAGATTTCGTTTATAGATATCTATTGCTGTTGTTGATGCTAATGCATTTAATCCCGAAGCAGTTGATGACATCGCCGCTGATATGATAACGGCCAGTAATAACCCAATAAGCCCCTTTGGCAGATAGTGTAAAATGAAATGGAAAAATACATAATCCTTATCATTAGTCTCACTATTGCTGTCGGCTTTAGAAATAATTTCTTTCGCACGGTCACGCAAATCTTTTTCTTTGTTCGATAGTGTAACTAACTCTTTCCTTAGAATGGGATTATCATAATCCTGATTCAATTGTTCGATATACAAAAGATTAATTACTTTTTTGTCTTCTGAAAGTTTATTTAGTTTGACTTCCAAAGCATGATATTCATCTTTATATTCTGATTTTTCAATAATTATCTTGTTATTCGGATTAAAGTTCAGTGGTACAGGATTGAATTGAAAAAAAACGAATACCATAACCCCTGTCAGCAATATAAAAAACTGCATGGGAACCTTTAATAACCCGTTCATGATTAATCCCATCTGACTTTCCTTAACAGATTTACCTGATAAATAACGCCCTACCTGCGACTGATCTGTACCAAAATAAGCAAGCATCAGGAAAAATCCACCTGTAATTCCGCTCCAAAAAGTATATCTTTCTTCCGGATCAAAAGAAAAATCTACAATATTCATTTTGTCATTGGCACCGGCAATATGCATGGCACTTGAAAAAGTCATATCTTGTGGCAAATAATGCAGAATCAGAAAGAAAGTGATAAACATCCCGGACATAATGACAAACATTTGCTGCTTTTGAGTCACATTTACCGCTTTTGTTCCTCCTGAGAAAGTATAAATTATGACCAATACACCAATAAATATATTCATCAAAGTTAAGTTCCAGCCTAACAGAGTTGATAATATGATGGCCGGGGCATAAATAGTTAAACCAGTTCCTAATCCCCTTTGTACCAGAAATAATATAGCGGCAAGTGAACGCGTTTTTACATCAAATCTTTTTTCGAGAAATTCATAAGCGGTAAATACTTTAGTTTTATGATATAAAGGAATAAAAGTCAGACAAATGACAATCATGGCGATTGGCAATCCAAAATAAAACTGAACAAACCCCATTCCGTCATGATAAGCCTGCCCCGGTGTAGATAAAAAAGTGATTGCGCTTGCCTGTGTTGCCATTACAGAAAGCCCAACAGTGTACCACGGCGTTTCATTATTCCCTAAAATAAAATCTTCAACATTTTTACTTCCTTTGGTTTTCCAGGAGCCATATCCTACAATAAAAAGAAGAGTAACTATCAATACGATCCAATCAAATAGCTGCATAGTTTACGAATATAATTGCATGATTAAGAAAAAAATAACGATATAAACCGCATTGGCTACCAATACATAAGTGTAGCTTTTTTTCCATCTTTTTTCTTTTTTGGCTTCCATGTTTAATTTAGTTTTTTAATTCCTGTTTTGGAGCTTCTACAGGCTGTTTTAGCGAAATAATATTCGAAAGTAATCTGTAAGCTCCTGAAACACCTTCGGGCAGTTCCCTGAAAAAGCTCAAACCGGTATAAATATAATACCCTTTTCCATAGGGAGCGACCAGCAAAGCCCCTTTTTTATCTGTTTCTCCCTTGTCATGTGATGAAATAATTGGCGTAAAAGCTGGATCATATTGATTAGGGTAATATAAGCCTTGTTCCTGGGTCCAGCCTTCAAAATCTTTTGTAGTAATTTTGTTTGGTGTGTTCAAGACCGGATGATTTGGTGCCAGAAAAGTGATTTTTGCATTTTCCTCCGTAACGCGGTCATTAGAAAGTTTAAGAGGGTAGGGAGCAATATTATCCGTTATTAATCTTCCATTTGTATTGTACTGCACAATCATGGTTTTACCACTTTTTACAAAATCAAAAAAAATTGGCTGTTTGTTGGCCAAAGCATTTACTGTATTGTAAGCACGAACTCCGGTAATGACAACATTAAACTGGTCAAGCTTCTCGGGTGTAATTTCTTCAGGTTTCAAAATAGTCACTTTGTAACCCATCTGAACGAGGCTTTCCGGAACTTCATCTCCTGCACCCATAATATAACCAATGGCATCACCTGTAGTTTTTAAATCAATTCTGATACATTTTGATTCGGCTGATTTTAAAACCAGTTGTTTCGTAATGTGATTGAAATCAATAATCGTCTGATCCTTGTCAAAAATCTTGTTTTCCATTATAACTACACTTTTTGCAGCAACTTCTTCAGGGCTGGAAGGAGGGATGACTTCAAAATAAAAAGTCTGTTCCATGCCTTTTTTATCTAAAGCAAACGGAATCTGTTTTGGTGAAACTACCCAGCTTTTAGGCAGTTCCAGCTGTAAGTCACCTTTAATTCCGTTTTTGCCGGCACGCACTTTAACCGGAACGAGTTTGCTTTTGTTGTCCTTAAAAATCAATACTTTTTCAAGGATTGAAGAGGTAACTTCCGGTACGATATCCAGAAAATTATACATTTCGCCTTTCACGCCGTCATTGTATTTATAGACAACAGTTCGTTCAAACGGAATATCAACACCGTCAATTCTGATATTAAAAATAACTTTTACATCTCTGATAATGTCCGGAATCCCGATAATTTCCTGATTCGAAACCGTGTACATTCCAACACTGGCTTTTTCTTTCAGCCAATACGGCTGAGTGTATTCCATAGTTTCAGGAAGCTGAATTTCGAGTTTGAATCGCTGGTCGTTATTGTTTTTTAAGAAGAGCTTATATTTAACCGTGGTTTTGTTATCCGGTAATGAAGTTAAGCCTGTCAGCTGCATTTCAGCTGAAGATCTGTTGATTGCTTCAATATTTAGCTTAATAGTGCTTCCGGGTGTAGCTTCCTGTTCTTCAGCAACAGCTTCCAGATATAATCCGGCACTGGATGCGATGATATTTTTTATAGCCTCAGATTTTAAATCTTTCCAGTGTGTGTCTTCCAATTCCTGAATCATTGAATACGCCTTCACCAAATCCGGAATGCTTGCAGAAGGATTACTGAAATTATAATTGGCAATAATCTTTGAAATCAGTTCGCCAATTGGTTTACCATCTTTCACACGATTCCAGGAGGTATCTATTCCGTCAAATAAATCATCACGGTTTTTAGGTTTTTCGCCATTAATCAGTTCCAGGTATTCTGTTTCATCACCTCTCGCTCCGGTACTTCCAAAACCCTGCGATTGGTGACAGCTGCGGCTTAAAGCAGCAATTTCCTGATTCGATTTTCCAATTCCGGCATAATAAACACCGGTTTGCAGGGCGGTATATTTCGATTTGTCTGCAGCATCAAATTTTTCCTGACTTCCAAAAAACCACCAGGACGGATTAAAAAATTGTCTTTTTACCTGCCATGGCTGTACATATTTAAGCTGTTCCGGATATATTTTTACATCATTCGTTAATTTATAACTATCTACACTCAGCATGGCTGACGAGGTATGATGGCCGTGAGTCGTTCCCGGCGAGCGATGATCAAAACGGTTGATAATCACATCCGGCTGAAATTTCCGGATTGTCCAGACTACATCGGCAAGGACTTTATCTTTATCCCAGATTTTTAAAGTTTCATCAGGATTTTTCGAAAATCCGAAATCATTCGCACGCGAAAAAAACTGTTCACCACCATCTATTTTTCGTGCTTCAATCAGTTCCTGAGTTCTGATCACGCCTAATAATTCACGCAGTTGCGGGCCAATTAAATTCTGGCCTCCGTCGCCACGCGTCAATGACATATACCCCGTTCTCGCATTTACCTCATTCGACAAATACGAAATAAGGCGTGTATTTTCATCATCCGGATGCGCTGCAATGTATAAAACAGAGCCCAGAAAGTTTAATTTTTGAATTTGATTATAAATTTCGACAGCATTAGGTTTTTGAGGCTGCTGGGCAAAAGAAATTTGAATACTGATAAAAAAAAGTAAAAATAACTGTGTTTTTCGCATAGCGTGATTCGTATTTTTGAAAGAGTCCCAAAAATAGTAATTAAATCTTTGAACCGTAATTAAATGAAATGTTAATGTTGATTTTTTTAATGAGAAGCTATTTCCAGCTGTACGCTATATCTTTTGTGCCGAACCCCGGCACAAAAGGATGCCGCTACCATCTGGGCTAGGGCATTTGGTTTCATAAAGTTATTTAGAATGTTGTTTGACGATTTGTAAGAAATAATAAATATATTTGAAAAATTAATACGAAACAAAACATGCGCATATACACCTAAATTTGGATGTATATACGCTATTTTATAGCGAGTAAAAACAAGTTAGTGGCAACCTTCTGACGTAAACCTCTAAACAACAAATTAAAGCCGAAAATGAACGAAATAGAACTTTATCTTTTCGCTTATAATGACAAAATCAAAAAAGAAGGAATTCTAAATAAGCACGATAAAAAAATTGATGCAGAAGATTTCTTTTTGAGAATTTTTAAAAAGGTTTATAACTTTCATAAATTAAATAATCTGAATTATGAAAAACCAAATGCTCCTGGAATAGATTTATTTGAAGACATAAAAAAAATCGGGATTCAAATTACAGCAATTCAGAGCAATGAAATAAAAAAAATATCTGAAACAAAAAGACTTACATTAAGTAATTGGAAGGAAAAAGGCATAAAAGAGCTTTGGATTTTTTTATTATTGAAACTAACTATTTAAAAAGTATCGACACCTCAATTATAGAAGAAATTGATGGCGTTAAAATCCATACTAAAACCATTAAAAATTTAATTGGTGATATAAATCAATATTCTAAAGAAAAGAGATTTGAAATTTATGAATTAATAAAACAAGAAGTAAGTGAAGAGTTTTATGGTTTGTCCAAATTAGTACTTTTTAAAGAAATTGAAAAAAATCAAAAATTTGATGAGACAAATTATTTTAATAAAGAAGATTTAATATATTTCAGTAAAAAGGAACAACGTAAAATTGATAGTTTAGCTTACAATTTTACAAATGATATTATAGAACAATATTGCATTTTAGGTAATCCTTGCAGTGGAAAAACTACAATTGCTTATGCAATAATTCAAAAAATAAAAAATAAAAAAATATTTTATCTTAATCTTACAGAACCAATTTTTGACTCATCAAAAATTCTTGAAGAATTAATCCAAATATCTCATTATCATTCTTTAGTGATAATAGACAACATTCACGATGACATTAAATTATTTTTAAAAATAAAAGAAAGACTATCGAAATTTAAATGGATTAATACACTTTATTTATCACGCTACTATAAAACATTTGATGAAGAATACGAAAATAGCATTTATGATAAAATTGGAGAAATCAAATTTTACAGAATTGATCTAAATGAAAATTTAGAAGAAAAAATTTCAGGTATTGTTTCAAAAAAAATTGAATCATTAAATAATCAATATCCAAATATTAATTGGTACAAAGGAGATTTTAATGATATTCTAAAAAACGCAAGCAGTAATCTTTTAAAACTAAATATTGCATTAAAGATTTGGGAAAATAAAAACAAAAAATTAAATAATATAACGTTTGATAAAATTAAGAACGATAGTATTTTAGAGAGTTTTTATGAGGAACATAATCTAATTGAAGTTGAGAGTGATTCTCTTAATACATACTGTCTTTTATTTAAAAATGACATTCCATTTATCTTATTGAAAGGGCAAAAAAAAATAGATGATAAACTAAAAGAAAAAGGAATAATTTTAAAATACTCCTCAAGCGATTATCATTATTTCCCACATAAAGAATATGCAAAATTAATATTCGATTCTATTTCATACGTAAATGAGAATATAGATTTAGAAAAAAAATCAGAATTAATAATCAATTATATTTCAAAATTTAATAGACAAGATTACTCATTAAATATTCATCTTTTGCTTAATAAATTCTTTAATTCAGAAATTTTAGAAGAAACAGAAATTGTAATAAGCATTTTAGAAAATGAAAAAATAGAGCAAATAATAATAGAATCATTTTCAACAAACATTAAAGAATTTGAAGTAAATTCTTTAATTACAATTCTATTTAAACTTTGTACTCGAATTGATAAAATAAAATTATCAAAATATTACAATTTAATTATAACTTATCTAAATAGAAATAAACTTAATTTATTTCTATTTCAGGATTATATGAATTATTCTAACCTAATACAGATTTCAGAATCATTATCAATTGAATTACCATTTGAAAAAATTATAAATGTATTACCCGAAAATGAAATTGTAAAAACAAATTCCATTGTAGAATTGACATTGAGAATAAGCAAACAAAGTAGAAAACCTGAAACAGTATATAAAATATTAAATTCTTTTCACTTTCCTGAGTGGTTAGAAAAGATTAACAAACTTCCAGGCTTTTCAAACATAACAAATTCACTTTCGGAATTAAATACTTCAAGTGAAACAAAAAAACTTGTTTATGGTCTAATCCGAAAATTGGATTGGAATAAACTAATCGAGAAAGCTCAAAAGCAAAAAATAGATCAAATTGCAAAATCTTTAAGAGAACTTCAAAAAATTGATATTTCTGTAGGTACAAATTCTTGCACATTTATTTTCCATCAGCTTATTGAAAACAATACAATAAATCAAAAATTATTAAATTCTTCTTTATCTGAATATTCAAAAGCATTATCTGATTTATCGAACATAAATTCTGAATCAGCCAAAATGTTTTTATCAAATGACTTAAAAAATGGAATTCTAAAAAACAAATTATTAAGTGAGAATAGTTTTTCAAATTTTAGAGCAAGAGTTTTAGAATTGAAGCGACTTTCAAATCAACCTAAAGAATTTATTTTAATTGTTAGTGAAGTAACTAATAAAAATGAATTCATAACAAAAATTGAAACCGAAAAAGATATTAATTCACTTCTTTCATTTTATGAATTTGCGAAAGAAAATTTAAATATTAAAAATTCTCAAACAATTCAGATTACAAAAAAAGTAATTGATGAAATTGATTCGAGTAGCTCAATTATCGAATTAATAAGAAATCCAAAAATATTAAAAATTAAAGGTTTTGATAAAAGTATTATTTTATCAATTACACCAGAAGAAATTGATGACTATATAAAATCAAAGAAAATTACATATTTAGAAGATATATTTAGAGTAATTTCAGATTTTAATATTGATAAATCGATTAGTGTTTTTAGTCAACTTAAAAATGAATATTTAATAGCTTCGCTATTAAATATCGATTTAAATATGTCTCAATCACTTGAGGTTTTATATAGATTAAAGAATAAAGTTGATAAAAATGACAAACAGAACTGTAATGAAAAAGTTAGCTATTTGCTTGATGAATATTTAAAAAAATACACAAATATTGAAAGGCGTTATAATAAGTTAACAATCAGTGATTTTTTAAAATCATTTTATTTTAGTTATTCAATAAATCCGGAAATAACTGAAAAACATTGTAAAACTGATTTATTAAACAAATTGCAAAAAAACAATCATAAAGGTTTTCAAATCGGTCCATTATTTCAAGCCGTAAGACGCATTTCTGAAATAACAAATGGAAAATATGATACCGAATTACTAACATTTTTAAACAATAATAGTGACAATTTTATATTCACAATTCAAAACGAAGATGTTTTAAAATCACTTTCAGGCTTATTCGAATTACACAAATGTATATTCAAAATATACGCAGACGAATTATTATTCAAATGTAGAAAATCAATTATTCTAAAATCAAATCAAAGAAGAAATGATAAAATATTTAAAGATAAAATAATTCCTGATTTAGAGAAAATTGGTTTTGATAAAGCAAAAGTGATTATAAAAGAATTGAGAAAATAGAATTTCGTAAAAATAAAGGCAGCCACTAATTGAGTAAACGGCTCCGCTCCCAACGGAACGGAGTGCGCCTCTCACAACACCGGGTTCTTCGGCTTAGCTCAGGATAAACCAAGCGGTCACATACCCGGCGGTTCGCAAAGTGATGGGTTAAGTTCAAACCTCGGTCAGGGATTGATAACCCCGCTGTTTTAGGCGTTTTAAGGTAATGGTGGTACTTAAAATCGGACTCTGAGCAATTGCATACGACCTCACAGATTTATGCACAACGATAGCGCAGAAATTGTATTCTATAACGGCACAGTAATCCTAAGAATAATACTTCTTCCTAAACCAAAAAGCAGCATTCACAAGGGCAATCAAAGCAGGAACTTCGACTAAAGGACCAATAACACCTGCAAAAGCTTGTCCGCTGTTGATTCCGAAAACACCTATTGCAACGGCAATCGCCAGTTCAAAATTGTTTCCCGTGGCTGTAAAAGCTATAGCAGTACTTTTCGAATAATCAGCACCAAAATACTTTCCGGTAAAAAAGCTGATAACAAACATAACAGCAAAATAAATCACCAAAGGAATCGCAATTCGAAGTACGTCCATTGGAATCTGAACAATCAATTCTCCTTTTAAGCTAAACATAAGCACAATCGTAAATAACAAGGAAATCAGGGTAACAGGAGAGATAAACGGAACATATTTATTCTGAAACCATTCTTCTCCCTTAAGTTTTATAAGGCTATAACGACTTATGATGCCAAGCGCAAAAGGAATTCCTAAATAAATGCCCACACTTTCTGCAATTTGCCCAATACTTATATTCACATTAAATCCTGTATAGCCAAAATAAGGAGGCAGAACAGTGATAAAAATATACGCATAAACACTATAAAGCAAAACCTGAAAAATACTGTTCAAAGCGATTAACCCGGCAGCATATTCACGGTTTCCGTCAGCCAGGTCATTCCAAACCACAACCATAGCAATACAGCGTGCCAAACCAATCAGTATTAAGCCGATCATGTATTCCGGATAGCCTTTTAAAAACAGAAGTGCCAGCAAGAACATTAAAATTGGCCCTACAATCCAGTTTAAAAATAAAGATGCTCCTAAAACTTTTGTGTTTTTAAAAACTTCTCCCATGTTTTCGTATTTTACTTTTGCCAGGGGTGGATACATCATCAATATGAGTCCAATTGCCAGCGGAATATTGGTCGTTCCGCTGGAAAAGGAGTTTATGAAATTTCCGCTTGACGGAATAAAATAACCTATAGAAACGCCAATTATCATGGCAATAAATATCCATAATGTTAGAAATCGATCTAAAAAAGACAATTTTTTTCTTTCTGCAACTGGCGTACAATGATTTATAGTCATATTTTTTTTATTTGGGAGAAAACGTAAAATAGTTCACCAGCAATCTGAAGACTGCGTTCCTGATATTTCTCAGTTTGCTGTGGTGTATTGTCAAAAGCTTTTGGATCTTCAAACGTAATGGGGATCCGTTTTTCTGCTCCCGCTATAAACGGACAGCCTCCGTCTGCCTGAGAGCAGGTCATGATTGCGGCAAAACCACTTTCAGGATTAAACCCATCATCGTACGTTTTTGAAAAACCTATAATTGCTGATTGATTTTCAGCAAATTTTATGGCGTAAACCGGATTACTTTCTTCAGAAAGTTTTTGAATTTTAAAACCTGTTTTTTCTAAAACTTCAGCTACTTTCGGGAACAGGGCTGTAGCTTCTGTTCCGCCCGAATAGCAAAAAACATTTTTTATTCCGTAATAATGTGCTGCTGTTTGCGCCCATACTTGCGACAAATGACTGCGTCTGGAATTGTGAGTGCAAATTAGGTTCAGGCGAATGTCTTCCTGATTCGCTACTTTTAGCTGAATATAATCAATTAGTGGTTGCAGCGTGTTTTTGCGTTCCGGGGTTATGTCATTAAATTTAAATAAGGACACGATTTTTTCAATTTCAGGAAATAAGATTTCTTTGTTAGGCATATTTATTTGTTTAAAAAATTAGCAGCACCCTCCGCCCGGAGTACATGAATTAGCGTTTTCAGTACTAAGCTGAGGAAGATTTAAACTGGATTTTTCTGTAGGTGCTCCGCAATTTTCCTGAGCTAAACACGCTGTTTGTTTATTAAGAAGTTGAAAATTTTCACCATTGAAACCCAAATCATATTTTCCAATCGTAGTAGTGTCCTGATATTCGACTTCAATTTCAAAATTTTCAATTCCCAAAACTTTTTCAGAAAGTTCTATAATGTGAATCAGTTTTTTTGGTTTTAAACGATGTTCGAAATCGTTGGCGTTCCAAAGCTGAAAGTTGACTACAGTCTCTTTACGGACAGTTCCTCCACAATCAATAAAGTTTTTAGTTATTAAACCTACTTCTGTAACATGAAAATGCTCCGGTACAAAATTTCCGTCCGGTAATTGAAAATTTACTGTTTCTACAGTATTCAATAGGGTTTTGATTTCTGATAGTTTCATAATATAAATATTTAAATTATTTATTGCAATATTGCGATATGATATGCTAAAAAAAATGTTTAGCAACATTTTTGATCTGTGAGTGTGAGAATGATTTTAGAAAAATAATCTTTTATAATAGTGAGTGTCTTTTCATCAATACAGTAACAAATAGCATTGCCTTCTATATTGCCTTTGATGATTCCGGCATTTTTTAATTCTTTCAAATGTTGGGAAACGGTAGGCTGCGCAAGCGGAAGCTCGTTGACAATATCTCCGCAGATACAGGTATCTACTTTCAACAGATATTCAATAATAGCAATTCTGGCAGGATGTCCTAATGCTTTTGCAATCATGGCAATTTGATTTTGACTATCAGTGAAATGTTCTGTTTTAGTTGCTCCCATATTATTATTTTTATATTGCAATATTACGATAAATATTTATTTAAAAAAAACTGATTTTACTGTTTTTTAATATTTAAAGATATAGTTAATCAAATTCCATTTTTAAGATATAGAAAATAATAACAAATATCATTCAAAACACATTCTTCACATTTGGGTTTTGGCCTGCAGGTTTCCCTGCCGTGAAATGAAATGGCCATGCCAACTTCTGACCAGATATTTTTGGGCAAAACTTCCATCAGTTGTTTTTCGACTTTGTTGCCGTCCTTGTTTTCTTTTACAATGCCAAGTCTCGGGGCAACACGAATCACATGTAAATCGGTAATTATGCCTTCTGCGGGCTGATGTGTTTCTCTTAAGATCACATTGGCAGATTTTCTTCCTAAACCTTTCAGAGCTGTAAGTCCATTTAGGGTAAGCGGGATATCTTTATCGTTTTGAATTGTTTTGGCAATTTCAAGAAGCCAGTTGGTTTTGGTAGCGTGATTGCGAACTTTACTGACGTAAGGTATAAAAGTTTCTGAATCTGTTTTTGAAAGACTTTTTAGGGTTGGAAACTCAGCAAACAGGGCAGGAGCGATGTTGTTGATATTCGCATCAGAATCCTGAGCAGACAAAACCACCATGACCAATAGCTGATAGGTATTTTCATAGTCTAATGGGTGTTTTTTACCTTTGTATTTTTTTAAAATAGGTTTTAAGTCTTGTCCCCAATTTCTCGTTTCTTCAAATAAATCCATGGCAGTTTAATTAAGTGTAAATTCAATAATTTTTTTAATTACGTCCTGATTTCCCAATATCTTTCGGTGGCCAAGACCTTCTGTTAAAAGTAAACTTCCTTTTTGGAGGTGTTGATGAATATGAATCCCTGCTTTTACAGAAACTTCCGGGTCATTTTTATCATGAATCACCATAACAGGAAATGCTATTTCTGCTGCTGCTTTATATGCTGAAAAGTCATCCATTTTTACCTGATATTTATTTTCAAAATAATCACGCAGTCGATTACTAATTTCGGGTTTTAATCTTAATTTCGAAACAAATTCATCCAAAATATCCTGTACAATATCACCACTGCCTATAATAACAGCTTTTTTTACATTCAAGCCGCTTTTAATTGCATTCAGAACTGACATTCCGCCTAATGAATGACCTACAGCAATTTCAAACGGTCCGTATTGTTTTTCTATTTCTAAAATCGAGGCTATAAATTCAGACATTATGGTAGTACTGCCTTTCGATTTTCCGTGTGCGGGAGCATCAAAACTCACAATTGAATATCCGTGTTCTAAAAGTGAATCCGCAATTTTAAATAATTGTGTTCCGCGTCCGGACCATCCATGAACCAGTAAAACTTTCTTCTCGCTTTTACCATACTCATAAACTGTAATGCTTTTATCAATTGACGGCACAGGAGCTGTATTCTGGATGCTTTCAGATTCCATTTTTAATTCTCTTTTCGGAATTTTATGTTTTATGGGTGTTGTAAAAAGTTTTGCTGCATAAGCCGTTACAAGCTTCTGGGAAACAAACGCGCATAATTTCGCATAAATAATAATAAACAATGGTATTTTTAAGGATTTTACAGGATTTGATGTTTTTTTTGGCATAATGATAATTTTTATTTTGGAGCAAAATTCTACTTAGTTTTTTCCTAAATTTAAAAAACATAAAATTACAGAATAATAGCAATTTACGTATTAATTTAATTTAGTACGAATTCCATAAAACAGGAGTCTTAAATGAACATATTTCATATTAGCGCAGAATGTTACCCAATGGCCAAAGTTGGCGGATTAGCTGATGTTGTGGGGGCACTGCCAAAATATCAGCAAAAAGCGGGAAATCAGGTTAGAGTAGTGGTTCCTGGATATGATACAAAGTTTAAAAATGAAAATGATTTTCAAACGATACATTCAGGCAATGTTGTTTTAGGCAATTTTATGTTCCCTTATAATGTTCTAAAGGAAGCAACTGATAAACTCGGGTATGAATTATATCTGATTGAAATTAAGGAGTTATTTGACCGCCCGAATGTTTATGGTTATGAAGATGATATCGAACGTTTTTTGTCTTTTCAGATTGCGACTTTAGACTGGATTTCGGCTGATGATATAATTCCGGACGTCATCAACTGCCACGACCATCATACAGGTTTAATTCCGTTTATGCTTCAGTTTAGTTATAAATATGAAGTTTTGAGTAAGGTCAGAACTGTTATCACGATTCACAATGGATTGTATCAGGGATGGTTTGGTCATGATAAAATGCATTATATTCCGGAGTTTGATGTACGTCATGCAGGTTTTCTGGAATGGCATAATTCCTTGAATTCACTTGCTGTAGCGGTTAAATGTGCTGACGCAGTGACCACAGTTTCCCCGAGTTATCTGGATGAAATTAATATTTCGGCAAACGGACTGGAATCATTATTCAATAAAGTTCGAAGCAAATCAAAAGGAATTTTAAACGGAATAGACATTGAAGTATGGAATCCTTTGACAGATAAAATGCTTGATTCCCATTATTCGATTGATAATTTTGACTTTGGAAAACAAAAAAACAAGGAAAAACTCTGTGAACGATTCGAATTAGATCCTTCAAAACCTTTGTTTAGTTTTATTGGAAGATTATTCGATGAAAAGGGCGGAGATCTTCTGCCACAGGCTTCAGCAATCGCGCTGTCTGAAAATTTTGAAAATATCAATATTCTGATTTTAGGATCCGGAAACCCTGATATTGAAGCGCAGTTAGTAGCGCTTAGAAATAAGTACAAAGGAAATTACAATGTTTTCATAGGATATAATGAAGAACTGGCTCATTTGATTTATGCCGGTTCTGATTTTATATTAATGCCTTCAAGAGTAGAGCCTTGCGGATTAAACCAAATGTATGCACTGCGTTACGGCACAGTTCCGATTGTAAGAAGAACAGGAGGTTTACGGGATACTGTAATTGATTTTGGAGATAATGGAAACGGAGTATGTCATGATCAGGCTTCGGTTGAAGATATCTGCTATTCTATTAAGCGCGCAGTAAATCTGTATGATGATAAAACTAAATTCAATGAAATAATAAAAAAAGGAATGTCAACGGATCATTCCTGGGAAAGAGTTTGCAAAGAATACATCGAAACATATAACCAAATAATTCAGAAAAATGAAAGTTAACAAAAAGGGAGTCGTTGCTATTATTTTAGGAGGTGGTCAGGGATCACGTTTGTATCCGCTAACAGAAACAAGGTCAAAACCAGCTGTTCCTATTGGTGGAAAATACAGATTAGTAGATATTCCGATATCCAATTGCATCAATTCGGATATTTTTAAAATATTTGTCTTGACACAATTTAACTCGGCTTCTTTGAATGCGCACATTAAAAATACCTTTAATTTCAGCATTTTCAGCCAGTCCTTTGTTGATATTTTAGCAGCAGAACAAACCCCGGACAATCCGACCTGGTTTCAGGGTACTGCCGATGCGGTACGACAATGTATGTCGCATTTTTTAAAACATGATTTTGAATATGCATTGATACTTTCAGGAGATCAGCTGTACCAAATGGATTTTAACGAAATGCTGGACGCACATATTGCCGCTAATGTACAGATGTCAATTGCTACTTTACCAGTAAATGCTAAAGATGCGCCTGATTTTGGAATCCTTAAAAGCAATAGTGAAAGTTGTATTGAAGCTTTCATAGAAAAACCGAATACTTCACTTTTGCCTGAATGGGAATCTGAGGTTAGTGAAGAAATGCATGCTAAAGGAAAAAAATATTTAGCCTCAATGGGGATTTATATTTTTAACCGTCAATTGCTGGAAGAATTAATGGCTGATCCGGAAACTAAGGATTTCGGAAAAGAAATTATTCCGCAAGCTGTTGGAAAGCATAAAATTCTAAGTTACCAATACGAAGGCTACTGGACCGATATCGGAAACATTGATTCTTTTTTTGAAGCCAATATTGGTTTAACTGCTGATATACCTGAGTTTAATTTGTTTGATGATGAAAACAAAATCTTTACACGTCCAAGGTTACTGCCTCCTTCAAAATTTAGAAATTCAAACATTAATCAATCCCTGATTTCTGAAGGCTGTATTATCAATGCTAATGAAATTAAAAATTCGGTTATAGGTATACGATCCAGAATTGGCAACGGAACTGTGATTCAGCATTCTTATGTTATGGGAAATGATTTTTATCAGGATCTGGATGAAATGAATCGTGATACCCAAAACAATAAAATACATATAGGAATTGGTGAAAACTGTTTTATAAAAAATGCCTTAATTGACAAAAACGTGCGTATTGGGAACAATGTTCATATCAACGGAGGCAAACATCTGGAAAATTTTACTAACGAATTATACACTATTAAGGATGGTATTGTTGTTATCAAAAAAGGCGTTGTGATTCCGGATAATTTCAGGATAGATTGATTTTTAGTGCTTATTCCGTAGTAATCAGTCCCTGGTAATTAGTAAAAAAATATTTGCTTTTACAAAAGGACTGTCACTAAGTATTGATAACAAAATTTCTACACAAAAAACTAATTACTAATTGCTAAGGACTAAGGACTAAGCACTAGTTACTAATTACTAAAAAAATATGTCCAACGTTATTACGCATTCTCTATTTACTGATTTTGATATTGATTTGTTCAAAGCCGGGAAGCATTTCAGGTTATATGAAAAACTGGGTGCGCACTTAATTGAAGTCAATGGGGTAAAAGGTGTTTATTTTGCTGTCTGGGCGCCAACTGCCCAATCTGTTTCAGTTGTAGGGGATTTTAATTACTGGACTCAGGGAGAACATTTACTGCAGGTGCGTTGGGATTCTTCGGGAATTTGGGAAGGTTTTATACCAAATTTAGATAAAGGTGTTATTTACAAGTACAAAATACAGTCTCATATTGATGGGATTATTACCGAAAAAGCCGATCCTTTTTCTTTATACTGTGAAAAACCGCCACATACGGCTTCAGTAGTCTGGGATTTAGATTATAACTGGAAAGACGAAAAGTGGATGCAGTCACGTCACGAACACAATGCACTGGATAAACCTTATTCGGTTTATGAAGTACATTTGGGCTCCTGGAAGCGCGGGAATGACAATAGGTTCCTGACATATCTCGAATTGGCTGACGATTTGGTTGCTTATGTTAAAGAAACCGGTTTTACACATGTAGAATTTATGCCGGTTATGGAGTATCCTTATGATCCTTCATGGGGTTATCAGCTGGTGGGTTATTTTGCTCCAACATCCCGTTTTGGCAAACCACAGGATTTTATGGTCTTGGTTGACAAACTCCATCAGGCGGGTATTGGTGTGATTCTGGACTGGGTGCCGTCACATTTTCCAGATGATGCACACGGTTTAGGATTCTTCGATGGTTCGCATTTATATGAGCATCCTGACCGCAGGAAAGGCTATCATCCGGACTGGAAAAGCCTTGTTTTTAATTATGGTCGTAATGAGGTTCGTGCTTTTTTAATTAGTAATGCTGTTTTCTGGCTTCAGAATTATCATGTTGATGGTTTACGTGTTGATGCCGTAGCGTCAATGTTGTATTTGGATTATTCCAGAAATGATGGCGAATGGGAGCCTAATATTTATGGTGGAAGGGAAAATCTGGAGACAATAAGTTTCCTAAAAGAATTTAATGAAGTTATTTACGCTAATTTCAACGGCGTTCAAACCATTGCAGAAGAAAGCACTTCTTTTCCGATGGTTTCCAGACCAACCTCTTTTGGAGGTTTAGGCTTTGGGATGAAATGGATGATGGGATGGATGCACGATACTTTAAAATATTTTCAGAAAGAAACGGTTTACAGAAAATACCATCAAAACGATTTGACTTTTTCGATGACCTATGCCTTTACCGAAAATTTCATGCTCCCTTTTTCACATGATGAAGTGGTTTATGGAAAACAATCAATTGTCTATAAAATGCCGGGTGATGAATGGCAGAAATTTGCCAATTTAAGATTGCTTTACGGTTACATGTTTACGCATCCCGGAACCAAGTTGTTATTCATGGGAGCTGAGTTTGGGCAAACGGCCGAGTGGAATTTTGAGAACAGCCTGGACTGGCATTTATTGAAATATGATTTTCATTCAGGGGTAAAAGATCTAATTACAGATTTGAACCAGTTGTACAAATCGAGTCCGGCGTTGTATGAAAAACAATTTACCGGAGATGGTTTTGAATGGATTAACTATTCCGATCATCAAAATGCGGTTATATCTTATCTGCGAAAAGGAAACAAAGCTAAGGAAAACCTGGTTGTTGTCTGCAATCTTACTCAGGTTGTCCGGGAGAATTACAGAATTGGAATTTCTCAAAAAGGAAACCTGAAAGAAATTTTTAATAGTGATTCCAAACTTTACGGCGGAAGCGGTGTCGCAAATTCAGGAATAGTAAAAATAGAATCTTCTCCTTATGATGGAAGAGATTATTCTGTAGAATTAATTTTGCCTCCTTTAAGTGTTACGGTTTATTCTTTTGTATAATCGATTTCGTCCATGCTGTGATTTTGTCATTTTAAAGGATATAAATTACTGAATTAGTTTTTTTTTGATGTGTAATTTATCACTCATTTAGAAAAAACGTTTTCGTTAATAAACCTTTTATTCATAGGGGATTACTAAGTTTTTTTGTAAGTTTGAAACTAAAGGCAGTATCATTCAAAATTAATTCATTATTCATATGATTACAAATACCGCACTAGAATATAAGGGCAATTTATTTCCATCCAAAGTCGTTTCGTATGAACATGAAGGCGATTCCATTTCTTTTTACACAGACAATAACGTAATTTTAAAAGTCACTATTCTCAGGGACAGTTTAATTCGTTTTCGTTTTACCACAAAAGGCTATTTTAGTAATGATTTTTCGTATGCAATTGATAAAAGTCAGCTGCATGGTTATAATTTTCTGAATGTTGCCGAAGAAGAAAATCATTTTGAAATCAGGACCAGTAAAGTAAAATGTAAAATTAAAAAGGCAGATCTTCGTTTGTCGGTTTACGATCTAAATGATTTTTTAATTCTCGAAGACGAACTTGGCTTTCATTGGGAGGAAAGCTACGAATATGGCGGAAACATTGTAAAAATGAGTAAATCATCAAAGGATGGTGAATGTTTTTACGGTCTTGGTGACAAAGCCACGCAAATGAATTTAAAAGGCAAAAGAGTTGAAAATTTTGCTACGGATCAATATGCTTATCATAAAGATCAGGAACCTTTATATAAAGTAGTTCCTTTTTACATTGGCCTTCATAACAAACAATCTTACGGGATTTTCTTTGACAACACCTTCAGAACTTTTTTTGACTTCTGTCAGGAGAGAAGAAACGTGACCAGTTTCTGGAGTGAAGGTGGAGAAATGAATTATTATTTCGTTTATGGCCCCCAAATGCAGGATGTGGTTACTACTTATACTCATTTGACTGGTAAGCCGGAATTACCGCCACTTTGGGTTTTAGGGTATCATCAGTGTAAATGGAGTTATTATCCGGAGAGTAAGGTAAAAGAAATTACTTCAAAATTCAGGGAACTTAAAATTCCTTGTGATGCCATATATCTGGATATTGATTATATGGATGGTTTTCGATGTTTTACATGGAATAAGGATTATTTTCCTGATCCAAAGAAAATGGTTGCAGAACTTGCCGAAGATGGCTTTAAAACCATAGTAATTATTGACCCGGGAATCAAAATTGATAAAAACTACTGGGTTTATAAAGAAGGTCTGGAAAAAGACTATTTCTGTAAAAGAGCTGACGGGCCTTATATGAAAGGAAAGGTCTGGCCGGGCGAATGTAATTTCCCGGATTATACCAACCCTGCAGTAAGAGAATGGTGGGCTGGATTGTTTAAGGAATTAATCTCAGACATTGGTGTAAAAGGAGTGTGGAATGATATGAACGAACCTGCCGTTATGGAGGTTCCGAATAAAACTTTCCCAATGGATGTACGTCACTTTTATGATGGAAATCCCTGCAGTCACAGGAAAGCACATAATATCTACGGTACGCAAATGGCAAGGGCAACTTACCATGGTGTAAAACGATTTGTATATCCAAAGCGTCCATTTGTCATTACAAGATCTGCTTATTCAGGTGCTCAGCGTTATACCTCTTCGTGGACAGGTGATAACGTAGCAACATGGGAACACTTGTGGATTGCGAACATTCAGGTTCAGCGTATGAGTATTTCCGGAATGGGTTTTACAGGATCTGATATAGGTGGATTCGCCGAACAGCCAACAGGTGAATTGTACGCACGCTGGATTCAGTTAGGTGTTTTTCACCCTTTTTGCAGAACACATTCTTCAGGAGATCATGGAAATCAGGAACCCTGGGCTTTTGATGAAGAAGTAATCAATATTACCCGAAAATTTGTGAGCCTTCGTTATCAGTTACTCCCATATTTATATACCATGTTCTGGCAGTATATCGAAGAAGGAATTCCAATGCTAAAACCTTTGGTTTACTACGATCAGGATGATACGCAGACACATTACCGTAATGATGAATTTATCTTTGGAAATCACATATTAGTCTGTCCGATTCTGGAGCCTAATGCTGTAGGAAGACGTATGTATATTCCAAGAGGTGAATGGTACAACTATTGGACAAATGAATTTGCAACAGGAGGAAGAGAAATATGGATTGACACTAAGCTTGATGAAATTCCGGTTTTTGTAAAAGCAGGGTCAATTATCCCGAAATATCCGGTTCAGCAATATGTTGGGGAATTAGAATTTGATGAACTTGTACTCGATTATTACTTCAAAATAGGAAAGGAAAAATCAGAAGTTTATGAAGATGCACAGGATGGTTATGATTATAAAAAAGGCCGATTTAGCTTTTTATCTTTCAGAACTATAGGAAAAGAAAAAGAATTAATTATTCAGCTTCATAAAGAAGGGAAATACGAAACTCCTTACAGTAAATACAAAATAAATTTTATAGGATTGCCTTTTAAAGTGACTGAAATTGAAATTGACAATGAAAAGATTGAATTTAATGCCGATGATTTTGAATTGAACCGTTTTTTAATTGTTGATAAAGGGTTTAATGAGCTTCATATTATTGGGGAATAATTTCTTTTATATTATGAAATCAAAAAGCCAAATCCGTTTTGGACTTGGCTTTTAATATTCGTCAGATATTTCTAGCAAATTGAAAAAGGGCGCAAGTTTTAAAAGTCAAACCCCGTTATTTTAAACTCAAATACTTTTAGGATAGTGTCATTATTTTTTGACACTACCACGGTGTATTTTTCTTTTGCGTTGCAAATAAATGATACGTTTATTTATAGGACTCTTTAAATTTTTGCTCACTTAAATACAGTCTTTTATTGACCGTTTCTAAAGGTTTATTATTTAAGAACACTTCAAAACCGCTATTATCTTCGCTTATTTTTATCTGAATTTCATTATCTCCGGTATTCTCATTTTTAAATTGTTCATTGGTTTTTTGCCAGTCAAAAAAGACTCTTCCTTCAAATTTTTCTCCTTTGCCTGTTTCCCAAAAAAAAGTAATAGCACTCGGAATAGCCCTTTCTCGTTTGGCAGGATGTAATGATATAGGTCGAACTCCAACCTCAGATTCTGCATTAAAATATTCAGTCATAACTTCAAAAAGTCTGAAGTTTGAATTTGTAGAAGCTATTACAGGTCGCCAAACATATTTCTTACGGTAATTATCCCATTTTGCAGGGTTTGCATCTGGAATCATTCGGGTATTTCTTATTTGTTGCCTTGAAACTGTGATTCTGGATGAAAATAATTTGTCCGCTAATGCTTTGTCGTCTTTGACAACTTCTGCCTGATAGCGCCCCAGTTCTTTTTGAGTAGCACCATACCGCAACCACACCACAACCATCCCTTTTGGTGCAAAGCCAAAAACCAGATCTCTAAACTCCGTATAGGCTCTTTGGTCGAATTTTCTCTCATATACGTATTCTTTTAGATCTTCGTTATATTCTGAATCTTCATAATTACAATAAAATCTTTTGGTTAAATCCTCCATAGTAGCCACAGGAAAATCTACATTCAAGCGGTAAAAGGTGTCTTCATATTTAGCATAATAGGTAACATTTACCTCGATAGGGGTGCCATACTGTTCTGTCCAGTGTGCATGCGCAGCACCCCATTCTCCTGAAGAGCCTCCGTAAGGAAACGAGGCTGACCATCCTTTCTCAATAGTTTTTATTTTATCATAAACCAGTTCGATCCTATATTTGTTTTCAGGATGGCACATTTCTACGTGAAATTGCGGTAATTCTTTTTTCATTTGACAACTCATTAATTGGGTAAAAACAGCAGCTACTAAACTACGATACAGTACTTTTCTTTTTATTTTATCCATGATGTATTTCTCTTTTTTTGTTGTCAAATGAATGGCTAGTTATTTATAGGACTCTTTAAATTTTCGCTCACTTAAATACAATCTTTTATTAACTGTTTCTAAGGGTTTATTATTTAAGAACACTTCAAAACCGCTATTATCTTCGCTTATTTTTATCTGAATTTCATTATCTCCGGTATTCTCATTTTTAAATTGTTCATTGGTTTTTTGCCAGTCAAAAAAGACTCTTCCTTCAAATTTTTCTCCTTTGCCTGTTTCCCAAAAAAAAGTAATAGCACTCGGGATAGCCCTTTTTCGTTTAGCAGGATGTAATGATATAGGTCGAACTGCAATTTCAAATTCTCCATTAAAATATTCAGTCATTACATCAAAAAGTCTGAAATTTGAATTTATAGAAGTTATTACAGGACGCCAAACATATTTAGTTCGATAATTATCCCATTTTACAGGGCTTATATCTGGATTAAAATGTTTTTCACGTACTTGTTTTCGATTCATTGACCATGATGCAAATAATTTTTTTTCCAGAGCTGCGTCATCTTTTACGACTTCTGCCTGATAACGACCGAGTTCTTTTTGGGTAGCACCATACCGCAGCCAAACCACAACCATCCCTTTTGGTGCAAAACCAAAAACCAGATCTCTAAACTCAGTATAGGCTCTTTGATCAAATTTTCTCTCATATACATATTCCTTTAGCTCTTCGTTATATTCTAAATCTTCATTATTACAATAAAATCTTTTGGTCAAATCCTCCATCTTTTCTACTGGAAAATCTATATTCAAGCGATAAAAGGTATCTTCATACCTTGCATAATAGGTAATGTCAGCTCCTATTGGAGTTCCATATTGTTCTGTCCATGATTTATGAGAATCTCCCCATTCTCCTGAGGAGCCTCCATAAGGAAACGAAGCTCGGTTTCCTTGGAGGGTTTTTATATTATCATAAACAGGTTCGATTCTATATTTGCTCTCTGGGTCGCACATTTCTACGTGAAATTGCGGTAATTCTTTTTTCATTTGACAACTAATTAATTGGGTAAAAGCAACAGCTACTAAACTACAATACGATACGATTTTTTTTATTTTATCCATGATGTGTTTCTCTTTTTCTATATTTTTGTAACAAAGCGCCTTCTTTAGATGGTGCCTGGCTTTCGCGTGTTTCCAGTCCAAATTTATTGGCTTTTACGGACCAGTGTAGGTATTCGTTTCGTAAGGTTTTTAAATCCTCAGGATTTATATAATCAAGATACGATAGTTGTCGCAACTCATTTAAGTATTCCTGTGCTAATGTTGGTTTGTTCTTTATATATTCATTTCGCAAATCACTGCAGGCTTTCATATAGTTCATTATTTGATTGTAAACTCCCTGCAAAAAAACATCACTTATTTCGTGTTTATTTTCAATTATATTAGTGTCATATTTCACACCAAAATGATCGGAGAAAAAAAACATCTTTTTTAGAGGTATTTTGTCATAAGTATTGCGTAGACCTTTTCTAGTGCCCACAACGGTATAGAATGTTTCGGCATCATCAACGCTTCCTTTTGTTTCTGTACCTAAATCTGAATCACGAAGAACGCCTGCAGTAATTTGATAGGGTTTATACCAGCCTTCGTTAATTACTATTTGTCTAAATTTTTCAATCTCGATATCCGTATCATGAATTACCCTGTTGTATATTGATTCTCTTTTGTAATACAAAACAGAAACTTCGTCTTCCAGATCATTATAAGCACCGCCTATGTCACAATGTACGCCCGGCAAGGTATATTCTAGCCCATTTAATCCTGCACTTGTGATATCGGTAAGGTCAAAATTTTCTCTATATTCATCATCAGCCGAAAGCTGAAAAACAAAATGTGAATTTTTAATGGCATTAAGATCTAAGTCGCTTACATCATTGCCATGATAAATCCCGTAAGAAGCAACCGTATCATAGAGCCCTGTAAAATTGAATTTAATTGTTTTTGGATTAATTTCGTTTTTCAGCAAGCAGGCTGCAAAATAACCGTGTTTGTATAATAAAGGGCTGTAGGATACCTTAAACCTAAAATCTGCAGTTTCCATTCCCTGGTAGCTATGAGGTGTGTTTACCGTTATGTTGTTCTCCCTATCAGTATTAAAAATAATAGCGGGACTATTGGCAACATGCAAAAAATGTCTGGCTGCCGCTGCACCACGGCTAAAACCAAAAACATTTATTTTTAATTCATCTATTTTTTTTCCTTTGTATTTCTTCTTCGAAACTTTTTTCCCAGCTTCAACACACGCCTTTATTACTTTTGCCATTACTCCTCTATTGCCTATGCCCAGCGCAACATCCGGTAAAATATCGTCACTCTCTAAATCTTCTGTACCTATCCCTTCTATATAAATACTCTCCTGAAAAGAAACATTTGTAGCTACAGTATCATACCCCCGGGCGACATTGGTAAAATCATTGGTATAACTATCGTCTTCATGGTTCGATTCCTTATAATTTTTACCTTCTATTGTATTGGTTTTATTGTTTTGGGTACCATCAAAAAAAATATTTAATGTAATTGTAATACAGTCACTCATAGAATCAGCAGCATGCAAAGGCTCATAATTGTGATAAAAAATGCCATCTTCATCTCCGTACCAATTGTTATTTTGAGCCGCAATAAAGTCTACATTACCTTTGGTTGCACGTATATCAATATCGTCTGTAGCGGTTTTTTTTAAGGTGCCGCCTATAATTCTTGTAATGCTCATGACTAACCGTTTTTAGATATTTCTCCACTATAGTTATTTACATTTTTGGCACCTCGTACATTGATGTTTTTTTCGGTACTATTTAAAAAAACTTCCTGAGCCATTTCTTTAATGTCTTTGCTCTCGGTTTCTTTATTCCCTTTTATCCATTCAAACATACTTCCTACAACATTTAAGGTGAAATTTATTCCGATAGAAATAATTTTTGAACCTGTAATTGTTTCGGTATAATTTCCGCCAACAGTATTGGTTTTATTAAGGCCAACATTGGTATTCATATTTTGTCCGGCATTCATATTAATATTCTCACCAGCATTGAAGGTCATGTTTTTAGGAGCATTCACATCAATATTTCCCTGGCCATCCATTTTCCAGGTATTGCCGCTTGGATCTTCAATCAAAATACTTCCATCGCCGTCGTTCAGAATAAATTTGATTCCTGAACGGGTGTGAATTGCCTTCACATTATTCTGACCGTCTGCATAACCACTGGTTTCACTTCCATTGTATTGCGTTCCCAAAACATACGGATTCTGTGCATTGCTTCCTTCAAAACCTACTAAAACTTCTTCATCGATTTCCGGAATAAAATAAAATCCTTTGCCTGAGCCTGAGTGTGGCTGTATCATTCGGATCCAGTCAGTTGAATTTCCGCCTGCCCAGTTGAACTGTACTTTTATACGTCCCAATCCTTGCGGATCATTATTATCTTTTACTTTGGCTGGCTGTGTTTCTGCTTTGGCAAATGTATGTACATCTGTATAATGTGGTGCTGCAACATCTGCCGGAATAGCTTTGAAATTGCAGCAATAATTTCCGTGAACCTGCGAGATGTGTGATACTTCTGTCACAATGAGTTCATGTTCTACAGTCTGGTTTATAATACTAAAAACCTGTCCAAGTCCTAACGGAAAATAAGAAGTACCGCTGTAATATACGCTATTGGCATCACTTCCTGCGGTTTGCAGTCTGACCATTTCTTCAATTTCTTCATTGCTTTGGGCATTGGTTGTGAAAGCTCCATTGTTCAGGTCGTTTTGTGCAACCGTTCCCTGATTGTGTCCTATAACTGCTGAAAAGCTGTCTTTGCTGCCTCCTGCAGTTCTGGCTGAAGCATTACGAATACTGGATGCTCCATTGTAATCATAACCTCCCAAAGAAATCTTATGCGAAACCATATTCGCCTGTATTTTAAAATTATGCAGCGAAGAACCGTTGATGAGTTTTATTTTACTGGTTTTGGTCTGTCCGAACTGCATTCGCATTCCGTCAAAATAAAACCATTGTCCGTAACGTTTGGCCAATCGCTTCAAGAAATCAAAATTGGTTTCGTTATACTGCGCCAAGTATTGAAATTCCTGCAGATAAGTAGCTTTTATAGCATCTCTTTCGTAAAATTCTCCCGGACCTTCTGCTAAAATATCCAGTACAATATCATTCATACCTCTTTGCTGGTAGGTTCTCGATTTTTTCATATCATCAAGAACGATAGTGTGGCTAATACCTTTGACATGTAATCCTTCGGCGCTGCCATGAAGATCTATAGAAGAAAGTTCTGTAATGATTCCTTTGCTCATCAAACGGATTCCCGTAAGGCTTTTAAAGGTAAAGATGACTTCATCTCCGAGATAGGTTCTGATGGCCTTTGCCTGATCTGCCGGATTGATGATCGCCTTGCCGGTATATTGCCAAACGAAAGAAAAATGATGGTGATCGGCCATCTTTTGTGACAATTCTAAGTTATAATAAACCACGTTTTGGGTAAAACTTCCTATGCTGATGTGTACCTGATCTGAAAAATGTGCCATAAGTAATTTGGGGATATATTAAGTAAGAATTTATTTTCAAAAATAGAACTTAAATTTACTTTTGCAAACATATTCTGATAAAATTGTATTTTATTATTCTTATGTAGTTGTATAAGACAGATTTAGAAGTTTATTAATCTTGCATTCCGGTTTAAAATTCTATAATTTATTGCCGTATTTTATTAATACTGAAAATATAATCAATTTTTATAATCAGACTTTAAATGAAGAGTATATTAGTCTCTTGTCAAACAATCTGAAGTGTACAAAAAAGTCAAAATATGTAATTACATCTTTCAGGTATCCAAATATTTTGGAATAAAAAAAGGCTGTCCTATATTTTTTCGGACAACCTTTTGTAAAGCTATAGAAAGAAAAATAAAAGTTTAATTTTAATAGTATGGGTGAATTTAAAGGAGACTCATGTTTTGAAATATGTAAAATTCTATTCTTTTTTTAAAGCATTTATTTCAGCCGCTGAAACTTTAATTACAGTTCCGTGGCGTGTGCCTTTTGGGAAACTAACCTGCTCAGAAATATCTTCCCAGCCTTTGGAGGTTTGTTTAACAGCGCCATATTTTTTCTGGGTATATTTGTCAAAATACACAATCCATTCATTATCTATTTGAATAGCAGTAGGTCCTTCAGCCCAATAATTTCCTGTAATTGGTTCGCTTGCTTTTGTGTAGGGACCTTCCAGTTTTTTGCTGCTTGCTATTTTTAAATTTTTCTGAACGGGTACTTTTGTTTCATCTTTTAGATACATGGTGTAGCCATTTTCAGTCTTTACAATAGAAGCATCAATGACATTAAAACCAGGTTCATAAAGCAATTTGGTTTTAGAGAACTTTTTAAAGTCTTTAGTTGTAGTGTAATAAATCCTGTGATTGTATCCTTTTTCTTCTTCTGATTTGGTTTCCGGAAACTTTCCGTCAATTGTAGAAGCCCAGTAAATCATGTAGTTTTTAGATTTCTCGTCGTAAGTGATTTCCGGAGCCCAGGTATTTCTTGTCTTTTTTTCATGTACCATAACCGGAATAAATTCCTGTTTTGACCATTGAATCAAATCTTTTGAAGAAGCATACCCAATTCCTTTATCTGTCCAGCTTACCGTCCATACCATGTGATATAATCCGTCTCCGCCTCTTATAACGCAAGGATCGCGCATAAGTTTATCTTTGCCAACTTCTGGTGTCAAAAAAGAGGTGTCATTTTTTAGGGTATTCCATTTGTAACCGTCTTCGCTGTAAGCTAAATGCAGTCCGTCTTCACCATTACCTTTAAAATAGGTGAATAGATAACCATCATTTTTTAAATTATAATCGTTTACAGCAAGCCATTTTCTGCAGGTTTCAGGCCAGTATGCATTAGTGCCTTTTACGCCCAGACCAAAACCATGACCTCCGTTTTCATATAAATGCATTTCTGCCAAAACTTTTTCTTTTTTTAAAGCCAGATAATAATTGATACTGTTTTCTACAGGAACGGCCTTATCATCAGTAGCATGAACTAAAAATGTTTTTGGTGTTGAAGCTGTTACCTGCTTTTCATTCGAATATTTATCAACTATTTCTCCCTGAGCATTTTTACCTAATAAATTGTCTTTTGAACCCTGATGTGTAACACCTTCCTGCATGGAAATTACTGGATAAATCAAAATTGAAAAATTAGGTTTTGCACTTGTTGTATCACTAGGAGTATATACCTTATCGTCATAATGAGTCGCTAAAGTTGATGCCAGATGACCTCCTGCAGAAAAGCCCATAAAACCAATTTTATCAGGATCCAGTTTCCACTTTGCAGCATTTCTTCTAACCAGACGAACGGCTTCCTGAGCATCCTGCAATGGAGCAACAGTTTTGTTTTTCATAATCAAATCGCTCGGCAGTCGGTATTTTAAAACAAAAGCATTTATTCCCAGGCTGTTAAACCATTCCGCAACTTTATAACCTTCTTTATCAATGGCCAGCATGCCGTAAGCGCCTCCGGGACATATTATGACTGATGTTCCGTTTGATTTTTCCTGATCTGCAAAATAGGCTGTGAGAGTAGGCACGGTTACTTTGCGGATATCTACAGCAATTCCATCTTTGTTGGTAACAATTTTCTCTGTATATTCTTTATTTTCAATAGCATCAGGAACTTTATCCCATAGTGGAATTTCCTTTTTTTGTGAGAATACTGAAAGGCTTATTCCCAGAGAAATAAAATAGAAGAATGCTTTTTTCATTATTTCATTTTATAAATTTCAGATCCTGCAAGTAGAAAACAACCCAATCCGTAATCTTCAAAATCAGGGATTTTATCGTATGATAATGGCTGTCCGTCTTTTGGCTCTTTTCCTGTAGATTGTAAATAGCCTAAAAATCCTGTATCATGCAAAGCGTCTTTAGTAATAGCATTCCATGCTTTTTCGATTACAGGTAAATACGTTTCTTTTTTCAGAATTCCGCTGTTGATTCCATAAGCCATTCCGTAAACGAATAAAGCAGTACCGGATGTTTCTTTTTCTCCAAAATTGGTAGGATCATGTAAACTTACATTCCAGAATCCGTCAGGTCTTTGAATTGGGACTAAAGCTGCAGCCATTGCTTTTAAATCTTTTACATACTGATCTCTGTGAGGTGCATTTTGTGGAATTATCGTCAATACTTTTGCCAAAGCGCCAATTACCCAGCCATTACCACGGCTCCAGTAGCAGTCTTCGCCATTTGGTTCTTTATATGGAGGATCAAAATCAGCATCACGCCACCATAAACCATCTTTTGGGTTAAAAAGTCCGTTATCGCCATGTTTGTTTCTTGAATACATATACATTTGATACATTTTTTCAAAATAGCGATTATCTTTTTCCAAAACTCCCATTTTGGCAAAAACCGGCATTCCCATCTGAATCGCGTCAATCCAAGACCAGTCGTCTAGTTGAGGAGTATTAAGCAGCATATTGATGTTGGCTTTGGTATTCTTTAATTTTTTAGCATCAGGTTCTAAATTGTATAAATCAATATAGGTTTGGGCAGCACAGTAGTTGTCTGCATTTCGGGTTACATTTCCGCCATTGAATCCCCATTTGTGAAACTCTGCCCAGTCATAAGCATATTTGTAATACGCTTCTTTTGGGAAAATTTCGTGCAAAGCCATTAATCCTTCATAATAAACACCACGAGTCCAGATATTGCTTGGACGTTCTTTATTGGTGATGATTGTTTTACCCGTTTCAGGCCATTTTTGCATAAAATAATCATTTGCCAGAATCATTTGTTTTAGTACCAGTTTTTTATCAAATGGCTGTTGTGCGTTTGTGGTTTTCGTATATAAAAAGCATAAAGCGAAAACTAAAAGTAACTTTTTCATTTTATTATTATTGAGAAATTAATTTTGTTGTTTTAAAGGTGTAATTGTAACAGGTCCTAATAATCCGGATGGCATTGGATTCCATTTGGCAGCATCGAATTTTTTATAATCTTTGTCAACCATATTGATTTCATAGAAAATCTTCCATTCTTCGCCTTTTAATTCTTTATCTCGAATTCGGTTTGCAGAAAGGTTCGTTACCTGAATTTTTAAAGTGTTTATTCCTGGTTTTAATTTTCCAATATTTAATTTATAAGGAACAGACCATGCCGTACCAACGAATTCGTCGTTTAACCAGACTTTTGCACTTTCGCGAACATCTCCAAGATTTAAACTCCACGACTCTGTTTTAGCATTCGGATTGTCAAATTCTAAAGTATATGTCGCAGATCCGGAAAAAGCTTCAGCTTCCGGACCTAATTTTGTCCATGATTCAAGATTTGAAACTGTCGCAGCTGGAGGTAATTTTGGTCCGCCTTTATCAAAATTAATTTTCCAGTTTCCTTTTAATGCAATAGCATCAGCAGTTGGTTCGTAGTAGTTCCATTTTTTTTGTGAAGCAGTATTTTCTGTTTTCAAAAAATAAGATTGTCCCGGTTCAATTTTGACTTTTACCAAAGTATTCTTGGCTGTTTTCTGAACAATTGCATTTCCGAAATTTCTATTTAACGGATTAAAAATCACTACTTCTTTATTGCCAATTTCTAACGGAATAAATCCGTCGATTGTTTTTGGTGTGTGATTTACCAAATAATATATTTTTTCTCCGTCAACATTTCTTCTGATAAATTTTAAACCTGTATTTACAAGTGTTTCAGGATATATCTGAGCCTTTTCCAACGTTTCAAAAATATCCGAAACAGGTTTTACAGCTTCTTTATTTTCAACCAAAACAGACTGAAGTTTTGCTTCCTGATTTTTATAATCATTAAAACCCGGAACAGATTCAGGCAATCCCTGAAAAAATATTTTACCGCCAGCTTTTTGTAATTCGATCAGTTTTTGCAAAGTTGCCAATGGCATTTTTTTGCATGCAGGAATAATTAATGATTTGAAAACACCGCCCGGAAGAACAATATTACCATTTTTCACTTTGGCTTCAGCAATAAAATTATCAGAGATAAAATCAACTCCGTACCCTTTTTTCATCAGTTCTTTTGTAGTATTGTAAAATGGAGTTCCATGCAGCCATTCGTCTAAAGAGTGTATTTTGTATTCAACAAATAAACTTCCTTTTTTAAACTTGTCCCAATTGTCAAAAATAGGCCAGTAAAGCAATATTTCATTGTCCGCTTTTCCCTGCTGCAGCATGGACTGGCAGTTTGATATGTAGGAGAACAGGGCAGGAGCGTCTTCCCAAATGCTGTTGTTTGCATTAAAATTTACAGAAGCATAAAATTTCCATCCCGGCCAAACGGCTCTGTCTGGCGAATAAGTAGATCCATGAAGAAAGATATGATTCACTCCGTTTAGCATTAAATCTTCAGCTTCAGGCTTGCATTGTGACAAGGCGGTTTTAAAATGCTCTCTCAGCCACGTAAAAGTTTCAGAGGATACCAGATTTTTACCAGAAATATGTGCTGCAGAAGAAGAGAATTTAAGCATCACCGGATCAGCATCACCTTCGCGGATATCGTCTTTTTCACGTCTGAAACCCGGAATATCAAACGGCATCGATCCAAAAGTCTCACATTCGGGTATATCCGCAGAGGCGTACAAGTCAATCAAATTTCCGGGAGATCCATGAGCCTGAAGCTTGGTTTTAAAGTTTTTTGAATGTGCCCATTGCGTCCACGGCTTATCAAATTTATTCAATAATAAGTCGGCTATGGTTTGTCTGTAATCGCTTCTTATCCGGTTAGAAACTTCGTCATCTTTTTCACCTAACAATAATGCCAGTTGCTTTTTAAGATCATAACCTCTTCGGTTTTGGAATTCTTCGAAAAAATTTGGGGTAAAGTCAGTTCCGTAAACTTCATAACTGTCATTAAAAACAGCCCTGATTTTTCCTTCACGCCCTTTTAAAGCTTTGTTGAACGGAACTACATAAGCATTCAAAGCCTCTTCCGAATAATGATCTAAAGTAAATCCTTTTCCACCCGGAGCCGATCGTTTTACCTGTTGTCCGGTTTTGCCGCTAAAAACAGCATATAGGGTATAATCTGTTTTTTTTGCTTTCCATTTTAGTTTGTTTGGTTCTGAGGTATTCGGTAAAACAACAGAAGCTCCTTCGATGCCTTTATCATTTAGTTTTGAATTTTTATTTTTTAACTGATCAGTCAGGTTTACATAACTTCCGTCGCTTCCGTATGCTATTACATATAAAAGCTCAGCAGGGTTTTTTTCTTTAGGATCTTCATGTTTAATAGAGCGATCAATTGTTTCATTCTTTTTTAGCTGGTATTTTTCGACAATCAGTTTTGTGGCTGCGTGAGGTAAGGTAACATGAGAACCGCCATACGGCCATCCTGTACCCAGAACCATATCCACCTGCATGTTAAGACTGTCTGCTATATGAATCGTGTAATCAAGCATTTCAATCCATTTTGGAGACAAATAATCAATGAAATTATTTTCTTCGCCTTTTACACCATATATAGGAGTTATTTCTACACCGCCAATTCCAACTTTATGAAAATCAACAAGACTCTTTTTTAAGTTAGGTTTATCTACAGCACTTCCCATCCACCACCAACGGGCCCAGGGCTGATTGATATTAGTAGATTTTGGCCATGGAGAATTTAAGTCCTGTGAGGAGGAATTAATTATAAAACAAAGGATAAATAAGAAAGTGAAATAGGTTTTGGTATGTTTCATTATGGGGATATATTCAATGGGTTGAAATTATTTTTCTAATTAACTAATAATTCAGCATTTTTTCGTATTAGCTAATTGAGTAAAAATATATTGCTTTTATGAAATTGCTATCCTGCTGCATCCTGTAATCAATTATTGATAATATTTTAGTGAATATGTTATAAGGTGTGTTTTTTTTTGATATGTTAGTTTTTTGTTATAAAAATTATGAATGTGTAAAAATAATTTAGTTAAATTTTAAATGCTTTACAAGCAACATAAACAGTGTTTTTGATGTTGTCAATCAGTAAGTTGTCTTCATTTTGTTAAATAAAAATTAAATACAATACATAATATACTGAAAATTAACAGGATACTACAGGATGCGGTGAGAGGTACTTCTGGATAAATTTGGTTAAACTAATTAATTAACCAAAAATTATTTTTATGAAAAACAAATTTAGTCTTTTGCTGCTTTTGAGCATGTTTGCATTATTGCACACATCTGGTTATGCGCAAAACAAAGTGGTTAAAGGAACAATCACTGATGCATCGGGATTGCCGATACCAGGGGCGAATGTTCTCTTAAAAGGTACAAAGACGGGTACTAGTACTGATTTTGACGGTAAATATTCTATTAGTGCAGCACCTGGTCAGGTCTTGGTTTTTTCTTCTACTGGCTCAAAAAGTCAGGAAATAACAGTTGCTCAGAATTCAGAGATTAATGTAAAATTGGTAGAGGAAATAGCACAACTTAACGAGATTGTTGTGGTTGGTTATGGGACGCAAAAGAAATCTGATTTAACTGGAGCAATTGGTAGTGTAAATGCTGAGCAATTAATGAATCGACCAGTGCCAAATGCTGTAGAGGCATTGCAAGGTAAGGTTGCAGGGGTTGATATCACAACTACAGAACGTCCGGGAACCGTTGGTAGAGTACGTATTCGTGGCCAGCGTTCAATAACCGCAGGTAGTGATCCGTTATATGTTGTAGATGGTGTTCCTTTGATGTCAGCATCTGGTATTGAAACACTTAATCCAAGGGATATTGAATCGATGGATATTCTTAAAGATGCTTCTGCTGCAGCTATTTATGGTTCACGTGGAGCAAACGGTGTTATCATCGTAACAACTAAACAAGGAAAATCGGGCAGGTTCACTATGAATTATGCAGGTACTGTAACCACTCAGGATATAGTAGACAGGGCACCGTCAATGAGTGCATCTGAATTTATTACTTTCAAACGTTGGGCGGCCTACAATAGCCCTGAGCGCACCGTTAATGGAGTGAAAGTGCCATGGGCTCATCCTGATTCACCTACATATGCAAATGATGAATACATTTTTCGTAGTCCTGTTGATGGTAATACCTCACAGGCTAATGTATTGAAAGGTTGGGAAAGCGGTACATGGGATGCTTCTAAAGTAACTAATACAAACTGGACAGATATAGTTACACAAACAGGAATTACTACGGAACATGTCTTAAGTGCAAGCGGAGGTTCTGAAAAAGTGAATACCTATGCTTCTATTGGTTATCTGGATAATACGGGTACTCAGAAAGGACAATGGTACAAACGTTATACAGCAAAACTGAGTTCTAATATCACGCCTGTCTCATGGTTTAAGATGACTGCCTCTTTAAATGGTTCCTGGAGTGATCAGGATTATGGGATGTCAAATCTGAGTGGGAGAAGTAGCTCTGTTCCGGATGCTATATACGGTACTGCTAAGCAAATTTTTAATCATGCGGTCCCATATGATGCAAATGGTAATATTATCATTAACCCGGGTGGAGAAAATGGTATTTATACTATAATGGATGAATGGGAAAAAAGCACACAGCAATCTCAAACATTTCGTCTTTTAGGAAATTTTTCTGCTTCTATTGATTTTGGTAAAATTTGGAAACCAATTGAAGGACTTACTTATAAAATAAATTTTGGACCTGATTTTCGTCATTGGAGAGAGGGTGTTTATATTGATGGAACTTCGTCACATAAGATAAATTCTAATGGATCTGCAGGGGTTAATTTTGCAAGGCTTCAAAACCGTCGCGATTTGTCATGGACTCTTGATAATATGATTAATTACGATCGTACTTTTGCTGCAAAACATAAAATTGGAGTTACTTTACTACAAACCGCATCTGCTTGGGATATCGAGACTTCCTCTATGAGTGCAAATAATATACCTAAGCCTTCTTTCTTATGGAATGCTATGGGGCAGGTGGATGTTACAAATGCTAACAATAAGGCTTCTATGGGATCTAATATTATAGAAAGAAGCCTTGTTTCTTACATGGCCCGTTTTAACTATGGTTTTGATAACCGTTATTTGTTGACTGTTTCGGGACGTTGGGATGGTGCTTCGGTATTATCTGAAGGTAATAAATGGGACTTTTTTCCATCTGCAGCATTAGCATGGCGTATCAATAATGAGGATTTCTTGAAAGATGTAAACTGGATAGAAAATCTAAAACTTCGACTAGGAGTTGGTAGTGTAGGTAATTCTGCTGTTGATCCTTATGGTACATTAGGAAACCTTCGTACAATCTATCTTCCTTTTAATGGTATTAGCAACCAAATGGGGCAAACTACAAATGAGCCTTTTTATACTGCTCCTGTAGATCTTACGGGAATGCCTAACCCTAATTTGAAATGGGAAAGAACTACACAATATAATCTTGGACTTGATTTTAGTTTCTTAAACAATAGAATTAGCGGAAGTATTGAAGCATACAAAAGTTTTACAGAAGATTTGCTACTAGAAGCACGTATACCAAGTGTAACAGGATATCCTAATATCGTTACTAATATTGGAAAAACGCAAAACAAAGGGGTTGAGTTAACCCTTAATCTTATCCCTATACAAACTGCCATTGGTTTCACATGGGAAACAAATTTAAATGGTGCATGGCAAAAGGATGAAATTGAAGAATTGGTAAATGGTAAACAAGACATGGTGGGTAATTCATGGTTTATTGGAGAATCTATTGCTGTTCGTTTTGGTTATGATAATCAGGGATTATGGCAGGATACTCCGGAAGATCAGACTGAAATGGCGAAATGGAATGCCAAAGGAGAGAATTTTTCGCCAGGTAAAGTGCGACCAAAAGATCAAAATGGGGACTATGTAATGAATGCTGAGGATCGTGTAGTTTTAGGTAATAATAATCCTAACTGGACTATGGGTTGGAATAACAATTTTACTTATAAGGGTATTGAGTTAGGAATAAATCTTTACGGAAGAATGGGATACACTGCTAATTTAGGTGCTCAGGCAATGACTGGTACTGCAAATCAAATTAAAATAGATTACTGGAGACCGGATAATACTGATGCAGAATTCCAAAAACCAATTTTGGGCCAGTCATCTTCAGGTTCTCAGGATGCTTATTCTGGACTTCTTGGCTTTAAAAAAGCGTCATTTGTAAAAATTCGTAATATTTCTTTAGGCTATAACTTACCTAAAGATGTTACAAGCAACATTGGACTGTCAAATATGAAAATTTATGCTCAGGCAGTAAATCCTGGAAGTATCTATCAGTCTTTAGACTGGTATGATTTTGATACGGACAGGACTTATTTTAACCGCAGTTTCGTAATGGGTATTGAGGTTGGATTTTAGTAATATATTTGTAAGTAATTGAAATATAACAATAAAAGTATAAAAATGAATAATATTAAAAATATAGGAATCGGTCTTTTGTTAATGACTGGATTGTTTTTTAGCTCCTGTTCGGAAGATTTTCTGGACGAAGAACAAACAAATGCTTTTTCGACAGCTTATTTTGATACACCGGAAGGATTGCAGGCCCTGACTGTATCGCTATATGGCAATATTCGCTGGCACTTTGCTTTTGAGTGGTCTTATGGTACTACGCTTTATGGAACTGATGAATTTACGAATGCAAACGATCTCACGAATGAAATGTGGAATAAGTACGATAGTCGTTTGAACCCGGCTGGCTCTACTGTTGCTACTGGGGCAGCTAACGGTAATGCTACGAGTCCAGCAGATCTTTGGGACCAAATGTATTATGGTATCGCATCTGCTAATACTATTATTGCTAAAGCACCAACAGTAATTACTGATTTAAAGATTCGAAACCGTTGTCTGGCACATGCTTATTTTTTAAGAGGCTTTAATTATTATAAGTTAACGGCTCAATATGGTAGTGTTGCTCTTCAAACTGAGCCTTTAGAAGGTGTTGTTGTTCGAAATTATGATCGTGCAACCGCGGAACAATGTTGGGAGCAGGTGATATCTGATTTTCGTAATGCTTATTCTCTTTTTGAGGGTGAAGTTTATACGTATGGTAAAGGCATTACCTGGACCAAAGCAACTGCAGCACATTTTCTTGCAAAAGCTTTGTTGTTCCGTGTTTCTGAACGTAATAATGCATGGAATAGTTCTTATAAGGATGCGGATTTAAAAGAGGCAGTTGATGCTTGTACCTATGCTATTGGTGCACGAGGTGTATTAACACCAAATTATAGTGATCTTTATGCAAATTGGACAGGAATTGACAATGCGAATGAGCAGTTAAGTGAGATTTTAATGTCGGCAGGTTTTAATGGAGATGCAGCTACTGCAGGTCGTTTTGAAAACCGTACATTTAGTTTTTTTACACCTCAGTTTTCTAATTTTTCAGGAGGCTGGGTTACACGTGGTGTATGGATAGGTGCTATGGATTTTCAGCGTTGTCGTCCTACTGAATACTCTTATGCAGTTTATGATCATGTAAATGATGCACGTATGTGGAAGACCTTTAAAACAGTGTATGGTGTTACAAGTGTAAGGACACCAAATCCAAATGGAGTTAAATTAGGTGATCCGGGTATTGTGATGATTTTGAACACTAAAAATGACAACACTTATAATTCTTATAAATTTGGTGCTTCTGCTCAGGGACCAAACTGGAAAGATGACGCAGGACGTTTACCTGAATGGACTATAGGAAACAGGCAAACTCCAACTGCAGGTAGTCTGACAAGTAAAACCGGTCAATTTGTGCCAAATTCGTTAGTTTTGTATCAAAACGGAACTTATGTAGCGCCAAATTTTGGAACGACAACTGTTTGTAATTTCTTTGCTGGTATCAATAAAACAGATTGTGGATCACGTACCGGAGAAAGAGCAAATTCTAATCGTGATGGTATTATGGCACGTCTTGCTGAAACGTATTTATTACGTGCAGAATGTTATGTACGTCAGGGGGATTATGGAAATGCAATGAAAGACATCAATACTGTGAGGGAAAGAGCGCAATGGAAAAATGGAGAAAACAGATCTTATTACAGTGATGGTTCACAGGCTTTTAAAACCAATCCGTTAAACACTGGTACTTTGGCAACAAATTTTATAAATGCAAATTTAGATATGAATACCTACTATTTATCTAATCCAGGCGTAGCCGTTACGACTGCTGCTTCAAATTTGAGACTGACAACTTTTCCTGCTAACTTGCCAGCTGAAGATGAGGCAGTTCTTACTAAGGTTGGAGCTGGAAGTGACTATGAGCGTGCATTGCATTTTATCCTTAATGAGCGCAGTCGTGAGTTATTAGGTGAATTTCAGCGTTGGGAAACACTTTCCCGTACAGGGACATTAATTAAACGCGCTAAAGCATTTAATACTGAAGCTGCCCCAATGATTACTGCAAACAAACACGAATTGCGTCCTATTCCTCAAACATTCATTGATGTTTTGACGAATGCAGATGGAACAAATTTAACTCCTGCTCAAAAAGCTGCATGGCAAAACCCAGGTTATTAATTTTTGCCCCATTTCTATAAATTGTTTTTTAACCGCCTCAACTGAGGCGGTTTTTGTTTATACAGTATAAGACAAAATCAGGAGATCTTTTTTATTAATGTGCTAATCTTTTTTTATGTAAAGCAGGGTGCAACAGGATTGTTAAGAGAGATGCAATCAATAAATTTGAACATTAAATCTTTCAAAATATAGTTTGGGAATTTAATGGTAATTGATAAAAAAAATTAAGTGGTTTTAATTTTAAAGGGCATGACATAGTTTTGCCCTTTTTTTATTTTACAATCTATAATAAACAGGGTAGCACAGGATAGCTTTATTCTTTGAGTCGCTTACTTTTAAGTTTGTAACATTAAATTTTGAACCCATGAATTTCATACGAAATCAGTTTTTATTTTTAATTTTTTTTAGCGTTTCATTTTCTATAAAAGCCCAGGTTAAACTGCCGGCTTTGGTTAGTGATAATATGGTTTTGCAGCAAAATGCAAAAGTTAATTTATGGGGATGGGCATCTCCAAACGAAAAAATAAATATCCAGTTAGGCTGGCAAAATGCTTCAGTAGAAGTCATTGCGAATTCAACAGGAAACTGGAAAATAGCAATAGATACCCCACAGGGAAGCGAGAAAGCATATTCCATAACCATTAATGCTTCAAACAAAATTGTTCTTAATAATGTCCTTATTGGCGAGGTCTGGATTTGTTCCGGCCAGTCGAATATGTATTTTCCGGTTGGGAAGGAAGATGGTACATGGAAAACTGGAGTTAAAAATTATGAAGAAGAAATCGGAAAAGCGAATTTTCCAAATATCAGGTTGTTTACTGTATTGACAAATGCTTCTCCGAAACCGCTTGATGATGTTAGCGGAAGATGGGCTGCATGCTCTCCTGAGACTATAAAAACGTTTTCTGCAGTAGCTTATTTTTATGGGAGAGAGTTGTATCAGAAATTAAAAATCCCGATTGGTCTGATTTCTTCTTCATGGGGCGGAACAAAAGCAGAAGCCTGGACTTCTCAGGATGTTCTGGAAGAAAATCCGGAGTTTTTAACCATTTTGGAAGAAGATGCCAAAAACGAAAAAATATATCAGGAAAAATTAGAAGCCTATTATTTAAATATAAAAAATGAAAAACTGGCTGGCAATACTTTAAAAACGGAACTTAAAAAGCCTAAAAAAGAAGCTAATAAAACTTCGTATGTCCTTTATAATGCTATGTTACACCCATTAATCAATTATACAATGAAAGGTGTAATCTGGTATCAGGGCGAAAGTAATTCGGGTAAGGCAAAATTGTATCAGACTTTATTTCCTGCTATGGTAAAAAACTGGAGAAACGACTGGAAACAGGGTGATTTCCCTTTTTATTATGTTCAGATTACGCCTCATAAAGGACAGACTCCGGAGATTAGGGAAGCGCAATTATTATCGTTAAAAGCAATACCCAATAGCGGGATGGCAGTTACTACTGATGTTGGAGATGCTAATAATATTCATCCAATTGACAAACAAACTGTAGGGCACAGACTGGCACTGATAGCTATGGCAAAAACATATAACGAAAATAAATTGGTGTATTCAGGACCAATTTATAATCATATGAAAATCAAAAAAGATAAGATTCAGTTGTTTTTTGATTATGCTGATTCAGGGTTCAAAAAAACAACTGGAGATTTAAAAGAATTTGAAATTGCCGGAGATGATCAAGTTTATTATCCGGCTTTTGCAAAAATAGACGGTAAGACGATTATCGTTTCTTCTGAAAAAGTAAAAAATCCAAAAGCGGTTCGTTTTGCATGGAAAGCAGTGCCTGAACCTAATTTATTTAATGCCGAAAATTTACCTGCATCGCCTTTTCGTACAGATGACTGGTAATTAAAAACGAAGTTACTTTATAAAGTGCTCTTGTTTCATCAGAATATCCAGTATTTCTATCCGTAATCACGGAGTGTAGTTCTAAAAATAATTAGTGAAGAAGGAACTAAAACGCTTAAAATTTTGATTAAAAAATAATATCGTAAAGTATTAATTATTAAGTTGTTAGTACTGAGTGATTAGTGAAGATAGCTAAAAGAAAAGCTAATCACTAATGACTAAGTACGAATCACTCTTTTTATGCTTAAAAACTGCAGTATAGCACAGGATAGTATTCGGACAATAAATAGATATATTTGAAATTAACCTATTTTATTTTCATGAAATTGACCTTCGTAAACTTCAAAAAAATAGTTTTTTTATCCCTTTTATTTTGCCTTTCTGCTTTTGCTCAGCAAGTAAAAAATGAAATAGCTGACAAACCTTTATATCGGGATCCTATTTTTGACGGAGCAGCCGATCCTACCATTATTTGGAGTAACAAGGACAAAAAATGGCTGATGTTTTATACCAACCGAAGAGCCAATATTGGAGGAAACGGCGTAAGCTGGGTACACGGAACTCCTATTGGTATTGCCGAATCAGAAGACGGGGCACACTGGAAATATAAAACCAATTGCAATATTGGCTATACAATTGCAGACGTTACGTATTGGGCTCCGGAAGTCATTAAGCATAAGAACAAATATCATATGTACCTGACAATTGTTCCGGGTATTTTTGAAGATTGGAAACATCCAAGATATATTGTGCACCTGACAAGTAAAAATCTAATTGACTGGAAATTTGAATCACAGCTAAAACTGGCTTCAGAGCGTTGCATTGATGCTTCAGTTTTTCAATTGCCTGATGGAAACTGGCGCATGTATTACAACAATGAAAATGATGGAAAATCAATTTATTATGCAGACAGCAAAGATTTGTACCATTGGACAGACAGCGGAAAAAAAGTCGTAAAAGACAGGGGAGAAGGCCCTAAAATTTTTAGCTGGAAAGGAAAAAACTGGATGATTACAGACCCGTGGAAAGGTTTGGCTGTTTTCTCTTCGGATGATTTTATAAACTGGAAAAGGCAGGAGAAAAACATTCTTCAAATTCCGGGAACGGGAACAGATGATAAAGTAATTGGAGGACATGCAGATGTTGTTGTAAATGATGGTAAAGCCTACGTATTTTATTTTACCCATCCGGGAAGAACATCTGAAAATAAAGGAATTGACAATTTTGAAACAAGAATAAGTTCTATACAGGTGGCCGAATTAGAATATAATAATGGAGAAATCTTCTGTAATAGGGATAAACCGGTGTATATTAATTTAAAACATTAATTGAATTGCTTTAAAATATTGAAAATTTAATTTTATCTAAAAATAAAATGAACAGAAGAAAATTCATAATTGGAAATTCACTCGCTCTTATTGGGCTATGTCTTCCGTTTCCACTCAGAAGCAATAGTTTTCATATTGATCCGAAACTTTCTGATTTTGAAAAAAAACTTAAACCAGTAGGCCGTGCACTTGAATTTGAAGATTACTATGTATGGTGCAATAGTCCTATTGAAGGACCTGATGGAAAAATTCATGTCTTTTTTTCACGTTGGAAAAAGTCTAAATCAATGAGTGGCTGGATCAACGGTTCTGAAATCGCTCATGCTGTTTCAGATCAACCTGAAGGGCCTTATGAATATGTAAGCACTGTTCTCGCTCCGCGTGGGGAAGGTTTTTGGGATGCAACAACCTGTCATAATCCCAGTATTCATTTTGTTGACGGAAAATATGCATTGTTTTTTATGGGGAATTCCAATGGTAAAATGAATACCAAACGTATCGGATTGGCAACTTCAGATTCTCTTTACGGTCCGTGGAAAAGACCGGATGAACCTTTGCTGCTTCCGGGAAATGAAGGTGCGTGGGATGATCTTTTAACCACAAATCCTTCTTTTTTGAAACATCCAAACGGTGAATACTGGCTGTACTATAAATCATTGGATACAGAAAATTATGTGCATCCAAAGTTCCCCATTAAAGGAAACAGAAAATATGGACTGGCAGTAGCAAAATCTCTGGAAGGACCTTATAAAAAATATGAAGGAAATCCGGTTGTTGATTTTTCAAAATTAGGAGATAACAAGCAGTGCGAGGATGCTTTTGTCTGGTATGAAGATAAAAAGTTCAAAATGCTTGCAAGGGATTTGGGTGTTTTTGGACAGGACAACGGACTTTATATGGACTCAAATGATGGAATTCACTGGTCTGATCCTTCAATATCGTATCAGCCGTTAAATAAATATATTAATCAGCCCGAAGCGCCAAAACATCTCAACAGGTACGGTCGTGCAGAACGCCCTCAGTTATTATTTCAAAACGGCAAAGCGACTTATTTATTCACGGCTTCACAAGGCGGAAAATTTGAAACAGCCTCTTCGTATATTTTCAAAATCATGTAAATATCTTTAGAAAATACTCTTCAAAAAATAAAAAAACTATGGTAAGAAATGCTTTTAAAATGAAATTAAAACCGGGATTTGAAACGGAATACAAAAAGCGACATGACGAGATCTGGCCTGAACTGGCAAGTCTGCTTTCAGAAACCGGCATACAGGATTACAGTATTTTTCTGGATGAAGAAACGCTAATTCTTTTTGCAGTTCAAAAAATAAGTGATGATTTCGATTTTGATTTACTGCCAAATCATCCTATTGTGAAAAAGTGGTGGGCATATATGGGCGATATTATGGAGACTAATCCTGATAATTCCCCAGTCGCTATTGGTCTGAAGGAAGTTTTTCATTTAGATTAATCCATTGGGTTGTAACTATTAAATCGTCAGTTCGAGTGTTTTTTGTGTAGAGAAACGGAACAAAACTTCTCGATACGCTCCGCACTCAAAGTGACGTGTATCGAGAACCATTTCGGAAAATTAATTTTCTGTTCTCGATACAATCCCGATGAAAAATCGGGCTCACTCGAACTGACGAAAATTAATCATCAAAAAAAACATCTAACAGATTTAGGTTAATCTTTTATGATTTAGTATGATAAGGTGAAGTTTAAAAATATACTTATGAGATTTCATATAAAAAACACATTTTTTGGAGCTATACTATTTTGCACATTGTTTCAATGCTGGTCACAAGATACAAGGGCTTTTAAAGTTTTTCAGTTCCCGGCTAATAAAATTCCAACGATAGACGGAAAAGCAGATGACTGGAAAATGGTTCCTGAAAGTTATGCGGTTGGGATGGATCAGGTATGGGAAGACAGTGGAAAACACGCCAAAGCAAATCCTGAAAATTTAGCTGTAAGCGTAAAAGTTGCCTGGGTCAAAGGATTGAACCGTCTGTATTTTTTATATGAAGCTTATGATGATTACTGGGATTTTTCGTTGCCGGGGCTTCACAATGATACTTTTGAAGTTATTGTTGATGCAGACCAGTCCGGCGGACCGTTTATAGACAGGTTTCATCCCAATCCTGCATTGACAAATACAATGGATGCTTATTTTTCGTATCACGGAGTCCATGCTCAGAACTACCATATTTTCACTCCTGCTGAAGGAAAAGACTGGACGATGGTTTGGGGCAGTCAGCCCTGGATTAAGGAACTTCCGTATGCGAATGCTGCTTGCAGCTATAATTTTAAACCCGGTGAATCAGGGAAACTGATATTGGAATTCTGGATTACTCCTTTTGATTATGCGGGAAATGATCCGTCCAGAGCAATAGTGTCTGTTTTGGAAGAAAACAAAAATATCGGTCTCTGTTGGGCAATTATCGATTATGACGATGTGAATAACGAAAACAATAATGGCTTTTGGAATCTCTCAAAGGAGCATAAAATGTATGGAAATGCATCTTACAGTCTTCCTTTTAAATTAATGCCTTTGGAAAAACAATTTCAAAAGGATATCAGTGCAAAATGGACTTTTAATGTAATTGATAAAAATAAAAGAACGGTAGCTTTCGTCGATCAGTCTGTAGGCGAAATTGAATCATACAAATGGGATTTTGGAGATGGAAGTTTTTCTACCGAAAAAAATCCGGTTCATGAATATAAAGATGCCGGAAAATATGTTGTAGTTTTAGACATTTCAGGACCAAAAGGAAAATCAAGATTGTCAAAAATCTGGGATGTAGCCATTAAATAAATAGTAAAAATAAAAATTAAGAATGATGAAATCGAAACTCTGTCTTTCAATAGCTTTATCGGCTATGATTTTTGTAAGTTGTAAAGCGCAAAAATCACAATCGGCTAAAATTGTTTTAACCAATAATTCGGATTTAGAATTGCCTCAAAAAGCAGTTTCAATAAAAAGAAGTACGCTAAAAGTAAAGGGAATCGAAAAATCTTTCCCTGTGATTTTACAAAATTCAGATACAATAGCTGCACAAACAAACGATCTGGATGGTGACGGAAAATGGGATGAATTGTTTTTTGTAGTTGATTTTTCTGCAAAAGAAAAGAAAACAGTACTACTGAAATGGTTCAGTACAGATCCTAAATATACAGTAAAAACAAGTGTTAGATTCGGAAAGAGAGAAGCTGAAAACTTACCTGTACAGCCGGCAACAGAAGAAGTTTTATTAGCGAATCAGGTGTATAAAAAATTAGGTTTTCAAAAATACCAGACTGACGGACCAACCTGGGAAAATGATAAAGTAGGTTTCAGACATTATCTTGATGGAAGAAACTGCAAAGATGTTTTTGGTAAAAAAACTCCGGGAATCACACCTGAAAACGTTGGGATTAACGACAAAGGTGCCGTAGAAGACAATTATCACCAAATGCACGATTGGGGAAGGGATATTTTTCCTGTAGGAACTTCAGCCGGATTAGGCGGGTACGGTTTGCTTGTGGGTGATGAAATCAACAGACTTGGGATTCTGATTAATGATACTGTAAATAACGTTGAAAAAACGACTTTTAAAATTGTAACCGAAGGTCCGGTAAATTCGGTTTTAAGTTATAAATATCAAAACTGGCAGGCTTCAGGAAATAAATATCAGGTACAGGAAACAGCTTCTATCTGGCCTGGAATGTATGGCTATAAAAATACAATTTCCTTAACCGGATTAAAAGGAAACGAAACTTTGGTAATTGCGCTTTCAAATATCAATAATCAAAATCCGCTGCAGGTTATTGACTCCGGAGACTATGTTTGTTTCATTCAGCATGATAAACTGACCTATGAGCGTCAATGGATTTTGGGAACAGCTATTATTATTCCAAAAGCAAATTATAAAGGCTATATCGAAGCTCCAAAAACGGGTAAACTGACCAATTCCTATCTGATAAAAGTGACTACAAAAAACAATCAGCCAATTAGTTATTACCCGATCGCAGGCTGGGAACTGAGCACCGATCCAAACTTTAAAGACGCTGATTATTTCAGTAATTATGTGACCACTCTTGCAAAACAGCTTTCTGCCAAAATTGAGGTTGAGATAAGCAAATAATAAATACTTTAGCTCGTTGGGTGAAATTATTTTTTTACTGTTCTATAGCATCTGTTTAAATCTGCGTAAAAAATTAATACCAAAAAGTATTTCACGCAGATTTTAAAGGATTTTCGCCGATGAAATTAGATTTAATCCTTGAATGAAGCTTTTTATTCTGTTTCACCCAACGAGTTACTTTACTAACTAAAACATCCGACCATGACTTATAAACCAGCCAAAATCATAACCTTACTCGTTTTTGGAGCGTGCAGTTTTGCAAATGCCCAGACCAATGATGCCACAACACCGTTACATTTAATGCAGCCTGATTATCCAACCCCTTATGTTATTCCGCAAAAGGAGAACATAAAAGCGGTTTTGGACAGGGTTTATAATTTTTTAGATAAAAATTCGGCTTCTAAAATTGTAAATGCTGCTACAAAAGCAGAAATTAAGGATTATAAAAAAAATAAAGAAGACATCATTTTTGAACCGGGTGCTTTCAGGCTGACCAGTTACGAATGGGGCGTAACCTATGCAGGAATGCTTTTGGCTTCTAAAGCTACAGGTGAAAAATATTTTGCTGATTATTCGAATAAAAGAATCCAGTTAATCGCTGACGTTGCCGAAAATATTCAGGAGAAAAACATCAAAGACAAAGACATGCTCAAAACGCTTCATCCGGAAGCCTTAGATTTTGCAGGAGCACTTTGTGCAGCCTTTATTAAAGCCAAAAAAGACGGTTTAAAAGCCAATATCGATCCTTTAGTTAACAATTACATCCATTTTATCAGTAAGGAGCAATTTAGGTTAAAAGACGGAACTTTAGCCAGAAACAGGCCTCAGGATAATACGCTTTGGCTGGATGATATGTTTATGAGTGTGCCGGCTTTAGCCCAAATGGGAAGTTATACCGGAGATTTTAAATATTTTGATGATGCGGTAAAACAGGTGAATCAGTTTTCTAAAAGAATGTTCAACGAACAAAAAGGAATTTACATGCACGGCTGGGTGGAGTCTATGTAAGTGCATCCGCAATTTCATTGGGCAAGGGCAAATGGCTGGGCAATAATGACTATGGTAGAATTACTTGAAGTTTTACCTAAAAACCATCCGGGATATTCACAGGTGTTGTCACAATTACAAAAACACATTGCAGGATTAGTTCAATACCAGCATGGAACCGGTTTTTGGCATCAGTTACTGGACAAAAACGATTCGTATTTAGAAACGTCTGCTACTGCGATTTATACGTATTCAATCGCCCGAGCGATTAATCGTGGTTATGTTGATAAAATGACATACGGCCCGGCTGTTTTATTAGGCTGGAACGCTGTAGCTTCAAAAGTAAACGACAAAGGTCAGGTAGAAGGAACCTGCGTAGGAACTGGAATGGGTTTTGACCCAGCGTTTTACTATTATCGTCCAATAAATGTTTTTGCTGCTCATGGTTATGGCCCGGTTTTATTGGCTGGAGCCGAAGTGATTTTGCTATTGAAAGACACTCAGTTTCAGATAAACGACAGTGCTATACAATTAAAAGTGGAAGGGAAAAATAATCTTCATAAGTAAAGTTAAGTGTTAGAAGTTATGTTAGCAGCTAATGCAATACATGCTAAGAATTATTAAACTCACTTCTCTCAAAGGCGTAAAGTTTTTTCACTCAGATTTAAAAAAGATTTAAGCAGATGCAGGCAGATTTTTTTTATAATCTGTTTAAATCTGTAGAATCTGCGTGAAATATTTTTTTTGATGTTTTTAAAACTTTATTACTCTGCTACTTTGCGGCTTTTGAAGATTAATACAGTCCCAAAATATATAATTTATGAAACTCCTTCCAATAAATATACTTTTCCTGTTATTCACTCTAACAACTTTCAGCCAGATTGGTACCCGGTTCCCATCAGAAAAAAAGATTATTAAAGATCCTGTCACGGGTCAAGAACTGATTTTTTTAACCACAAAATCTGTCGGTGATTCTAAAACGTATCCAACGCATCCTCAATGGACTTCAGACGGAGAATGGTTAATTTTCAGAACGAAAAGGGCAAATGGCGAAGCGGTTGCTGTCCATGAAAAGTCGGGTGTAATGGTTCAGGTCACTGAAGGGGGCTATTCAGGTACTTTGTGCATGGCGCAGAAATCGATGAAATTGTATTTTATGCGCAAAACAGATGGTGATAAAATGCAGGTTATGGAAGTCAATCTTGAAGCTGTTTTTAAAGACAGTCAGACCGGAAAGATGAAACCCGTTTCGGCTTACGAACGAATTTGCGGTATAACAAAACCGGAAATGGGTGCTTCGGGTGATATGGCTTTGGATGCTGATGAGGAACGGATTTATTTTAGAATCGGAAAAGAAGAAGCCGCGAGACATTTGGATCCAAATATCAAGATTGAAAAAAGCATTGGTCCCCGAAATATGGGAGCAGGGCCGGGCGGAATTAGTAGTCTGAATTTAAAATCAGGCGAATTTAAACATGTTATTTCAGTACCATTTCAGGTGGGGCATATCCAGTCCAATATCTGGAATCCGGGTGAATTGGTTTTTTGTTGGGAAACAGGAGGAAAGTCGCCTCAGCGTACCTGGACAGTAATGGCAGACGGAACAGGTTTAAGACCTTTGTATCCTGAATCTGACTTTGAATGGGTAACGCATGAAGCTGTGATTTCTAAGGATGAAGTCGCAATGGCGATTATGGGGCATCGAAAAATTGATATCCAGAAAGAAGCTCCTGTTGAAATTGCCCAAAATGGAGAAATCAGAAATCCTGAAAATCCAGGTCAGGAAAGCAATTGGGGTAATTCGGGAACCCGTGAAAAACCTACAGGTCTTGCCATTGTAAATTTAAGGACACGCGAAATGATTATTGCCGGACAAACCAAAAGTGGCAGCGGATTATGGCATGTACACGGTTCTGCAGACGGAAGATGGGCGGTAGGAGATGATTTCTCCAGAAGTTTATATCTGATTGACCGAAACACAAACGAAATGCTGCTGCTGACAACCGGACATAAAACAACTGCAGCTGACCATGTTCATCCCACTTTTAACAGGGACGGAACGAAAATCCAGATCCAGTCGGCAATGCTTTCAGAGGATAATCGTACGATGAATATTTGTATTGTGAATGTTCCGAAAGAATGGCTGAAACGTAAATAAGTGATTTAAAAAGCAATACAGTATAGAACAGGATACTGAAGACTTATGGAAAAACTAAATTTGGTTTTACTGTAATTTTATATAAAAAATGTCCAGAAATAATCGTTTTATTTTCAGAAACTTAACCAAAGAAATGATTGAAGCCGTTAATAAGTTTAAGTTTCCTGGAGAGGCAAAAGGCCAAACTGTTCGGACAAAAGAAAATTAAATTACGGAAGTACAGGTTATTACATTTCTATCAATCAAATTAAAATAAAACCTCATAAAATTTAAAACCAAAAAAGATCCAATGAAAAGATTATTGACACTTGCAATCTGCATTTTGGGAGTTTCCCAGTCTGCATTTTCTCAAAATTATAAAAATGACACCTTTCCTGATGGAAGCGCCATTACAACATGGTTTAAGGATTATACTAAAATTCAGCTGAAAGATTTGGGTAAACAATACACGATTACAGATTTTGGCGTTACGAAAGACAGTACCAAAATTCAGACCGTTGCGATTCAAAAAGTAATTGATAAGGCATCCAAAAACGGTGGAGGAGTTATTGTGATTCCAAAAGGTGTTTTCCTTAGCGGGGCTTTGTTTTTTAAGCCAAAAACAAGCTTATATGTTGCTGAAGGAGGAACTCTAAAAGGTTCTGATGATATTGCCAACTATCCAGTTATGCCATCCAGAATGGAAGGCCAGAACCTGGATTATTTTCCGGCATTGGTAAATGCTTACGGCGTGGATAATTTCTCTATTTCGGGAAAAGGAACGATCAATGGAAACGGTTATAAATATTACGAAGCTTTTTGGGCAAGACGAAAAATCAATCCAAAATGTACCAATCTTGAGGTTTCAAGACCAAGACTGGTTTTTGTATGGAACTCGAATAATGTGCAGTTTCAGGACGTAAAGTTGATCAATTCAGGTTTCTGGACAAATCATTTTTACAAATGCAATAATGTGAAATTACTGGATGTTTATATTTTTTCTCCACATAAAGAAATCAAGGCTCCAAGTACCGACGCTATTGATGTTGATATTTGTACCAATGTTTTGATAAAAGGCTGTTATATGTCAGTAAATGATGATGCAGTTGCCTTAAAAGGAGGAAAGGGACCTTATGCAGACCAGGACAAAAATAACGGTGGAAATGCCAATATCATTATCGAAGACTGTACATACGGATTTTGCCATTCTGCTTTAACAAATGGAAGTGAGTCCATTCATAACAGAAACGTAATCATGCGTAATTGTACCATTGAAGGCGCAACCAGAATGCTGTGGCTAAAAATGAGACCGGATACACCGCAGAGATATGAGTATATCAGGGTTGAAGATATTAAAGGAACAGCAAAAAACTGTCTGGTTGTTTTGGCATGGAAACAATTTTTCGACTTAAAAGGACGTCCTGATGTTCCATTATCTTATGGAGATCATGTAACGTTGAAAAATATCAATATGAAATCAGATACGTTTTTTAATGTAGAAAAAGACCCGAACGTTCGTTTGTCTAATTTTACTTTTGAAAATCTGAATATCGAAGCAACAAAATCAGTTATTGATAAAAGTATTGTAGATGGGATTACTTTAAATAACGTGCGTATAAACAAGCAGTTAGTTGAGTAATTTTTTTAGAATTTAATAATTCAGTAGTTCAAAGTTTTTAACGGAAATGGTTTAGAACTTTGAACTTTTGTTTTTTACAGCAAAATAATTTTTTACATGAATAAGAACATATTTGCAGGGTTTCTGCTGCTGTTTCATTTTTTATGTGACAGCATTTACAGTCAGAATAATAATTCTGTTGATTTTTTAATTGGAGATGCAAATCAGTCAGTTTCAATTTATATTGATAAAAATACTGATCCGCTTATTCTTTGGGCTGTAAAAGAACTGGCTGACGATATAAAAGAAATAACAGGCAAAAGACCTGAAATCATTCCGGTTCAGGCTATTTCGAAAAAAGGAATTTATATCGGACAGGCTTCAACAGGTCTTTTTAAGTCAAAATCAAAAGATTTGTCTGGTCAATGGGAAACATTTTCCATTAAAAAAGAGAAAGAAAATCTTCTGGTTACCGGAAGCGATGTAAGAGGAACGGTTTATGCCATTTTTGAAATTACAGAGCGTCTCGGCGTTTCTCCATGGAAATGGTGGGCTGATGTCAATCCTGTAAAAAAAGAAAAACTAACGTTTCAGCTTCCGCAAAAAGGCATCATTTCATCACCATCGGTACAATACAGAGGAATCTTTTTAAATGATGAAGACTGGGGATTAGAGCCATGGGCAGAAAAAACATTCGAACCGGAAGTGGGTAACATCGGACCCAAAACTTACGAAAAGATATTTCAGTTATTACTGCGTTTAAAAGCCAATACGATCTGGCCGGCGATGCATCCGTCAACAAAAGGTTTTTTTACCCTTCCCGGGAATAAGGAAATAGCTCAAAAATATCATATCGTTATTGGTTCTTCACATGCTGAACCGATGCTTCGGAATAATGTTGATGAATGGAAGCCCAAAATTCACGGAGAGTACAACTATTTTACCAATAGAACAAAGGTTGACAAATACTGGCAGGACCGATTGGATGAATTAAAATCAGCCAATAACGAGACGATTATGACCTTAGGCATGCGTGGTGTTCACGACAGTAAAATGGAAGGTACCAAAGATTTGAAGGAGTCAATTGAAATGGTCGAAAAAATCATTTCCAATCAGCGTGAAATGCTTTCAAACACTTTTAAAAAGCCGTTAAAAGAGATTCCACAAGCTTTTGTTCCGTACAAAGAAGTATTAGAATTGTACGATAACGGACTAAAAGTTCCCGACGATATAACGCTTGTATGGCCTGATGATAATTACGGTTATATCCGTCGTCTGAGTAATGAAGAAGAGCAAAAAAGATCAGGAGGAAGCGGTGTTTATTACCACATCAGTTATTGGGGCAGACCGCACGATTATCTTTGGCTGAGTACGACCCAACCGGGATTAATCTGGTACGAAATGACCAAAGCGTATGAAAATGGTGCAAAAAAAATGTGGATCGTAAATGTTGGGGATATAAAACCGGGGGAGTACAACACAGAATTTTTTCTTGATTTAGCCTGGGATATTAACAGTATAAAACACGATGGAATCAATCAATATTTGAAGGAATGGCTCACCAGAGAGTTTTCTACTCAAATTGGAGAATATTTAGGTCCTGCGTTAGAGGAATATTATCGATTAGCGTTTCTCAGAAAACCGGAATATATGGGATGGAGCCAGACGGAACCCACTACGCAAATAAAACTTTCTAGTTTTACGGAAGAAGAGTGTTTGGAAAGAATAAAAGCCTACGATTATTTGATTAATGAGGTAAAAACCTGGGGTTCTGCTGTTGGTGTAGATACCGGACCAGCGGTTCCTGAAGGAAGAGAAGATGCTTATTTTCAATTGGTAACTTATCCAATTGAAGCGGCAGCCAAAATGAACCATAAATTTTTATACTGGAATCTGGCAGCAATGACAACCGATTTGAAACAAAAGGAAAATTATCTGAATTTATCCGCGAAAGCTTATGAAAAAATCAAAGAACTTACAGCATATTACAATAAGACTTTAAGTAAAGGAAAGTGGAACCAGATGATGTCGATGCATCCCAGAAATTTACCGGTTTTTGATTCGATAAAAGCGCCTGCTGTTTCACAAGAAGTTGCTGCAAAACCAAGTTCCAAACCAACTATTACAATTAATGCAAATAGTTTTGTTGCAAATAAAGCTGTAAAAAACTATAAATGGGAAACGATAAGTGGTTTAGGATATAGTAATAATTCGGCTACATTGTTTCCGTTTAAGCATTCTTATTTTGTTGAAAAGCCGTCTGTAACCTATGAATTTGAAGCTGAAAAAGCCGGTGATTATGAAATAGAAATTCATTTGCTTCCAACGCATGCAAACAATTTCGATCATCAGATTGAAGTACAGTTAGATGGAAATAAAGCAAAATCCTTTTCAATTAATACAAAAGACCGAGACAAAACGTGGAAAGAAAATGTATTACGAAACAGTGCTATTGTAAAATTACTTTTTTCAAGTGCAAATAAAGGAAAACATACTATTACGATTGCCGTAAATCAAACAGGAATCGTACTCGATTATATAACTGTAAAATAATTTTATAATAAGTGTCAGGCTGAGCCCATTCGGCTTAGCTCAGGATAAACTTAGTCGAAGCCCTTTTTAATACCTAAATTATTTTTTTAATGATAAAAATATATGAATATAAAAAATCAATTTTTAATACTGTTGTCACTCTCTTTTGCGTTCTGTTATAGTCAGAAGAATCAAAAGACTTCAATTGAAAAACCGAATATCATTTTGATAATCGCCGATGATGCAGGGTGGAATGATGTTGGCTATCACGGTTCGGAAATAAAAACCCCAAACATTGATTTTCTGGCCAAAAACGGAGTAGAACTGAATCGTTTTTATGTCAATCCAACCTGCTCACCAACAAGGGCTAGTTTGTTTACAGGAAGACCCGCGAGCCGTATGGGAATTGTAGCTCCGATAGGCGATAAAAGTCAGTTCAGGCTTCCGGATTCAATTCCGACCTTGCCGAAATTGTTACATAAAAGGAACTATCAGTCAGCGCTTATAGGCAAATGGCATCTTGGATTGCAGCAAAGCAGTGGACCAAAAGTTTACGGATTTGATTATTCGTATGGTTTTTTGCACGGTCAATTGGACCAATATACCCATTTGTATAAGAACGGGGATAAAACCTGGTATCGAAATGGTGAATTTATAGAAGAAGATGGCCATGTAACTGACTTGATTACAAATGAAGCTATCAAATGGATTTCAGAAATAAGAGATCCGAAGAAAAATTTCTTTTTGGAAGTGGCTTATAGTGCTCCGCATTTTCCGTTGCAGGAAGAACAAAAATGGAAAGATCCTTATATGCATTCGATAAAAGACAGTTCACGCAGGGATTTTGCAGCAGCTATGAGCCACATGGATAACAGTATCGGAATATTGCTTGATAAGTTAAAACAGGAAAAACTGGATAAAAATACGCTGGTAATCTTTATGAGTGATAACGGAGCTATGGAAAATTGGGACTCTAAAAACGAATACAACGGAATCCATCCATCTAATACTGTTCTGGGGGACAATACGCCGCTCAGGGACTGGAAAACCTCAAATTATGAAGGTGCAATCAGGGTTCCGTGTATCTTTTACTGGAAAGATCATTTGCGCCAAAACAAAAATAATGATTACATTTCGGTTATAGATTTGCTTCCAGGTATTTTGTCTTTAGCCGGAGATAACAATATGCCGAAAAATATTGAAGGAAAAAATATCTGGCCAACGGTTTGCGAAAACAAAACGTTTACTAATAGAGAAATTTATGTAAGAGGTCATTTGCAGGAATCCTTAATTCAAAAACCCTGGAAAATAATCAGGACCAGACATGCCAATACTCCTGCCGATTATGAACTTTATGATGTCGAAAAGGATCCTCAGGAAAAGAACAACGTTTTGTTACAAAATGAAACTTTAGCAGAAAAGATGAAAATTGCACTTGAAAATCAATTCAAAATGGATGCTAAAAAGGTGAATTATGATAAGTTAAAATAATAATTTAACAATTACACACCTTGGAAAGGCTGATAAACAACTAAAAAAATCTCTTTTTTAAGCAAAATAAAAACCTTTTTGTTTTGTAAATAATTGATTATAAGTGATTCCTGAAACTTGCTAATATAATATTAACTCTATAAGTAAAAACTGTGATAATTTTAACACTAAACTTACGTTATCTATAAAGCAAACTTATATTTTTGCGAACTTAATTTAACATATATAAGCATGAAAGATCTATTAGTAAAAATCAACGCTGAATTAGAAGTATTCAAAACAGAATCAGAATCATTATCTGAAAAAGGTGTTAAAGCAGCAGGAGCAAGAGCACGTAAATCATCTTTAGAGATTGAAAAACTTTTAAAAGAGTTCAGAAAAGTTTCTATCGAAGAATCAAAAAAATAATACTAAAAACCTCGTTTATTTCAAACGAGGTTTTTTTATGAGAATTTTTGAAGAAAAGAGAAATATTTAATTATCAAAGCACCTAAATAAAGCAAATTACCATTTAATATTTTTTTCTATAAAAGCAATTAAATCATTTGCCATCAGCTGTTGTTCTTCTTTTGTTGGATGGTTTCCTGTGTTTTTATATGGAAAAGCTACGCTGTAAATTTTAGAATCATGCATTCTTTCAACGGCTTTTTGAATATAACCCGGCCACTTTGAACCTTCTTTGGTGGCATCCATATTTCCTAGTGCACAAATAATCGAAGCATTTGGATATTTTTTTCGGATAGAACTAACGAAATTTTGATAAGCCGAAATGATAAAATCATCTGTTGGTTTAGTGGTACCAAATCGGGAAATAAATTGTTCATGATTTGGCAAATTGACAATCCAGGAATCATTCTGAAAAAGATTAATCACAACGATATCTGGCGTGTATTGAGCAAAATCCCATTGGCTATTCGAATCCATCGGGTTCAATCGATCGTATATTTCAGGCATAATCTCTGGAAACCAACTTACCATAATGCCAATTCCGCTACGAGAAATTGAAGAATACTGTGCGTTAAAATGACGGGCTGTCAAAGCCGCATACGTATAATAATTATTGAAAGTTTCTGGTTTTCCAGAATCTATTCCGTCTGCTCCCAAATCTATTCCATGACCTGCCGTAATGGAGTTTCCGTAAAATTCGATTTTTCTTTTTAAAGGTTTTTCCGGAGTATTTATTTTGGCTTTTCCATCAATTTGAAAACCATAAAAAATATTTTCTGAAGTGTTGTTTGAAAGTTTGTACAATTGCAAAGTATGGTTTCCAGACGAAAGTCCGCTGGCTAACGAAATGGTCGTTTTAGAATGGTCGGATTTAAATTTAAAAGCATGTTCAGCATCATTATCGATAATGGCATAAAAATATCCAATATCGTTGTTTGATTTCAAAGTAGTACTAATCCCAGTTCCTTTAAAATGAATAGTTGCCGAAGTGCCAGGCCAGTAAAAACAAGCAGAATCCTGAGCAATCTTTACACGTCCCATGTAGCTTATATTTTTGTCATTTGGTTTAATTGTTAATTGACAAAATCCATTTAGACTAAAAAGTAAAAGAGTTACTGTTGAAATTTTTCTGATTAACATGAGCAGAGTAGTTTATTTGGTTTTGAATAGTGTTTAAAAACAAACCGCAAATTAGCAAATTTCAGAGAATTATAATTTGCTAATTTGCGGTAATAAAATGTTCAAAAAGGCTGAGTTTAAAATCACTCAATTTATCTCTTCTCGGCAGATTTCGGAATCTCAATATAATCCCTGAGTTCACAACCTTTAGTTTTTTTGATACTTTTGGCTGCGACCCAAGCATTGAAATCAGCTCCCTCAGCTCCAGTATGCGTATGATCTTTCGGGAAAAATGGAGCTACTTTTTCTTTACCCATTTTTTCATATTCTTCGGCAATCAAAACATTCAAATCAATAAAAGTCGCTTTTTGATTTTCGGCGGCAATTTTCGACCATTTGTTGTAACTCTCGTCGCGAAGTTCAGGTTTTCCGTTTGGCCATTCGTTCCGTACCGTTTGACTCATCACAATCGGAATAGCTCCTTTTTCACGAGCTTCTTTGATGTATTTTTCAATGTAAGCGCCAAAAGTATGAACCGTTTCATTGATACTATCAGCGCGGTTTACAACTCTAGTTTCAGTACCGTTACCCGGTAAAGAACCACGGTATTTCTCCGAATCAATTTTTCCGGCATCATTATGACCAAACTGTATGATCACAAAATTCCCAGGTTGCAATTGCTCACGGACTTCCTTCCATAATCCTTCATAATCATACGTTCGGCTACTTCTGCCACCACGAGCTTTGTTGATGACTTCGATTCGCATCGTGTCAACATATTTAGGAAAAGCAACTCCCCAACCCACAGCATTAGAATTTCCGTTATTATTGGCTATGGTAGAATCGCCAATCAAGAATACTTTTTTCTTCGCTGGAAGTTTGATTTTTGGATTTTTTAAAAGGTATTTTTTTAAAGAATTAGTGCTTTTTTCTAATTGATCAGCAATGGTTGTGGCAGCTAAAACGGCTCCTTTTGCAGATGGATGTGTATGGTCTTTTTCGTAAAAATAAGTTCCCATTACTTTTTCCTGACCCACTTTGTCCAATGCCGACGACATATTTTCATTCAAATCAATAAAAGTTACTTTTTCCTGCTCGGCAATTTGTTTTGCCCACAAACCATACGATTCGTTGTTGCGAATCACTTTTCCATCTTTCCAATCGTTTCTCGGAATAGGCGAAAAAATAATCGGAATCGCACCTTTTGATTTAGCATCTTTCACCAATTTGCGAATATACCAACCATAACTGTGTACGATTTCGTGTTGTTTGGTTAGTAAGTTATCGATTTCTTCAGTTTCTTCTCCAATGCCTTTGATAGTTCCTCTGGCTCTAACGGTATCGTTGATTGGACCATTATCGTTATGTCCAAACTGAATCAACACATAATCGCCTTTTTTTAATTGTTTGAAAACAGGTTCCCATAATCCTTTACTTTGAAAACTTCGACTGCTCGTTCCGCCCAAAGCATGATTCTGAACGGTAACTTTCGTAGTATCTAAAAACTGACCGATAAAATCACCCCAGCCCCAAAGTCCGCCATCGCCTTTGCCACTTCCATTTTTTACTGTCGAATCGCCTACGCAATATAAAGTTGGTTTGGTTTCTTTTTTGGTATTAAAGTTTAAAAAAAGTGTAGTAGCGCACAGCAATGCTGTTATTTTTAAAAATTTCATATTAATTTTTTTAATAGGTTCTCGACTGCGCTCGAACTGACAATAACCGTTTGTTACATTGGGCGCAGTCGAGATGGTTTTTTGACTGCGCTCGAACTGACAATAACTATGTGTCACATCGAGCGCAGTCGAGATGGTTTTTTAATAGGTTCTCGACTGCGCTCGAACTGACAATAACCGTTTGTTACATTGGGCGCAGTCGAGATGGTTTTTTAATAGGTTCTCGACTGCGCTCGAACTGACAATAACTATGTGTCACATCGAGCGCAGTCGAGATGGTTTTTTAATAGGTTCTCGACTGCACTCGAACTGACAATAACTGTTTGTTACATTGGGCGCAATCAAAATGTTTTTTAATAGGTTCTCGACTGCGCTCGAACTGACAATAACTGTGTGTCACATCGAGCGCAGTCGAGATGTTATTTTAATTTCTAAAATCAAACCATAAATTCATTGTAATTCCATCATCGCCGTTTTTGATACGGATGTTGGTTGGTTGGCTAGATGGACCTTGTTGTTCCAATGGTTTGAAAGATCGCATCGCCGGAATTTCGTACATAAAAGATAAATCACCTTCTGGGAATTTCGGTTGCGGATAACTTCCTGGCAACGCATGTTTAGGTTCATCTGGCGTGAAAACTCTAAAGGTTACATTTTCTGAAGCACTAAAAACTTTAAACGAATTGTTTCCTGCCTCTAAATTGGCTCCAAATAAATTGGCGTGGTAGCCTTTGAATTCAGGATAAATCAAATTATCAAAACTTTCGCCTGTAATGGTATTGTTATACTCTTTGTGCCAAACGCCGTAAGTTGCTCCTTTCATACGGTTTTTCCAAACGTGATAAGGGCCTTTTCCAAACCATTTCATTCCTGTTACATCTTGTTCTGGGTAGCTAAAAGTGATTCCGAATTTATCAATTTTATCATCAAAAGCAGCTCCGTCAAAACCACCATTGTTGGTGGCATTTGTCAAAGCTCGTAAATCCATTTTTACACGACCATCGGCTTCCATTGTCCATATTACCGAGTGCATCGCTCCGTTGTATAATACCGTACAAACGGCTTTGTCACCAATTTGCTCTGTTTTGATTTCTTTAAAAGTAGCTTTCATCCCAATTGGGCGTGGACCTTGTGTAAGCGGAATGGTATTTTTATCATTTTTAACCGAGAGAACTTCTCCGTTAGTAGCGTCTAAAACCAACTCGACTTTATTTGCTGAAAGCGTGATTTGATTACCTTCTTTTTTTATCGTTGCTTTTGTATTTGTTTTTTCCGTTAATATGAATTTTTCTGCAAAATAAGCCGCTTTATGAATGGGCCAGGACCAAGTGTAAATTTCACGTCCGTGTTGGTCTTTGGCCGAAATTTCAAGAAAATCTCCGTTGAAGAAACTGTCATTCACCGGAATCGAAATTTTTCGGGTTTCACCTGGTTCCATGCTCGGAATTTCGATTTTTCCTGAGGCTATGCTTTTGGCTTGATTATTTCCGTAAAATAAATTTTTATCAGCCTGCATCACGCGATATTCCATTTGACAGGTATTCAAATTGCTGAACAAATAATCATTAGTAATTAAAATTTTGCCATCAAATTTATCGGTAATTTGAAAAGGAGCAAACTGAATAGGCGCCCAAATTTCTTTAATCGCATAAAAACTTCCTTCGCGCTCACGATGTGGACCTAGAATTCCGTCGGCAGCTAAAGAACCTTTCGAATCAAATTTTTCAGCTCCCGTCCAATCCGAACGCAAAACCGCTTCATCGACCATTGCCCAAATAAAAGCTCCTGCAAAAAGCGGACTTTCTTTATAACGTTTCCAGAAATCTTCCAATGCTGCTCCACCACCATTGTCGTAGGTCGCGTGCATGAATTCGGTTGGGAAAAATACATTTTCCCCTTGATTGAAACGATGCACTCCTGTTAAATAGGTTGGGTAATGGTGGGCATCCCAGCCATTAAAATCGGCCCAAGGGTGAATCACAATTCTTTTTTGAGGATCGTATTGTTCAAATACTTTGTCAACATCATAATTCCATCCACCTTCGTTTCCGTTGTCCCAAATAATCACTGACGGATGATTCACGTCACGTTCAACCGTTTCTTTTACCAATTTGGTTCCGGTTTTGGTATCGTAAGCATTTTGCCAGCCCGCCAATTCATTCAAAACAAATATTCCTAAAGAATCGCAAGCTTCCAGGAAATGCGAATCGGGGGGGTAATGACCACGAACCGCATTCATATTCATATCCTTTAATAAATTCACATCCATCACACTCAAGCGTTTGCTGGTACTGCGCCCACCTTCCGGCCAAAACGTATGACGGTTAACCCCTTTCATTTGAATTTTGGTTCCGTTAACGTAAATTCCGTCTTTCTTTTTAAACTCTAATGTTCTAAAACCAATGCGTTTTTCGAACTCGTGAACCGTTTTTCCGTTTTCCTTTAAAGTTAATTTCAATGTATATAAATTCGGACTCTCAGGATTCCAAGGTTCAACGCCATCCCATTTGGTTTTTATAATTTCCTGAGTACTTCCTTTTTTAATGTTGAAAGAAGTAGAAGCAAAAGTTTTTTTGTCTTTTACCCCAACAATCGTAGTCTCAACTTCAACATTTTTCGAGATATTTTCTAAATCTAAAGTTGCTGCCAAAGAACCATCCATTTTGGCATCAACGGCAATATGTTCGATGTGTGCTTTGGGAGCAACTTCTAACCAAACCGGACGATAAATTCCGCCAAACAACCACCAATCGGCTTTGCGCTCAGCAGCATTCACGGATTTGTTGGCAGAATGTTTCCAAACGTGAACTTCAAGTGTATTTTTAGCTCCGAATTTTAAAAGTTTGGTAATATCATATTTGAATTCATAAAAACCACCCTGATGAATTTCGCCCGCCAATTTGCCGTTTACTTTTACTTCGGTGTCGGTCATGGCGCCACCAAAAACGATGGTGATGTCTTTATTTTTATAATCGGCTGGAACCTCAAATTCGTATTTGTACAAACCTTCTTCTTTGCTCGGTTCTTTTTGATTCAATTCTTTGTACCAACGGCCATAGGTGTATTCGCCAAAACCTTCTAATTCCCATTGCGAAGGCACATTTATTTTAGACCAGGTTTTACTTTTATTGCCATCGGTACAATAAAAATCCCATTGTACAGGATGTTCAAAATCTTTTCCGGAAAGATAGACTTTATCAGTTTGCTGAGAAGCGCTATTTTGATATGAAAATAAAGCAAGGGCAGCAATTGTAAAGTTTTGAATGGTGTTTTTTAGTAACATAAATGAAGGTTGTATAATGGTTAGTTGCCATCTGGTTTAGTAACTTCATAGCGGTCGCTCATCGGAAGTGTCCAGTTTGAAATATAATTTGGTTTCTTTGGATTGTAACTCGGAACTTCTTTTAGGATTTGTTTTTTTAACGGAATATCAAGTTCGCGAATTCCTTTCAAAACACAAAGCGCAATTTCATTCGCTCCAAAACTATTAAAATGAGTATTGTCCTCCAAAGCTTTTACCTGTCCCGGAAAAGTATTTGCAGGATATTGTACAAAAGCTTTTCTGGAAGGTTCATCTCCCCAGGTTTCATATAATTCGGTGGTCATTTTAGTAACATCAATAAGGGCAATATTGTTTTTTTGTGCAACGGCTCTCATAGCAGCAGGAAAATCTCCATGTGTTTCCTTTAAAGTTCCGTTTTCGTTAAAAGCGCGTCGTTGTGTTGGTGTTACCAAAACCGGAATAGCACCTTTGTCTTTGGCTGACTGAACAAATTCGGCTAAAAGAGTAGAGTAAGAGCCCCAGGCGCCATTTCCTTCGCCTTTTATTTTTTCGTCATTATGTCCAAACTCCACAAATAAATAATCACCTTTTTTGATTAAGGAAAGAATCTTTTTTAAACGATTTCCTCCTTTAAAAGAACTCAGCGCCGAACCTGAAACGGCATAATTCGCAACTACAACAGTACTGTCAAAATAATTGGTTATAAACTGGCCCCACGAAGCCCATGGTTCCACATCCTGATCGGTAACGGTGGAATCTCCGGCAAGATAAACCACAGTTAAATTGTCTTTTGGCGTAATTTTTATACTTTGAATTGCAACTTCTCCTAAAAACTCTAATGTAAGTTTGTCGTCCCAGTTCAAAATATCTTTTTCCCTGTCTTTTAGTGAAACATTCTGGGTCTCATCAATTTTTGGAGTTCTGACATTTACATTAAAAATTTTGGTTACCGGTTTTCCTTTTTTAATGGAAAGCTGATCCAGCATCAATCTTCGTGATTCGGCTTTTATGGTAACATTGGTCTGTTTTTCAGCACTTCCCAGAACCACTTCAATCTGGTAATTTCCTTCTGGAAGTTTTACAGAAAAGTACGTTGGTTTAACAGCAGAAAAACTATTCGGGTTGATTTTTACATTCGGAGCTGAATTGATATCAAAACCATATCCTTTAGTAGCATCATATACTAAAGGAGTGTTTACTAATATTCCTTTTTTATCTTTTGATGTAGTACCGAAATTAAACAATTGATTTTCAGTAGTATCTTTTGGATTGATTTTGGTTAAAGAATTACCGTTTAAAGCAAATAAATTCGCTTGCATCAATAAGCAAAAAATTATACAGAAAGAAGTTTTAATGTTTATCAAAGTTTTTCTATTTAAATTATTGTATTTTCAAAACTAACGGTTACTTATTTATATAGTATCCTGTACTATGATGTTAAAAAAATGAAAGAATATAAATTATGATATTGGAAAAATCAGGTAGGTACAGGATGCAATCCCATAAAAAAACGAGGAAATTGCGATTGCATTATCAAAATTAGTATATCAATAATAATGATTATGTGCCTTCTGACTATCTATAACTTTATGAAAACCAAAAACAATACCATCCCGACCCTTATTGGCTTATTATTACTTTGTCCCGCACTAATTATCGGACAGGAAAAACAAGCTGTGCGTAAAATTCATTATGCTCCTGAAGGGAATAGTTTTGTTTTAAAAAACGGAACCCGAAAATTCAACAGAGCACTTTATGGTTCGAATACTGGTTTTAGGGTTGAAACAGGAGATTTGCCTGAATTTGCCATGTATATGCCGGGAATGGGTGGAAATTTGAAATTTGGTTTAATAAATGGTAAAGAAAGCAAATGGATTACAGAAGCTTCAAAAATTGATACCAAATATGTATTGGGTACGATGCAATACGAAATTCAGGATCGCATTTTAGGTAACGGAAAACTGATTGTAAAAGTTGTTGCCTTAAAAGAAAAAGAAGGTTTTGTTGTAAAAGTTTATGGTGAAAATGTACCAAAAAAGGTAAATCTAATCTGGGCTTATGGCGGTGCAACCGGTAAAAAGTTCAGTCGCGATGGTGATATTGGTGCCGATCCTGAATCGGTGTTTTATTTACAGCCTGAATATTGTACTAATAATAAGTATACTTTAAAAAAGCAGTCTTTCCTCTTGGAATATGGTTCTGAAAGCAATAAAGCCAAAACAGGTAATAACAAAAGTCTTGTTGGTTATTTTCCAGGTTCGGATATCAAGTTAGCCAATCCGAAACAACAAAAAACACCATTGGAATTATATGGTTCTAATCCTGAAAACTTAGTTTTAATTACAGGAAAAAATACTATTTCAAAAAACGAATTATTCTGGCTTTTTTCAAGCGAAGATTTAAATTCGGATGTTTCTCAAAAAGGATTATCGCAATTGTATGACAAATCGGTTCAGGAAACACATCTTTTAGCAAACAGGGTAAAAGTTACAACTCCGGATCCTTACATTAATACATTAGGTTCTGCACTTTCCATCGCAGCTGACGGAATCTGGGAAAGTCCGGCTTATCTTCACGGAGCAATCGCATGGAGAATGCATTTGAATGCATGGCGTGGCGCATATACGGCAGATCCTTTGGGCTGGCATGATCGTGCGAAAACTCATTTTACAAGTTACAGCAAGTCACAGGTTACATCTCCTGAAAGCGGTCCGATTGTTTTGGATACGGTTCGAAATTTTGCCCGCCAGAAAGAAGTTTTGGGAACCTCCATGTTCAGTAGTGGATATATCAGCCGACATCCGAACAAAAATACGGTAGCGCATCATTATGATATGAATCTGGTTTTTTTCGATCAGATGCTGAGACATTTTAAATGGACAGGAGATACTTCATTTATGAAAGAAATGTGGCCTGCAATTCAAAGACATTTAAACTGGGAAAAAAGAAACTTTGATCCGGATAATGACGGACTTTACGATGCTTATGCTACAATCTGGGCGAGCGATGCGTTGCAATACAGTGGCGGAGGGGTAATCCATTCTTCGGCATATAATTTTTATGCGAATAAAACGGTTGCTGAAGTCGCCAAAAAAATTCAGCAGGACGAAAATCCCTTTGTTAAAGAAGCTGATAAAATCCTAAATGCTTCGAAAGACCAGCTCTGGATTCCGAAAAAAGGAATTTTTGCAGAATATAAAGATGCTCTTGGAAACCAATTACTGCACGATGTTCCAGGTGTCTGGAGTATTTACCATACTATTGATTCCGAATTGTCCAATCCTTTTGAGAGTTATCAGATGCTGAGTTATGTTGACAAGCAGATTCCGCATATCCCGATTTCGGCAGAAGGACTTGATAAAACCGATCTTTACACGATAAGCACCACCAATTGGCAACCTTACACGTGGTCTATTAATAATGTGGCGCTGGCAGAACAATTACATACATCGCTGGCTTTCTGGCAGGGCGGACAATCTGAAAAAGCATTTAAGATGTGGGAAAGTGTTTTAATCGAAAGTATGTATCTGGGCGCTTCTCCGGGTGGTTTTGAGCAGCTTTTGTATCAGGATGCGATAAGAGGCGAATTGTATCGTGATTTTGCTGATCCAATTGGAATGGCTTCCAGAACATTAGTAGAAGGGCTTTTCGGAATCCAGCCTGATGCTTTGGCGGAAGTTTTAACGATTCAGCCTGGATTTCCTTCAAAATGGAATCACGCATCTTTAGATATTCCGGATGTTTCGATTATTTTTAAAAGAGAAAACAAAACAGATTCGTATCTTATAAAAAATCAGTTTTCAGCAAAAATGAATTTGAAACTGGTTGTTAACGCACCTTTTGACGGAATTCAGGATATAACGGTTAATGGAAAATCAGTTAGCTGGAAAAATATTCCTGAAAGTATCGGAGTTCCAAAAATTGCTATTGAAGTACCTTATGAGGCTTCTTATGAGGTGAAAATTAACTGGAAAGGAGAAGCTTTGGAAGAAATACAATCTATAGAATCTTTGACAGCAGGTGAATCTTTTGACATAACAACTACGAAGGCAGACATTGTTTCGGTTTATGATCCACAGTCTATCCTCAACGAAGTTTCAAAGACAAATAAAACCTATCAGGCAATTGCTTATGGAAACAAGGCTAAAACATTTTTTATTCAGTTAAAACAAGGTGATGTAGCCTGGTGGCAGCCTGTGGAAGTGGATTTAAAACCCAAAATTGAATCTGAAATTGTTCAGTTAAAAAATAACAATGTAGAAATTACACTGAAAAATAATTCGGAAAATAAAATTGAAGGTAATATAGTTTTTGATGCTTCCACGAAAGATCCGCAAAAGATTTCTTTAGATGTAAATCAAAAAGAAACAGTTGTTATTCCGTTTCAGCAATTGGTTCCGGGAACTAATAAATTTTCAATTAACTCAGGTTCAAACACGGTAAAAGAAGTAACTTTTACAAACTGGGATATTCCTTTCAATAATTCAAAAAAACAGGAAACAGTTTCACTTTCTGCGTTTTTTAATTCGAAAGTAACCGATGTTTTCAATCATGAATATTTATCTCCGAGGCCGCAGACAGTAACTTTACAGCTTCCAAAAAACGGAATTGGGAATTGGTGTTATCCTAATGTTTCCGTAAAACTTGACGATTCCGGACTGCGTGAAAAAGCAAAATCAAATGGAGAAATCATTACTCCTGAAGGTATTACATTTAAAACGCCTTCTGATGCAAATTCAAAAAACATTATTTTTACATCACAATGGGATAATTTTCCTAAAAGTATAAATGTTCCGTTAAGCGGAAAAGCTTCCCACATTTATTTTATGGTAGCCGGAACTACAAATCCAATGCAAAGCCGTATTGTAAATGGCGAAATTGAAGTAAATTACACAGACGGTACTTCCGAAATTTTACAATTAAAAAACCCTGAAAACTGGTGGCCAATCGAGCAGGATTATTTTGTTGACGGACTCGCGTTTACAACGGATGCCCCAAAACCGCTAAGAGTTTATTTGAAATCGGGTGAGGTTTCGAGAACCTTTAAAGATTTCACGACTATAAAAGGATATTCTAATTTTGGAATTGATGGCGGGGCAGGAACGATTCTGGATTTGCCTTTAGATAAAAATAAAACATTAAAAAGTCTTACTCTGAAAGCAATTGCAAATGATGTGTTCATTGGACTGATGAGTGCTACGTTAATTAGATAATTTGACAATTAGATAATTAGTCAATTTCCTAAACTTGATAACTGAACGATCAAAATTAAAAACTAAATATTCAAATGAAAAAATATCAATTAATTATTGCATTTGTATTTTCGATTTCGCTATCAGCGCAACAAAAAATAGACAGGAAAGCATTGGTAACAAGGCATAATGTTCAGGTTACCGCAATAGATACTTTAGCATCGTTAACCGTTGGTAATGGTACTTTTGCATTTACCGTTGATGCGACCGGATTGCAGAGTTTTCCGGAAAAATACCAAAATGGAATTCCGCTTGGCACACAATCTGAATGGGGTTGGGACAGTTATAAAAATACGGAGAATTATAAGTTTTCTGAGACTTTAAGATATGTAGATCAGTATGGTCGTAAGATTTCATATTCAACACAAATTAAAGAACCTGCACGAAAAAAAGAAGCAGTCGAATGGTTTCGTCAGAACCCGCATTTGTTGCAGTTGGGCAATATAGGTTTTGAAATCACCAAAAAAGATGGCAGTCTGGTAAAGCATGAAGATATTAAAGCCATTAATCAAAAGCTGGATTTATGGACAGGAAAAATTGAGAGCTATTTTGAGGTGGAAGGCACTTCTGTGAAAGTGGTAACGGCTTGCGATCAGACAAAAGATGCTTTAGGCTTTAAAGTTGAATCGGATTTAATTCAGCAAGGGCGTTTGAAAATTCGTGTCCGAATCCCTTTTCCAACAGGACTTTGGGGTGATATGGGTACAAAATGGGAAGAAAAACAGGATGTAGCTATTTCACAGGTTGCTATTGCGGGGACTGAAATGGGAAAAAAATGGGGAGGAAAACAAGATTATAAAAGCATTCTGAAAATCAAAAATAAATCAGAAGCTACCATTACACACGTAATGGACAGTATTTCGTATGATATTAATCTGAAATGGAAAGGCACCGCATCGATTAAAGAAAAAGCAAAACATTATTTTATTGTAGAACCTTCAAAAAGCAATACAATCGAATTAAGTTGTTCGTTCATTCACACAAATAAAAACAAATCTGGAATTGCTTCTTTTGAAGCGATTGAAAACAGTAGTGTAAAAGAATGGAAACGTTTTTGGGAAAGCGGAGCGGCAGTTGATTTTTCAGGAAGTACAGATAAGCGTGCACGTGAACTGGAGCGCCGTGTGATTCTTTCGCAATACCTGACCAAATTACAATGTACGGGGAAAGTTCCGCCACAGGAAACCGGTTTGACTTACAACAGCTGGTTCGGAAAACCACATTTGGAAATGCATTGGTGGCATGGTGTTCATTTTGCATTATGGGACAGACCGGAATTACTTGAAAAAAGCCTTCCGTGGTATCAGAAAGTTTTTGAAAAGGCTAAAAATATTGCAAAAAGACAAGGTTTTGAAGGGGCAAGATGGCAAAAAATGACAGATTATGATGGTAATGAAAGCCCGTCTTCTGTGGGGGCATTCCTGATTTGGCAGCAGCCACATTTTATTACCTACGCCGATTTGATCTATCAGGCAAAACCAACTACCGCAACATTAAATTTATACAGCGAGCGTGTTTTTGCAACAGCAGATTTTATGGCTTCATTTGCCAATTACGACAGTAAAAATGATCGTTACGTTTTAGGACCGGGCGTTATTCCGGCGCAGGAAAGATTCAAAGCCATTGAAACTTTTAATCCAACGTATGAATTAGCATATTGGAACTGGGCTTTGAAAACGGCTATTAACTGGAAGAAAAAATTAAACCAGAAAGTTCCTGAAAAATGGGAAACGGTTTTGTCTAAATTATCGCCTTTGCCAATTGCAAAAGATGTATATCTGGCAACAGAAAGCGCTACAGATTCCTATACCAATCCTGAATTTAAAACGGATCACCCGTCTGTTCTAGGTACATTCGGAATGCTTCCGGAAACGTCTCTTCTGGATAAGAAAATCATGAAAAACACTTTCAATCTGGTTTGGGATACCTGGTCATGGGACAAAACCTGGGGATGGGATTTTCCAATGACAGCTATGTCAGCAGCACGTTTGCAAATGCCCGAAAAAGCGATTGATGCCCTTTTTATGAACGTGGTAACCAATACCTACCTGAAAAACGGGCACAATTATCAATCGCCAAGGTTAACCCTTTATCTTCCGGGCAACGGAGGTTTGTTAACAGCAGTTGCTATGATGTGTGCTGGCTGGGAAGGAAATAAAATCGAGAATCCAGGCTTTCCTAAAGATGGGACATGGAGAGTGAGAAGCGAAGGATTTAAGAAAATGTTTTAATTTTTAAAGGAGCTAAGTTGCTAAGGTTCTGAGATGCTAAGCCTTAATTTTAAGCTCAGTTTGTCATTTCGAGGAACGAGAAATCTCCGTAAGAAACTCCGTAAAGTGAATCGTCAATCTTTGTAGAGCTACTTGTGAAGATTTCTCGTTCCTCGAAATGACATAAATTGTGTCAAAAAATCTGCTTTTAGTTAAATAAAAAATAATAATATTCACAATAAACCATATCGACCAAATTCAGTCTTAATCTGCATCTAACTTTATAACCTACAACCAATTATGAAACCTAAAATTTTACTCACATTATTGTTTTTGTCCTCTACAATTTTTGCACAAAGACAAATGGAAAGTTTAGATCGTGGCGTAATTGCCATAAAAGATAAAGGTCAGTTTTTTATCAGCTGGCGTGTTTTAGGGACAGATGCTGATGATTTGGCATTTAATTTATATCGAAAAAGCGGTTCAAAACAAGCCGTAAAATTAAACGAAAAACCAATTACCGGAGCCACAAATTTTGTTGATTCCAAGGCAAATGCAAAGGAAGATAATACCTGGTTTGTAAAAACGATTTTAAAAGGAAAAGAAACAGATGCCAAAGGAAGCTTTACTGTTCCGGCTTCGAGTCCGGATAAAGATTATTTATCAATTGTAATAAAACCTGTTGAAGGTTATATTCCAAATGACCTTTCGACGGGGGATTTAGACGGAGACGGAAAATACGATTTAGTAGTACACATGACCGGAAAAGGACATGATAATTCGCATACCGGGATTACTGATCCGCCTATTTTTCAGGCCTATACTTTAGAGGGAAAATTTTTATGGCAGATTAGTTTAGGCAAAAACATTCGTGAAGGAGCACATTATACACAGTTTATGGTTTATGATCTGGACGGTGACGGGGTTGCAGAACTGGTTTGCAAAACCGCAGACGGAACAACCGATAGTCAGGGGAATGTGGTTGGGGACGTTTCAAAAGACTGGGTTGACAGAGATCCAAAATCGGGAACTTATGGGAAAATTTTAAAAGGCCCTGAATATCTTTCGGTTTTTGATGGAAGAACCGGAAAACTGGTTACCACTACAGATTATATTCCGGAACGTGGCGATTTGGCAGGCTGGGGCGGACATGGAGGCAGCGGAGGAAACGATACGAAAGGAAACAGAATTGACCGTTTTACAGCCTGTGTAGCTTATCTGGACGGCATTCATCCCAGCGTGGTGATGTGTCGAGGCTATTACGGAAGAACTGTCTTGGCAGCTTTTGATTTTAAAAATGAAAAACTGACTTCAAGATGGGTTTTTGACAGTAAAGATGCTGATAATCCTTATTCGGGTCAGGGAAATCATGGGTTGTCTGTTGCTGATGTTGACAATGATGGGAAGGATGAAATAATTTATGGGTCGATGTGCGTAGATGATAATGGCAAAGGATTGTACACTACAGGTTTAAGGCACGGAGATGCTTTGCATGTTTCAGATCTGGATTTGGATGTTCCGGGATTGGAGGCATTTGGAATCCATGAAATTGAAAATAAAACAACCGGCCCGGGAGTAGCCGTTTTTTCAGCCGTTGATGGTAAAATTTTGTTTACCGATTCGCCAAATGAAGATGTTGGACGTGGTGTGGCTGATAATATTGATCCGACAAGAAAAGGTGCACAATGCTGGTGGTCTGGCTCTAAATTTTTATATGATATGAAAGGAAACAAAATAGGGGATGCTCCAAAGTCAATCAACTTCCTTATTTATTGGGATGGTGATACTTCAAGGGAACTTTTGAACTCCAATTACATAGACAAATACGGCAAAGGCAGATTGTTTACGGCAACCGGAGCAGTTTCGAATAACGGAACAAAATCGACTCCGGCACTTTCTGCAGATATTTTGGGTGACTGGAGAGAAGAACTGATTTTAAGAAGCGAAGACAATAAAGAATTACGAATTTATTCGACTACAATTCCAACGGATGTTAGGCAATATACACTGATGCACGATCCTCAGTACCGCTTGAGTATTGCATGGCAAAATGTAGGGTACAACCAGCCGCCTCATACCGGTTTTTATTTTGGAAGCGGGATGCAGCCGGCTCCAAAACCTAATATTGTTTTAGTTCCTAAGAAATAAGATTGTAAATAAAAAAGTCCGTTTCAAATACATGACACGGACTTTTTAGGTTTGTTGTTATTTTTGGAAAATGGTATTATTAGTGCCAGAAATTTCAAGATTCATTATCTTGCCAGTGGCATTATTAAAGTTTTAATAAAAGTGGTAAATAAACTATTTAATCTTTGTTTACATTTAAAATTTCACTAAAAACTCATGCCACGAAACTAATTTTAAATAGAGTTTCGGTCTATAAAATTAAAAGGGACTTTTATCTCTCCTTTTTCTTTGTTCAAAATCATTCGTGCTGCAATTTCCCCCATTTCATTAAAATCAGTAGACATAACTGTTATGCCTAATAAATCTTTTAGCGGGGTATCGTTATAGGATATAATGCCAATGTCGCTTCCTAATACGTATTCTTCGTCCCTGATCTGTTTGACTAAATTAACCAGGTCAGATTCTTCTATAGTGATGAATAAGTCTCCTTTCTTAAGGATCATATCATCATAGACTTCACTTAAAATTTCAAAATTAATTTCATGCTCTACACAAAATTTTCTAAAACCATGCAAAATTCTTCTTGGATAAGGATATACTGCTTTCTCAGGATAGACCAGAATTAGTCTTTTATACTTGTTTATTTTAGCAAGCCCTTCTTTTAAGGCATTGTAAATGTCATTTTCAAAATCCTGATATATTTTGATTACTTCGCTTCCTAATCCAATTTTTATGTTATCCATAATTACCAGTTTATCCTGTGGTATTCTCTGGATTGCTTTTGCAACTTCATCAGTAAAACTCAAATGTTTTAATTCGTCTGTTTTAAAGTGTGTCGTAATAACATAATAATCGTAAGCACCTTCAAATTTATCCAGCAGATTTAAAAATAAAGTCTCATCGCAATGGTAGATATGAAGATCTACATGCGCATTTGCTCCTAATGTATTAATAAAAGAGCTGTAAGTTTTCATTTTATACGCACTCAGCTTATTAAACAGGAACAAAATATTGACTTTAGACTCTAACTTTGTTCTGGTAATATAATAGCCTTTTCCTCGTATGGAAGAGATAATTTTACGCTCCTTTAAAATATTATAAGCTTTCTCAACAGTATCCCTTGACATATAAAATTCCTCACTAAAGTTGTTTATCGAAGGAATCTTTTGATTTATTTTCAGGTTACCATTAGCAATATTTTGCAGTATAGAATCTACAATCTGCTTGTACTTTGGTACTCTCGAATCTTCATCTATTTTTATTAATTTAATCATGGTAGGTGTAGTAAAGTCTTTCTCAATTGATGAGATGGTATTATAAATTGCATTATGTGTAATAATTTTCTTTAAAAAGAGATAAAAAATGTTGATTACGCATGCGTTCGCTAAAATATGAATTTTTAATTTAAAAAAAGACATAAGCACAATCTTATCGCAATAATTTATGATTTAAAATAAATATAAATAGGGAAAGGACAGTACAGGATAGTTTTCTTTTTTACATTCTCTTATTTTACCACACCAATAACTATCAACTTAAAACCACAAAAAAATTAAATGGAATCATTACTCGGAATTATTTTTCACTCCATTGGAGGATTTTCTTCAGGCAGTTTTTATATGCCTTTTAAAAAAGTTAAAGACTGGGCATGGGAAAGCTACTGGTTAGTAGGAGGTTTTTTCTCCTGGCTGATTGTTCCGCCAATTGCCGCTTATTTAACTATTCCGAATTTTACTGAAATTATTGCTGCAGCTGCTCCATCTGTTAAAGCACTGGCGTACATGATGGGACTGATTTGGGGAATTGGAGGATTGACCTACGGATTAGGCGTTCGCTATTTGGGAATGTCTTTAGGTAATTCAATCACTCTAGGATTTTGTTCTGCTTTTGGTGCTTTAATTCCGCCAATCTATTATAATTTCAATGCAGTAGAAGGAAAAGAGTCTATCAGTGATATGTTTTCTAACTCAGGCGGACAAATGGTTTTGGTTGGGGTACTTGTATGTATTATAGGTATAGCTATTTTAGGTAAAGCCGGAATATTAAAAGAAAAAGATTTTCAAACCGGACATGAAGATAAAGACAAAGATTTTAATCTGGTAAAAGGTTTAATCATTGCCATAGTTTCTGGTATCCTAAGTTCGTTTTTTAACTTCGGAATTGAAGCTGCAAAACCCATGGCGGATGTTGCCAATGAATCATGGAAAGCATTGCATCCGAATCAGGGAGAATTTCTTTTTCAAAACAATGTGAGTTACATCATTATACTTTGGGGTGGATTAACAACCAACTTTATCTGGTGTATCTATCTTAATTTTAAAAACAGAACTTTTGGTAATTATACTGATAAAAATACACCAATTTCAAAAAATGTACTTTTTTCTGCGATTGCAGGTACAATGTGGTTTCTTCAGTTTTTCTTTTACGGAATGGGAGAGAGTAAATTAGGTAATGGAGCCAGCTCGTGGATTCTGCACATGTCAACAATCATCCTTACAGCAAACTTTTGGGGGTTCTACCTAAAAGAATGGAAAGGCGTTACTAAAAAGACCTTTAATACTTTTCTGCTTGGAATTGTACTTATGTTTTTATCCATTGTTTTGGTGGGAATCGGAAATTCTTTATAAATAATTAATAATAAATATAATCAATAATAAATGTCAAATATAAACACAAATAATATGACTTTTCAGCATGTAAGCTATCTTTGGGATGATGCTAAAGCTGCAGCCTTGGCAGGAGATGAAGTAGCTCTTTTTATCTATCGCTCTAATTTGTTAGGAGCAGATTTAAGACTTACTAATTATGGAGGAGGGAACACTTCGGTAAAAATTACAGATAAAGACCCATTGACAGGCGCAAGCTCAGAGGTAATGTGGATTAAAGGTTCTGGTGGAGATATCGGAACATTGACAAAATCAGGTTGTGCTGCTCTTTACTTAGACAGATTACGCAATCTTGAAAATGTGTACAGAGGAATTGAATTTGAAGATGAAATGGTGGAGTTGTTTAACCACTGTATTTTTGATTTAGCTTCTAAAGCACCTTCTATTGATACGCCATTACACGGTTTCTTACCGTTTAAACATATCGATCACCTTCATCCGGATGCGGCTATTGCAATTGCAGCTGCTAAAGACGGAGCAAAAATTACAGAAGAATTATTCGACGGGGAAATCGGTTGGGTAGGATGGCAGCGTCCGGGCTTCGACTTAGGGCTTCAGTTAAGAAGCTGTCTGGAAGAAGCGGAGAAAAAAGGAAAAAAATTACGTGGCATCATGTTAGGTTCTCATGGTTTATTCACATGGGGAGACACTTCTTACGAGAGTTATATCAACACACTTGAAGTTATTGAAAAATGTGCTGAATACTTAGAAAGCAACTACGGAAAAAAACGTCCTGTTTTTGGAGGTAAAAAAATTGACAGCCTTCCGGAAGCAGATCGTAAATTAAAAGCAGCAAAAGTGGCTCCAATTTTAAGAGGTTTCTGTTCTTCAGAGCGTCAGATGATTGGTCATTATACGGATGATGCAAGAGTTTTGGAATTCATTAACTCTAATGATTTATCAAAATTAGCTCCGTTAGGAACTTCTTGTCCTGATCACTTTTTACGTACGAAAATCAGTCCTTTGGTTCTGGAATTAGATCCAAACGAAGATTTATCAGACGTAGATGCAATCAAAGCAAAATTAACTCCTGCTTTTGAAGCGTACAGAGCAATGTACAAAGACTACTACAATGCTTGTAAAAAGTCTAATTCTCCTGCAATGCGTGACCCGAACCCGGTTGTAATTTTATATCCCGGAGTTGGTATGTTTACGTTTGCCAAAGATAAAACGATGGCTCGTTTAGCATCTGAATACTATATCAATGCCGTAAATGTAATGAAAGGTGCTGAAGCGGTTTCTGAATATACTTCTTTGCCTCACCAGGAAGCTTTTGATATCGAATACTGGTTGTTGGAAGAAGCAAAATTACAGCGTATGCCAAAACCAAAAGCACTGTCAGGAAGAGTTGCTTTAGTTACCGGTTCTGCTGGTGGGATTGGTAAAGCTATCGCTAAAAGATTTGCTGAAGAAGGAGCTTGTGTTGTAATCAACGATATTAACGAAGAGCGTTTAGAAGGTGCAAAAGCAGAATTCATCAAAACATTTGGCAGAGATGCTGTTTCTAGTACATTATTAAACGTTACTGACGATGTAAGTACAGAAAAAGCTTTAGATGCTGCTTGTTTAGCATTTGGTGGTGCTGATATCATTGTAAACAATGCTGGTATCAGTATTTCAAAATCAATCGCTGAGCACACCCTTGAAGAGTGGGACAGATTATATGATATTTTGGTTAAAGGACAGTTTATTGTTTCTAAAGCCGGAATCGAAGTAATGCGTAAACAAGGTTTTGGTGGAGATATCGTAAACATTGTTTCTAAGAATGCTGTAGTGGCTGGTCCAAACAATCCTGGATACGGTTCTGCAAAAGCGGCTCAGGCGCATTTAACACGCTTGATGGCTGCTGAATTAGGTGCGGATAAAATTCGTGTAAACACAGTGAATCCTGATGCTGTAATCTCAGATTCTAATATCTGGTCTGGCGGATGGGCTGAAGGTCGTGCAAAAGCTTACGGAATTACCGTTGAAGAATTGCCTGCTTATTACGCGAAACGCACATTATTAAATGAAATTATATTGCCTGATGATATTGCAAACGCATGTTTCGCATTCGTAGGAGGTCTGTTGAATAAATCGACAGGAAACGCCCTGAATGTAGACGGCGGAGTAACAATGGGCTTTTACAGATAAGTTGTTTAGTTTTTTTTAAGTTTATTTAACAAAGTGGTTTTTGTTTTCTAACGTTCGATTTCGGTCGGACGTTAGATTTTTTATGACAATTCTATTTTATAAATAAATTTCCTAAACACATTAAAAACAAACAAGAAAACACAAAAAGTAACGTATAACAAGGGTTTGGTTTTTAGAAATAGCCTTATATTGTAAACCCTATTTTAAAATAAATAAGTATGTTAATTCAATCAAACACTATCGCATCTCATAATGATGATTTATTAAAAAAACATCAGAATAAATTGGTTTTTACAGCTTCTGAAATTGCAGAAAGTGAAGCTATAATTCAAAAATTAATCGATTTTCAAATCGCAATTCCATCCTGGGCATTAGGAACCGGAGGAACAAGATTCGGACGTTTTGCAGGTGGAGGAGAGCCTCGCTCATTAGAAGAAAAAATTGAAGATGTAGGTTTGCTTCATAAATTAAACAATGCTTCAGGAGCGATTTCTTTACATATTCCGTGGGATATCCCACAAGATCATAAAGCGATAAAAGCGTTAGCAGCGCAGCATAACTTGCTGTTTGATGCAGTAAATTCAAATACATTTCAGGATCAGACAGATTCTGCGCATTCATACCGTTACGGATCTTTGCAGAACGTAAACAAAGCAATTCGTAAACAAGCTGTAGATCATAATATCGAAGTAATTAAGCAAGGTATAGAATTGGGTTCTGAATCTTTGACAGTTTGGCTTGCCGATGGTTCTAATTTTCCGGGACAATTAAATTTCAGAAGAGCTTACGAGAATACTTTAGAAAGTTTACAGGAAATTTATGCAGCTTTGCCTTCAAACTGGAAATTGTTTTTAGAGTATAAATGTGCTGAGCCTAATTTTTACTCTACAACTGTTGCAGATTGGGGACAATCGTATTCTTATGTGAAAAAATTAGGTGATAAAGCAAAAACACTGGTGGATTTAGGTCACCACCTTCCAAATGCAAATATCGAGCAAATTGTTTCTTTATTATTGATGGAAGATAAATTAGGAGGTTTCCATTTCAATGATTCTAAATATGGGGATGATGACTTAACAGCAGGAGCTTTAAAACCTTACCAGCTGTTCTTGATTTTCAACGAATTAGTTGAAGGAATGGACGCTCGTGGAATGAATCATGCCAAAGATTTAGGCTGGATGATTGATGCGTCTCACAACATAAAAGATCCTTTGGAGGATTTATTACAATCTGTTGAAGCGATTATGATTGCTTATGCTCAGGCCCTTTCAGTTGACAGAAAAGCGTTAGAAATTGCACAAGCTGAAAATGATGTGGTAAAAGCACAGGAGATTCTTCAAAATGCTTTCCGTACAGATGTTCGTGCTTTAGTTGCTGAAGCCCGCTTGCGTTCAGGTGCAGCGTTAAATCCTGTTGAATTGTACCGCAGTCTTGACGTTAGAGGAAATCTAATTGGCGAAAGAGGATTAAAAACCGTAGCGACAGGATTGTAATAATTATAAGGTATGAATTATGAGTTATAAGTTTAAAAACAAAAAGACTTTGCTTAATAATCACGATTTTTTCGAATAGAAATTAACTCATAATTTATAACTCAAAACTCAGAACTAAAACAAATGAATGTAGTTGCAATTTTTGATATTGGTAAAACCAACAAAAAGGTATTTTTATTTGATGAAAATTATAAAATCGTTTGGGAAAAATCAGTAAATCTGGAAGAAACCGTTGATGAAGACGGTTTTCCCTGCGAAAATATTGATGTACTGAAAGAGTGGATTCTCGAACGATTATCAGAAATAAAAGAACTAAACAATTATGTTCTTAAAGCGATTAATTTCAGTACTTATGGAGCTAGTTTTGTTTATATTGATGAAGAGGGAAATTCATTGACCCCTTTATACAATTATTTAAAAGATTATCCGGAAGAACTGAAAAATGGTTTTTATAAAAAATACAGAGGAGAAGAGGTTTTTGCAGTAAAAACAGCTTCTCCTGTTTTAGGAAGCCTGAATTCCGGAATGCAGATTTACAGGTTAAAAGAAGAGAGGCCGGAATTGTTTGAAAAAGTAAAATATTGCCTCCATTTGCCCCAATACCTGAGTTTTCTGTTAACCGGTGAAGCTTATACTGACATTACAAGCATTGGTTGTCATACAAATCTTTGGAATTTTAAAAAGATGAAGTATCACAAATGGCTTAAAAGTGAAGGTATAAGAGAAAAACTGGCGCCACTTCATTATGGTAAAGATGTCATAAAAAAAGAAAATGACCTGGCTGTCGGAATTGGTTTGCATGACAGTTCATCGGCCATAATTCCTTATACAATAAATTTTACTGAACCTTTTGTTTTGTTGTCAACAGGAACATGGAGTATTTCACTGAATCCTTTTAACAATAAACCTTTAACGTTTGAAGAACTTAAAAATGACTGTTTGTGTTACATGCAATACACGGAAAAACCTGTAAAGGCAGCCCGTTTGTTTTCTGGTAATGAGCATGAAATACAGGCAAAAAGACTGGCAGAGCATTTCAACGTGCCATTTGATACTTTTAAAAATGTCTATTTTGACAAAAAAATTGTATCGAATTTAAGAGCAGTGAATTTTCAAATTGTTTATCCAAAAAAGTATGATTTTGATATTTTAAATGAATGTCCTTTTCAAAAGAGAGACCTTTCCGCTTTCAAATCATACGAAATCGCTTACCATCAATTAATGCTGGATCTAGTTGAACAACAAGTTTTTTCAACTAATTTAGTGATTCATAACAGCCCTGTAAAGAAAATTTTTGTGGATGGTGGATTTAGTAAGAACTCTATTTTTATGAATTTACTTGCCGAAGCTTTCCCGGATGTAGAAGTTTATGCGGCTTCAATGGCACAGGCAAGTGCTTTGGGAGCAGCATTGGCAATTCACCAAAACTGGAATCCTAAACCGATACAGAACGATTTGATTGATCTGAAGTTTTATAAACATTAAGATAAATTAGTAAATTAAAGGATTAGAAAAAAAATCTCCTAAATCTGCAAAATCTGCGGGAGTTTTTTATTTCTCGCAGATTTTGCAGATCAAGCAGATTTAATTTTAAAATAAACTGCGTAAAAAAAGATTACCGAAGAAAAATATAGATTTTTTTGACACTGATTCTGCAAATTATAGCAAATTAATTTTAAAATAATATGTGTAAATCAGCTCAAATCCTTTTAAAAATCTGCGTGAAAAAATTATAATTACCAAGAATATGAAAATTGGATTATTCATACCCTGCTACGTCGACCAATTTTATCCTAAAGTAGGAATTGCAACTTATGAGCTATTAATGAAACTGGGATGCGATGTCCGTTTTCCGATGAAACAGACTTGCTGCGGTCAGCCAATGGCTAACAGTGGTTATGCGCATTTAACCAAAGGCTGTGATGCAAACTTTATAGCTAATTTTTCAGAATTTGATTATATCGTTTGTCCTTCAGGAAGTTGTGTTTTACATGTTAAGGATCATTTGCATGATGAAAAACAGGAAGAACTGGCTGCAGAAATGCGCAAAAAAGTTTTTGAATTAACTGAATTTATTACTGATGTACTTAAAGTAGATCACATCGAAGGAAATTTTCCGCACAAAGTAGGGATACATCAAAGCTGTCATGGACAACGCGGACTTAAGCTTTCGCAGATGACAGAATTGAATGCTCCATATTTCTCTAAACCTGAACAATTACTGAACAATATTAAAGGTCTGGATTTAGTTTCTTTAAGCAGAAAAGACGAATGTTGTGGTTTTGGAGGTACTTTTTGTGTAACGGAAGAAGCGGTTTCTGTAAAAATGGGTCAGGACCGAATCAAAGATCATGAAAAACATGATGTTGAATATATTACAGGTGGTGATATGTCCTGCCTCATGCACTTAGAAGGAATTCTGAAAAGACAAAAAAGCCATATAAAAACGATTCATATTGCTGAAATATTAAATTCATAGAAAATAAATTGAGTCAATAGTAATTAGTGAAGAGTGATCAGTCTGTTGATTTAAAAATAAAATTATAATAATGAGCACTTTAGTTATGTGTTTAAGTTTTTTTAAAGCTAATTACTAATAACATTTACTAATCACTAATTGATTATTGTCAAAAATCATTTAAAATGTCTTCAGAAAAAACAATACCACATAGCGAAGCCGCCACTCGTTTCAACAAGGATGTTGAACGGGTAAACTGGCATGATGAAACACTTTGGTTTGTTCGTGAAAAACGTGACAGGTCCGCACACCAAATTCCGGATTGGGAATTGCTTAGGGAAACGGCTTCACAAATTAAGCATAATGTGCTCTCAAACATTCATGATTATTTAATCGAATTTGAGAAAAATGCTCAAAAGAACGGAATTACTGTTCACTGGGCAGCCGATGCGAAGGAGCATAATGAAATCGTTCATTCGATAATGGCGAAACATGATGTAAAGCAAATGGTAAAGTCAAAATCAATGCTTACTGAAGAATGCCATTTAAACGATTATCTCGCAGAAAAAGGAATTGAAGTTATCGATTCTGATTTGGGGGAGTACATTGTACAGCTTCGTAAAGAACCGCCAAGCCATATTGTTTTACCGGCTATTCACCTTAAAAAAGAAGATGTAAGTGAAACTTTCCACGAACATTTAGGTACTGAAAAAGGAAATTTTAATCCTCAATATTTAACTGAATCGGCTCGCCAAAGTTTAAGAAATACTTTCTTAACCCGGAAAGTAGCTTTAACCGGAGTAAATTTTGCCGTTGCTGAAACCGGAGAATTCGTAGTATGTACAAATGAAGGAAATGCAGATATGGGTGCGCATCTCGCAGATGTACACATTGCATGTATGGGATTCGAAAAACTCGTTCCGCAGCGTAAACATCTGGGTGTTTTCTTAAGATTGTTGGCCAGAAGTGCTACCGGACAGCCAATAACTACTTTCTCAAGTCATTTTAAAAAGCCTAGAGAAGGTCAGGAAATGCACATTGTTATTGTGGATAACGGCAGAAGCAAACAATTAGGCAGGGAAGAATTTAGAAACTCGTTAAAATGTATCCGTTGTGGTGCCTGTATGAATACATGCCCTGTTTACAGACGAAGTGGAGGGCATAGTTATCATAATGCAGTAGCCGGGCCAATTGGTTCTATTTTGGCACCAAATTTAGATATGAGCAAAAATGCTGATCTGCCTTTTGCCAGTACACTTTGTGGTTCATGTACGAATGTTTGTCCTGTAAAGATTGATATCCATGATCAGCTATACAAATGGCGTCAGGTATTGGTTAAAGAAGGACATACGCCAACTGCAAAAACAGTAGCGATGAAAACAATGGCAACGGTTTTGGCAAATCCTACCGTATTTAATTTAGCCGGAAAGTCAGGAAGGTTTGTGATGAAAAATATTCCCGGAATGGTTAATAATAAGATGAACAAATGGTACGATCAACGTGAAATGCCTGATGTTCCTGAGGAATCTTTTAGAGAATGGTACAAGAAAAATTCACGTGAATCTAAAGCGAAGAATAATGAGTAGTAAAGCCGAAATTTTACAAAGAATAAAACAAAATCAACCTGATTCTGTAACAGACTTACCTGATTTAAATCTTATAAGCTCTGAAAATCCTAATGTTTTAGAAACCTATAAAACCGTTTTGAAAGGTATTGGCGGAGAAAGCGTTGAAGTTGCTGATTATAATGCAATTTTAGATTTTATCAGAAATAATTATTCCCTTGACAGAAGGATCATTACGACTATTCCGGAACTTTCTGAAGTCGCATCACTGGACTGGAAAAAAGATGATCCGCATACACTTCAAAATGTGGAGCTTGTTATTGTGAACGCTCATTTTGGTGTTGCCGAAAATAGTGCACTTTACGTAACTGATGATATTTTAGGACAACGCGTAGCACCTTTTATTGCGCAATATTTAGCAATTATTGTAAAAAAAAGTGAAATATTGGCAACAATGCACCAGGCTTACGAAAGAATTGGGAATTTAGAGTATGGTTTTGCCACTTTTATTGCAGGACCTTCAAAAACAGCTGATATCGAGCAATCTTTAGTGTTGGGCGCACACGGCGCAAGAGGATTAATTGTATTTTTGTTGGATTAAAACTAAAATATAAAAAATTGAAGACAGATTTTGAATTAAACGGTAAAGTAATAATCGTTACAGGAGCGACCGGAGTATTGGGAGAAGCTTTTGTTAATGGTATCGCGGCTGCAGGCGGAATTGTAGGTGTTTTGGGGAGAAACGAAAAAGTTGCAAATGAAAGAACAGAATCAATTATCAAAAACGGAGGAGAGGCAATCGCTTTGATTGCTGATGTAACTATTGAAAGTGATTTGATAAAAGCGCGTGACCTTGTGCTTTCAAAATACGGAAAAATTGATGGTTTGGTAAATGCTGCCGGAGGAAATATGCCGGAAGCAGTAATTCAGTCCGATCAGGATATTTTTAAACTAAACATGGATGCTTTGCAAAAAGTAATGAACCTTAATTTATTCGGAACACTTTTACCAACTCAGGTTTTTGGCGAAGTAATCAAAAACAATGAGGGCGTAGGAAGCATCGTAAATATATCTTCTGTAGCAACAGAACAGGCGATAACAAAAGTTTTAGGATACAGTCTGGCAAAATCAGCTATTGATTCTTACACCAAATGGTTTTCTGTTGAAATGGCAAAACGATACGGCGATAAAATCAGAATGAACTCAATCGTTCCGGGATTTTTCTTAACAGAACAAAACCGTACGTTATTGACAAATCCTGATGGAAGTTTAACCGAAAGAGGAAATTTAATTATTGCAAATACACCTTACAAACGTTTTGGAAATCCGGACGAATTAATTGGAGCTTTGGTTTGGTTACTTAGCGATGCTTCAAAATTTGCTACAGGTTCAAAAGTGACTATAGACGGTGGTTTTACAATCTTTAGTGGTGTATAATTTTAAGAAAAGAAAAGTATGAACAGAATGATACAAACCTGGAGATGGTTCGGTCCTAATGATCCGGTAAGTTTACAGCATATCAAACAAACCGGTGCTACCGGAATTGTAACAGCCCTGCACCACGTTCCTCACGGAGATGTATGGACAGTTGAAGAAATTAATAAGAGAAAAGCCGAAGTTGAAGCATACGGCCTGACATGGGATGTGGTTGAAAGTATTACGGTTCACGAAGACATTAAAACAAAAACCGGCGATTATCAGCTTTATATCGAAAAGTACAAAGAAAGTATCCGCAACGTTGCAGCCTGCGGAATCAAAATTATTACTTACAATTTTATGCCGGTTAATGACTGGACACGAACTCAATTGGATTACCTAATGCCTGACGGTTCTGAGGCTTTGTATTTTAACTGGGTAGATTTAGCCATTTTTGATATTTATATTTTAGAAAGAGAAAATGCTTCAGATTCTTTTCCTGAAAATATTGTAGCTAAAGCAAAAACTAAACATGCTGATATGTCAGCTCAGGATTTACAGGATTTAGCAGATGTGGTGATGTTTGGAATTCCGGGAGAGAAAAAGATGACTGTTGCTGATATGCAGGCCAAATTAAAGCCTTATAATAATATTGACAGAGCAGCCTTAAGAGAAAATTTAAGTTACTTCCTGAATGAAATTTGCCCTGTTGCAGACGAATGCGGTGTAAAACTGGCCATTCATCCGGATGATCCTCCTTTTGATATTTTAGGATTGCCTCGTATCGTAAATTCAATGGAAGATTATGATTTTATTCTTTCAAAAGCACCTTATAAATCAAACGGAATCTGTTTCTGTACAGGTTCTCTTGGAGCATCAGAAAAGAATGATTTACCTGAAATAGCAAAAGCTTTAGGTGACAAAATACATTTTATTCACTTGCGAAATGTACGCAGGGATGAAGAAGGCAATTTTTTCGAAGCAGATCATTTAGACGGAAATGTAGATATGTACGCAGTCGTTAAAGAATTATTACTGATTCAAAAGGAACATGACATTTCAATTCCGTTTCGTCCCGATCACGGTCACCAAATGCTGGATGATTTAGGAAAAGTAAATAATCCGGGTTATTCAGCAATTGGAAGATTAAGAGGTTTAGCTGAATTAAGAGGACTGGAAGAAGGGATTATTCGGTCACTGTAATATTTTACTATAAATAAATTAGAGGTTGTCAGGATTTTGTTCTGGCAACTTTTTTTATGCACTTATATCAGAAGATTATTAAATGATTCGGAGTGTATTTTTTATGTGGAAAATAGAAGTAAATTATTGTAGGATTTATTTGGGTAATTAATTTTAAGTCTTATTTTTGAAAAAAAATTCTTACTTAATATTTCAGCAAATTACTTATGGCACATTTTTCAGATCAGGTACACATCAGCATAGGAAGTTTTACCAAAACGTAGTTTATCATAATTTAGAACTGTCACAAAAGATGGCAGATCACCATCATTTTTCGTTTGTATGGCAATATACCGGCAAGGCGATCATCAATCCGGCAGATCAGGCAAAGGCAATCAGAACCTATCTCGGAGATGAAGTCATCTTTACCTTTAAAAGCCTTACGGGAATCCGTTTGATGAGCAAAGGAATCATTACAGAACTTTCTTCTATAGATCTTCACGGCAGCGCCGAAGGATTACATGTCAAAGGTATTAGCCATACTATCGTTCTGGATGATATGAAAAAATCAAGAACCTACCAGCAAAGAGGTATGAATGATATTGTACTGGATATTTTAGCAGAAGGTCCGGGAGAATTCTATGAAAGAGATGCTATAAAATCCACCTATCTTCAGGAGTTCAACTACATGGCCCAGTACAATGAGACCAATTTTGATTTCTTAAAACGATTGGCCAAACGCTATGGGCAATGGTTTTATTTTGACGGAATGCGAATGCAGTTCGGACAGACCAAAACCAGTAACATAAAACTCATCAACGGTTCTTCGCTGCATAGTTTTAAAATACAGGCGAATATGGCTTCGCATAAGATTTCTTTAGGAGGTTATGATTACAATGGAGCATCCAGTATTCGTAATGCTTCAGCCAGAACTGCAGGAGGCAGCAAAGACAGCTTTTCAGCAGTTATAGGACACAATCAGGGAACGGTTGCACAAAACGACCTGAACAATGGAGCTTTCACAACCAATGCCCAAAGCAATGAAGAAATTGAAGAAATGGTCAGACTGCAAACCGCAGGAAGTGATGCCAATAGCGTATATTACAGCGGTACTTCTTATTTTCCGTTAGGACTTGGACAGGTTTTCAGTATCGTAAACCAAACCGTTGAGCATGAACTTATCGTTATTGAATCCCAACACCGCTCAGAGGTTCACGGAAATTACACCTGTCATTTCAAAGCCATCCCGGCTGATGTTGCAGCACCACATTATACAAACGTAAACGCATTTGCGAAAGCAGAAACACAGCCAGCCAAAGTAAAAGACAACAACGATCCTGAAGGATTGGGACGTGTAAAAGTAGAGTTTAACTGGGGAGTCGGAAACCATTCAAGCGAATGGATTAGAATGATACAGCCACACTCAGGCTCAGGAAAAGGATTTTACTTTATTCCCGAAATCGATGAAGAGGTTTTGGTAGGATTTGAAGGAAGCAATGCGCAGAATCCGTATGTTTTAGGAACACAATATAATGGAAGCGCTACCAGCGGTTATGCGGATGGTCAAAATAATGTTAAGGCGATTCATACCCGTTCAGGAATCAAGTTTATTTTGAACGACGGCGATGGAAGTATTTTGATTGAAGACCCGAGCGGTAACACTTGGAAAATGGATGGTCAGGGAAATATAGATGTCAATGCGCCAAACAAAATTTCTTTTAATTGCACCGATATGGATATTAATGTTTCTAATAACTTTTCTACATCGGTTGGGGTAAATAAAACGGATAATATAGGAGTAGATTTCATTGAAACTATTGGAGGTATGAAAACAGAAATAGTTGCAGGAAATAAAAATAGTATGATTACAGGCAATTTTATAGAAAGAGTAGAAGGTAATTTAGAATCTCATACAGCCAAGGAACTTATATTTAATGGTGATAAAGATGTAGTTATTTCCTCTGTAGAGGAATTTACAAAGCATTCCCAAAAACAGATCATTCAGAATAGTTCAGAACCTAGTAATTTTTATTAATATGAAACAGAGAAATGTAGGAGGTAAATCGCAAATCACTTCTGATGGAAAAATTACTTTTTATTCTAACGGAAACATTACCACAAATGGAAAAAAAATAAAAACAGTTGGAGATCAGGAAGGAGTTAAATTAGGCGTAAATCCAGAGAAATTAACGATAAATTATGTCGAAAATAATGACTCTGTAAATGTTTACATAGGTATGTTTTTTGACGGTACAGGAAACAATAGATACAACTCAGAAAAAACATATTATTCTAAGGTCGATTCCAGTGACAAGTTTTATAAGGCAGATACCATTCCCTCCAGTTTTAAATTTGTAAAAACGGTTAAGAATAAAAATAATGAAGAAGTTAATGTAAAAGTAAAAGTTACAGATAGAGACAGCTACTGGAATCCTTATTCTAATGTTGCAAAACTTTTTGATTTGTATAAAGAGGTTAAGATTGAAGATTATAGAGATAATGAACATCATCCCGAATATGGAGTACATTACATCCTGAAACAATATGTAGAAGGGATAGGCACCAAAAAAGATGAAGAAGATGATATTTTAGGTTCAGCATTCGGACGTCATGACTGGGGAATAATTGGACGTGTAGAAGAAGGTATTGAAACTATGATTGCCGAGCAATTTGTAACTGTTCCAAAAAATAAAAAAATTAATAAAATTGTTTTTGATGTTTTTGGTTTTAGCCGGGGCGCAGCAGCTGCCAGACATTTTTGTAATGAAGTGAAGAAAAAAGAAGTTTATGAAAACGAAATGGTCAATGACCCTTATGATAAGTATCCAATGCCTTCGGGAAAAATAATCTTAAGAAACCATGCAGGCGGTTTGCTGGGACAGAAACTAAAAGATGCAGGATATCAACCAGCAGGAAAAACATACGATATTGAGATTCGGTTTTTAGGCGTTTTTGATACAGTTGTAGGAGATATGATCATCAGGGATAATTTAGGTTATAAACTTTCAGTTATTCCCGGAATTGGTATTGTAACAAGTGTGGGACAGGCGATGCTACAAACTATCAAAACGAGCCTGACAGGTTTGGGTATAAAAAAAGTATTTCATATTGTGGCTCAAAATGAGTGGAGAGAAAATTTTGCACTCACTCCTACAGATGCAGGTTATACATTATACATGCTAGGTGCTCATTCTGATATTGGGGGCGGTTATGCAAACCTTGATAAATATAAAGCAGTGGTGGATTATTTTGATGTCCCTGTTAATGATGACACCATCTTAAAAGAAAAACAAAAAGTAAAGGAATTTTACACAAGCCGCTATTTTTCTAAGGATAAAGAAGAAATTAATATCGTTAATACTTACGATCATTATCAGGAGGTAAGAGCTGAACCTCTGCTATATGATGGATTTCCGGTAATAGAAAGCAATGAGGTACAAAGACCAGGCGATTACGTATCTCCAAAAGAATGGATGTACGATCCGACTAAAAAACATATGCTGAGTGAAAGAAAAATATCAGACCATTATATGATAACCGATGAGCGGGTAATTTCAAATAAATACAGTTTAGTGCCTATGTATGTAATGCTTGAAAAAGCAATTGATAATGGTGTTCCGTTTTATGAAGATTATAAACAAGCAGAAAAAAATGGTAAAACGATACCTAAAACTTTTGAACATGAAATTCCGGAAAATGATACCATATTGAAAGATTATTTAAAAAGGATGTTAGAAATAGCAAAAAAACAAGCTAATGAGGTTTATAATCTTCCTACCGAAATGTATAGTCATATTTGCAATAAGTATGTGCATTTATCAGCGCATTATGGTGGTTTAGATGCACTCTACTCTAAAACCGGGGATCATTATTTATTAGGTAATTACGGCTTTATAAACCATCCTGTAGCCTATTCAAAAGATGAAAATGGTAATATAAATTATAAAAGAAAAATTTATGAGAATCGTTAATTTTATTTTTTTGCTGTTAGGCTTATTGATGAGTTGCCAATCTCCAAAAGAAAAAGCAAAAGGGGAAGGAAAATTTAGATGGAATGCGGGGATTTCGGCACCAAAACATTATCCTTCTGCTCCTTTTGTAGAGTTTTTATATCAGGGTAAAAGTGTTGCAGGAGCTTCCACAAGTGCAGGAAATGGGTGGGGAATCACAAGTGGTGGTTTCACCGGAGGGGATGTTTTTAAACCAGTGCCTGATAGCGTTTTTGTACTCTGGAAATGTGGTGTTGATCACCTTCTGTATAAAGGAGGGTTTAGATTGCCAAGAAAAAAAATGTTACTATTGTTCAATAAAGGAACCAAGGATCCTTATACTGGTCAAAATGAAGAATATTCCACTTTGGTTGCAGGTACAGCACCCGGAGGTAATGTTACAATATGGATGAAATCCGGGCCTATAATAACTGAAATTATTAGATTTAAGGCTGAAAATAAAGGAGTTTATAATGAAGGAAGCAAGGAGCAGCAGAAAATTATGGATGAACTTTATAAATCAAAAGAATTCATTAATTCAGAGACAAATATATATCAGTATTTTCATGGTGTTCCCTATAAAGTTTGGGAGACTGGTGAAAAAGAATACAATTATGATATTGTTTTCACTAATAAGAATGAATTAATCAATTATAATAGGAGGATAACTGGATATTCGAAAGATGGATCTTTGATTTCCAGTAATTCTGACAAAACTAGTTTTGCGACATTAGAATGGAAGAAAAAATTTGATGCTCGTGATAATAGTAAAGAATATAAAAATAAATTTCCGGTTCATATATTCGTTCAAAGAAGTAAGGATAATAAACAATGGTGTGAAGCAGACATCGTTTTACCTAATAATTTTGAAGAACTTTTTAATAAACCATATATAAATCCTCAAACAGGGAGTGTAGAACATTACAATCGTATTGTTATTGGATTAGAAAAAGAAGAGAAAGATTTGCCTTATTTATTTGGTCACATTTGGATTTCCGGACTAAATAAACAAGAAGAAATTATGCGTTTTCGTGCTGCGAAATTTGATACGATTAGCAGAAAATTTTTAGTTTCAAAATATTCTATTCCAAAAGGTTTTGTGTTTCCAAAATGGGAAAAAGGCAAAGAACCATTAGGTAAGCCGGATATTGATTATTGGCAGGAGCAATAAAGAAAAATTTATGAGAATCTTTAATTTTATTTTTTTAATATTAGTTTTTATCAACAAGCTGTCAGTCGCCAAAAGATAAAGCAAGAGACCAAGATAAGTTTAATTGGGATGCTGGAATTTCTGCACCAAAGAATTATACTTATGGAGCTCCATTTGTAGAATATTTATATCAAGGGAAAGGGATTGGTGGTGCTTCTGCAAACATAGCGTCAGCTCAAGGTTGGGGAATAACAAGTGGAGGCTATACAGGAGGAGCTAAATTTAAACCAGTTCCCGATAGTGTTTTTGTAAAATGGCGTTGTGGTTTTGATTTAATAAATTACGAAGGAGGTTTTAAATTGCCTAGAAAGAAGATGCTTCAATTATTCAGCAAAGGGATTATAGATCCATTTAGTGGAAGAAAGGAAGATTATGCAGTTTTGGTAGCAGGGATGGCACCTGGTGGAAATGTGACAATTTGGATGCAGGCAAGTGGGATAAATACAGAAATTGTAAAATTCAAAGCTAAAAAAATAAGTCAAGATGGACGATATGATCCTCATACTGTAACATTATGGTCATCTATAGGTCAGGAAGCCAAAGATATTTTAAAGTACATTAATTTTCATGGAGTTCCCTATAAAGTTTGGGAAACAGGTGAAAAAGAGTATAACTATGATATTGGGTTTAGCAGTAGAGAAGAATCTTATGGTTATCATTTGACATTTAATGCAAAAGATGGCTCTTGGTTTTCATTAGAGAATCTGATTCATTTGTTCCTTGGGGTGAAAAAGAAATAAGAACAAAAAATATTGTAGAAAAAAAGCAGAAATCTCCTGTTCAATTAGATATTAGCTGGTATACTTATGAAAAAAACTATAAAAACAGACAATGGTATAGTGGTAAAATAATTTTGCCCCAAAATTTAGAAAATCTTTTAAAATCAGGAATTTTTAAAAGATTACTTATACGTATTGAAAAAGATGAACATAAAGATGCTGTATTTGGTACATTATCATTAAATGGTAAAAATGTAGAAAAAAAAATTATGGTCTTTAAACTTGGAAGGTATGATTACAAAATAGAAAAGCAACTATCCCCGGAATATATATTACCAAAAGATTTTATATTTCCTAAATGGGAAAAAGGCAAAGAGCCATTAAGTAAGCCAGATGTTGATTTTTGGCAGGAGCAATAAATTAAACACTATGAAAATCTGTATTTTACTATTAGGTTTGCCAGTTTGGTGAAAACAAAGCAAAAGAAAAAGAAAAAATTATATGGAAGCGGATTTTCGTAACAAAGCAATATCCTTCAGCTCCTTTTGTAAAGTTTTTAATCAAGATAAGAGCGCTATATTGCAGACCGAAGGCGAAATTGAATACATCCGTATTGTACACGATACAGGACAGGAATATTTTAAGTTTTGATTTTTTAGACAGGATAGTTTAATAACATGTTTTAATTACATTTAAACAATTTTAAATCTATTGTTCAAAATGTAATTATTTGACTTATTCATAAATAAGGCATTTAATCTAAAAAATAAAACATGATAATTAAAAAAACACCCTTTGTTTTAATGATGACTATTTTGGCTTTAAGCATAATTATAAATGTGAATGCACAAAAAAGCAATATTAAAAATGATGTTTTCTGGAATACCAAAGAGGGACAGCCACTAAACAGTCAGGGTGGAGGTGTTTTTAAATTTTCTAAACCCGTTGCAGGAGTACAAAAATATTACTGGTACGGTGTCCAGTATGAAGAAGCGGACATTTACAGGAATGCTCCCTATATTACGCTTCCGAATGCCACTTTTAAATCGGTTACCTGTTACAGTTCAACTGATTTGGTAAACTGGACGTTTGAAGGGGATGTTGTTACTAAAGATGATGTGAATAAATCCGGCAGGACCTGGGTTGGTCGTTTGGGTGTCGCCTTCATTAAAGAAATGAACAAATATGCTATGTTTGTTCAGCATGAAAATGAAGTGTTGATAATGCTCGCAGATTCCCCAACAGGAAGATTTGTCTGGCATCAGAAAATAAACATGGAAAAAATGATCGGAACCAGCAATACTGGTGATCAGACCGTATTTACTGATGAGGATACCGGTAAGTCATACTTAATTTATTCTTACGGAAAGGGAAGAAACAAAATTTATGTTTCTGAAATTGGTATTAAAGACGGTAAAGTAAATCTTTTAGACTGCACCCAGATTTTTAAAGGAGAAAGCCGTGAAGGAAACTGCATGTTCAAGTACCAAAATAAATATTATATGTATGCGTCTAATATATATGGCTGGGATGCTTCGTTTGCCTATTATTTAGTTGCTGATGATATCAGGGGACCTTATGTGCCTACAAATGAAATGCTGATAACAAACGGTTCGTCAGATGATTTTGCCCATGTTTCTCAAACCGGTTTTTTCTTTTCTGTCAAAGGCTCCAAGCAGGAAACCATTATGTATTGTGGTGACCGTTGGTCAAATTTTGCAGGCAACGGGCTAGGCTATAATCAATGGTGTCCAATGTCTTTTAATGGGAAAGAGCCATATTTTAATTCTCTTAGCTCATGGAATATTAATGCTAAAACAGGCGAATGGGAAGTAGCTAAAGATAATAATTATGTCAAAAACGGCAGTTTTGAAGCGGATCGAAGACACATTCCAAGTCCTGTAAAGCCTGTTCAAACAGAATTGACTGGCTGGACTAATGAGGTTATTGAAGGAAATAAAATTAGTTTAGATACTTTAACTTCTCCGGTAATCAATTATTTTAATACTGAAAATGACAGAAAGATTGTTATAGGCGAAAAAAGTTTAAATATTACCGACAAAATTAATTTTAAACGAAAAACTTTTCAAAACATTACTTCATCACCTTACGTGAAATTAGAAGACGGATTGTACACGCTTACAGCTAAAGTTAAGAATACCAAAGGTTTTAAAAACTTAGAAATGTATGCTTTGAGCAACGGCAAAAAACTTAAATATAATTTTAAAGATGAAAATGCATCCTGGAAAACAATTTTTATAAAAAATATTCCGGTCAGGAATGGCAAAGTTGAAATCGGTTTCCTTTCTGATGGCGCAGCAAATGCCTCTTGTCAGGTTGATGATGTTTCATTGGTTAGAAAATAACTTGACCTTTGGGCGAAATTAAAAATGTGTGTCAGGCTGAGCGGAGTCGAAGCCCTTTCGTATTCAAAAGCCTTCGACTCCGCTCTGGATGACATCAATTCCTTAAGTTATAAATCATGTTTTACTCCCGATTTTATGCTTTTATAATCAAATCATTTTTTTAAATCAATTTAGCTCAAGAGGTTAATGTAATTTTATATAACAGTTTTCGATTATCGAAATTCATTACACTTTGATAAAATACTATTAATTCCGGCGCTTTTAAAAGGGTATATTTATAAACTTTACACGACCATCAAACCAACCGGAATTATTTATGAAATCTATTGCTCTTAACCGATTTTTCTTGTGTTTTATTTTTTTTGTATCTTTTTGTATTTCAGCACAAAAGCAGGCTGAGAGAGATTTGATTTTAATTGATAAAGACTGGCGTTTTTCATTCGGACATTTATATGATACTCAGAAAGATTTCAATCACGCAACAGGTTATTTTTCCTATTTAACTAAAACCGGATTCGGAGACGGACCTGCAGCCCAAAAATTTGATGATCGTGCCTGGCGAAAATTAGATCTTCCGCACGACTGGGCAGTGGAACAGGCATTTAGTGAAAAAGGCAGTTTCAGCCACGGATTTAAAACAGCAGGAAAGGGTTTTCCTGAAAAAAGCATCGGCTGGTACCGAAAAAAAATCACTATTCCGGAAAGTGATAAGGGGAGAATTATCTCTGTAAAATTTGATGGTGTTTTTCGAAATTCTAAAGTGTTTTTTAATGGATATTACCTCGGAACAGAAGAGAGCGGCTATAACGGATTTGAATACGATGTTACCGCTTATGTAAATTATGGGGGAGAAAATACGATTGTAGTGCGTGCAGATGCCTCTATGGAAGAAGGCTGGTTTTATGAAGGAGCCGGAATTTACAGGCATGTGTACCTGAAAAAAACAAACCCAATTCACGTAATTGCAAACGGAACCTATGTAACGTCTGAAATGAAAGAGAATAGTGCTGAAGTTACCGCTGAAGTTTATGTTCAGAATAAAGGGAATTATACAGGTCAAATAGAAGTTGTTCAGCATATTTTGGATGCATCCGGAAAGCAAATTGCATCAGTTTCCCAAAAAGCAGCCGCTCCTGATTTTTATAAAACATCAATTTACAGTTCAAAATTAGCGGTAAGCAACCCGTTATTATGGGATATTGAAAACCCGAATTTATATCGTTTGATTACTGAAATCAAACAGGAAGGAAAGACAATTGACCGTTATGAAACTTCTTTCGGAATCAGAACGATTCGCTTCGATTCAGAGAAAGGTTTTTTCCTTAACGGAAAATCTTTAAAACTCAAAGGAACCAACAATCATCAGGATCATGCCGGAATTGGAACAGCTTTGCCGGATGAACTCCAATATTACCGAATCAAAAAGCTGAAAGAAATGGGTTCGAATGCCTATCGCTGTTCGCATCACCCGCCAACACCCGAATTACTTGATGCCTGCGATAAACTCGGTATGCTGGTTATTGACGAAACCCGCTTAATGGGAATCAATGATTATCATCTGAACGATTTAAAACGAATGATAGAACGCGACCGCAATCATCCGAGTGTCTTTTGCTGGTCGGTTGGAAATGAAGAATGGAATATTGAAGGCGGTATTATTGGTGAGCGTATTACGAATGTCATGCAGGGACTAACAAAAAGTATCGATCCTACAAGACCGGTTACGGTTGGAATAAGCAGTGGTTTTAAAAGCGGAATATCGTCTGTGGTTGAAATTATGGGCTATAACTATCTGGGAAACGGAGATATTGATGCACACCGAAATGAATTTAAACAACAGCCCGGAATGGGAACTGAAGAAGGTTCAACGTTTGCAACCCGCGGTATTTATTTTGATGACGAAGCCAGACATTTTAAAAGCGCTTACGACAAAAAACCGCGACCATCATTTTACAGCATCGAAGAAGGATGGAAGTTTTATGCCGAAAGACCGTATTTAGCCGGAATGTTTATCTGGACAGGTTTTGATTACAGGGGTGAGCCAACGCCTTATGGATGGCCGTCGGTTACCTCTTATTTTGGAATGATGGATGTTTGCGGTTTCCCGAAAGATAATGTGTTTTACCTGAAATCCTGGTGGGGAAAAGAACCGGTTTTTCATATTATGCCACACTGGAACTGGAGTGGAATGGAGGGCAGGGAAATGGATGTTTGGGTACATTCAAATTGTGATGAAGTCGAACTTTTCCTGAATAAAAAGAGTCTTGGTAAAAAGAAAATGCAGCAAAACAGCCATTTAGAATGGAAAGTAAAATATACACCAGGAACACTTGAAGCGATTGGATACAAAAACGGTAAAAGAATACTTTCTGAAATTCAAAAAACGACTGATGTTCCTAAAAATATAAAACTTTCAGCAGATAAAGAAAATCAGCCTGATGCAAATGTTGTGGTGGTAACTGTTGAAACCACGGACAAAAAAGGATTACATGTACCAACTTCCAATGATGAAATTACATTTTCTGTAAAAGGAGGGAAGATTTTGGGTGTCGGAAACGGTAATCCGACTTCTTTAGAAAATGATCAGTTCACAGATCATATAGAGCTTATTTCGATTACAGATTTTGAAGAAAAGAAATTAGCTTCGTCGAATCATTCAAACCAAATCCCTTCGGATGATAACAACTGGAAAGAAGCCTTTAAAGACCGTGATTATAAAAATCAGGCTCCGTCGTATGTGTATCGTGGGAAATTTGAATTAAAGAACAATTTAAGCACAAATACCGTTAATTTCTTTTACAAAAAAATAGGTACTGATGCAGTTGTCTTTGTTAACGGAAATAAAATTACTCAGAGCGCAGAAGACAATCAAAAGTATGTTTTGAATGCTAATGTTTTAAAGCAGGGAACAAACACCATTCAGATCATTGCGCCGCCTTTGCAAAAATTAAAAGACTGGGATGTAATGAACACCGATCCGGGAATTATTCAGATGATTACACCGGCAGAACAATGGAAAAGAAAACTTTTTAACGGATACGCTCAGATTATTATCCAAAAAGATATAAATGCTGCAGAAGTAATTTTATCCGCTAAAGCTAATGGATTAAATGCAGGAACTTTAGTTCTAAAAAAATAGTTTGGTTTTTAAAATCTGTAAGCGTACTTATTGTGGACTTTTAGTTTATTCAATCAGAAAAATGGAGTGTAAATTGATAAAACAAAAGGCCATAACAATACTATCGGGATGTGTTAAATAGTTGTTTTTGATAGTAATGATTCCAGGACTCAGGATATAATATATTGTTCTAATTGGAGTTTCTCCATTAGTAATTAAACTAAGCCTAAATCAAAAAAATAAAAGCCGTATTTCATTATTTTGAAATGCAGCTTTTATTTTTTTAGTGTATTTGAAGAGCTATTATAAAATTGCGTACTATTTCTGTTCGCATTATATGTTACAAATATGCATTTTTCTTGTTTCATATTATAAAATGAAACAAGATGAAACTAAAATAAACACAACTTACCATTTAATATTCTTTAATTTTGTTTAAAAGGATAAGAAATTTCCTGTTGATTTTTGAGTTTATCATCAATTTTTAAATAAATAATTGTTCTCTGATATAGACTTCAAAAGATGACAGAAGTAATCTTGAAATTTATAATAGTCTTTATTTATCAGCAACTAAAGGAAAGTCACTAATAATTTGTTCTTTTTAATAATGCTGGTTCATCATGAAAAAGAAGTAATCGCAGGAGTATTATCACATAAAATGAAGAATTTTAATTAAAGATAACTCGTTGGGTGAAATAGAATAAATAGCTTATTCAAGTATTAAATCTAATTTGATCTGCAAAAATCCTTTAAAATCTGCGTGAAATACTTTTGGATTATTAATTTTTCACGCAGATTTACACAGATTAAAGAAGATTTAGACAGATTTATATCTAAGTTGATGCAATAGAATTAAAAAAAAAATAATTTCACCCAACGGGTTAAAGATAATAATTCAAATAATAATTGACAGAATTTGAATTTACCGTTTGACTGAACTCTGATATCAGTTATAAAACATTTGTAAAGTACTTCGGGAGCTGTTTTTATATGAACAGAATTAGCCGGGAGGTAAATATGATATTGCAGATAAATATTAATTAATCATAAATTTCAAACTATGAAAAGATTATTCGTTTTACCGATGTTTCTTATAGCATTTATAAACACTTTTGCCCAACATGGAGGGCAAGTTTTACAACCCACAAAATCTTCTGAAGTAAAAGCGCCAATACCGGGTGCGCCATTGTCTAAAGAATATGTACAGGCTGTTGGAAAAATGGCCTATATATGGGGATGGCCGTTAGTCAATATGCACAATCGTGAAGCTCAGATTGGGGGTAAGTCTCCTTATCGGGGCTATATGGGAGGAGTTTTACCTGTTGCCCCAAGTAATCAAAATACTATGTTGCACGATTATCTTGCACCAGAACAACGTTTTATTACCAGTCCCAACCAGGATGTGGTGTATGGACTTGGTTTTTTGAACTTTAAAAAAGATCCTGCGGTTATTATTCAAATTCCAGATTTCGGAAACCGTTTTTGGGTATATCAAATTGTAGATCAGCGATCTAATTCTTTTGCAACGGTAGGAAGCATGTACAATACCAAACCCGGTTTTTACATGTTCGTAGGTCCCGATTGGAAAGGGGAAAAACCGGCAGGAGTTGAAGCCGTTTACAAATCGCCAACTAATATTGGGGCTATTTTCCCTCGTGTCTTTATGGACGATACTCCACAAGATAAAAAAGACATTCAGAAGCTAATCAATCAGATTGTACAATATCCTGCTACCGATTTCACGGGTAAAATGCAAACTATAAACTGGACAGAAACCAAAACAATTCCGGATCCAAATGCAGGAAGTAAAGGAGAAACGGCCTGGGTAGTTCCGGAAAAATTCTTCGAACAATTGCCTGTTGTAATGGAAGAAGTTCCTGCTCTTCCGGGTGAAGAAGCAATGTATGCCTGGATCAAACAAGTTTTGGATGCTGCAAAAGACAATCCTGAATTACAAAAAGCTTTAGTAGATGTTGCGGTTGAGACCGAAAAAGAAATTATCAACCCGATGTTCGAATTTAGAAATAATGGTGTTGAGGCTGGTAATGGCTGGCGTACCCAAAAAAATGCTGCCGAGTTCGGTTACGGTTATTTCCAGCGTACCGCAACTGCCAAAGGGAATATGTTCTCTAATATTCCGTTCGAAACCATGTATTTTGGAAACGATTTTGATTCGAGTAAAGGACGACTAACTGGGGGAAAAAGCTATGAAGTAACTTTTAAAAAAGGAGAAACACCACCCGTAAACGGATTCTGGTCTTTAACTCTTTATAACGAACAGCATTTCTTTTATCCCAACGAAATTAATCGTTTTTCATTAGGAACCAAAAATAAAGATTTGGTTTATAATTCCGATGGTAGTTTAACCATTTATGTACAGCCAGATGTTCCAAAAGGAAAATTAAAAAATAACTGGCTGCCTTCTCCAAAAAGTGGTGTATTCTCATTATACATCAGAGCTTATGGCCCTAAAGAAGCCATTTACAAAGGTACCTGGACTCCGCCATTGATTAAAAAAACGAATTAATTTAATAAAGGAAAATTATGAAATTAACAAACAAAACATTTTGTGCAATGAGTTTGGCAGCATTAACTTTTATGAGTTGTGAACAGAAAAAAAAAGATACCGTTGCTACTGAAACTACAAGTGATAAACCAGCAAATGATACTTTACCGCCCTCTCATTTAAAAAATGGTCAGCATACGCCAGCAGATTTTAATACTGCCGAATATGTTTATAAAGTATCTGAAGGGGATTTTAACTTTTTAAGAAGTTTAAAGACAGCACCTGTCAACCAGTGGTCACATAAACCGGATCTCAGTAATGTGAAAACACAACAGGTAATTCGGGAAAATCTTGATGTGGTGTATTCCAGTGCGGTAGTAGATGCCAGTCAAGGAGCTACGATTTCGGTGCCAAAAGGCGATTTTTATCATGTGATTCAAATTTTGGATATGCAAAATTATACAGTCAAAACCTTGTATCCAGGTGAAACATTTACCGTTACACCTGCCCATTTAACCTACGGTACGCATGTGTATCTGAATATGAGGATTCGTAAAAAAACAAATGACGAAGCCGGTTTAAAAGAATTACAGGAAAAACAACGATTGTCAACTATTAATGCAAAATCGAGCAATCCCTATAAAACCCCAGATATTGTTATTCCTCTAAAACAAACAGAAGCAATCCGTTTGGCGCTTTTGGATGATTTATCAAAAAGCCTTTTAAAAAACACTTCAAACATAATGGGAACACCATTTAATACCGATCCGCAGGGTCATTTGTACGCTACAGCTTATGGCTGGGGCGGTTTGCCTCTTGAAGATGCTGGTTACTTGGATTTGGTAAACGATTCGAAGGTAGAAAATGGAAAAGCAATTCCTTCCAGCATAACTTTTATGCCACCAAAAATTGATTTGAAAAGAGGTGGTTTTTGGTCGATTACCACTTATACCGCAGATGGATGGTTAGGCAAAGATGAAGCGGCTATTTCCAATACAACGGCAACACCAAATCCTGACGGAACTTACACCATTTATTTTAATACGCCTGGCAAAAAAAATAATTTAAACACACCGGCTCCATTCACCGCTTTGCTTCGTGCGTACGTTCCCGAAAGTAAAAAATCAATAGATGAATATCTGAAAAAATACAATGGTAGGCTAATTATTGAATAATTGTTTTTAGGCTTTAAAACAACAAAAACAACTAAGTGATAGAGTTGCATTTTTCATGCTTCTACTCTTAGTACTTATCGATTAATAAAAAATAAATGCCCAAATTGGTTTAAATAATACTTAAAAGACTTTCTCTGTTTGTACCAGATTTTATTTTCCTGAAGAATCTGTAATACAATGAACTTATTAATCATCACAACTGAAAAAAGGAAAGTAGAATTGAGCAAAATGAAAATACCTTTAGCAATCTTTTTATTATTAATTTCATTTTTATCTTTTTCACAGGAGGATACAAAAGATTCTTCTGTGGAAGAGATGAATAAAAAAAGACAAAATCCTGTTGAAGGGCTAAGAAGTATTTATGGTCAGGCTGTACTCATTCCTGATACAGGTGATGGCACTTTTCAATCTTACAGTATTCAGCCTGTTTGGCCATTTAGAATATCTGAAGATATCAGATTAATGACTTATACTATTATACCTATTCAGCACATTCCAAAATTATCAGAGAGCACTGGTGAAGCAACGGGTTTGGGTAATATACTGTTCAATGGCTATTTTAGTCCTGTAAAGAAAAGGGGCAATGTAGTTTGGGGAGTAGGACCTGCAATTCAGCTGCCTACAAGAACAGAATCAATCCTGGGTTCGAATAGAGTTAGTATGGGACCATCGGCACTAATTTATCTTACGGGTGAAAAAATTTCTGGCGGAGGTGTTATACAAAATTATTGGTCTCTTGGTGGAAGCGGCGCGAATAAAGTTAACTTATTTAACTTACAGTATTTCGTTTACTACAATTTTAATCAGGGATGGTTCGCATTAAGTAATGCTTCAATAGTTTCCAATTGGTTAGCCGAAAGAAACCAACAATGGCAAGTGCCTCTTGGTGGCGGAGCTGGAAAAACTTTTAAAATGGGAAAAAAATTTTACTGTGGGACCGGTCAAATATTATATAATACAGTGAAACCTGATTATCTGGGTAATTGGGAATTTATACTTCAATTACAAGTAATTTTTGATTAAAAAACTACATCGCTTAGAATTTTTTAGCTTCTCTTTCGTATCAGCATTTTTAAACATTTATATTATTTGTGAACCCATTGGGGAAATTAAAAATAAGTGTCAGGCTGAGTCCATTCGGCTTCGCTCAGGATAAACTTAGTCGAAGCCCTTTCGTGTTCAAAAGCCTTCGACTACGCTCAGGATGACATCAATTCCTTAAGTTATAAATGAAGTTTTACTCCCGATTTTATACTTTTTATAAGCGAATCAATTTTTTAATCAATTTCACCCAATGGGTTATTTGTGAAATTCAAATGTTAAATAACATTGAAAGTTATTTTTATGATACATTAAGTAAGAATTTTAACATTTTTTTATTGCTCTTCAAACAAAAATATTTATCTTTGATAGTAGTGTAAGCTTTTGTTATACAGTATATTGTATAATTTAACAACTGTTTATCTTTATTTTTTGTTCATTCCGGATTTACTACAATTTTAATAATTTCACGTTAAACTAAATTTAATTACTAATTTAAAAAACAACAAAAAATGAATATTAAAAGAAAAAATCTCCGAATAATTCCAATCTTTTTTTTGGGACTGATTTTTAGCTGTTCTCCAACAGTAAAAGTTACAAATGATTATGACCACGCAACTAACTTCGGTGAATTCAGGACTTTTGCCGTATATGATTTAAAAGCACAGCAAGGCCAGGTAAACCAATTAAATGTTGATAGGGTCGCAAAAGCAATACGTGCCGAAATGACTGCTAAAGGCTTTACGGAATCAACTTCTAATCCGGATTTGAAAGTGAATGCTGTTTCTATATTAAAAAACAAAACGCAAGTTACAGCTGATACTAATTTCTACGGCTACGGTGGTATGTACCGTCCATATGGATATTGGGGCGGAGGAGCCATGATGGGTGGCGGTTCTACAACATTTAATTCATACGATTATGTTGATGGCTCTCTAATAATTGACATTGTATCTGCTAAAACAGATAAATTGGTCTGGCAGGGAATTGGAAATGCCGAAATTGATAGTAAACCTGATAATCCTGAAGAATTTATAAGTGGTGCCATCAAAAAAATTCTGGAAGGGTTTCCGCCGGGTACAGAAAAAAAATAGTTTATACAGTTTTGATGAAGGGCTAAATGTACTTATCTGTATTGATAATTATATTATTTGTTTGATTGATAATTGAAGATTGATTCTTTTTTAATCTTAAAAACAAAAAGAAATATTTAAAAATAAATTAGGCGTTATGATTGATATTCTACTTTCACTTTTCTTTTTTTTAGCGATAATAGTTGGTTTTGCAACTTCGTTTATAGTGCTTTTTTCAAAAAAAAATTATTATTCTAAAAGCTTTTTTTTAGGATTATTTTTGTTTAGCCTGGCAGTAACAAGTATATATAATTTTTATTTATCAGCAAATACTTTTAAGCATTTGCCCAGCTTATTTACCATTACCAAATCCTTTATTTTTTTAGTTGCTCCATCTGCTTTTTTGTACATTAGAAATACTTTGTTTACCGATCAGTTATTTAAGAAATACGACTGGCTGCATTTCTTGCCTTTTCTTATCTATTTTGGTTTAACAATTTTTGTATGGATTGGAAATTATTTTGAATTACAGATCATCAATCTTCTATCTGAACAAATTGACAGTCCTTTTTCAATGCTGAGCCTTACGGTTTGGCTGATGTATGCTTTTTGTCAGACTATGATGATTCTAAATTATGATTTAAAGAAATTTGAAAAAAACTACTCTTACAAAACCAAAATAGTAGGATGGATAAGAGTCTATAATTTAGTGCTGTTGTTTTTGTTTTCAACACTTTTTTTACATTATTTTCTAATTAGCCAAATTGACGAAGTAGATTTTTCATGTTATATTTTGATATCATCAGTCCTTATTTTTACTGTGGGCTGGCTCTATTTTAAGCCGCAAGTGTTTTATGATTCTAGTGATGATTCAATTGATAATTCTGATTTTATAAAAGAAGAGTTTCAAACGATAAAAGCAACTAAAAAAAGCAAGAACATTCAACCGGTAATTAAGGAATTAACGCCTGAAAAAAGAGAAGAATATATAGTAAAATTAAATAAAGTTTTTTCTGATAAAAAGCTTTATTTGAAAAAAGACTTTGTAATTCGTGATCTTTCGGATGAAACCGGAATATCTGTACACCATCTTTCTAATTTGATTAATTCAGAATTCAATCTTCATTTTCAGGATTTCGTAAATCTTAAAAGAATTGAATACTTTAATGAAAAAATTAATGACCCTGAGTGGAAAGATTTATCACTTGAAGGGATGGCCTGGGGATCGGGTTTTAAATCAAGAACTACTTGCTTCAGGGCTTTTATAAAACATACAGGAAAATCACCATCAGAATATTTTAAAGTAATCAGGCAAAATCCTGAAACAGCAAATTATTTTATTCAAAGCTGATTTCGTACTATACAGCGTATAGATGTCTTTTATTCATTAGCATACATTAATGGAAGTTTTATCTGATCTGTCCGCTTAAAATAAATTAGTTAAAATAGTTAGATTCACATTCAACTATGAACAACACAAAACTCTTCCGCAAAGTAGCTCTCGCATTTGTTCTTTTTCTTTTATCTCAAAATGAAATGATAGGGCAAAAACAACGGATAAGCTTAAAAGATTCTATAGACGGCGCAATCGATTTGAGTGATTACATTATTTATGCACATGGCTTTATTGTTGTTCCAACCATAATTACCGAACCAGCTTTAGGCGGAATTGGAGGCGCCATTGTACCGGTTTTTCTAAAAAAGCATGCTCCGGTTATTGATGAAAATGGAAAAAAAAGATTTATAAACCCCGATATAACAGGAGGCATCGGAATGTATACCGGAAACAAAAGCTGGATGGCAGGTGCGTTTCGTTCCGGTTCTTTGATAAAACCAAGAATTTTATATCGTGTAATGGCTGGTTATGGAAATATGAACCTGTCTTTTTATGAAAATTTACCTAATGGAAATGACAAGGAATTTAAACTTAATTTTAAATCCACAATTTTTTATACCCAATGGTTAAAACAGTTTAGAAATGCAAAATGGAGTGCCGGTCCGCAATATTTATTTTTAAATTCTGATATAAGGTTGCCGGATTTAAACCTAAATCTTCCACCTTCTTTTGTTAAGCCGGATGATATCAATAGTTTGGTAAGTCAATTAGGAGGGGCTATTCAGTTTGATGGTCGTGATAATATTTTTACGCCTGATAAAGGAATTCGGATACAGTCTGATTTCTTTTGGTCAGATGGTGCAATTGGGAGCGATTATGATGCCTGGCGTGTCAATTTATCTGCTATTGGTTATTATCCCATATCAAAGAAATTAATTGGAGGTTTAAGGCTTGAAGGAGAACAAGCTTTTGGAAGCCCGCCATTCTATCTTTTGCCTGGTATAAATTTAAGAGGAATTCCTGCCGCGAGATATCAGGGAAAAACAAGTATTGTAACTGAAGTCGAATTGAGATGGGATTTGTACAGAAGGTGGAGCCTTATGGGATACGGTGGTTTGGCAAGTGCTTTTAATGATTGGGATGAGGCTTTTGCTAAACCGGCTGTATATAATTATGGGTCAGGTTTTAGATATTTACTGGCTAGGAAATTCAGACTCAGAATGGGAGTAGATGTAGCAAGGGGTCCTGAGGATTGGGCATATTATATTGTTTTTGGAAGTAATTGGTTGCGTTAATTACGTTAATGTTTTACTTTTAAGCTGATTATTGCTCTTCTTCAGGAAGAATAACCCTATTTTCTAATGTTTCTTTTTCAGCTCTTTTTTTAGCAGCTTTTCCTTTTCCTATAGGAATTCCTGCTGTCAGATACAATGATCTGTTATATTGTTTCGAACCTGAATCTCCTTTCATTAAAGGAACTAATCCGTAGTAATATTGTACTGTTACGTTCAGGCCATTTCCAACATTCATATGGTAACCGGTCCCAATAGCTATACCGGCATCTATAACATGTATTTTATCTCTGATGTTATTTTTATAAATGACATCTTCATCATTAACTTCTTTAGTAAATTTATCAAAAGCTTTGGCTAATAATCCTAATTGGGGACCGGCTTTCAGATAAATGTTATTTTTAAACTGATATTTGATCAGAATAGGAACATTAAAATAACGAATTTCCCGGTCAATGCTTCCTCCTGCAAAGGTATTGTCTAAATCTTCATTATTTAAAGAATATAAAGGAATGCCTTTTGCACCCATAGGGGATTTAACAATAACGCCAGTATTGAGCATCCATGCCGGATTTTTTTTTGATTTGAAATCAAAATAAAATCCGAGATTGAATCCAACATTAGTGCCGGAAGTTTCCTGATTGGAAATAGTTGAAAAATTAGCCCCGCCTTCCAGACCAAATTCTAAAAAAGGAGAATTAAGTTTATCTCCAAAAAGCAAGGAAATCAAAACCTGCGATTGTGCCGAAGCAAACCAAAAGCAAGAAACAATTAATAATAGAGTTTTTTTCATATAACTGGATTAAAGTCCAAAACGGTATTGTAAACTTCCTAATACTTGTGTACGGCTTCCTAAAAAACCACATTCGGCACGAAACATTAAGTGTTTATTGTACTGAAATTGCGATCCTACAATGAAATTCCACATATCTTTAGGTCTTTTTTGGAGTGAGTATTGTATTGATGAGGATTCGGCCGTACTTAGTGCCCCATCTAATGAGGCCAAAATATTCCCAGCACTTTCTAAAGCTCTGTTAGCAGTATTATGCTTGGCAACATTTCCGGGTTTTTTTTGTTCGGCTGGCGTTAGACCTTCCCACCAATTATCAACTTTTGTTTGATTTTCGGCTATTTTTTCAAATCCGCTGTCTACTTTTTCCTGAGCGGTACTCAAATCAAAGAGATCTGATAATGGTAGGTTTCCATTAGTATCACCCGATATATGTACTCTAAAACCACCTACCCATCCGGTAATATTTCTTTCCGGATTACGTAATTTAAAAGTTTTACCTAACCTTGGTCCAAAAACGTAAGAGAAAGCAGGTTTGTCCAGAGAACTAATATCCGTCCAAGCCATATTCATATCAAGTGCAAACCAGCCGCCTCCAATACCAATTGTTGGTGTCATACCAAGACCAAAAGTAGTAGCTTCGAAACTAGCCTTGGTGCCAAAACTTACAATTTGTGACCAATTATTATCTGCATCGGGAACATATATTCCGGCATTAATTTTAGTTCCAGTGTTTGCCTTTCCAAAAATTCCATAAATATTCAAAAAAGGGAGCAGCCATATATCTGGTCTGATAGTAAGTGCACCTGCTTCAACGGTAGATTTGTCAAATCGAACAATTTCATCTAAGTTATATTTTGGTCCATTATTAAAACCTACTTCCAAATCATTAATCACAATTTCAGATTCCTGCCAAAAATAGTTTACCGACACTCCGGCAGAATAAGGAAGTTTATAGCCTTTCTGAGCAACTTTTTCTCCCCATATTGGTAATGCATAAGGATATTTTTCAATCTTAAGACTATCTATAATTTCTTCATTTTTTTTTCCGACTATCTTATCGCTGTAAACTTGTGAAAAAGTTTGAAATGTGAAAATGAAAAAAACGAAAAACATCAATTTACTTACTTTCATAATTCTTTTTTTAAAATGAATATTTAAATAAAGGGCTGGTAATCTAAAAAATTTTAATCTTCTTATTTTTAGGACGTTAAAAACAGATTGGTTCCGTATATGCTAAAATTACGTTAAAAAAACTGATTAAAAAAAATGTTTTTTAGATTTCTTTCCTAATTATGATGAAAGCATTAATTTAAAAAAATATAATATATAAACATTTGTATTACAGTTGTTTAAGCTTTAAATTACTGAGATTCGTTGGTGTCTGTCTCAATTTTTTTAATTTCGACTTTTTCTTTTTTGATCGTTTGCCTCAATAATGCAAAAAAACTCATATACACATTAGCTAAAAAGACGAGTGAAAAACCTGCAATTACATACCCTCTCCAGTCTGATAATAAAAGCCTGAAATCGCAAAAGAGTAAAAAAAATAGTGTGATATAGTGGCTAAAGCAATACTCGCAAGTGAAGAGATAGAAAAATTTTCTCTTTAAAAGTTTCTTTCCGTTCTGAGAACGGTAAATACACCATTCCCTCGGCTCCCTAAATACTTCTTCGTGAGTAACTGTCCAACTAATACAGGCAATGGGGATGGCAAGAATAAAAAGCCAGAATATTTGTGTCGTTGTATCCATTCATCCTTTTTTAAGGTTCAGTAATAAATTTAAGAATGAAGTAAAAATTTTGTCTTATATAATTCAATATACAGATTACATAATTTGTGTACTATCTTCTAAGAAATCCCTAAACCAGATTCCGGATTGTTTGATAGTTCTTTTTTGTGTTTTAAAATCAACATGTACTAATCCGAATCTTGCATTGTATCCTTCTGCCCATTCAAAATTATCTGTAAGACTCCAGACAAAATAACCATCTACTTTACAACCTTCCTGTTTTGCTTTAAGTAATTGCTCTAAATGATCTTGTATATAATGAGTTCGTTTGATATCGAATATTTTACCGTTTATAACGGTATCGTGAAATGCAGCTCCGTTTTCGGTAACAATAATTTTTTTTATTCCATCGTATGAATTAAATTTTTGAAGAATGTGGTAAAGCGCCGGAGGGTAAATTTCCCAGCCCATTTCAGTCGATATAACATTTCTTTTTTCGGCACTTACCAGTTCAGCACCGATATAAGGAGTAAGCAAAGACGATTTAACAATCTCTCGTGTATAGCACTGGAGTCCTATAAAATCAAAGTCAAAAGCTAAATTGTTAAGATCATCACCCTGGATGTAATTGTTTAGTTTTTTAAGAACAGGAAGATCTTGCTGTGGATATCCAAGCCCTAAAACTGGTTCTATGAAAGTTCTGTTCAATAAGGTATCAACACGTTTAGCAGCCTGGACATCTGCTGATTTCTCTGTGAATGGTTCGATGTGAGTACACGAAAAGGTAGTACCAATATTGGCATCAGGTATATGTTTTCTTAATTTTTTTGCACCTGCAGCAGTTGCTAATGTAACGTGGTGTATAGCTTTTATATAATTTGTAATGCCTTTTTTTCCAGGGGCATGAATACCAAGAAAATATCCTGCACCGGTAAAAACAGAAGGTTCGTTCATGACCATCCAGTTTTTTACCCGATCACCAAAATGCTGGACACATACTTCTGCATAATCAGAAAACCAGGAAACACACTCTCTGTTTGTCCATCCGCCTTTTACTTCAAGAGCATGCGGTAAGTCCCAGTGGTATAGTGTAACCCAGGGTTCAATATTGCATTCCAGTAAAAAATCGATTATTTTATTATAGTATTCTATTCCGGCCTGATTGACTGGCTGGACACCAGTAGGCATAATGCGGGACCAGCTAATTGAAAATCTGAAATTTGGAATATTTAGCTGTCGGATTAAATGTATGTCATCTTTATAACAATTATAAAAATTACATGCATTTACAGCATGATGGCCATTTTTAATTTTACCCTTTTGAGTAGTAAAAACATCCCATATTGAAGGGCCTTTTCCGTCTGCGTCATGTGCGCCTTCTATTTGAAAGGCGGCAGTCGAAACACCCCAAAGAAAATCCTGACCAAATTGGTCTTTATTTAAAAATGACTTCTCTAATTTATTCATTCAAATGTATTTTCTTTATTTTGAAAATTAATGAATAAAGGATGAGTGCATGGCTCTGAGAAATAACCATTCTTTGATTGAAACCAAAAATTTTAGACTGAAGAATTTCATAACTATTTGTTTTATTCAAATTAAGCAATTAAATATAAAATGGTTGTAACTTAATTGTTATCAAATAGTTAACTGTTTTATTTAATAGGTTGTACTTTGAAAGAATTATCATCCGGAAACAAGAAATTGTTCAAAGGTATATCTCGGTCATAAACATCCGGAAAGAAGTTCAATAAGCAAAAGCGACAGATAAGATTAAGTTTTTCATTTTTCTAAATTTATGAATGACAAAACAGTTAAGAAAGGATTTTGTGAATGTAAATCTCTTTAAGATTTGAATGTTAAATTTAATAAAAATGAGATAAAGTACTTATAATTAAATGATTAAATAACCAAATAATTTGTTTAACATTTGAAGAACTTAGTATTTAACTTTTATTAACAATAGGCAAAGCTTCATTAATTTATATTTGTATGACAAAAAATAAAAGTTAGCAATTCATGAGACCACACTTTTTTACAATATATGTTTTTCTTTTTCTGGCTTTTTCATTTACAGCTTATAGCCAAAATGTAAAACTGATAAATATCGATCAGTTGAATGAAAGAATAAAGTCCGGTAAAGACAGCACTTATGTTGTTAATTTTTGGGCTACCTGGTGTGCGCCATGTATCAAAGAGCTTCCACATTTTGAAGAACTGGGGGCAGAATATAAGTCGGATAAACTGGTTGTATTATTGATAAGTGTCGATTTTAAATCTAAACTAAGCTCAGCTGTTGTGCCTTTTGTAAAAAAGAAAAACCTTAAAAGTGAAGTTTTTTTATTAAACGAAAGCAGCCCTCAGGAATACATAGACCGAATAGATCCTTCATGGTCAGGAAGCATTCCGGCAACAATTTTTATCAGGGGAGATAAACGAAAATTTGTCGAAAGTGAATTTACTTACGAACACTTATTAACTGAATATAAAAAACTGTAAACTATTAAACCATGAAAAAAATAATTCTTTTATTAGTATTGGCATTTTCTGCCTTATTTTCTCAGGCGCAGACAACTACGCTTAAAGCCGGAGATGCAGCACCTGATTTTAAATTAAAAAATGTAGATGGAAAAGACGTTTCTTTTGCAAGTTATCCTAAAGCAAAAGGTTACATCGTTGTTTTTACCTGCAATACGTGTCCGTATGCAGTTGCGTATGAGCAGAGAATTATCGATTTAGATAATAAATTCAGACCACAGGGATATCCTGTAATCGCTATTAACCCAAATGATCCTGAAGCGCAGCCAGACGATACATTTGTTAAAATGCAGGATTTAGCAAAACAAAAAAAATATCCTTTTCCGTATCTGTTTGATGCAGGTCAAAAAGTGACTGATCAGTTTGGTGCAAAGCGTACACCTCACATTTTTATCATTTCTAAAACTTCAAAAGGGAATGTTGTAGAATATGTTGGTGCAATCGATAATGATCCGGAGGGGAATAAAACTGAAAAAGTAAAATATGCCGAAGATGTTATTACTGCCTTAAAAAACAATCAAAAACCGGCTATTACCCAAACAAAAGAAATTGGCTGTACTGTAAAAAGAAAAGCGAAAGCTTAATTTTAAGTTAGCATGTAAAAAACAAAAGCGTCTCATATCGAGGCGCTTTTGTTTTTTACATGCTTTTTAGTTTTTTCATAAAGACCGGAAACACTTCATTCAACTCATCAAACATTGGATTTTTACGGTGTTTAAGTTTTATCTCGCTGAACAATTTTAACCCCAATGCAAACTGAGTTGCTTCAGACGGGTCGTCAAATATGTTTTTGTCTTTTATTTTTTGAATGATTCCAAAAATCTCGTCGTGATTGCTAAACTCTATTCCGAGTTCTTTTGCGGTTGTGTTTCCCCATTTGCATATTCCTTAAGACTTAAAGTGAGGTAATATTTGTTTGTTTTTTTTTCCATAATAATTTATTCTGTTTTTTATTTTAACCATCTGTCAACAATGATTTTAAAGGCTTCTTTGTATTGCTCACCAACTGTTATTTCTGTTTTGCCAATTAAAACAGAATTTTTGGTAATCGCATTTATTTTATCCAGTGAAACAATGAACGACCGGTGAATTCTCATAAATTTTGCTGATGGTAGTTTTTCTTCCAAAGCTTTTAGGGAAATTAGAGAAAGAACAGTTTTTTGAGAGTCAACGAGATGCACTTTTACATAGTCTTTTAAACTTTCGATATACAAAACATCTTTGAAAGAAATTCGTACCCATTGGTATTCAACCTTTAAGAAAAAAAACTCATCATCTGTCGCTATGGATTGGTATTGATTTGAAGCTTCTTCAGCGATTTGGAGCACTTTATTGGCAGCGCGGAGAAATTCTTCATAACTAAAAGGTTTTAAAAGATAATCCACTGCATTTACCTTATAACCTTCAATTGCATAGTGATTATAAGCGGTTGTAAACACAATTTTTGGCGTTGGCCCCTGATGTTCCTGTAAAAGTCTTGCGAGTTCCATCCCGGTAAGATTGGGCATATTGATATCGAGAAAGACAAGATCAGGCTGTTTTTCCCGAATTAAACTCATTGCCTCAACGGCATTATCGCAGCTAGCCGCCAATTCCAGAAAAGGAGTCTGAGCAATAAAAGTTTCTACAAGCTTTAATGCAAGAGGTTCGTCATCGACTGCTATACATTTTAATACCATGATTATGCTAAATTTAATTCGAGTTTTACATTGTATTTACCATTAGTAGCAATACCAGCCACTAAAGTATGTTTGTGCGGGTAGATTAAGTGAAGTCTTCGTTTGGTATTCGTTAAACCGATTCCACCCACATCTGAAATGGCAGATTTCTCAAAATACGTATTCTCAACTTCAAATTCAAGATGGCTTCCGTTCTGTCTGAGTCTGATGTGAATTTCACTTTTATCAGTTGCATGAATTCCATGCTTGAATGCATTTTCTACTAAAGGTAATAATAACATCGGAACAATCGGGTAATCCTGTATTTTTTCGGGAATATCAGTTGTAATCGTTAATTTACTATTGGCACGAAGTTTCATTAACGCAATAAAATCCTTCATAAAATCAGCTTCTTTGAGCAATGTCGTAGTTTCTTCTGTACTGTAAAGCAGGTAACGCATCATTCGGCTTAAAGTGTGAAGTGCGTTTCTTGAATCTTCAATATCTGTATAAGTAAGCGAGTAAATGCTGTTTAGCGAATTGAAAAAAAAGTGCGGATTAATCTGAGCCTTCAGCATTGCGAGTTCTGCCATGGTTTTGTCCTGTTCCAGTTTTTGTTTGTGCTGAGCGGCTTTTTGCCAGTATTGCAGCATAGACCAGCTGGTACTGATTCCTAAAACCAGGAGGGTAAGGGTAAGAACATAATTGTCAAAATAAGGATTTCGGTATTTTTTGAATCCTAAAACTTCACTGATTTTATTATGAAGGTCCGTTTCTGATGTATAAAGAAATGCGATAATCTGCATGATAAAAATGGCCAGAAATGCCCATAGCAAAAACGGTGAAGTATTGTTTTTTATGATTGTTCTTGGTACTATAATTTTAGCATTAGCATAAAAAACAATAATTAGTAAAATCAGTATGATTATCTGCCAAAGCCAAAATGCGAAAGGTAAAACTACATTCCATGCTAAAGGGATGTAAAACAGCATAGTAAACCCCAATAATAACCAGCCAAGAATATGGATTCCTGTAAATAAATAAGGTCTGTAGAAGTTTGAAGCCATAATAAATTCTCGTTAGATGATGACAATATTACATTTTATTTGAATATGATAAAGGAGCAATCGCCCAAATAAGGTTTACAGTCTTTAAAAACCATTTTAAAGCCGACAATTACTAAATTAAACAAGTGTTTAATTTTTAAAAAACATCCATCGGGTGTGAAGTCTTCTCTATCGATTGTCATTTGCTTTTCGTCTATTGTAAATTTTTTGTGTATTCTATTTTAGTTATTTTGCTTAGAAATAAATAGACAATTACACATTTTAACAATGAATAAGCCATCATTTTTAAGCATTTTAGCAGCGTTTCTTGTTATCGTTTCATGCGGTAATAAAAATGATAAATCGGCTCAGGCCGGAGGTGCACCACAAATTAAGGAGTATAAAACACTGACATTACAGCCTCAATCTGCCACTTTGTACAGTGACTATCCTGCGAGTATTCAGGGACAGCAAAATATAGAAATTCGTCCGAGAGTTGAAGGCTACATCGATAAAATATTTGTTGATGAAGGAGCCGTGGTAAAAGCAGGGCAGCCATTATTTAAAATCAGTGCTCCGGAATATGAGCAGCAGGTTCGTACTGCAACGGCAAGCATCAAAAGCGCACAGGCAGAAGTTAGCGCTGCAAAACTGGCAGTTAACAAAGTAAGACCATTGGTTGAAAAAGGAATTATCAGTAAATACGATTTAGAGTCTGCTCAATATACATATGAATCAGCTATGGCGTCTTTGGCTCAGGCAAATGCTAGTCTCGTGAATGCCAAAACGAATTTAGGATATACAACGGTTACGAGTCCGGTAAACGGTGTTGTGGGTTCAATTCCTTTTCGCTTAGGAAGTTTGGTTGGTTCTAATACTGCGGAGCCATTGACTACGGTTTCCAGTATTGGAAATGTGTATGCTTACTTTGCTATCAATGAAAAGAAGCTTTTAGACTTTACACAAAGCAAGGCCCCGGGAGTTACACTGGCACAAAAAATCCAAAACATGCCTGCGGTTTCATTATTGCTTTCTGATGGTACAGCTTATCCGGAAAAAGGACGAATAGAAACCGTAAACGGATTGATCAATACAGAAACAGGTTCGGTTACTTTCAGAGCGCGTTTTGCAAATCCAGGAAGCATCATCAGAAGCGGAAGCAGTACGACTGTCCGAATCCCGAATGATGTTAAAAATGCCATTATTGTACCTCAAAGTGCTACGTATGAACTTCAGGACAAACTTTTTGTTGTTACTGTTGGAAAAGACGGTAAAACAAAAAGCACCAATATTACCATTTTAGATAACAATGCAGGAAATTATTATGTGGTTACAAATGGTTTAAAAGCAGGAGATCAGATTGTTTTGGAAGGCGTAGCCACACTAAAGGACGGTACTGAAATTAAGACTCAAAATCAAAACGCTGAAACTGTTTACGCAGACTTAAAATAAAAACAGATGTTCAAAAAATTTATACAACGACCTGTACTCTCGACGGTAATATCTGTTATTATCGTCATTTTAGGTGTTTTAGGCTTAGTTGAACTGCCTATTTCCCAATATCCGGATATTGCTCCGCCAACGGTAAATGTTTCGGCAAGTTATACAGGAGCCAATGCCGATGTAGTATTGAAAAGTATTGTGATTCCGCTGGAAGAACAAATTAATGGTGTAGAAAACATGACCTACATGACTTCTACAGCAACAAACGACGGTAATGCTTCTATTAAAATTTATTTTAAAGTAGGTACAAATCCTGATTTAGCAGCGGTAAATGTTCAGAACAGAGTTTCAAGAGCAACCAGTTTATTGCCGGTAGAGGTTACTCAGGCCGGGGTTACGGTAACCAAAAGCCAGAGCAGCAACTTATTGATTTTCTCTTTGTATAGCGAGGATAAAACGTACGATCAGACTTTTCTTCAGAATTATGCCAAAATCAATCTTGTACCACAAATTCAACGTGTAGTTGGAGTAGGAGATGTTACGGTCTTTGGTGCCAAAGATTATTCTATGAGAATCTGGCTGAGGCCGGATGTAATGCAGCAATATAAATTGATTCCGAGCGATATTTCGGCTGCATTGGCTGAGCAGAATATTGAAGCGGCTCCCGGTAAATTTGGTGAAAACGGAAATCAGGCTTTTCAATATGTAATCAAATACAAAGGCCGTCTGACCAGTGCCAAAGAATTTGAAGATATTGTGATAAAATCGGTTGGCAACGGGCAGATGCTTCGTCTGAAAGATATTGCGAAAGTAGAACTAGGATCGTTAAGTTATTCTTCAACAATTAAAACAAACGGTGTAGAGTCTGCAGCAATGGCCATTAGCCAGACTCCGGGATCAAATGCACGTGATGTAATCAATAATTCAAAAAAACTGATTGAAGAAGCAGCAAAAAGTTTTCCAAAAGGAGTAAAATATACTGTTCTTGTAGATGTCAATGAAAACCTCGATGCATCTATTGAGAAAGTAATTCATACACTGATTGAAGCCTTTATACTGGTTTTTATTGTAGTATTTATTTTTCTTCAGGATTTCAGATCAACTTTAATTCCGGCTATTGCAGTTCCGGTAGCTATTGTAGGAACGTTTTTCTTTCTGAGTTTATTCGGATTTACAATTAATCTTTTAACGCTTTTTGCGATGGTCCTTGCGATTGGTATTGTGGTCGATGATGCAATTGTAGTCGTCGAGGCGGTGCATGCTAAATTAGATCACGGCTATAAATCGGCTAAAAAAGCGACCATTCATGCGATGGATGAAATTTCGGGAGCGATTATTTCGATTACTTTGGTAATGGCTGCTGTATTTATTCCTGTAACTTTTATCAATGGATCAACAGGGGTTTTCTATAAACAATTTGGTATTACGCTGGCGGTTGCTATTATACTTTCGGCAGTAAATGCTTTGACACTGAGTCCGGCTTTGTGTGCGCTTTTATTAAAACCTCATGCTGATGATCATAAACACAAAAGTTACTTACAGCGTTTTTATACTTCATTCAACGTTGCATTTGATAATGTTACAGCAAGGTATAAGCGTTCTGTAAGTTTTCTTTCTGCCAAAAAATGGATTGTTTTAGCCTCAATTCTTATTGCTGGTCTGAGTTTATTTTATATGATGAAAACGACTCCGTCTGCTTTTGTACCAGCAGAAGATCAGGGAACTGTTTTCGCTAATATCAGCTTACCGCCATCTGCTTCTATGGAGCGTTCTGATATAATTGCCAAACAGGTGGACAGTATAGCAAAAACAATTCCGGGTGTCAAAAATACCCTTCGTATTGTTGGGCAAAATTTTACAGCAGGAGCGGGGAGCGCTTATAGTATGGTTATTGTAAAATTGAAGCCATGGGATGAACGTGATTTGAGTGTTGATGATGTAATTGGACAATTGTTTGCAAAAACAAGCGGAATCCGTGAAGCCAATATTTTCTTTATTTCACCGCCAACAATTCAGGGATTTGGACAAAGCGGCGGATTTGAATTTCAATTGCAGGACAAAGGCGGACACACAACAGCTGAATTTTATAAAGTGAATAATGAGTTCCTGACGAAATTAGCTGAACGTCCGGAAATTCAATATGCGACAACACCATTTAACCCTGGTTTTCCTCAGTATATGATGGATATTAATTTAGCGAAAGCAAAAGATGCCGGAGTTTCCGTAAACAGCATTTTATCAACTATGCAGGGGTATTACGGAGGATTGTATGCTTCAAATTTCAATAAATTCGGAAAACAATACCGTGTGATGATTCAGGCTTCTCCGGAGTTTAGAACAAATACTCAGGGATTGAATAAAATCTTCGTTCGCAACAGCGCAGGAAATATGGCGCCAATTACAGAATTCGTGAATATGACGAGAGTTTTTGGACCAGAATCAATTTCAAGATTCAACCTGTTTACCTCTATCTCGATTACAGGAGCACCAAAACCGGGTTACAGTTCCGGAGATGCTATTAAAGCGATTCAGGAAGTGGCAGCAGAAAATCTTCCGGCAGGTTATGGTTATGAGTTCTCAGGTTTAACACGTGAAGAACTGGCTTCAGGAAGTGAAACGATTTTTATTTTTATTCTGTGTCTGGTTTTCGTTTATTTCTTGTTAAGTGCGCAGTATGAGAGTTACATTTTGCCTTTTGCAGTATTATTTTCAATTCCGTTTGGATTGGCCGGAGCTTATTTATTCTCGATTATTTTCAAACTGAACAGCAATATTTACCTGCAGATTTCATTAATTATGCTAATCGGACTTCTTGCGAAAAACGGTATTCTGATTGTCGAATTTGCTTTAGACAGAAGAAGAAAAGGACTGCCAATTGTTCAGGCTGCAATTGAAGGAGCTGTGGCACGTTTACGACCAATTTTGATGACTTCATTTGCCTTTATCCTCGGACTTGTTCCGTTGATGTTTGCCAAAGGAGCAGGAGCTGTAGGAAACAAATCAATTGGTACCGGAGCAGTAGGAGGAATGTTAATCGGAACTATTTTAGGAGTATTCGTGATTCCGGTTTTGTTTATCATTTTCCAGACTTTACAGGAAAAGGTAAGTGGACCGGCGAAGGACGGGTACGACGATGAAGACGATGATGAGGAAATTCATTTATTAGAAGCTCACAAGGAGTAAAATTTAATCCAAAAGAAATGACAAACAGTTCAAATAAATATATTTTGATGGTAATGACAGCGGCACTCCTGAGTGCGTGCTCTGTTACCAAAAAGTACGAACGCCCCGCAGCTTTAAAGACAGACCAATTATACAGAGATCAGGTTTCTGCCGATTCGGCTACTATTGCAGATATGCCCTGGCAAAGTGTTTTTAAAGATGAAAAACTAAATGCATTAATTCGAAAAGGTTTAGATAATAACCTGAATCTGAAAAATGCTATTGAGAATATTGTTCAGGCACAAGCTTCATTACGCCAGAGTAAACTGGCCTATTATCCAACATTACAGCTGGATGCAAATGCTACACATAACAAGCAATCAGAAGCAGGGCTGAATTTTCCGGCCGGAATCAATATCAATACTTTAACAACGACTTATAAATTAGGCTTGAGTACATCATGGGAAGCTGATATCTGGGGAAAGCTGAGCAGTTCTAAAAGAGCAGCTTTAGCAACTTATTTAGCTACAGATGCAGCAAAACAAGCAGTACAGACGCAACTAATTGCTGATATTGCCAACAATTATTTTTTATTGCTTGCTTATGATAAACAACTTGTCATTACACAGAAAACTTTAGAAAGCCGTATTAAAAATGTAGCTACGATCAAGGATTTAAAAGAGGGCGCCATAGTTACAGGCGCAGCTGTTGTGCAAAGTGAAGCCAATCAGCATGCAGCAGAAGTGCTTATTCCGGATTTGAAACAACGCATTCGTGAAACAGAAAATACGATTAATATTTTGCTTGGTCAGTCACCGGGACCTATCGAAAGAGGAGCTTTGGAGGATCAGTCAGTTCCTGAAAATCTATCACTTGGGCTGCCATCGCAATTGCTTCAAAATCGTCCGGATGTCCGCCAGGCGGAGTTTAATTTCAGAACTGCCTTTGAAATGACCAATATGGCTAAAACCTATTTTTATCCAAGTCTGACTCTCACTGCGAGCGGAGGCTTTTCGAATCTGGAACTGAAAGATTTTTTTGCAAACTCAATCTTTTATTCGATAATTGGAGGTCTGACACAGCCAATTTTCAATCAGGGACTAAATAAAATGCGATTGACAACTGCCCAGTCTCAGCAATTGCAGGCCTACAATAATTTTCAGCAAAGTCTTTTAACAGCGGGTCAGGAAGTATCAGATGCTTTATATGCTTACCAAATGGCGGTTGAAAAACAAGACTCAAGGGAAAAGCAAATTGAGGCCCTAGAAAAAGCGGTGGATTTTACACAACAGCTTCTGGAGTACAGTTCAGCTACCAATTATACTGATGTATTGACATCACAACAGAATTTACTGGCTGCTCAATTGAGTGGTATCAATGATAATTTACAAAAATTGCAGGCTGTTGTTGATTTGTATCGTGCTTTAGGTGGCGGTTGGAAATAAAATTTCAATCACCATCGTTAATTAAAATTGTTAAAGAGCGTCTCAGTATTTGGGACGCTTTTTTTATCAAATCATCCCAAAGCCTCTCCAGGGAAGAGGGAGTTTAAAAAAAATGGATTATACCATTTAATAATCCATAAATAAAAAAGTACTGAAAGTTAAGCAGCCATTTTTCTACATTCACTGGCGCATTCTTTACATATAACCGAACATTCCTGGCAATGCTCATTCTCATGATTAGAACATTCAGCACCACATTTTTCACAAATATCTGCACAGATCCTGCAAATTTCATTGGCTTTTTCGCTTCCTAAACTCATTAACTGTGCAGCCGCATAACAAATCGCTGAACATTCCATATCCAATTGAATACAGTTAGCCATCATTGCAAGATTTTCTTCTTTCGTACACGATGAAGCACAATGATTGCATATTGCAGCACATTTTAAACACGCTTCAATACAAGCTTGATAGGTGTGATAATTTTTCATAATTGCTAAGATTTTATAATTAAAGAATATTTTCAATCAAATTTACTTTAGAACCACGAATTATGTATTACAGAATTATGTAGTTTAATTATAATTTCTGCATAATATATTGATTCATAAATAAATTCAGGGGATATAGATTAATTAGTCAGATATAAATGTCTATGCTGGGTTTATCGTTGAAATTAGATAGGTATTTTGTAAAAATATACCGATATAATATAAGTCGGAATATAGTGAGGTAATTTAAATTTGAGGGTAATTAAAAAAATATAATAATGATACATATAATTGATACACCGGATAATGTAGTCGCTTTCAGAGCCTTAGCAGAAGTAACGAAAGATGATTTTCAGGCAGCTGTTATTCCTGCTATAGATAATTTGGTAAAAAGAATCAATGAAATTAATTTTTTGCTGGTATTAGATACTGACATCGGAAACTTTACGGCAGGTGCCTGGTTGCAGGATGCTTTGATCGGACTGAAACATTTAGGAAAATGGAACAGAGCTGCAATTGTGACGGATACAGAAGAAATTATATCATTCACAAATGGTTTTAGTTATGTCGTTCCGGGTGAATTTCGCGGATTTAAAAAAGCTGAATTTAACAAAGCTCTGAATTGGGTTGAAGGAAATATTTAATTTTATTTAATTTTTTTTCGGAAGAGACATCTATAAAAAATATTCATTATGAGATCAATATGGACAGGTTCAATTAGTTTCGGTTTAATTAATATTCCGGTTAAATTATTTTCTGCGGTCCAGGAGAGCAGTCTCGACATGGATATGCTCGATAAAAAAGATCATGCAAATATCAAATTCAAGCGCGTTAATGAAAATACAGGGAAGGAAATTGATTTTGCGAATATTGTAAAAGGCTACAAAATCGAAGATAAGTACGTCATCCTTGAAGATTCAGATTTTGAAGCCGCTGATGCTGTTAAAACAAAAACTATTGATATTCAGAGTTTTGTTGATGAAAAAGAAATTGCAAGTCTTTATTACGAACAACCCTATTATCTCGAACCTGATAAAGGAGCAATGAATGCTTATGCCTTGCTTCGTGATGCTCTTGCAGCGTCAGGAAAAGTCGGAATTACCAGTTTTGTGATGCGTAACAAGGAAGGCCTTGCCATTTTAAAGCCATATAAAAATGTTATTGTGCTGAATAGAATTCGTTTTGAACAGGAAATTCGCGCTACGGATGAATTAAAACTTCCGCCACTTTCTAAGGCAAAAACGAAAGAAATTGATATGGCCAATAAATTGATCGAACAGTTGACAGAAAAGTTTGATATCAGCAACTTTAAAGATGAATATACCGCTAAGCTTTTGGATATCATCAAAAAGAAAGCTAAAGGAAAAGCACCTAAAAAGCCTTCAAAAATGAAAGTAGTTCACAAACAAGGTGATAGCCTGATTGATATGCTTAAAGCAAGTTTAGAGACCAAAAAGAAAAAATCTTCTTAATCTTTTTGGTCTTCAATTTTTTTTAGGATTTTTTTGATATTAGCTCCTTTTGATAAAACAGGAGTCCATAAATCGCCTTTTTTCTCAAATCGTTTCAATACGTTTTTAATCGTGAATTGCGAAGGATGCAGTTTACTGTTTACTTCACTCCATTCTAATGGTGTAGAAACCGTAGCACCTGGTTTTGGTCTTACAGAATATGGTGCGGCTAAAGTCTGACCGATTCTGTTTTGCAAATAATCGATATAAATTTTATGGTTCCTTTTCTTGATGCTGCGCTCCAAAGAAGTCGTGTCCGGTAATCTCGATTGTACCTCATGGGCAATTAGTTCTGCTAAAATTTTTACCGAGTCATAATCGTATTGCGCTCCAAGTGGAATGTAAACATGAAGTCCCGAAGCACCTGAAGTCTTGCAGTAGCATTCTGTTTCCAGTCCATCCATAACATCTTTTACCACTAACGCCGTTTCCACAACAACAGAAAAATCCTGCTGGTCAGGGTCAATATCGATTACCAGCCAGTCCGGGTTTTCAATATTCTGGATGGTTGAGTTCCATGGATTCATTTCGATACAACCTAAATTAGCCATATAAATAAGCGTCTCTTTGTTATTGCAAATTAGGTAGTTAATGTTTTCGTTATTAGATTCTGAAAAGATTTTTTTAGTTTTTAGCCACGAAGGTACTTTATCTGTATCAACATCTTTTTGGTAAAAGCTTGAGCCATCAATTCCGTTTGGATATCGATTCATGGATTCGGGACGATTTTTAAGATAAGGCAAAATTAAATCGGCTACTTCATTGTAATATTGCACTACATCTCCTTTGGTAATACCGTCTTTCGGAAAATATATTTTTTTCTGATTGGTTAAATGAAGTATCGTTTTTCCGATTTTTAAATCGTAATCATTTTCAGTATTAGTTTTGTTCTTGTTTTTGGTTTTAGATTCCATAATTTCTTCTTTTGATAAATCCGGGTTTTCATTACCTGAAGGGGTAAAAACTTCGCTGGCTTTTTTATCTAATCTCAGGCCAAGATATACGGGATGCCTAAGATTTTTGTCTTGTGTCCACTCAGAGAATTTAACCTGACAGACTAATTTTGGTTTAACCCATTGTATCTTGTCACGTAATCCTGTTTTTTCTGTAAGTGGTGAATTATCAATAAAATAAGGTTGTAGTCTGCTATGTAATTCTTTAAGTGTCTCTTCGGTAAAACCTGTTCCGCATTTTCCAATAAATTGAAGTTTTTTACCGTAGTATTGCCCTAATAATATAGCTCCAAAAAATTGACGTGAATTTTTAGGTTCCGTAATTCCAATGATAATAGCCTCTTCCTGATTCGCAGCTTTTATTTTGAGCCAGTCGTTACTCCGTCTGTTAAGTGCATAAGTACTGCCGGCTCTTTTAGCAACAATACCTTCCTCTTTGTTTTTAATGGCAAGGTCAAATAATTCCTTTCCTTTTTCGATTATATGATCAGAATAGAAGACATTTGTAAAATCATATTTATTAAAGAGAATTTTCAGGAGTTCCTTTCTTTCAAGGAGCGATAATTCCGTAATCGAATTTCCATCCAAATTCAAAAGGTCAAAAACATAATATTTTAACTCTCCGGAACCTGTTTTAAGGTAATTTTGAAGCAGCTGAAAATTTGCTTTTCCCGATTCATCCTCGACGACAACTTCGCCGTCTAAAATAGCAGTATGGTCCATTTTTTTTAAATCTTCAGCAACTGCTTTAAAATTGCGGTTGAAAGAAATTTCATTGCGGCTGAACAACTCGGTCTCAGGCGGGTTTATCACAGCGATGGTTCGGTAGCCATCGTATTTATTTTCAAAAATCCAGTCGGGATCATTAAAAGGTTTTTCCTTTATATTGGCGAGCATCGGTTTTACAAAAGTTGCTTTTTCAACCGGATTATTCTTTTTTTTTGAAGGTGTTTTTTCTTTTGCAGCGGAAATTGCTTTTTTAGATTTTTCTTCCAGTTCTTCCAAAGAACGTTTAGAAAGTACCGATTTGTTTTTCTCTAAAATATCAGCATCTGTAGCATATCGGTCGTTTTTCTTAATCAGCAGCCAGGCATTTTCCTGTTTGCCTTTTAATTTTACCAAAGAGAATTCTCCTTTGAGTTTTTTTCCTTTTAAAACAAAGCTTAGACGCCCTTTTTTGAGATCAGCTAAAAGTGTTTTTTCAGCAGTTGAAGTTCCTTCATCAGGAGTATAAGTTCCATTATCCCATACAATCACGTTGCCGGCTCCGTAATTTCCCTCGGGAATACTACCTTCAAAGTCTTTATAACTGTACGGATGATCTTCAACCATCATAGCCAGGCGTTTGTCATCCGGATTCATTGACGGTCCTTTGGGAACAGCCCAGCTTTTGAGAACGCCATCCATTTCCAGTCGAAAATCATAGTGAAGGTGAGAAGCGGCATGCTTTTGTACAACAAATATAAGTTCACTTTCCGACTTTTCAATTTTACCCTTCGGTTCCTTCGTTTGCCTGAAGTCTCTTTTCTGATTGTATTTAGATAGTGACATTTGACTTCGCGATTAAGATTATGGTTAAAGAAAGATAATAAAACAACGCTGCTACAACGCCGAAAATAATATGGGCAAAAAACAGCTGAATGTAATAACCTTTAAAATCGATTTTAGGTTTATAATCAGCCAGTCTGAAGAGTATCATCCAGCCAAGAATTCCGATAATTCCGCTTATGCTTCCCAGTAAAACAGCATTCAGTAATGATAATTTTAAAATGTTATTTATCCATAGAAAATGGTAAATCACAACAAATATAAATCCGATCAAATAATGCAACATCCAGGCTAATCTTGCCTTTGATTTGTTAGAAACCTCAATTTTTATTTGATCCAAAAGAAAGATTAACAGTACAGGCTCCTTGTACAATTCCCTGAAACTTGCCGAAATAGCATAGCTGAACAAGGTCATGGCCGTTGTTGCTGCAAAGGTGGCTAACAGGATTTGTAAAAATGCATAGATGTCCATAATAAGGCTTTTTCTATTACTTGTTTTGTTTTTATTAATAGAAAGTTAAGTACAATTACTTAAAATTCCAGTTTAACTATTGTAAAAAACTAAAAAAATTAAATCAATAGTTTTACACGATTAGTTTTACACTATCAAATTTAAAATCCTTAATTTATTTTTATTTATACAATTAGTAATTCTGCTTATATAATTAAAAGGATTAGCTTGTTATATTGGATTTATAATTCATTGTAGTTAGAGCCAGATAGCAAAAATTTTGGATAAATTCAAACTAAAGGTATTGTAATTTCGATGAATTATGTGGATTATTGATAGTGACGAATCTTAATAATTAACTTAAGTATTTTGTGAGAGTTTAATTTAAAACAGCAATTTTTTTTTGTTGATGCCCAACAATTTTTTATGTTTACACAACCGATTGCAAGGTTATTATGTTTCAATTGAGCTGTGTTTTGTAAAATATTTAGTATAGAAAATATATTTTTAATAATTTTACACAACCGATTGTTTTTATTGTTACTTTTGCCACGTGACAAATTATAAATTCTGTTTTTAAACTTAAAATTTAACTAACCTCTATAACCACATACACAGAAATGAATTTATCCTCGCAGAAATTATCAATTAAAGAAAAAATAGGGTACAGTCTTGGTGATCTGGCCGCCAACTTAGTTTTTCAAACACTAATGACCTATCTGGCCTATTTTTATACAGATATTTATGGGTTATCGCCAACACATTCATCCATAATAATGCTAATTGTGGGCTTAATTGCTGCTTTTATTTTTAATCCTGTTATTGGTGCACTTGCAGACAGGACAAATACAAAATGGGGTAAATTTCGTCCCTGGATTTTGTGGACATCAATTCCTTTAGGCTTTATTGCACTTTTAGCTTTTACAACACCTGATTTTTCGTATCAGGGCAAAGTAATTTATGCAATTCTGACTTATTCGTTTCTGCTACTATTTTATGCAGCGAATAATTTGCCTTATTCAGCTTTAAGCGGCGTTATTACCGGAGATATGTCAGAGAGAAACAGTATGTCATCATACCGGTTTGTGGCTGTAATGTTTGCCCAATTCTTTGTTCAGGTTTTTATGCTTGGGATTATTAAAAGTGCCGGAAACGGAGATAAAGCTATCGGTATCGAAAAAGTAATGACGGTATTAGCAATAATTGGAACTATTATGCTGCTGATTACTTTTGTTACGACAAAGGAACGTATTGTACCCAGGCCTGAACAAAAATCCAGTATCAGGGAAGATTTAGTTGATTTAGCCAAAAATAAACCGTGGATTATTATGCTGGCTCTCACTTTATTGGTTTTTATTACACTGGCTATCAAAGGCGGTTCTTATGTGTACTATTTTGAGAATTATGTCAACAAGCAGGAATTAGCTTCATTTATACAGCCAATTTTAGATTTTCTTTCCACAATTGGTCTAAATACATTTGGTGATGACCCTGTTTCTGCGGGATTTGGTTTGTTTAATGCCGGTGGGATTATTTTTATGATAGTCGGAATCACATTATCAAAAAGATTCGCAGACAAATACGGCAAACGAAATGTATTTGGATTGTTTTTATTTATTTCAACCTTATTTGTTATTGCTTTTTATTTCTTTTCCTCAACCTCAATTGCCCTGATGTTTTTTTCTCAGATTTTTCACGGATTTTTCTATGGAATCACAATTCCATTGCTTTGGGCAATGATAGCAGACGTAGCTGATTATTCTGAGTGGAAAAACAACCGTCGTGCAACTGCGATTATATTTTCAGCAATGATGGTGGGATTAAAAGCCGGATTGAGTATTGGAGGGGCATTAACGACATCACTTTTAGGGTATTTCGAATATATTCCAAATTCAGCACAACAAACAGATACTGCCATTAACGGAATCAAATTATTGGTAAGCATTTTTCCTGCAATACCTTTTCTAATTGGAGTAGGATTATTGTTCTTCTATGAAATTGATAAGAGAATGGAAGTACAGATTGAAGCTGACCTAAAAGAAAGAAGAGCATAAATTATTATCAATAAAAATAAAAAAATACGACTATGCCTGAAGATAGCATTGAACAGATTAATTTTGAAACAATTAACAAAATAGCGATATCGCAACCTTTAGTTAAGCACATGTACACAGCTGATCCTTCAGCACACGTATTCAATGGCAAAATTTATATATATCCATCACATGACATTGATGCCGGGATTCCGTTTAATGATAACGGGGATCATTTTGGAATGGAAGATTATCATGTGTTTTCTATGGAAAATATAGAATCAGCTGTAATAGATAATGGTGTTGCCCTGCATGTAAATGATGTTGCGTGGGCACAAAAACAAATGTGGGCCCCTGACGCTGCCTGTAAAAACGGTAATTATTATTTGTATTTTCCGGCCAAAAATGCTGACGGAATTTTCCAGATTGGAGTTGCCATTAGTGATTCTCCAACAGGACCTTTTATTCCGGAGCCTGAAGCAATTAAGGGAAGCTATTCAATCGATCCTGCAGTTTTTGAAGACGAAGACGGAAAGTTTTATCTTTATTTTGGTGGAATTTGGGGAGGTCAGCTTCAAAAATACCGAAATAATACATTCTGTGAAGAAAACGAAGAACCTAATAAAGATGAACCTGCATTGGGACCAATAGTGGCTTTGCTGACTGATGATATGAAGGAGTTTGCCGAATCTCCAAGAGAAATTAAGATTCTAGATAAAAATGGAGATGCATTATTGGCAGGGAATAATGAACAACGTTTTTTTGAGGGACCCTGGATGCATAAATATAATGGCAAATATTATTTTTCATACTCTACAGGTGATACACACTTCATTTGTTATGCAATTGGTGATACTCCTTATGGTCCATTTATATACCAGGGGAAAATTTTGAATCCTGTAATTGGCTGGACGACACACCATTCTATTTGTGAAGTTGAAGGTAAATGGTATCTTTTTTATCATGATTCCAGCCTTTCAAAAGGAGTTACACATTTGAGATCGATAAAAGTAACTGAAATTACTTATAATGAGGACGGCTCGATAAACACAATTGATCCGTATGGTAAAGAATTGTAGATAAATTTCTGTTACAGGTATTCTAAAACGTTAGCTTATTACTATGGATTTTGTCTCTGATTTTGATGCTTATACATGAAGGTCTTAGTAGTTAAGAAATTAGGGGTTATATTTTCATCTGGGGTTTGACGACGACAAGATTGAAAGTACTTCAAATCAATGAGTCGTATAAAATAATTTTTTTAAAAACTCTAAAGGATAACAAATTTGTTGTGAAATGCATTTTTTTATAAAAAACAAATAGTTAATTTAGCAGACCAGAACAGAACGGAATAGTATGATAAACCAGGAACATGAAAAGTTTGTATTTGTTATAAACCACGATAGTGATATTCCGAAATATCAGCAGTTGATTAACGGAATAAATAACGCAATTGCTGAGAATATTTTGCAGAAGGGGGATTTGCTTCCATCTGTAAATGCAATCTGCAAAGAAAATCAGTTGTCCAGAGATACTGTTTTTAAAGCTTATTCAATTTTAAAGGATCAAAAAACAATTGACTCTGTTCCGAACAAGGGATATTATGTTTCGGGTGAAACCAGAAAAGTACTTTTAGTATTAGATACTTTCAAAGCATATAAAGAGGTTTTGTATCATTCATTTGTAAATAATTTACCTGAAAATATTATTACGGATGTACAATTTCATCATTATAACATTGATGTTTTTAAAACCATTATCAATAATAGTGTTGGAAAGTACTATAAATATGTGGTAATGAATTTTGATGACAAAGAGGTATCATCAACTTTATCAGCTATTTCGAATGACAAATTGCTTTTGATTGACTGGAATATACATTCAAAAAAAGAAAATAATTATGTTTTTCAGGATTTCGGAAAAGCATTTTACAACTCATTGAAGGAGGCAGTTAATTTGTTCAAAAAATATAAAAGTATCCATTTTGTTTATCCTGATTATACAAATCATCCAAAAGAAACACTGGAGAATTTTAAGAAATTTTGTGCCGATTATAATTTTAAAAATGAAGTTACAACTGATCCAAAAAAGTTCGATATCGAGAAAGGAATCGCTTATATAAGTATCAGCGACAGGATTTTAGGACATTTCTTAGAACAATGCAAAGAGAAAGATCTTGAGCCGGGACAGGATGTTGGTTTCCTTTCTTACAATGAAACCCCAATGAAAAAATTTATATACAAAGGAATTTCGGTTATTTCAACTGACTTTAAGGAAATAGGAACGAAAGCAGCAGCATTTATTACGCATGATGAAGTAGTTCAGTGTTATGTGCCCACAAGTTTAATATTAAGAGAATCATTATAAATTATGTATTATATAGGATATGATATTGGAAGCTCTTCGGTCAAGGTTGCCCTGGTTGAAGCAGCAACAGGCAAAAAAGTTATCGTACTAAATGAGCCGCAAAACGAAATGGAAATCTTGTCATTACAGCCGGACTGGGCTGAGCAGGATCCAGAAATGTGGTGGCAATACATTTGTACAGCAACAAAAAGAGCTATTAAAGAAGCGAATATCGACGCTTCAAAAATTCAGGGAATCGGTATTTCGTATCAGATGCACGGATTGGTTATTGTGGATAAAGAAGGAAAATCACTGCGTAACTCGATTATCTGGTGTGACAGCCGTGCGGTTGAAGTTGGCAACAAAGCTTACGCCGAAATTGGAGCTGATAAATGTGCTGAACATTTGTTGAATTCTCCCGGAAATTTCACAGCTTCAAAACTGAAATGGGTAAAAGAAAATGAACCTGAAGTTTACAGCAAAATTGCTAAATACATGCTTCCTGGAGATTACATCGCATTGAAATTAACCGGAGAAGTAACGACTACTAAAAATGGTCTGTCTGAAGGAATGCTTTGGGATTATAAAGAAAATAAAGTAGCGGACTGGCTTTTAGATTATTACGGAATCGATCAGTCACTGACACCAAATATTGTGGAGAATTTTACAAATCAGGGAACTGTTACCAAAAAAGGTTCTCAGGAATCAGGTCTGCCTGCCGGAATTCCGATTGTTTACCGAGCGGGTGATCAGCCTAACAATGCGTTATCACTGAATGTACTACGTCCGGGAGAAGTAGCGGCAACAGGAGGAACTTCAGGCGTTTTTTATGCTGTTACCGAAACCAATTCTGGTAAAAGTACACGTGTAAACAACTTCGTTCATGTCAATTATTCAGAATCAGATCCGAGAGTTGGAAAATTACTGAATATAAACGGAGCAGGAATCCAATACAGATGGATGCGCAATAATATAGGCAGTGAGTCGTATGAAGAAATGAATGAGAAAGCATCTCAGGTAAATGTGGGCTCGCAAGGACTAGTTGTCATTCCGTTTGGGAATGGTGCAGAAAGAATGTTCAATAATAAAAATATTGGATCTCATATTCTGAATCTGAATTTTAATATCCATACCAACGCACATTTATACAGAGCATCTTTGGAAGCAATCGCGTTTTCTTTTGTGTACGGAATGGAATGCTTGAAAGATGATAATGCGAAAATCAATGTAATCCGAGCCGGGAACGATAATTTATTCCGTTCAGAAATTTTTTCTAACACTGTTGCGACATTAATAGGACACGAAATAGAAATTTACAATACAACCGGAGCCGTAGGAGCAGCCAGAGCAGTAGGTTTGACTGATGGTGACTTTGAAAAATTTGGATCTGGAATTACAACCAATGATCATGTAATGACCTTTTTACCTTTAAAAAATAAAGAGGAATACGAGAAAGCTTATCTAAACTGGAAAAAAGAATTAGAAATAATATTAACAAACAAATAAAAAATAAAAAAATGATAACTTTAGGAAATAAAGAATACTACAAAGGTATTGGCCAAATTAAATTTGAAGGAAAAGAATCTGATAATCCTTTAGCATTTAAATATTACAACCCGGATCAGATTGTGGCCGGAAAAACAATGCGTGAGCACTTTAGATTTGCAATTGCTTACTGGCATACATTCTGCGGACAGGGTAGCGATCCATTCGGACCAGGGACACAAAATTTTGCATGGGACCAGTCTTCAGATCCTTACCAGGCTGCAAAAGATAAAGCAGATGCTGCTTTTGAATTTATCAGCAAAATGGGATTCGATTATTTCTGTTTCCACGATTACGATTTGATTAACGAAGGACCAACTTTCGCAGAATCAGAAAAACGTCTGGCATTTATTACAGAATACCTTAAAGAGAAAAAAGCAGCATCAGGAATTAAATTGCTTTGGGGAACTTCAAACTGTTTCTCAAATCCAAGATTCATGAACGGAGCAGCTACAAATCCTGATTTTAATGTGGTGGCAAGAGCCGGTGGGCAAGTAAAACTGGCTTTGGATGCTACAATCGCCTTAGATGGAGAAAACTACGTATTCTGGGGAGGAAGAGAAGGTTATATGTCTTTATTGAACACCGATATGGGTAGAGAATTAGACCACATGGCACAATTCTTAACAATGTCGAGAGACTATGCAAGAGCTCAAGGTTTTAAAGGAACTTTCTTTATCGAGCCAAAACCAATGGAACCATCGAAACACCAATACGATTTTGACTCTGCTACTGCAATTGGATTCCTGAAAGAATATGGTTTAGATAAAGATTTCAAAATCAATATCGAGGTAAACCATGCAACGCTGGCTCAGCACACTTTTCAACATGAAATTGAAGTTGCTGCAAAAGCAGGAATGCTAGGAAGTATCGATGCGAACAGAGGTGATTACCAAAACGGCTGGGATACGGATCAGTTTCCAAATAACATTCAGGAAACAACAGAAGCTATGCTGGTTTTCTTAAAAGCAGGTGGTTTACAAGGTGGAGGAGTCAACTTTGATGCTAAAATCAGAAGAAATTCTACAGACCTGGAAGATGTTTTCTTAGCTCACATTGGCGGTGCAGATACTTTTGCAAGAGCATTGCTGACTGCTGACAAAATCATCACTTCTTCTCCTTACGAAAAATTAAGAAAAGAAAGATACAGTTCATTCGATTCCGGAAAAGGAAAAGATTTTGCTGACGGAAAATTAGGCTTAAAAGATCTTTATACTATCGCTCACGAAAATGGAGAATTAAATCTTCAAAGCGGCAAACAGGAATTGTTTGAAAACATTATTAATCAGTATATTTAATTGATTGAAGAAGAAATAATTTTTGGTAATAAAAAACCGAAATTATGATTGTTTTGTAGTTTTTATCTCTGGCAGATATTTTTGGTTAGTGTATTTGCCAGGGAAAATTCAGTGAATTATTTTAGTAATTTTGGCCGTTGATGTTAAAGAATTAGCGGCCATATCATTAAACTTTTTGAAAAAAAAAAGTTTTCAGGCACTTTCTACGGTGAATTTCTTCACCATTTTTCACTTAATTACAGTTTTTTACTTATTTCTAATTCATTCATGAAATGGGGATACAATAACCTGTTGGGGTACTTATTAAAAACGTCAGTTCGAGTGTTTTTTGTGCAGGGAAACAGAACAAAAAATGTAACGGGAAGCGTTTTTTAATGATAACTTTTCTGTTCTTGATACAGTTCAGTCAAAGGCTGGGATCGAGAACAGAAAAATTATCATCATGAACTAATTACATACAACGCGTTGCAATACAATTAATCAAATTAAAAATTTAAATCAAAACCAATGAAATTTTTTATAGACACAGCAAATTTAGAAGATATTAAAGAAGCCCAGACTATGGGTGTTCTAGACGGAGTAACTACAAATCCGTCTTTAATGGCTAAAGAAGGCATCACAGGAAAAGATAATATTTTGAAACACTATCTGGATATTTGCAATATTGTCGACGGAGATGTTTCTGCCGAGGTCATTTCTACAGATTACGAAGGAATGGTTAGGGAAGGCGAGGAGCTAGCCGCCTTGCATGATCAAATTGTTGTAAAACTGCCTATGATTGGAGATGGAGTAAAAGCCTGTAAATATTTTTCATCAAAAGGAATCAGAACGAATGTCACATTAGTATTTTCAGCAGGCCAGGCCTTATTAGCAGCAAAAGCAGGAGCTACTTATGTGTCGCCTTTTTTAGGAAGATTAGATGATGTTTCTACAGACGGAATGAATTTAATTGCTGAAATCAGAGAAATTTATGATAATTATAATTATGAGACACAGATTCTTTCAGCTTCTGTAAGACATACCATGCATATTGTAAATTGTGCCAAAATCGGATCAGATGTTATGACCGGACCTTTGTCTGCTATCAAAGGTTTACTAAAACATCCATTGACAGATATCGGACTAAAACAATTTGTTGAAGACGCCAAAAAAATGAATCTGTAAAATGATACTGTTCATTTGCTCCAAATCTAAATTTAAAGTTATATCACCCTCTCATTAAAAAATGTAGCAAAATTATAATGTTGAAAAGTAACTTTGTTATAAACCAAGGTTACAGGAAGATTTGAGGCATTTAATAAAGATTGTGAGAAAAGCAATTCAAAGAAGTATCATTTTTAGAAAACTAAATTCAGGAAATGATCAGATTTGCAGAATGGTTGACTTGTGTGTAACTGGTCTTACTGAATTGGCATCTCAAAAAGGTGCGGTTATATTCTGGAAAGATATTTTTAGAAATTAAATACAGTTTCTTAATAATATAAAAAATGTTGCGGTATTATTGAAAGGTTGTTTTATTTTTACGGAAAATAAATTAATCTTATAAATAATTGAAATTATGAAATTATCATTTTTAGCTGCTCTGCTGTTATGTTGTACTTGTTTTTCACAAAATAATACAGACACCAGTTTGTATATGAAGTCTGACAAAATAACGTATTTGACAGATATTGGTTCAGAGTCGGGAGATTTGTATAAAACAATAGGTCATCATGGTCCGGCAATCGAAAATGAGTGGATGGCATTGAGAATCTATTTCAGTGATAAAGTAGCTATTGATGTTTACAATAAAGCAAAAGCAGGATTAGAATTAAAAAAAGCACGTTGGTATCCAACCCCGGAACAGCAAAAAGAAGGATGGGGAGCTGATTATTATAAGGTTGCATCAACAAGCGGTTTAGGAGGTGTAAAGCTGTGGGATGGTGAAAAAGTAGTTCCGTTGAATCCGGTAACAAATCGTTTAGCGCGTGTTGGAAAAACAGATACGACTTCATGGATGGAAATGATTTCAAAAGGAGTGCCTTATAAAGGTAAAAAAGTAGATATTTTAGTTCGTGTAACAGTATTTTCAGGAAAACGTGAAGCTAAAGTAGAGGCTTTTAGCCTAAATGGTGAAAAGGTACAATTTGTAACCGGAGTAAATTATTTTAAAGATTTTCAAACTAAAAAAGGAACTAATTATATCGCTGTTTGGGGAAAACATCCTGAAGATGTAGCTGCAGAGATTGTAGAAGTTGGTGCAGCTATTATGTACAATCCTAAAGATTTTGTAAAAACCAATGACGACGGAACACAATATTTGCTGATTTCTAAGCCAACAAAACATTTAGAAACAAAAATTATATCCTCTTGTGCAAGAGAAACAGAATTAAATACTTTAGATAAGTTAGAAGCTTACATTAAATAGTAAGAGGTATTTATACTCTGATACATACAGTTTTAGTTTAATTTTTTGACGTTATTAGATACTAAAGTATAAATGTCAAAAGAATTAAACTAAAACTTTTTTATAAATTCTACTTTGATTTATGCAGATAAATTTAGGCTGTAAAGACAATTATTCAAATTATTTTTGGAAAGCGGAATTTTAAAATAAACTTTAAAGAAATTAGCAAGACTAATCAGCCCAGGAAGTTTCCTTGAATCTGAAGGGATCTAAATTAGCTTCAAAAGGAAAAATTATTACGCTTTCAAGTCCGAATTTACAAGATGAAAATACTTTCGATAGTCCACAAAAAATAAGTCCAAAAGAAACCGACTATAAAATGAAAGGAGAAAATGCAGAACTAAAACTCCTGGCTTATTCAGTCAATATTTTAAAGTTAAAAGTTAAACAGACAACTGTATGTTACTGTATAATAAAACTTTATGTTTTTTTGATAAAATAGAATCTGTTGTTTACATCATATATTCTTTTTGCTTCAGGGGCAGGGTTACTGTAAACTCGCTTCCATTATTTATCTCACCTCTGGCTGTAATTGTACCATGATGTCTTTTTACAATTTTTCTGCAAAGGGATAATCCAAGACCGTTTCCTTCATATTGGTCTTTGGAATGTAAACGTTCAAATGCATTGAATATTTTCTCTGCGTAAGTTTCATCAAGTCCTATTCCGTTGTCTTTTATGGTAATCTCAACACAATCACTTTTATCAATCTTTACAACTCTCCCTGATATTAAGATTTTTGGCGGCTCTTCTGCTTTTGAAAATTTTAATGAATTGTGGATAAGATTATAAAAAAGCTGACTGATTAAAATCGGTGCCCCTTCTATTACAGGTAGTTCACCAATGATTAAGATAGCATCTTTTTCGTTTATAATCAGTTCGAGATCTGTTTTTATACTTTCTATAACCTCATTAAGGTAAATTTTTTCAAATGGCTGCTTGTTTTTATCCATGGTTGAATAGGTGAGAATGCCTTCGATTATATTTTGCATTCTCTCTGCAGACTGATCTATTTTATTTTGATATTTAATGATACCTTCACTAAAATTTGCTTCTTTGTCATTTCTGATCAGCCCATTAAAAATCTTAATTTTGCGCACAGGCTCCCTCAGATCATGGCTTACTACATTAGCAAAGTGAAGTAAATCATCATTAGATCGACGTAATTCTATAGTGTTTTGTTCAACCTGTTTCTTTAATTCTTCCTGAAACTGCTTGTGTTCATGAATGTCAATTATACTTCCTATAACCTTTATGGGAAAATCATTTTCATCACAAATTATTTTTCCGCTTACTTTAATCCATTTTGAGCAGGTTTTATGTATAATTCGTGTTTCATACGATATAAGACCTGTATTTTTTGATTCTTTAATCGCTTTTTCACGGGCAAACAAATCATCAGGATGAAGTTTTGAAAACAATTCTTCAATATTTGATGTATTTTCACTGCACATGATTGCATCAAAATTATCACATGTTTTAATCTCCTTTGTTAACAAATCAATCTCATAAGTTCCTATTCCGGATGACTGAACAGCAATTCTCAGTCTTTCTTCCACATTTTGAATTTGCTGTTTCGCAAGGTATAAATCGGTTACATCAACGCCGGTATTCATTACGCCGTAAACCTTTCCTTCCGAATCAAATAAGGGAATAAAGCTGTAATTAAAATAATGGGATTTTATAGTACCGTTAATGACCAAATCTACTTTTTTGTTTTCACCATGAAAGGGAACTCCGGTAGAAAGTACAGTGGTTGCCTGATCAAAAAACTTTTCTTTTTTAACTTCAGGAAGAATATCAAGATAATATTTACCTACTATATCATCACCTTTACCCCATGCTCTGATCATAGCAGTATTGACTAATTCAATTTTTAATTTGCTGCCTGTATATACCGCTATCGGCAAAGGTGTATTTTCTATTATATCCTTTAAAATTCTTATATCTGAATACATAATGATATGTTAATTTTTTACAAAGCTAATTTTTAATGATTTAATTATGTTATATGACGTCAGAAAAGAGTTTCATAATTAGTACAAGAAAAAGTTTAATTTTTTGATAAAAACATTAAACAACTACGAACATACAATTATTTATAGTATTGCTATCAATTAAATTAAGAAGTTTAGTAATTTAAAAACTTCACGATTTTGTCTAATTAGATTGATTTATCATTGAACAAACAGACTCACCGGACTATAAAAATTATTGCAGATTAATGTTAATTAACATAATTTGAAGAGTTTACATAAAGCTATTCTGTTAGAAATAAAACATTTTTTTTACATTTGTAGAGAAGTAATAATAATTTAGTTCTCCTATAAACAGTTCAATTTAATGAGTGGAAATTTGACTTCTTTAGTGCCTTCAGCCTTTCTTAATGATTTAAAAAATAAAACTTCAGATTCCCACAGAAAATTAGAAAGCCTGCCAATATCAGCCTCAATCCTTTCTCCTCAAATGAAAATATCAGACTATACCAAATATTTGAGTTTGATGTATGATGTCCATAAAAATACGGAAAATGTTATATTTCCATTATTATCAGAAATTATAACCGATTTAGATAAAAGAAAAAAAAGTCATCTTATTCAGGAAGACTTTAACTACCTTCAATACAACAAAACGAATTCAGGTGTTGTTTTTAGAAACAAAGAAATTACAATACCTTTTGCACTTGGAATATTATATGTTATAGAAGGTTCAACACTTGGCGGAAGGTTTATATTAAAAAATATTTCAAAGATCAATGGTCTTGACAAGGGACAAGGAACATTATATTTTGAGGGTTATGGTGATAAAACAAGTGTTTTTTGGAAAAATATGCTTGGCTATTTAGCTGAATATGAAGAGAATTACAATTGTGGAAATAAAATCATAGACGGAGCGATTTTTGCTTATGAAAGTATTTTCAATCATTTTAGGAGTACAGAAAAATAAATGAAGATTAAAGACATTGTTAATCGGGATCTTGTTACATTAACTAACTGTGAGCATGAACCTATACATATACCGGGTAAAATCCAGCCACATGGTTTTTTGATTGGTTTGACTTCTGAGGGCAAAATAGATTTTTGTACAGCAAATATTTCATGGTATCTAAGTGTTACGCATATAGAGGCCCTTGGAAAAAAAATTGGAGATATTTTCGGAACAAAAGCAGAAAAGCAAATTCTTGAATACATTAACAAAGACAATAACAAGGAGGTTTTTCCCCTTGAAATTGATTTGCTTGGGAAATTTTTTCAAATCAGCATTCACAAAAGTTTTGATATTTATATTTTAGAAGCAGAGTTTCAGTTTGCGGGCAAAGAGAAACTCGCAGATGTGTACACGCAGACTATTCAGTTTGTGACCCAAATGAACAATACTACTTCACTAAAGGATTTGTGTGCGCTTGTTGCTGAAGGAACCAGAAAAATAACGGGATATGACCGTGTAATGATTTATCGTTTTGATGAACAATATAATGGTGAAGTTTATGCAGAAAGCTGCAGGGAAGATTTAGAGCCTTTTTTAGGGCTTCATTATCCCCACACTGATATTCCGGCTCAGGCAAGGGAATTATATATAAAAAATCAGCTAAGACTTATTGTTGATGTTGATTATACACCGGTCCCAATTTATACAGTTGATGATAAAGAAGGCAAAAATCTGGACTTAAGTCTTTCTATATTAAGAAGCACATCCCCAATTCATGTCGAATATTTACAAAATATAGGAGTTGGTGCTACACTTACAATTTCGCTGATCCATAATGACAGGTTATGGGGCTTAATTGCCTGTCATCATTATTCCAGTAAAAATATTTCTCCTGAAATAAGACTGGCAGCAAAGCTTCAGGGGCAATTTATTACTTCACAGATTGATATACGCCAGTCAAATGATGAAAACGTAAATGCTCAAAGAACGGCATTGGCACTTGAGGATTTATCCGGAATGCAGTTTCCGCTTATAGAAGAATCTGTTCAAACTATAGTTGAGGCACCTCAGTTATTAAATATTTGTAATGCAACCGGTGTATCTATTATTAGCAAAGGAAAAATATACAAACACGGATTAGTGCCAACTGAAGAACAGATTGAAAATTTAATCGTCAAAATTAAAAATAAGACCTCTGAAAAATTGTTTGTCACTAATAAGTTAAGCGATTGTTATGATGACTTAGGAAAATGTTCCAGTTATGCAGGGATTATTTATCATTCTGTAGGGAATTCTGATTCTATAATCTGGTACAGACCTGAAACAATATCTGAAATCAACTGGGGAGGGGATCCGGAAAAAGCAATTATTAAGGACAGTACTGGTCTTCATCCGAGGAATTCTTTTGAAATCTGGAAACAGATTATAAAAAGCCAGAGTACTCCCTGGAAGCAATATGAAATCAACGGAGCAATTCAATATGCACATACACTGGATAATCAGTTAATGATGATTTCGTTAAGTGAAGAAGAAGAAAAATACCGAAATCTCAATGAAATTTTAAAAGAAACAAATTCAGAACTGGAAAACCTCAACTGGATTAGTACTCATGATCTTCAGGAACCTTTACGTAAAATTCAGTTGTTTACTTCCAAAATGCTTGCTGAACCGAAGATTGATCAAATGGAAGCTATTTTTTCTGCTTTGCACAAAGTATCTAAATCTGCGGGCAGAATGAGAACTTTGCTTGATGATATCCTTAAATTTTCGCGAATAAAATACACAAGGGAGAATTTAGAAAAAATCAATTTGAATACTATTCTGAAACTAACACTTGCAGAAATGGAAGAGACCATTTCTGAACATGAGGCCGTTATAGAATATGAGAATCTGCCCGAGGTTCATGCCATATACTTTTTAATGCAGCAGCTGTTTTCAAATATTATCCAAAATTCTTTGAAGTTCGCATCTCCTGACAGGACTCCCTATATTAAAATAACAGCCTCTAAGGAGCCAGAATTGGTAGCTCATTATAATAAGATTTATTGTCATTGGATTTGTTTTTCAGATAACGGAATTGGGTTTGAGCAAAAATATGCAGAAACAATTTTTAAAGTTTTCGGCAGATTGCATAATCAGGATGAATATAAAGGTTCAGGAGTTGGGCTTGCATTATGTAAAAAAATTATGCAGACAGTAGGAGGAACAATTTATGCAACAGGAAAACCGGGAGAAGGTACTGATATAACGGTTTATTTTCCATGTGATCCTTCAGATTCACTTTTATAATTTGCTTTTATTCAGCCGAATGATTTTAAATCATTTTTTTCAAATTTCAACAAGTATTTCCAGCTACAAGGAGATACGTGAAGTGGCACGAAATAAGTCAGATATCTAAACTGTAATTATAATCCATTTACTATTCTGCTAAAATACTAAACTCCAAAGTTATTTGATTTTGGAGTTTTTTGTTATATATGTATTTGAGGATTGTGAGCCTTTTGAACTTTTTTGATACAATTTGGAACACTAATTAAAAATGTTTTGTTATCATAAATAACTAATTTTGATATTAATTTCAGTTTTCAAAATAATAAAGTATTAAAATGATGAATGAAAGAGTGATGGAGAAGCTGGGAATATTGGCAGATGCTGCAAAATATGATGTTTCCTGTTCATCAGCATTAAGCAAACGGGAGAATAAAAATAAGGGTTTGGGAAATGCGAAAGGCTACGGTATTTGTCACGCCTATACTGAAGATGGCCGTTGTGTGTCGCTGCTAAAAATCCTGCTGACAAATCATTGCATTTTTGATTGTGCGTATTGTGTGAGCAGAAAAAGCAATGATATTAAACGTGCCGCTTTTACTGTCCAGGAAGTTGTTGACCTTACAATTGGATTTTATCGCAGAAATTATATAGAGGGGTTGTTTTTAAGTTCAGGTATTTTTGATAATCCTGATTATACAATGGAGCGTTTGGTGAGAATTGCTAAAAAACTACGCAGTGAACATAACTTTAATGGCTACATTCATTTGAAAGCAATTCCGGGAGCCAGTGAAGCATTGCTGAAAGAGGCCGGTTTGTATGCTGACCGCCTAAGCGTAAATGTCGAAATGCCAACTGAACAGAGCCTAAAATTACTGGCGCCGGATAAAAATCATATCGACGTGATTAGTCCGATGAAATATCTTAAAAATGAAATTATTGGTCATAAAGAAGAAAAAAAATCGAACTACAAAACGCCTCTTTTTGCTCCAGCAGGACAAAGTACTCAAATGGTAATTGGGGCAACACAAGAAAATGATCTCGAAATTTTGGGAATGGCGGATTATTTTTATCAGCAAATGAATATGAAACGGGTGTACTATTCAGGTTATGTTCCAATAAGTTATGATAATCGTCTTCCCGCTATTGGTACTCCTGTTCCCATGATACGTGAAAACCGTTTATATCAGGCTGACTGGCTGATTCGTTACTATGGATTTAATGTAAATGAAATAGTAGGATTCAATCACCCAAATCTTGATCTTGACATCGATCCAAAATTGGGTTGGGCTTTGCGCAACCTGGATCAATTTCCCGTTGATATCAATACAGCCGACTTAGAACTTATAAAACGTATTCCGGGAATTGGATATCTGAGTGCCCAAAAAATTGTTGCCGCAAGGAAATTTAAAAAACTGTGTCCTCACGATTTACAAAAAATGGGTATTGCCTATTCGCGTTCCAAATATTTTCTGGCTTTTGCGACACCATTTCAGCTGCAAAAAGATTTGACATCAATTCAGATCAGGGATCATATCCTGAATTTCCAAAAAAGCAAATATAAAAATGATTTTTCTAATCAGCTTTCTTTATTTTAAATTGTGATGACAGAGGTAATTTACGACGGGACTTATGAAGGCTGGCTTACAGCTGTTTTTGATGTGTATGAATACAAACTGGCAGACATCGTATTTACAAAAAATGAAACTTCAGGAGCATTACTGTTTGCGACCTCACATTTAGTGGCAACTGATATCTCAAAAGCAAAACGCGTTTTAGACGGGTTGAAGCAGCATCTTTCGCCAGAAGGTCTTGCAGATATGTACAAGGCATTTTTGTCTGAACTTCCTCAGATAGAAGAAACGATGTTTCAGTTTGCCCGGCATGTATTTTCTAATTCAAAAAATGTAGAAGGGGATTATAGCAATAATGCGGTATGGGATCTTAGAAAAGCGACACGTCTGACCCGAAAAGAGTCCCATCGCATGGAAGCGTTTGTTCGTTTTAAATTGACAAAAGATCAATTATATTATGCTATTATTGAACCGGACTGCGATGTCCTGCCTCTTATAGAAAGTCATTTTAAAAATCGTTATGCAGACCAGCGCTGGTTAATTTATGATGGAAAACGTAAATACGGTATTTATTATGATCTGGAAAATGTTTCTACTGTAGAATTACAGTTTGATATGAAAGCTACATCATTTAAGCATTCAACGGAAATCTGCGATGCAGAGGAAGATTTTTTTCAAAATTTGTGGAGGCGTTATTTTAACAGTGTCAATATTGAATCCAGAAAAAATATGAAACTTCATATTCAGCATATGCCGAAACGTTATTGGAAACATTTGATTGAGAAAATTCCAAATGTAAATGATTATAAATGACAAAATATGTACTTATTATTATTTTTGATTATTGATTATATTTTTTAATAAATTGTATCTATTAAAAACAAGCTTCATAAAATTAATTAGAGATTGATTTTTTAATAAAACATATCATAAGGTCGGATTTAGTAAAATAATTGCTTAAATCGTCTTATTTCAATTTAAGTTGTTTTTTCGAACATAAAAAAACAAAAAAATCCCATTCCAAGTAATGAGATTTTAATTTTATGTTAGTTTTTTAAAAATTTTATTTGCTTTTTTTCAAAGCATCAATCAGTTCTACCATATCAACTACAGCATAAGTAGAAGAATAGTCTGAAACAGCATAAGGTAATATAAGACTATTGTTATGAATAATGGCACCGCACGAGTACACAACATTAGGTACATAACCTTCTCGTTCATCCTCAAGTGGTGACAGTAAAGGCTCCGTTAGTCTTCCAATTTCTTTAGACGGATCATCAAGATCAAATAACGATGCACCAATACAATAACGTCGCATAGTTCCTACACCATGAGTAATAACAAGCCATCCTTCTTCTGTCCACAATGGTGATCCGCAGTTACCTATTTGGGTAAACTCCCAGGTATAACGTGGTTCCTGAAGTAGAATAGGGGTGTTCCATTGTGTAACCCTGTCAGAATACATGATGTAATTATTAACTCCATCTATTCTGGCAAGCATAGCATATTTGCCTTTTACTTTTCTTGGAAACAAAGCCAGGTTTTTATTTTGCGCACCGGCTCCGTGCAAAGGCATTACCCTAAATGTGTAAAAATCTTCAGTTGAAATAAGTTTAGGTAATATAGTATGTCCATTGTACGCTGTATAAGTAGCCATTACTCGGGATGAGCCGTCGTCATCAGTAAAGCGAACAAAACGGGCATCTTCTATACCACGGCTTTCAGAATCAGATATCGGAAATATAACACGCTCAGTAAGATCAGAATCATGCTTGAATTCCACATCATAAAAAGATTTTGCCAGCCAGATTATTTCGTTCAGTGCTGTCCTTCTTTCTTCACGAATTGTCGGATCGCTTAAAGCTGATGCTACTGTACTTTTTAGTACTGAATATTCAAACTCATTCGGCAAATCCTGCATAATCTGCGTAATGTATTTATCCTGAGTATGCATTTCGGATAATTTAAGTAAAAATCGCTCTTTGTTAAAAAAACTTTTATGTATAATCTCTGCTTTATCGATGTTATGACCAATTTTCATGACCTGGAGATTATTGTCCCTGTCCAGTATCCCTCTTCGGAAAACAATGGATGAGATATGACCTTCACCGGTTGCACGAAAAGAAATAATAACACGTTTTTCGCCCGCTTCAAGACCACTCTGATCAAAATCTTCTATTATAGACGGATTAAAAATAGCTGCAGACTCTATAGCATACTCCATTGTACAAAAAGAGCCTATTAGCATTTTTCGATCAAGAGACAAAGCTTCGTAATCAATTTGCATGTCTTCAATAACGTCCCGAACTTTTTCACAGTGCCTTAAAAATATGGCAGAAATATTTCGGTGGCGTCTTGCAAATTCACGAAGTGTCTGTTCCAGAGTTTCCAATACTTGCTTGTCATTTAGCGTCATTATACGAAGAACCATTTGTCTGGTCCGCTCATCACCATTTACAAAATATCTTGCAACAACTCTTTTTGAATCCGGGGTAAATTTTATATTTTTTCGTATGACAGATACACGCATAATTTATTTTTTATAATACAGTACTTTTATTGATTGAAGTTAGGAAATATGTTAATAAAAAACCTTTTTTTTTTGTTAAAAAATGATGTTTTATATGTTTTACGAAAGAGGATTTCTTAATTTTTTGAATATAATAAAACGAAAAACAATATAAATGCTTAAAATTTAAGTTGTTGCATTTTATAAAACGAAACATCTTTTTAAAATATTGCGTTAGCTTTATTTGTAATTTTAAAATAATATTACAGCTAAATCTAACAAATATGTCAGTACCTCAAGAACTATATAATGCAAAATTTGCAGGATTTATGGAATCTATTAAAATTTTATATCTCGTAGATGACAAATTCAAAGCCATCTGTGATGAATATTGTACCAGTAAAATAGAAACTGTAAGATTGCAGAATAGACTGGAAAAAATTTTCAGTCAAAAGTTAAAGATTGAAAATTTATCAAAAGAACTTGAAGAAGAAATATTAATCTATCTATTAAAAAATGTTTAATGGACTATTTTATGTTTTTAATGATGATAATAAATAAAAATGTATTTCTAAATCATTTTCAGAAATACATTTTTATACAATCACGGCATTTAAAAAATATAAACTATTTCTCCAATGTTAATGTTTTACCCGTTACAATGAATCTTCCATTTTGATTTTCAGCAGAACCGTCAGGCTGTTTTCCACCCATAGAAACAGTGAACCATCCCGGTTCTACAACACGCTGGCCTTTTTTGTTTATTAAGGACAACTGTCTGGGTGCAATTGTAAAACGTACCGTTTTTGTTTCCCCTTTTTTCAGATGAATACGTTCAAATCCTTCCAGTTGTACAATTGGGCGTGGCGTAGAGGCTTTTTCGTCTTTTAGATACAATTCAACTACCTCGTCACCATCTCGGTCACCAACATTGGTTACATCAACCAATACTTCAAAATCTTTCTCAGCAGAAACATTTGCAGGAACTTTTAAGTTGGTGTATTCAAATTTTGTATAGCTCAAGCCATATCCAAACGGGTACAGCGGTTTCTTTTCGAAATAGCGGTAGGTACGGCCTTTCATATCATAGTTTTCAAAAGCCGGAAGCTGATCAACAGATTTATAGTAGGTAACCGGCAGTCGCCCGGCCGGATTGTAATCTCCAAAAAGTACATCCGCAATTGCATTCCCGCCCTGCTGTCCAGGATATCCCGCAGTAAGAATGGCAGGAACATTATCATTAGCCCAGTTTATCGAAAGTGCGCTTCCGTTTATTAAAACCAGAATTACAGGTTTTCCAGTGGCAATCATCTCCTTCATTAGTTCTTCCTGATTAGCCGGAAGATTCAGACTGGTGCGGTCTCCTCCCTCAAAACCATCAGCTTCAACTTTCATTTCTTCTCCTTCCAGACGTTCATTTAACCCTAATACCAAAACTACAGCATCTGCCTGACTGGCAACCTGTACAGCTTCTTTCAATACATTTTCCTGAGGTTCAGCCCATAAAAGCTGTGCGATTGCATCTCCGTAGAAATTTTGGTATTTAACTTCGATCTTATATTTCTTCCCGGCTTTCAATTCTATTTTCTGAGGACGGATGCGCGGATGGTGATTGTTTTTTCCACCAGTACTTTTTCCACCTTCAATTTCAACAGTCATAAAAGGTTTCGACCATTCCGAAATGTTGTAAACTCCTGTTTTTGGAGCAACAATATAACCTGTCCATCTAACGCTGTAGTTGCCCATTTTTAAACGTGTATCAGGCGTATTCATATCCCAGTGAAAATCGATTTTATCATCAATACGGGTAAAAACAGGTTTCCCTTCCCATTTGCTATTGTCAAAATATTCTGCTGTAAGACCCTGTATTCCGTTTTCGTTTTGAAAATATACTGAAGGAATGACTTTCATTTCTGGAACTCCTTTGGCAAGGTCTGTACCTTTCGCATACAATACTTTAGCCTGAGGTTCAATTTTGTTTTGAATACCTTTTAATACCGTTACAGGATTGCTGGGAATACCACTATAATTTCCCCACAAAGACTGCACATCATTTGCATTAGGGCCAATTACGGCAATAGTTTTAATCTCTTTAGAAAGAGGAAGTGTATTATTCTGATTTTTTAAAAGAACAATACTTTTTTGAGAAGCAACACGTGCCAGATAATCGTGGGCAGGGTTGTTGTTTACAGAAAAAGGAATCTGAGCATAAGGTACAATCTCCTCAGGATCAAACATTCCTAATTTAAATCGGGCTGTAAACAAACGTTTCAAAGTAATGTCAATATCTGCTTCGGTAAGTAATTTACGATCCAGAGCTTCTTTTAATGATTTGTAACTGCTTCCACACTCCAAATCCAATCCTGTTTTTACAGCCAAAGCTGAAGCTGTTGCAGCATCAGGGGTAATTTTATGCCATTTCCAGATGTCGACAACTGCACCACAATCAGAAACAATATAACCTTTAAATCCCCAGTCATTTCGAAGAATATTGAACAAAAACGGACTTGCACTGGCAGACTCACCTCTAAAACGGTTATAAGCTCCCATTACGGAATAAACATGCCCTTCTTTTACCAAAGTGCGAAAGGCAGGCAAATAAGTTTCGTACAGATCGACATCGCTGGTTTCTGCATTGAACAGATGTCGGGATGGTTCCGGACCAGAGTGAACAGCATAATGTTTGGCTGTAGCAATTACTTTAAAATATTTTGGATCATTACCCTGAAGACCATTAACGTAGTTAAGTCCGAGCTGACTGGTAAGAAAAGGGTCTTCACCATAAGTTTCATGTCCGCGTCCCCAGCGTGGATCACGGAAAATATTGACATTAGGAGACCAGAATGTCAACCCCTGATACATTCCGTGTTGTCCTCTTCTTAAATATTCGTGGTATTTGGCACGCGCTTCATCTGAAATTGCACTGGCAACTTCAAATATCAGCTGTCGGTCCCAGGATGAGGCAATTGAAATAGATTGTGGAAAAACAGTTGCATATCCCGCACGGGCAACACCGTGTAACGACTCATTCCACCAATTGTATTCCGGCACGCCCAAACGTTCTATAGCCGGTGATGAATCCATCAACTGACTGATTTTTTCCTCAACAGTCATTCTTGACACAAGATCATTTACACGCTGTTCTGTTGCTAAATTAGGATTATTGAATGGAAATTTTTCCTGTGCGAAAGTGTTTAGCGCTACTAAATTTAGCATAAACACGAATTTATATACTTTTTTCATTCAGGTTTTTTTTGATTCTGGTTTAAAAGATAGTTAGTTTCTCTTATTAATATTTAAAAAATGGCTTTAAATTTAGATTTACAAAATTAAACGATTCGGAGTATCTGCTTAGGATTAATTGCTATTTGAAGGGTGTTGTAAAGCTTATTATAATTTTTGAAATTTTATTTAATAAGACAAAAGGTAGATAAATTGCTAATTAAAGGTAGGCATTTGGTTAATTGTGGGTACTATTTTAGGTTGGGAAACTAATTTTGATATTTTTGTGAATTCCGATAAAATAAATTTCAAAATGTTGAAACAGAAAATAGTTGTGGTTTTCTTTAGTTTGATTTGTGCTTTATGTACAGCTCAGCCAATTGGTGTACTTACTCATTTTTCAAATAATGGAGGGTTAAGTCAATCGCGTGTTTTAGGAATTCAGCAGGATAAAAAAGGATTTATTTGGTTAGGTACTTTTAACGGTCTTATCCGTTACGATGGCAACACTTTTAGAAAATTTAAAGTTGGACAGGACGGTTCTCTAAAAGTGCTTTCCAGTCGTGTGTCAAAATTCAGCTTTGATAACAGCGGACGTATCTGGATCCAGTCAGAAAAGAATGATATTTATTATTTTGATACAAATGAATTTCGTTTCTATGATCCCATGCAGGGTAGCTCCTTAAGAATTGCTTTTGATGAATTTAAAATTATGCCATCAGGCAAAATATGGCTATTCCCAAAAGACAAAAATTATATGCTGTTTTTCGGAACAGACAAACAAATAAAAAGGATTGATTTTAGTGCTGCTAAAGGTTTTGGAAAGGTAACCGATGTTTTTGAAGATAAATTAGGAACTACCTGGTTTTTAACAGATGCAGGGATTTCCAGATTGAAGAAGTCGGCTAAAGTGCCTGAATATTTCTTTTTAAACATGACAGGGCAATCCGGAAAGTCTTATTCTTTCAATATTGCAACAGAAACTAAAGATGATCTTTGGTTTGGTGGAGATAAAGGAAAACTTACCCGTTACACCAAAAAAACAAGTACTTTTTTTGATTTAGATTTGGACATCAAAGATGATATTGTACTAGTTAAAGCCTTGACAGATAACACAATATTTGTTATAACAAAAGAGCAGGGTATAGGTATGTATGATATTAAAAAAGAAAAATTAGATCAGTACAATAGTAAAACATTACCTGGCTTTCCTGAGGGCAGTCTTACTTTTTTAGGAATAACCGGTTCACGATATTTTTGGTTCGATACCCCTTCTTCAGGAGCTTTTCAGTTTGATTTTCTCACTCGAAAATTAAAATCCCTGAAAGTGGATTTAAATAACCACCACGTAACAACAGCCGGTAAACAAAAAAGTTTTCTCTTAACATCGCCAGACGGAACCGTCTGGATTCAGTCAAACAAAGGGCCATTAGCATATTGGGATGAAAAGCAGGGCAAATTATTTTCTGTAATGAAATGCATCCGGGAGTCAAAAGAAACTTTTTCTGATGTGATGTACACTGCTATGTTTGATAAATTGGGCAATCTTTGGTTTTGTTCTTACAAGCAGGGACTGGATATGATTACGTTTAACAACACTAATTTTTTGAAACTGAAATTGAATTCGGCTGCGGAATCTGTGAAACACAATGTCCGAAGCCTGATGGAAGACAATAAAAGAAATCTTTGGGTAGCAGGGCGTGAGGAAAAAATTACACTATTTGATTCTCAAAAAAGAAAAATAGGTTTGTTAGGATCAAACGGTATAATAGGCAATGCTGGACCGGGATGGGGAGCTGATATTTACAGTATGATGCAGGATCATAAAGGCAGAATCTGGGTTGGAACCCGTGGCAACGGTGTGTATTGTCTCACTTCCAAATCACAGTCATTTAACTTCGAAGTGGCTAATTACAAATATGATAAAAATGACAAATACAGTATTAGTTCTGATGATATTTATAAGATTTTTCAGTCATCAAATGGCAATATTTACCTGGGTACCTGGGGTGGGGGAATCAATATAGTGAACGAGTCAGACGGTAAAATTCGTTTTATAAATTATAGAAACGAAATGAAAAATTACCCGATAGAGACGGCCGACAAAGTGCGTTCCATAGCTGAAACAAAAGATCACAGACTCTTTTTTATCTCTTCTTATAAATTATTTTCTTTCGCCGGCGGAAACACATCTGCTGATCAATTACAATTTAAAGAGCATTATCAGGCTTCAGGGAATGATATTTTAGACTTAATCGTTACAAAAAATGATCGTCTGGCATTGGCCACTAACGGAAAAGGACTGATTTTGGTTGATATTGATAAACAAGATCAGGTAAAAGCAAAAATATTCTGGAATGAAAATGTTGGATTTCCATTAGAAGGTGTTGTAGGAATGCAGGAAGATGAGATGGGTAAAATTTGGCTCATGGGAGACAATCAGATTGTTAGGTTTGATACCAAAAAAAATAGTTTTGAAACCTTTCCGGAGCTTAAATCGATTACGGGAACAGAAATATTTTCTGAAGCTACTAAATGCCGGTTAGCATCAGGGGAGATTGTTTTTGGCTACTCAGACGGAGTGATTTATTTTAAGCCGCAAGCCATTAAAACTTCCACATTTAAACCGTATTTAGCTGTTTCTGAATTTTTAGTCAACAATAAAGAATTGTTTGAAGTCAATTCTGAAATTCCGGACAATCCTGATCTACTAAGTGAAGTAACCTTAAAACACAATCAGAATTTTTTTAGAATTCAATTTTCGGCTTTAGATTTTATTAAAAATGAAAATGTAGTTTACCGTTATAAGCTGGACGGAATTGATAAGGACTGGAATTATCTGAAAGGCGGACAGTCTATAAATTATACCAATCTTGGCAGAGGAACTTATACATTGCTGGTTTCATCTACAAATGGCCACAATTTATGGACTGGAAACGAAAGACAAATAAAAATCACTATACGGCCATCAGTTTGGGGAACTTATTTTGCTTATTTCTGTTATTTGCTGCTGGCAATCGGACTGTTTGCATTGGTCAGACGTGCAATTTTAACTATTTTAAAGTTGCGTAACGATGTAAGGGTTCAAAAACAAATGAGTGAATTGAAACTGAATTTTTTCACAGATATTTCCCATGAGATTCGCACACCCCTTACGATGATTACGGCCCCTCTTGAGACAATGCTTACGGATGAACATATTAATGATTCGGTAAAATCACAACTCCGGATTATCGAAAAAAACAGTAATAAATTATTAAATCTGGTCAATCAAATTTTAGATTTGAGGAGAATTCAGGATCGAAAACTGGTCGTAAATGAAGTGAATTTAGGAGAGTTTGCTGCTAAAATGTGCGAAAATTTTACTGAAATGAGTATTCAGCGCAATATACAGCTGAAGGTCAACATCAGTGCAGCAAATTCAAATATATGGGCAGACCCCGACAGTCTGGATAAAATTTTGATTAACCTGCTTTCTAATGCTTTTAAATATTGCAATAAATGCGATACAATTGAAGTAATAGTGGAAGAATCTGAAAAACATGTTTGTTTAAAAGTGAAAGATAATGGTCCGGGAATTAACCCGCTGCTTCAAAAAAGGTTGTTTGTGCGTTTTTCAAATTACAATGAAAACCCGCATAACCCAAGTACCGGAATAGGACTTTCAATTGTAAAAGATCTCGCAGACAAACATGGAGCAATTATATCGGTTGAAAGCACACCCGGAAAAGGAAGCTGTTTCAAGATTGATTTCCTGAAAGGTTACAAACATTTTACTGAAGATGTTGATATTTTACTAGAAGAAACAGATGAATATGTACAGGCAGACACGATAATTGAAGATGAAATTGATTCAATACCATTTGAAATTGAAGAAAGAGAAATGCCTATTGGCCTTATTGTTGAAGATGATCCCGAATTGAGAGGTTTTATTGTTTCTGTTTTAGAAAAAGAATATACCATTTATACAGCAGAAAATGGTGCAGAAGGATATTTAAAAGCCAAAGAACTATCGCCTGATTTCATTATCAGCGATATTATGATGCCGGAAACAGACGGTATAGAAATGCTAAAATTGATCCGTGACAACTTTGCTGTTAGCCATCTTCCGGTTATTCTTCTCAGTGCAAAATCATCGATAGAAAGCAAACTGGAAGGAATGGAATATGGTGCCGATGATTACATCACCAAACCTTTTAATGTGAGTTTTTTAAAAGCACGGGTAAAAAATGTCCTGCAGCAGCGCCTTCGCCTGCAGCGACTGTATTCTACTGGTAATATTACTGAAATTGTCGAAGAAGAGCCATTACAGATTTCCAATAAGGACAATGCATTCATGGTTCAGGTAATTAAACTGGTAAAGGAAAATATGTCTAAAACAGATTTTTCTGTTGATGAATTAGGCAGACTGATGTGCATGTCACGTGCGAGTTTCTTTAATAAACTAAAACATATTACCGGCGTTTCGCCAGTCGTATTTATTCGCGACATGCGACTCAGTGAAGCTGCCGAACTGATTAAAAATGAAGATTTGCTGATAAAGGAAATTTGTTTTGAAGTTGGTTTCAATGACCTGAAATATTTTGGAAAATGTTTCAGGGCAAAATTCAATCAGACCCCGGCTGAATATCGCAGGCAGTTTCGTTAAAATTCAAATATTTAAGACAGATATTGTAAAAAGAGGCTTCGACTCCGCTCAGCCTGACATAGAGATCATTTTGTGATACCCAGATGTCATCCTGAGCGGAGTCGAAGGCTTTATAACGTAAATTTTCTGTTAGGTTCAGCCTGACAGAGAGATGGACTTTTATAATTGATTCGAGTGTCATCCTGAGCGGAGTCGAAGGTTAGTTCAATTCTGTTTTTTCATTATGCAAACTTATATTAGAAGGGCTTCTACTCCGTTCAGTCAGACAGGGAGATAAACTTTTTAATGGATCCGGAGTGTCATCCTGCCCGTAGTCGAAGGCTGGTTTATTATTAAAGTTTTTTCGACTCCGCTCAGCCTGACATGAACACAGATTTTATAACTAATACTACTGTCATCCTGAGCGTAGTCGAAGGCTGGTTTATTACTAAAGTTTTTTCGACTCCGCTCAGCCTGACATGAACACAGATTTTAAAATTAATACAACTGTCATCGTGAGCGTAATCGAAGGCTGGTTTAGTTCTATTTTTGTTTGTGCTAACATATTAGAATAGGGCTTCGACTACGCTTAGCCTGACATTGAATTTTATAATTGATTCCAGTGTCATCCTGAGTCAATTCGTCTTCGCTCAGGACAGACTTATTCAAAGGCTATTTACCCCTATAGTTTCTATGAGCCGTTTCATTTAAACATGCTGAAAGTTTTTTCAGGTCTTCCCATTTATCATTGATTATGGCTTCCTTCTTTTTTCTACTCCATCCTTTTACTTGTTTTTCAAACGAGATAGCCTGATTTACTTCATTGAATTCAGTATAAAAGACTAATTCTAATGGTCTCTTATCAAAAGTATAGCATTCTTTATTGAGTCCTGAGATATGTTCCTTTAACCTTCTTTCAATGTTATTTGTCATTCCTGTATAAAAACTGTTATCAGAGCATTTTAAAATATATACGAAGTAATGTTTCATTTCAATAATTAATTAGATTGAAAAAATATTTATTCCTTAAAAGTAAGAAAAATACCTTTAAAAAGCAATTGGAATGAGTTAGCTTTTTTCATTATTATTAATTTAAGTGTGTACCAATTGGAATGGGGCTTCGACTCCGCTCAGCCTGACATGAACACAGATTTTGAAATTAATACAACTGTCATCCTGAGCGTAGTCGAAGGCTGGTTTATTACTAAAGTTTTTTCGACTCTGTTCAGCCTGACATGAACACATATTTTATAACTAATACAACTGTCATCCTGAGCAGAGTCGAAGGTTTGTTCAATTCTGTTTTTTCATTATGCAAACTTATATTAGAAGGGCTTCTACTCCGTTCAGTCAGACAGGGAGATAAACTTTTTAATGGGTCCGGAGTGTCATCCTGAGCGTAGTCGAAGGCTGTTTACTACTAAAGTTTTTTTTGACTCTGCACAGTCTGACATGAACACAGATTTTATAACTAATACAACTGTCATCCTGCCCGTAGTCGAAGGCTGGTTTACTATTAAAGTTTTTTAATAATGATTGTCCAAATTGAATACGACTTCGACTCCGATAAACCGGCAATTCAATATTTTCTATTCTTATTCACTGTCTCCTTAATTTTGAGTTAATAAACTCCAACTTCATTTTTATTTGCACTTATTTTTTAATACAATGTAAAAAATATCCTAAATAATTAGAAATTCATCACCAATACATTGTTGAATTAGCAATTTCACCCTACTCGAAAAGCAATATTTACACCTATTTAAAATTCACTATCTCTAGTTTTGCCTCATAACCAATAGTTTTTAACTAATTCTTAACTAACTAATAATAACCAGGCTTATGAAACAAACCAGCACTTTCATTCTATTATTCACTTGCAAACCTATAGTCTCCTGTAGGCAGGTATTTACCGGGCAGTAACCAATTTCCAATTTTAAATAATATGATATGAAAAACATAAAAAAACTAATACTCGGAGTAGGCGCACTTCTTTTAATAATGACATCCTGCTCCAGTGACGAAATGAAATATGAACCCTCTGTTGTGAGAGATTATGAACTTCAGCTGAATGGCAACCCTTGGAATATTAATGTAGGTATTTCAACCAGACCAATTTTTATTTATAAAGATAACGGGGATTATTTCGGAAACTACAGTTCACTTTATCGTTTTGCACTCGAGAAAGGAAGTTACAAATTTATTGCAACAGATATTCCGGCAGAAATGGTTCCTTTACCAGTTAACCTGAATGATTTTGTTGTCCCGCAATCAATAAATGCTGATCAAGCTGTAAAGTTATCCGCTGTTGTGCCTTACGCATCACCTTTTGATAACAAACTCACCCTGAACATTGTTGCAAGATCGGGTATATTGCGTCTGAAGTCAAAAGATATTGTAGCCGATCCGAGTTATACGGTTATAAAAACAACCGTTTTTGTAAAGCGTAACGGATACAAAGTCGCTGATGAGTCCTATGTGCAGGGAGACATGTCGGTTTCCAGATCTAAGAAAACAACCACAGGAGGAATTAACTACTTAGACGATTTTATTGTATTTCAGACAGATGAAGTAGCAAACAATGTTAAGATTCGTATAGAGTTTATGACTGATGATCTGGTTGTGGTAAAAACAAAAGAAATTGAAGGCTCTTTTCCAATCTTAGGAAATGGTGTTACTAATATCGATTTTAATCTTAATGATCCGGATACGCCAATCATCAAAGATTATGTGGTAACCATTAATGGAGTTGTACAGACCAAATAAATAAATCCAATTGTACAGATTTGAAAACAAATCTAAATCAAAATAAAATATAGTGATGATGATAAAAAAACATATCATGAGCACGTTAATCGTCTTGTTCTTTGCGGTTGGCGGTTATGCTCAGGAAACTGTGACGGGAGTCGTGAGAGATAAAATGGGCTCTATTCCCGGTGCAACAATTAGTGTAAAGAATGAAAAATCAAATACCACCAGTGATTTTGACGGAAAATTTTCAATCAAAGTGACAAACCCTAAAACGGCAGTTTTAGTGGTTAAGTTTATTGGTATGGAAGATATTAGTGTGCCTTTAAATGGACGTACTTCCGGAATTAACATCGAGATGAGAGAATCGACCAGTGAACTGAATGAAGTAGTCGTAATTGGTTACGGTACACAAAAACGTGCCAACCTGACCGGATCTGTTTCGAGTATAAAAGGAACAGTATTAGAAAAGGTTCCAACCAGTTCTGTAGCGGAAGCATTGGTGGGTAGATTACCTGGAGTTCAGATTACTTCGGCTGACGGTTCTCCGGGTTCTGAAATAATGATACGTGTTCGTGGAGGAGGTTCTATTACGCAGGACAATGCACCTCTAATTTTGGTTGATGGTTTTGAGGTTGCCAGTTTAAATGATATTCCGCCAACAGACGTAGAATCGGTAGAGGTATTAAAAGATGCCGCATCTACTGCTATTTATGGTGCCCGTGGTGCTAACGGGGTTATTTTGGTGACTACAAAAAACCCAAAAGTAGGAAGGGTTTCAGTAAATATAAACAGCTATATGCAGGTAAAAACCTTAGCAAACCGTCTGGATGTAATGGATCCGTATGAATTTGTTATGATGCAATATGAATATGAAAGAGGAAGAACCTCAAATCCAACAGCTTTTTACAATCGTTACGGACAGGCTAATGAAATGTATATTTATAAAGGGGATGCTGGTACAGACTGGCAGGATGAAATTTTTGGGACTAACCCAATTACTAAATACCTTGATTTTAATATAAATGGCGGTAATGAAAAAACCAAATTTAAGTTTTCTGTAACCAATCAGGATCAGCCAGGGGTATTGGTAGGAACAGGTTTAAAGCAGACCAATATGAACCTGACGCTTAATACAAAACTGTCTGATAAATTTACTTTTGAATTTCAGTCCCGTTTTATAAATAAGACAATTGATGGGTCTGGTACAGAAGGAGTTAGTCTGCTTAATGCAATACGTCAGGCACCAACACTTGGTTTGCAAGATTATATGACATTACCGGAAGATGATACTTATTTTGATCCCGAAGATTATGAACCTGTTACGCGTATGAATCCAAAGCAGGAAGCGGAAAGAAATTATCGTGAGCGTACCGCACGTACATTCAATACAGTAGGAGCATTGACCTGGAATTTAATGAAAGGATTAACTTTTCGCAGTTCCTTTGGTTTTGAATACCAATATGAAGAAGACGGCCGTTTTTGGGGCTTAAAAACCAGTACGGCAAATGCTAATGGAGGACTGCCGGTAGTGGGCTGGCAAATGACTCAAAGCCCGCGTACTCAATTAAATAATGTATTGAATTATAGTTTTAAAATCAATTCAGTTCACGATTTTCAAACTATGATAGGACAGGAAATGAAGGATCAGAGAAGCTTTAGTAAAACATATACCACGCGTTATTTTCCTGAAACTATAACTGCAGAAAAAGCAATAGATAATCTTGCACTGGGAACTGCTTATGCAAACTCATCAAAAGAAGGTTCACCTAATAAAATTTCATCATTCTTCGGTCGTGTAAATTATGGTTATGATGACAGGTATCTTGCAACATTTACCATTCGTGCAGACGGTTCGACCAAGTTTGGTCCGGATAATCGCTGGGGAATATTTCCGGCAGCAGCTTTTGCCTGGAGAATATCAAATGAAAAATTCTTAAAGGAGAGTACAACTGTTTCAAACTTAAAATTGCGTTTAAGCTACGGAGTTTCTGGTAATGACCGAATTGATGGCGACTTGTATGCCAAATATTATGGTGTTTCCCAGGACAGGTCAGTAGGCTGGGGAGAGAAACCACATTACTACTATAATTTTTATAATCCTAGTGGGAAGAGTGTAACGTATTTAAACAATCCAAATGTAAAATGGGAGACAACTTACACAGCCAATATTGGTGTTGATTTTGGATTTTTTAAAGAACGCCTAACTGGTAATATCGAATTTTACCAAAACACGGTAAAAGATTTGTTAGTACCTTCTGATATTCCGGGAGCATCTGGTTTTAGCAAAATCATGACCAATGTGGGGCAGACATCCAACAAAGGAGTTGAATTTGCTATTAATGCAAATCTAATTCAGAAAAAAGATTTCCATCTGGATGTAAATTTCAATATTGGATATAATAAAAATAAAATTGATGCACTTTCAACCGGAGAAAATGAATGGATTCTTAGTTCAGCATGGGCAGGAACACAATTATTAAATGATGATGATTACCGTGCTTATGTAGGCGGTGCAAAAGGTTTGATTTATGGTTTTGTTAATGATGGTTTTTACACGATGGATGACTTCGATTCATTTGATCCATTAACTAAAACGTGGAAACTGAAAGAAGGTGTGGCCAACTCCAAAAACCTGTCAGGTGATCCGCGTCCGGGAAATGCTAAATTTAAAAAGCTGACACCTGTTGACCCATCAGATTCAAATACGTATGTAATTGGTGCAAACGACAGACAAGTTATTGGTGATACTAATCCGAAATATTCAGGAGGTTTTGGAGTGAATGCAGTATGGAAAAACTTTGATTTTAATACTTTCTTCAACTTTGTGTCCGGGTTTGATGTTTTCAATGCTAACAAAGTAATGATGACTTCATGGTACCAAAACAACCAAAACAACTTAGGTTCGGAAGTAGGGATGGAAAACCGTTGGAGAAACTTTGATGATATGGGGAACGATCTACGTTATTCACCGGAACTTTTGGCTGATTTCAATAAAAATGCGACAATGTGGAACCCAACTTCAATTGGTCGTCCTATTGCTTCTTCTTATGCGGTTGAGGATGGTTCTTTTTTACGACTAAATACACTTTCTATAGGATATACAATTCCGATAGATGTATCCAAAAAATTAATATTTAACAAAGTCCGTTTGTATGTAACCGGCACTAATTTGTATGTCTGGACCAATTACTCAGGCTATGATCCGGAAGTTAATCTGGCAACAGGATTGACACCTAATATTGATCACGATGCGTATCCAAGAACAAGAAACTACACTTTTGGGGCTCAGTTATCATTTTAATTAATTCAAATTTTAAAATCATGAATAAAAAGATATTATTAAGTATGCTATGTAGTTTCGCTCTGTGTTTTACAGCCTGTGATGATTATTTAGACGTACAGCCGGCAACCGGTTTTACCGGGGATGAGGTTTTTAGTTCTGAAGCTGAAATACAATCTGCACTTGCGGGAGTATACACACTTATGCTTACAGACGATGCGTATTCTAATCGTCTCGCCTTTGTTTTCAATCCGAATACAGATGTAGAGATGGCGGCAGTGAATACTACTGCGGTGAATGTTAACGGCTCAGACATTGCTTGTTTTGAACCGAAACCGTATTGGACAACCCTGAATTCTACCTGGAATGCCATGTACAAAATTATCAATAACGCCAATGATGTTATTCAGGGAATTGAAGGTTCTGATCTTTACAAAAACGCCAGCAAAACAGAGGCTTCGAATATTACGCAGATGTACGGAGAGGCTAAAACAATCCGTGCAATGGTATATTTAGATATGATCCGCATTTGGGGAGATGTTGTGTTTCGTACTACATCATCAACCGGTGATGAGGATTTTAGGGTAGGAGTTACGGACAGAAATAAAATCCTTGAGTTTTTAATAGATGACCTTAAATCGGTAGAGCCATTAATGCAATATGCAAGTGCAGTAGAGTATGGTACAGAGCGTGCCACAAGAAGCTTTAACCAGGGATTGATTGGTTTACTTGCCCTTACACGTGGAGGATGGACTTTACGCCCTGATAGCGATCCGGCCAGTATTGGACACATGGTTCGTGGAGAAAATCATGAATTGTATTATGATATTGCTATCCAGTATTTAGGTAAAGTAATTAATGAAGGACAGCATGACCTGAAATTAAGCTACCGTGATTTTTGGATTACTCAGAATAAGCTGGGAACTCCGGTTAATGATGATGTAATGTTTTCATTACCATTATTAAAAGGTGTTTCAGGGGAATATGGCTATATTGTCGGTATTCCAATTATAGAAGGAAGTCATCCTTATGGAAGCGCTTCAGGAAACGTTAATTTAGCAGGGACCTATTTGTTTTCATTTGACAGCCAGGACTTGAGACGTGATGTTACCTGCGCACCTTATTCGTACGATGCCAATTTAAAACAGGTAATTCGTCTGGATTTAGCTAAGCTGGCTGTTGGAAAGTGGTCAAAACTTTACGGAGATCCTCAAGGTAGTACAAGTCAGAAAGGAACTGGTGTCAACTACTCCTGGATGCGATTTGCAGATGTATTATTGATGTATGCAGAAGCAGTAAACGAACGATTTGGTCCTCGTCAGGATGCTCAGGAAGCTTTAAAACGAGTACGTCGAAGAGCGTTTGATGCAGCAGACTGGCCCACAAAAGTAGATGGTTATGTGGCTTCAAAATCAAATCCGGATCTGTTTTTTAAAGCTATTATGGATGAACGTGCCTGGGAATTTGGAGGAGAAAGCAAGCGTAAGTTTGACTTAGCCCGCTGGAATAAATACAGCGAGGTAATTTACAATCAATACAACAAATTCGTGAACTGGGGTAAAGTAGCTAATGGAGCTTATGTACCGGGTGTAGATGAAGTTCCGGGAAGTGTATATTGGAAAGAGATTCCGAATCCGGATGCTAATAACCCAAGTAAAACAATTTTAGATATTAAAGGAATTGACCCGATTCTACAGGCAAAACCTGCAGGTTATACAGAGACGGTTTTTGCAACAAAATGGTATGCCTTAAATAGTGATACCCAGTCTTATGAGCCAAACAACGATGTAAAGTGGAGTTTTAGAGGTTTTATCAATTTTAATAATGCTTCAAGTAAATCTCCTAATGACCCATTACGTTATTTATGTCCTTATCCTTCAAAAGTAATTTCGGATCATCGCGGGGCTATTCAGAATTATTATGGTTTTAACTATTAAATTGAATTACATATGAAAAATTCAAAAAGAGCTATTTATATTTTATCATTCCTCAGCATGATTTTGCTTGGAGGAATGTTAAACTCCTGCCAGCAGGACGAGTTTGCTTATGCAAAAGTCGGAGACTTGTTTCAGCCTAAGTTTGTGCTGTCTGCCCCTGTTGTAAAAAGTAATTCAATTGCAGTAGTATGGTACAAAGTGAATGACGCTGTTTCTTATACGGTTGAATTGCATCTGGATAATTACTACAACAGTCTTTTCAAAACGTACACGATTACAGATACTCAAATTTTGATGGATGATATTCCTTACAAAACGCAGTTTTATATCAGGATTCGTGCGAATAGCGCTGATCCTAAATTCAATTCGCAATGGGCATATACAAATGCTTTGACCGAAGAACGTCCGGAGTATGCTCAGATACTAAAACCTGTTCAAAAGGTAAATATTACTGAAACTGAAGTTACTGTCAGCTGGACAGTAGATGCTGCTAATCCGGTAGATAGTATTGCTGTTGCACCGGCTCAGTCTAAGGAAATCCCGGCTATAGGACGTAAACTGACTCAGTCAGAAATAAGTCTTGGGCAGGCCAAAGTTGAAGGTCTGGAAAAAAGTACTGCCTACACTGTAAATGTTTATGACAATAATAAACCACGTGTTTATGACAGACCATACAATCAGGTTACCTTCCGTTCGGCAGGTCCATCACCAGGACAGATTTTGGTTATGAAAGGGGATGATTTAGATGCATTGCTGAAAAACAACAATACGGATGCAACAATTCCGGAAGGAACAGAATATTTCCTTGAAGCAGGTTCGTTATTCAAGATTACACCATTTACTATTACAAAAGGTTTTAAACTTACAGGGGGTACAGGGGGAGCGAAACCTCAAATTGAGATGAACGGAAACTGGAATATTACCGAAGGATCATTTTTAACATCATTAGCATTTGAAAACATTCGTTTTTATCAGACCATTGATGCCAGTTATTTCTTTAACAGCGGAACTTCATGGACACTTGGAGATGTTACTTTCTATAACTGTGAATTTAATAATTTTAAACGCGGTTTCTGGAGACATCAGGGAAGTGGAAAATATAAAGAAATAGGAAAAATTGATATGCAATATTGCACTTTTGACCAGGTAGGGGGGCATACAGGAACTTATGGTACATTTGTTTTTGGTTCTGCCGGTGCAGACAATGTTAAAGAAGCTTTTTTCTCAAATATTACTTATATGAGGGATTACTATCAGACAACTGACAGAACCCGAAATTTTAAAAATTTGTTTGATTACGGATCATCGGCATATCCGATTCGTCTTGAATTTCAGAATTTAACGATTTATGATTATGCCTATAACCGTGGATTGATTAATATGCCTTCTGCCGTTGGTTCTACTTTAATCTTTAAAAATGTATTGTTAGCCTCTTCCTCTGGAAAAGTTATTCAGGGTATTGGTGCTAATTCTACCACCGAATTCAGTAATAACTACACCACTACAGATTATCTGTTGGGAGCTGCAGCCATTAAAGGAACTGAATTAGGAATCAGCGCACAAAACTTATTTGTTAATCCAACCGCAGGAGATTTAACAATTAAAGATGCCAATTCTCCTATTGTTACCAACAAGGTAGGAGATACCAGATGGCTTCCTAAATAAATATTTGTTGGTTAATTGTTTAGTTAAAAAGGAGTATCCTAACCCCGGATACTCCTTTTCCTACCAAGTTTTTTCTAATGCTGATACCTCAGATAAATTACTCTGAAGATAAACAGTGCCTATACATAAATGTTTTTTAGTAAAAACATGTTGATTAAATACTATTTAAAATGAAATTAAAACAATTAGTACTGTTCATTGGTTTGACAGTTTATGGATTTGGAGCAAATGCTCAGGGATGGAATGGTGACTTAGGAAACGGAAAGTATAAGAACCCAATTTTACATGTTGACTACTCCGATCCGGATGTATGTACAGGTAAAGATGGATATTACATGACCGCTTCGAGCTTTAACAGTTCTCCGGGACTTCCTGTTCTGCATTCAAATGACCTTGTAAACTGGGAATTAATTGGATATGCATTACAAAATCAATTGCCGGAGGAACATTATCGTACTGTACGACACGGTGATGGTGTGTGGGCTCCGTCCATTCGGTATCATAATGGCGAATATTATATTTACTGGGGCGATCCTGATTTTGGGATTTATATGGTAAAAACCAAAGATCCTGCTGGCAAGTGGGAAACTCCTGTTCTGGTAAAAGAAGCAAAAGGAATCATCGATACCTGTCCGTTTTGGGATGAAGACGGAAAAGCTTATTTATCATATGCTTTTGCGGGAAGCCGTGCCAATGTAAAAACGGTGATGATGCTTTCTGAAATGGATTCAAGCGGAACTAAATTAATCGGGAATCCGGCAATGATTTTTGATGGTCATAACGGTCATACTACTGTTGAAGGTTCTAAAATGTATAAAAAAAATGGCTACTACTGGATATGGGCTCCTGCAGGAGGCGTAAAACCGGGATGGCAATTAGCCATGCGTTCCAAAGATGTTTGGGGACCTTATGAATCTAAAATAGTACTCAATCAAGGGAAATCTCCGGTTAATGGGCCACACCAAGGTGGTTATGTAGAAACACCAAACGGAGAAGGCTGGTTCCTGCATTTTCAAGATCGTTGGGCTTTTGGGCGTATCGTTCACCTGCAGCCGGTAAGCTGGAAAAATGATTGGCCTTTGATTGGTGTAGATACGAATAAAGACGGAATTGGCGAACCGGTTATGGAATGGACAAAACCTAATGTGGGTAAAGACTATCCGGCAACGCCATTAATTTCTTCAGATGAGTTTAATAGTCATCAATTTGGTTTACAATGGCAGTGGCAGGCAAATCAAGATCCTGCCAAACACTGGGGCTGGTCATCGGCAAATTTGGGTTACATGCGTCTAAATTGTATTCCACGTGAGGAGAACATCAAAACCATGTGGATGATGCCTAATATTTTACTTCAAAAATTTCCCGGAGCTAATTTTACAGCAACCGCAAAACTTAGTTTTCAAAATAATCCGGATGCCGGAGTCTGTAATTCTGGTTTGATTGTTTTTGGAGAAGATTACTCATACATCGCTATTGAACAAGATGCTACAGGAAAGTTAAAATTAGTACAACGTTCCATGAAAAATGCCCGTACTTCAAAAGAGGCGGAAAAAGATATAGCAACAATTGCAATAGATAAAAAAGAGGTGTTTTTACGTACCAAAGTAGAAATGGTTCAAAACAAGGAACCTTTTGATGGTAAAGTGACTTTTTACTACAGTACAGATGGAAAAAACTTCAAAAAATTAGGAGAATCATTTAAACCGAGTGCAGGTCGTTGGGTTGGAGCCAAAATTGGTCTTTTTGCTTCGGGAACCAAAGGAGTTAATGACAGCAGTTATGCCGACTATGACTGGTTTAGAGTGGAAGAAGATAAGTAATAAAAAAATTACAACGTGTCAGGCTGAGCGGAGTCGAAGCCCTTTACGATTATCAAGCCTTCGACTCCGCTCAGGGTGACACCCAGGTAAAATAGTGTTTAGTACAATTAAGAAATATCAAATGTTTCGAGATCGTTTTAATCCGTTATCACAGATTATTAAGTTAAAAACAATGAGAAACAAAATTAAATATTGCATCCTCTCAATTCTGGTTTGCTATTTGGCTTCATTTGGACAATCAAAACCAAAGGATAATGAATTTTCTCCAATAGAATGGGCAAAAAAAATGGCCGATTCGGACCAAAAACGTGTTCCGGATCCTGTTTATCTGGATGGAGTAAAGTACCCAAAATGGAATTACACGAACGGATTGGTAACACTTGCCAATCAGAAGTTATACGATTATACCAAAGAACAAAAATACTGGGATTATGCACTGGCATACGCAGAAAAGCTTATTGACAAAGACGGAAAAATAGGCGGTGGTTATGAGCTGGAAAAATATAGTCTCGATTTAGTGAATTCCGGAAAAAACCTTTTTGAAATTTATAAAAAGACAGGTGAGGAACGCTATAAAAAAGCGATGGATACACTTCACAAACAGTTAGAAGGTCACCCAAGAAATTCTGATGGCGGGTATTGGCACAAGAAATCGTATCCGTGGCAAATGTGGCTTGATGGTGTTTATATGGCAGACCCGTTTTCTGCAGAATATGGTGCAGTTTTCAATGTTCCAAAAGCAATTGATGATGCCATTTTGCAGGCAGAACTGATTCAAAGACACACTTTTGAACCTAAAACAGGCTTGAATTTTCATGGTTATGATGAAAAGAAAGCACAGTTCTGGGCGAATAAGGAAACCGGACGTTCTTCTCACGTATGGGGACGTGCTCAGGGCTGGTATTGCATGGCTTTGGTTGATATTTTAGATTTTGTTCCAAAAGACCATCCGAAGCGCAAAGAACTGATACAGATTGTTCAAAAGGTTTTTGCAGCGGTGCTTCGTGCTCAGGAAAAGGAGACTGGAGTGTGGTGGCAGGTGATGGATCAGCCGGGTCGAAAAGGAAATTATCTGGAATCTACCTGTTCGACCATGTTTGTTTATTCTTTTGCGAAAGCGTACCGAAACGGATATGTGGGTAAAGCCTATCTGAAATCTGCAAAAGTTGGGTTTAACGGAATCCTGAAACAGTTTATTAAAGACAATCCAGATGGAACAATTTCAATTACAAAATGTTGTGCTGTTGCCGGATTAGGAGGAAAAAATCCTCAAGACCGCGACGGATCATTTGAGTATTATATTTCTGAACCTATCCGGGATAATGATGCTAAAGCTGTTGGTCCGTTTATTATGGCAGGTATTGAATTACAAAAGATCCTGGATAAAAAATAATTCGATTTTTACGACTGAAAAAAGCAAAATATCTCAATTAGCCCCGATAGGAGTGGAAATCCTTTTGTGCCGGTGTTCGGCACAAAAGATTGTAACGAATAGCGGGACTATAGGCCTGAAAATATTCAATTTTTCTGCTTCAAAAAAATTATAGCAGCGATTAAAACATAAAATTAAATATGATAAAAATTAAAGAAGTTTCCCTTATTGGATTAGTAATTTTCTCCCTGATTTTCAGTAACAATAGTGTTGCTCAAAATAAATCTAAGCAAAACAAGGTGTCAACAGAAAGCAAACTTCCTTTTGATATGCCTGAAGTACAAATTCCAAAATTTAAAAAAGATACTTTGAATATTGTCAATTTCGGAGCTGTTCCAAATACCGAAGTGCTTTGTACAAATGCCATTAATGAAGCGATAAAAAAATGTTCAGAGTCTGGTGGCGGTGTAGTTGTCATTCCTTCGGGTTTGTGGACTACCGGCCCAATAAAAATGCAGAGTAATGTAAACCTTCATACAAAAAACGGAGCTTTTATTTCTTTTACAAGCGTTATAAAGCAATACAAACTGATTGAGTCTTATTTTGAAGGAAACAAAGTTTTACGATGCGAATCACCGATTATGGGAATTGGTTTAGAAAATATTGCGATTACCGGCGAAGGAATTTTTGATGGAAATGGTTCTGCATGGCGACCAGTTAAAATTGGAAAAATGACAGCCGCACAATGGGATGAACTGGTAAAATCCGGTGGAGTTTTGTCTAAAAATGGCAAAATATGGTATCCTTCTGAAGGGGCAAGAATCGGTAATGAAGAGCAGGATAAACTTCCAAAAATACCAACTCCGGAAAATATGGAGCCTTACAAACAAGCGTTACGGCCTGTTATGGTAAGTTTTGTAAGTTGTAAAAAATTGCTTTTGGATGGTGTTACTTTTCAAAATTCTCCTGCATGGAATGTTAATCCGTTGATGTGTGAACATATTACTTTGAAAAATTTAACCATTCGAAATCCGTGGTATTCTCAAAATGGTGACGGTTTGGATTTGGAATCTTGTCGAATCGGTACAGTAACCAACTGCACTTTTGATGTGGGCGATGATGCGATTTGTATTAAATCGGGTAAAGACAAAGAAGGCAGGGAGCGTGGAAAACCAACTGAATTATTCGTGATTACCGATTGTGTGGTCTATCATGCACATGGCGGTTTTACCATTGGAAGCGAAATGTCCGGCGGTGTTTGTAACATTTTTGCTAAAAATTTAACTTTTATCGGAACCGACTGCGGATTGCGTTTTAAATCCGTTCGGGGTAGAGGAGGAGTCGTTGAAAATATTTGGATGGAAGACATTCGTATGAATAATATCCCTACCGATGCCATCAATTTTAACTTGTATTATTTTGAAAAAGCCATTTCAGAGGACAAAAATACGGGTGAGATAATAGTCGAAAAACAAGCGATTACCGAAGCAACGCCAGCTTTCAGAAATATGTACTTCAACAATATTTATGTAAACGGAGCGGCACAAGCAGTAAAAATCATGGGGATTCCGGAAATGCCTGTAGAAAATATTCAATTTCAAAACATGACTATTCGATCAACAGTTGGTATTCAAATGAATTATGCGCGTCAAATCGATTTTAAAAATCTGGATTTAAGGCTCGACAAACCCGGAATTGCTGTTAGTTTTTCAAACAGTCAAAAAGTGTCAATCGAGGATTTTAAATCTACGGGTGAAAACCAAATGTTTTGGGTGGGAGGAGTTTCAACAAAATCGGTTTCCTTGAATGCTAAGGGGAAGAAACTGACTTTGAATAAAGAGGTAAAAATGCTGGAATCCATTAGAGATGAAGTTAGAATAATAGAATAAACAAGTATATGTAACTAATTGATTTTCATTTACTTATAAAAAAAATACAAATTAAAATATTAACCTAGTCGGGTGTTTTTTGTTTAGGGAACAAAAAATGTATCGGGAACTGTTTGATAGTTTTCAGTTCTCGATACAATCCCGATAAATCATCAAATTAACTCAATATGAAGAATTAAATAAAGAATGAGCCTTATCAAATCTTAAATTCCTGAAATTTTGCATAAGGAACAAACACAGATTATCTAACCAAAACCAAACCAAAATGAAAAAAAATTACTTTATGTTCTTGTTACTGATACTCTTTTCAGTAATGGGATTTTCGCAAACCACCCTCAAAATCGAAGCAGAAAGTTATAATCTGAATTCGGGTGCAAAGTCAGAAAACAATGCTGCACTTTCAGGAGGAAAAAATGTAGGTTACATTAAAAACAATACCTGGATTGCTTTCACCGGACACGTTTTTAATCAATATGACACTAATTTTAATGTCCAGGCATCGGGAGCAACCGGAGGAACCATTGAGTTTCGATTGGGTTCTGCTGCCGGAACTTTAATAGGAACAGCAACTATTAGCGGATCTACAGGATTCAGCGATTACAAAATGTTCTCGTCTGCCATTACACCTACAGTCGGTACGCATGATTTGTATCTGGTTTTTAAGCATCCAACCAGTACAGGTTATCTTTTTAATATAGATTATCTGGAAAAAGTTACTAATATTCCCGGTGCGGTTACTTACAGTTTGGCAACCAGTGTTAGTCCTGCTTCATCGGGAACAGTTACTTTAAATCCGGCTGGAACCAGTTTTAATGAAGGTACTGCCATTACGTTAACAGCCAATAAAAACTTCGGATATAATTTCACGAGATGGGTTGATGGTAATGGAGATTTGGTTTCAACAGCTAATCCATATACCTTCACAATCAATTCAAATACTACGATTATTGCAGAGTATACAGTTATTGAAACTTATACTTTAAGTGTAAATGTTAACGGAGCGTACGGATTAGGGGATTATTCTGTTTCTCCTGCCGGGAAAGATGGCGCATTTTCGGTTTACGAAAAAGGAACGAACGTTACGGTAACGGCCATTGAAAATGATATTGTAAAATTCAGCAACTGGTCTGACGGATCAACGGCGTTAAGCAACACCATTGCGATGACCGAAAACAAAAGTATTACAGCTACATACGATAACGCCGCTTTTATCGCAGGCTGGACCTTTAAAAATGACCAATATGCAAATCCAAGGATAGCTGAATTGTACAGTAATGTTGACAACAGACCTCAGTTATCTGCTTATAATGTGGCAGATAATGTTTTTGCTCCAAATGTGAGGCTTTTAAACAGAGGCGGAAAAAGTGGAGTAGGCGTATGGAATACAATCAGAGGTGATTTTTTCTACTTTATGACCTCTTTTTCGACTGTAGGTTATAAAAATATAAATATTTCATCAGGAATGATTGGCTATTACTATGGCTGTGATGAATGGACTTTTCAGTACTCGCTTGATGGTATAAATTTCCAGAACATTTCAGCTCTGACAAGTATCAATACAAGTTCTGTTACACCAATTGGAGGAATACTGCCTGTTGAATCGGAAGGAAAAGAAAAAGTATATATCAGGTGGTTTCCAAATGTAAACGGGCCAAAACACGGAACTGCAACTGATGTAACGGCTACAGTTTTGTCAAATGTTATGATAAAAGCAGAGGAAGTTTTTGTTGCTGATGCGACTGCTCCGATATTATTATCTTCAATTCCTGCTGTTGCTTCAAATACTGTTGGGGCGAGTGGAAATATCATCCTTAATTTCGATGAAAAAGTAAAATTAGGTACGGGACAGGCGACACTTAATGCAAAAAATTTAACGGCAGAATTTGTAAACAAAACAGTAAAATTCAGCTATTTCGGATTAGAATACAACACACAATATACTTTTACTTTACCTGCAGGTTTTATTACAGATTTATCCGGCAATAATGCGGCTGCAGTAAATCTGTCGTTCACAACAATGGAAAAACCGATTCCGGCAAAGAGAGGTTTTGACTTAATTGTCGATGCCAGTGCAACGGCAGAACAGCTGACTTCAGGTAAATATGTAAAAACGATTGCTGAAGCATTTACGAAAGCACCTTCTAATTCTTCAACAAGATTTCTCGTACTGATTACAAACGGAACTTATAATCTGGGCGGTGATGGTACAAATCCTCAGGGAATTGTGTTACAGCTTCCGGCAGGAAAAAACAATGTATCCTTAATTGCACAGTCAAAAGACAAAGTAATTCTTCAGGGAAATCCTGGATGGGGAATCAAAAATGCGGTTCTTTCCATTGAAGCCAATGATTTATACATGGAAAATATTACCATTGAACACAAGGACGGAATCACGACATCAGGCCAAAGACCTGCATTGAACCCAGCCGGAGACCGAAATGTGTATAACGGAATCAGACTAAGAAGCAAACAGGATACTCAGGTTACAGGAGGAAACAGAAGTTTTTATTACAAATCAACGATTGAAGGTGATGTAGATTTCATCTGCGGAGGCGGAACACACTGGTTTGAAGAGTGTAAACTGGTTTCTGTGGCAAGTGGATATATAGTAGCTCCAAATCATACTGCAGACATTAAATACGGATACATTTTTAATAACAATACCATTACGGCAGCCACCAGTTATTTTTTAGGGCGTCCATGGCAGAATGCACCGAGGGCTGTTTATCTAAACACAACAATGATAAACGAACCGAATACGCTGGGCTGGGCAAGTATGGGAACAGTGCCGGCAATTTTTGCAGAGTACAATAGTGTAAATGGAAATGGAGTGGCAGTCAATACTGCCAACAGAACCAATATATTTAATGTTAACAGCGTTCCTCAGACGGGGAATTACAATCCGGTTTTGACCAAAGCACAGGCAGATGAATATACTATCGAAAATGTTTTGAGCGGTACTGATAAATGGGATCCACGCCTGATAGTGGAACAAATTGCAGCACCTTCAAACCTTGCTCTTTCAGGAAACAACACGCTGAAATGGGATAACAATCAATATGCTATCTGTTATGTGATCAGCAGAGACGGAAAAATAATTGACATTACAACCAACGCAACGTATGTTGATAATGCTGCAACTGCAGGTACGCACGAATACACCGTACAGTCAGTAAGTGAATACGGAGGATTAAGTGTTGCCAGCACTTTTAGTGCTACGTTGGGATTAGGAGATATTACCGGATCTAATTCAGTAACAGCTTATCCAATACCAGCAAAAGATATTGTAAATCTGAGTTTGCCTGAAGGAATTGGAAGTCTTAATTATGAAGTTTATGCTGTTCAGGGACAAAAGGTTAAAAAAGGCATTTTAGAAAACACAATTCGTTCGATTGATTTAAGTATGCTGAGTCCTGGTCTTTACATTATTAGCTTAAAAAATGAAGCAGGAGCAGTTTATAAAGTAAAAGTGATTAAAAACTAAAAAAAGCTGAAGATGAAAAAACAATTATTTTTTAAGCTGTTGCTGATGTTATTTTCAGTAATAGGATTCTCGCAAACCACCCAGCGCCTTGAAGCTGAAAATTATAGTACCTTCAATGGAGTATCTATAGAAACCAATGCCGCGCTCTCAGGAGGAAAGAATATCGGAAATTGTAAAAATGGATACTGGATTAGATTCGCCGACCATGTCTTTAATCAATATGATACCCGTTTTGATGTTGCAGCAGCCAGCAGAACTCAAACCGGATCACCGACTGTTGGCTCTTTAACCGGGACTGTCGAAATAAGGACAGATGCAGTAAATGGTACTCTAATAGGAACCGCCAATATCAATGCTACGTCAACCGGAAACTGGACAACCTACCAGATTGTCTCTGTTCCTATAGCCCAAACGACTGGCACTCATGACTTGTATTTTGTATTTAAGCCTGTTACGGGAAATAACTATGTAGGTAATTTTGATTATTTTGAAAAAGTCACAGATAACTCTAATGTTGCTATTTACACTCTGACAACCACTACAAGTCCTGCTTCTGGGGGAAGTATTTCTTCTGCTCCGTTAGGAACACAGTTTGTTGAAGGGACGCAAATGACGCTGACAGCAACTCCAAACTTTGGTTATAATTTTGAGCGATGGGTTGATGGCAACGGAAATCCGGTTTCAACGGCTAATCCGGTTACTTTTGCTATTACCTCAAATGTTACTTATACAGCAGAATTTAAAACGGCCAACACCTATACAATATCGTATCAAAACTCAGTTGACGGATCAGCCTTAACAGGACTAACTCCAACATCTTATACAGAAGGAATTCCGGTGACCCTGCCAGTTCCGACTTTGATGGGGTACACCTTCCACGGCTGGTCAACATCGTTAACAGTACCCAATACGATTAAAAAAACGGAAACTACAACTACAGGGAATCAGGTTTTTTACGCTTTTTGGGGACCAGAAGGAGGAAATGGCAAAGATACTCCAGCTTTTCCCGGAGCTGAAGGTTATGGTAAATATGTTACCGGCGGTCGTGGCGGAAAGCTTATTTATGTTACTAACCTGAATGATTCAGGTCCAGGTTCACTTAGAGATGCTATTAATCAGTCCGGCCCAAGAATTGTTGCATTTAAAGTATCTGGTACCATCAAACTTGAAAGCAGACTTAATATCAAAGATAATATTACCATTGCAGGACAAACCGCTCCGGGCGGAGGAATTACCCTGAGAGATTATGATGTTAAAGTAGGAGGGAACAATGTGATTATTCGTTATTTGCGTTTTAGAATGGGAGATGAAAAAGCTGTAGAGGATGATGCAATGGGTGGTCGTTTTCAAAAAGATATTATAGTAGATCACTGCTCGATGAGCTGGTCAACAGATGAATGTGTGTCGTTTTATCAGAATGAAAATTTTACGCTTCAGTGGTGTATTATTTCAGAGAGTCTTCGAAATTCGGTTCATGATAAAGGAGCTCATGGTTATGGTGGAGTCTGGGGAGGAAGAAATGCTTCGTTTCATCACAATCTCCTGGCACATCATGACAGCCGTAATCCGAGATTGGGAGAATATGCAAACGATCCTTTTGCTCTAACCGATTTAGTAGATATACGCAATAATGTGATCTACAACTGGGGAGGAAACAGCTGTTACGGTGGTGACGCTATGAATGTCAATCTGGTGAATAATTACTGGAAACCGGGTCCCGGAACATCTAACTCTACTAAAGAACGTATTTTATCAACAGGAAGAAGCCTGGATTCAACATCACCATTGTACGGAATCTGGGGGAAATATTATGTTGACGGAAATTATGTAAACGGCTCAACAAGAGCTACTCAGGACAACTGGACGTACGGGGTATTTAATCAGTTTCATGGAAGCCAGTTACCTGTAAGTCAAGCTCAAAAAGACGAGTTAAAAATTGAAACACCACATGCATCCGGAGAAATCACAACTCACACAGCCGTAAAAGCGTATGAACTGGTTTTAGACCATGCCGGGGCAAATTTGTTCAGGGATGCAGTTGATGCCAGAGCAGTTGCTGATACAAGATCCGGAACAGCATCAATCATGAATGGAGGAAACGGAAGCACAAACGGATATATTGACACGCCGTTAGCTGCCGGTGGATGGCCGGTATTGCCAACTGAAGCAGCACCTTTGGATTCTGACGCTGATGGTATGCCAGATGCATGGGAAACAGAAAAAGGCTTAAATCCTTCAAATGCTGCGGATGGAAATTTAAAAACACTTGACGCAGGCTATACCAATGTAGAAGTGTACATCAACAGCATTGTAAAAGCAATCACGGACATTCAAAACGGAACTCTGGGCGTCAATGAATATTCGAATAAGAGTAATTTGTTTTATGCTTATCCAACTGTAAGTAAGAATAAAATAACCCTCAAATCATCTGTAGAGTATGACACAGTTGCAATTATTAATCTTTCAGGTCAGGTTGTAAAGAAAATTTATACAACAAGTACAGAAACTACGATATCAGTTAGTGATTTATCAAATGGAATTTACATTATAAAAAGCAAGAATACAGGAATGACAACAAAATTAATTGTTCAGTAATTTTTTTAAATTAGGATTATTATTAGCGTCATAAATTGCTAATAATAATCCTTTTTTATTTTAGCTTCAGCGCATAAATCAATACAATTGCTGTTCTTTGTAAAAAAGATTTAATAAACAAACAATGAGATTATTTACTCAAACCATTTTCTTTCTTATTTTTTTTCTGAGTTTCCAGAACCGGGCTCAAAAAACAGTTAGTACCATTCCAAGGGATACGTCTTTTAATATAACTAATGAATATAAGAAGCAGCTTAAGCATTTTCCAGATATAAAAATTGCCAAAGATATATTACCGGCAGGAGTTACTGAAAATAGACAACTGGTTTACGCTACATTAAAATATACACCTTTTGGAGACAGGGATTTGCATTTGGATCTTTTTTCTCCAAAAAAGCCCGGAAAATATCCAGCGATTATTATGATTCATGGGGGAGGCTGGAGATCCGGAGATAAGAAACTACAGATTCCGATGGCACAGAAACTGGCAGCCAAAGGAATGGTTGCTTTATGTGTTGAATACCAGCTTTCGATGGAAGCAAAATACCCTGCAGCAGTTTATAATATCAAATCGGCCATAAGATGGGCACGGGCAAATGCAGAAAAATATAACATTGACACAAATAAAATTGCTGTTTCGGGATGTTCAGCCGGCGGACAGCTTGCGATGTTGGTTGGACTTACAAATGGCATTGCTTCCAAAGAAGGGGATCAGGGTAATTCAGGTTTCTCAAGCGAGGTACAGGCCATTGTGGATATTGATGGAGTTGTCGATTTTTTGGCTCCTTTATCCCTTAATTTAACCCGCAAACCCAATTCACCTGATGTAGAGTGGCTGGGGGGAACATTTTTTGAAAAACCGGAAGTGTGGAAAGATGCTTCGGGTATTTTCTGGGCTAATGAAAAATCTTGTCCCATATTGTTTATTAACAGCGGCTATCCGAGATTTCATGCAGGCCAGGATGAGCTGATCGGGATGATGAAAGGGTGGGGAATCTATACAGAAGTACATAAATTTGATGAAAAAATTCATCCTTTCTGGCTATTTGAACCGTGGGTAGATCCTACGGTTAATTATATCCATAATTTTTTAATTAAAAACTTAAAGAAATAATGCCATTTCGATTTATACAATATTCCAAAATGTTAGTTGGGCATAATGTCATCAGGTTAAGCAGTTTTAGCCGTCACTTCGAGTGATTTTAAATATTAATGCGATAGCTTTAATGTTTAAAATTGTATCGAGAAGCTTTAAATACATAAGGGTTCTCGATAATTCGTAATAATTTTCTATCGTAAATTATTACTCAACTCGGACTGACGAATTCTTAGATAATTAGAATAAACAATTATAATAAAAATATGAAATCAAAATTTGCAATCTTTATTTGTGTTGCTACAAGCCTCATCATCATGGCTTTTGCTACAAAAAAATCTAATATAACAACCATTTATTTAATTGGTGATTCGACTATGGCTGATTATGCCAATAATTATGAACCGGGAAAAGATTATATGAAAACGAGATATCCTGTTACAGGCTGGGGGCAGGTTTTTCAGCCTTTTTTCGCAAAAGACAGTTTAAGACAACTAAAAAATTTGATAAAATCAGATAGTGTTCATGTTGATGATCGGGCAAAAGGAGGAAGAAGTACCAGAACCTTTTTTCAGGAAGGAAGATGGAGATCGGTATATGAAAATCTAAAAAAAGGTGACATTGTTATTATGCAGTTTGGACATAATGACGGAGCGAAAGAAAAAACAGAAAGATATGTAGATATTGAAGGCTACAAAGAATTTTTGAGACTATTTGTGTCACAGACCAGGGAAAAAGAGGCGTATCCGATTATATTAACTCCTGTGGCAAGAAATTTTCCATGGAAAGAAAATGTTTTAAATGATGTTCACGGAGAATATGATAAAGCGCCAAAAGATGTAGCAGCCGAGATGAAAGTAGCTTTGATAGATCTGAATAAAGCTTCAAGGGAGTTTTTTACAAAAAAAGGGAAAGATTTTGTATCAGAAAATTATTTTATGAATTTACCTGCCGGAAAATATGAAGCTTATCCTGAAGGTCAAAAAGATAATACCCATTTTCAGACTGAAGGTGCTGTAGAAGTTGCCAGACTTGTTTTTGAAGGTCTGATGCAAGTAAATTCTAATTTTAAAAAATAATTATTTAGGTGTAGATAAATCTATAAAAAAAAAATTACTTCCCTGTCACAGTCTAATATTACTATAAGCAGGGAAGTAATTAATTTTGTTAGGCATTTTCAGGTTCTGGTTCAACGAGTGCTTCTAATTCAGACTTTATAACATCCTTATATTTTGCCAGTCCAATTGCTACTATAGGGATAGATAATTTACTAATTACTGAACTGGCCTGATTTTTACCAATTTTCTTAAGGTATGAAGATAAAAGCAGAGATCCAATTGCGCCAAATAGTATATAATTAGCCGGAACATCAGCAATTTTTTCTTCGATGAATTCCCTGATTTCTTCAAGATTCTCCTGATTAATTAAATTTTCCATAATACTGTCTTTTTTAAAGATTATTCAGGTCTAATTTACAGATTTATGGATGCAGTTATTTTACAAAATTAGAGAATTGGCTTACATAATTATGAGAGATTCACACAAATTTATTTTATAAAAAAAAGACTTTTGAATTATTCATTAAAAAACTATCTGTTGTCATTATATCTTATCGATTTGAGCTTGTATTTAGTAATGGCAAAGTAAATTTAAAAGTACTGCCATTTCCTTCTTCGCTTTCTGCCCAGATTTTGCCTTTATGTAAATTTACAAATTCACTGCATAATAATAGTCCCAGACCGCTGCCCGTTTCGTTTTGTGTCCCTTTTTGAATGACTTTTCTGTTGATTTTAAATAGTTTTTCTTTTATAGTATTAGGAATCCCAATTCCGTTATCAATGATAGATATTTCTGCTTTTCCATCAGTTTTTAGGAGTCTGACTTCAACTTTGCCATTTTTGTCAGTAAATTTGATGGCATTGTTCAGTAAATTACGTAAAACAGTATCTATCATATTTTTATCCGCATCAGCTTCTATAATGCCAGATGGTTCAAATAAAAGATGAATATTTTTATTTAATGCGGCATTTTTGCATAGCTCAATGTTTTCGTCAATCAGTGTATTTAGCAATATTTTTTTTGGAATGAAGGTAATCGTTCCGGTTTGTACTCTCGACCATTCTAATAAGTTTTCCAGCAATTTATAACTGTTTTTGTTTGATTGGTACAGCATTTCTGAAATTTCCCTGATTTCATCCCGACTGTATTTACCTACATCTTCAGCCAATAATTCTGATAGTGATGCTGCTGCACCCACCGGACCCCTCAAATCGTGTGAAATAATAGAAAAGAACTGATTTTTGTCGTCCAGAAGTTGCTGAATTTTATCGTCTTGTTTTTCTTTTACCAACAGCAAAAATCCTACAATTCCAACAAGGGCTACAAGGAATAAACCAATACTGTAAAGACTATCCAGTATGTCATAGGAAAAAAATTGATTCTGAGGATACATATACCTGTAAGCTGCTCGTATTGCTATCAGAATCTCAAATACAACATAACACAGTATATAGAAAGTCCTGAAAAAATTTTTCTTTCCTTTTTCAGTAAAATACAGTAATGTGGGGGGCAGATAAATAGCAAATATTCCAATTGCCCCAATTAAAACCCGGTCATTTATTGTACTCCCAAATAGTGTTGCTGTATTGAAAACCAGAACAGCAGCGAATGTAATTGCTATTTGTAACCTGTAACGTTTTTTTGTGTTAGATTTAAGCAGAGAAAGCATGGCTATGGTTTCATAACAACAGGCACAAAAATCATGGAGTTTGCTACATTTATGGAAACAAAATCGTTGATGATATTTCTCAAAATTATCAATATCCATGCGATAGTCAACAATAATTTTCCTAAACCAAACCACATTAAGGTTTTTCTGTTGTCAGTAGTGGAATAGGAAAATGAATAACTGATAATAAGTATGCAGGTAAAAAAATTGCCCCAGAAATAAAGTAAAAAAATGGTTTTTGGATCAATAAGTACGACTTCGGGCATTATAAACTCTGTCTTATTTAAAAAATGATTGGCAAATATACAAATTAGCCAATAACATTCTATTGAAATCCCTGATTATGAAACGCTTTAAAATAGTTGTTTTTACGCAATAACAAGAAGACTTCATAAAGCTGGCTGTTTAATGTTCATAAACCCCGACTCTTTTTAAGTTCCTTTTTTTTGGAATCATTTTTAATCCTGCTAACCTCCAAAAACTTTTTTTATTAATGCCTTTTTTATTAAAATAAAAAACATCAGGTATGGGTAAGGTTACTGTTTTATCCTCGCATTCATTTTTATATAGTATCATATCATAAACCAATAGTTCTTTTTTATTGGAATAGATGATTCTCCCATTATCCCATCTGATCTTATTACTCATCCTTTTGTGATAGAGAAAGGACTCAAAAAGAACGTTAATTCTTTGTTCTTTATATGCTTTACAAACAATGTGAGTCATACTTTTGTGGTCTGGAAATTCAAAGACTGTTACATTTGGTTTCTGCAATTCATCAAATAAAAAATCACATTCGTCAAATCCTAAATATTCTGCAGAAGAAAATATTTTTTGATAATCCCCGCCTTCCCTAAACAAATTCCTCATTAAATCATTATTGCGATATAAGCAAAAGGTTCCTGCAATAAAATATTTGTGTGCATTTATAAGATCATATTGATTTAAAGCATCTGATGTAATAAAACCTCTGATGTTGCCATATACCATATCAATATCACCATGTCCCCAAAAATCATACTTCTCAAGAATATCCTCAAATAAAAATCCATACGCAGGTTTCAGGTCACATAATTTATAGGGCTTATCAAAATCCATTTCAAAACCAAATTTTGTTCCTGCCATTATTTTTAAGTCCTCGAAGGATTTCTGAATTAGAATAACATTTGGGGGTTTATTTGGAATTTCCTGCTTATTCCCCGTTACAATTATAAAATCAATTGTTGGGTTATGAATACAAGATTTTATAAAGTAGGGGAAATACCATGGGTAATCTCCATACCAACAGGTTAATAAAGCTATAGTATGCTGTTTATTCATTGAGTAAATTTAATTCAGGTATTTTAATAATAAATCTTTGCTGTCCGGAAATTATTAAAAATTTAAACAACTTCGGCCAGGATCCTTGGATTCAAAACCAAAATTATTTTAATCAATATAAGAAGCTGTCACTATTTATGAGGATTTTATCCTTGCACTATAATTTTTCTTTTTATCATAACGTTACTTTTTAAGGTTCCGATATTATTTTTTAAAAAAAAAGTGATGTTATTAAAAAAATGCCTTTTTTTGTAAGTGTTGATTGTACAATTAATAATATTGTTTTTAGATCCAATAAATGATGCATGGATTAAATTAAAAGATCTTTAAAACGCACACGGAACAATTAGCCATTTAATCAACAAACTGTTAATATAAATCTAAATTTGACTATATATAGCTAAAGAAATAAAAGCAGGTTTATTTAAATTATACTATTTTAAACAGTAAAATTAAATTTACCTTAAATAAAAACTAACATGAAATCAAGTAGCATTTTCATTCTGGTAATAATCGCTTTAATAAAGCCATTTTATTGCAATTCTCAGTCTGTTACATTTAATAATCCAATTGCCGAACAGCGTGCTGATCCCTGGGTATATAAATCAGATAATGGCGAATATTATTTAATTGCAACAGTTCCTGAGTACGACCGAATTGTAATAAGAAAAGCCAGCAGCATAAACGGTTTGAAAGTAGCTGAAGAAAAAGAAATCTGGCATAAACATGAAAAGGGTGTCATGGGCAGTCATATCTGGGCTCCTGAATTGCATAAAATAGATGGAAAGTGGTACATCTATTTTGCTGCAGGTGAATCTGAAAATGTCTGGAATATCAGGATCTGGGTATTATCTAATTCTTCTGCGAATCCGATGGAAGGAAAATGGACGGAAGAGGGGCAACTAAAAACACAAAAAGAGTCATTTTCTTTAGATGCGACTACTTTTGAGCACAAAGGAAAAAGATATCTTATCTGGGCACAAAATGTAAGAGGAGGCAATCACGGTACAGCTTTGGTTTTGTCAGAAATGAAAAATCCAACTACACTTACCGGACCCGAAATTATTTTAACCGAACCGGAATTCAGCTGGGAAAGGGAAAAATACAATGTAAATGAAGGTCCGGCGGTAATCAAAAAGAACGGAAAAATATTTGTTACGTACTCAGCAAGTGCTACAAATCACAATTATTGTATGGGATTGTTGTGGATTAATGAAAATACCGATTTACTGGATGTTGCAAACTGGCAAAAAGCGCCCGGACCTGTTTTTTATACAAATGAAGACTTGAAGAGATACGGTCCCGGCCACAATTCATTTACCACTGGCGAAGACGGAAAAACAACGATAATGATTTATCACGCAAGGGATTACAAAGAAATTCAGGGTCACGAATTGTCAGATAAAAATCGTGCAACAAGAGCAAGAGTCGTTGAATTTACTAAGTCCGGTTTTCCTGATTTTATGCAGAACAAAAACGACTAAACAAGACATATATCGGTAAGGTATCCTTAATAGAAATAATTAATATATAGCAAAAAATAAGATTTTACCTTAATATGATGTGTATCTTACTAAATCCATTATCACATTGATAATTTTTTGCCTTAATCAGTTGTTTTAAGATATATTTGCAGCATGAGTACAAAAAGAATCACCATATACGACTTAGCAAAAGAACTCGGGCTTTCAGTATCGTATGTTTCCAAAGCCCTGAATGGCAAGCCGGGCGTCAAAGAAGAGGTACGGCAGGCAGTTTTAAAAAAAGCGGCCGAAATTAATTTCAAGCATAATACTCAGGCAGCAAATTTAAGACGTGGTTCATCGAGAACACTTGGTGTAATTGTACCTCAGATCAATCAGAATTTCTTTTCGGATGCCATTTCCGGAATTGAAAAAGCTTGTACCGAAAACAAACACAATCTCATTATTTGCCAGTCTCATGAAAAATCGGATGTTGAAGAAACAGCTATCGAAACACTGATTCATCAGAACGTGGACTGCATTCTGATTTCCCTTTCCAAAGAAACCCACTCTGCGAAAATTCTGGAGCAGGTTTTAGAACATAAAATCAATGTTGTTCAGTTTGACCGCTGTGATGAAAATTTTCCGGGTCACAGGGTCATAAATGATAATGAGGATGCAACTTATAAAGCTGCCAAAAGCATGATTGCAGAAGGCTATCAGAGGCTTGCATTTATTGGTGGCCCATTGCACATGGACTTATACATGAATAGAAAAGAAGGATTTATAAGAGCAATAAACGAAGCCGGAATGCACGTTCCGGATCACTTTATTGTAGATGATAATATAAGTAAAGAAAATGCATTTCAGACTGCTATGAAACTTCTTGCACTGCCGGAACCTCCGGATGCGTTTCTTGCAATATCAGATTTACAGGCTTTAGGAATCATGCTCGCCATTACGGAATCAGGACTCAGGATTCCACATGATATTGGTGTTTTTGGTTACGCCAATGAGCCTTTTACAGAAATGATTATACCTTCTATATCATCCATAGACCAAAATAGTGAAAGATTAGGATATCAGGCTGCCATGGTGTACTTTGACCATATTTTGAAAAACAAGGAAAATCATGAAGTCATAACTAAAATAATTGAATCAGATTTGATTATCAGAAGCAGTTCAAAAAGAAGTCAAACGACTGTAAGTTTGTAATTTCAAAATTCAGCTTAAAGTGATACTTATTGTACGCCTTAAATATTTATTGTCTTTCCACTATTGTTTAGGTAACTTGTTTTAGTTAGCTAATTTTAAGTAATTTATTTTTTTTTGAACTATAATTTATAGTTAGTTTTCCGTGGATATATTATAACCCTGCAGCATAATAGTGAAACTTTTTTTTCTCCATTTTTATTTAATTTATAAAAATTATTTATCACTTAAAAAAGAACTATTATGAAAGTACCAAAAGAAATCATCAACGGATTTTTTATATTCCTGGCAATTGCGCTTTTTTTCTTATTATTGGAAGTTTTAAATCTTGCCCATTTATATTACCTGCGTTTATTAAATGTGCTTTTCATTTTTTATGGTGTAAACAGAACATTAAAAATGAATCTTGCAGAAGGCCAGACAAACTTCCTGCCGAATGCTATTTCAGCAATGGTTACTTCATTTACCGGAGTAGTATTAAGCATTGTAGCATTGCTTATCTATAGTTACGCGAGAGGTGGAGATGCTTATGTAAAATCGCTATCAGAAGCTTTTATGTTTGGAGGGGATCCTTCTGTACCAGTCTATACTCTTTGTCTGTTTTTTGAAGGAAGCGCCTCATGTATAATCGTTACTTTATTACTCATGCTGTATTGGAACAACAAATACAAGGCAGATTAATTAATGAGTTTGTTAAAAAGAGCCACTGTTTAATCTATAACATTAGATTCTGTAAAAACAAAAAAAAATTATGTAAGAATTTGATATCATAAAAAACTAAATTTGAAAATATTTAGTATTAATAAAACAATCATTATTATGAAAACACTTATCAAAACCAAAATTGCTTTGTTAGCTCTTGTAGCCGGATTGTCATTTTCGTGTAAAAAAACGGATACTGTTCCAGCTGATTCGACTTACGATTCAACCGCTGTAACTGTTGATTCTACTACTATAGACACTACAAATGTTCCTCAGGACACGACTATGGTAACAACAGATACAGCAGCTACAGCTGTACCACAGCAATAAAAAAAATTAAAGAGAATAGATTTAGGATTTAGATCTATTATTGATTCATTACTTTATAACATTAGTTATTGATTCAGAAGCCTGCAGTATTGACTATTGCAGGTTTTTCTATTTAATACTGTCTGAATAAATAGCTCAATATTTTGTTTTATTTCTCAATTTGAATCCAGACTGGCGCATGATCACTGGTTTTTTCCCAACCCCTTACATGGCGGTCCACACCACCAGATTGCAGTTTTTTGGCTAATTGCGGACTTAAAAGAAAATGATCAATTCGCAGACCCGCATCTCTTTCATACGCTTTTCTGAAATAATCCCAAAAAGTATAGATTTTTTCATCAGGATAAAGAGTACGAATCGCATCTGTCCAGCCCTGTGAGACGATATTCGCAAAAGCTTTTCGAACTTCAGGCCTGAAAAGTGCATCTTTTACCCATTTTTCGGGCTTATAAACATCAAGTTCTGTTGGCATGACATTAAAATCGCCTATCAGTATCACAGGTATATTTAAGCTAAGCAGGGTTTTGGTACGATGAGAAAGTCTTTCAAACCACTTCAATTTATATTCGAATTTAGGTCCCGGTGCCGGATTGCCATTCGGAAGATAAAGACAGGCTATTACAACACCGCCAATCAAGGCTTCAATGTAACGGCTCTGAATATCATCATGATCTCCCGGAAGTGTGCGGGTGATTTCTTCAATTTCAGAATTTCGGGCGAGGATGGCGACTCCGTTCCACTGTTTTTGTCCATGCCATATTGCATTATAACCCGCATCCTGAATAGCCTTTAGCGGAAATTTATCTTGTGGCGCTTTCAGTTCCTGCAGACATACAATATCCGGTTCAGCTTCCTCAAGCCAACGAAGAAGTACATTTAAACGGCCATTGATTCCATTGACATTATAAGTAGCTATTTTCATTTGGAACTCTTCTTAGTCCAATTGAACTTGCTTCGCTGTCTTTCTCAGGGCAATCGAGGGTAGTAGTAGTATTATCAGGTAAATCGTCCCAGTGTCCCCAATCTCCTCTGTAGGCTTTTCGATATATGAAATCGATATTGTCTGCCAAACAAATCTGGCTGTGCAAAGAATCCGTGCTGTAGGCTGCATTGTTGTATGTGTTTGAATTTTCCATGATTTGAGTTGTTTAGATAAATACAAAGATACTTCCGTACACTATTTTTTAATTTATATAAAGATCCTCAAGTGTTATGTAATTTACATGTTTGGAAAGATTTAGATGATTTGTTTACAAACCATGTATGAAATCAGATTCATCAAAAGAGATATGTTCACTATCTTTCTTTTTACGTTTTTTATTAAAAACTTTTCCAGGATATTTCTGAGCATAACCATTGATAAGTTGCATAATATAGTGATTACTTTTATAGGGCGTTACATACTCTTTGACCTCTGAAGGCTCTGTAAATCCAATATCAGACGCAACATAGCCCATTCCGTAAAAATGTCCATTCTCAACCCAGATACAACTGCGTTCGGTTGCAGAGCGTCCTTTGTCTATAATAGCAAAGCTCGCTCTGTTACCTAATAAATGCTCAATCGCATTTTCTATTTTTTTATTATGAGCCTGAACTTCCGGCAGCGGTGTATCATCATCAGGAAAAATTTCACCAGCCGTAGTAATACCGTATTTGCAAAAGCGATTATCGATTTCAAACTCCTGTTTCAGGCTGATGAGCATATTTATACCTTCATGGACAGTATTAAAATGTTCAATACAGGTTTGGAACTTGCTTAGTTTTCCGGTTACCAGATATTTGTATCCGCTTCGGGCTTCATACTGATAAAGTCCGTATTTGGGTTCAAAACGTTTGAGTGCCCTGTTGTAAACCGGCCAGAGTTTTTTTATTTCTGCACATTCCAGCAGTAAAGCCATCAGTTCAGTGGCACAAACTTCAAAAGATATGGCATAAATATCCCGAAGGAAATACTGTCGCTGTGGCGTAATTTTATGACCGCTGAAATGAGAAGTCACACGTTTTTTTAAATTGATTGCTTTACCGACATAAACGACCTTGTTTAGCTGATTATAAAAATAATACACACCCGGTTTTTCCGGTAACGCATCGAAATCTTCAGGAGGAAGGTTAGGAGGTAAGCGCTGGTCCAGTGCTGTATTTTTTACCATTTTTTGCAAATGACCTACGGTGTCCCATTCTAATAATCTGGAGAAAAGTAAGGCAGTGGCATCAGCATCTCCGCCGGCACGATGCTGGTTTTTCAAGGGAATATCCAATGACTGGCAAAGTTTCCCCAGGCTGTACGATTTAAATCCGGGCCTGATTTTTCTCGCTGCCCTGACGGTACATAATTTTCTGGCTTTCCAGATGAATCCGGCTTTTTCGAGTTCATGCCGAACGAAAGAATAATCAAAATTCACATTGTGGGCAACGAAAATACGATCTGTAAGCATTTCCAAAACTTGTTCTGCAATATCATCAAAGATTGGGGCATTTCGAACCATTTGATTGTTGATGCCTGTGAGTGCAAAAATAGGAGCGGGGATTTCTTTTTGCGGATTGACCAGTGTTTCAAAACGATCAATAATATTTATTCCATTATGGATAATAATCGCAATTTCCGTAATGCGGCTGCCACTTGCATTCCCGCCTGTGGTTTCAATATCTACTATAGCATATTCAGTCTCTTTCATCTTCTGTCACAACCGGAAGCCTATTCTGTCCGGGGAATGCAAAATTAACAGAGACTATTCTTATTTAGGTTAAGTTATAGTTCTAAATTGTAACAAAACTCACCTTTCGAGAGCGTAAGGTTTTCATAATGAGTACTATTAGTGTATTTTCTTATAAATTTAAATCATTTTCGCTTTGTCTTATAATAATACAATTCATTTGAATAGTGTAAGTATTAAAAAAATTTCTGTAAAAGTAATTGCAGCATGTATCGGTAAATTTGAAAAATACTTTAAAAATTAATTATTATGAAAACCGCAGAAAAAAATACTACCGCTACAAAAGCAAAAACTACAGCAGCAAAAACGAAAACAGCTGCAGCAAAAAGCAAAACAACAACATCTAAAACAAACTCAGCAGGGGTTGTAAAAGCAAAATCATCAGCCGCAGACGGCCTGAGAGAATTGTTTGTTGATTCGCTTAAGGATATTTACTGGGCTGAAAAAGCACTGATAAAAGCATTGCCTAAAATGGCAAAAAATGCAACTTCTGAAAACCTGGTTAAGGCGCTTCAGGATCACTTGGCAGTGACAGTAGAACAAAAAGAGAGACTTGAAAAAGTATTTTCACTGGTGGGCGAAAAAGCTGTTGCCAAAAAATGCGATGCCATGGAAGGTCTTATCAAAGAAGGTGAAAGCATTATGGAAGAGACTGAAAAAGGTCCTGTACGCGATGCCGGAATTATTGCAGCATCTCAAAAAATCGAGCATTATGAAATTGCTACTTACGGAACTTTAGCTGCTTTCGCTACTACTCTGGGAGAGGATGACGCAGTACTATTACTGGAAAAAACACTGGCAGAAGAAAAAGAAGCCGACACGCTTTTGACCGACGCTGCTTACAACAGCATCAACTTTGAGGCTGCAGAAGAAGACGAAGAGTAAGTAAAGCATCTGACATTTTTTATATCATATTAAAACCTGTATTATCCAATGATACAGGTTTTTTTTATTTACCAAATACAATATAATTAAACAAATATTGTATTTCGGAAACAAGACATTATACAAATATGGAAAATGCCTTGACAAGTAAATAAAAGCCATAAAGAAATAGTTAAATGGACGATTACCAAAACCAACGCAAGGGATTATGAAACTGAAAACTTAATAGTGTCCTCAACAATTTTATCGAAAAACCTATGGTATCATAAAAAAGGCCTCTGCAATATCAAACTGCAAAGGCATCTTTTTAATTTGTTCTTATTAGTCAAAGTTCGAAAAACTAACTGATTCGATCATAGACTAATCTATTTTATAACCGTCATCAGCAAATGTTTCGGGTTCAGCAATTTCTTGCTGATCGTAATTTTCTTCCTTTTCATTCTGTTCAGGATCTTCTTCTCCTTCGGAATCATTTTCATCAAAATCATTTTCAAAATCGTCAAGATCAAGTGCGTTTGAGAATTCTGTATCAAGATTTTCGTTTTCTGGCGGCTCAGGAGTTTCGTCTTGCTTTAAAAGATTTTCTTCTTCGCTGTTTTCCTGTTGGTACTGTTCTACGTAGCTTTGATTGTCCTGAGTGTCGGGGTTGAAATCATAATCGTCCTGATTATAATTTCTTTCGTTATCTGTTATCATAATAGTATTTTTAAAGTTAATTATTTCGAATTGCTAACTTCAGGTTATTAGGTTAAAAGTAAGCACAAGATTTAAAGTGATCTCTTAAAATATTTTTTGAAGTCTTTTCCAATTATCATAAAGTTATTATTTATATTAATTCAATTAACAATTTAAAAAATAGATATTTGTATAAAAAAATATTTATGAGAATATTTTAATTTCGTTTTCTACGTATGAAAACGAGATTGCTTCCTGTTGCATTAATAGCCGACTGAAGTTCTTGTCTGGTTACGCCAAATTTTTCTGTACAATAACCAACTTCATAGTCTTCATTCCTAATGATTCGCAAACGATCCTGAAATCCTTTTTGCTTAAATCACCGCTCATCATAATTCCTTTTTAAGGTTAATAATTTCAGATTGTGTTAGCTGTTGGTAGCAGCACTTCCGGAACTTCCTGCGCCTCCTGAATTATTATTGCCACCTTCTTCTTCATAACGATCGGGATCTGTACCATCTTCATCGCGCTGGTCGTCCCAGTCTCCGGTATTGGCTTTATCACCTTCATTATTATTTTGTGTCTGAGCAAGTTGTGCGTGATATGGGCATTTTGCCAATTCTTCACTGGTGTAGTTATGTAAATTTTCCATGATATTAATTTTTAAGTTTTTACTGGTTTAAAATTAAGTCAATAGAATAATTACTTCTTATAAGAAATGCTGGATATCTTACTAAATTATCATGTAAGTAATTAGAAATTAAGCAAAAAAATCCAAATTGAATAGAAAAGGATGCAGTAGTTCAGGAACGCGGTTTTGGCAAATTTCTGTCGTACATCACAATTGTTCCTGCCACGGCCACGTTTAAACTTTTCTCAGATTTGAATTTTACCAGATGATGGCACTTTTCCATTGTTTTTTTAGGCAAACCATGATCTTCTGCACCTAACAGATACACGCAGCGTCTTGGATGCTCGAAGGTTTCCAGATCAGATGCGCTCTCATGCAATTCCACACCAACCAATCGCGCTCCTTTAGGCAGGTTTTCAAAAAAAGCTTCGAAATTTTCATAGTGAAAATACGGAATCGCTTTCACCGCATCATGTGTATCACAAGCTTGTTTGGCATATCGATTTCCTATCGTAAATATAAAAGTTGCCCCTAAGTTTTGAGCCGACCGCCACAAAACACCCAAATTCTCAGGCGTTTTACCATTGTGAATGCCGATGCCAAAGTATTCGTTCGTAAAATTATCATTCATGAGGGCAAAAGTACGAAGTGTTAGTGTGTTGGGCAATTTTTTTATTAGGGAAGGAGAGAAGCTTATGAATATTGAAAGGGGAGGTTTTTATGATTATGAGAAAATGTAGTTTCTTCATTACTTTAATCATTTAAAACCATTGCAATCTCTTTTATTTTCCATTCTTTGATGACTTTACCACCTCTGATAGATTTCATTTTGCAATCTAAATCATTAAAAGAATATTCGAAAGCAACTACACCATTTATTTTTAAAACACCATTTTGTTTTTTACTTTTTAGTTCAAAACGCCAACTACGTTTTAGTGAGGCTGAATAAAATATAAGATAGTTTGGGATATATCCAAGTCTTTCTAATGCAATACAACCACCGGTTTGGTAAGTAAGCCTCAGATCATTTATTATTGTATTATTCTCCATAAATAGCTCTTGGTTCAGCTACCATTTGTAATTCTTCCTGCAAATCACCAACCGTAACCTGACCGTTCATTAACATGGGTAACAACCAGTCACGTAATGAAGCTAATTCTATGTTTTGTTCATCTATATGTTTTATTTCTTTTAATTGAGGTAGAACAATTTTATTAAATTCTTTTTGTATCTCTAAATTTGGGATGACAATTAATATTTTTCTAAGCACATCTTGTCTAATACCAAACACAGTACTACCACTTAGACTACCCATAATTTGTGAATATCCATTTCCTTTTGATAATTCATAATACATATAAGATGGCATAACTTTTAGTTGATTGGCTCTAACCGCAAACAATCTTTGACTCATGCAATATTCTGTTTTGCCATGAATAAAATAAAATTCACCAGCGGGGGCTTCTGAAGTCATTAAAACATCTCCATCGATCAACTTTATTGGCATCCATTTTTCGTACAACTCCCTGTTTACTTTATTTGCTTGGTTAAGATTTATTAGTTTTCCATTCTTTACGATTTTTGCAGATAAAGCTATTATTCCATTCTTGTCTTCTGTCCAATCTCCTCCAAGTTTTTTCGGGGTTTTTCCTCTATGATCTAATATAGTTTCTATTACGCTATTTAAAGATTTTACCTCCCAACCCGCAGGAATCTCCCTCTTCAATTCCTCATTCCAAACCATTTTACCACCAGAGGTTTTATAAGGCTTTCCGTTGTCATCAGGAAAATCAAACTGTACAAACCAATAATCATAAAGCGTTTTGGCCATTGCTTCTAACTCAACATTGATTTTATTATTGAGTTCGATTTTTGCATCTAAATCGGATAAGACTTTGGTTATTTTTTTTTGTGTATTTATACTTGTAGGAATTTCTAATTCCATCAAATCAAATGATTTTAAATTGATTGTATCAAATACAGAGCCTTGACTTCTTTTTTTAATATGTTGTACGTAGTTTTTTAAAGCAAAATAGAGAAAGTCGTTATCAACTACTTCTTTTTTTCCTCTTATCCCAAAGCAAGATTGATTAAAACACATTGGTTTTCCAATTTGTGCCAATGCTCCAACGGTTCCTCTTGCAGAAATTATTATATCTCCGTATTGTAATAATTTAGTATTACTTTCTTTTAACCCCTTTTCTGTGATTTTTTTTTCGGAATCATATACATATCTAATATCATTATTGAAATCAGTAACAGATAGCCATCCTATATTTCCGTTATTCCAATATTCTTGAACAGAAGTTTGCGGTGTTCCTCCGCTGATTATATCAATTATTGAGCTTAAAACTACTTTAATCATAACTTTAAGCCTTTCAAATTATTCTGAATTTCCAATTCTAGACTTTTACTTTCCTTAAAAAGTTCACTCAAATTAGCCTCAAAAGTTTTCATTTTAGCAGCAAAAGCTTCAGGAGTAATATCCGTATATTCAATTTTTACTTCAAAATATTGTCCAGCACTCAAAGAATAGTTTTTAGCTTTAATATCTTCATACGAAACCACTACTGAGAAATCTTCCTTAGCTTCGTGTTTATTAAAAGTCTCAATGATATAATCTTCTTCGTCGTGAGATAAAAGCGTTTTTTGATTTTTGCCTTCTTTTACGGTTGTTCCCAGTTTCGATGCATCCATTAAAACAATATCGCCTTTGGTATTTTCTTTATCCAGAAATAAAATAGAAACATTGGTTCCTGTAGTAGCAAAAATATTTGAAGGCATACTTACTACACCACGCAACATTTTGCGTTCGACCATTTGCTCACGAATTTTGCGTTCAATACCGCTTTGTGCTGTAATAAAACCTGTTGGTACTACGATTGCCGCTTTTCCTTTTGCAGTAAGCGAATACATAATATGCTGAACAAACAAAGGATAAATTGCCATGCTTTCTTTTTTGGTTTTCGGGATATTGGGTGTTCCGGCAAAAAAGCGTTCGTGGTTTTCTTTGGTGTTTAAATCATTTACATAATCTGAGAAATCCAACTTAAACGGAGGATTCGATACGATATAGTCAAATTGCTTCAAACGTCCATTTTTGTCTTTATGAAAAGGTTCTAAAATGGTGTTTCCCTTAACTACATTGGGTATAGAGTGTACTAAATCATTCAAAATTAAATTCAGACGCAATAAGTTGGATGATTTTTGTGAAATGTCCTGAGAGTAAACTGTACATTTTTCTTCGCCAATTTGATGTGCCAGATTCATCAAAAGCGTTCCGGACCCCGCACTTGGATCATAACAGGTTACATCGCTCACACTTTCGTTTACTAAACAACGTGCCATGATTTTAGCAACGGCATGCGGTGTGAAATATTCTGCGTAAGTTCCACCACTATTCGTATTATAATCTTTAATTAAATATTCGAAAATAGTAGCGTAGAAGTCAAACTTTTCGTGAAAAATATTCTCAAAACTAATATTAACTAGTTTATTTATCAGCGCTTTGCAAAAGTTATCGCGTTTATCAGTTACATATTTACTTATGTTTTCGAATAAGACAATTTTTTCACCACTTTCTGTAACTACTGAAAAAACCTCACTATTTTGTTTGGCAATATCCAATAAAGTATTGTCGAATATATCGGCAAACTTAGGCTCATTCTGACGATCAAACAAAGTTGAAATCAATTGATCCGGATGAATGCTGGCAGTACTTTCGCTCATTTGCATGGTCAACATTTCGTACTCACTGGCAGGATAACTTCTTAATGTTTCCTCCCAATTATCTGATGCTGCTATTTTTTCATCCAGTTGCTTTATTTCATGGATAAATTTGTCATTAAGAAATTTATATAAAAATACCTGAGTAATAATCTTGAAATTCATTTCCGTCATTTCCCAAACCATAATTGGCGCATACACTTTTTAAGTCGTCAATTAGTGTTTTGGTTTGCTTTTCAAATTGTATTGTGGTAGTCATTGGTATTATTATTGTTATTTTTTCAATTTTTTAATATCGGCTTCAATCTCCTTAAGACTTTGCTCAATCTCTGTCGCTTTTCTATTTTCCTTAAATTTTTCAAATTCCTGTGTCGATTTATCCAAAGCCATTTGATGACTAATTTTTCCTGCATGCGTTAACAATTCCCGTCCGTTGAGCTGTAAAATACTATCGAGTCGTTCTGCCCAGTCTTTCATGTACATGGGAGTTTGTTGCTGTGCCATTGTTTCGGCAAACGCTAAATATTGCTCTACCAATAATCCTAAAAGTTTTATTTCGTCTTCATTAAGATAATTTTTAGCAATACTAACATCAGTTTTCTGAACTGCTTTGGCTTCTTTTTTGTCAAAAGACTGCATTCCTAATAAGGGTAAAGCAGCATCAACTCTGCGATAGACTAATTCGGCTGCGGTGTTTTGAGAAATAGCCCAAAGAAGTTTATTTTGTACGATTTTGAAAAATGAAATTGTTTTTTCGTCTTTTGGATCGTAATCTATACTTGTGGTGTAAATATCCTTTATTTTTTGGTAGAAAAACTTTTCAGATATTCGTATTTCGCGAATGCGTTGTTGCAGTTCGTTGAAATAATTCATTGTATTGCCAGACTTAAAACGGTCATCATTCAAGGCAAAACCTTTTACGATGTATTCTTTTAATCGTTGGGTAGCCCAAATCCTGAATTGCGTTCCTTGAAGTGATTTTACGCGATAACCAACGGAAATAATGACATCAAGATTGTAAAAATTGGTTTCATAGCTTTTACCATCTGAGGCAGTTGTTCGGAATTTCCGAACAACTGAATTTTCATTCAATTCTCCTTCATGAAAAATATTTTTTATATGCTCGCTGACCGTTGCTTTAGATTTTTGAAAAAGCTCACAAAGTTGTGCCTGATTTAACCAAACAGTATCTTCATTAAGCTGAACGTCAATCTTAATATTACCTTCCTGATTTTGATATATTAGTATTTCTCCTGTGCTCATACTTATGCTGTTCTTCCATAAAATTCATTCATATATTCTTTAACTACCAAACTATTAATACGTTTCGAAGTTTGGGGATCTAAAGGAATTTCGTTTTTATTCTTAAATTGATTAATCACAAATCGCATAATCATTTTCTCCACATAACTCTCATTTTCTAATACTTTTGAGTTTTGCAAAAGCTGATCGTCGATTTCTTTTTTTAATCCGTTTAAGGCTTCAAAGAGTTTTGTTTCACTATCGGTTAAAGGGTCTTTTTCCATTAAACGTTTATGCAAACGGGCATATTTCTCGTCATTCGCATATTTAGCCCTTAATAACTGGTTTTTTCTTTCCAGTTCTTTTGCCTTGCCATAAATAAGTTCAAGGTTTTTAATATTATCCTGCATGCCTTCCTTGGTGACTTCGCTTAAGTTTTTCTTTTTAAATAAGCGTTCCAATTCTTCGCGCAAAGATACAAAAACAGGGTCTTTGGGATCAAAGTTGCCACCGAGTATTTCACGAGTTTTTTGCAAGGTTGATTTCAGGACATCAGCAAGCAGCATTTCTTCTTCTTTTACTTTTACAAAAGCAAAAATGACATCTTCAAGCGCAATATTTAATAAATTGGTGGTATCTACATTTTCTTCCAGTGCTTCTTTTGTATTGATCAAAGCCAAATGATTGTTGGCTTCACGGGACAGTATCGTTAATTTATGAAAGTCAAGACGTTCTAATAATTCATAATTCCCGGATAACCGAATAAGGTTATATAGACTTTTAGCATTGTTTAATACTCTGTTGATTTTCAGCATTTCAGTTCGATCCTGAATCTGTGAAATTTGCTGGGAAAAGATCTCAGCATTTAAAGTATCAAACGGAAATAAAACTTCTTTAATTTCATTAATTTCCTGTCTGATTTCTTCCGGTGATTTGAAGATGTTAGAATAATGTTCCATTTCATCACCTAATTCGGATTGTAACTCGTTAAAATAGTCCTGATTTGTTTTCTCAAACTCTTTTTGAATGTCTGCAAAATCAACTACATAACCATATTTAAAATCTTGGTAAGTTCTGTTTACACGGGTAAGTGTTTGCAATAGATTGTGTGCTTTGATGACACGACCGATATATAATTTCTTCAATCGGGGAGCATCAAAACCAGTTAACAGCATGTTATAAACAAAAAGAAAATCTATTTTTCCCTCTTTAAATTCTGAAACTTTTTCTTCTCGTTCTTTTTTGGTTCCAACATCATGCAAAATTACCGCAGCAGTTGTCACTTTGCTTTTATTCTTTTTTTGAGTGCCATAACTTTCACGAGGATCGGCAACCATTTGAAGAAAGTTAAAATCTGTATTGATTACTGCATATTTTGATTCAAAAATTTCAAATAACATTTTTGCCTGTTCGGAAGAATCACAAACCACCATTCCGCCAATTGAATTGTTGTTTGAGGCAATACGGGCTTTTTCAAAATCCTGAACGATATAATCCAGCATTGGTTCTACAAATTTAGGATGTGCATAGACTATTTTTTTATCGGCATTACCTTTTAAAATTTCAATTTCTTCAAGCGCTTGTTTTAAAGTCAGTTTATAATTGGTTTCAATCTCTTCCCGAATTAATCGTAAAGTATAACCATCTGCAATTGAAGAATTGTAATAATATTTGTGAATATAATTTCCAAATAAAGCTTTAGAGTTGTAGTCGTTTCCTAATAGCGGTGTTCCTGTCAGACCAATTTTTATAGCGTTGTTATCAGATTCATTAAGATTGGCTAAAAAGCTACCTTTTGGATTATAACTACGATGTACTTCGTCTAAGAAATACACACGCTGTATGTTTAGATTGTAATCTGTATTTCTAATTACATCAGGATCATCCTGAAACTTTTGGATATTCACAACGGTTATTTCAGGTTTTCCTGAATTGTTATGAATTACAGATGTAGATTTGATATCTCTGGAAAATTCTTCTCTCGAATTGATATTATGCACAACCAATCCCCGACTTTTAAATTCTTTTCCAGCCTGAATCAATAAATCCAGCCGATCCACAATAAAATAGAATTTAGGTACAATGCTTTTCTTTTGAAAATAATTAGTTAAATACTTAACATTATAAAAAGTTAAAGCTGTTTTTCCACTTCCTTGGGTATGCCAAATGATGCCTTTTTTTCCGCCTTCTTTTAGTTTTTCTTCAATTGCTTTTGTTGCAAACAACTGAGGATATCGCATAATGTGCTTTTGCAATCCCGTACTTTCTTTTACATACGCTATTCCAAATTGCAAAACAAAAGCAAGTCGATCTCTTTGAAAAAGAGAAGTACAAATTCTATTAGTTGGTGTGTTATGATTTTTGTTAGTAAGGAATTCAGGCGAATTTTTAATGCTTAATAAATTAGTGTCTTTTAATACAAAGTTTTCGTTTTCGTCTTCTATGTTTTTTAATAAAACATCAAAATCAAACTCTTGTTCTTCTCTAAAGTAGTTGAATATTGGTTTATAATAAGATGGTGTGGCATAGAAAGCTCCTTCAATTGGCAAAGGAGAACTATCATCATATTCCATATTATTAGAAAAAACCATCAATTGAGTAAGGTTCACAAATTGCCTGAACTTTTTATTTTGAAAACGAGTTTGTATGCGCTTGTGTTCGGCTGTAACACCATCCTGATTATTTGGCTTTTTGACTTCTATGAAAGCCAAAGGCATTCCATTTATTAATAAGGTAATGTCTGGTCTAAATTCTTCTTCGTCTTTTTTATAAGTTAGTTCAGTAACAACATTAAATGAATTATTATTGAAATTTTCAAAGTCAATTAGCCTCAAATCAGACTGATCAATGAGCTTTTCATAAAATATTTTTCCTAAATCTTCATTCTCCAGACAAATAGCTACTTCGTTATAAGCCCGATCTATGTCACCAAATGATAACTCAGGATTCAATCTTTTGAGATTCTCTTTGAAGATATTGGTGAATATGTTAGTTGTCTCGTCCCATATTTGATTGGATAATGATAAATAATCATAACCCAATCGCATTAGATGTAATATAGTCGGTATTTTAACACGTGAATCTTCGTTGAAAGCCATGAAAGGATTTATATTATTACTGCAAAAAAACAATTCGATTGCTAAAGTATTGAAATATTTAATAAAGATGTTTATCAAGAATCATAAAAACGAAAGAAAACATCTACACTTCTCATGAAACCAATTACACCTAGCCCTGATAGTAATGAAAATCCTTTTATGCCGGGGTTCGGCATAAAAGATTGAAATGAATAGCAGGAATCAGCTCCTAAAAAAAAACGAAACCTTCTCTAAAAGAAAAATCTCGTTTCTAAATTATTTTTAATCTGAAATAATGCTCAGAATCGTCTTTGGGATTTCGTCAAAAGCTTCAAAAGAGTAGGGCTTTATAAGGTAGGCTTTTACGCCCAATACGTCGCATTTTTGTTTGTAAGAAGGGTTTATGCTGGTGGAATAGACAAAGCACGGAATATTTTTAAGCTCGTGGTGGTTTAATATTTCCTGCAGCGCTTCGATGCCGTTGCGTATGGGCATGTTGATATCGGTCAGGATAACATCCGGGGTTTCGTTGACAGTGTCCTTGAGGAAGTTCAGCAATTCTTCGCCATTGGCTACGAGGCTTACTTTTCCAAAGTGTGGATTGTTGTTAAAAGTTTCGAAGATTACATCTGCATCATCATTATCGTCTTCGGCAATTATGATATGTAAGTTTTTTTGAGGCATTGTATTAAATTGGAAAATAAATGGTAAATGTTGTCCCTTCATTCAGTTTACTTTCGACTGTAATCTTTCCGGAATGGTTTTCCATAATCTTTTTACATATCGCCAGGCCTATTCCGTTTCCTGAATATTCGTTCCGGGCATGCAGGCGCTGGAAAATCGTAAAAATCTTAAGCAAATGACCCGAATCCATTCCGATACCGTTGTCTTTGATCTGAATCTTTACAAATTTAGGGTTTTGATTTGGTATTTCCTCGTCTAAATTTTCAGCCTGATAAATTTGTATCAACGGGGGAATGTCTGCTTTGGAATATTTAATGGCGTTCGAAATCAGATTCGAAAAAAGCTGACGCATCTGGACTCCTGAAGCCTTTATGACCGGGAGGTTTCCGATTTGTATTTCGGCATTTTTGTCGGTAATACTCACTTCAAGATCTTCTAAAACTTCAGAAATCAGGGTAGCTAAATCAACTTCTGTATGTTCCTCCTGCTTGGTATGCGACGAGTATTTTACCAAATCATCAACGAGGGAATTAAGACGCAAAACGGATAATTTTATTACATCCATAGATTTGGCATCAATTTCAGTCAGGTAACTGCCGTCGATTTTGCTGTTGTGCATGATGATTTTGCGCAGCGGTTCTTTTAAATCGTGCGAAATCACGTGAATGAATTCTTCGAGATTGCTGTTGATCCGGTTGAGTTCCTTAATCTTTTCTTCGAGTTCTTCCTGATGCTTTATTAACGCTTCTTCATGGTTTCTCTTTTCTGTCAGATCAATCACTACAATACCGATAGCTTTAACTGAAGGCTCCAGATCTGTGAGGGAGATATAAGCCGGGAATGTAGCAGGGGAGCTGTTGGTTTTGAAAAGGATCTCATGTGTGCTCAGTCCATATTTTAAAGCTTCAATCATTGTAACAAACTGACTGCTATTGTTAAAAAATTCCTGTATGTAATTTCCAATTATATGCTCTGAAGGAATGTTTACCAGTTTCGCAAAAAAATCGTTGCAATACAGGATTAGTCCCTTTTTGGTAATACTAACCGCGCCCTGTCTGAATTTTTCAACCAGGAGCCTGTAGGTATAATCGGCAGTTTCAAGGGAATAAAGCTGCGGAACCCCGTTATTGTTGACCACAAGGGCATCAACGCCTCCCTCTCTTATAGCTTCAATAATACTGTTTGATTCATCCAGTTTTTCTTTTAATGATTCAATTTCAGCTAATAAGGAGTCTGTATTTTTATCGTTTGCTATCAAATTCTATTCACTTAAATTAAGTATTTTTAGTACCTTTTCGTTGTCTGACAAATCACCGATGATGATTCGTCTCGGGGCAGGATGTGTTTTTATCAAAGTTGGTATCGCTACAATCTGATGTACTAAGGCCTTTTCTGAATCCCTGCTGATATCTACGATCTCCAGTTCATAATTGTTCTGAAGATATTTATCGCATATCCGGCGCAAATTTTCAATTGCATGTCCTGATTTAACAGACATACCCGTGACAAAAAGTATGAACTTATGCCCGGCTGTACTTGTTTCATCAGCTGAATTATCCATTTTTACGGGTTTAAAGGTTTAATATTAAGCCCTACAAGTACTCTTTCTTCATTAGACAGGTCGCCAATAATCTTGCGAATGGGTTCAGGAAATTTTCGGACCAGCGTAGGCACAGCCAGAATTTGATCTCCTTCTGCCAATTGCGGATTTTTGAGCAAATCTATAATCTCAATGCTGTATTTACCTGCCAGATGTTCTTCGGCATATTTTTTTATATTTTCCAGTGCCTTGATCGATTTTGGCGTCTGACCCGCTATATAGAGCAGTAACTGCCATTCGGCTACAACTTCTTTTTTCATTTTATTCCTTTTTTTTCTTCGAAGTCAGTTTTGCATACAATTCTTCCGTGGCTTTCAGAATATTTAATTCTTCCTCAGCCGATTCAAATTCGTTCCTAAGTGCTTCAATATTGGCTTCAAGAGCTTTGCGTTTGCGCTCAATTTCTCTGTCCTTTCTGATAATTTCATTTTGATGCTTCATATCAGACATCTTTTTCTCTATTCTGTGAGATTGTCTTTCACTGCCGGTAAGTATTCCTTTTGGTCCTAATTCAACATCAAGCAATTCCATTCCCTGATCTGTAATTACGAATTCCCTTACCTGATTAGAATGTCCCATTCCCCGGGCTTTTACTATAAATATTCCCCGGTTTCTTTCGCCTATTCCTTCCATATCCCGAACCGTAATCCATATATCGACTAATGAAGATACAGATTCTTCAGCTAGATCAGGCCTGAACTTATCGGTTCTTTTATTTAAAGACGTAAAAAGTACCGTAATGTTGTTTGCCTTTAGCATATCGATAAGCCTTACGAGCATCGAACGAACTTCGTCCTGACTTCCAACGGTTATTAAATTGCTGATAGGATCAATAATTATAGTTGTAGGCTGAAACTCTTTAATGAGTTTTCTAAGAGTCAGCAAATGCAGTTCGAGTCCGTTAAGCGAAGGACGCGAAGAGTGAATTTGTAAAGTACCTTTTTTGATATGTTTTTCCAGATCAACACCTATTGACTTCATGTTTCGGATAAGCTGTTGCGGTGACTCTTCAAATGCAAAATAAATAGTTTTTTCATTTTTATTGCATTGTTCATTTGCAAAGTAGGAGGCTATAGTGGTTTTAGCTGTTCCGGCTGTTCCGGATATTAAAGTATTACTGCCACGATAAAATCCGCCACTATGAAACATTTCATCTAAGCCGGGAACCCCTGTTGATATAATATCAGAACTTACATCATTATCCAGTTTTAGGGAAGTGATAGGAAGTACCGAAATTCCATCAGCGTCTATCAAAAAAGGGTATTCATTTGTACCGTGGGTAGAACCTCTGTATTTTACGATTCGCAGTCTTCGGGTTGAAACCTGATCGATAACACGATGATCCAGAACGATAACGCAGTCTGAAACATATTCTTCGAGTCCCTGACGTGTCAATGTTGCTTCGCCACGTTCTCCGGTAACAATAGCGGTTACCCCTTTGGCTTTAAGCCAATGAAATAAGCGTCTTAACTCGGCACGCAGGATTGCCTGATTATCCAGACCTCCAAATAACGATTCTATAGTATCCAGGACAACTCTTGTAGCCTTAATGGAATCGATAGCGTGCCCCAATCTGATAAATAAACCATCCAGATCGTATTCGCCTGCTTCTTCAATTTCTGATCTTTCGACACGAACATGATCTACGATCAGTTTTTTGTCCGCCTTCAGTTTTTCAATGTCAAAGCCTAATGATTTTACATTTAAAGTAAGATCATCAGAAGGCTCTTCAAAAGACATGAAAACACCGGGTTCGTTATGTTCGGTAATCCCTTTAATAAGGAATTGCATTGATAATAAAGTCTTTCCACAGCCCGCACCGCCACAGATTAGGGTTGGGCGGCCTTTAGGAAAACCTCCGTTCGTAATCTCATCCAGTCCGTCAATTCCAGTTGGAGATTTAGGAAATATAAATTGCTGTGATTTTGTTTTTTTGTATGCCATTCTACTCTAATGTTGTAATTTCTCAAATATACGTTTTCTTACATTATTAATGAATAATTATTATTAAAGATTTAACAGGTGTTTAAGTAAATTATGAATATTTTTTGCCTTTTTATGGTTTAATTTAGTGTTAAATCTTTTATTTGGCAATTAATGTTAGTTTTTCAGTATTGTAAAATGATAAGATCTTATTATATATCCTTTAAAAAAAACAGTTTTATTAAAGCATATTACATAGAAAAATCTATGCTTTTATAGCATCAAAAAAACCAATTGATCAGATTAACACTTCTTTTCTTTATATCCGATTTAAAGTTCTATATTTGTTAAGAATCTCAAAATTTAAAACGCAAATGCAAAACAACTCATTAATGGGCTTAAAAGAGCACGAAAACAAATTATTAACAATATGGTCCCAGATTCTTCAGGATAGTGGGGCTGGTGATGGAGCAATGGAAGAAGAAGAGTCTAAGGAATTTGCTTCACTTTTTTTAAGTGCATTGGAAAAATCCGGAAATTTTGACGAATTTGAAAAAGTAGAGGATCTTATTATAGGAATTGCATCTTCAAGAGGAAAACGCGGTTTTTCACCAAGAGAAAATGCACAATATCTAATATCATTTAAACAAGCTGCTTCTAAGGTAATTTCAGAACTTATTACAGATTCTGCCGAGCTTTATGATGCCAATCTGAAACTGAACGAAATTCTTGACAACATGATGATCATGACGTTTGAAGCTTTTATGAAAGGGCGTGAAGATATAATTTCAAGACAGGTAGATGAAATAAGTGAAATTTCTACACCGGTTATTTCAGTTTGGGAAGGAATTGTGGCATTGCCGATTATTGGAACACTTGACAGCTCAAGAACACAGGTTGTAATGGAAAATTTATTACAACAAATTGTGGATACAGGAAGCTCAATTGCTATACTGGATATCTCCGGTGTACCTGCTGTTGATTCACTTGTAGCGCAGCATTTAATCAAAACCGTAAGTGCAACCCGGTTGATGGGTGCAGAATGCATTATAAGTGGTATTCGTCCTGAAATTGCACAAACCGTTGTACATCTAGGAATTGACCTTACGGGAATTATCACAAAAGCATCATTGGCAAGTGCACTTCGTACGGCATTTGATATGTTGCAGCTCAATGTTGTTAAAAGAAAAGTAATAGGATAAGAGGCTGTTTATATGGAAAGAATTCCTATATTAAAAATGGGGCAATATTTGCTCGTTACCATACAAGTAGATTTGTATGATCAGTTGGCAGAAAATCTGGAATCAGATTTAATTAATACAATAAGTAAGCATAGCTCGAAAGGTGTACTGATTGATATTTCTGCAGTTTCTATCATAGACTCATTTATGGGTCGAATTTTAGGAAATATTGCAGTGATGTCTAAAATAATGGATGCGCAAACCGTAGTGGTGGGCATGCAGCCAGCAGTTGCAATTACACTGGTAGAATTAGGACTGTCCTTAAATGGAGTCATAAGTGCCCTGAATGTTGAAAGAGGCATGGAATTACTGCGCTCAAAAATGCACAATAGTGATAATGAAGAGCCGGAATATGACGACGATAACGAATAACAGAGAAGAAGCACTGATTGTAAAGGAACAGGACGTAGTACCTCTCCGCAATCGCGTAAAAGAGTATGGAGTAAAAATTGGTATGAGTATTTTAAATCAAACCAAATTAATTACTGCCACAAGCGAACTCGTTCGTAATCTCCTAAAGTATGGAGGGGGCGGCAAAGTCATTATCGAATCGGTCAGCAATGGCCGTGACAATGGCGTACGCGTTACTTTTATAGATAATGGACCGGGAATAGCAGATATAGCTTTAGCAATGAAAGACGGATACAGCACAGGAAAAAGTTTAGGTCTGGGATTACCAGGAACCAAAAGATTAGTCAATGAATTTGACATTAAAAGTGAATTAGGAAACGGTACTACAGTTACTATAACAAAGTGGAAAAATGGATAATACTTTTTCCAGTTATAAAATTGATGACAGAAGTCTTATTCCGTTTATAAAGAGAGAAATACACAACCTGGCAATTCAATTAGGTTTTACCCCACACAGGGCTGCAGAAACCGATATTATTGTTGCCGAACTGACTTCAAATCTTATAAAATTTGCAAAAGAAGGAGTACTCTTGTACAGACCTCATTTGGTGGCAGAGCAAAGTGCAATTGAAATTTATTGCCTCGATAAAGGAATAGGTTTTGAAAATGCAGCACGAATCATGAACGACGGCTATTCAACCGCAAACACACTTGGTCATGGTTTAGGTTCTATTAAAAGACTGAGTAACGATTTTCAGATCTATTCGATGAAAAACTGGGGCTGTGTACAGTATGTCAGAATTTGCGAAAAAGTTGATATATGCCTTCCTTCGTTTAAAAATGAATTAAAATACAGTACAATTGCAGTTAATTATCCGGGAGAAAAAGTCTGCGGGGATGGGTATCATATCAAGTATTTAAAGAATGGTTTCCAGATATTTGTAGGGGACGGATTAGGTCATGGAGAATACGCATATGAAGCAGTACAGGCAGGACTTAAGGCTTTTAGACAGACAATAGAATTTCAGCCATCTGAAATCCTGAGGGATATTCATGCTAAAACTAAAAAAACCAGAGGTCTGGTAGCTACGATAATTACTGTTGATTATGCAGCAGAGGTCTGGAATATCTGTGGTATTGGAAACATCAATACCCGTATTTACAACGGACTGGAAAATAAAACCTATACACCTTACAATGGTATCCTGGGGCATAATATTCCGCGTACTTTGAACAATACTATTGTACCCTATAAAAAACATCAAATCATTATCATGCATAGTGATGGCCTTCGTACAAGATGGAGCCTGAACGATATGAATGGTATTTTTAAACAGAGTCCGGGAATAATTGCAGCTTCTTTGCTTAAGGAAAATATACGGGGGAATGATGATGCAACGATTTTTGTAGCCAAAATAATTTAAGAGCCATGAAAGAGATCATACAAATCAATCTTGATAACGAAATGGATTTGATATTAGCGCATAAAAGATGCATGAAGATTGCGGAAATGTGTGGGATGCCTTCTTCTTTTCAAACAAGATTTTCTACTGCTGTTTCTGAAGTCGCAAGATGCTCAATTACAAAAGGCAGCAATTCATTACTCGTTTTGGGAATCAGAATTGTAAAAGCGACACAGAAAGAAATTGTGGCAATTATAACGGATAATGTAGATTTAAAAAAATGCAGTCCCGAAGCTTTTAATTATGCCTCTAAAATTTCAGCAAATATTGAATACAGTTTTGCTAACAATCAGTCGACAACCCGAATCAGTCAGCCGGTTTTATCTCCGGGACTTTTATCAGAAGCGAAAATCAGAACCCTGAGTGATTATTTTAAATATGAACCACCTTTGTCTCCTTATGATGAAATAAGAAAGAAAAATATTGAATTAATTGCGCTATCCGAAAAACTGACCGAAAGTGAAAACAAGTACAGGCAGCTTGCCAATACTATTCCAATTTTGATTTGTATTGTTGGTGAACGTAACAATGTTATTCTTGCTAATGAATCAATAGAGAGTTATCTTAAGCTTCCCTTACGTAATTTTGACAGAAAAACATTAATCAATTTTGTCCATCCTGAAGATATTGATGGTATCCTAGAAGACTGGAACAAGGCAAGAACCAATCGTTCTGATTTTTTAGGTGAAATCAGAATTAAAAATGACAACAACAATTACGTTTGGCATTTGGTTTCTATAATTCCGAATAAATCAGAAGACGGTTCTTTTAACAGCTGGCTCATTTATTTTGTAGATATCAATGCGCAGAAAATCATTGTGGAAACACTAAAGGACAACTCCGAATTAAAAATAATTCAGCGTGAACTGGAAAGTGCCAATTCAAAACTGGTTTTTAAAAATAAAGAGCTGGAACAGTTTGCATACATTGCCAGTCACGATTTGCAGGAACCACTGCGAAAAATTATGATTATGCTTTCACGCGCAGGTCAGCATTTATCAGAAGATCAGAAAAAGGAATATTATTTTGACCGAATTACTTTAGCAGCCGGCCGATTATCACATCTTATCACTGATGTACTTAATTATTCCAGGGTTGACAACAAAAAGCAGCACTTTGAAGAGGTTGACCTCAATGAAGTGATGTCTGAAATTCTGGGAGACCTCAGTCTGGTAATTGAGGAGAAAAAGGCTGTGATTCACGTCAATGAACTTCCAGCAGTTTCAGGATTGAATACCCAGCTTCGCCAGTTGTTTTACAATCTGGTTAATAATGCATTAAAATTCAATACATCAGACCCTATTGTAACTATTTCTGCAACCAATCTGCCTGATAACAAGAACGAGTTGGCATTGTCAGGAAATTATCATCTTATTTCAGTTTCTGATAATGGAATAGGAATGGATAGTCAATATTCAGGACGAATCTTTGATATGTTCCAGCGACTGCATGAAAGAGATCAGTATGGAGGAAATGGAATAGGACTTGCATTATGCCGCCGAATTATAGAAAACCATAACGGCAGTATTGATTTTACCAGCCAGCCCGGAAAAGGAACTACTTTTTGGATTTACCTTCCAAAGCAGCAGTAAACAAGAAAGATAATCTTTGTGGATTGTCTTTCTTGTTTATAAATTAATTCTAAAAATTTAATTCAAATAAATATTCCGGTTTACGCTTATCTGCTCTAGAAAGGTTTCATCATGTGAAACTATAATCAACGTTCCCATGTATTCATTTAAAGCAGCAGTTAATATCTCAATATTCTGTATATCCAGATTATTTGTGGGCTCATCTAAAATGATTACATCAGGTGCTTCATTTGCTATCGTTAAGGTGCAAAGCATCAGACGCATTCTTTCACCTCCACTTAAATAACGACATGGTTTATCCCAGTCTGTTTGGGTAAACAAAAACCGATTCAGCCTCATTTTAATGTCGTGTTCTTCTAAACCGGAAACATTGCTTTGCTGTGCCTGATCGTAAACAGTTAAATCTGTATTTATTAGCGAATAATCCTGATCGATATAAATCATTTCGCAATCTACTGTTTTTAGAATTCCTTTCTTAGGTTTTAAATCTTCTAAAATTAGTTTTATCAGCGTTGTTTTTCCCGAGCCATTATTACCGTTTATGGCAATTCGTTCACCGCTCAAAATCTGAAAGTTCAAATCTGTTTTCCAAATCCACTCTTCATTATAACTGTAATTAACCGATTCGGCTGCCACAAGAATCTTTCCTTTGTGTAAGCGTGAATTATCGAGACCGAATTTCATTTTATCCAGACTTGAAACTTCGTCACGCAATTCACGCAATTGCTGTGAAATTCCGACAATTTTTTCAGCATGTACACTTTTGGTTTTTGAAGTGCTGTTTTCGGCTTTATTCCTTAAAGTATTCATCATGATTCGGGCAACTCCGGCTTTTTCCTGCTTCTTTTTCCCTTTCGAATCACATTTTTGTTCTCTCTCCAGAGTTTTCCTTTGTTTTTCTTTGGCTTTCTGAAGCGATTTTTCTTTCGAATGAATATCCTGGGCTAATGCTTCTTTTTCGATATTCTTCTGATTTTGGTAAAAATCGTAATTGCCTCCGTAGGCTTTGATTACGTTTGTTTTTAATTCACAGGTAGCATCCAGCAAATTCAGCAACTTCCGGTCGTGGCTTACTACTAGCATTGTTGCCGCTGAAGCTTTTATGAATTGATATAGCAATGCTCTTCCTTCAGCATCCAGATGATTACTGGGTTCATCCAGCAATATAAGCTTGGGCTGATGGATCATAATGCCGGCCAGAAATACTTTTGTTTTTTCACCACCGCTTAAAAATCCAAGCTTTTGAGTTAATTCTAAATCATTTAGACTCCAGTATTTCAAGGCTTCATTACAGCGATCCTCGATAGTCCAGCCGTCATTAAGTATGTTTAAATTTGATTCATTGACATTGCCTTCCAGAATTTCATGCAAAGCAGTAAGTTTTTCATCAATCTGTAAAGCTTCTGAAATAGACAAGTGATTGTATTGCCCGAAAATCTGCGGGACATAATAAGGCTCTGAATCGATTTCCATTATTCCGCCTGACGGAAATAATTCTTTTGCGATAATTTTTAGCAATGTTGATTTTCCGGAACCATTATGACCAACTAAGGCAGTTTTGTTTCCGCTATTCACTGTTAAACTGACGTTGTTAAACAGCAATTCTTTATTAGAATGTGTATATGAAATGTTTTGCAGAATAAGCATAATCTCTTTCTTAAGCATTAATAAAATGGCAAAACCAAAGTCTGGCTAGCCGTCTTTATATCTGAAAGAAATTATTTATTCACATTTATGAAGTCTTTAATTGAAAGTGCAAATATAGGGATTAAGTCAAAAAAATTAAAGTCTAAAGTCAGAAAGTGTAGTTCTCATTCGACTTTAAACTTTAAACCTTTGTGATTAGTTATTACGTAATGCATCCATCAATTGTTCTTTCGTCATATTCGATCTTCCTTTAATTCCAACTTTTACAGCTTCTTTGTATAGATCCTGTTTTGTTCTGTCTTTGTAATCTCCAGCTTTGCCGCCTCTTTTTTCGGCACCCTGACTATTGGCTATTCGCGCAGATTTTTGTTTACTGTAACCTTTATCGCGCAATGCTTCGTATTGATCCTTATCTTTAACTTGGGGACCCGGATTTTCTTTTGGCATAATATTACTTTTTAAAGTTTATCTCTTTCATCAATACAGATTTTCTCGTTGCTATGTTTGATATTTCATTCGCTCTCGATCAAGTTGATTTGGTTGTATAACCACTTGTCCCGACATCGGCTTTATGATATGAAATATTATAGCCTGATCTTTAAAATACTTTACAAATCTAAATTCGTTGAAAATCAAAAGATTACACAATTACTACTTTTAATTATATTATTATCAGATAATTAAAGCAAAGAGATATTTTTTTCATTGGTTAAAACAATTCCGAGCTCTTTAGAACGATGTCAAATAACAGTCTTAATTTATAATGTATGTTTTTTTTGTAAATTTAGGAATCAAAAAAAAAAGACCACTTAAAAGATAGACTTTATGATACAACTAACTGTAAATGGCAAAACCGAAAATCTGGATGTCAGCCCGGAAATGCCTCTGCTTTGGGCAATTCGCGATACTTTGGGGCTTACCGGAACTAAATTTGGCTGCGGTGTTGCACAATGCGGCGCCTGTGTAGTGCATCTCGATGGCGAAGCAGTTCGTTCCTGTGTAACCAAAATGAGTCGTGCCAGAGGAAAAAATGTAGTGACTATAGAAGGATTATCTCAAAATAATGACCATCCGGCACAAAAAGCCTGGCAGGAAATCGACGTACCACAATGTGGCTATTGCCATTCCGGACAAATCATGTCGGCTGCAGTACTTTTGAGGGAAAATCCAAATCCTACAGATCAGGATATAGACGATGCCATGGCCGGAAACATTTGCAGATGCGGGACTTATCCGCGAATTCGTAAAGCCATACATCTGGCTTCACAAATGCAGGAGAAAACAAAATCTGATAAATAAGCAGTAATCAAAAAACTATGTCAACAAAAATTAAATTTATATGGATTGCCATAATTCTGGTCTCAGGTATTGGACTGGCATTTACTGTTTCAAAGAACCGGATTGTTGAAAAAGAATATGTTTCTATTGTACCGATAAAAAAAGACAGCGTGGCATCAGTTGCGGCGTTTAAGCAGGTCTATAAAGTTCTGATGAGTCCGCGTTGTGTCAATTGTCATCCAAAAGGTGACATTCCGCTTCAGGGAGATAATAGCGTTATTCACAGCATGCAGCCTAAGCGAGGGAAAGACGGAAAAGGTGTGTATGCAATGAAATGTGCTAATTGCCATCAGCCATCAAACAGTCCCGGACTGCATACACCACCGGGAAATCCGGAATGGCATTTACCGCCTGCAGATATGAAAATGGTATTTGAAGGAAAAACAGCCCACGAACTTGCCAAACAACTGGTGAATCCGCAGCTTAACGGGCATAAAGACCTGCAACAGCTTATAGCGCATGCAGATGACGGTTTGGTAAAAGCAGGATGGAATATGGGAAAAGGCAGAACCGCTCCGCCTTTAACACATGCGCAGTTTAAAAAAGCATGGATTACATGGCTGAAAACGGGCGCTTATGCTCCTGCAAAATAACATTATCTTAATTTAATGATTATCCGATGACTCAAAATAATAACATAGATACTACAAGACGAAATTTCCTGAAACTTACCGGACTGGGAGGTGCGGCACTTTGTCTTGGTTTTTACTTTCCGGCAAATGGAGCGCCAGTGGTCGTACATCCTTCTGAATTAAGTGATTCAGAAATCGAATTATGCCCCTGGATTATCATCAATCCGTCAGGAAAAGTGACCCTTGTAAATCACAGGGCAGAAATGGGACAGGGTTCGTATCAGTCGGTTCCGCAAATCGTAGCTGAAGAACTCGAAGTTGACATGAAAGATATCAACGTCATCTTTGCCATTGGTAACGAAAAAAAATACGGAGGGCAAATTACCGGAGGAAGCTCAACCATTCGCTCAGCTTATAAAAAACTGTTAAAATTAAGCGCTGCAGCGCGTGAAATGCTTATTACTGCAGCAGCTGCAAAATGGAGTGTTCCTGTAACCGATTGCTATGCAGCATCCGGACATGTGATTCATAAGCCATCCGGAAAAAAACTGCATTATGGAGAACTCGCTGAGGCCGCTTCAAAACTCGAAGCTCCAAAAGAACCAAAGCTGAAGAAAATTTCGGAATATAAATTGATTCGCAAACCGCTTAAAAGAATTGACACACCGCTTAAAACCAATGGTGAATTAATTTTTGGCCTTGATAAAAGAATTCCGGGAATGCTCTTTGCTTCAGTAGAGCGTGATCCCCGTTATTTTGGAAAAGTAAAAAGCTTTGATGCAACTGCTGCATTAAAAGTTCCGGGTGTGAAACGCGTTTTCAAGGTCGAAATGGGGTATTACGAGCATATCCGTGAAGGTGTTGCCGTAGTCGCTACTTCAACCTGGGCTGCCCTTGAAGGCAGAAAGCAATTAAAAGTAGAGTGGAATAGTAGTGGTTTTAAACACTGGAGCACCCCGGAGATATTTGAAACCCAAAACAATCTTCTCAAAACAGAAGAAGGGATGCCACTGAAAACACAGGGAAATCCAACCGAATTATTGTCCAGAACCAACAAGAAATTAGACGTTATTTATCAGACTCCTTATCAGTCACATACTGCAATGGAACCTATAAATTGCATTGCACATTACAAAGGCAATTCAATTGAAATCTGGGGACCAATACAGGCTCCTGGCTGGGTTCAGGATTATATAAGTAAAAAGTTTAAAATAGATAAAGAGAAAGTGATTGTAAATATGACTTTTCTTGGCGGTGGTTTCGGGCGAAAAGCTATGAATGACTATCCGTATGAGGCGGTGGCAGTTTCTAAAGAAATTGGCGGTCCGGTTCAGGTTGTATGGACACGTGAGGATGATGCTACATTAGGGCCTTTTCGTCCTGGAATTTCTTACCGCTGCGAAGGAAGTATGTCTGATGGCAAAATTAATGCCTTGAAATTCAGAATGGCCGGTCAAAATAACGGGCACTGGAGCGGAGCACCAAAAGACAAACCAAATGGAAGCACCAGCGAAGGATTTTTAAAACCTTATTATGAAAGCATTAAAAATGTAAGCTTTTCAGATATCCTTTTTGAAACCAGTATTCCAACAAGTTTCTGGAGATCCGTATATGCTTCTACAAACGGATTTGCCTATGAAAGTTTCATTGATGAAATGGCTCATGAAGCAGGAAAAGATCCCTTGGATTTTCGTCGGGAACATTTACATGAAGAGCGCTGCCAAAAATTAATTGATAAAATAGAAGAAGTTTCAGACTGGAAGAGACGAAAAAAAAATGAAGGCTATGGCGTCGCTATTACAGAATGTTTCAACTCCACAGTCGGGCAGGTTGTAAAAGTTTCCAAAAATCCTGATGGTGGTGTGAAAATAGATAAAGTATGGGCTGTCATGGATTGTGGCTGGTATGTAAATCCGGATATCATTCATGCACAGGTTGAAGGTTCTATTGTCATGGGACTGGGCGCTGCAACAACACATCAGATTACATTCAAAGAAAATATCGTTGAACAGCATAATTTTTACGATTATCCAATGCCCCGCATTAATGAGATTCCTTTAATAGAAGTACACATTATAGACAATGAAGAAGATGCGGGCGGAGTAGGCGAACCTGCACTGCCGCCTTTTGCACCGGCACTAACCAATGCTATATTTGATTTGACAGGAAAACGAATCAGAACCTTGCCTTTTAGCCTGGGAACAGTTTAAATAAATTATCAAATCAATATTGAGAGTGAAATTATTTCAAAAAAGGATTATAATATGATGCACGAATTATTAAAATTAAAAGAATCGTACATTTTAGCGCTGTCAACAGGACTTAAAAGCGTCATGGCCACAGTTGTCGCTATTGAAGGTTCCTCGTACAGAAGACCGGGCGTTCGCATGCTGATTTTTGAAAATGATAAAATGGTTGGAGCAGTAAGCGGAGGTTGTGTTGAAAAAGAAATCCTCAAACAATCCCAGTCTGTATTTTTGGATAACAAAGCAAAAATTATGATTTACGATGGAAGGTACCGACTTGGATGCGAAGGCGTTCTTTATATTCTTTTGGAACCTTTTTCTCCTGATGCAGCTGCTTTGGATGCTTTGGAGACCGTTGTAAAAAAAAGAGAAACGCTGGAAATTGAATCTTTTTATATCAAAACAGAGGGAATTCAGACGGGTCTGGGTTCAGAATTTCATTTTGAAGGGGAAAATTTTGCTTTTTCGAATATCCAATTAGATAGAGCACTTCCTGCTTTCAAACAAATTCTTCAACCACGCTTTCATTTAATTATAATTGGATCAGAACATGATGCTGTACAATTATGCCAATTTGCTTCGTTAACAGGCTGGGAAGTTACAATTGTGGCATCTGTAAAAGATCCTAAGACGATCGCTAATTTTCCGGGGGCAAACCAGGTTTTGCATTTGCAGCCTGAAGAAATTGGATTACTTTCTATAGATAATGAAACAGCAGTTATCTTAATGACACACAGTTATTCAGCCGATTTAAAATTCCTTATCGGATTAAAAAATACACTGCCTGCTTATCTTGGACTTCTGGGTCCGGTTAAAAGAAGAAATCAGATTTTAAACGATTTTTTTGAATTTACTGATTACTGTAACGAAGACCTGGTGGATGTAGCGTATGGCCCGTCAGGCATCAGCATTGGAGCAGAAACTCCTCAGGAAATTGCCATCAGTATTATTGCTGAAATACTTTCGGTGGTACGTAAAGAGGAACCAATCTCTTTAAAATATAAAACCAGTACTATTCATTCGCAAATTACAATTGATAAGTGATGAGTAAAATCGCCATCGTAATATTAGCGGCAGGAAATTCAAAAAGAATGGGTCAGTCAAAGCAATTGCTTGCCTGGAAAGATTCGACTTTATTAGGTAGCGTGATTGAAAATGCATTTTGTGCAGATGCAGATGAAATTTTTGTGGTTCTGGGTGCATACCGAAATGAAATTAAAGAAAAAACAGATTTATCGAAAACCATTATTCTTACCAATAAAAACTGGCAACAGGGATTAGGGAGTTCTATAGCATTCGCTACAGCAGAAATAGATAAAAATTATCCTAACATTAATGCTATTTTGTTTGTATTGGCTGACCAGCCTTTTATTAGGAGCCAGCATCTGAATGCAATAACAGCACTCCACAATAAAAAAAAAGAAGCTATTATTATAACCAGAAGGGAAGAGTACGGCGGAGTACCTGTTCTTTTTCCCAGAAAATTTTTCTCAGAGCTTGGATCGCTATCGAATGACGAAGGAGCAAAAGAAGTCATCTGGAGAAATAAGAGTCATGTTAGTGAAGTTGTAACAGATGATGATATTACTGATATAGATAATTTTGAATCCTATATTATACTAAATCAAGCCCTGAACAAAACGAAATGAATTAAATAAGCTTAACTACTTTTTCAAATCTTCCATGATTACTAATTGACACATTATTAGATATTTTAGATAAATCACTTAAATAAGGAATTCCATACTGGTCTTTAAAAATCCCTCTCTTTTCAACTTCAATTACGTTGTTTAAATCACAATAGGAGCTAACTGCAATTGTATGAATGCCATCATTTAAAATAGCGGTTTTAGTATAATAAATATTCCCCCCACAAGTTACCTCACCTTCAATGTAATCGTTTTCATTTAATACAATTCTACAAATCAGTTTTTTAGGAATGTATTCCCTTCTTTTTGTTTGTCGGTTATAGATTTTATAAGCAGCTTCTTTCATGCTCCAAAACAGCCACACTAAAATTTCAGGATTTGTTTCCTGTTTTATAAAAAGCTGTTCTTCCTCAGTAAAGAGCTTTTCCAGAAATCCTCTACGCTGCCAATTACTTTCCTGACGTGACTGTAATATATCGACCACATCATTGCCAATCATTTTGCAGCGAGTTTGGTTTCTATAATTTCTACCGCTGTTTTTACATCCAGCATTCTTTCCATATCTGTATTATCAATAACCACATCAAAATTTTCCTCGATATCCAGTACAATATCTACCAGATTAGCCGAATTGATTTCAAGATCCTTAATAAAATCTGTGTTCTCAGTAAGATTGTCATATGCTTCACTATTTGCCGTATAAGGCTTGATAATGACTTTTAATTTTGCAATAAGTTCTTCTTTATTCATATTAATTTTTATATTTTTTAAATAATACACAGGCATTTACATCCCCAAAACCAAAACTGGCCTTAGCAATTACATTTAAATCTGTATTGAACGTTTTAAAAAGTACTTTTGAAGGATCAATAAGCGCCGCAATTTCCGGATGAAGGTCTTCGCAGTTGATATTACCAAACAAAAAACCCTCATAAAGCTGCAGCACCGAAGCTATACTTTCAATACTTCCGGCAGCACTAAGGCAATGACCGGTCATGCTTTTCAGCGAATTTATATACGGAAAATCATTTCTGCTTCTGTTTAATGCTTTTGTCCAGTTTTCAATTTCCAGACTATCTTTTGTAGTAGCTGTGAGATGACCGTTTATAGCATCAACATCTGCTGATGAAATTCCTGAATTCTGTATTGCAACTGTAATGCATCGCTGTACTGCAGTACTGTTTGGGGCAGTCATACTTCCGGTACCACGTTGCCCTCCTGAATTTACATTTCCGCCTAAAATTTCAGCATAAATAGTAGCACCACGCTCCAAAGCAGAATCCAAATCTTCAATAAGCAAAGCGCCGGCACCGCTTCCGGGTACAAATCCGGCAGCTGTTGCACTCATTGGGCGTGAGCCAGGTTCAGGATTATCGTTATACTTAGAACTACATATCCGAAGTGCATCAAATCCTGCCCAAATATACGGACCGCTGTCTCCAGTGCTTCCTGCTAATATACGTTTTGCCTGTCCTGATTTTATACGGTCATACGCCACAAGGATAGCTTCAGTACCGGTTGAACAGGCCGATGAATTTGTGGTTACCTGATTCCCCAAACCTAGTTTACCGCCAAGATAAGCACTTATACCACTGTTCATGGTCTGAGCAACGACGGTGCTTCCTAATTTTCGGGTTTGCAATTCGTCTATTTTATAAATGCTTTCGCGGAATTTATCAATTCCCGAAGTACCGGATCCAAAAATAGTTCCGCTGTCCCAATCCGGTTCTTCATTAATTTCTATTGGAAGTCCCGCATTTTTCCAGGCTTCCATACCTGCAATAACACCATACAAAATACCGGTACTATTAAAGCCGCGCAATTCAAGATCGGTAAAATATTGCGATTTGAGTTCATCTGTGATTTCAGGCTTACCTGCAATCTGACAGGAAAATTGAAGCTCTTGTAGCTGTGAATCATGTCGTATACCAGATAAACCATTTTTTATGGCAGACGTAAACGCAGGAATTCCAACCCCGTTTGGAGCCGCAACACCAAGGCCGGTTATTACAACACGTTTACTCATAATTTTGTCGTTATCATTCCGGCCAAAATTCCTTTGCAGACTTCCTGTCCGGCTTCGTTTTTCATTACCGCCTCACATTTTAATTTTCCAAACCTGAAAAAAGTTTTTTGGGCAGTGACCATAATTTTTTCATTTGGATAAACCGCTTTTAAAAACTGCATGTCAGCAGAGGTGAAGGCGATGACTGTTTCATTATTAAAGGCATCACCCAACAAATAGATTCCCAGGCAAACCATACCTATCTGAGCCATGGTTTCTGTCAATATAACACCAGGTGTTACAGGATTTCCTTTAAAATGACCTTTGTAAAAATCTAGATCTTCCTTAAAAGTATAAGATCCCGAAATGCTGTTTTCATCCACATGCTGCAGTTCATCCACAAACAAGAAAGGTTTAGTATAAGGTAATTTTTCTATAATTTCGTTCAGGTTCATAGTATTTGGTTTTTATCTGATTTACCATTGCAGCAATACCCTTTGTGCCGAAAATCCGGGGCCGAAACTAAGCATTAGTCCTTTTTCTCCTGATTTTGGACTGGCATCCATAATTCTTTCTAAAACATATAAGACGGTAGCACTGGACATATTTCCGTATAGTTTCAATACCTCTTTTGTGTCATCAATATTTTTATTCAGATCTGCAAAAAGAGATTCAACTGTAGTGACAATTTTTTTGCCTCCCGGATGGAATATCATATAATCCATGTCTTTTATTTCTAAATTATTTTTCTTCAGAAAAGGATGGATAATATCCCCAAAATGAGCGGCAATCGTATCCGGGACTTCGATATCTAATACCATTTGCAAACCACCGTTGGTTAGCTTAAAGCCCATCATGTGTTCTGCATCATAAAAATGATACATTTGTTCATCCAGTATTTCAGGTCCCTTATCTTCTTCATGCGATGATAAAAGACAACAGGCTGCTCCATCACCAAAAATAGCTGCGCTCACAATATTAGGCATCGAAAAATCATCAAGCTGGAAAGTTGCTGTAGGAGATTCTGCTGCAATGACCACAGCACGTTTTCCGGGATTTGCCTTAATAAAGTTTTTGGCATATATGATACCTGAAATCCCAGCTGCACAACCCATTTCTGTAACAGGCAAACGTACAATGTCCTGCCTGAGATTCATTTTATTGATTAAATAAGCGTCCAAAGAAGGAATCATAATACCAGTACAGCTTACCGTAATAATGTAATCGATGCTTTGAGGATCCCAGTTTGCCTTATCAAGTGCTTTTTTTAAAACTTGTTCGCCTAATACAATCATTTCACGACTGTAAATATCATTTTTCTCTTCAAAGGAAGTTGCTGTAAAAACTTCGAGGGGGTCCATAATTGAGTAACGTTTGCTTACGGCCGCACCTTCAAATATTTTTTTTACTTTTTTTATAAAACGTTCGTCCTGATCTTTCAGCCACTTATCCAATAAAGGCATTATTTCTTCTGTTGTTCTTGAATATTGTGGGAGTTGCTTGGCAACGGCTATTATTTTAACACTCATATTTTTGTAATTATCCATTGGTAACGGAAAGCCCATTTCCAGCTTATGGTATAGTTTTTTAAATTCAGCTTTCTGGAAAATTCCTCCAGTTCATTTTTTCTAAATCCTCTTAAAATAGACACCAGACCATCTTCCCGTGACATTTTGTTGAGGTTAAACACATTGCAAATCAATTTAAAAAGTCTGTAAGCCAATTTACTTCGATGCAAATCATTGATAATAATTCCAGTGTTTGCTTTACTATTAAAGATACTAATTATATTTAATATTTGTTCATTCGTAAAATGGTGCAGGGTTAAGGTACACAGTACAATATCATAGTTAATTTTTGAAAATTCTTCGCTAAAAATGTCCAGGCATAAGTATTCTAAATTTGGGTAATCGTTTGACAATGTTTTGGCATAATTTACAGTAAACTCATTAGCATCAATCCCGATCAGTTGAAATTTAAGATTGTTTTTTAATCCGTAGTCCGCTATCATACGCAGCATATCACCGTTTCCGCATCCTACATCAGCGATTACTATAGGTTTAAATGTATTGGCTTTTTTTAATACTTTTTTTATTCCGTGAAGCGTTACTTTGTTGCCTCCAAGTAGTTGATTAATGCGGGCAATCTGATCCAGAGCCGCACGAAGTTCCTGACCCTGAAGCGAAAAATCGTCCATTATTTCAGCCTCTTGTGTTCTGTATTTTGTGTTTATTGCCATTTAATTGACTGCTATTGGTTTTCCGTGTGTCTGTTTGATTATTATTGATAATAATGACGGCATTGATGCAATCAATCTTACGAATATATTTGTCATTGCTTTATTGGTTAAGGCACTTGCTAAAATTCGACCCATTATTAATCTCTTTCCAAAATGTTTTTTCCATTCTATGGTGTATTTTTTTTCTAATATATTTCTTGATGTTATTGTTCCCCAATGATATTTAAGTACTAACTCTGATGCAATTTTTGCACTGTGTATCGCCATAGCCATACCATTACCACACATTGGATGGATGAGACCCGCAGCATCTCCAATCATTAAGATATGACTTTCTACTGGTCGCTTTTTATCGAAAGAGATTTGACTGATCGTAAGGGGTCTCTCAAACAAAAGTGTACTTTTTTCAAAAACTGATTTAAGCTGCAGGTTTTTATATAGTACATTTTTTTGATACTCTTCAATATTTTTATACTTTTTGAAAGTAGCATAATCAGCAAGATAACAAATGTTGATAATACCATTTTCTACTTTTGAAACACCACAGTAACCTCCGCTAAAATTATGAAGTGATACCTGATCTTTAGGCACATTACCAGAATAATGAGCCTTAACTGCCAGCCAGGGTGATTTTTTGGCTATAAAGTTCCGGGTTAAAAACTGATCGATATTAGAACGTTTTCCAAAGGCACCTAAAACTAATTTGGAGTTTATTATCTGATTTGGAGTTGTAACTGAAAAACCATCGTTTTCAAAAGAAATAGCAATAACTGTATCTTTTAGGATAATACAGCCATTAGATAATGCTTTTTTATATAAAATATTATCCAGCATATACCTGCTGATTCCAAAACCGCCAAGAGGAAGTTTTGTTCTGGCTATTTTGCCGTTTTGAGTTGTAAATTCAAAAGAGGAAATTTGTTGAGAATTAGACGGTGAAATATCTATATCAAGCGAAAGAAGATAGGGCAGGACTTCATTAGAAATATATTCTCCGCATACCTTATGACGCGGGTATTCTGATTTTTCGATTAAGATTACTTTTAATCCTTTTTTGGAAAGATGTATTGCTGCTGTCAAACCTGCAAGACCGCCGCCAATAATTACTACATCCTGTTTTTTTTCCATATTGTAATTTAACAAAAAAAAGCGTATATAAACTAAGTATTTTAAATAAATACTGCTGTTATTCAGCATTTCAAAAAAACGTCTCAAAATGTTGTTTTTGAGACGTTTTTTATTACTTATTTTTTTCTTCATTATTCAGTTTATCGTCAAATTCAGGCTCTTCGCCTTTGAATTTTTGAGTATCTACATCATAATTTTCGTCGTTTGTTAAAACTTCATCATGATCTTTGTACTGATGTTTTCGGGTATCCACACGATTATCAGAACCTCCCTGCTTAGGGTTATTTGGATTTTGATTATTAGTTTTCATAGCTCGTAAATTTAAATTTTATTAAAATTACCGCAAATAAAACTGCTACATTTATATAATCATTTTAAAAAGTTATAAAATCCCTGCACTAAGCAAACGTCCGATTTTTTAATTCCTGAATTGTAGCCAGATATCTATTCTCAAAAACGGACTGATCAACAGGAACTACTACTGATTGAAACAGCTTCATTAACTCATCAGAATGACTTGCTGTCTTTCTAGTCTGTAAATTATAATGAATAAATTTTATCCACAATAATGCTTTTAATTCGGTTTCAGTTTCGTTCCACATTTTCATTTCTACCAATAGTGCATTATCGGTATATTGAATTAGCTGCGATTCAATAACTACGCTCTCCATCGTAACAGCAGGTCTGATATAACTTATCTGATTAGAGGCCACAACCCAGCTTTGGGCAGTTGTTTTCATAAGTTTAAAAATATCCAAATTGTAATTTTCCTGAACTTGATCTTCGCGGGCATTTATGAAATACTCCAGATATTTCGAGTTGTTTAAGTGATTGAATGGATCGCAGTCCTGAAATCTGATTTTTCTTTTTGTTTTTAATATTTTATTCATTTCTATATAATTAAACAGATACCAATTGGTATCTGTCGGGTTAAAATTTTTTTACTCTTTTTTAATGCTTTTTATCAAAAAACTATCGATATGATCCATCGCATTCTGAATATAGGATTCTTTATCATGAATAAATGCAAGAAGTGAACTTCCTTCAATTAATGACAAAATAACTTTGCTGTACTTTACTGGATCAGTGTCATCTTTGATTTCATTATTAAGGATGCCTTCCTGTATAATATTTATTAGACCGGTAGTGAATCTTAGAGATAATTTTTGAGCTTCTTCAAACAATGGCGGATTGATAAACTTTGTGTCAACACCTACCCGGAGCATAGGACAGCCTCCCCGGTCTTTAACTAAATCATAATAATTGCGCTGGTAGTTTGTTATAGCCTGCAATTTATTTATACCTCCGTTGGTATTTTCAATTATTCTGAATAATGGTTTAATAGCTAAATCTACATTCAGCTTGAATGATTTTAATGCTAAATCTTCCTTGTTTTTAAAATTACAATAGATAGCACCTTTTGTAAGTCCGGTAGCAGTTGTAATATCAGAAAGACTGGTTCCAACATAGCCTTGTCTATTAAAAATAGGCGCTACTTTATCTAATATATATTCTGATGTATTCATGATGCTCATAAATGAAACTTTAGAACAAATATAGCAAAAATACCGATCGGTATTTGAGAGAGCAAAGTTTTTTTAGACTCAAGGTTTCTAAACTCTTCTTGGATCGCCTTTTAAATAAGTTTTGCTAAATTTAAAATATTCGGTTGATGTTCTTTCACCTGCCTTGCCATCAACTCGCAATATACTGCCAGCCTTGTTTAGCAGTATTTGTAATTCTTTGGCTTCATTAGTAACAGTACCGGAATAGTACATTGTTTTATTTCCCAGAGCTAATATTTGCTCTAATAAATTGCCATTTGGCAATGTTATTAATTTTTGCTCACTCATACGTCGAAGCAATACAGCAGCACCGCATTGCTTTGAAACGGCAGTAGGATCATATCTGCCATCCTGAACATATTTTCCTTTGGAATAATGATTAGAATAATTCCATAAATAAGGCGAATTAATGCCTTGTCTGTAATAGCCCAAACCATTATATAATTCCAGTTTATAAAGTATTCCGGCAATGCTCCAGTTTGTCCAGGTGTTAAGTTTGTCATAGACTAAAGCATCTTTGGCACTTTCTTCCCATGTAAAGGGCGGGTTTCCTGTCTTTGGACGTCCTGCAGGAACCTGGACTGTCCGGTCTTTTAGAGGATCACCGTTATGCAAATGAGTATCAAACCTTAAGCTGGCTTCCATATTATGTATAATTGCGATTACAAACCATGGGATATTTAGCCGGTCACCCACAGATTCGTATCGGGCTTTATTTGAAACCATTTTTGCTGTTATTTTATCAATTTCGGGATACTTAGCTTCTTTTATAATACAGGAAGCAAATAACTTTTCGTAATTACTCTTTTTGTCCGGAGGTACTGTTGCCATGGCTGCTGTTTTAAATTAATGAAATCAGTTTTATTGTTTGAAATGAGCAGAATCCAATCAAACATGATGGAAGAAAATTAAACAGAGATATACTATTTCGGCTGATACAGTAGAGGAGTAAGTCAAATTTAATAAAAAAAAACAATAATATACTGAATTTCAATATTTTAAATTAATGAAATATAAATTAAGGAAAAAAGAAAAGTATTTACAGGGGTTTTTAAGACTGAAAAATTATTCTGAGATAACATATTAACCCGCTGGGCGAAATTATTCTTTTTCTAATTTTATCGCATTAGCTTAGATATAAATCTGTCTAAGGCAGTTTTAATCTGGACAATCTGCGTGAAAAATTAATATGCAAAATTATTTCACGCAGATTTTTAAAGGATTTTGCAGATCAAATTAGATTTAATCCTTGTAATGAAGCTATTTTTATTCTATTTCACCCAACGAGTTATATTAAAAAAATAAAGCCATGTCACAAAAATGACACGGCCTTTTTATTTCCGTTGCGAATGCTTATTCTAATCTTTAAAAAATTTAAGCGTTTTTATTTCATTTTCGGTAAAAACCTGAATCAGGTAAACACCTTTAAGCAATGACTGGACATTTATTTTGTGATCTCCATTCAATGTTTTTTCAAGCAATTTCTTTCCATTTACATCAAAAACAGCAATTTTATCAATTTCTGCTTCAGCATTAAAATGCAAAACATCTTTTACAGGATTTGGATACAGTGTTATTTTTACATCAGATTTTATATTATCATTAACTGACAAAAGTGGATTATACGCCTTGATAGCCAATGGAACCGCAGATGCACAACTGCCCTGAGTTTGCGTGGCATAGTACGTGGTATTGTTGATAATAGGTGTACTTAACGGCAATTCATCCACAAGATTGGTTGCATTTTCCGCAGTAGCATACCATTTAATATTTTGACCATTAGCAATCAATACACTTAAATCATCTCCGGAGTTAAAACTCTGAACAGCATCACCTGTGGGAGGATCTACCGCATCCGGCTGTAAAATAGTTGCTGAAACTATACCGGTGCAGCCATTAGAATCATTTATTGTTACACTATAAGTTCCCGCAGCAAGACCTGATCTGTCTTCTGTCTCAATACCGTCGTTCCAGGCGAATGTGTACGGAGGAGTTCCTCCCAGTGGGGTAAGATTTATGCTGCCGTTCGATTCACCATTACAGCTGGTATTATTAGCAATCCAGCTGCCGTTTATTGCTGAAACAGTCAATGTTACAATATTAGATGCTTTCGAACCACAATTTCCTAAAGCTAATAGTTGATATTTAATGCCATTTAGTTGCGAGGTTGCACCGTTGATAGTTAAGGTATTTGTGGTTGATCCGGAATAAGTCGAAGTGTCATTAATATTGACAAAACCTGACCCTGTATTTACCTGCCATTGATAACCTGTTGCATTGGTAGCACTAGCAGAAAAAAAGGTACTGTTTCCATTACAGATTGTTTTGGAAACCGGTTGGTTAGTAATTGCCGGAGATGGATTTACAGTAATTGTGAATGTTTTTGAAGTGCCTGAGCAAGTGCCTCCATTAGTATATTTAGGTGTAACTGTTATAGTAGCCATAATAGGCGAGGTAGTGGAATTAGTCGCTACAAAAGAGGGTATATTACCTGTCCCGGAAGAAGCTAATCCAATTGATGTATTGCTATTAGTCCAGGTATAAGTAACCGGAGTATTATAATTCAACTGTACTTTTAGATTTTTTGGCGTGCCAAAGCATGGTTCTGCAAAATTTTCATTGGTAGCAGCAAGACTAAATGAATTTTTACCTAAAGCAGCTGTGGAAATAACAGATAAACTATTAGGTGAATTGCATGATCCTAAAACAAAAGTGCCGCAACTTCCGGTTGGATTTCCATAACTGGCAAACTGCACGTTAGTGAACACAGCACCCGGCGGAGCGCTGAGATTTAAAGTAGCTCCTTCATTTACGTTTCCGCAAATTACTCCGGCGTTTGCAGGACTCGTAAAATTAATTGCACTTACTGAAGCACCATTACAAAGCGTTTGGTTATTTACATTATTAACAGTAGGTATGGGATTTACATAAGCATTTTGAGTTTGTGAAGCCGTAACAGTTCCATTACTTGCTGTTACCTTATAAAGCCCTGAATTAGCTGCTGAGGAATTACTTATACTGGGGTTTTTAAGAGATGAAGTAAAACCGTTAGGACCTGTCCAGTTATAGGTAACACCGCTTGTTACACCACCGAAATCTGAGGTCAGGTTTAGAGTGCTGCCTGTACAAGGAGTGTTTGTTGTAGTAACAAGAGGTAGAATTTCGACGACAAATATCCAATAATCACCACCATTATTTTGTATTTCAAGAGATTTAATTTCCGGTTGTGTAATTGTAATCAAACCATTGCCGCCAACTAAAGCTCCGTTTGATAAAGCACCTTGTGTGTTATAACCACAAGCGTTAAAGGATGAAATGTTTGAGGAATTCAAAGCATATGATGTTCCGTTTATTTTTATGGCGATATTGGTATTGCTACTAAATGTCTGGCGGATTCCTCTTATTCTTACTCCCGCAACAGGAACATTAAAGCCAAAAGTAAAATAACCACCATTAGTGAAATTGTACCCTAAAACATTCGGACAGCTATAGTCAATATATACCTGACCACCATTAAGATTGTAATTAAATACAACGTTTATACCACCAACTGAATAATTTCCCGGCGAAGAAGCATGAGTAAAGTCGTAATAAGGCTGAGCAAATGTTTTGTGTGTAAAAAAGACAAAAAATAAAATCATTAAAATATAAGAGTATTGTTTTTTCATAAGTATTAGTCTTAGTTAATTTGTAAGTTTAAAACTAATAACTTCTAATCTAACCTTTCAAAAAATGTTCTGAAACACTCCTTTCTTGTTCTAAAGTACCCTTAAAATTTTTTAGAAATCTTAAAAATTCTATCTTCAATAAACAATTTATCGTTTATAATTTTTGAGATATGATAAGGATTTACACCAATACTCCGGTTAATTCTTTTGAAATGTCTGGACGGAAAAATCTCTTCCAGATGGGCCATGGTTGTTCTAAGAATCTGATTTTTACCGGTTTTCAAATGAATTTCAACATACACATGATCAGCTTCTGCAAACAGAAAATCTTTAGCCTGAAAATAATAGATTTGCTTTCCAATCTCAATCTTAAAAATTGTGTCCTCATTCGCCAAAGCCAGCTTTATTGCTGTTATGAGGTTAACGTTTTCAACTGGTTTAGAAAGATAGGCAGAGGGTTTCAGATTTGTTATTTTTTCCAGAGTTGACGGATCCGTAAGTGCAGTCGTGAAAATAAAAGGAATGTAAATATTTGTATTGATAAAATTTGCCAAATCAAGTCCTGTTTTATTTCCTGAAAGGGAAATATCAATCAGGGCAAGATTAAATGGTTTATGTGAAAGGAGAATTTTGGCTTCTTCATAATCATGCGCAATTTCAGAGACGAAATCTTTATCCAGCATTTTCTTTAAGGAGAATGCGATTAAAACTTCATCTTCTATAATTAATATCCTGCTTTTATGTTCTGACATTTGGAAATATTATTTTATAATTTGCTTTCTCTCTTGTATAATTTCCTTTTAACTGTTTGACCATTCCTTCAATAATCAAAAGTCCTAAAGAGTTGTTATTATTTTCAAAACAAAAAACGGTTCCGTTATCTGAATAATTTAATTCAACTTCATTATTTGTTTTCCTGAGATTAATGTATATAATCAATTGTGCATCACCTGATTGGGCATGCTTTAGGGAATTTGTAACTAATTCATTTACAAGCAGTCCCAGAGACAGGATTTTATCAACATTAAAATAAATAGATTCAATATCATTTATATATTGAAATGCTCTTAGTGCGCTATTTTGATGGGATTCAATTATTTTGCTGATGTAATCCGAAGCCTCAATCAAATCATTGTCACTATGATTCACACTATACGAATAAAATTCATGGGCAATAGTTATTGTCTTAATGCGCTGATGCAAATCGTCAAATATGCTTTTATAATTTTTATTCCCTGCCTGATCTTTTTGAAAATCAATCAGACTCAAAATCACAGCGAGATTATTTTTAACCCGGTGATTTAGCTCCTCAACAAGAAATTGTTTCTCTTCTACGTTTGTTTTCAGAGTTATATTGTTCTCAGCAATTTTTTGTCTCTGGATTTCGATTTTTCTTTTGTCTTTAGTAATCTGCCAGGCAAAAAATGATAAAATCATAATCAAAACAAAAAGTGCTATGTTCAGTATCCTTGTGATCCTTATATCTTTTTTGAGCAATCGTTTTTCAGACTTTTCTTTGTCAAAATTATATTCAATTTCTAGTTCCTTTATCTTTAAATCCCGTTGTTCACCATTGTATTGTCTATACAACTCTGACGCAATTTTATAGTAATACAAAGCAGAATCAGCTTTGTTTTGTTTTTCTAAGATATCGCTCTTCGTCTGAAAAACATCGGCCTTGTAATTTAAAACATTTGATTTTGATGAAATAGTTATTGCCGAATCAATATAGGTATTAGCCATTTTATATTCACCTCTTAATAAATAAAAATAACTCAGATTGCTATACATCGAAATAATTGCTTCATAATGATTCAGCTGCTTGTATAAATAAAGGGAACGATTGTAATGCCGTAACTCTGATTCAGGATTTGCTTTTCGGTTACCAAGTCCTAAAATCAGTTCTACAACAGGCATATTTACTTTGTCGCTGACAGATTCAGCATATTTTTTTGCCTGAAGAGCAAGATCGTATGCTTTTTCTGAATAGCCATTGACCCTGTAATAAGAAGATTTTCGAATAAGAAAATTACTGTAGTTTTTAACTTTAAATTCCGGATGTTTTATAAATAAAGCTTCCGCTTTTTTTAATTCTGATAAACAGGATTTATAATCATCGTTAATTTCATAAATAAGGGCTCTTTCGACATGAATTTTCAGTTTCTGCTCTTCTGTAATTTCAGAATTGGCTAAAAGATTTTGAGAAACTTTAAAAGCCTCATCATAAAGTCCAAATTCAGTCAGAATTTTGGTTTTCATGACATCAAGATCGTTTTTTTCTAAATTGCCATAACGCTCTCTGTTTTTATTGATAATGTCTAAGGCAGTTTTAAAATCTGAATACGCTATTTTGTGTTCAAGATCCTTTTTCAGGGTTTGAAAAGAATTTTGACTCGAACAAAAAAAATGTAAACTAAGCAGAAGTAAACTAAAATAAATTCTCACTGTTTAAATTGAGATTGTATAAGATTTATATTCGCACTATATATATATAGAAATTGTTTTACATTTCAAATATAGGAGTTTCAAAAATCACCTGACTAAAAATGTTCTGAATTACACATTGTTTGTTCTTAAAATTTGTTCGAAAACCGAATATATAGCGAGGCTAATATTAGTTAATTTACTGAAATTTAATTGTTTTAGAAGTTTAATTAAAGCTTTTCCTGAACATTCAAACATGAATCAAAATAGATCTTAAGAATTTTATGTAAAAAATGATTGCGAGAATACAGACAAAGTGTGCGAATGATTCAAAGCAGTGATCAATTGATAATAGTAAACACAATCAGATTTTTAACCTGTGATAAATCTTTATAAATTCTCAGCTATACTTATACAAATTGTAAATTAAATTTTAGCATTTTATAAAAAGAGGTTTTCCGAATTCGTTTTTATAATGAATTCCGTTCGATATATAGAAAAGGGTTTTTAAACTTTTCTTTTGTCTTGGTAAGTATTGCTTCTGCGGCTTTTTGTCCCATTGTTATAAAATCACTACTTAGCACTGTGATATCCAGCAAAACTTTTAAAGGGGTATCATTGTAAGATACGATTCCTATATCTTCACCTATTTTAAGTTTTTTTTCTTTGGTTTGCTGAACCAGATTTACCAGGTCATTGTCTTCAATAACTATATAGGCGTTTTTGGATATAAATTCAAGACCGGCAGATATTTCTTCCATAATTCCAAATTCAAATTGCTGATCGGAACAAAACTCTATAAATCCATCCAAAAGTCCCGCAGGGTATGGAAAAACTGCTTTGGTAGGATATACTAAAATTATTTTTTCATATTTCTTTAATTTTTCAGCTCCTTCCTTTAGAGCATTAATGACGTCTAATTTGAAATCCTGATAAATTACAGGAAAACTGCCCGAAATTTCAGAATGCGAATTATCCAACAGAACCAATTTCTCTTTCGGGATGGAATTAATAGCTTTAATCGTTATTGAGGTGTGATTTATGTGGTTTTGTTTCGCGTCTCTAAAGTGAGGCATGATGACAAAATAATTATAATTGTTTATATTTTTCTTTATAGCATTAATAAAAAGTTCTTCGTCACAATAATAAAGATACATATCAACCCGTCCGCTCTCTCCAAGTGAGGTAACAAATGAATTGTAAATTTCCATTTTATACGTGCATGGCTTATTTATGAGAAAAAAAACATTGATACCTGAATCCTGATTTTTTGATTCTACAAAATTGCCAAGACCGGTAACAGAATAAATTAAACTGCGATCCCGTAATTCCTTAAATGCTTTTTCGGCTGTATCACGCGACACAGCATTACTGTTACTTATAGCCCTTATTGAAGGAAGACGTTCGCCTATTTCAAATTTACCTTCCAGAATATCATCTGCAATGCTGTTTGCAATCTGAATATATTTAGGAATACTTGAATTTATTTGCAAATTAATTGCGGCATTCTCTAATTCTGCTTTCATTTGTTACCAATCTATTTGACGAATATAATCATTTTTCAAAAATTAGTGTAAAAAATACAATTATAATTTTATATTATTCAAAAATAATTGAGAAAAATTTTATACATGATAATATTAGTAATTGACAGCCTTTATATGATAATTGCAATTGTAACCTTCCAGCTGAATCAATCTGCAAAGTGTAATTTTGAAAATTTCAAAGCAAGGTTTCTTTTGTCTGCTATATTTCTTAAATTTAATAGTTCGACAACTGAAAATATACAAATTATGATATTATATATTAAACGTTTATTGCCACTACTGATGTTAATTGCATTACTGGTAAAACATAATACAGGTAAAGCACAATTACTGGCACCAAATAAAGCCCTAACAGAAGAGTCCCAAAAAGCTCCTGAGGATTCGCTTGGGAGGAGAACACCACAGGGAACGGTGAATGGATTTATAAGAGCTATAGGTGAACAGAATTATCTTCGGGCCAGTCAATATTTTGTCCTTAGTAAACGTTCATACCGAAAAACCTCAGAAAGAATACGCATAGCAAAAACTTTCCAGCTGTTACTGGATCAGGGTGGTAATTTATCGCCTTCCTCCATTATCAGCAATAAGGAATCCGGACGCACAGACGATGATCTGGCTGCCGGCGAGGACCTTGTTGGAAATATTGCGACAGGAAAAACAGTGTTGCCCCTGTATGTAGAAAACCAGTCTGATGATAGTCAGCCCGCTTTATGGCTTTTCTCAGCTGAAACAGTAGAATCAATACTTTCTGCTGACATCAGGGTTGAAAAATCTTTTTTGGACAGAATATTACCTCCTGCATTAATCGAACGAAAATTTGGAAATGTACCAATAGGCCATTGGGCGGTAGTGGTCATTATGACTGTAGTGTCATATCTGCTCTCCAGAATGCTTATTTATCTGTTAATCTTTATGCTACAAAAATTGTGGAAAAAATCGGCTACTGAGAAGGGGGCAGCAATTATCGAAGCCTTTTCATTGCCTGTAAACATGTATCTCACAGTAATTTTATTTGTAGCTTTTACTCAGCGTATGGGAATTTCAATAGTGGTTCGACAGCGATTCAGCATCATACTGATCACGATCGGAATTACGGCTTTTCTTATATTGCTGTGGAGAATAACCGACTTTGTGAGTATGTTTACTCGCAGCAGGATGACGCGCAGAGGACGAATATCTGCGGTATCTGCGGTATTATTTCTGAGTCGTACGACAAAAGCGGCAATTGTTTGTATAGGTATAATTGCGCTGCTCGGCGTTATTGGTGTAGATGTAACAGCAGGGCTTGCAGCATTAGGAATTGGGGGAATCGCATTGGCTTTGGGAGCACAAAAAACAATAGAAAATTTTGTAGGAAGCGTGAGTCTTATTGCTGATCAGCCTTTAAGGGTAGGGGATTATTGCAGAATTGATGATATCAAAGGCACTGTCGAATCTATCGGTATGCGTTCTACGACACTGCGCACCGCAGCCAGAACTATTGTGACGATTCCCAACGGACAACTTTCTGCAAGCAAAATAGAAAACTTTGCCCATCGCGACCGTTATATTTTTAATCCTGTATTTAATTTCAGAATGGAAACTACACCCGATCAGATGCGTTACCTGCTGGTAGAACTTAGGTCTTTATTGTATGCTCATCCGGCAGTTCTCAATTCACCTCCTATGGTACGTTTTACAGGTATTACAGCGGATGCCTTAAAGGTCGAAGTGACAGCCTATATAGAAGCTTTCACATTTGAGATATCTCAGGAAGTACAAGAGGATATTTTGCTTCGTATGATGGATATCATTGAAAATAGCGGAACATCTTTAGCTTACCCTTCACAGACACTTTATATGGCGAGAGACAGCAAAATGTCGGAAGAGAAAGCCTTAAAAGTTGCAGAAACCGTTAAAAAATGGAAAGATAATAACGAACTTCAGCTCCCTAAATTTGATCCTAAACGTGTTGATGAATTAAAAGACAGTATTCAGTATCCCGGAGAAGGCAGCTACAAGGTTCCCGAGTAAAAAAACTATCAGGCAATATGAATTACCTGATAGCAGCTAATTAACCAAACAAACTTGATTTTTGAATCTGTTTTTGGACTCTTAACCTGAATTTTTATTTATCAAGAGGCTCGTAAAATTCTGCTTCAACGATTGGCAATTCGCCATTTTGTTTATCTCCCGATTTTAATCCGGCCTGATCAACCTTTCCTGTAATTTCGACAAGGTTTATCTCGCTGCTGTTTTTGGATGCACCGGCCAGTTCAATTCTGACCTTTTTACCTTTTGCGGGCTTAAATTCCAGTGTTACGTATCCTAAACTGGTTGGTGTTGTACCATTGAATACTTCTTTATTATCTACGTAAATTTTAATTGGATATTTTTTGCTTCTCCATCCTGCCAGTTTCAGTACTGACTGACTGATTAAGGCTTCACGTTCCAGTTCAAATTCAATCATCGGACTTCCATCTTTGCTGTTAGACCATTGGGTCAGCTCATTATCATCATAGCTTTTTCCAGCGTCAGCCTGGTTAGAAGCTGTTTTAGCATCAATTATTGCAATTGGCGTTCGGGTTTTCTTAAAAGAAGGTGTGTTTGGAGTTGCTCCTCTTTTAGTGTAAGATGGCAAGTTATGATCGGGCATAACTGTCGTCAGTTTTCCATGCTCTGCAGCAATCGTTTTAATCACCAGATTACCCGTTTTAAGATTTTCAGAAGTAGCTTTTATTTTAATTTCTCCTTTTTTGTCGCTGGCTCTTACCATGATTCGGTTTACCCCACATTCAACAGGAAGGCTTTTCGAACCGATGTAATTATCAGGTCCCTGAGCGATTCCGCCAATAAATGTACCTTGTCCCTCAACATCAAAATTGATTCTATTTAAAGCTGTCGGACAGCGGTTTCCTTTTTCATCCACAACTTCAACTTCAACAATCACGATATCACTTCCGTCAGCTAATGTACCTCCCGGTCTTTGAATAGGAGTTAGTTTAACAGCAGCAGGTTTCCCGGCGGTTTTAATTTCTGTTTCACAGATTTTTTTGCCTGCGCTGTCGTATCCAATTGCCCTAATAGTTCCCGGCTCAAATTTTACATTTTCAAAGCTGAATAAAAACTGGTCTGACTGAACACCTTTTCCTAAACTTTTGTTATTCACAAACAATTCTACTGTTTCAGCAGATGATACAACCGAAACTTTTTTTGTAACAGGGCTGTCGTAGTTCCAGTGACCAATAATATGCGCAGCAGGATTTTCGACATCTACCCATCCGTTCCACATCACCTTATGGGCAAAAAAGCCATCTTTTGGAAGCCTTATCGGATCAACTTCACCGCTTCTTCTGTAGTTTTCGGCACCTCTGAAATGTGTATTACTGTCTGAAAAAATAATATTGACACCGCCCGAACTTACCCTTGTTCCTGTTCCCGGACGCTCACGATAGTAATCATACCAACGCGCTACGTTTTCTATGGCATGAGCATCCTGATTGTGATTATAGGCGCTGGCATCTGCTACTTTTGTTCCGTTAACATTAGTATGAGATGTTCCACCTGTTCCTTCTTTATGAAAAGGCGGGGTATATTCATCCCAATATTTACGAAGGCCTTCATCACGACTGTATTCTGTAGCCCAGAAAGGGAGTCTTGCACTTTTGTTGATATAGAGCATTTCGCCGCCATATTCTGCAATTTTGCTGTCCAGCATTTCACGGCTTCCTATTGCCCGTCCTCCATAAGGGTCGTATTTATCCCTAATAGCTTTCATCTCTGCCATATGTTCTTCAGAGATGCTTTCATTTCCACATTCGTAGAACAGAATACTTGGATTATTTCGATTATAAATAATGGCATCACGCATTAACTCGGTACGCTGTTCCCATCTTCTTCCGGTAACATCTTTTTCTGAATCCCCAGCCGGCATTGCCTGAATCAGACCAACTCTGTCGCAGGATTCCACATCCTGTTTCCATGGTGTAATATGCATCCAGCGTACCAGATTACCGCTGCTTTCTATCATCTGGCTGTTGCTGTAATCGCTCATCCAGGCAGGAACCGACATTCCCAATGACGGCCATTCGTTACTCGTTCGCTGTGCATAACCGTGCATCATAATGACACGATCGTTAAGCCAGATCATGCCTTTTTCGAATTTTGTTTTGCGAAATCCGGTGCGAATAGTGGTTTGGTCTGTGACTTTATTGTTTACAATCAGTTCACTTTTGACATTGTATAAATAACCATAACCCCAGCTCCAGAAATTGAGGTCGTTCACGATTTTCGAGGCTATGAGTTCTTTTGTTTCATTAGGAGCTATTTTAGAATTTTCTCCTGAAAAAACAGAAATAACTTTTCCTTCCATGTCTGTAATGCTAATTTGTAGTTGTGCATTCACAGCTGAATTCTGTTCATTTTTAACTTGTGACGAAACATTAATCAATGCTTCCATTTTCGCAATATCGATATCAGAGGCATATACGTAAGTTCCTGTTGTGCCAAGGCCAGAGAACAGAGGCAGGGTCTGATACACATTTGATTTTATATGCAGATAAACATTTTTGGGAATTCCGCCATAGTTAGCATTAAAGTTTTTGTCATTCCACTGAAATCCTGATTGTGTTGCTTTTTCCTTGTATTTCCAGTCATTATCGGTTTTAACGGCAATGACATTTTCCTGAGGAAAGGGCTTTATCAAAGAGGTAATATCGAAACCAAAGGCCATAGCACCATTTTCATGCCTGCCAACAAACTCCCCATTTACATAAATTTCTCCCATCTGTCTTACACCTTCAAATTCGATAAAAACTTTTTGATTTTTTGATTTTGCCGGAAGCTGGAATGTTTTTCGGTACCAGGCTATACCTGTAGATAATCTTGTAATATCTACTTTAAATGCCTCTGACTGATTCCAGGCGTAAGGGAGATTTACTTTTGACCAGTTTTTATCATTATAAGTTGTATTTTTTGCCTGATCATCATCACCTGCAAAAAGCCTCCAGTCATAATTGAAATTGTATTTAATTCCGTTGGGAGTGGGGTTTTGTTTTTGGGCAAATGTAAAGTTTGCAAACAAAAGCAATAAAGTTAAAACAGGGTAAAAAAACTTTCTATTCATTTTGGTTTCTTAAATAAGTTAGTAATCTTTCAAAGCTTCTGCTAAAACCTGTTAGAAGCATTATCAAATTTAGTTTTAATGTGTATTTCTCTGCTATCAAAGATTGTCAATTTTTATCATATTCTGCCATGTCCGTTATGATATTTATGTCAAAGGTTAAAAATATAATGATGATATGATACAGATCGAAATTTTAAGATAATATTATAAATTTCATTTAATCAGCATTTGTGGCTAAATAATGTATGACTATTGTATTCTAGTCCTAATTTTAATAAAATTAATTTTAATTATTACATTTCAAATAAGTATAGATAAAAACTATTTACTTTGACTTATATATCTTGAATTTAAGAGTGTATTTTAAAAAAGGAATGTTCTGAGTTCTTCTAAGTGTTATTTTTTTTTAATAACGCTCTAATTTGATTTTTTGTATTTTTAAATAAGCAAACTATAAATTATTAAGCAAATTAAATTTTTTTAAAAAAGGTACATCAAAAAATTTATGGATAATAATTCGGGTAGCCTTAACTTTTTATGAAAAAAAACAGCTCCAAAGTTTTAGCAATAGATATTTCTCAACTGAAAGCTATTACATAATTTTGTACCGCATGAAGTAATTAGCATCTTACTGTTATCCTATGAGAAATACATTTTCTGCCTGCAGCCAAATTGGAATAGTATCCACTTTCTCTGAACTTGTGAATACCGATTTTACCGGAGAAATAAATGCGCTGTGCTGGTACAGAAATTTAGATGGTGATTTTAACGAGATTGTGACCCGCCTATGCCTAAAAGAAAATATAACAGAAGTTTATCCAGAAGATTTAATAGCCCTCCAACTATCTGACAAAGGCAATATTGCACGGGAAATAATCTTAAATGATTTACAGTTATTAACAGATTTTGGAGCTTCGCCTTCTCTTAATTTACTGAAGTGTTATGAGCGTGATGATGAATTTGATTTCATATCTACTGATGTGTATTCGTTTCATGTAGATCGTTCACCTGTTGGGACTGATACTTTCTTATGCACCTATGACGGAGTAGCAAGCGATATTGTTTCTAATTCGCAGGCAGTGCAGAAAATTTTAATCCCGGAAATACGAACAAAATTAAAAGAACTCCACAATGGGCCAGAGGATGAATTTGAAAACTTTTTGAAGGAGAATTATTTTGATTTGCATTATCAGGCAAATGAAGATGCTAAACCTATAAATTTAGGCTTGATGCATCTGTGGCGTCTGGCTGTCGATCACCCAAAACAAAAAGTGCTGCCTTGCATCCACAGAGCGCCAATAGAAAATGAAGGCGAATATCGGTTGTTGTTGATTTGTTAAGTGAAATTATTTATGTCTTTTTTTACTTAATATGCTTTACTATTTCAGTTAGTTTCTATTGGACAAATTGATAAAGCTTTCATCCGTAATCTGGTTTAAATTAATCAGCTGGAGATCAGAAAGAAAGATCAATGACATCATCACTTTGGTTTTATATTCATTTTCAGCAGAAAGCAAATCACTTGAATCATCAACTTTCCTGATAACAGGGTAAAGAATGGTGCATAGCTCTTCAAAAGGAAGTGGTCTCTCCTGATTTTCAGAAAGACAGCGGTATATTTTTGCAGTCATACGTAATGAAGTAGAAATCATAATGTTAGTTTTGTATTATATACGATATATATATTATTAAGGTTTTAAAACTGTTAAAGTATAGTTTAGTTATAGTCCTTTAAATTTTAATCCCAAGTATTCTTATTAAAAACACAGCTTCCTCGCTCTCCGAAATCTATGATTCTTTGGGAGCAAATTTTTATTCAGTTTAAAACTGTTTTATTTTTCTTTCCAGAAATCGTGTAATCTTCACTAATAGAATTTGCTGAGTGGAATTAAATGTGGTATTTGGCAACAGACAAATTGATCCGGTTTTATTTATTTAAAATTTTGATTTATAAATAATTACCGGAATTTGCTTTTCGTACCCTGTTAAATAGCGATATGTCCACCTTCTTGAAGTTTTGTTTTTTTAGCTTTGATTTAACATGAAAAGTACTTGCTTAGATTCTCACTCACGAGAATAACTTTTTTAACTATCTAACCAAACCAAAAAAATGAAAAAAAAATTTTTACTATTAACGCTTTTAGCTTTATGTACCATACAGCTGAAAGCACAAAACTACGATATCGTAGTCGCCAAGGATGGTTCTGGAAATTACACCACTGTTCAGGCAGCAGTGAATGCGGCTCCCTCAAATAGTTCATCCCGAACTGAAATTTATATTAAAAATGGCACTTATTATGAAGTAATCACCGTTCCTTCAAATAAAACGAACCTGACATTCATAGGACAAAGTTCAACCGGCACTGTTTTGACCTATAATAATTATGCTTCTAAAATTAATCCGGCTACAGGAGCTGCTTATGGAACTTCAAATTCAGCCAGTGCCTTCATAAACGGGACAGGATTTTACGCATTAAACCTTACATTCGCAAATTCATCCGGACCTGTCGGACAGGCTGTAGCGGTTCGTTGTACAGCTGATAAAGCTGTTTTTAAGAACTGTCGCTTTTTAGGAAATCAGGATACTTATTATCCTCACAGCGGAAGATCTTATCATGAAAACTGTTATTTCGAAGGCACTACAGACTTTATTTTTGGAGGAGCTATTGCTTATTTTCAAAACTGCCAGCTTTACACAAAAGGCGGAAGTTCTTTAACTGCGGCAAATACAGCGTCGCATCTGGCGTACGGATTTGTATTCAATAACTGCCAGATTACAGGTTCAGGAAGTAATATTACTGATCTGGGGCGTCCATGGGGAGGGTATGCATCTGTTACTTTTATGAATACAAGTATGACCAATGCTATTAAGGCAGCAGGATGGAATGACTGGGGTAACGCTGCAAATCAGGCTACAGCACGTTTTGCCGAATATAATAACTCCGGAGCAGGGAATGTACCTGCATCAAGAGTTTCATGGGCAAAAAAACTGAATGCTGCTCAGGCGGCTTCTTATACAAAACTAAATGTTTTAAAAGCAAATAATGCGAATCCACAGGTTACTGACAATTGGAATCCCGATACAATTATTAATTCTGTTGCAACTGGCGGAACTGCTTTTCAGACCATCCAGGCCGAAAATTACAATAGTCACTCCGGGGTTCAGACTGAAGCCAGTTCTGAGGGTACTGATAATGTAGGTTATATCAATAACGGGGATTGGATTATGTTTGAAGATATGGACTTTGGTTCTTCAGGAGCAGGCAGTTTTCTGGCAAGAGCTTCAACAGCAGGAGCAGGAGGTACTGTTTCAATCCGGTTAGGAGGAACATCAGGCACCCTTATTGGAACTTGTAATATTACACCAACGGGTGGTTGGCAGACCTACACAAATTTTACATGTCCGGTAAATCAGGTTTCAGGAATACACGATGTCTATCTTGTTTTTGAAGGTGGAAGCGGCTATTTGTATAATCTAAATTATCTAAGTTTTTCAGCGCCTCAGGCTGCAGCTAAATTAATAAAACACGGAGCCGGAGGATCCAGTCAGACTGTAGCAACAAATACGTCTATTACTGGTTTTTATTACAACTGGGAAAATGCCGCCACGGTAACTGTATCAGGATTGCCTTCTGGTATCACAGCTGCTATAAACAATTCAGCTAAAAGTGTAACGTTTAGCGGAAAACCAACTGTTAGTGGTACTTTTAATTACACAATTACAACGGTAGGGGGTAGTCCAAACACAACAAAATCAGCAACTTTTACGGTAACGGCATCCACTCAAAAAGTTGCAGTGGCTCAGGCAAATAATTCACCTGCATTTCCAGGCGCAGAAGGTTTTGGACGTTACACCAGTGGAGGTCGTGGAGGAAGAGTAATTTATGTTACAAATCTGAATGATTCTGGTGCAGGAAGTTTAAGGGAGGCTGTCACGGCAACTGGGGCCAGAACAGTAATGTTCAAGGTATCCGGAATCATAGCGCTTAATTCAGATTTAAGAATTAATAACGGAGATATAACTATCGCCGGTCAGAGCGCTCCGGGTGATGGAATCTGTCTGAAAAATTATTCCGTAAATGTAAACGCTGACAATGTCATCATCCGTTATGTTCGTTTTCGTATGGGCGACCAGGCACAGCATGAAGGCGATGCTATTGGAGCCAGAAATCATAAAAACATTATTATTGACCACTGCTCTATGAGCTGGAGTACAGACGAATGTGCTTCTTTTTACGACAATGAAAATGGTGTATGATGTCCGAAAGTTTGCGCGTGTCTGTTCACGATAAGGGAACTCATGGGTATGGCGGAATTTGGGGCGGAAAAAAAGCCTCGTTTCATCACAATATGTTAGCGCATCATGATAGCCGAAATGCACGTTTTTGCGGAAGCAGATACTCAGCACTTCCTAATCTTGAGATGGTTGATTTCAGAAATAATGTTATTTACAACTGGGGCGGAAACAGTGCTTATGCTGCTGAAGGAGGTTCATATAACCTTACTAATAATTACTACAAGGCTGGTCCGGCAACAGGTTCAGGAGTAAATGACCGAATTATTTCTCCAAGTCCTGATAATGGAGCGAACTCGCAACCCGCAGGTGTGTGGGGCAGCTTTTATGTTAATGGAAATTTTACTACAGCAAATTCATCAACTTCCGGTAACAACTGGAATGGAGTTGATCCTAATCCATCTTCAAAAAACAAAGCGGAGCTTCGTGTTAATACAGAATATAATTTTGGTGATATGACCACGCATTCTGCAGCAAATGCTTACAACAGAGTATTAGCGTATGTAGGAGCAAGCCTAAAGCGTGATGCAGTAGATACAAGAATAGTATCTGAAGCTACAAACGGAACTTTTACTTACAACGGTTCAAACGGAAGTTCTAAAGGTCTGATAGACACGCAATCTGATGTTGGCGGATGGCCGGCCTACAATTCAACAACAGCTCCTGCGGATACAGATATGGATGGAATGCCGGATAACTGGGAAAGTGCTAATGGTTTAAATAGCAACAATATTTCAGACGGAGCATTGTACACACTGAATTCTGTATATACTAATTTAGAAGTTTATATCAATGGATTAGTGGCTGCGATAACTGCTAATCAAAATCTAAATGGAACTGCCAACTATACAGATCCTGATTCTGGTACTTCAAATACTGAAATTTCAATCAATGAAAACGAAACGGGTTTCTGTTCTGTTGAAGGCACAATAGACAGTAATAACGCCGGATTTCAGGGTGCTGGTTTTGCAAATTCAAATAATGCAGTTGGTGCAGGAATTGAATGGTCTGTAAATACTTCTTCAGGAAATTATATACTTCGATGGAGATATTCGAATGGAGGAACTACTCCGAGAAGTGCTAATGTAATCGTTGATGGCGTTACAGTCGCTACTCCGGCATTTAATGCCACAGCCAATTGGACTACCTGGGCAGAAAATTCCAGTTCGTTAGTTACAATACCACTTTCTGCAGGTACTCATAACATCAGACTGGAGGCTACTACATCATCAGGGCTGGCTAATATCGATAAGATAGAAATAGAAGGACTTAATGTAACTGCAGTTAGTTGTGGCAATACCTCCAAAAATACTGCCGCTGACAGTACACTTGATGTTGTTGCTGGCGAAGTAAAGCCTGAAATTAAAATATATCCTGTGCCTTTTAAAAATGAATTTTATATCGATCTTGGTACTGCATCAAAGGCGAAACAAATTTTAATATTCAATATGCTTGGACAGCAAATCCATGCAATAAACGAAATTACTGATACAATTGCAAAAGTGAATATTATTGCACCCGCAGGTAGCTATGCAGTGAAAATATTTACGAATAATGGAGTTGTAAATAAAATTATTATCAAAGAATAAGTTTAAAAAGCAAGTACTTTTAATGTAAAACCCTATTAGAAATGCACAATTTCTGATAGGGTTCTTACTTTTAAAGTTTTAAATGTAAGGTTTGTGATATATTGAAGCTATAGTACTAAAACAATTATTTTTCTGTATTACTATCATAAGCTCGTAACAATATTTACCATTTTTCTACTGTGTTTAAAGTCATTTGTGTCAAAATAATCATTATTAAGATAGTGAATCAGTAGTAAATCAGTTTCTAAACAAATACTATTTTAAATCATAAGATGAATAATTAGAGTTTAACTTAATTCTTCACGCAGAACTACATATTTTTGTAACTTTAAATATCAGGGAATTTACAAAGAGATTAAGTATGATAAATATTTCAACACTTTTCAGTCTTCATGAAGGGGAAGATAATAAGGAAAAAACGCTGGAAAGCGTAAAAAAAAATATAGATTTTAAGGGCGCCAATATATGGATTTTGGCCTGTGCAATAATTGTTGCTTCAATTGGGCTTAACGTCAATTCAACTGCAGTAATTATTGGCGCAATGCTTATTTCTCCTTTAATGGGACCTATAGTGGGTGCAGGTTTTGCTCTGGGTATTTATGATTTTTCACTTCTTAAAAAATCACTTAAAAATTTATTGAACGCAACGCTTGTAAGTCTTTTATTTTCTACAGTTTATTTTTATCTAAGTCCTTTCAAAGATGTTCAGTCAGAGCTTTTGGCAAGAACTTCCCCAAATATTTATGATATTCTGATTGCTTTTTTTGGCGGGCTTGTAGGTGTCATTGCGGTAACAAGGACAGAGAAAGGAAATCCTATTCCGGGGGTTGCAATAGCCACAGCACTGATGCCTCCCTTATGTACGGCAGGATACGGAATTGCAACACTGCAATGGACGTTTTTTTTAGGAGCTTTCTATTTGTATTGTATCAATTGTGTATTCATTGGAATTTCTACTTTTCTTATTGTAAAATACCTTAAATATCCTGCCAAGCAGGAAGTGAATAAAGAACAACAGCGAAAGGTAAAAATTATTATTACATTACTCATAACGGTTATGATTCTGCCAAGCAGTTATTTGGCTTATACACTTTATGAGAAACAACAGTTCAGAAAAAATGTTGATCTTTTTATAGAAAAAGAATTCACGTCTAAAGGATATACGATGATATATAAAAAAACTGACTTTAACCCAAAAACAAAAATGTTGGAACTTGCTTTCCTTTCTAAAAGATTTAACACATCAGAAAAGAATCATCTCAAACAAAAAATGAATGAAAATCAATATTTAAAAGGAACTAATTTAATCATAAAACAAGACAGTACCGATCGATTCAATGCTTTAAAAGGGGATATCCTCAACCAGATTAAAAACGGCGAAAATGAAATGAATACAAGAGATTTAAAGATTATTCATTTAGAAAAAGAACTCGCAAAATACAAACAGGACAATATTAAATTTTTAAAAGAGACAAGAATATTGTTTCCTGAGGTTTCTTCCTTATCGATTTCAGAACAAAAGTTAGCTGTAAAAAATGACTCCTTAATCGATGTTACTTCGGTTATTTATGATTCTGAACCTGAAATAAGTAAAAAAGATAAAGAAAAATTTAAAAATTGGCTTAACCAGAGATTAGCTGTAAAAAATGTTATTCTTTTTAGAAAACAAGATTAAGCGTACTTTTAACAATTGCAGTTTCTTTGAATACATAGACTATTTGTTAAATTAAATTCCTGCTGATTTCACAATAACTGTTTATTAGCAGAATTTATCAGCGTTTCACATGTGTGCTGCATTGGTTTATTGCCTATAGCTTCAGCATTACATCGACCTGCATGGATGGAGGAGACAAGGTATCTGAAATATTGACCCTGCTTTTAATACCGATCTGTCTGCTGGATTAAGGAAATGGCACTGGTCAGAGGATAGCTCTAAGCATTTTTTTTTGCCAAAGCAACGGCTGCAGTCGCATTTTATCTTATGTCTTTTCAGATATTTATAATCTACTTTTTCGTTTCGGTTTGAAAATTCAAAATACAAGAGTGGAAAAAGGGAACTGCCCTTTATTATTGGTTTACCCAGCCATTGTTCGGGGTAACTGATTTTTTTAAGTCTTTTATTGAAGTCCTTCTCAGCAGTCCAAGTAATTATAACACTGCTTAACTGGTCGGTACTCGTCATTGAATTGTTAATTGCTTTTAATATCTTTACAATGGATGCCGGAAGAAAGAAAAAGATGGTTTTCATAGGCATTCTTTTTCACTTTTTCATCGCAATTTTTATGGGCATAATCAGCTTTTCATTTGTAATGAGTTCTGCCTTATTATTATTAATTTCTAATACCGTTAATTATGAGTACAGAAATATTAATCTTCCTACTCTTGTTTTTTATTTCAGTGGTTTATTATTTCTTTCAGCCAAAAAAAATAAATATGTTTTACGGCTATAGAAGCAGTAAATCCATGAAGAATCTTTCCAACTGGCAATATTCTAACAGACTTGCTGCCATAGTTTTATTTAGGATGTCATTATTCAATGGCATACTTTTTTTTATCATTTCACTTGTATATGAAAGCCTTAACAAAAATATCTTCGGGATTTTTCTAATCGTCCAATTTGTTGTTATGTTTTTTTACATAGAAAAAAGATTGGAGAGTATGAAAAGAAATTGTAGATTGTTTTGTTAAGAATTGTGAACCGTATACAAAGCCTTTTAAGTCGTATGCTTTTTAAGGTTTTTTTGTGGTTTGTTATGTCGGTGGATAAATCAATCTATAGCCTTTACAGAACGACAATTATTAATATCAGATAAGAGAATAGTGGAACAAGCCATTTTTTTTGTTTCAGTGGAACAACAATCATATAACTTTTAATTACCGGTCTATCTTAAATTACTTTGAGAATAGAAGTACAAATACTTCTGCTGAATCTTTTAATGCAAAAATAAAAGCGTTTAGATCTCAATTTAGAGGAGTAAGGAAAATTGATTTCTTTTGTTCAGATTATCCAATCTTTTTGCCTAATCCCCAACTTTTGAACTTGATCCTTAACTTAATTGGATTTACAAACCATTCACATTATGAGTTAAAGTGGGTTAAATTATGTGAAAAAGTATAAAAAAAACGCTAAAACTGATGTTTTAACGTTTTTTTAAGAGTGACCTCGACTGGATTCAAACCAGTAACCTTCTGAGCCGTAATCAGATGCGCTATTCAGTTGCGCCACGAGGCCTTTTTTGTTTTCAACAAGCTAATTTTTTGTAGCTTCGTTGATTGCTGTTAGCGGGTGCAAATATAGGGATAAATGTGAGATGTACAAGCAAAAAATAACATAAAAATAAAAAAAAATGAACTCAGGAAATTATATACATGATATTCAGGGCTTTCCTGAAGAAGGAATTTTATTTAAAGATATTACATCACCGCTAAATATCCTATGGAAAGAGAATATTGTCTCCAAATTTTACTAAATTCTCTAAACGCTCAATGAATTTATTGGGAAAACAAGGTTTTTTCTTCTGAATTAGCTGATCGATTGAAGGCAGGTTCTCTTACTTGTTAGGAAACCTAAAAAACCTCCTTTTAAAACTATTAGTAAAATGAATCAGAAGGTGAAATTGTTCAGTTTGATTTTTTGGCAGAACATTCATTTCTAAACGGAAGAGAGAAAATAAAAGATCTTTCCGAATTGCCGCGATTCACTATCAAAATCAAAAAATATTTATTATGGGCTTACTTGTTTGATACCTAATCTGGATTTTAGCTTTAAAAACAATAAGGCTATTTTATAAGCATCATCTGCGGATGAGTTTCTGTCGCTTTTTGGAATTTTAAATATTTCGCATAAATCATCCAAAGAAAACTGCTTGTCATTAATATCATGTAATTTTCGATACATAACATCAATATCCAGTGCTTCATTTTTTAATCTTCCGCAATCAAGTCTTTCTAATGCAGCATTTATCATTTCAATGTCAAAATTAACATGATGACCAACCAAAACTGCATTTCCAAGATAATCGATAAAAGCCTGCAGAGCTTCATTTTCGTGAAGCTTTTTCATTTTACTGTCGATTATAAATTCATTTGAAAGGCCATTGTCATGCAAATATTTATATTGCAGTAAAACCGCTTCGAAATTATCCTGGATTACGATACTGTCATCCATAACAGCAAAAGACCCCAAAGATAAAATAACATCTTTTAAGGGATTAAGTCCTGAAGTTTCGGTTGATACGACTACAAATCTATTAGGCTTAGTTTCGAATTTACTAATGTAGTTTTTCCAAAAGTCAGGATAGTCTTTATTAATGTTTTTCAGCCAGTCCAGCATATTATGAAAATTGTGTAAGTTGAAATTTACTTTTAATTAATTCCTCTAAATCACGCATTGGAGCCAATGCATTTTTTAATTTCTCTTTATCTGTTTTCGATAATTCTTTAATATTTATATATTGACCTGAGTCGTCATTTTTCAACCCTTCAACTGTTCTGAATTTTAATAACGTCAGAAACGCTTCCGCACAGCTTAAATATATCTCAGCATTTTTAGAGTCTGAAATAGCAAGTTGTTTAAATCTTAAATAAGTGTTATTGATTCCTTTAATATTTGAACTTAGTATCAACAGTCTTGCAGAATCGATTAGAGGCATTAATGCTCTCGTTTTTATGTCAAATTTCATTTTATGAGGTCCTTCTTCCTCTAAGATGAATTTTTTGAAAAAACTCAATGGTGAATTCCGTTTTAAAGCATCATTTCCTAAAAAGTCAAAAAACAAAGGATTATTAATTGCATTTTTAAAAATGACATTTTCAATAGCTTCTTCAATTTTTGGTTCGCCAAAAACAATTTCATAATCAAAGAAAATGCTGCTTAAGTCATTACTGTTTTCACCTGGAGTATTCATCCAGCTATTATACTGTTTAATCCAGTCAGTCAAGGATTTACACCATAGCATATTACTTGCCATATGGCCATTTGGACAATATTCATAGCCTACTTTTTCCAGCAATGATGTAGTTCTTTTGGCTAATCTTAAAAAATAATCTTTTACTTCTCTGTACTTTTCGGGAGTAACATCTTCAAAAATTAATATACTGTCCTGATCCGTAAGCAGAAGCTGTTCTTTTCTACCCTGACTTCCAATACTTAGCCACGCAAAACGGGCAGGAGGGGAGCCCAAATCCAAAATAGTTAATTCAACTGCCCTTTTTATCAGCGCAAGATTTATTTCGTTGGCAATATTGCATACGTGCGAAATTGAAATGTTTTTTTGTATTGAGTTCTGAATCAAATCAGATAATCGGTCCCGAATCTGCTTTAAATCTTTTGGTAATTGAGATCTTTTAATTTCCTTAATTAACACACCTGGATTACTGGCCTGAGCTACAATTAAGTCATGTTCAGAAATAATTCCTTTAACTGCTGATTTGTTGGTTCCGTCTTTCGTAACACAGAGATGTGTAACATTATGTTTCAGCATTAATAATTGTGCTTCTGCCAAAGAAACATTTTCTATCACCGTAACGACAGGCGATGACATGATTTTATCTATAGTCTCGGTGATTGGATAACGGCCTGTAGCTATTTTTGAGGATAAATCAGCGTCAGTCAGAATGCCAATTGGATTATTGTTTTCGCACACTACAATATTATCAACCATAGAATCAGTCATTAAGAGTGCAACATCTTTTACAATTTTATCAGCTGTGGTTGTTAAAGGTGCGTTATTATAACTAAGTGACTGTATATATTGCAGTTCTGATTGTGTATCAGAATAAAATCCATTATCAGAAGCCAATTTATTTCCGGAATTTACATTGTCTTTAGTGTGGCGTGAATTGATTGCAAAACTTTCCAATAAAAAATTTAATACATCCGAATTATTGGCAACAAACGGCCTGAAAGCAGCAATAGGAATAGCATAAACAATACTTTCTTCTCGTGCTTTGGCTGTCATCATATAATTGTTTTTTGCAAAAAAAGGACGTAAACCAAAAATATCACCTTCATGACATTTATTTATAATAGTTTCTTCAGCATCTGCAATGGTTGTAAGATTGATAGTTCCAGATGATACCACATAAAAGCTATCATGAAGTAAATCATTATTTTGAAACAATACGGCGTGTTTTTCTAAATTTATTACACGAATATTGGTTGCAATATTAAAAAGTTCCTGAAAGGTCAAATTATCAAATGGCGGATATTCTTTTAAAAAATCTGCAATATGTTCAGCAATTGTATTCATAATAAATTTAATATAGTCAAATGTAAAAATAATAAAATAAATAAATCATTATACGATATTGTATGAGCAAAACGATTGATTTATACAATTCTTATTTTTTTACAAAAATTTCTAATAATTAAAAGATTTTGATTTCGTATTTTGCTCATTGTCTTTATATTAAATATTCTGTAATATTCGACACAGGATAATTTTTGTATAGTTAATTTTTTTAATATCAAGTAAATCATTTTTTAGCACAGAGGAGATAATTTATTTTCTATTTTACATAATATAAATTATGATTCAATTTGATTCAAATTAAAAAGCATTATTTTTTTAATGCTTTTGTTGATTATTAAATCTTTTTCGAATAAACAGCTTTTCCATTTAGTGAAACTTCAATTTCATTTCTTTGTTCATTAAAAGTTGTTCTTAAAACATTGCCTTTGAAAATTGAAACGTCACCGTAAATTTTTCCGGTTTCTGATGAAACATATTCAAATATTAATTTTTTGTTGTCTGGTTCAATACCTAATTTATAACTTGAGAATTTGGTACCCTTTAAATTAAATTCCTGTTGTGAATCAATAATCTTTCCGTCCGCATAAAAATTTGTTATCGATTTGTTAAGTGTAATATCAGGATAATATTCATTCACTTTTTTAAGAAGTTCATACTGACCAGTGTTCACATCTTCAATTTTTGATGTTATGGTTTGAGCAAATGAAATTGTTGAAAAAATAAGAGTCAGGAATAAGGTGATTTTTTTCATGTTTATAATTTTTTAGTTTATCGTTTCTAAAACTTTTTTAAAAACTTACATAATAACCATTTTTGAACAAAAATTAATTATTATAGATAACAAGATAGTAAATATTTATCTTTGCATGAAATTTATAGTGATATTTTAAGAAAATGACAACAAAAAAATATTTCAAATTAATACTGATTTTAGGCTCTTTAACCGCTCTTGGTCCATTTTCAATCGACATGTATCTGCCTGGATTTTCAGGGATAGCTGCAGATTTAAATACTACTGTTGCGAAAGTTTCTATGAGTTTGTCCAGTTATTTTATCGGAATTTCTGCAGGGCAGCTGCTGTATGGTCCATTATTAGACCGGTTTGGTCGAAAAAAACCTTTATTCGCAGGTTTGATGGTTTATATTCTGGCTTCTTTGGGATGTGTGTATGTTGCGGATATCGATACATTTATACTTCTTCGGTTCATACAGGCAGTTGGCAGTTGTGCCGCGACGGTAGCCTCTGTTGCTATGGTTAGGGATTTGTTTCCCGTGAAAGATATTCCTAAAGTTTTTTCATTGCTGATGCTTGTTCTCGGACTTTCACCAATGTTGGCGCCTACAATCGGCGGCTATGTAACCGAAGATTATGGCTGGCATTTCGTGTTTTTAATATTAATGTGCATGGGTATTGCTATTCTTGCAGCGTCTCAAATAGGTTTGCCAAATACTTATAAACCGGACACTTCGATTTCATTAAAGCCAAAACCAATTATTACAAACTTTTTAAAAGTGCTTAAAAATCCGCAATTTTTTACTTATGCGTTTACAGGTTCAATCGCTTTTTCCGGATTATTTTCATACGTAGCGGCCTCTCCTATTGTTTTTATGGATATTTACCATGTTGATGCTAAAACATACGGTTGGATTTTTGCTTTTATGTCTGTAAGTTTTATTGGCTCCAGTCAGTTAAATTCGGTTTTATTAAAGAAATTTTCGAGTGAGCAGATGATATTTTGTGCTTTAATTGCACAGTCGGTAATAAGTATCCTTTTTTTGATTCTTTCATTGAATAATCTTTTGGGATTGTACGGAACTATCGGGATGTTGTTTCTGTTTCTAGGCTGCCTTGGTATCTCAAATCCTAATACCGCCGGACTTACGATTGCTCCTTTTGCTAAAAATGCCGGAAGCGCTTCTGCTCTTATGGGGGCAATCCAGCTTGGTTTAGGTGCTTTAGCTTCGTTTGCTGTCGGTATATTTGTTAAGGATTCTGTTGTGCCAATGGTTGTCATTATGACATCTACCACTATTTTGGCATTTATAATTCTGAATATTGGAAAACGTTTTATAAAACAAAAAATAGCAATATCTGGAGATGAAATTAAGATTGGTCATTAATAAAAAAAAAATCCGGAATTTCTAAATTCCGGATTTTTTTTATAGCTATTTTTTATCTGGTCTGATGATCATTCTAAGAGACTGGTCTCTTGCAAAATAAGCAACCATCCAGTTGTAAAATGTATTTAATCTGTTTCTGTAAGTAATCAATGAAATTAAATGGACAAATAGCCAGATAAACCAGGCAAAGAATCCTTTGAAATGCCATTTAGGATTTGGCAAATCAACTACAGCTTTGTTTTTTCCTATAATCGCCATAGAGCCTTTATCATTGTAAATAAAAGGTTTAAGCGGTTTGTTATGAAGTGTTGCTTTGAAGTTTTTAGCCAGGTTTATTCCTTGTTGTATGGCAACCTGCGCTACCTGAGGATGGCCATCAGGGAAGTTTTTATCAGCAGTTAAAATAGCTGTATCACCGATAGCATATATATTTTCTGTAGCATTCACTTTGTTAAAAGCGTCAGTAGCCATTCTTCTTCCGCGGCCATAACTTTCGGCTGGCATTCCTTCAAATATTTTTGCAGTAACACCTGCAGCCCATATTAAATTTTTAGTCTTAATTGTTTCTCCATTTTCAAAATACACAGTGTCATCTACGTAATCTGTTACCTTGCTGTTCAATTTAACAACAACACCTAATTTTGTAAGTGCCTCTAAAGTATCTTTTTGAGAAGCCTCACTCATTGGTGCAAGCAGTGCGTCTCCTCCATCAACCAAATAAATATTACTTGCTGTAGTTTCTAATTCTGGATATTCCTTTAACAGAATATTTTTTCGCATCTCTGCAAACATCCCTGAAACCTCTACTCCTGTCGGTCCTCCACCGGCTACAACAATAGTCAGTAATTTACGACGCTTACGGATTTCTTTGCAGATTGCTGCTTTTTCCAGATTTTTAAGCAATGTATTTCGCATTACGATGGCATCATTTAAAGTTTTCATCGGAATGGCATTTTTCATCACGTTTTCCATACCAAAATAACTGGTTTCGGCACCTGTTGCAAAAACCAGGTGGTCATATGATAATTCACCGTTATTCAAAATTACTTTGTTTTCCGCCGGAACAACTGATAATAATTCACCTAAACGAAACTGAAGATTCTTTTTTCCGGCAAAAAACTTCCTAAACGGATAACTGATACTTGAAGGTTCTAAAAATGCCGTAGCAACCTGATATATAAGGGGTGGGAAAAAATTGTAATTATTTTTATCTACAAGTGTTACTTGTATTTCAGGATGATTTAGAAGTTCTTTTGCCAGATTCAATCCTGCAAAACCGCCTCCAATGATAACTATGTTCATATATTATATTTTATGTAGGTTTAATAAAAAATCACCTCTTAAAAGTACAACATTAATTAGTTTTTTAAACCAATAAAAACATTACTTTTCATATTTTTAACAGATTTTTTTAACTATATCGATATTGTTACAAAGACTATTTAGGTTGAAATTTTAAATTTGAAATTGCTATTTTTTGAACTTTTTGGCAGGCTTTTCAGTTATTTCAACTTTATTCTGTAAAACATAATTCGCCAGTAATTTTTCAATTAGCTCGTCTTTTGTAAGATGATGAAAAACAGTTTTGATTTTTGTTTTCAATTCATCTGAAATATCGTGATTTGGTTTTGTTTTAAAAATTTGTTTTGCCCAGAGCAATGTGTTGTTTTCTTCAAGACTTATTGTAGTAGGTTTTTTGAATTCAGTAAATTTCAAACCCAGCTCTCTTTCAAATTCTGCAATTTCAGCAACTTCTTCCTGTTGTAAAACTGTCAGAGAAAGTCCCTTTGCTCCTGCCCTTGCAGTTCTCCCGCTTCTGTGGACATAATTTTCGTAAGTGTCAGGCAAATGATAATTTACAACATAAGAAATTTCTTTTACATCGATTCCTCTTGCTGCCAAATCAGTTGCAACTAAAATATTGATATGCCCTTCACGAAACTGCTCCATAATTCTGTCACGGATTCCCTGTGACAAACTGCCGTGAAGCGCGCCAGATGAAAAACGGTTTATAGCCAGATTTTTAGCCAGTTTATTAACTGCAGCTTTAGTTTTGCAGAAAATAATACCACGTTCTCCCTCTTTTGAATTTAAAAAATGCATCAGAACATCTAATTTTTCAATAGGATCAACTACAATGTATTCATGGTCTATTCCCTGGTTGCCAACTGTTTCCATATTGGCGCTAATCTGAACTACATTTTTGTTTAAATAATTCTGAATTAGCTGTTTGATAGTTCCCGGCAGAGTTGCGGAAAACAATACTGTACGGTGTTTTTTAGGAAGCTCTGCAATGATTTCGTCCAGACTCTCTTTTAGGATCGCAACCATTTCGTCTGCTTCGTCTAAAACCAAATATTGGGTTTGTTTTAAATCGACTGCTTTTCGCTGAATCAAATCAATTAAACGTCCGGGAGTTGCCACAACAATATGTGTTGGATTCGTAAGCCGTTCGATTTGAGGTTTTATTGGGATTCCACCGCAAACAGATGCGATAGAAATATTTGGAATATGCTTTGAAAAATCTTCCAGATTCTTAAAAATCTGTTGTCCAAGTTCTCTTGTTGGTGCTAATATGACAGCCTGGACAAAAGATGATTTTGTGTCGATTAATTGTAATAAAGGCAGTCCGAAAGCAGCAGTTTTTCCGGTTCCGGTTTTGGCTAAGCCTACCAGATCATGAGTTTCAGATAAAAGTAGCGGAATTGTTTTTTGCTGAATTTCGGTTGGTTCAACAATGTTCAGTTCGCTTAATGCTTTTAAAATTGGTGCTGAAATTCCTAATGATGCAAATTGCTTAGACATTGTTTTTGTTTTAGATTTTTGAATAAATTGTACCACTTGTTGCGTGGATTGTATGTTTTTTTCTAAAGAAATTAAACTTCTTATGAAAACTAAAGCCCTAGCCCTGATCGAAGCGTTATCCTTTTGTGGCGGGGTTCGCCACAAAAGATTAAGCGGAGAGCAGGAAAGAGCTTCTTATAAATGAAAAAACGATTTTAAAGTTCGATTGACTCCCCTATTTCCAGAAGCATTAAATCCTTTCCTTTATCAAAAAATTTGCGGATTGCTTCTTCATGATTGATTTTGATATAACCAAATGTGTCATAGTGATAACCCAGGATTTTGTCGCATTCTATAAAATCAGAAGCAATAATGGCATCTTCAACATCCATCGTGAAATTATCTCCGATAGGTAAAATGGCTAAATCCAGTTTTGTTCGCAAAGGAATCAGTTTCATATCCATTGTCAATGCTGTATCTCCGGCGATATAGATGTTTTTGTGTTCGCCTTCGATTACAAAACCTCCGGGATTTCCTCCGTATGTGCCGTCAGGAAAAGAACTTGAGTGAATAGCACTGACATATTTTACTTTTCCAAAATCGAATTTCCAGCTTCCTCCATGGTTCATTGGATGCGTTTTAAATCCTAATTTATTGTAATACTCAGCAATTTCTGCATTTGATACAATCACTGCATTGGTTAGTTGTGCGAGAGCCTCAACATCCAAAATGTGGTCGTTATGTGCGTGTGTCAATAAAATATAATCTGCCTTTAAGTTTTGTAAATTTATTGATGCCGCTTCCGGATTTGCAGTAATAAACGGATCAACTATAATATTTTTTCCTCCTACTTCGATTGCTAAAGATGCATGACCGTAAAATGTAATTTTCATTTTGATAAATTTTAAAGTGAAACAATTATCTTCCTCCTAAAAAAAGATTTACAATAATGTCTGAAATCAATGAAATCATACAAACTGTTAATAATACAGAAAGTAAAAAAGTGCTCAGTGCCAGTTTTTTTAATTCCGGATCTAACAGTTTAGGATTCTGATTTTTATAAACGGTAATTAAATGTTTAGTTAAAGGTATATACGCCACTAGAAAAAGATACTGATCAAATCGATAATTGCTTAAAACAGCAAAAATAATCACTAAAAGCATTGCAGCAATAATTAATGAAAAGTGATAAATTTTAGCTTGTGTTCCGCCTATCTGGACTACAATAGTGTTCTTTCCTGATTTTCTGTCTGACTCTTCATCACGCATATTATTCAGGTTTAAAACTCCCACGCTTAATAAGCCAATTGATATGGCCGGTAAAATCAACAGCGGATCAACTTCTTTGGTATGCAGAAAATTAACGCCCAAAGTACTTACAAGTCCGAAGAAAACGAAAACAAATACATCTCCAAACCCTTTATAGCCATAAGCAGAATTACCAACTGTATAACGAATTGCCGAAGCAATTGCTGCGACTCCCAATAGTAAGAAAAAGATAGAATACCCAAAATTATTTTCTCCAAAAGCAAAGTATATCAGGATAATTGCAGACAAAAGTGTTAGTAATGAAGTGATTACAATTGCTTTTTTCATAGCCTGCGGTGTTATTACACCACTTTGGATAGCTCTTTGAGGGCCTACTCTGTCGGCATTATCAGTGCCTTTTACTCCATCTCCGTAATCATTTGCGAAATTGGATAAAATCTGTAAACCCAGTGTTGTTAAAAGTGCAAAGCCAAAAACTTTCCAGCTGAATACTTCTGTTGGTGTATTGATAGTTTCGGTTGGATTAGATAAGGCATAAATGCTTCCTACTATGATTCCGGAAACTGATAAAGGTAATGTGCGCAATCTGGCGGCTTCGATCCAGTGTTTCATTCTGTTTTTTTAGTTTATTTAGTTTCAGGTTTCAGGTTTCAGGTTTTTTTTACAGAACGTGTAACATTAAACTTGAAACCTGAAACAGTTTTTTTAATCTATGGAAGCCATTTGTTTTCGCCAAAATTCGGCTTCCTCTTTTCTAAAAAGGCATTTCTTCCCTCTTTTGCTTCTTCAGTCATATAAGCCAGTCGGGTTGCTTCGCCTGCAAAAACCTGCTGACCAACCATTCCGTCATCAGTAAGGTTCATGGCAAATTTTAGCATTTTTATAGACGTTGGAGATTTTTGAAGGATTTCCTGCGCCCATTCGTATGCGGTTGCTTCGAGTTCATCATGAGGAATCACGGCATTTACCATTCCCATTTCGAAAGCTTCCTGAGCCGAATAATTTCTTCCTAAAAAGAAGATTTCACGTGCCTTTTTCTGACCAACCATTTTAGCCAGGTAAGCTGATCCGTATCCACCGTCAAAACTGGTTACATCTGCGTCAGTTTGTTTAAAAATAGCATGTTCTTTGCTTGCAAGCGTCATATCGCAGACTACATGTAAGCTATGTCCGCCGCCAACTGCCCAGCCCGGTACAACTGCAATTACAACTTTTGGCATAAAACGGATTAATCGCTGTACTTCAAGAATATTTAAACGGTGTTGTCCGTCATCTCCCACATAGCCCTGATGTCCGCGTGCATTTTGATCTCCTCCGCTGCAAAAAGAATAGATTCCGTCTTTTGTTGAAGGACCTTCTGCAGATAATAAAACCACCCCTATTGACGTATCTTCCTGTGCATCGTAAAAAGCCTGGTATAATTCTGATGTAGTTTTTGGGCGAAAAGCATTCCTGACATTTGGTCTGTTAAAAGCGATTCTTGCTACACCATTGCATTTTTTATATGTTATATCTTCGAATTCTCTGACAGTTTTCCAATCCATGTATATATTTCTTTTGATTTTTAAATTATAGTGTAAAAATAAGTCATTTTTACATTTTTACCTACTCAATTCCCGGGAAGTCTTTTTTCTGGAGCAAATAGCTGAAATAATAACACTGAAAAAAATAAAAAATAACACTTTTTAACACTTGCCTTTAAAAAAATTAATTAATTTTACAACCTAGAAATCAATAAGATACATTTTATTTTATCGGTTTGATGACTGATTTCTTTCACTGATTTATTAACCTAAAAAATGACTTTTTTGAGAAAAATTAAAAAATTTGTCGCTCATCTTTTTATGGTTTTTAATTATATGACTAAAAGCAATGGGCAAATGATTTATTTGTATGTTTCGACTTCAGGAAAAAGATAGTAACACCAAAGGTTAAATAGTAGAATTGTTTATTTCGATTATGAAAAATGATTATGGAAATGAGAAATAATAATTGAAAACTTTCTATAAGATACATTGCAAAACCAAAGGATAAGCCGTGAAATTGATTGATTGTTGCTGAATTATACGGATGAATTATTTAAAAGACATAAGTTAAAGAAGTAAATCTTAAAATTCGTAAAATTTTTACTTTTTAAAATACATTAAAGATTATTTTATTTCTGTTTTTTTTTAATTACAATTTTTTAAAACTGAATAAAAAAGAGGAAGGCTATTCGTAAAGGATAGCCTTTCTTGTTTCCCTTCCGAAAAAATCTGATAATTGAAGAGTCTATTTAGATGTAACTTTTTTAGATGGGAGATTGGAAACTTTCAATAGATAAGTACCTTCCGGAAGCTGGTTTAGATTTATATCCTGAACATTATTGCTTAGTATTTTTTGTCCCTGAGAAAATATTTCTATTTTTTTTGAACTTAAGACAGTTGGTTTTATGATTGGCGTTGCTAAATCTGAGTGTATTTTTTCATTTTCTTTGTTAACTACAATTTCTTTTGTGTTACTGGCTAAAGTTGTAGCAGGTTGTTTTGAAGATTCATATAAATCATATATTTCTTTATCAGAAAGGGCAACATTATAAATTTTCAAGTCATCAATATCAGCATTCACACCTATTGTTGTATTTATCTCGCCTAATCTGAAAATTGTCCCTTTTGTATCACGGGACATGCCTTTGATGTACTTTAGTAATTCGCCATTTCTGTATATTTTTGAAATCGTGCCATCAAAAGTAATGCTGTATTGGTACCATATATTTTTAATCAAAGGAACATTCACAATAAGATCATTTGATGAGCCCCATCCGGCTAAGCTTAAATCAGAGTTTGAAGTTGTAGTTCCTTGCTGCAGCAGTCCAAAGTATTGGGCGTTATACGCTGAACCATATCCCCAAATATAATTCGGAGTAGAAATATCATTCATCTTAACCCAGATAGTTATTGTTCTGGAAGCGTATTTCTGTGGAAGATTGTCAATTACAGCCTCCAAAGCCTTATTTGTTAGCCTTTGAGCGCTTTTTTCATTTCCCATTCGGTCCGGAACGTAATTTTCTGCCCCTGTAAAAGATATAGTATTTTTTGTATTATGTAATGTACCATTAAAATTGAATTCCTGAATTGGTATCTGTGCCAGAATAATATCTGAAATAATTATGATTAGAGTGAGGAATATTTTTTTCATGGGACTTTTAATATTAAAAATATCATTTTAATACTACTAAAATAAGAGTAAGCCTATTTTGGAAGAAATTTAACCGATAAACAGCATGGATAAACGTTAAAATACTTAAAGTAATAAAGCGGCATAATACATTTTGAGTTTGTCTTTCAATAAAGTTTTATTTTTTGATAAAAAGCGATGTAGTGCTTTATAAAAATTTAGTTAAATTGTAAGGCATTTTATTTGGAGGACCGAAAATTACCTGAGTTGTTTAGATAGGTTAAAGAAAACAGCAAAAAAATTTCAACTTATATTTTATTCACAACCAATGAATTAAAAAATAACTTTAAATTAAGTTCAATTTTTGTTTGCAAACACCAAAAACGTTGCTATATTTGCAACCGCTTAGAACAACAAAGCGCATGATGCTGAGATCGGGGAGATACTCAAGCGGCCAACGAGGGCAGACTGTAAATCTGCTGTGTGAACTTCGCAGGTTCGAATCCTGCTCTCCCCACAAAAAGGGTAAAAGAAGCCGAAACGAAAGTTTTTCAATCTTTTCAAAAACCCGCAAAAAACGTGGTAAAGCCTGCAAATCCTAAGATTCGCAGGCTTTTTTCATTTATACTGCTTTTCAAATTTTTTAAAACCTAACAAAATGTCTGTGGCAAAATCGTGGCACTTTTATGTGACTGGAAAATGTGCCACAGAAATTGAACAAATCCCTTATAAACACAGGGATTAAGGAGGTTAACGACTTGTTTTTTTGACGCTATAATTCTACATTTATTAATCTAAAAGACTGAATTATGTTGGAGAACAGTTTTGGGTTGGTTTTCTTTTTGAAAATACCCCGCAATGAAAGTAAAATTAGAACGGTTTATTTCAGAATAACCGTAGACAGCATTCCAAAGGAGGCGTCCACTAAAAGAAAATGGGACATCACCCGATGGGATCAGAAAGCTGAACGCGCAGTCGGCTTAAAAGAAGATGCAAAATCTTTAAACTTCTTTCTGGATTCACTGACTTTAAAAATCAATGAAATCAAAACCGAAATGATGTACAGCGGTAAATCTATAACCGCTGAGAAAATTATGGATCACGTTCTTGGAAGAATAGCTCCAAGAGTTAAGGTCCTTGAAGAATTTCAAAAACACAACGATGAAATGAAGGCGCTTCTGGGAAAAGGATATGCTAAAGGCACGCTTGATCGGTTTACTATTACTAAAAATCATTTAACAGCCTTTATTAAATTCAAATTCAAGAAAGATAATATTGAATTTACAGATTTAAATCTTGAGTTCGTTAAGGACTTTGAATTTTACCTGAGAACAGTCCGCGACTGCAGCAACAACACCACCCTAAAGTATATTGCAAATTTCAAAAAGATTGTAATCCGCGCCATTGATAAGGAATTAATCACCAAGGACCCATTTAAGAACTTTAAGGGACGTAAAACAAAACTGGTAAAAAAACCACTCACCACACAGGAATTGTACGAACTGGAAAGACATTATTTCACAACTGACAGACTCAATGTCGTAAGGGATGTATTCGTCTTCCAATGCTACACTGGACTGGCTTACATAGACGCATATCAATTAAAGAAAACTGATATCAAAGAAGGCATTGATGGAAATCTATGGATTATGTCCGAAAGACAAAAAACAAACTCATCTTTTAATGTCCCTCTTCTTCCCCAAGCACTGAAAATAGTTGAAAAATATAAAGAACATCCTCTGTGTATCCAGCGTGGAACCGTACTCCCTGTTTCATCCAATCAGAAAATGAATGAATATCTAAAAGAGGTGGCAGTCTTGTGCGGCTTTCCTTTTACATTAAACACGCATATGGCACGGCGTACTTTTGGAAGCACAGTCACGCTCAATAACAATGTTCCTATAAACGTAGTTAAAGAACTGCTCGGCCATTCCTCAGTAAAGCAGACAGAGGCGTACGCAATAACTGAGCAGGTAACAATTGGTCGTGAAATGTCCATTCTCAATAAAAAACTCAATAAAACTGGATCCAAAATATCTAAACCTGATTTGGCGGTTCTCAGCAGGCTCGAAAAGGAAATTCAGGCAATCAAAAAGAAATACAACATTTCTTCGTGATCAATAAATTTAAAAATATATTTAAAATTAAAAGAGGCTATCTCAAATATTTTGAGATAGCCTCCTTTTACACAACTTAACTTCGCTTTTATATCCTGGATGATAAGATGGGGTGTACTTAATGTATCCTAAATCCTGAAGCTGTTTAAAATACTTATGATAAGTCGGCAGCGTATTGACATGTGACAGCTCCATAATTTTACTGCGGCTGACTTTAATCCTTCTTCTTTGGCCCTGCCTATAGCCTAATCCTAGTATTGCTGTCAAAATTGATAGATGCCAGACATTTAGTTTAGGATCATTACTATACATTGACAGATAACTCATTATAAAGCTTTCTTTTAATCTCTTAGTGTTTATCATCATCAAATAATTTTTGAAGATCTTCTTTATTATAGTAGTACGACCCAAGCACTTTTTTGAAACGGACTTTTTGGCTTGTTCTAAGATTCTGTACTGAACCTGCTGAAATATCAAGCAGTTTTCTCACAGACTTGCTTTTAATCCACTCTGGTTCCAAAGTTTCTTTCCGTCCAGAATCCTTATCTTTAAATAAAGCCTGTATTTTATCTACTAGAAGAAGACCAAACTGTCTCAGATCTTCCTTGGTTACAATTTCATTCATAGTACAATTTCATAAAATTATTAATTGCAGAATCTTTAGATGTCCGCGTCAGCTGAAAACAAAAAATATACTTCACTTCCACGATTTTTTTTAAAAGATGGTCTATACTTTATATATCCATACTGATGAAGTTCCTGGACACATTTATGATACGTATTTGCTGAAGAAACTTTAGCAATAACAATAATCTCCGAGCTAAAGACAAAAATTGGATTAATAAAGCCCTTAACGGATCTGAACTGCAGTAAAGCCGCATAAATGGCAATATGCATTGGACTGATCCGATAATCATTCTTTATTGCGGTGAAAAAATCCGATAAAGGCTTTAAAGTTTCCATAATTTTAAAGTGAAGGAGATTTTCTTTTATTTACTTTATTATCTTTCCTCCCCCAATCCCCTTCATCTGAATCTGGACTCTGTTTGTGATCTTTAGAAACTGATTCTTTTTGAGATTCAGCCTTTTTTTCTTCCTTGCTCTCTCGATGGTTGATTCTCTGAAGATTTGCATCATAAACATTGACAGTCTTAAATTGGGGATTTGCCTCCACAAACATTTTACTTTCAACACCGCTAACAAGGAAAGTCGCTGACTGAAGATTTCCTTTTTTAAGGGAATTTAAAAGGTCTTCTTTATAATGCGGAGTATTGAGCTCTTTGATTGAATGTTTTGCCAGACTTGCTTCCAAATCATACCCATAATTCTGATGGTATTGGTTCAGCTTAAAATTACCATTGTCAGATTGTTTAAAGTCGATTTTCAGCCAGCAATTATAGCTCTCCCCTTCTTTGTTTTTAAGATCTTTATTGACAGATCTGCCTTCCATCAAATTATAAGCCTCTTTCATTGTAATGCTGGCGCTGTCTTTGTTGATGTAAAAGGTCTGTTCCAGACCAGGTTTGTTTTCTTCTTTCTGAAGATTGACATGATAGGAATTAAAAAAGTATATATCTGTCTGCTCAGACCTTTTGAAATTTAATTCTACAGTTAAGGTATCCTTATTTGGCAGACCATTGTTCATAATGCCGGTGTGCATAATTTTAAATTCCTTATCTCCCTTCATTATGTTCTCTCGCAGTTCAGCATCGAACGTTTCTCCAAATCCAGTATATTTTAACTGGTCTTTCAGGTATTCTAAATTTTTCTCATTCATTGCGTTTTCATTTAAATTATTTTCTAAAATTTCTCTCCTATCTATTTCCCTTTTGGCAAATCCAGTAAGTTCTATTGCTTCATTTTCGGAAGTATCTGCCCCGCTATTCAAAACTGCTCGCAAGTCGTCGATAACTGATTCAATCGGCAGGCTATGAAAATAATTCGCATCATTGTTCATAACCAAACAGTACTCCTTCGCATCCAAGGGATTTCTAAAAAACTCAATTGTGTCGGTATCAGTCACCTCATCGGTATTAAATGCGGCAAATCGATGGCCGTTATAAGCCATTTCCTCAGCAAATGACAGCATCATTTCAGTGTCAGCTAAATTGATTATCATAATTTATTTTAAAGCTTAAAAGTGTCACTGCTTAATTCTGTAATCGGAATTACCTTATCAGTCAGATTATTATTAATATCCACTTCCAAATGTCTTCCGCCGTTTTTTTCAATCATCTGAAGTGTCAGATACTTATTCTCCGGGATGGTAAATTTCTCCAGAGCATAAACTTTTATTATTTCAGATTTATAAGGAATTACAGAAGAAGATGAAGTCGCGTACAAAGGCTGCAGTTCAATTTCCTGCGACGCGGTACGTTTGGACTTCTTCTGGTCTCTGATAAAAAAACGGAGCTGATCAATATCGTAGTTAATCTTTGATTTGTTTTCAAAAACAATACGCAGATACAAAACATCCTGCTGGATAAAGATCCCGTTCACCTCCAGTCTGATCTGATACTTTGATTTTTTTAGACCACTGATTTTTTTCTTTTTGGAATATGCAGTCAAAGCACACTGTTCAATTCTTTTCTGATTTTCGTTTTCTAAAGAAAACAGAACATCCCTGCTTGCAGCCACTGCATTTTCAGCCTTAAAATTTAAGTCAGGGCAGGAATCGTCATAATTCAGTACAAAAACATACAATTTCCCGTCAGAAGTTACAACTGTCAGATTGGTCTGAAAAAAATGCTGTTTAGCAGCTTTTACAAGTAGTATATTCTCAACTCCTTTTGCTTTCTGTACAAGCACTTCTGCGCTTCCTATATCTATGCTCTTGATTGTATAAGGAAAAATAATGCTTGTGGTTTTAGAAAAACCTACTTGTAGATTTTTATACTGGTCTTCGTAAAAGACAGTTTCCCTTGCGTTTGACTGTGGATTAACTGAAACACAAACCAGCAGCAAGCTGATTAAAAACAAATAATTCGCTCTTTTCATACTTTCTCTCTTTTAAGGTTTTAAATTCTTTTGTTTTTCATCATACAGCAGCACCTGATACCCTGCCTTTACAACCACTTTTATGAGTTTTACCTTTTTGCTTATCAGACTTTTGGCTGCCTCGATGCCCATACCTGCGGCCTGTGCACCCCAAGAATCCGAAATCCCGGTAATACCGAGTGTCTGAATGGATCTGTCAGTTGATGCCTTAGCCACATCCCTGTTAATCGCTCCTGGAATATAGATGCCGTCAATCCCGTCCATATCATAGACTGCCAGCTCGACGGGAAATATCGAATTATTGTACTGGATGTTTGTGATTTTTACCTCCAGCCTCTCCCCTTTTAAAGCCGCCATACCATACAGAAAAGTATTTCTGGGTATCATTGTTCCTTGGAGAAAAATATCATCCGTAAGTCTTAATTTAACCATCGAGCCATTGACAATAGTCTGCGTCTGATGCACAACTGCTTCAATAGAATTTTGTATTTCTTCAGCAGGCTGTGCTTCGTCCAGAGAATAAAATTCATTTGTTTTCAAAGAGGTCTGCAAATCGGCATTCCGATGAAGTGAGCTTATGTTATTCTCTGCTTCTTTTTTCTGCACTGAATATATTTTGCCTTTTTTGCTCTCAGATGTTTGTTTAAGCCTTTCCTGCACGCGCTGCGGATGCTGTATATCCAAAATATTTTCCAGCATACCGCCTAATTGCTGAAGTTCCGGATCAGGTTCCTGAGGCGTGCTCATTGTCGACATTAGCCCTTCAAGTTTTTTAATCTCTTCCGATTCTCCACTAGAAGTGCCGTAATTTTCAAATTCCCTCATGTCCTGACCGTAAGCAGGGACAGCAGGCTGGCTGATTATGTTTTCAAGAGCCCTGAGCTTCTCATAAACTTTCTCTTCATTGCGGTCCTGAAAAGACTGAGAATTAAAAGCTGATCTGTTTTTTGGAACCATGCGGGATTCAAAATCACTTGTGGAAAAAGAATCTGCCTTATCTTCCGAGACTTTATTATCAATATAGTTAGGATCTTTTTTTATCTGTTCTCGCAGTTTTATCGAATCAACTGCCGCCTGATCGTAATAGCTCATCTTATCCAGTGCTGAATCTTCTTTAAATTTAGGCAGTGGCAGATTAAAATTGAATCCTTTCCTTTCATCGTTCCCTGCCATATTGGATTCCATTCTTCCGCCGCCTAATGAATAGAATAAGAATGTCAGAAATGGAAATGTTATAAGAGGCAGCATTAAAAGCATCTTTCTCTTTTTAGATTCCTTTGGAGATAATGTTTTCTCTTGCATAATTTTAGTTTTTTAAATTGATTGTCTTAATTTTTGAAGCTGTTGAAACCTCAGCTTGTTTATAAAATGTCCTATACAGGTTATAAATTAAATAACCCGATGTCAAAACCGTAAAGAACAGAAGTCCCCAGATCAGTTTTGTTTTAGAGAGCCCATCTGTGACGCTCTTCATTTTTTCTGCCCACCTTTTCTGCAATAGCAGATAATACTTGTGATACACAAAAGGCTCGGTCTGTCTTATAAAAAAGGATTTCATAAATCTCTATTTTCTGGTTTCTGCGGAAAGATCTTTGTTTTCAATCGTATTAAACCGCTCGATAAGAAAACCATGCGGATTATTATCGCTTCTTGATACATTGCGAAGCGCACCTTCTGTAAGCAGGCTTCTTTTTAAAATACTGGTAGTACGGATAATGTTCTGTCCGGCATAACATCTAAAACGGTAGGGATATTCACGGATATCAATGCTCACACTGTCAATCTGGATGGTCTGGCTGATATTTCCTGATATAATACCCGAATAAAAATTGTTTTCCTTCAGGTCATCATAAATCCGTTTTGCACTGTCGTCTGCCAGATATAGCGCTTTTGTGATATTGGTTTTAATGACCTTATCATCAGGATCAAGGGTAAAGAAAAACTTGTGAAAGGTTTTCACATGGTCCCTTGCTTCAACAGCAATGTTATCTTTTCTTTCCGAAGCGTAAGCTTCCAGTGCTTTACCATTTGCCAGAATATATACTTTATCTTGCATAAGGCTTACTGTCTGGAAACTTTTATAGACAGCATAGCAGCTTATTATGATGCAGCCTGCAATTACAAGCATCGTGAAACCTCTCACATATCTAAATGCCGTATCAATGTTTTTCATTTTGGTAAACATATGCTCCTGTTATTAAGTCTGTTTAGAATTTCCTTTAAGCCTGTCATTCATATAGTTTCCCTTATCAGTAAAATAAGGACTGCTTCCTGCTGTCGCAGCCATGCTGCTTGTCATTCTCCGATCCGCATCTCCCATCGCATCAGCAGCCATTCCAACTGCATTTGAAGAGGTTCTCACAACAGAATTGGCTGAATTGCCAAACATGCTTGTCACCTTATGACCCAGGGCTCCTCCTCCGCCTGCATGAACTATATAATTGGCAACAGAAGGCACCGTAAAATAGCCTATGATGCCTATTATCATGAAAATTAAATATGACATGTCGGTCCTGCTGAAAAAAGTGTCACCTGTAGCCTGCACCTGCGAGAGGTCCAGCTTGAGCATGAGCTCCTGAATCTTTCCGATTATGCTTCCGAATATATTGGCAACAGGAAGCCAGAGGTAAATATTGATATATCGGGCAAGCCAGACAGTGAGCGTGTGCTGGAAGCCGTCAAATACTGCGATTCCAAATACCAGCGGACCTAAAATGGAAAGCACCACCAGCTGAAAGGTCCGAAGGGTGTCAATGCATAAGGCGGCAGCTTCAAACAAAACCCTCAGCACCTCGCTCAGCCATTCCTTAACCGAATTTCGAAAACTGTAAGAAGCTTTTTCCATCGCAAATTTGACATCATTGCCTATACCTGCGAGCATGCTCTCATCCGATGGATCAGCACCGTCATGCGTATACTTATACCATCTGTCACGATCACCCGTACCTGCAGTCCCGACATACATCTTCCATGGATCGGTTTCTTTAATTGCTTTTTCTTTCTCTTTAAGCAGAACAGCAACTGCATTGTTAGAGCCTGTTACCATAGCAGCAGTAGCTGTAACAGTTGGTTTCATAACTCCGTTAATAAGTGCCAGGACCGACGGAAAAATCATAATGCAGAATCCTATAACAAAGGGGCGGAAGAGCGGATAAAAATCAATGGGCTCGGCACTTGCTATATGCCTCCACACGCGTGAGGCGATGTACCATATAGTTCCAAAGCCTGCTATTCCCTGCCCTACTGCTATAAGATTAGAACACAACGGCATCATTTGATCATAAAGCTGTTCTAAAACCCCATGAAGACTAGTCATATCATCACCTAGTCCCTGTGCTATTATTCTGCAGGGAAGCAGTAATATGATAAGCATCACACAAACTGCTTTTTTGTTTAATAGCCATTTCATATTCTATTCTTTAAATTCCTGAAAACTCTTTGAGACATAAACATCATTTTTCTCTTTTGATCTCTGAAGAGCCAGCACATTTGACGTAGTATTAAAGTTTCTTAAGAAAAGCAGTTTATCCTGCATCTGCTCATAGATATCGTCAACTGCCTTTAGTCTTTCGTCGTCCGACATCCTGAGCTTATCAGCTGTTATGACCATCGTAAGTTCATCGAGATTTCGCAGGCTCTGATTAAGCAGGTTTCCGTAAACTTTCTCAAAGTAATTTATTTCCTGTCCGCTGAAATTTCCGCTTTTTATAAATCGGTTCATTCCGTTGCGGCTTTCCTTGACTATTGAAATCTGATATTCCACTATCTCTGCTACCCTTTTGTAATTCCTCACCGCTGGACTTACCTGCATAAGCGCATCTAGAAAAGTTTTATGCAGGCTGAAGTTTCCTTCAGTCATATCTTTCACCGTTTTGTATCCTCCAGAAAGCAGCTCATATCCCTTTTTCATATCACTGAGAATTTTCTTGAACTGGGATAGCTTTTCGATATTCAAAATCAGCTGCTGAATTTCTGCTGACTGCCCCATTGATTTAACTGGAATCATTAACAAAGTGATCAATATTGTCAAAATCAAAATCTTTTTCATAGTAGCTTAATTTATAATCCATATAATTCATCAACATTCTTAGAATCCTTTTTATCGGCAGATTTTGAAACCGACAGCAGTCTGGCATCCCTGCTGAAAGAAAGACAGAAATTATAATCCTCCAGCATAGTTTTGTGCAGAAGATCAATGCGCTCAAACCTCTGGTCATCTTTTAGTTCCAGTTCTGCATCGGTGGTAATAACAAGCAGTTGGTCAAGAGTCTGGCTGCAGTTCTGAAGCAGCCTCCCAAAAGACCTCTCTATATAGTCCAGTTCATTACCATGAAACAAATCAACAGTTTTAAGATCTGACAAAGTCTTTCTACAGAGTTTTATTATTTTAAACTGCATGGAAATGATCTCAACAGTTTTATAATAATTCCGAACCTTTGGATTGATTTTTAAAAGTGAAGTAAAATAGTCACCATGCAGGTTGACTTCACCTTTTCTCGCATCCCCAATAAAATTGAGTCCCTTTGATACTGCCGAATATCCTTTCTTTGCATAGTCAATATAAACCTGAAGTGCCGCTATTTGAAGGATTAGTTCCTTCCTCTGCTTTGCCTGCCCGCTCATACTTTGATTAAAAACACAGAGCGCTACTAGTAGTACAGCTATCTTTTTCATGTTTTTTTTTATTGAATTATGGAATTCCGTAAAATTGTTTCACTTGGTTTACATCTGCTTCTGTTTTGGCCCTCTGAAGACTCAGCAGTATGTTCTGCTGGTTAAACATTGTAAGGTCGTCGTAGTTCCCATCAATCTGATCAGCAGCCTTGTTGATGATTTCTAGACGTTTGAGATCGCTCATCTGGGTGGCAAAAGAATCCAGAATCAAAAAAATCTGGTCGATATTCTTCACACTTTCCTCTAGTATTCCTGTATAAACGCGCTCCATATACTGGATTTCGCTGTCTTTAAAATGAGTATCCTGCTTGAAAAGATTCCAGGCTCTTTCATATTCCTGAACAATCTGTGTCTGCTTTTTGGTAATCTCTTTTATCCTCTGGTAGTAGGTGATTATTGACTTTACTTTAGCGAGCTCTTCATAGTAGCCTTTGTAAAGATTTTTTTGTTTCTGGGTCCAGTCCGAGATCTCATCGAGCTTCAATTTGGAAAGTACATTTTCCACCTGCTTCTGTGCATTCTGAAGCCAGATCGTTTTATTCTGTAGCCGCTGGATTCTCAGGTCAATGGCTTTAATCACCTTTTTCGTAACAGCTTTTACAATTTCCAGTATCGGCAATACCGCAACTTTTTCCGCAGGTCTTGCCGAGGTGCCCACTAGCAACAGGCAGACCATCAAGAGTATTAATTTCTTTTTCATTATTCCTTTTCATTTAATTCCATTTCTCATATCCTGAGCCATTGCGGCTATTCCTTTCTTTATGTCCCCGCCAAACTTCTTCGCATAGGCATTCATTTTCACTTTCTCGCTTTCCTCTGTTGTATAAGCTAAGTATTCCTCCAGCGAAACTTCGGTTCTGTAGACCTTTGAAAGCATCCCTCCCAGGGAGATAAACACTTCTTTGTATTTCCTGGCTGGATCATTGGCTTTATTTACAGAAAGTACAAGTGCCTTTTCTTTGTCTGTAAGTCCCAGCAGCTCCTGAATCTGGTTAAACTTATTTTGATATTTGCTCTGGTCCAGAAGGATCTTGCAGTCGCTGTTGTTGATAATGGCCTGCTTGACCACTGGTGAAGAAATAATATCCTCCACCTCCTGCGTGACCACTATCGCTTCCCCGAAGAATTTACGCACGGTCTTAAAAAGATACTTAATGTAATCTGCAAAACCCTCCTTCATCAGTGCTTTCCATGCTTCCTCAATAAGTATCATTTTTCGGATACCCTTAAGTTTTCTCATCTTGTTTATAAAAACTTCCATTATTATGATGGTCACTACTGGAAAAAGAATCGGATGATCTTTGATATTATCCAGCTCGAAGACAATAAACCTTTCTTTTAGAAGATCCAGATTTTCTGTCGCGTTCAGCAAATAATCAAACTCGCCTCCCTTGTAATATGGCCTGAGCACATAGAGAAAGTTATTCAGATCAAAGTCCTTCTCCTTTACTTTATCGCCTTCCAAAATCGAGATAAAATCCTCTTTCAGGAAATCATAGAAGCTGTTGAAACAGGGAAATATCTTTGAGTTTATATCCAATTTCTCGTAATACAGCTGCAGCGCATTTGAGAGTGCTACATACTCGCTCCGGTTAAAGGTTTCGTCGTCTTTTTTCCAGAGTGCGAGCAGAAGCGTTTTAATGCTCTCTTTTTTCTCCGTATCCAGACTGTCTCCTTCTGAAATATAAAATGGGTTAAAACGGATAGGATTCTTTTCATCGTAAGTGAAATAATACCCGTTTACCATATCGCAGAGCCCTTTATAGCTGTGACCAACATCTACCAGCACAATGTGCGTTCCCTGCTCGTAATAGCTTCTCACCATATGATTGGTAAAAAAGGACTTGCCGCTGCCCGAAGGTCCCAATATAAACTTATTGCGATTGGTGCAGATTCCCATCTTAACAGGCTCATCGCTGATATCAACATGAACTGGTTTTCCTGTCAGCCTGTCTCCCAGCCTAATACCGCAGGGACTCAGCGAAGATTTATATCCCGTTTCCATATTCAGAAAGCATACCGCCTGTTCCGTAAAGGTGTCGAAGGTGTCATTCATGGGAAAGTCCGCAGCATTTCCCGCCATTCCAGCCCAATAGATCTGAGGAGCTCCGACAGTTTCCTGCTTGGCAGCCGCATCCATCTGCGCAAGAGCTGATGACACTTTGTTTTTAATCTCTTTCAAGTCTTCCTTATCCGTGCTCCAGGCCAGTACATTAAAATGGGCTTTAACCGGAAGCCTCTGCTGTGATAATGCCTCGTTCAGAAAATCATTCGTCGCATCCCTGGCAATCATATTCTCCCGGCTGTAGGCAGAGAGTGACTGCAGTCTGAGTCGCTTGCTTTCCAGCTTTTGGATGGTTTTCTGTGAATCCTCAATGAAGATATACTGATTGTAAATATGATTACAGGATAAGAGCTGGCCGAGGGTTGACGCAAAACCAATACTGAATTTGGTCTTATCGGTTGAATAGCGGTCAAAATTGATTCTCGATCCGCATAATCCAGGAAGATCAGCTGCATCGCCAAGAGTAAAGAGCTGACAGTGTTTATCCCCTACTGCTAATCCTTCGTCAAACCTTATATCCTTAAAAACAAATGAATCTTCACGCTCTGATAAAAAACAATACTTTTCCACCAGCCCGATTCTTCTGCTCTCGCTTCTAAGCGATTCATTTTGCAGACGCACCAGCTTTATAAATCCGCTGTCTTCCATAATTCTCTTAAACTGGCCGCAGGTATCTGCAAAATCCTGCAAAAGCTGCGGTTTTAATGTTTCCTCTGGAACTATGGAACTTCTAAGCAGATTAGAAAACAATGATGTTGCATTTCTTCTTCCCTCTGGTTTCTTGGTCAGCATGATATAGCAGGAATGATCCAGAAATGGTCTCTCATTAAAGAAACGCTCGCTGCTTCTGGTCAGAAAACTGCTGTCTTCACTTGAAAAATCAGCTCTATAAGCACTTTCTAAGAACCAGTCCTGTTTATGAAAAACACAAAACTTCGGCAGCACTTTTAACGCCTTTATCCACGATTGGTGGAAAGCTTCATACTCCTGATCTGACAGCGTAAAAATTTCAGGCAGTTCTGCCTTAAAAACTATAGTTACATCGCCCTGTTTTGATAAAATGCAGTCATGCTCCACTACCATAACCGGCAGCTGCTCTTCCATCCTCTTCTCCATCCTTTCTCTATTATATCATTAACGCTCTACAGCTATAACTTCATAAAAACTGCTCTGCTGTAAACTTTAATCCACTTAGGAATCTGTTTTTTAGCCAGAGCCTTCATCATGCCGTATTCACCGTAAGTATTACTCATTCTGTATATTTTAAAAACAAGAAAACCTCCCGCCGTTCCAACAAAACCAATGCATATCAAAGAAGGAATTCCAATTATATACAGGACAGCAAACAGAATCATAAGACCTACGACACCTCCGCCCAAATACCAGATGTACTGCGCTTTAAGTCCCTTAAATTCTATACTCTGATTGATTCCTTTATTGATCGAATAAACGCTGTTACTCATCTTCTCTTTCGTTTAAACCCCGAAAAAGGATTTAATGACAGTAGCGACTACCACCAGAAACACACAGCTTCCAAACCAGGCTGCTGCGACTTTTCCGGTATCAGGATCTCCGGCATTCCATTTCTGGTATACTTTTACTGCCCCTATCAGACCGAGGATCGCTCCTACCGCATACATTAATTCAGTGCCGGCATCAAAGTAACTTCGCACTTTCTGGTTGGCTTCATTAATGCCCGCCACACCATCCTGGCTGTAAATAACATTACTAACCAGAATCATCAGTAGCGATGATCCCATAGCTCTAAATCTTCTAATAATACTTTTTAATTTCCATCTGCATTTTTTCATCACAAATCATTTTTAAAGTTATTCTTTATAAAAAGAAGAGGAATACCACCGTTGCTGCTCTATTTTTCCTGTCACATAAAGCCATACCGCACCAGAGAGAACGGGGAATATTCCTCCTCTGAATTTTTTAAAATACCGGTCCTTCCCAAAGACTGTCTGCCTCACTGAGCGTTAAAAGCAGATCGGGATGCTTTTGAGATTCAAAGACCATTTGTTGGTTAATGTTTTCTCTGAGGGAGGAAATTTTGACATAAGGATATTCATCCAGAAGCATTCGCAGGTAGTTTTGAAACTGCTGTTTTGTTAGTCGTTTTTCTGCACTTTCTTTAACCGCTTCTTTGATACGCTGCGATAGATTTTCCGCATCTTCAAGAGTATCAAAAGATTTCGGAAATGAATCGGATATCGATTTTATATCCTGTAAATTTTTAGAAGTTTTTTTTAGAAATGGTATTTGTAGCTTCTTTTCACCTGATAAGATTTTTTTAAAATCACTACTGTGAAATTTCAGTAAGATTATTAGATACCAGAAAATTATAGCAATACCAGCCGCGGTCAGATAACTGCCCCATGAAATATTTGTAAACATAGCTCCTCATTTTATCGTTCAACATTTTATCCTCCTCTATGAAAATCACCACCAGTTAAATCTTGATGAGATTTATTCTACAAGTCAAAGGAACAATTAGTATGAGTTTTCTACAAGTACAACTTTTCTGTACCCTTTTTGTACCCTTTCAAAGCGCCTGAATTTAAAGGGTTTTTAACTTAAGGTGACAGTGAAATTTAATACGTTTTTATCTTTCGGATTATTTTTTCAAGACTTTCAATCGCAATTTCCTTATCGCGCTCTTCCGCATTATATGATTTGCTTCTTACTGACTGATAGGAAAGATTTCTCTTTACCGGAGTAGATAGGTAAGGTACTATGCTTTTGAAGATGTAGTTCATAGACTTAGCCTTAATAATTCTCGCCTCATCTGTCGCCCTTAAAATAAGTCCAATCTGATCTCCTGAAAGTATACATTCAAGTTTTGAATCTGCCTTCTCCACAAATTCACTTCCGACAGAACCATTAATCTGTTCCTGTATTAGAATTGCAGCCTTTTTTTCAGCAAATCTGATTTCGCTGGAGAACCAGTATTCCAAAAATGAAATAAGATTCTGCTGGGATGGATTAAAGGTTAATTTTAAATCCGCATTTATTTGAGACAGTTTCTTGCAGAAGTTTAGCAGCTTTTCAAGTCTTTCAGATAAATTCTCAAAACCTTCTAAATACCTGCCTATTCTATTAACCAGTCTCTCGGTATATTCACTGGAATTAAAATTCATTCTTATGAGCATAAGATCAAGATTTGAAAAACTTTCAGATTCCGTAAATGGATAATTTAATTTTTCAAGTTCGATGATTATCTCCCTATAGTACAAAATCTGGCGATAGGTATACTTACTCTTTCTGCTGTTTTGAAGTGGCGCAGCAAGAAGATTGACAACAAATTCCAATTCTGGATCATTCTCCCCGGTATTGTCTTTTTTTTTATTCACGTTTTTTAAAACCTTAAGTGTCTCTTTTTTCCAAATTGAAAAATAGCTATTGGACACTCTCTGGTCCAAACTCATAAAGGACGAATATCTGATTTCTACAAATGACAGCAAATCGTCCAGCGAACTAACAATCAGGTCAAATATTCTAAAAAATTCAGGAGTATTGAATTTTTCGATCTTTCTTATTTCTACTACCCTGTCTATTAAAAAAACCAATGAAGAATGATATTTTCTTATAAGAAGTCTAATCTGCCTTTTACTTTTCAGCTCGAAAAAAGAATATTTAATATGAATTTTAATTTTTTTTGATTCAGATACTATTGTTTTACTCAAATTCTCCAATTCGTACTCCGATACTTTTACAAAAGAATTATCAGCATCAAGTGAATCTATAATCAACGAATCAAACCATTCCAAAGGATACATTTTAATCATCGTCTTATCGTTTTAATTAAACAATCTCTGGCAGAATAAGGAGCTATTTTGGCAGCTTACTTTTTAGTAGAACGAAAATCGGTTGGCAGCATACCGGTATGTCTTTTAAAAAATACGCCAAAGTTTTCAGCGCTGCTGAATTCTAATTCATCGGCAATATTAGCCACGGAATAACTAGAGTCCGTAAGAAGGTTTTTTGAAACATTGACAAGAGCTTCAATTATAAATGCTTTCGCTGTTTTACCTGTGCTTTCTTTTACCATCTTATTCAAATGTCCTGGAGTGATAAATAAAGCTCCTGCATAAAACTGAACATGATGCTGTTTTCTCAAATGAATTGATAATAGAGTAAGGAATTGTATTACAATGCTCTCCCTTCTTGAAAAGTCAAGATTTAAGTCGGGTTTATATTTCGAATGTATAAACTTGAGTTCATATATAAATAAATTAAAGCATATCCGGCGCAGCTTAGTAATTACTTCCGGTTTGTCATTGCTGTTCTGCAATACATACATTAATTTATAAATAAGTGACAAAACTTTAAAATCCGTTTCATGAAGACTAATCTTTCGATCTGATTTTAACATTAGAAAACTAAAAGCATCCGAAAGCTCTTTCTCATAACAATTATTAAATGCAAAATCAAAATTTGTCCTTACAAGATAAAGCTGGATATTTTCCGTCGCTTCAAGCCTGGTGCAAATGGAATTAAATGGTATTACCAATAAATCTTTCCGATTAACTATATTGGTTTCGTCATGAAATCTGATATTCATTTTACCACTTTTGATTAAAAGCACTGAAAAATTTGAAACGGGAAATGGGACCGGTACAATATTTTTTGCCCTATAGTCTGTAATGTACACTACATCAATACCATCATTTTCAATGCTTTTAATCTCAGTATTTAAGATTTCTCTAATCATTTTTGCTATTTTAGTTTAAATCACCTTTTAGATTTCATCCTTGAAAAAATATTCCATCCATGTAAAAAACTGGAAATATAAATTAGACAAACAGCAGACGTATAAGATATACGCCGTTAATCTCGGACTCTCAATTATATTGTCCTGGTAAAGTACGTACCGAACCAGCTGATCAGCAGCAAAAAGCTTCATTATAAAATAAAGGCAGCAGAGATTAAAAAGGAACAATAAAATATAAAACAAAGCTCTCTTTTTCATAAATCAGATAGATTAGAAAATTATTAATCAACTATATTAAAGTAGGAAGTGATTCAAATTCAATCACGTCGTTACATCATTGATGACTGGTACTCCTACTAGTGGTGGATGTCTCCCAATCTCTGTCCTTTCTGTCCTTTTCGCTAAATAAAACTGCTTCTGAAATTGAGGAAATAGATAAAATGGATTCCTTTTCATCTGTTAAAAGTGTTGAATCCTGTCTCTTTGAAATCTCATATTGAATTATAAAATCATCCACAATGTGGTACTGCTGGCCGCGAAGATTTCCGAGATTGACTATATATCCTTTCAGATCAAGTTTCAATGATGATCCCAGTGTACTTTCATCAACAATTATAAATAATGTTGAGACAGGATCCTCCGTGGAAGAAATTGTATCTAAAGCAGAACTGCTTTTCTCAAAAGTCTTTAGTTCATTTCGCCCTGGTTGGGCTTTTAATACTGAAATGATCTTTTCTTTTAATTGGGCAGGAACTAGAAGTACGTAATCTCCCGCCGGAACTTCCTTAAAGTTTTCCTCTAAAGCAGACCCATTTTTAAAATCTGCAGTTTTCTCTTTGCTGATTGCTTGGCTGGAAACCAATCTTAAATCAGAATTGTCAAAATCGTCATTTGAACATGAACCTAAAAAAATAATTAATACAGTTAATAGTAAATTTTTCATAATGCAAAATGGTTTGGTTAATTGAGAACTTGTCTCAGTCCATTTTACCCGGGCCAGCAGAACTTTTGCTCAGTACTTTACTGAATCTTTTGCTGTTGAATTCAAGGCAAATCTAGAGCGCAAAAAACCATTAATCAAGAACATGTGTGTGGGTTTTCGGAAAATCCACTATTGATTTCCATGAAATCGATAAAGTATTTTTCCTACATTACTACATTGTTTTTCAAATATTTACATTATTTTTGAATGCTTCTCACAGACCGTTTCCGCATTTTTAAATATTAATCTGTTTATGCTTTTTCCAAGGTATAAACTTAAAGCTTCCATGTATTATGAAATGTACATTACCTGTATTGCTGGTTTTATTTTTAGCCCATTCATTAAGTGCACAGAAGATTTCAAAATCAGTTCCCGATTCTCTTCTTTTTAAAACATATACCTATTTAGATGATAGGATTTATGAATACAAAAATGACAGTCTGAAAGCAGCTCCTTATTTATTTGCCTATTTAAAGAAAGCCAGAAAGGAAAAGAATTATGAAGAGACGGTTAATGCTTATCAAAACATACTGCATCAGTCTCCAATGAATCTTCGTTTGAAATATGCTGACAGTATGGTGATCGCAGCAGAAAAATCAAAAAGCGATGAGCTGATCGGCTCGGCTAATTTATCGAAAGGGATCGTCTATTACAGCCAAAAAAATTATGTGAAAGCATATGACTATTACATTAAGGCAAACGAAAGCATTTCCAAAACCGAAAATAATTACCTGATCTATAAAACCAAATATCATATTGCTCAGATTAAATATTATCTCGGTTTCTATGATGAGGCTATTTCACTCTTTAATGACTGCATTGAATATTTTGAAAAAAATCAGGCCCGCCCCTATTTAAATTCACTGCACTCACTTAGTGTTTGTTACAGCAAGATTGGAGATTACAGTAAATGCTCCGAAACTAATGCTTTAGGAATTAAAGAATGTGAGCGCCTTAAGATTCCCGAGATGGAATTATTTTTTAAGCACTCCGAAGGAATCAACCAGTTCTTTCTAAACAATTATCACACTTCTATTCTATTGCTTCAGGAAGTTATACCACAGTTAAACAGCATGACAGAGTTTGCAAATGAATCAATTGCCAATTTTTACATTGGAAAAAACTATTGGAAACTACAGCGTCAGGCAAAAGCAGTTCCTTACTTTAAAAAGGTGGAAAAAGTATTTATTGAGAAAGGTTACATTCGTCCGGATTTAAGAGAAGTTTTTGAATTAATGATTAAATATTACAAGAAAGAAAATAACCTGAAATCCCAGTTGTATTATATCGACCAGCTTTTAAAAGCAGATTCCATATTAACAGATACCAATAAGTACCTAATGGGCAAAATTCACAAGGAATATGACACAAAAGAAATTCTTCTTGAAAAAGAAAAAATACAGCAGCAGCTTGTAAAAGAGAAATATTATGATGTTATTTTGATCAGCATAGTTGTCGTTCTGTTCTCCGCTGTCATTTACGGTACTTATAATCACTTTGAAACCAAAAAGCGCAATAAGATCAAATTTGATCTGCTTCTGAAAAAAAATGAACAGAGCAGCTTACAGAAACAGGTAACCGATAAATTCGAAATAACCGATATTTCGCAGGAGACTGTACAGCAGATAATAAAACACCTTGAAAAATTTGAAAGGGACAAAAAATTCCTGCACAAAGAGGTAACACTAGCCACTTTAACTGTAAGGTTTAATACTAACAGCAAATACCTCTCAAAAGTGATATACCATCGCAGCGGCAAGCGTTTTGCTGATTATATCAATGACCTAAAAATTGATTATCTGGTGGAACTGCTGCAAAACTCAAGCATGCATAGAAATTACTCCATAGGCTCACTGGCGGAGGAAGCCGGTTTTACTTCCACTCCCCGGTTTACTAATGCATTCCACTCAAAAACAGGAATTTCGTTCAGTTACTTTCTTAAAGAGCTGAAGAAAGAGAATTCATGAAAATATTTTTATAATAATACCGTTTTCATTTAAGGCAAAATTTTACTTGTGCCCGATTAATTTAAAAAAATTGTATAATGAAAGACCTAGTTGCAAAAATCAACGCAGAAATCGAAACGTTTAAAACAGAATCAGAAGCAGTAGCTGAAAAAGGAGTTAAAGCTGCCGGAGCTAGAGCAAGAAAATCATCTTTGGAAATTGAGAAACTTTTAAAAGAGTTTAGAAAAGTCTCTATTGAGGAATCTAAAAAATAAATTCATCCTTACCTTTACTTAATTAGCCTTTCAGAATCTGAAGGGCTTTTTTGTAAAAGTTTATGAATGCATAACGACTTAATCTTTCATAAATCAATATAAAATTGAAAATATCCATTAAGTCTCTGTAATCTAAAGCTAATATTTTTTAATTTCCATTTTCTTCCAATCCATTTTTCTTCCTGGAATTCATCAAAATTAATCTCTCCAATATTTTCTATATCCTTTCCAAGTAATTCACTTATTTTATTAACTAAACGTTTTATTTCCATAGAATAAATTTTATAATGCTTTGAATTAATTTGCCCAAGAACGATTATAGGATCTTCGCTTTTGTTATTTGATGTGACTACGGTCATTTTATTAAAAAAATCAAATAAAAAATATGGGAAATAATATGTTTTCCATTTATCATTTTCTGTTTTTTCTTCGTAATATTCACCATCTATCAAAAGTCTCAAAGGGTATGATAAATTAAAACCAATCTCATTAATATTTAGATATTTATTGTAAAAGTTTAAAAATTCAGCAGGCTTAAAAACAAATGTATTTATTCCTAATTTCTCATATATTCGTTTTGTTTTATAGTAAGATTTGTTGTTATTTACGACATAAAAATTGCATGTCGAAGCAAAAGCGGCATGAAAAGCATCTTCCGTTGTATTTTTAAAAGTTTCTTTTCTGCCTTTTTTTACATTAACGTTGTCTTCTTGATAACCATGAATATCTAATAATAAATATTCATTTGAGATTTCATTAAACCAATCAGGGGCATTCTTAGAATTATTAATATATTTCTTTTGATCAATATTTAATTTGGAATATTTATCCTCAATCAGTTTTAACGGATTTTCAGTGTTAAAAATACTATCTCTATTAATTCCCACTCCAGATTGAACTATTTGCCGTAATTCTTTATAATTTTCACCTTCATTTAATCCTATATTCATATCACTGAAGCTTTTGAAAAAACCTTCCATTGTTGGATTATTAGTTAATCCCGGGAAAATTTTTTCTAATTGTTCTGCGCTTTCTGGGTTTTTTAAAGCTTCTTTAAATGCACTGTCTAAGGGCATTGCTTTAATTAGTTCCGAAAAGATGGAGCTAATTCCTTTAGTTGCATCATCTTCTGCAAATAATTTTTCAAGTCCATCAATACTCAAATCCTTAAATAAATTTCTTTCCTCAGCTCTTTCTTTAAATAATTCATGCGGTTGATAGAGATCTAAAACTATATCTGCTCCTGTATTTATTAGACAATTGTTTTTAGTTAATTTGCCAATAAATTCTAAATCCGAATTGATATAATCGTTTATTGTCTCATTTTCTTTTAAACCTGATAAAAGATCTCCAATATGTGAAGTAGAATAAGGAAGAAAAAATTTATCATTTTCTAAAAACACTTCTCTCAGCTCATTATGTTGATTATTCTTCATCTGAGCCATAACATTCCAATCTAAATATACCTTTATCATTTATAAAATTGTTTTAGATTCTTAATTTTGTGGTAAGCTTGCTCATAACTTTACAGTTACAATTACAGGTTTGGGACTAAACTAACTTGCAACTTCGGAATTACCAAATCATCACAATCAGTAAACCAGTTTTCTACTTAGCCGCTGACGACCAATTTCGTTGTAGTAGGCGTTAACAACAGTAATTATGGATTTCTACTTAATTTATCGCCAAAAACTTCAACTGTTGGTCTATATTCAGCTTGTGGATCAACGAGCGACAGTTTCATCATATCTTCAAAACTTAAAGTATCTTTATATTCTGTTTCATATTCAAATTGTTTTCTACCTTCAAAAGAATTTATGTCTAAACTATATTGAAATCTTTTATATTGTCTTTTTAGCGTTTCTGACCAACTTATAATAGGTAAATTTTCGGGTTTTACTGCCTCAAATTTTTCCAAGCAAACTAAAAAAGCACTGTTAAAATCTAATAAATCAATATTAGAAATCCAACTTTGCGAGCATAAATATACTGGTAGAGAATAAACATTATATTCTGATTTATTGTCATATGACCAGATTTCATTTAGAGAAAACTCAATGGTAGCGTTATTCTCCTTTTTCGTTAAAATTCCATTATTATTAATAGTCCATCTTCCAATGAGAATTTTCTGTTCCATACTGTTTATGGTAATGTTGTTAATAACGTTTTGGTACTGGATCAAGTTTACTACTAAGTAAAATCCTTATTTCTAATTAGACAAAGACAATAAGTACAAAACCATCATCCAATAAAGTCTATTGCCCAAATCTGTTATAGTGGATGATTGCCGTCGTATTTTATCTTTCATTTTTATTTAGCGTTTGCATAAAAGAAAAAAACTCATTAAACTCCAATTTCGCCTTTCAATATTCCATTAAGATATCGTTTTGATTCTTTATCGAATTTTGCTGAATTGTATGGTGATCCTTTTGCTGCAATGATAAAATTATAGTCTGAAATATATCTTACACGAAGTTCAGCATCATCAGCATTAACCACTTTTCCCCTGATTATAGTTGCTCCATCATCATAGTGTTCTCTACTTATAGGCTTTCTCCAAAACCAGAAATACTTAATTAATCCATATTCTTCTCTACTATATCCAAAATATTCGATTTGTCTTTTTATTTCATCTAGAGTCATTTTGTATATACCTGTTTGCTCTTCGCCAGTAGTTTCCACATAAACAAAGTCTCTATAGTAGGAATTTCCATGATATGAAGCGATTCGTTTTATTTTTAGTTGGTCAATATTCATTAAGACTTTATTATTTCTTAATTTTTCAAATTTCTGAATATACAAAGAAGAACCGCCTCTAAACCACCAAATTGGGTCTGATTCGCATTCAAATGAACCGTTTTTAAATCTTAATGGTTTTGTTAAAAGAAGTAATAATCTTTTTTTGGCTTCACAAGGCTCATTGAACCACACAAGGTCTCTCACACCAGGAAATGCTTTTGCCATTCTGTAAGAGAATAATACTGTGGAATTTTCTGTTGCATTCGGAATTTTCTCTTTTTGGTTAACTATTTTCGGTTTTCTAATTTTGTCTATAAGTTCTTTGGAAAATGATACAATTGGCTTTAATGTAAAAATTAGAAACGCTGCACTAAACAACAATAATATCCAAAGTGGTAAAGTGATTACTTTTTTTATTATACCGTAAATTGATTCAGGTATGTCAAGAAAAGAAATTTTTGAAACTATACTTTGAATAATAGCATAAATTGTTCCCAGAATGAAAATAATTCCAGCTGCAATTACTTTGCTCCAGACAGGGTCTTTCCAATATTCTTTTATTTTACCAATCCATTTGTTCATAGTTACTATATTGTGTTTTGTGCTGATTTTGTTATTATTACCGCTAATGTTCCTGCGCTTCTCGACGTTTAAAAGTTATGAAAACATGCATTTTCAGCCGAAAGAAAATTCGATAAAAAAAGATAACTCCACTAATTTGCACAAACCAAGAAATGTGTATTAAATGTAGCCTTTATTATTTTTCAAATAAATATTTTTCCAATTTTAGCTCTCTTATTCTTGTTTTTAATCTTTTTTCTTTAGTCCAGAACAAATCATTTTGGCCTACGTAAACTAAGTTAAACAAATCGATCCAATCATTATCGGTCATTTTTTTGTTTGTCTTTGAAACTTCTCTTAAAAATGAATCAAAAGTACTTAGAAGTAATTGAAATTCTTTTTTATGAATGATTTTCAATTCTTGAAATACTTTATTTTCGTCAATTCTACAATCATTAATATACTTGAGTAGTAAACTTTCAGTAAGTGGAATCGTATCTGTTTTTTTGAATTTAACTGAATTTGCAGAAATAATTTTTTTATAACTTTTTGACGTTTCATTTATAAACTCAGTTAAAGTTGAAATAGAGGGTCTAATTGGAGGAACATTTTTTACATCTTCATATTTAAGTTGTACCATAGCTTCGAATTCTTTAAAATAAAACTCTGCATTTCCGTAATATTTAATATTTAGGTTATCATATTTTAGTATATATTCAAATGGGAAAATGTCAATTATTTCAATTTCCTCTTTGTAGCTTAAAATTGATTCTATAGCTGAAATTAACATATCGAAATTCTCCTGACTTTTTTGTGCATTTGGGGAAGAATATATTTCAGATAAAACAATTAATGGAACGCATAAAATAATATTAGAATCTCCGGGAAATATAATGGTTTTTTGACCAATTCCATACCAAATATTTGTATCAGTTATTACTCTTGTCGGTTTCATATATTTATTTTAGTACGTATTTTAAAGTTACAGTTACCGTTCTGGTACTCAGCGGATATGGAATATTACAAATAATAGCAATACAAACCAACTTCCCTTCTAGTCGAATTCTCAAATCCGTTATAGTATCTGTTCGCTGACGGTGCGTTTTTTTATTAAAAGATTCCAACGAGTTTTTATTTACTACTTTTTTGGAGGAATTAATTGTTTTGGCTTCTGATGAGTAATCCTTTTTTGCATTTCGTTTCTATTTATATTAGCTTGCTCTTCTTTTTCTGGTTCACGTATTGTTAACAATATTGCAACTAGTGAAACTAAAAAGGAAACGATAGAGATAATGAAACTCCAACTAGATCTTGAACGCTCGATTCTGATTCTAAGATATTTTTTATCTTCATATGCAAAAACTCCTTTGTTAGTAATTGCATATCCTGAGAAACCATCTTCATCAATAGAGTTATTGAATTTAATTTCTTCATTAGCTAACAATGAAGCTAAGATAAGTTTTGCAACATCATAACTCAGTTTTTCTTTTTTTACTACTTCGTCAATTGTTAAATAAAACTCTCTAGTAAGGTGATATTCTTCAATGTAATCCAGCTTTACTTTTACAAATAATTTTAATACTTTATGCTTGGCGTTATTATAATTCATATTTAGTTCTTAAATTTTTGGACACAACTCGTTTATTCTAACATAGAATGGGTTTATGCCACTTATAATCTTTTAATTTCAAACTTAAAGATCCACTATCATTTTCCGATACGGTTTTCCATAATTCTAAAATTATTTGCAAAATACCTTTTTATTAAAGATTCAAATCACGTATAACTACCTGTTTTAACAATTCAATGAGACAAAAAAAAGATGCTTGCAAGCATCTTATTTATGAACATCAATTTTATTTAAATCGAATTCGAAATCAAGTAGTTCTTTAGGATGTATCCCTAGTCCAGTGGCTATACTAACTATTGTTTCTAGGGTTGGGTTTCCGGTACCCACTTCGTACTTATGATAATTACTGGAATCAAATTTAGTTTTACTATCTACTCCGCTAAGTGTTTTTATTTTTTCTGTCCTAATCTTTCTTAAATTTTCGCCAAAGGCTTTTTTGTAAGCTTTCAATATTTCTTCCTTAGCCATATCATTATTGTTTTATTTAACAATATTTGACTTTTCTCGAAAATATTTATGGTAATATATCACCATAAATATTTTTTTCCATATATTTGTAACAATTCATATGAAAATGAATTTATATATTTGCGATTCTTCAAAACAATATTGAAGCATTCGCTTTGAATCTCGTTTCAGAAAATTGGCGTTTTTAAAACCACGAGATGATAAGTAAGATGCTCACGGCCTTATGGGCGTGGGCTCGCTTATTTGTGGTTGGGTATGCCAATGCCTCTGAAACGATAAGTTGAGTTCCGCGTCCTTTTTTTACGTTACTCGCTTAATTCTTAGCTGTATCACTTCTATTCTTGTTCAAGTTTCGAAATTTTTTGTCGAACTTTTATCACTATTGCCCGTGAATTAAACACAATCCGAATTTGCATATTATTAAACACTTAATTTAATGCATAAAAATGGCCCTCTATTTCGTCGCCAAACAACCATAGAGGACCGATAGCTAATCAAATCATATTTAACTAACCAATCCCAATATTATGAATTATTTTTCATTTTACAAGGATGGAAGAGCTCTTTGTTGCCTAATTTTTATGGGCATTACCTTAGCTTTTTCGTCAACTCATGCCGCCAGCTCAAAACGGCATTTCAAATTTACACCTCGACAATTTCAGGTCAACGGAACAGTAACTGACGGATCGAGTCCTCTGCCGGGTGTAACGATAGCCATTAAGAATAAAGTGAATTCCACAGCAATTTCTGATTATAGTGGACAGTATTCAATTACGGCATCACCATCCGATACTTTAATTGTATCTTTTATAGGGTTTAAAACTTCTTATATTCCTGTCAATCGACGAAAAATTGTCGACGTTAAACTTCTCTACGATACAACCACGCTGCAGGAGGTTCGGGTGAATGCTGGTTATTATTCCGTAAAAGAAAGTGACCGAACAGGGAGCATTGCCCGAATTACCTCGAAAGATATTGAAAACCAGCCCGTGACTAATGTGCTGGCCACAATGCAGGGCCGTATGGCAGGAGTAAGTATCACACAGACTACAGGCGTGCCTGGCGGAGGTTTTGATATAAAAATACGAGGACAGAACAGTCTTAGATCCGATGCTAATTCACCGCTTTATATTATTGACGGTGTGCCAATCTCTTCAGATCCCATCGGCTCTTCTTATACGGGAACCACATTTCCTACATTGGTGAGCCCTATCAACAGCATTAATCCTGATGCAATCGAAAGCATTGAAGTGCTCAAGGATGCTGATGCAACATCTATATACGGTTCAAGAGGAGCAAATGGTGTGGTATTGATTACCACCAGAAAAGGAAAAGCAGGAAAAACAAAATTTAATGTTTCCGCTTCCACAGGAACCGGCAGGGTAACTAAATTTCTTAACCTTATGAATACCGATCAGTACTTGGCTGTTCGCAGGCAGGCCTTTATAAATGATGGCAGAACTGCATACGGTGCTACAGATTACGACATTAACGGCATTTGGGACCAGAACCGTTATACTGACTGGCAGAAAGAACTTATAGGGGGCACTTCATTGATCAACGATCTGCAGGCATCAGTGTCAGGCGGTTCAAACAATACCCAATTTCTATTAAATGGCTCTTATCATACAGAAACAAACGTTTTTCCCGGTCAGTTTCGATATAAAAAGGGCGGAAGCAATTTTAGTTTGAACCACAAATCCGAAGATGAAAAGTTTTCACTTAACTTCTCTGCGGGATTCAATTCACAGGACAACAACCTGCCTTCTTACGATTTTACAAGCGATGCCAGAAATCTTCCTCCAAATGCTCCCGCCCTTTATACTCCGGATGGAAATCTTAACTGGGAAAACAATACTTGGCAGAACCCGCTTAGAAATCTAAACACAAAAGCAGAATCTGCTATTAATGATCTTACAGGAAATGCCGTTCTTTCTTATGCTCTAACAGGAGAGCTTTCAGTCAAAGGAAACTTCGGATTCACTTATCTTGACAATACCGAAACTAGAATTGTTCCATCCACTATATATAATCCCGCATTTAATGTCGGACCTTCACAATCTTCTATTTTCACGAATGATGTAAATAGATCTTCATGGATTGTAGAACCGCAGATAAACTGGATTAAGCAGCTGAAGGATGCTAAAATTGATGTACTTGTTGGTTCTACTTTTCAAAGCCAGCACGGTACAAAAATATCCAATTTTGGATCAGGCTTCACTTCCAACAGCCTTATATACAACTTGGCAGCAGCGAAAACGGTAAGGGTACTGCTGGATGAGGAAACACTGTATAAATATCAGGCTTTCTTTGGACGAATTAACTTTAACTATCAACAGAAATATATCGCAAACCTTACCGCTAGACGCGACGGTTCAAGCAGATTTGGACCAGGCAACCAGTTTGCGAATTTCGGGGCATTGGGCTTTGCGTGGCTGTTTTCTAACGAAAAATTTACCCAGAATTCGAGGTGGCTTAGTTTTGGAAAAATACGAGGCAGTTACGGTACCACCGGGAATGATCAGATTGGCGATTATCAGTTTTTCGACACTTATTCTGTCAATGGAGTACTATATAACGGAATTTCCGGCCTATCGCCAACAAGGCTCTTTAACTCCGATTTTGGATGGGAGACAAATAAAAAACTGGAGGCCGCGCTTGAATTAGGTTTCTTCAAAGACCGCATTTTCACAACCGTGGAATGGTATCAGAACAAATCTTCCAATCAGCTGGTCGGTATTCCGCTTCCCGGAACAACCGGTTTTTCATCCATGCAGGCCAATCTGGATGCGGTCGTACAAAACAGGGGATTTGAATTTACGGTGCGAACCGTCAATTTTAACAGCGGAAATTTTAACTGGACCACCAGCTTTAATTTAACTGTTGCTAAAAATAAACTCCTATCTTTTCCTAATCTTGCAAGTTCAACCTACAGCCAGCAGTACAGGGTCGGTCAGCCGCTTAATATACAGCTGTTATACAAATTTAACGGAGTCAACCCGCAGACGGGAATCTATAAGTTTGAAGATCTCAATAAGGATGGGCTTTTGACAGCTGCTGAGGATAGGCAGATAATTGCAGATTTGAATCCTAAATTTTACGGTGGCCTTCAAAACAGGCTGGCTTATAAGGGTGTGTCGCTGGATTTCCTCTTCCAGTTTGTAAGCAAGGACAGCAAAGCCTATTCCATGTCGTCAGCTGGAACAATGTCCAACAAACATGTCAGGCTTTTGGATAGCTGGTCTTCGCAGGGGGATACTGGTCCATATCAGATCTATACAGCAGGATTTAACAGTTCGGCAGTAACCGCAAACAGCCTGTTCAACCAGAGCACTGCCTCTATTACCGACGCTTCCTTTATAAGACTTAAAAACATTGCCCTTTCTTATAAACTCCCTTTGAGCCTTAATGATATGCAATGCACGATAATGCTTCAGGGGCAAAATCTGCTGACTTTTACCAGATATGATGACGGCGATCCTGAATTTACAACCTATGGCTACCTGCCTCCACTAAAAGTAATTACGGCAGGAATTCAATTAACTTTTTAATATCCGGTTATGAAAACAAAATTTTTATTTGCATCCCGATCTTTAATATTTATGATTCTGCTAGTCGCTGTTTCCTGCGATTCTTTTGTGGAAGTAGATCTGCCAAAATCACAATTAACCACAGAATCTGTTTTTGAAAATTATAACACTGCCGAAGCGGCTCTTACCGATATTTATTCAAAAATAAGAGATAGGGGAATGCTAACAGGTGATGGCATTGGAATATCAAATCATCTTGCCTGCTATTCCGATGAGATGATAAGCAATGAGAGTGTGTCAAATCCAAGTTTCAGCTTTTACGCTAATGCACTCCTTCCTACCAATACTATTGTTGCGGACTATTGGAATTCTGCTTATAATCAGATTTATGCCGCCAATTCAATTATCAGCGGTTGCGAACACAGTTTGTCGCTAACGCAGGCCCAAAGAAACCAGCTGACCGGCGAAGCACTTTTTATTCGTTCTCTGGAGCATTTTTATTTATTGAACATTTTTGGAAGCGTACCGTATGTTTCGGGTACGGATTACAAAACAAATAGTAAAATTTCCAAGATGGATCCTGAACAGATGTATGGAAAAATTATCACTGATCTGGAAACTGCCGTAGATCTGCTTCCTGAATCCTATATAGCCGTACCCCGCATTCGTCCAAATAAGTACGCCGCAAAGGCACTTCTATCCAGAATCTATCTCTTTAGCGGAAAATTCTCTGAAGCCTCAAATACAGCATCAGCGGTGATAAATAACCAGAGCCTTTACGCCGTTGAAAATATAAACTCTGCATTTCTCTTAAACTCTAAAGAAACATTATGGCAGCTTCATTCCGGCACAGCCGGCAAAAACACCGCTGACGGCGCCTATTTTATATTTACCGCCGGCCCACCGCAGTTTGTCTGGATGAGCAGCAGTCTGTACAATTCATTTACGGACGGCGACCTTCGCCGAACGTATTGGACAAAAGAAGTTAAGGATGCTTCAGGAACCTGGCACCATCCTTATAAATATAAAGAAAATTTTGATACATCAGTTTCAAAGGAATACACAGTGGTGCTTCGGCTTTCCGAACAGTTTTTAGTACGATCTGAAGCAAGGGCTATGCAGGGAGATCTTATCGGAGCCAAAGAGGACCTGAACCAAATCAGAAAAAGAGCAGGCCTGCCAGATACCCAGGCACAGACACAGAGCGAAATACTCGATGCCGTTCTTGAAGAAAGAAAACATGAACTTTTCACAGAGTACGGCCACCGTTTTTTTGACCTCAAAAGAAATGGAAAGCTTAACACCTCGCTTGGAAATATAAAGGCCGGATGGAATTCCTCTGATCAGGTTTTCCCCATTCCCGAGGCAGAAATTAATGCAAATCCGAATCTAAAACCGCAGAATCCGGGATACTAATTACAAGACTTATGATTACAACATATTTTTATCGAAGATGTGCCTTTAGGGCATTGTTTTTACCTTTTTTAGTTTTATTTTTTATTTTGCCGTTAGTAGCCTGTCCCTTATGGGGACAGGTGGTGCAAAAAAAGAACCTCACGCCTCATTCATATGCGCAATGGGGTGATGTCGTACTTGATAATATATCCCCTGACCAGAAATGGGCAAGTTTTAGAATGAGATACAAAAATCTCAGTGATACTCTTTTTGTGCGAAATGTCGCCAGCCTTAAAACCTTCAATTTTCCTGCTGCCAAAAACTGCGGTTTTTCTTCTAACCGTATGTTTTTCTGCCAGATTGGAAAAGATCTGATCATTGTAAATCTTTCAAATGGCAGAAAAGAAATCATTAAAGAAATAAGTGGTTTTGACTATTATGAAAAAAACGACAAGCTGGTTTTTCTATCCGACAGAGAAAATAAAAACCGCACGCTTACAATCCGATCATTAAAAACTGGAAGGGATAGGGAAATCAGCAATATTGACCAATTCTCACTTAATAAAGAAAAGGGTATGCTGGCATACAGCACATTTTCAGAACACAAAAATGCCCTTTCAATTGCCAGCCTGCAGAAAGACGAAACATTTGAAGTTACTGAAGGGAATCTTCTTTTCTCCAACCTCAGCTGGCAGAAAAATGGTCTGTCACTAGCTTTTACAGCAGGAAACGATCCGCAGCATCCTCAAGCTATTTACAATTTTATTACATCTGAAAAAAAACTGCATGACTTTAAATTCATTCCTGACAGCAATTCTATTATTAATGCAGATACAGCATTTGACTCAGAAAGTCCAATTATAATATCGGACGATCTACAGCGGCTGTTTTTCTCTACTGTTTCTTTAAATCCTCAATTACACAGAAACGAATCAAAAAATGTTGAGATATGGGGTTCAGCTGATAAAAGAACCTACATCCAGCAGCAGAATGCCGACAGATCAAAAAAAGGAAGAGTGGCAGTCTGGACTCCAGTCATAAATAAAGCTGTATATATCACATCATCTGATCTTCCTGATCTAATTTTAAGCGGTGATATGCGATATGCTGTTTTATCAAATCCAGCAGATTATGAACCTCAGTTCGAGTACACAGCACCAAGAGATTTTTACGTAATGGATCTGCAGAACTTTGAGAAAAAATTATTCCTTAAGAACATCGCACCTGAGCCTCATTGTTTTAATGCGTCACCTACAGGTAAATACTTTGCTTATTTTAAAGATGGAGACTGGTGGACTTATAATTTTAATAATGGAATTCATAAAAATATCACCGCTAAAATCGGTATTAAGTTGACGGCCAAAGAGCAGTCTCTGGTGCCTGAATCCGTCTGCGGCAATCCAGGATGGACCCAAAATGATACGGAAATACTGCTGTATGACCAGTTTGATGTCTGGGCAGTAAGTCCAGAAGGAAATTCTTTTAAGAGACTTACCAGAGGGAGGGAATCGGACATTACATTTAGAATTGCAAAATCGCATGATAAACCTCGATTTAATCATTTATTTGAAGGACAGATACAGGATAATTTTAACCTAGATAAGGATTTAATTCTGAGCGCAAGAGGAAACGATGAAAAAACAGGATTCTACATCTGGAATAAAAAAGTTGGAGAAAGTTCTATTACTTACAAAGATGCTTTGTGCGACCAGATAATTTATAGCGAAGGGAAGAAATATATATTCTTTCGCGAACAGAAATTTAACATGTCTCCAAGATTGGCAGTTGCAAGTACTTCATCACCTTCAAAATACTATTTTAAAAGTAATCCCCAGCAGGATAAATTTTTCTGGGGCAGATCACAGCTCATCGAATATAAAAACTTAAAAGGAATAAAACTAAAGGGAGTCCTGTATTATCCCGCAGCCTACAATCCTTTGAAAGAATATCCAATGATTGTCAATATCTATGAGCGTAAATCATATGAACTTCATAAATATCAAAATCCAACTTGCTACGAGTCCGTCGGATTTAATCCATCTGTGTTTACATCTGAAGGCTATTTTGTATTGCAGCCTGATATCAGACTAGAACTTCAAAATCCTGGAATTGCTGCCGCTGACTGCGTTATCAGTGCAGTAAAAAAGGTTGTGGAGTCCGGCATAGTAGATGAAAAAAGAATCGGACTCATGGGCCATTCTTTCGGCGGTTACGAATCTTCATTCATAATAACACAGACCAATTTATTTGCTGCGGCTATTGCAAGCGGTGCCATTACAGATCTGGTCTCCTTTTATTATACTATAAATAAAGGCAATGGCAGACCAGATATGTGGCGGTTCCATAATGAAGAATGGAATATGGGCGGCACGCCTTATGAAAAACCTAAAGCTTATTATGATAATTCGCCTATAAATTTTGTACAGAATGTGCAGACCCCAGTGCTTCTCTGGAGCGGTAAAAATGACTATCAGGTGGATACTCACCAGAGCATGGAATTTTATCTTGCCCTGCGTCGTGCCGGTAAAAAAAGTATGATGTTATTGTATCCAGAGGAGGGGCATAATCTTATTAATGCTGAAAAGCAGAAAGACCTATCAATAAGGACGCTCCAATGGTTTGACCATTTTTTAAAAGAAGATAAAAAAAGTGAGTGGATAATTAAGGATGATAGCAATAAAAAAAAACAATGCAGTTCCATCTAGGAACTGCATTGCCATTTAAAAATGCAGAATCTGAACCCATATTATGGATTTTGTTTGTACAAAGGCTGAACACAATTCGTGTCCAAATCATATGCAATAGGACTGTTGTCGTCTACACGGCAAAGATTTGGAGTCGGAGTGTCATCACATGCGATTCTTACGTTACTGCAGCCTGCAGTTGCATTAGGGTAATATCCCCATTTGAAGGCTTCCTCTTTCGGAGCACTCTGCATGGAAATAGTCGCAAACGCACCTCCTACCGCCAAAGCAATAAATGCTGCTGGCATCATGTTTTTCAAAAATAACTTTTTCATGATTTCTAATTTTAAATTTATATAGGATCTACTTTTTTCTACAGGTGTTCGATCTTCCTTCCTGATACTGATCAGTATATTTTTAATTCTTTGACTTATACTTTTTAATCTGCTTGCTCTTTAACTCGTAAACCACTAGATCAGTTCCAATCACGGCATATAAATACTTCCCATTTACCATTATTGAACGAAGCTGTTTTGAAGCAGTATGAAAAACTGGAAAACTCAGCACATAAGCATTGCGTTCGATATCATAAACGTCAATAATGAAGCAGGTTTCCCAAAGTTTGTCATTTTCGTACCTGCCCTTTACTTTTGAATTTATAAACAATAGATTTCCTGATATTGCAGCATTTTCATTTACCGCATAGGATGGTGTGGACATCGCATATCGTTTTCCCTCCTTTAATTTGGACACCTTCACTTTTACTTTGGAAATGGTGTCGATAGTATGACCTCGGCGAATAAGACTGCCCTTTTTATCAGCAATAATAATTTCGTTGCGGTAACGATGTACGTAGACAATTTTCCCGCTTATTTCAGAATAAAGCAGTACACCGTCAGTATCAAATATGCCGTCTACCTGTTTTTGAAGTAACGTTCTGTTAAACTTAGCTTTTGGAACAGTATATTGGTCAAAAACCCCGAGCATATTCTGCATATTTTTTGAGCTGTTGGATCTGACTGCGACGCTGGTAGAATCTATTGGCTGCGCAATTGTAAAGTACGGACTCCCCTTTAATTCTTTGTCCACTTTCCAATTTTTTAAATCTCCTCTTAAAATGATCGGAACGCTTCCGTCTGTCAGATAGAAATATGAACTTTGGATTTTTGTCGTTATCATCTTAAATGGAATTTTCTTTGGATCCATTAATATTTTTTCTTCTTTTTTGTCACTAATTAATGCATTATAAGACTGTATGTACGAAGGGTAATCGTAATTTGCAAGATATATTCTGCCGTACGATTCGCCAGCTATATAAAATGAATTGTACCCCAGATCTATCTTCTTTTTAAATTCAGCAGGATGCTGTGGGTAGCGTCTTATAAATGGGTTATCATAGTACATTACTTTTTCTGATGAAAGAAACAAAATAACTACCATTAGAATACATCCCGCGACAGTTCCAAGAATTGATTTAATTGTTCTGTATTTTCTTTTTCCAGCAGTATTGCTATCTGCCGGTTTGGCGTTTAATAGAATACCCAATGCAGCAAGCGAAACAAAGGCTATATTAAATATAAGATGCGTGTTCCAGCTCATTTTCTCGAGCACGCCGCCACAGGAACAAGGCACAAAAGAACTGTAATGGAGAAGTATAAAAATATAGGCTGTAAACATCGTCATTAATCCTAGAGAAAAGAATAGCGCTGCCATTTTTGTTCGTTGGTTCAAAAGCATCAGAGCGATAAGAAGTTCTATGGCGATCACTGCAGGAGAAATCCAGTCTGCATATATGCTAAGCATGGGAGACTGCCCAATCTGTACTTTAAAACTTTCAAAATCAAGAAGCTTGCTTATTGCTACATAAACAAACAATAAGACATACAAATAGGATATGGCTAAAACAATATTTTTCTTAATTGGGGTGCTTGAATTCATATCTCAAATATTTTGCATTAAGCTTTACTTTTATATCTGAAGCTTCTATATTATGTATTACAAATTTAAATGGGATATTTCTTATAGATACTTTGAAAATCAAGCCAAAAACTTTGAAAATCAGGCAGTTTTACATTTGAGATGGCATAAAAAATAAATGCCTGCATTTTGTAAGAATCATGCAGGCATTAAATCATAGTGGGTCTTCTTGGAATCAGTCTTTTATGGACGCGCTGATTCCGGCAAGTTTTTCATGCAGCTCTATAAGCCCTGCTTTTTGCAGGCACTCTTGAGAGAGACTCTCCAGTTCTGTCCTTCCCTGCTCGCTTATGCTCTCCAATAGTACCGAAGATCCTTCTCTTATCTTCAGCCCGTCCTGTATCAAATGGCTTAAAAGCAGCACATTTTTTCGTGAAATTTTCAAATCCATTTTCACCGGCTCATTCATTCCAGGGATACTCAGCACCGTATCAAAAACCTTGGCCGCATCATTTGCTGTAATCATACTTCATCATTTTTAATTAATATTTCACTTACCGTAAAATTATAAAGTATCATCCCTATTTACCCTACTCAAAATTTGGGGAGGATTGCAGGGCTTGAAGGCCTTTTCTAATTTAGCTCTCAGGTAAATCCCTAGAACCTGTTCAATTGGTGCATTTTAGATTTTTAAAGCAGATTCTGAAGTAGATTCCCTTTAATTTTTAATAGGGATGACAGCTTCTTCTTAGCTGATTGCTACAGCTGAAAAAAGACTTTAGAAGCTTTCAGACTGCGGTTTTCTGCAGTCAGCAAGATGTCCGGTTGTATCACAACCGATATCTTGCCGCCTTTTTACTCGGAACTCGTTGGCGGTGAAACCAGAAGTAAAATAGTTCGTGAAATGAAAAAGAAAGATGATGAAAGAAGAGAACAAAAACAAAACAAAATGGTTGCATCTTCGCTTAAGTTCCGCAGAGCATGAGCAACTTCAAAAGCTTTTTAGAAAGTCAACCTGCCGAAAAATGAGTGATTTTGCCCGAAAAAATCTGTTGCAAAAACCAGTTATTCTAAGGTATAGAAATGAATCACTCGACGATTTAATGACCGAGCTTATACTGCTACGAAAAGATTTGAATGGAATCGGAAACAACTTTAATCAGGCCGTTAAAAAACTTCATACACTGCGACAAATTCCGGAATTCAAACACTGGCTTGCCATTACTGAATTAGAAAAAAAAATCCTTTTTAATGCTATCAATTCGATCAAAAAAAATATCGAAAATCTCTCTAAAAAATGGTTGCAATCATAAATACAGGACACTCCATTCGAGCTATTTTTAATTACAACGAGAACAAAGTCGCTCAGGGTATCGCGCAGTGCATTGGTGAAGGCAATTATCCTATGGACATTGATAAAATGAGCCCTAATTTTAAATTAAATATGCTTTTAAAACAACTGGAACTAAATGAAAACGTGACTCGAAATAGTGTACATATTTCACTGAATTTTGATCCCTCAGAAAAAGAATTGACCAAAGAAAAACTCCTTGATATCTCTAAAGTGTATATGGACAAAATTGGTTTTGGTTCCCATCCGTATTTGATCTACCAACATCACGATGCGGGTCATCCCCACATTCATATCGTTTCCATTAAAGTGAAATCAGATGGACAACGAATTGACATGCAAAACATTGGTAGGAATCAATCCGAAACAGCAAGAAAGGAAATTGAGACCCAGTTTAATTTAGTGCCGGCACAGCGTCATAAAAACAAAACCGATTTGAATCTTCTACCCATTCCTATTCAAAAAATTCAGTACGGAACAATTGATTCAAAAAAAGCAATATCTAACATTTTAAAAAACGTGATTCCTACTTATAAATTCATAACCATTGGAGAATTAAATGCCGTGCTGAACCTCTATAACATAACAGTATTACAAGGTAAGGAAAATTCTAAAATGTTTCTTCACAAAGGACTGGCATATCAAATACTGGACGCCAATAAAAAACCGATCGGAGTTCCGATTAAAGCAAGCAGTTTCCATTTTAAACCTACCATTTCCAATTTAGAGAAGCGCTTTGAAAGTAATAAAAAAGCGCGCATTGGGGATATGATTAGAGTCAAAAATGCAATTGATCTCACACTGTTAAAAAATACAAAAACACCTCTTTTCAAGCTCGAAAAAGAAATGCTAAAAGCAGGTATCTCAGTAATTTATAGAAAAAGTCCTCAAGGTCTACTTTATGGAATTACCTACATAGATCACCAAACAAAATGTGTTTTCAATGGTAGTGCACTTGGCGTAAAATATTCGGCAAAAGCAATACAGGAACGTTGTGGTATTGCTCCCGTTTTAAATAATAAAACAACAACCAATTTTAAAGAAACAGCACTTACATCAAAACCAAAAAATTATAAACCCTTTATTACTGATGACGAACTACAAACCATTATTGACCAAATACTACAACCGGAATATTCTCAAGAGTATGTTTCAAAACAGTTAAAAGGCAGACGCAAAAAAAGAAAGAGAAAAGGAACATCAGATAACTTATAAAAAGAGAATATCATGGCAATGCAGACAGGAGAAAATGATCAGGCGCTTAGAAAAATACTCGATATGACAAGGCTCATTAGCATACTGCTTTTAGGCATGCATTTCTATTACTACGGTTATAACAGTTTTAAAAATTGGAAGTTAGTTAGTCCTTTTAGTGATCGACTACTCCAGAATATTTACACTACGGGACTTTTTGATACTTTTCTTAGATCCAAGTTTTTCGCTCTGGGATTTTTATTGATTTCTTTATTAGGCGCAAAAGGTAGAAAAACCGAAAAACTAAAATATAAAACAGCCTTCACTTATATAATAGCGGGTCTAATGCTATATTTTGGGAGCTATCTCTTTTTGATTACTGCAATGGAAATTCAAACTAAAGTAATAGGATATATCTTAAGTACTTCAATAGGATTTCTTATAGTACTCTCAGGGGGTACTTTACTGTCTCGAATAATCCAAAAAAAATTAAATCATAAAGATATTTTCAATAAAGAAAATGAAACCTTTCCACAAGAAGAAAGGCTCATTGAAAATGAGTATTCCATTAATCTTACTGCTCAATATTATTTAAAAGATAAACTCCGAAAAAGTTGGATCAATATCATCAATCCTTTTCGTGCGCTGATGGTATTGGGAACACCTGGTTCGGGTAAGTCGTATTTTGTCATTCGACATGTCATTACACAGCATATCAAAAAAGGATTTAGCATGTTTGTCTATGATTTTAAATTTGATGATTTATCAATTATCGCCTACAATACTTGGTTGAAAAATAAACACCTCTATCGTGTTGAACCACAATTTTATATCATCAATTTTGATGATTTAAGCCGCACTCACAGATGTAATCCTTTAGATCCCAAGTCAATGACGGACATCACGGATGCAAGCGAATCAGCTCGTACAATACTACTGGGACTTAACCGCGAATGGATTAAAAAACAAGGTGATTTTTTCGTAGAATCGCCAATCAATTTTCTAACGGCTATTATATGGTACTTACGGAAATATAAGGACGGAGAATTTTGCACCTTACCCCATGTCATAGAGCTAATGCAGATGGATTACGATAGTCTCTTTACTTTACTTAGAACTGAGAAAGAAATTGAAGTACTCATAAACCCCTTTGTGAGCGCATATCTGGCAGATGTTATGGAGCAATTAGAGGGACAAATTGCTTCTGCTAAAATATCCATGGCAAGACTTTCCTCTGCACAACTGTACTATGTACTCTCTGGAAATGACTTTACCCTCGATATCAACAATCCGCTAGATCCCAAAATTGTATGCATGGGAAATAACCCCCAGAAAATACAAACCTATGGCGCCGTTTTATCGCTGTATGTAAGCCGATTAATTAAACAAATCAATCAAAAAGAAAAACTAAAAAGTAGCTTGATTTTTGATGAATTTCCGACCATATACCTAAACAATATGGACAGTCTTATAGCTACAGCGCGAAGTAATAAAGTAGCCACCTGTTTGGGAATTCAGGACTTTAGCCAGCTTAGAAAAGACTATGGTCGAGAACAAGCGGATGTTATACTAAATATTACAGGAAATATTATAAGTGGTCAAGTAACAGGAGATACAGCCAAGCAACTCTCTGAGCGGTTTGGTAAAATTATGCAGGATCGTGAGAGTCTTTCGATTAACAGCGCAGACATATCAATTAGTCGTTCCAAACAATTGGAATCAGCAGTGCCTGCCTCCAAGATTTCTTCGCTAAGTTCAGGTGAATTTGTGGGGGTCGTGGCTGATAATCCTGACTGCAAAATTGAACTTAAAACCTTTCACTCTGAAATTATAAACGATCACGATGCACTTAAAAAAGAACAAGAAGCCTACCTGGAAATTGCTCCTGTTCGTAGAATTGATACTGTAATTGTACAACGTAATTACCTGCAAATCAAACAGGATATTCAAGACATTGTTAATTCCGAAATGGAACGGCTATTAAATGATCCAGCACTTTGTCATCTAGTGATTAAAAAATAATTATAATCCGGAAATAACTATAGCTCAATTACTATTTTTCGAGTACTGTAATCATGGTGTTAAGTTCATTGTTTGCGATGTATTCCAATAAATACTGCTCTGCCTCTTTTCTTAGTTCAGAGGAAGTTGAAAACGAATTGAGGTAAAAATCGTCATTCTCATCAGCAATATGAATAATCTCGGTGTAGCCTTTGGTAATTAAACTGCCTTTTAGCTTTAAAACTTTAAGCTCACTGCTCCTATCTATTTCCTTTCTTACCCTAAGATTTATTGTTTTATCCATCGTCGTATTCTTTATCATAGAAGCGTAAATCTATAAATAATTCCACTAAATCCACTGGTAAAAATCACTTTTTTTTTACTATAACAGTCTAAAAAAATAAGTCCTTCCTTAATTTAAAGCCCATTTTTTTTTCTTAATAAACATTTATTTCTTTACAATAGCGGTTTACAAAACCCTATTTCTTCAGGGTGATGGTCTAAAAACGATTGCTTGAAATACTGATTTTAATTCAATTTTTAGAGTTATTTGAAAGAGTAAAATAGTCTTTTTCATTCGAAACGGACTAAAAGGGCAGCTAAGATAGTAACGCCCCAATACGTCATGCGCATAATGGCCTGCGCTTCCCTTGCCCACCCTTCGGGACTTATAGCACTCCATATTGGATGCGATACTGGCATCTTGCTTTCTTTTTTTCCGTTTTTTCTTTGAAAAGATTTTTTTAATGAGCGGATTTAGAAATAGAAAAAATAGTAACACTAAAAAATAACCCTATGGAAATCACTGGAAGAATTACCAAAGATGCCACGCTGACTAAAATCAGTACTCAAAAACAAGTTGTCAATTTTTCAATTGCCATAAACGACCACTACAAACCAAAAGGCAGTACACAAATCAAACAAGTCGTAACCTACATCAATTGCGATTATTGGTTAAGTCCTAATATAGTACCCTATCTCAAAAAAGGTTCTCTGGTTTCCCTTTTCGGAAGAATTGGTCTGAGCGTCTATTGCAATGCAGAAGGGAAAGCCCTTGGAAGCCTAACCTTTCATGTTAACCATCTTAAAATTTTAGTTTTTGCTAAAAAAGAAAATGACCCCTCCAGTACTTTCAACTCGACTGCCCCCGCTATCACCCAGGAACAGCCCGATGATCTTCCCTTTTAATTTATTGTTTCACTTAAATAGTTATACCATGTCACATCAAATCCATTTTAACGAGATCACTCAAAAACATGCCTTCTTTTCAGTTAAAGAAAAACCTTGGCACAATCTAGGTCAAATCATCACCGACTATCCCACCAGCGGGGAAGCGGTTGAACATGCAGGACTAAACTATGAGGTTATTAAAACGCCACTGTTTACAGAGTACAGTGAGAATAATAAAATTGTGGTGCCTGAGCTATACAGTACACTTAGGACAGATACGCAAACGGTACTGGGTGTTGTAGGTAAAGACTATCAGATCGTACAAAACAAAGATGCCTTTTCTTTTTTTGATAGTATTGTAGGAGGTGACGGAATCCTCTATGAAACCGCTGGAGCACTGGGAAAAGGAGAACGCATTTTTATAACCGCCAAACTCCCCAACTATATCCGTGTGGGAAAAGATGACCTTATAGAAAAATATTTATTTCTCACCACCTCCCATGATGGTAGCGGAAGCATTACCGCCGCCTTCACCCCGATTCGAATTGTATGCGCCAATACCCTAAATGCGGCACTGCGAAATAAAACCAATACCTTGCGAATTCGTCATACCAGCAACGCCCAGTCCAGACTCGAGCAAGCCCATAAAGTCATGGGAATAACAGATCAATTATCCACCGACTTAGAAGAAATTTTTAATCATTGGGCAAAAGTACGCATTACAGATAATGAAGTAAAAAAACTAATTTCACTGGCCTTGGCTCCTAGTCCAGCCATTGTAAGCCAGCTCAAAAACAATGAAATCGAAGCACTTTCTTCCTGCTTTTCCAATATTATCGAAAATACTTATCAGTATGCTTTAAGCGATGAAACCCAACTGACCAAAACCACCGAAGGAACGCTCTTTGGTGCTTATAACGCCGTAACAGGTTATTTTCAAAACGTGAGAACCTACAAAGATTCTGAAGCCAAACTAAAATCGCTATTGTTAGGAGGCAATGCTCAACTACGCTCCCAAAGTGCTTTTAACCTCTGTGAGGAATTTGCTAAAAAAGGAAGCTGTATTTTTAATTAAGAATCCTATAGCAATGGACGTCTTTTAAGCCCATTGCTATTTTGGCGCGCGACAGACACTTCAAAGCTCTGAAGCTTTGGTAATGGGGTTATTCTTATTTATATGTCATTAATAGTGCCACAAAGTTAGGAAACCTTCGGCGGTTCGCTACAAAAAATTCCCCCATAAATGCACAGGCGTAGCTGTGCTTTATTGCGTTGCTTTTTGCCCTCGCTTGAAGATTTCCGGGTCTAGTTCCATTATTAATTTAAAATATAAAAATCATGGAAACTACCACTCAAAAATGGCAAATGGTCTCAGAAATTGAACTTGTTTACAAAACAAAAGTAAAAGCGTCCCAAAGACCTCAGATTAAATCCTCAAATGAAGCCAGTACTTTACTTAGATCCTCATGGGATGAAGGAAAAATTGAATACTTCGAACAATTCAAGATACTGCTTCTCAATCACTCTTTAAAAGTTCTTGGACTCTACGAGATGTCCTCAGGGGGTATTACTGGAACAGTAGTAGATCTTCGCATGATTTTCTCAGCCGCGCTTAAAGCCAATGCTACCAGCATTATGATTGCACATAACCATCCTTCTGGAAATCTAAACCCCTCCGAAGCCGATAAACACCTCACTAGAAAAATCAAACAAGCAGGGGAACTGCTCGAGATTAAATTAGTAGATCATCTGATTATCACCGCAGAATCTTATTACTCATTTATGGATGATGGCGCCTTATAGGGGCCATTTTTTACTTAACGAAATTATGGTTTATACCAAGGAAGATCTTGTTTTTATCACTTTTATCTAGCAAATTGGACTTATTTAAAAAGTTCTGACTTTAGCTAAAATTATAGCCATTTACTTTTTTAAGTGATAGCAAAAAACTATCACTTAACTTAGGATTAAAGTCATATCTTAACAACATTCTATTAAAATAAGAAGTTTGAATACCAAATAGCTCCAAATTTATTATAGCGTTTTAATACAAATAAAGATTCCATTTTTTTCTATATTTTGAATCTATCTTAAAAATCATACACTCAATAAAGAATATTGATCTTCAAATATTATTAAAATTAATTAATCAAACCCCCTAAAAATTATCCTCTTTTGAGAATAAAATTTTAAAGAAATTTTCTTTAGCAAATAGTTTTAGTTTTTACCATTTATAATCGCGATGTTTATTCGAGTAGAAAATTAAACTAGAATTCTTTCTTACCAAATTCACTATCAATGAATTTTGATTTGTTTTTGCTTTTATTGAAAGTATAAGAAAGGTTTAAAATCACCATATCTACCTCATACACATAATTGGTTGTGGTATAAAAGGCGTCTGGACTGTAAGTAGTAATACGCTGTTCGTTGGTGTCTAAAAGTCCCATGTCTATGTTCTGCCACTGTAGGGTTACTACCAATTGATTGTCTAAGAATGTTTTTCTAAAACTTAGATTAGGTGAATAAAAATGAGAATCTTCGCCTTGTGCGGTAATGCGCTCCGACAAATAATTAAACGTGAATTGCAAAGAAGCAGTTTTGGAAAAGTTGTAAGTACTATTAGCATTGATAGCATACTGAGTAGCCGTTGAGTTGATTGCCATACCATTAAAACTTCCATTGATGTTTAAGCTGTAAACGTTGGCTCCGATGAAGTTTTTCCACTTGTCGGTTATTTTAAATTGTGAACCTACCTCTAAACCAATGGTGCGGCCGCGACCTACGTTGGTATAAATTCGATCTAAAATAGTATCGTTTAAAACCCCAGCGCTGTCATAGGAAAGTGTATTGACGCGGTTAATTAGGTTTTGTACATTTCGGAAATAGGCAGTTGCAAAAATCGAATTTGTGTCATTAAAATTTTTGCTCACGCTAAGCTCTACTAAATCGGTAAATTCGGGTAATAAATTTTTGTCTCCTTGTTCGTACGTTTCCGAGTGCTCTCTTTCTTTAAAAGGATTCATTTGGTAAGTAGGGGCACGATCGACACGTTTGCTATAGCCTAATTTTAATTTCAACTCTTGATCTGTCGTGTATTGTGCCGAAGCAGATGGAAACAATTTTACGTAGTCATAGGAAAGGTTTTCGGCTGCTTGATCGTATCCTTTTAGATAAAAATCACGGTTCATGGATTCCAAACGAAGTCCTGCGGCATATTCCCATTTCTCGTTGCTTCCGTTTAATTGCGCATAACCCGAATGAATAATTCGCTTTAAGTTGACTTCACTGGTAAACTCTGGAACAATTTCATACTTTCCTGTGGCAGGATTACGTCTTTCGTAGATAAAATTACCTTCATTCGAAATTCCTCTGTATTGGTACCCCGCTTCGATTTTTCCAAAAGAAAAAGGTCTAAAAGTATAGTCCAATTGCGCTCGTGTACCATGCAGTGGATTGACATTCGTATTGTATTCGTCTTGATAAACTTGTGTTTTGTCGAGGCTCAAATTCAGATTAGTAGTTGGTCCTCCCAACAAACTGTATTCGTATAAAAAAGTAGCAGTTAATTTTGATTCATTTTTGAAAGAATGCGTATAGTCAAAACTTCCTAAGGCAAAATCGCCATCACGGGTACGTAGATTTTCATTTAGGTAATCAAAAGTACTCAAGACACTATTATCAGCCAATGAAGTGGTTTCATTGTTATAAATAATATTAGCCGTTCGATCATTTTTTCGTTTTCCTCCATAAAAAGCAACCGAAAAAGCATTGTTTTTATTTGGGGTATAATCCACAGTCAAACGACCACTATAATCCAGCAAGTCTGTACTGCGTTCTCCATCTGAGGGGAAATGTGTTTTGTAATTTTCTACCTCATTAATTGTGTACACATCGCCTTCCCGACGGCCTGTGATATCGCTACGAGAATAACTACCGCCCAAAGCGATATCCCATTTGTCTTTTCTGATGGTATAAGTACCGTCAATTCCGTAACGATGGACAGGATCTTGGTTGTCATAATCTTCAATAGATGGAAATCCACCTTTAAGATTCAGTTGTGCATAGGTTCCATTTAGGACTCCTTTTTTGGTTATAATGTTTAGCAGTCCTGCCTTTCCATCAGGATCATATTTTGCCGAAGGTGCCGTTACCACTTCCACCCGCTCGATTGCATTGGCAGGTAGTTGTCCCAAAATGGTAGCGACATCGCCTTGTGTTGGCTTTCCGTTTAACAAAACCTTGAATCCTGTGGTTCCTCTCACACTTACTTGTCCTTGACCATCGATGGTAACAGAAGGTAAGTTTTTCAAAACATCAGTAGCAGTTCCACCTTTACTGTTCTGAAAAGCTTTGGCATCGTACACTTGGCGGTCTATTTTGTTGGTAACTGTTTTTTGTTGGGTAGTTATTACCACATCGGTCAATTGGTGTTCGGCCGAAATTAAAGAGATGGTTCCAACATCAACAGTTTTATTTTTGGCTGCTATCTGGATATTCGATATTGTTTTTGAATGGAAGCCAATAAAGGAAACTTCTAAATAATAACTTCCGATTTTTATATTTTCTAAAGTAAATTTTCCCATGGCATCGGTTACAACTCCCGTAACCAAAGTTTTGTCTTTGGCAGAAAAAAGAGTGGCTGTGGCGTATTCTAATGGATAATTTTCATCGACTACTTTACCGGTTATCTGAGCGGAAATTCCGATACTAAACAATAGCGTAAGCGTTAGAAAAAAAGTTTTTAATTTCATAATCAATTTAAAAAAATAAAAATTTAAGCTCTCGAATGAGCTATTTAAAGTAGATTAAAATATAAGTACAATTTGTGGTGTCCTACTTATAGCTTCGCATTTGCAAACTTGATGGACTTGGTACAGTAATTTCTTTGGGTAATTTTTGCAGTTTTCCCGTTTTAGAATCTCTACGAAAAACAACAATTGAATTGGAGTATTGATTCGCAACTAGTAAAAAATTACCCGAAGGATCAATAGCAAAATTTCGAGGATGCTCGCCGTAGGTAGGTTCATGCCCCACTAATTTTAATGTACCCTCTTTTTGATTGACTGCAAAAATCACAATACTATGTTCGTTTGGGCCTCGGTTAGAAGCATACAAAAATTTTCCATCGGGCGAAATATGGATATCGGCTCCGCTATAAATAGTCTGATTGGTCTCATAGGCTTTATAGGCAGCTAGAAAATCCAATTGGTCCTGATTAGTATTATACGCCAAAACTTCTCCACTAAATTCTGTAACACCGTAGGCAAACTTACCATTAGGATGAAAGGTAAAGTGCCTTGGACCACTCCCCGTTTTTACCTTTATTTCGCCTGCTTTTTGTATTTCAAAAAAATCATCTTTTCCGTGAATTACTTTAAATTGATACATTTTGTCAGTTCCTAAATCCTGCACCAATAAAGCTTCATTGTCTGGAAAAAAATTGGAAGAATGAATGTGGCTGGTTTCTTGTTTTACTTTTATAATACTACTACCCGAAAAAGTAAAAAACTGATTGAATTTGTTGAGACTACCGTCTGGTTTGATTTTGAAAACGCTCAAACTTGGATCGGCATAGTTGGATGCAACAAGATGCTTACCTGATTTGTCTATCTCTAAATGTGCTGGATTTCTGCCACCAGCATCCTGGATAGTAAGCAGTTTTAATTTTCCCTGAGCAATATCAATTTGGAAAGCGGCAACTTTGCCATTGGTAGGCATCTGACTTTCCAAAACACTGTACAGGTATTTCCCATTTGGTGCCAATCTTAAAAACGAAGGATTAATAATTGAATCCACTTCATCGGTCAAGATAGCTTCCCCGGTTTTTAGATTAAAATTATAAACTTTAATCCCTTTAGCGGGTTTCTTATCGGTATAACTCCCTACAAATAATAAGGTGTGTTCCTGTACTTTGCAGGAGCTTAACAATATGGAGGTCATAAAAAAAATGGCTAGTTTCTTTTTCAATAAAAGTGGTTTCATTTTAATTTAAATTTCAATTAACTAATAAAATACCTACCAAGTGGAATTACAAAAAAGTTTTAAAAGCACGATTTTGATCGTCTCCTTTCACCTCAAAAGAAACAAAACCTATTTTTTTCCCCTCACCAATGTACAGACTTACGGTCCTTTTTCCTTTAACCTCTTCTACTCTTACAATGCCAAAACGACCTTCAAAATTTAATTTCAAATCTTTATTCGAATAAACAGAATCTGCTTTATCCTGACAAATAATATAGTCGGTAATTAGCGTTTTATTTATTTTAGAAATCACTTTGGCTCCCACTACTTTATTACCATCCATCAAAGGCTCTACACTTTGAACACTAGATTCGGAATTTAAAGAAGGTTCAAAAACAGCCATAAAAGGTTTGTCCCAGGCCTCTCCTTTTTGTCTGATAGCCACGACTTGTGTTTTCTTTTTTAGATACCCATTTTCAGCCTCACGTGTGGGTGGCGCTAAGGCGGAGGTATATTCACGTTCCACTCCTTTTGGTACCATCATGTGCATGTATTTTTTATCAAAATCAATTTTAAAAGTCACATCCACTCCATCTTTTATGGACTCGGTTACTTTGGTATTTTCAAAATAGCGCCATCCTGGTGATTGCACAGGGTCACCTATATCATTGTTGTAACGGTCGGTTTCTTTCAAAGATAAAAGCTGTCCTTTTTCATTTTTTATAATAGTTTCATCGCCAATATTGTGATAGATATAATCATGAAATTTATTTTCGCCATTCGATTTAGAACGGAAAATATCCAAATAATAGGCTGTTTTTTCACTGGTTCGAATCGTACTTAGTGTTCGTTCCTGAACACAATTATTAACCTCGTCCTTCAAAAATTGAGTAGCAAAGCTAAAATTTTCAGCAATCGGGTTTTCCAAATGTTTCGGCTCAGCAGCTATATTTACAGTATTGTTTTGCCAAACATAAGCATCTCCTTTCCAGGAACCTTCATCCAAACCATGAGAACTTCCGTTCACAATTACCGAATTATTACCGGCATACAATCTGAAATATTTTTCATGAAGCGGAATTTTACGTTCTGCAACAGTAGCAGGAAGTCCAGCATTGGCAGCCATTACATAACCAGCGCCATACAATTCCATAGAAATCCCGGTTAAATGCGAATGCACATACGAAGCACCTCCAATGATACCGCACAAACCATAAATTTCATTTTCTTTGGCAACATAATTACGTTGTAGTGCTATACCTGCATGTTTTACGATTACCGTAGGTTTATTAAAATTAATATGTCCATCAATTTTTTCAGGAATAGGATGTCCCCAAAACAAGTCTAGTATTTGAAAATTGTTAAAAATATTATCACCTAATTTAGGCTTATATCCTCCATTGGCTTCATTGGTTTGTTTTAAAGCCAGTTGTGCCTTTTGTTTAATATCATCATAACCTCTTCTTTCGGCAATATCCAAAGTGTAGCGATAAAGGTCGTCGGTACTATCATTATTTCGTTTGGAGTCACCAAAACGTACAAATGTTCGGTTTGGATGCCTTAGATAATCAAACAAAAAATTGCCATTCAAAATGTGTTTATTCTCCTGAGTTACATTCATTTCTGGATAAATACGATCTACAATATTTAAAGTCATCGTAATAATGGGCATAAAACTATAACTCAACGATTCCGGCCAGACGCCTTGCTCTCCAAACATGGGTAGAATCGTATTTTTAAATGAATTTTGGTGTGCCGTTCCTTTTTCCCAAAAAACATCAAACAAGCGCTGACGTTCTTTATCATCTTCAATACATAAAATACTGAACAAAGCTCCCGAGGCTGTTAAGATAGGATGATTCGAAATGGTTTTACCATGCTTGTCGGGTTTGCCATATTCTTGCAATACATTACCAGCTACATTAGCCATTGCTTTTTGAGCTTTTGCATTGTCAAAAGGAATGCGCTTTTTTTGCATTTTAGAATAGACCGTTGCATTGGCTTGTTTTAAATACGGATAAATAAAATCATAGGTTATGGCAAAAGGTCCATAAGTAGTCCTTGGGTCAAAAAACTCATAGCCACAAATAGTAGTCGTTTGAGGAGTTAAAGGCGTAATATGATCAATATAAACGCCCAAAATATCTGCTGCAAATTGGGCATATTTCTCGTCTTGGGTCAAATAATACAAATAACCTGCATCCGAGGCAAGTGCCAACACTTTATTGTGCGCTGACGCTAGAGGTCCTGCTTTTTGCTCTGAATTTTCACGGTCGTGTTTGGCAAAAGCTGGGACGGAATTCAAAATCGCATTAGGATCCGATTGGTGTTTTTGGAGTGCTCCATCCACACGCTGATGCAACTGATTGAGCATGCTTTTTGCCCAATCGTATTTTTTTATTTTCTCTAAAATTTGTGGACGCTCTTCATTGGTCACCCAAATGGCTGGATGTTGTAAGGATTGCGCTTTAAAATGAGTGCTAACAAGACAACAAATCGGGAGGAAAAACAAGACTATTAACTTTTTCAAGGTACTTTTTTTTAAAATTATAAATTACTTTAGGGTTACTGCTAAAAACAAATTACTGGTCGGCGCCAATTACATTCACTGGTTTGACTTCCTCTCCATTGCTTTGCGCTTTTTGTTTCACAAAATAAGGTTGGAAGGTATAAGATGAATTCTTGTCCCATTTTTCATTGGTTTTAGGGAAGTATTTTTTTAGTTTTCTGATTTCATTTTTATACTCTGCAAAATTAGCCAAATTAGTAAATTCGTTAGGGTCAATTTTATGGTCGTACAATTCTTGTCCTCCGTCTTCATATTGTGTAAATCTAAATCTTCCTTGGTTTACCGAATGATTATTTTCACCATAAGTAGTAAGCGCACAGGCTTTATTTGCTACTTTATCGCTTTTCATTGTTGCTACCAAACTAATTCCTTCGTTTCGGCTGTAAGCAGGTAGGTTACACAATTCTAAAAGTGTTGGATAAATGGAAAGCATTTCGGCAGGTGTATCAATTACTTTTCCTTTTTGCAAATTGGGTGCCACAAATAACAAAGGCGCTTTAGTAGCTGAATCCCATAAACCGTGTTTGGCAAAAGTTCCCTTTTCGCCCAAACGATAACCATGGTCTGACCATAAAACAATGATGGTATTAGCGCTATGCTCGCTGTTATCCAAAGCATCCAAAACACGACCAATTTCATAATCAACAAAACTAACACAAGCCAAATAGGCTTGAATCATTTTCTTCCACTCCCCCGTTTGAATCGCCCATTCGGTAGAAGGCATCATAGGCAAATCATTGATATCCAATCCCACTTGTGGCACATCTTTCAAATCATCTGACAAATAAGGAGCAACCTGAATGCCTTCCAGCGGATGCATATCAAACCATTTTTGAGGTACATACAACGGCACATGAGGACGCAAAAATCCAACCCCCATAAAAAAAGGTTGGTCGTATTTTTTATTCAGACGATCAATAGCCCAATTGACCGATTGATGGTCTGGCATTTGTTCATCTTGTTCAGGGAAAGCACCCCAATCGGTACTGGTGCGTCCGTATTTGGTTTTGTCTGCTGGGCCTAAACCATCCCAAACAAAACGTTTTTTGGGCAAAGGGCCAAAGCCTTTGACTCTGCCGCCTTCTTCATCAAAAACGCCTTTGGGAGCAAAATCGTGAAATAGTTTCCCAATTCCCATGGTGTGATAGCCATTATTTTTGAAATATTCTGGAAGAAAGACTATCTCTTTGGTAGCAGGATTTTCGGAACGTATTTTCTCATCCGCTATCATTCCATAAATTCCTGTTGATGACGGACGCAAACCCGACATAATCGAAGCACGAGAAGGCCCACACAAAGGTGCTTGGCAATGCGCATTGGAGAAAAGCACCCCTCTAGCTGCTAGTCTGTCTATATTTGGCGTTTTGGTATTCGAATAATTATTTAAGCAGCCCAACCATGTATTCAAATCATCAACCGCAATAAATAACACATTGGGTTTGGGTGATTGAGCAATTTTAGATTGTGCCGTAATTGTTGTTCCAGCTAAAACGAACGCCAGTATTGCTATTATTTTACTTCTATTTTTCATTTGTGTTTTTTGCATTAATCAATAAAAAGTTCGTCAATATAAGGACCACTTTGACCTGTTGTTTCCAATCGGATGTTATTGGCACCCGATTTAAAATTTACAATAGTGTTTACAAATTCCCAGTTTTGTATCCAGCCTCCTGTTGCATTAAATTCAAAGGTTTTGATATAGGTGTCGTTTACAAATAACTTCATTGGGTATTTTTTGTCCTTGTCGTTGTGCATGTATCTGAATCGAATACTAAAATCGCCTGCTTCACCATCATTTTCTTGGTAAAAAGTAATACTACCTTCCTTATTATCAAATTTCACAAAACCAGTTCCTTTAAAATGTTGCGCTTCATTACTCGTTTTTGCACCCCCTTTTAAAATAGCTTCTTCAGCGGCAATATTTACCCCTCTACCATTCCAAATATTAGCTGATTTTTCATCTCCCCAAAACAAACCTTCGTTAGCGCCGAAGGTTTCTTCTAACGCTAAAATCAATTTTCCATTTTGTTTCACAATAGCTTTGACTGTAGTATTGTTTTTTACTTCGAATGGCTTGGTATAAACAGTTCCCTGTTTTTGAGGGTCAGCGCCATTAGTGGTATATAAAATTTCAAATTTTGATTGGGAAATTTTTCCTATCAATCCCATTTCTTGTACATCAATTGAAATCAGGTTAGAAATATACAATGCTTTGTCACCCAATATAGAAGCCGTGATAACCGAAGCATTTTTAGCATTTTCTTTTTCTCTTAAAAATAAACGTCCTTTTCCAAAAAATAAAGTTTTAAAATCCGATTTGGTACGACTAATGGAATCGATAGGATTTCCGTTTTCCATAGACACTTTTTCGACATCACCTGAAATATGATAATAGACTCTGTTTTCTCCATAAGGATAAAGATTCGCTTTCGAATCTATGGATTCACTTGTAAAAATATAACTTGACGAAAATCCGTCCTCAGCTTTTAGCTTATTGAGACTGTTTTTTAAAGATTGAGGTACACCACTTGTTGCAATTGCTACTCGTTTTACTTCTTTACCGTTTTTATAAGCTACGGCTTCTAGTTTTCCTTCTTCATAAGGCACCATCCAATCGCATTGCATTTCGTTCCAAACAGTTCCAGGTTTGCCTTTTCCTAATGATTTTCCGTTTAAAAATAACTCTACCTCATCGGCATTTGAATAGACCCAAACCGGAATTACCGTTCCTTTTTTCATTCTTGGATGTGTCCAATGTGGCAAAATATGTACCATGGTTTCCTTAGTCCATTGGCTTTGGTAGAAATAATACAAATCTTTTTCAAAACCCGCCACATCAACTGCACCACCCATAAACAGATTGAAAGGCAAACCACCGTGAACCAAACCCGCTTCGCCATAATAATCAAAACCTGTCCAACGGAAATGCCCGCTATGCCAAGGCGTATCACGCATGACTTCCCAATTTTTACGAGCAGAAATACGAACCGTAGCATTGTCATAAGAGGAATTATAACGTTGTTTTCTATTCTTCCATTTTTTTGGGTCTAAACCTTCATAAAAAAAGATTTCCTTTTCGGTTAAATTAGGTAACGGATAGGTTCCTGGCAATTCGTTATCACGCCACCAAGTTTGCGTTCTATAGTACCCACGTGTTTGCCAAGTATGTGGTGCTTCAGTTGATACAAATGGTTTATCAAATTTGGCAGACTCTAAGAATGTTTTGGTTTCTGAACCACCATTTATCCCTGTGATATCCATATCCTCAGGATTTCCTGCTCCTGATGAAAACAAACGAGTATCGTCAAAACTTTTACCAAATTTCACTAATTCAGGTGCTACGGCACTATGTGTTTCATTCCCCAAACTATACACAAAAACACTCGGATGGTTGCGGTCTCGGGTAATCCATTCTTTCATATCGGCTTTCCACCATTGGTCAAACGCCTGTTTACCATAGTCTTGAGGTGCTTTTTTGTGCCAACCGTCAAAAATTTCGTCCATAACAAGCAAGCCTATTTCGTCGCAAATGTCATAAAACATTGGAGGAGTTGGATTGTGCGAAGGACGAATGGCATTGATGCCCATATTTTTTAACAATTGTAATTTCCAACGCAACATTGGTTTAGTCCAAGCACCGCCTACGGGTCCACCTTCCCAATGCTCACAAACGCCTTTTAGCTTCACATTTTTTCCGTTGAGCCAAAAACCAGTTTCCGTTTTCCATTCGACCGTTCTAAAACCAAAGTTTGTCTTTATTTCATCAATTACTTTTTTATTTTGAATTACTTGAGTGATTAACTGATATAAAACTGGGGTTTCAGGACTCCATAATTTAGGATTAGGTATTTCTATTGAATTATTAGTTTTTGAATCGTCAATTTTTTGAATGGCGGTTTTAATTGTTTTACCCGCTGGAGAAACAATAGAAAGTTTGCATTCCAATCCATTTACAGGATTCTCGTAATCGATTTTCACATTTACCGTAGCCGTTGTTGTTTCAATTTTTGGAGTTGTGATAAAGATGCTATTTGGAGTAATATGCGTTTTGTTGACCGTAATCAATTTTACAGAAGCATATATTCCACAAGGATGATACCAGCGTGCCGAAGGTTCTAAACTATTATCGACTCTAACAGCGATAGTGTTTTTTCCTTCTTTCAAATATTTTGAAATATCATATCTAAAACTGATGTAACCATAAGGTCTTTTGCCTAAATAATTCCCGTTTATCCAGACTTCACTATTCATATACACTCCATCAAAATTGATGTAGTTTGTTTTCGAAAGGCTTTCTTTTTTAACAACAAACGATTTACGATACCAACCAATGCCGCCATCGTGATAACCACCACCTTGTCCTTGGTCTCCGCCTTTTCGAACGCCTTTTTCAAAAGACCAATCGTGCGGAATGTTTAGATTTTGCCATGAACTATCATCGAATTCTTTAGCTGAAAAAAGGTTTTTATCTTCTAAAATAAAACGCCAGTTTTGATTGAAATTCGTTTGGGTTCGCTGAGCATATCCAATTTTAAAAATGGCAAAAAACAAACTAATTATTAAGAACTCATCTTTTAATTTTTTCATTAAATTATCTTAAATTTTGATAAAGCATTACAATTGATTAGAATAAAAATTTAATTTGTAATTAACAGGTCTAAATTTCAGATATCTCGGAAAGTAATTTGTCCTGCTTTGTAGGCTTTAAAGAGTTAAAAAATGCAGAAGATATTCATTAAGAAAGCACTAATACTTATTACGTATTTTTTAAATTTCTTAGAAAAAAATGGCTATTATATTAATAATAAAACCTAAATAAAATAATGCAATTAATAAATTTATATTGAACTTCTGTCGATAAATTGAAAAGGATTTTTAATTCTTCCTTTTTCATTTTTGATTATCATTTTTGCCGCCGTTTCTCCCATATTAACAAAATTCGTGGATACAACAGCTATGTTCAACAACCTTTTTAAAGGTGTTTCATTATACGATAAAACACCAATATCTTGACCCAATAAATAATTTTTAGCTGAAATTAAATCTAAAATTTTCACCAAAGAGTCATCTTCTACAATAATATAAAGACTATCGATGTTTATAATAGTAGTATCCGAAATCTGATCTAAAATCCCAAATTGAAAAAAATTTTCTGAGCAAAATTTTTGAAATCCTTGCGAAATTTTGTTTAAATATGCAATACTTTGTGTTGGAGCCACCAAAAAAAAATTTTTGTATTTTTTTATTTTATCAGTCGCAGCATTTAACGCATTGTACAAATCATTTTCGAAATCCTGATAAATTTCGATTACATTCCCATCAATATTTAATTCGTCATTATCCATTACTACCAACTTATCTAAGGGAATAGACTTAATGATACTAATCGAGTTTTTAAAATAATTAGTTGTGTCCCCATTTTGGGTTTTAAAATGAGGCATAATCACATAATAATCATAATTATTAAAATGTTTCTCCATTAAATTTAAAAATAAAGTCTCATCGCAATGGTAAACCTCAAAATCAGTATGATACTGCTCACCTATAACTTCCAAAAAAGAATAATATATTTTCAACTTATAAGAACTTAGTTTATTAATAAAAAAAATGATTTTTTTCTTTTTTACGAGCTTCGTGCTATTAATGTAAAAGCCAACTCCTTTCTGAGCTATGATTACATTTCTTTTTTTTAGTTCTTTATATGCTTTTTCTACCGTATCTCTAGATACAGCATAATTTTTACTAAATTCATTTATAGAAAGCATTTTGTCATACATTTTAAGCTTTCCACATACAATCTCATTAATAATTTCTTCCACAATCTGTTGATATAATGGTATTGATGCAACTTTATTAATATTTATTGACAACTCTTTCATAATTTAATTTTTTAGTTATTTTATTTCCCCCTATTAAAGCTTTTTATAAATCTCTATCGCATTCAAAACAGGTTCACCTACTATTTTTTTGAAATTCACTAGCAATGGTTCGCCTTCTTTGACACTCACTTCCGATTTAATTTTGACCGCTTGGTATTCGCCATAATCTCCCAATAAATCTAGATTTTCAATTACTTTTTTATCATTAATCAGTACCGAAAACTTACGGTTAGCCACCTTAGTAACCTCCTTTGATTCTTCGGTTAAATCAAAAGCTAGATGCTTGGCTTTTGAACCTTCTAATTCGGCAAAATGCAATTTGATTTCATACAGACCAGGCGGTACATCAAAGCGGTATTGCTCAATGCCTACCAACTGCGTTTGGTAAATAGGGTCGTTAAAAGTTCCTTTGATGGTTTGCTTCGCTCCATAAGGTTGTTGCACATTTTTTTCAGGACGCACATAAGGTTTTCCGCCAATGTGCCCCCAGCTTCTTGGGGTGTATTCTTTGTCAAACAACCAAGCTTGGTCTATTTTGTCATCATAAAAAAAGCGTTGGTCTCCTACATTTATAGAAAAACCTGCGGCTGGAAAGTTTTTTAACGAAAATGGAATAATATTGATACAAACCGTAGAAAAATCCTCTACTATATCGCCACTTTTTGCTACTAACTGATTGATTCCGTCAACAAAAGGGACATTGAAAATTGCAATTTTATCTTCTACTTTTTTGGCTCCTAAACTTTTTCCATTTATAAAAAGTGTTACTTCATTTTGATTCGAAAAAACTTGCACTGGCATTGTTGCAACTCCCGAACCCTCTTTATCTTCTACTTGCGAACGTTGGTTCCAAGTTTTGGTAGCAATGGCTAAAAATGGTTTGGAGAATAAAGAAGCTTGGTAGTAAAAAAACACATCTTTGGGTTTTCTATCCAAACCAACTAAACCTTTATTATTGATACTTTGCACTGCATCAATACGGTCTTCTGAGTTAAAATCGGCATAATTCCATACGTTGACACCGGCTATAAAATCTTGTTTCATAAAATATTCAAGATAGTATTTATGAAATTCGGTTCCGTATTCCTGAGAATAATCAAAACGCATCGGATTTAGAGTATGCAACCTTGGGTCCACTCCTGCACCGTACTCCGTTATTATCATTGGTTTTTTTATGGTCGAATGAAATTTTTCAATTCTCTCAGGCAGTAAGTTATAAGAACCACCGTACCAACCCAGATATATATTCCAGCCTACAATCATTGGAACCTCGGTCAATCCAGCTTCATGATAGCGTTCTAGGCCATTATGGTTCGGAATCATCGTATAGCGGTATGGGTCTTCGGCACGGGTTAGATTTTCAATTTTTTTAGCCAATTCCACAATATAGTTCGTGTATTTTTTGTAACGTTCTTTATCATTACCATATCGAGGATGCAAAATTACCTCGTTCATATACGCCCAAATAATCAAACTAGGGTGGTTGTAATTTTGACGAATCATTTCCAATTGGGCGCTCAAACAATTTTGAGTAAAAGCCTCAGATTCGGTAACGGTATCCACAATTGGTGTTTCAACCGTAGTTAAAATTCCCAATCGGTCACACATTTCAAGGATAATGGGATCTTGTGGGTAATGGGCTATGCGCAAAAAATTGCTCCCCATTTCCTTCATTCGCAAAATATCTTCGACATGAATGTGGTCTGGAACAGCATTTCCGATGTCTTTAAAATCTTGATGGCGGTTGGTTCCAACCAATTTTAAATGTTTTCCATTCAAGAAAAAACCTTTGTCAACATCAAATACAAACCAACGAAAACCTAAGGAATTAGTTGATTCATCAATTTTTTGATTCGTTTTTGCATCGAAAATTTCACAAACCACTTTGTACATATTAGGCGTATCTGGCGACCATAATTGGGGGTTTTTAACCGAATTTAACGCAAAATTAAACTCATTTTCAATTCCTGATTTTAGCTTAAACGTTTGCACTTTCTCTGAAACCAATTGCTGATTTGGGCCAATTAATTTGGTTACCAATTTTACATTCTGATTGGCTTTATCATCGTTCTTGATTTTTACTTTCAATTGTACCTCGCCTTTTTGTGCAGATACTTTTGGAGTCGTGATAAACACCCCATTGGCAGCATCATCTTCAATACTAAAATGCACTTTATCAGTTACTACCAGATTGATATCGCGATAGATTCCTCCAAAAAAAGTAAAATCGGCATGCAAGGGTGGCACATCCTCATCATACGAATTGTCGGCTTTTACCAATACCATAAATGAAGTAGTGTTTTTGGAAGCATCAAAATCGATGAATTTAGAAACAGGCACTACAAAACGAGTAAAACCGCCAATATGTTTATTGGCCAATTTATTATTGATATACACTTCAGACACCATAGCAACGCCTTCAAAAAACAGAAAAACTTCCTTATCCTTGTAAGCCGTTGGGATTTTGATGGTTTTAGTGTACCAACCGGCACCACGGTAAAAACCTTCTTCTTCATCCATCACATCTTTGTCATTCCAAGTATGCGGGATAGCGACTTTTACACCTTTATGATTTTTGAGTTGGTTAATTTCAGTAATCGATTTATCTTGAACAAACTGCCATGCATCATTGACCGTATATTTAATTTGCGCTATTAATTGCGAACAAAAAGTTTGCAATAGAAAAACGAATATGATTAAAAAATTATTTTTCATCTTTGGGTTTTATTTTTTGACTTTGGATGTAAAGCAGTAGGTTCCTTCTTTGAATAATCAAATAATAAATATAGCGATTGAACTAATTTTGTCTTTTAGGTGAAATCACTTTGCCTTCGCCTTTATCCCAATTCCTAAAATCAATGGCTCTTTTAGATGGATCAAGTGTATAATTCCATTTTTTCATATAGAATTCTCTTGGTTTAAAATCGTCACCTATCCTTTTTAATTCATTGTTGAGTTGCTTCTCTAAATCTTTTTGAATCTTTTCATAATCGGATTTATCTAGCAAATTTGTCATTTGATAAGGGTCTTTTAAATTGTCGTACAAATTAGAAGCTCCTTCAGTGGTGCGTATATAAGTATATTGTTTGGTTCTAATAGCACGATACTCTGAATCATTAAAATTAGACCCAAAAGGACTAACATTCATTACCAAAGCCGCTCTATCAGCTTTTGTATTTGGATTTTTGATTAATGAAGATATATCTTCACCTTCAATTCCTTTTGGAATGTCAATTTTAGTTAAGCCTAATAAAGAAGGTAAAATATCAGGTGTGGTTATAGGTGCTTGAACTGTTTTGCCTTTGTTATTTTTGATATTTGGATAAGAGATTAAAAAAGGAACACGTACAGACTCATCCCAAACCAATTGTTTCACAAATGGTTTTACGCCATGCCCACCCATCATTTCACCATGGTCAGCCGTAAATACAATAATAATGTTGTCAGATAAATTAAGCTTTTTGATTTGTTCCAAAACCGTTCCGATAGCCTCGTCAGTAGCGGTACAATGTGCGTAATAGCCTTGTAATTCATCACGAACCTTATCTTTTAAATTTTCAGGGATATTAGGAGCTAAAACCAAATCCTTTGGAGGATACATCTTTTTGTACTTTTCAGGCGCACTATCATGTGGATAATGTGGAGTTGCTAATGAGATAAGCATTAAAAAAGGTTCTTTGTCCTTGGCATGATCGGCCAAGTATTGGTTTGCATCCTTAGTGATAGCAAATGGAGAATAGCCTTCCCAATATCTTTTTTTCGGGTCATTATTAGCATAATAATGTTCTTTATTGTAGTTGTGGTCACATTCTGTCCCTTTCCAATAATCAAATCCTTGACGTCTTTCGGGTGCTACATTGTTTTCACGACCATGGCCGTCTAAATGCCATTTGCCCCAATAGGCTGTACTATAGCCTTCGGCCTTGAAAATTTCTGCCATACATAATTCTTCTGATGGTAGATAAATATCATTCAAGAACATCCCTGTTGTGGTGGGGAATTTCCCTGTGAACAAAGCTGCTCGATGCGGAGTACATACAGGGGTAACTGAAACTGCATTGGCAAAATTGACAGCTTCTTTGGCTAATTTATCTAAATTAGGTGTTTTTACATTTGGGTCACCATTATAGCCTGTGGCAGAACCTCTCCATTGATCGGTGAGGATATAAACAATATTGGGTTTCGTTTTATTTACAGTTTTATTTGTGTGTTGACTATGTACTTGTGATAGCACTAAAAAGAAAAAAACAATTGATATTTTATAGAATTTCATAAGTTAATGGTATATAATTAAAATTTATTAAACAACCGAAATTGTACAAACAACCTCTTTGGTGTTTTTAGGAAAAGATACTAAGACAGGTACTACTTCCATTCCAGGTACTTGATTAAAAATGCGTTCTTTTGTTGTTTTTTTAATCGTAAGTGGCACACTCGATTCTACAACAACAATCCCTTCTTTTTTATGAATTTCGATTTTAGTAGCCGAAACTTGTACTACTTTCTCCCCTGTAGGCGAAATAACAGGCAATACTAGTGTATCTCCATTTGCTTCGGAAGTAGTTCTTTGGGCTTTGATAGTTGTTTGATTTTTATCAAAAAGATAATTCAGTTTGAAATCACTGCCTGATGCTAGGGTTTCTTTTTTATTGTTGGTCATGGCGGTTTCAATAGTAAAATCAATGATTCCTTTTTCGTCTTTGAAGCTGACTTTAGCTTTCAAATCCTGTAGGTTTGTGTACCAAATTCCGTTGACAAATCGCTCTACACGGGGAGTTATGCAAAAATCTTCTCCTTCTTGTTCTTGTTGGTTATAAGGTTCTACCAACAAGTATTCGACCATACTAGCGGTAAATATAGGCCCTACTTTTTCATGCCATAACACCGCTAGCGAACCTCCTGTAGCTGCTACTGATTTTTCTTTCTTAAAGATTTGGTCATAGGATGAAACGGTGCTTCGCCAAGGCCCTCTGGCTGCTAACCAAACATCAAGTTCCGAAAAGTGTTTCACTCCATCATTGATACTTCTTGGTAGAGGCGTTTTTTTGTTGACCTTTTTTAGTTTCTCGGCATTGTCCATCACAAAAGCTAGATTTTTTGCATGGGCAAAAGTATGATGCATACAGGGTTTTACGCCATGGGTTTGATAATGCAAACCACCTGCTAAAAGTCCTTTGACGGTACAACGTTGCAATAATTCGGTACTCATAACCGCAGCGGTTCCAAAAGCAGGATTTCTATCCGCCAACAATGAAAAAGCAGGTTGACAACCATCTGTGGTTCTGCTGCCCCAGTAGGTCCATTTGTTTTGTCGTGTTCCAAAACTGTTGTCCCAAGCGCCATCAGGTAGCATAAATTCTAAGTGACCGTTTAACGATTGGGTTAGTAAATCCAATAATTTTTCGTCTTGGATATGTACCGCATATTGCACTACTGCATTTAAACTTTCTTCTACATTGTATCCTATGTCAACAGGCAGTAATCCTTTGGCACTTTTTTTATCGTCTGGATGATTTTCGCCAAATAATAATTTATTAGGTTCTGTTAAGTATTTCGGAATCAGCAAAGCCAATTCTTTACTTCTGGTTTTATATTTTTCTTCGTTAAAATAATCCCCCACAAACGACAGAGCATAAATAGCGGTAAAGCGGTAATTGATATGACTAAAATGATCATCAAATTTTGTAAAAACAAAATCGATTGCTCTTTTCAATCGGTTCTCCCATTTTGTTTTGGTCTCTTTTGGCAACAAATGTCCGTGATACTGTAAGGCTTCACCTAAAGCAATTACGCCAAATACAGTAGTACCATACCACGATTTTGGGTCAATCATATTGGTCCAACTACCATCTGGTAAATCAACGTTCACTGACCAATCCATTACTTTGATAGCGGCCTCTAGGTATTTTTTATCCCCCGTTTTATCGGCCATGTACAAAAATGGATAAACAGACTCTTGACAGCGGCCATGAATCTTCTCGCAAGCATGACAATACAAAGCGCCATGGGTAACTTTATCATTTGGGTTGTTCACTTGGTCCCAAATCATCGCATCACACCAAGTGGTTAACAATTGGAAAGTATTGTTTTCAAACGGAGATAAATCTTCCACTAGATTTCCTTCCTGAGATATACTCGCTGCTTTACAAGAATACAATGGTAGCATCAAGCTTAAGCTTCCCAAAACAGATAATTGCACAAATGACCTTCTTTTCATTATAAAAATAATTAGATACGAAATAATTAGCAATAAAAATATTGAATGTTATAAAAAATCCTGTCCTGTTTTAGAGGGTTGCATTTTGAGTGTAAAAAAAAACAGTCAAAAAATTTAATCTCTTTTGACTGTTTACTTTTGTAATTAAGCACCTATTTTTTAGTGAAGAGTATTTTGTTTTGATTATTATTTTCTCGTATATTCAATTTCTATAGTTACATAAATTCCTGTTGAAAAAGTTATCATTGAGTTAGCTATTGTGCCTTTTAAAATACACCATTTCCTTTTCTAAAACATTTATACTACCAGCATCTAATTTTAATTCTTACCCCCGAAATAGTAAATTAATCAATTCTGGGGTTTGGAATTTTTTCTGTGGCCAAAAAAATGAGCCATGAACAAATTAGGAATCTTATATTTAAGAAAATAAGTATATTAATTACTTTCCCCCATTGCATACTTGATTCCTCCTAGCAAGTGTTTTAAAAAAAATGGTTCCTGATAGGATTCATTTGTATGTCCTAAGGCTGTATAAAATGCTCGACCACCATCGTAATTGTGATACCAAGCCATAGGGTGATAAGTACCCATTTTAGCTGGACCAGCATCATAACTGCTTTCGTCAATTTCTATAAGGATATGTAAATCTTCATATACCCATTTGTAATTATACCACTCATCAAATCTTTTCCAATTCTTTGGTAAGAAATTCGTAGACAAATGTTTGTCATCAACAACTTTTAAAGTTGCCATTTGTTGTTTTGGATGAGCACTAAAATAAGCTCCTACTAAATTTCCGTACCATGTCCAACCGAACTCGCAATCAGAGGCAGCATGCACCCCAATAAAGCCGCCTCCAGATTGAATATACTTTTGAAAAGCATTTTGTTGCCTAGCATTAAGTACATCTCCTGTCGTATTTAAAAACAGAATTGCATTGTATTCTTTAAGCTTTTTATATGAAAACGTAGCTGCATCAGAGGTAGTATCCACTACAAATCCATTTTCTTTACCTAGCATACTTATAGCAGTTATTCCTTCTGGTATAGACTTATGACGAAATGCCGCAGTTTTACTAAATATCAATATTTTATGGGATTTATTTGCGAATGCATTCTGAGAACCCAACGTGATATATGTTAGTATTAAAACCGCCAATAATTGTTTAACCATAATTATTTTTTTTAATATTGATTTAATAAGTTCCTTACATAATATTAATTTTGGATAAAATTCTTATTTTTTTTCGATAATTATTCATCCGTATCTGATCATAATCTACTATTTTGTAAAATAGGAATTTCTTTCTTTTTAGTAAAGGCTAAAACATATCAAAATTTTAAATCAAGGCATATAAAACAACTCTTCTAAAGGTACTGAAACTGGCGAGTTATCAGGATTTGTCTCCATAATATCAGCCATAAAGTCCCACCATTTTTTTACAATTTCATTAGAAGCTAAATCCTGTGAACCACCAGCTCCCGTAACTTTTTGAAAAGCAAAAAGTGTATGAGTTTCTTCATCCAAAAAAATAGAATATTCACTCACTCCATTTTCTTTTAAAAGCGCATGAAGTTCTGGCCAAAGTTCGTTATGACGCTTGATGTAGGCTTCTTTTTGACCTGGATTCAATTTCATTTTAAAGGCAAGTCTTTGCATGATTTTTATTTTAAGTTAATTAATTACATTCGTGCAGTAAAGAGTGGAGTGATGCTTTTTTATCACTACCTATTTGGCAATACTCTTCCTTATTAAATTCACTACCGGCCATTGCAAATAGTTCTTTCAAGTTTTTTATAGCTTTTTCCTCATCAGCTATTTGTTTATAATCCCATTTTTTTAGTCCCTTAGCGTAGGGTTTCAAAAATTCGAAGGCATTGATTATACTAGCACCATTAGCCGCCTTATAATTCCATAAATCAACACCCAGCTTTTTTCCTAAAACAGCCAATTCAGTAAAACCTCTCAAATTCATCGTACTATACGACAAGGCTTTGGTTCTGGCTAGTTCCAAAGGTTGGGCTCCATTGAGTTGAATTTGTTTGGCAATGCGCTCTGTTTTTACAGCTTCCAAAATTTGTTTGGCTTCGGCTGTTTTATTTAAAAACAACAAAATTTGAATTAATTGCGTGTCGTAATGCGTTCCGTGGTTGTTTTTAGTATTTTTTTCAAAAACGCCATTTTCACTGGTTTGCAACCAATACGCATAATCTGTAAACCATTTTCGCAAGGCTTGACTGGTCTTCCCATCCATTTGTTGGTTTAACTCTAAAATTTCAATTGCTGTTAGCACCTTAGTTACATCAGCAAATTCAATAATTCCGATTCCCCTACCTGCATTTTCACCCGGAACGCCTTGAGCAAAATTGAGATTGGGATTCATTTTGGTATCTTCATTAACAAACCACACCTGAATTAATTCTAGCGCTTTAGTAGCATACTGTTTTTTATTCGAAAAGAAATAGGCTAAGGCCAAAGATTCCGTACTGTTGAACATTTCTTGTTTGGTTTCAAAATCAGTACTTCCTTCTCTTGTTAAGGGGTTGACTTTTCCATCTTTTCTTATCCACGGCAAACCGTCAGGTTTTGCAGGATCAGGCCACCAATAGGGACCAATCGAATAATAATCGTGCTTATCGCCACTGGCAGGCGTTTGTGTTTTTTGCATGACTGAATAAGTTCCTTTCAGCAAAGCGGTATCTGCGTCATGAAGAATTTCTTTATATAATGAGTAGTAGGAATCAGTTGTTATTTTCTTTTTTACTTTTAGAAGTTCATCATAAGTTACGGTTGAAAAATGCACCTCTTTTTGTAATGATTCTGTCTTTATTGATTGTTTGTTATTGCCCACTTGAGCCATTATATTGGTTGCTGAAAGTGTAAAAACAAACAGAATCAAGCTATTTCTTGTAAAGAGTTTTATGTTCATCTTTCAAATATTAGGTTATTAATACAATCATAAACCAAAAAATCATTCCATCTTTCCATAATAAAAAAGACAGAATGATTTTATTCTAAAAACTATAACTAAAGACTATATTAAAATAATTCTTTAAACTAACCATATCAAAGATAAAACTACCTTCATTAAAGTCTATCCTGTATTGTGGGGTAAAGTAGTAAATTGTAAATTATATTTTCGCAATCACCTCATTTTTAAATAAAATTTTCTAATAAATATCCAATGTTACTTAATCCAATTGAAAGTCAGTATGGTTTGTTATCAAACTTACGATTGAAATTATTTTACCACTAATTTAGAACTACATCTTTTGTTTTGGTTGTCAACAAATTCCACAATATAGACTCCCGCCTTCAATTTATGCTCTTCTGTATTTAACAAAAGTGTCGCTTGACCTGATGTGTTTTGATATACTTTTTTACCTTGCATATCATAGATGGTTAGTTTTTTCCAAATTAGTTCATTTGTTTGAATTTTAAATACTCCTTTTGCAGGATTGGGAAAGATTTCAATTCTATTACTTTTATCAAAAGAAGAAACCGCTAAACTAACATCCTTAACCTCCAAAAGTCCTTTTTTATCGATATCCCCTGTAAGAGCGTATTTTTCAAAATTAAGTTGTGTTCCTTCTCCAATATAAAGCGTAATATCTTTTTTATCGGTCTTTACTTCTGTTCGAACAATAGCAAAACGTCCTTTGAAAGTCAGATTCAGTTGCGGAAGACTAATATCTCCAGTATTATTTTCATTACAAATAATATAATCTGTGGTTTCCCTATCGGCTAATTTACTTTTGACAATAGCTCCTACAATTATATTATTAACCGTAACATTCTCTACTGATTGTACCGTTGCAGTAGCATTAGAAGAAGGTTCTAATATTGAGATAAACGGTTTGTTCCATGCCTCCCCTGTTTGTCTAACAGCTATGATTTGCGTTTTCTTACTCACATACCCATTGTTAGCCTCGTAAGTAGCTGGTCCTAGCGCTTTCGTATATTCTCTTGTTACACCAGCAGGCAGTAGCATGTGCATGTATTTATTCGTTGTAGTAAGGTCAAAACGAATTTTAACGGCATCATTAATTCCTACTGTTGACTCAGTATTTTCATATTGTAACCAGCCTGGCGATTGTTGCGAATCATTGACCACGACTTGATATTTTGTAGTTGGTCTAACCACAAGGGTATTATTAGAAGCATCCTTAAGACTGGTTGCATCACCAACATTATGGTAGATATAATCATGAAAATTATTTGTGCCTAATGATTTTGAACGGAATAAATCAAAATAATAACCTGAAGTAGCACTGGTACGAATAGTACTTAGGGTACGTTGCTGATCACAATTATTAACATTATCATCCATAAACTGAGTGGCAAAACTAAAATTAGCACTCAATGGATTCTCTAAATGTTTTGGTTCTGACGCTATATTCACAACAGGATCTTGGTATAAAAATTTATCATTCCCCCATGCACCCGCTTTCGATGCGCCGTGAGAAGTACCGTTAACGATAACCGTGTTGTTGCCTGCATATTTGTTAAAATACCCTTGAAAAGGCAAAGTTTGTCTTTCTGCTAATGAAGGAGGTAAGCCTCCATTTGCAGCCATAACGTCACCCGCTCCATACAATTCCATCGAAATTCCAGCACAATGCGCATGTACATAATGTGCCCCACCAATGATGCCGCACAAACCATATTCCGTATTATTGGTGGTAACATAGTTACGTTGCAAGGCTACTCCCGCGTGGTTTATTATAACTGTTGGTTTATAATCAAATGCTACAACAGAAGTATTAGGCAGTGGTTCACCCCAAAACAAATCCAAGGCAACATAATTTTCAAAACCTGTAGCAGGCACACTAGTATTATACCCATTTGTGGTAGGAAAACTTTGTTTTAATGCTATTTCTGCCTGCGTTTGTATATTGGTATAACCGCGTCTTTTTGCAAAATTTAACGCGTACCTACTAATTTCGTCCGTACCATCACTAGTTCTATGTGAGTCACCGTAACGTACAAAGTTTCTATTAGGAAGCCTTAAATTCTCCAATAAAGAAGCACTTTCAAATAATTTGATATTATTAGCACCAGCATTTAGTTGCGGTTTCACTCTGTCAACTAAATTTAATATCAATTGAACATTAGACATAAACCCATAACTTACTGATTCAGGCCAAAGCGCCTGTTCCGTAAACATTTTTAGAATGGTTTTGGTAAAAGAATTTTGACGCTTAGTACCGCGATCCCAAAAAAGTGTGAACATACGTTCTCTTTCGATATCATCTTCAACACATAAAATGGAAAATAAGGAACCAGGTGCTGTCAAAACGGGGTGGTTTGACACAATACTTCCTTGCGTATCCAAACCTCCTGATTCTTTTAAGGTATTTCCAGCAATGTTTCTAATCACAGTTTGTGCTCGTGTATGATCGTAAGGTACACGAGTATTTGTAGCTTTGTTATAAACCGTTATTCCTGGTGTTTTTAGATAATTATAAACAAAATCATAAGCCACAGCCAATTGTGCATAAGTAGTACGAGGATCGTAAAAATAGTTTCCACTAATAGTTGTTGTAGCGAGTGTACGATTCGATAAATTATCAAAATAATAATTCAAAATATCAGCCGAAAAACTGGCGTACTTGACATCTTCAGTAATATAATACAGCATGGCCGAATAAGCAGCTGTAGATAATACTTTTCCGTGAGCTGAAGTGTAAGGAGAAGCGTAAGCCTCCGAATTTGCATCGTTAGCAGGAAAAAAATCTACCGTACTAAAGATTGCAGCGGGATTTGTACTATGTGTGGTAATTTTAGAATCAACGTTTGATTTCATTGAATTCACCATGCTATTAGCCCAACTATTGGAACTTATTTTACTCAATATTTGTGGGCGCTCTGCTGCTGTTGCATAAATAGTAGGGTGTTGCAAACTCTGTGCAATTGACGGTAGAGATAGAATAAGAACTAAAAAAACAGTTATTCTCATTTTGGTCTTCCATTTCATAATTTAGGTTTAGTTTTTTTTAGTTTTGGGTTTAAAAAATCAAGCGCCAATGAATCTTTTGATTAAAAATCGGCAAACTAAATTCTTTCAGTTACTTAAATGAGGACACCTCTTGTTAACAGCGCATATTAATCTAGAAAACAATACTTTTCATCATTTTAATTCAGCCAACCAAAATTATCATCAAACAATTATTCCTATATCCTGTTTTGTCCTGTAAAGGCATCAAAATCAGCAAAAAATATTATCCTAGAGCAACCATTGGAACGCTGACGCACAGATGAAACAGATTTAGACCCATTTTTGTTAATTTAAAAACATAAAATCCTCATAAGAATTTTAGAATTAACAACAAAAAACCGAACCTTTCAAAAAGAAAAGTTCGGTTCCTATATCAAAAAATTAAATGCTAAATAGGTATTCGTTACCTCAATTATTCAGCACTTCCTGCTTCGTTTCTCCCTTTGTCATTTTGAGGATACGAAGATCGAAGTTGTAATGGATATTGTTTTTCTAACAACAATTTCATTCGCTTTACTTCTTTAGCACTTTTTGTGTTTTTCGCAAGATTCTCGACACGCACCATATAATTTTCTTTACAAGTATAAAGTTCACTATCTATTGTTTTTTCTGCTTTGTTGTCCCACCATTCCGTGTATCTCCAAGTTCCATCGGTACAGGTGAGTCCCATGATATTTTTACCTCTTGGAAACACGCTGTAAGCTCCTTGACTCCACTTAAGATTAGGGTTATTTACCAATGGTAAAAGGCTTTTTCCTTCTAAGGCATGCGTTTTTAGTCCGCAAGCGTCGGCTAGTGTAGGGAATAAATCCAAATTTTCAACTAAAGCATTGGATTTGGCATTGGTCGCTCTGTTTTTATAGCCCGTTTCTCTGCTAATAATTAAAGGTACATTTACATCTAATTCAAAATTACTGTGTTTGCACCAAGCACCATATTCGCCTAACTTCCAACCGTGGTCGCTCATAAAAACGACAATCGTATTCTTGCGCAAGTCTAGTTGCTCCAAAGCCTTCATCACCTTACCTACCTGTGCATCGGTGTAACTCACGCTCGCATGGTAGCCATGTATCAATGTTTTGGTCATTTCATCATCCAAAACGCCTTCCTGCGGTATGCCATAATACCCACGTAGTTCACCCCAATTGGTCAGTGCTAATTTGTACATATCCTTTGGTTCTTCTTTTGAAGGGACTTTAAAATCTTCTTTATTGTATAAATCCCAATATTTTTTTGGCACATTAAAAGGCAAATGGGGTTTGGTCAGTCCTACTACCATCATAAACTTATCGTTTTTCAACTTTTCAAGTGTTTCAATTGCATTTTTTACCGCACGACCGTCTTTATAAGCTTCATCTTCTACCTCTTCACATTCATAGGCTGGTCCATTACTGCCTTTTCCTGATTTTTTTAGACGCTCAATTAAAGCTAGGTTTTCGGGCTTTACCCAAGAATTGCTTTCTTTCGGAAACAGAATACTCCAACTCTCTTTATCATCAAAACCGTGATGGTAGACCTTCCCTACACTGACTGTCTGGTATCCATTGGCTTTAAAAAATTGAGGCAAAGTAACCACCTCCTTATGAACAGAACGAAACGGTGTAAATAACGAATAAATCCCGATAGTTTCAGGGCGCAAACCTGACAATATACTCATCCGAGAAGGTGCACAAAGGGCTTGCTGGGCGTAGGCCTTTTGAAACAACACCCCCTCTTTGGCCAAGGCATCAATATTAGGGCTTTTCACTATTGGATTGCCATAACAACCTAATTCGGTACGCAAATCATCAACTAAAAAAACCACAACATTCGGTTTTTCTTGAGCCATCATACCCAAAGTACAACCTAGATAGGTCATGACAACCAAAACTCTTTTTTTCATATTATTAATCATACTGTTATTTCTTTTCTTTTTTATCTAAATAATTAAGCAATAATGTTTTCACATCTTCTACTTTTCCTTCTTTCAAACCGCCATTGGTAGCCCCTGTAATCCAATACAATACCATTCCCGCATCTGAACAATCCCAATAGCCTTTTTGGAATTTAACCACATTATCAATCTCAGCCATTTTTCCCATTAACCATACAAATTGCATGCGGTCGTCAGGATGTTTCATCGCCCAGACCCATTGTGATTCTTTTACTTTTAGATAGGTATTTTGGTCTGGAATACGCACTTCTTCTACTCCAAAATCCAGAATTTGTTTCCATTTGTAAAAATCCCCAGCATCATCGTTAGCAGGATGATGGGTAATCACTTTAACAAATTTGTGTTTTTCTTTTGGCGTAGCATCCAACGCAAAACCGATGATGTCAGGTTCCCCGGCTTCAATTATCCACAACGGATCATCAGCGGTTGAAGCATTGATTGCTTTACTTAAATCTTTAATTGTTTGTTCCAATTGCCATTTGGCGTCCCAAAAAGTGATATGCTCAAAACCGCCCCAACGTCTGGCTGTACCATCACAAGCCGTTTGCATCATCGCATGTCTTTCCTTTTCTGCTGCTTCCGAAATTCGATCTACACGTACTAAATCACAACAGTGTGAATAATGCACCAATCGATCTGTCAAAGCTGTAGCTTTCAATAAAGCCAAGGTGATGGCTGTTCCACCTAAATCATCTGGGTCAGGTGAGTTTCCATCTGCCACAATAGCTATTCTGCCTACCGGCGGTTTTATCGTTTGAGCATAAGACGATAGCTCAACCATATTCAGAAGTATTGCCAGTATAAAAATTAGTTTGTTATTCATCTATATCATTTTAAAATTATTTTTCCATCTAAGCTTCAAAAACATAGTTTTCCATTCGCGAAATATAACAATCTATTTTATAGCTGTAAAATTAATTTCAACAATTTGACTTGCTTTGTATCCAATACGATGAGCCATTACGCTCAATTCAGTGCCTTGGGGTAAAGCAACTGGTTTTTGATAAATAGTCCAACTTTTAGGCCAAGACCCATTTTTGTTTTTGACTTTATAGCCAATTGAAGCTCCAGCCGTTTCACAACTAATAACTAATTTTCCCTGATTATAAGATATAATTGGTTTGGCCGTTTGAGGTTGGTTCTCTTTTCCATTCCACAATTTACGGATGAGTGCTGCCTCAGGCAATTTAGGATCGTCATGAATTTCTTCGAGCCAACGATTCATTTCTGTTCGCAGCTCTTGTAGTTTTGAAGCGTATTTAGGGTTTGACGCTAGATTAACTAATTCATGAGGATCTGCTTTGCAATCAAATAATTCTTCCGTTGGTTTCGATTTTCTAAACCATTGATCTTGAATTGCATTTAATTTTCCTTCTTTGTGCAGTCGCAATAATTCTTGCATCGTTGGAATTTGTTCTCTATAGGCTAATGGCAAATAATACCCTTGTTCTGGTCTATAATTTCGAATGTATTTGAATTGCTTATCACGAACCGCTCTAATAACATCTGTTACTTCATCAAAACGATCTGCTGCAGCGTGTATGTACTTGCGTTCTACTTTTACTTTTTTATTCCCTGCAAAAGCTTGTCCTTGCATATAGCTAGGTGCTTTAACGCCAATCATTGAAAGTAAAGTAGGAGCAAAATCTACAAAACTAATTAATTGATTGTCCTTTGTCCCTGCCTTTTGTTTGTTGGGATAGCGAATAATCATTGGTGTATTTAAACCCGAATCATAAATCAAACGTTTTCCTCTAGGTAAAGGTCCGCCGTGGTCACTATAAAAAACGATAATGGTTTTTTCGAGTAAACCATCGGCTTCCAATTGCTTTAAAACAGCACCAATTTGCCTGTCTGTTTCGGCAATGTTGTTGTATAATTTCCACATATCTCTACGCACTACCGCATTGTCTGGCAAGTATGGCGGAATTTTAAATTTTGTATTTTTAGGTAGATGTACAGGAGTTTCGGCCTCGGTCATTCTATTTTTAGCATCAGGAAGTCCGTTTTGCTTCCAAACGTAGGAGGTATCCCCCTCATGATAATGTCTAGTCTCTATTTGCCTAAAGCCATAAGGTTCAAACAAGCCCGATTCATGCGTTTCTGTAAAGTTAAAAACAGAAAAAAAAGGCTGGTTTACGCCTCTGTTTCTCCAGTGCGCATAGGCGCTACTTTCATCCCAGGCCGTTACAGGTGGATTAAATTGATAGTCTTCTTTATAATTATTCGAACAATAATACCCATTCATTCTAAGCAACTCGCTTATCATTTTTACTTGTGGGGGTGGTAACGCTTCATAGGGTGGCAATCCTGTTTCTTTCATATTCGAATTGGTTCGCATATTATTAGCACCAATACCTGAGGGATACATTCCTGTAGCGATTGCGGCTCTACTTGGCGAACAGACTCCCGAAGTTGAATATAAATTAGTATAAACTACTCCTTCTTTAGCCAATCGGCTTAAATTGGGGGTTACAATAGTGGAGTCTCCAAAAGAGGGCAAGTAAGGACCAATATCTTCTGTAACCAGCCATAAGATATTAGGACGATTAGGAGAATTAAAATCCGCATCACCACCTTGGGATTGCTTATCCGATTTCTTAAAAATTTGACATGAAAACAACAACAATCCTACTAATAGAAATAAATAAAAAGTCCTGTTTTTCAATAATTCAAATCTCTTTTTCATATGTATTATATTTATCTCTATCTATAGTGAACTAATTTAAAAAGTCTACAAATTAGCTTATCTAAAAATAATATCGTTTCTCTTTAGGTCCATCATAATCATATTGAAACCAATCGACATCAATATATCCAGCATCTTCTTTTTCATTCCAACTAAAGAACCCTAGACGATCGCCCGTCCATTTTCCAAATTCAATGGTAAAAGTTGGGCCAAAGGATTTAAAATTCTTACCATCCAAACTATACTCATAGGTAGCTTGATTGCTATTATTTGAGGTTCTCACATACAAATCTTTCCCTTTTATTTCGGGTCCCATTGTTTTTTTGGCCATTGCATTCATATAAAAAAGGTTCTTTTTCCCTTTTTCATCAACTTCAATACCTAATAAATTAAATACACCTCCATATCGAACAAAACCCGCTAGTTGATGCGGTTGCATGCCTGAAATATCAAATTTCGCAACAGCAGTACCCGTTGTAATCCCCATGATACGTTGACTTAGGGTATTGCAAGCTCTCCAAAAATCAGAATCAGAACCATCATTATTAGTCCATTCGTTTTGATTAGGCCCATAGCCTTTTTTATTAGGTAATACTTTGCTTGCTTTTAAACGCAACCAACCGGTTCTTTCGGTTAACGACCAATGGGTATTTCTAGGGTTATGATTCCACTCCCATTGTGGACCTATTTTAGACGATGAAAAATCGTCATCAGAACTTGGTGCCGAAACAGGATAGCCATTGATAGGTTTTTTGAAACGTTTTACTGGTTCTCCTATGCCGTCCTGATCTTCATCAATACCAATTATAGGCCAACCGTCAACCCAAGTCACGGGAGCCAAACATTGAGGTCTGCCTTGAAAAGGAATGTCATCATTTTGAATTAACTGATGCATAAACCACCAAGATTTATCAGGAGCCTGCATTAAACCTCCTTGGCTACAACTGCGATTATTAAAAGCTGTTCCTTTTTCTAAAACCGTTTTTACCTCATAAGGGCCGTAAATGCTTTCTTTGGAACGCAATACAATTTGTTTTCTGTCGTTTTTTGGATTTTTAACTCCTGGTTTTGTAGTGGTATCCCCCATTGTCCATTGTGCTATAAAAATATACCAGGTACCGTCAATTTTATAGATTTTAGCCGCTTCGGCTCCCATTCCGGTGTACACTAATTTTCCTTTGTCTAGAATTTTAGTCCCATCCCAACTCATTTCGTAAATTCGATTCTCATTGCCTTCGATAGTGTTACTTGCTTTCTTTTGCTTTCCAGCAGTATTTACAATAACGTAAGCTTTGTGTGCTTCTTCATCCCAAAACACTCCCGGATCATCTAATACTTCAGATTTAGGCAGCATTATTATTGGCTTGCTCCACGGCCCTTTTATATCTTTAGCTGTGGTAACCATCAATCCATGTTCGTAATCAATTTGGTAGCAATACCAAGTTCCTTGATGATAGGCTAAATCACCAGCCCAAACACCAAAAGAATAGCCGTTCATTCGATCCCAATTGTATTCTGGAGCCCACGATAAATTGCTAAATACATGCCCTACATTCGTCCAATTGACCATGTCTTTAGATTCTAATATAGGCATCCCAGGTGACATATGTTGCTTGGAAGTAATCATGTAATAGGTATCGCCCACTTGCTCAATATCTGAATCTGGATAATCCGCATTCAAAATAGGATTAATGTAGGTTCCGTCTCCTTGATCTCCCCAACTGCCAATTTTGGCTTGACCTAGTTTATTCGATTTATTGGATCCTTGTTTATCTGATACCGATTTACATCCAAAACAAAGGAGGATTATGAAAAGTGTAAATGATTTTAAAATATTCATCTATAAAAAATTAATTGTGTTCAAAACTGTTATAAAGACCTCACTTATGATACATTTCGACAAGCTCAATGCGACAATAGGCATAACGTTAACGGTTCATTTTTTCAGCCAACGGGTTAAAATTCTTTACTTGATTTTTGCCAAACTGAAGAAGGAACGCCATGTTTTTTCTTTAAATCATTGTATCTGCTGCGCAATTGCTCTAACTTCAATTTGTATTGAGGATTTTTAATTAAATCTTCTATTTCATGAGGATCGTGTTTGGTATCAAACATTTCTTCAAAACCTGTCTCCACATAATTGATGTATTTAAAATCGGGAGTAACCACAGCTTCGACTCTTGGTATTTGTGGTCCTCCTAGAAAATAATGTTGGTAGAAAAATTCTTTTCTTTCGGGTATTTTATTCTGAATTACATCTATCAAATTAACGCCTGCCATTTCTTTTGGAACTGGAACTCCTGCCATAGAAAGTATCGTAGGGGCAATATCAATATTCAGTGCCATTTGCGGAGCGCGGTATTGCTTCACCTTGTCTGGTGAATTTGGATCATAAATTACAAGAGGAACTCTTATGGATTCTTCATGTCCATACCATTTTCCTTCCATGCCATGTTCTCCCAGGAGCATCCCATTATCGCCCATTAATATTATAATGGTATTATCAGCAATACCTAATTTTTCAAGCTTCTTCATCATATCTCCAAGAACATCATCTACACCTGTTATCAATCGATAGTAGTTCTTTACATTTTCTTGATACAATTCAGGCGTACCAAAAAGTCCTTTCCATCTTGCTCTACCAAAATTAGTTTCGGTTCTCAAAACATCTGGCAAGAGTTCCCAATATTTAGGATTTGCGGTTACAGGTTCTGGAATAGTCACGTCTTTATAATAATCCTTGTATTTGGACTGAATCACATATTTAGGAGGATTACCATCCTGTTCGTGAGGCGCTTTAAAACTCACCGAAAGACAAAAGGGTTCTTTGTTAGCAAACTTTCCTAAAAATTCCTGAATAGAGGAATTAATTGTATCAGTATCATGAATGGGTTTTCCGTTTTTACCAATTGTTATATAATCGGGTTGTGCTTTCCCGCCTTCTTCTGTATCATAAACGTAATCAAAAGTTGCAAATGGAGGATGATGTCCAATACCGTATTTACCAATAAACCCTAATTTATAGCCCGCCTCTTTTAAGAGATTGGGATATGATTTATTGAAGGTTTCGGGTTTTAAATCTTTATTAAAATCATGGATACCGTGTTTTGATTCGAATTGACCTGTGAGCAAACTAGCACGACTTACACAACAGATGGATGTGGTAACATAAGCGTTTTGAAACAAAACCCCTTTATTAGCCAACTTATCCATATTAGGGGTTTGAATGATGGAATTTCCCATTGCCCCCATAGCATCCCAACGCTGATCATCGGTCAATAGAAAAATTATATTGGGACGCTGTTTTTGCCCGATATTTTCTGAAGTAACCTTATTTTTAGCGACTTGTGCATGACTTATATTGGCGACAAAGCCAAATACCGCTAGGGCAAAACAACTAATACTTAAATATTTTTTCATATGTGTAAATTTTATTTTTTAAACGGTCACATATGGTATCGCCCTTTTACTCATTGGTGTTTGCTTCACTAATTTACTATTTTTCATAGGTGTTCAGCGAATTTCATTTGCTTGCGCAAACTTCTAGTTAATGGCGATTGCATATGTTCATTTTTTACATTTATCCAATTACTTATATCAGGAAACCATTTTAAATTCAAAACTTATTTGTTATTTGGTTCCTTTCAATTTGACTGTTTTTAAATTTATTTACCTCTGCTATCTTTTTTAATTTTTGAATAAGTTTAAAAACACAGCAAAAAATGTTTTAGCTAATTTAATTCTAAGTCAATTTTTAAGAGAATATATTATTAAACGAATTAATCTGGATTTTAATTATCTTATTTCACATATTCAATGCTATATTTCCCTGATCCTAAAATAACCGTTGATTTGTTATTTAAACCCACTTTATTTTCTTTTTGAAAAGCCTCAAAGTCAACCCCATTAATTTGCAAGGTTTGTAATTCTTTTGGAGTTAAAACCACTTGTGCTTTGGTATTAAATGGCACTTCTAAATCCATTGAAAAATTAGCGCCTGTCAGTTTCCAACTGTTGTAAATCATGCCATAAGGTGTAGGAATAGCCACAGTAGCATTGGTAAGGTTTTTTGGAAAAACAGGCTTTACCGTAAATTCTTTGTAACCCGCTCCTTCAAAAGTAGATTTAATTCCGCCAAGAGATTCAAAGAAATAAGCCGAAAACCCACTGTGCATTGGGTGGTTTAACGAATTGGTCAAGCCTTCCATTTTGTCCCAATTAAACTGACGCTCTGGCCAAGTGGTAAAACCGTAATTCATAATATAGGTTTGACTTGGAAACGTAGGCGTGGTTAAAATTTGGTGAGCCAAATCGGCTTTACCATATTTCGTTAAAACGGTATAGATATAGCGATTGCCGTGGATTCCTGTAGAATGATGCCCGCCTTTGATTGTATTTATATCATATTCTAATCCGTTTAATACTGTATTAATTTCAGTTTCTGCTACCATTCCAAATTGTAAAGCCATCACAGTTGCCGTTTGGCTGCCGTACCATTTGAATTGCGTTGACGGAATTGTTATTAAGAATGTCTTATTAAAAGCTTGAAACAACGCTTCTTTTTCTTTTTTTACTTTTTGTTCAAAAGCGGTATCCTGATTCATTTTTGCAAATTTTTCCATAATGCCCAACACATCATAAAAATAAGCATTGGCAGACACGATTGGGTCACATTCCATAGCGCCAGGATTTTTTAAGCGATCCCAATTGGGTGGACACCAATCTCCCATCCCGTTTTGAATGATTCCTTTTTCATCTTTGAAGGATAAATAATAATTCGTCAAATCTTTCATATCTTCATAATACTCCTTCACAATTGAATCATCACCATAATAAAGGTAATTGTACCAAGGCAAATACATGGTAGCTACACCCCAATCAAGTTTAGCAATTCCCGAAGTACGTTTTCCTGGAGCGATCATCGTAGGTACTTTGTGCTTGATTTCAGGATTGTTGTTGGCTTTTACTGGAATCATTTGGGTGCGAATGTCTTCCATGTATTTTTTATAGAAGTTTTCCATGTCGTAGTTGTACAACGCATATTCGCAAAAAGCATGCGCATCGCCCAACCAACCACATTTTTCACGGTGCGGGCAGTCCTCTGGGATTCCATGAATATTATCTACAATCGTCCATTTGCTAATGCTGTGCATTTTATTAAACAAAGGTTCTGAGCAACTGAAGCTTCCTTTTCCTTGAATATCGGTTGCTACTAATACCGCCTGAATCATAGCAGCATCTGGCTTTGTTGAGATTCCTTTTAATTCGGCATATCGAAAACCGTGGTAGCTAAATTGTGGCTCCCAAGTTTCGATTCCTTCTCCTTTACAAATGTATTTGAAGACTTGTCGCATCCCATTGGCACCACCATCCGTAGAACCTGGAAAAATATCTTTGCCGTTTTGAGTCAAAGCTTCGGTGGTAGTAATTTCTATCAACTGTCCCTTTGTTCCCTTTACTTTTATTTTGACCCAACCTGCAATGTTTTGACCAAAATCAACGATCCAATTACCATTGGTTCCTTTGAAGACTTTTTGTGGTGTTAATTCTTTTAATTTTCGAATGGGCGGAATTTGCTGTGCACTGATTTTTTTTACTTCTGGCGAAATCACCTTGGCTTTGCCCCAGTTTGTGTCTTTATAATTGGTGTTGTTCCAATTCCCTAATTCAAAACGGGCATCGTAAGTATCACCTCCATAAATGTTATTAAAGACTATTGGTCCTGTGTTTTCTTTCCAATTTTCGTTGGTATAAAAATCAGCTTTACTGCCATCCTCATAAGTAACTTTAATTAAAAGTCGCACTGCGGGTGGACCGTAATAAATACTTTTCTCCGATTCTTTATCGCTTTTCCACGAAATATCTTGACCGTAAAAACCATTTCCTAAAACAATTCCAATGGCATTTTGACCCTTTTTCAAGGCATTGGTCACATCATAATGAAGATAGTAAGCTTGTTTATCATAGTTAGAAGGTGCTGGATCTAGGACATGATCGCCCACTTTTTTCCCGTTGATATACCATTCGTAATAACCCAATCCACAGATGTACGCTTGGGCATTTTTAATTTTTTTTTGGGTTGAAATTTCATTTCTAAAATATCCTGCAGCTTGCCCTGCCACCATTTCTGGTTCTTTCATTTTGCCAATTTGGTATTCTCTAAAACGATGTGGGGAAGTGCGGTTGTCTTTTTTGAGGCTAATCCATTTCGAGTCGCCCCAATTGTTTTTATCCATTAAACCCATCTGAAACGTTTGCACCGAAGACCAATTAGAAGACTCTCCTTTTTCGTCCCAAATTTTCACTTTCCAATAGTATTTTTGAGTAGCTTGTAACTCCTTACCTGCATATTTGACATAAACTGATTGCGAAGATTTTACCTGATTGGAATTCCATAAATCAGCCTCTTTTTCGTTCAATTTAGTCTCCGATGATGCTACCAAAACCTGATAAGCTGATTGTGATTTATTGTACCCTTTTGTTTTTATTATCCAAGACAAGGATGGTTGCTTGCCCTCAATAGCCGTTGGGTTAGTGATGGCATCACATGTCAACGATTCAAATACAGTTTCAGGAGTAATTAAATTGTTTTTATTAAAAGCTGTAATTAAAAAAGCCAATAACACAAACAGAAAGTAAAATTTCGTTCTTTTCATCTCAATTATAAAATTTAGTAGATTTTCAAAAATAACCATACAAATAGTCAAGTATGTCCTGTTTTGACCTGCTTATAATAACACAACTTTAATTTAAGCGTTTAGTAAAGGTGTCATATCAAATCAGTAACAACAACCCAATTATATTAAGCAACTTCAATATAATTTTAATTTAGCTCAAAATAATCCAAGCTTAAAAAAAAAAACAGTAGTAAACATGAGTTCACTACTGTCTATTCATTCATTTATATTTTATAAGAATCCTGAGATTAATTCCGGGTTTAATTTTCATTTGAAGGCTTTCCAATTGTTGCTAAAATTCCGCCATCAACATAAAGCACGTGACCATTTACAAAGTCGCTCGCTTTAGAACTCAAAAAGATAGCCGCACCTTGTAAATCCTCTGGATCTCCCCATCGTTCAGCGGGAGTTCTATTAATAATAAATTCATTAAAAGGATGGCCATCTACTCTAATTGGTGCAGTTTGACTAGTAGCAAAATACCCTGGCCCTATTCCGTTTGTCTGAATATTATATTTAGCCCATTCTGTCGCCATACTTCTGGTAAGCATTTTCAATCCTCCTTTGGCTGCAGCATAGGCACTCACTGAATTTCTTCCCAATTCACTCATCATGGAACAAATATTGATTATTTTTCCGCCTCCTCTTTCAATCATTCCTTTTGCTACTTGTTTAGAAACAATAAATGGTCCAACCAAATCAATTTTAATAACTAATTCAAAATCGGCAACTTCCATATCAATAATAGGAGTTCTTTTTATAATTCCCGCATTATTAATCAGAATATCAATAGGTCCAACTTCTTCTTCTATCTTAGCAATCGCTTGAGCAACTGCTTTTTCATCGGTTACATCAAATAGATAACCGTGCGCATTTAAACCAGCAGCTTTATACTCATTAATAGCTGCTTCAAGTTCTGGAGCAGTATTATTGTTAATCACGATTGTAGCACCTGCATTGCCCAATCCTTTTGCCATTGCCATACCTAAACCGTGCACAGCTCCAGTTATTAATGCTGTTTTTCCAGTTAAATCGAATAAATTAATTGACATACTTTATATATTTAGTTTTATATATTAAAAAACATTACTGTAATTCATTTAATATTGAATATTTGATTTTTATTTTATTGCTTTTAAGCTCCTCTTTACGTACTTGTAAATATGAAAACCAATCTTTAGCAGTTGTAATCTCACCCGCTCTATCCCAAGCTGCTCCTGTATAATATGTGAATGTGGTATTAGTAGGAACATCTGTAAAAGCTAAATATTGATCTTTGCGTAAATACATATTTTTTACCTTGGTTGGAATAATCACTCCAACACCTGTTGTACCGTACTTAGCTTCTGTAGGCTCCCAATAGCCTAACACACCTCCTTTAATATCAAACAATTCAGTTCCTACTTGATCTCTTTTGATGATTCCGATAACAATAGGAATATGCGTAAGCCCCTCAACTTGATAATTCATTTCAACTTGATTTAATTGAGAACCTGCATCCAAGCGAATTGTTTTTACAGCCTTTACTTCGTGCCCATCAACATTCCAAGTGTCATAATATAATTTGAAAGTAGTACGCAAGGGACCATTATCCAATATTTCATATCTCGTATAATTTTTAGAATACCAAATACTATCATTTACATAAGGTGCACAATTACCCGCTCCCAAAGTATAGCCAACATGGTAGTAATCCATACCATCTCCATGATCTTCATGATATTTACCTCTACTATAACGTTCATTAATAACCATTTTAGTGGTTCTTTTTACCCAAACGTCAATTCCATAGGCATTTTGTTTTGGATTAAGTTCTAAAGCTTTACCATAAGTTCTAAAAGCAATTTTATCATTTTCCCATGCAAAATCATCTGCTCTTTCAGGCACATACCTACCGAAAGTTTTAGTTGGAAAATCACTAGGTTTTTCTTTAAGCAATTCTAGTTGTATTTTTTCTTTTTCATTTAAAGACAACTGAACTAACAAGTTTAGCGGTGTCTTATTACCGCTGTACTCCAACTGATATGGAATTTCCTGTTGTGTTTTAGAGTTTATTACTTTAAAATTACCCTCTTTTATCCAAGGATTTTTTTTAAAAATTTCAGAGTAGGATAACGAAATCACTTTGTCATTATAATGTAATTCCTCTTTATTTTGTATTGAAATCTTTTGACAATAAACTGATTTACAAAAACAAAATACTAGGATAAGAAATAAAGTTGATAGTGTTTTTTTCATAAGAATTTTTCGAAATTTTATTTTTATTTAAAGAAATAAAGGCATCTGAAAGATATTTTATATGGCTATCTCTTTCTAAATTTAATATGCCTAATCGATTACAATGTTAGAAACTTTATAAAAAATTCTTGTCCTGTATTGTAAGGTGTTTTGAAAATATTCGATTAAAAAAGATCTTATTCCATTTTTATAATTTTTTAACTACCAATACTTAATAATCAAATAATCTTCTTCTTTTAAGGTGTTTTTTATGGCATCAGGTATTTTTCTTCGCGGTGTATCTTCGTCTAGTCTGAAACCCGCTTTTCCTTTTCCTTTTATCAATGGCATAATTCCTACTTGCTCATTCAAAAAGTCGCCTTGAGCTTTCATCCAGCTAAACAAGTCTTTTGTTAATCGCTCCTTTATCTCTTTTAATTCGGGTTTGTTTATTAGATTATGCTGTTCAAAAGGGTCGTTTTGCAAATCATATAATTCTTCAAAGGGTTCGTTTTTAAAAGCATTAGCACCTCTACGAATGAAAAAATCAACATTGGTTTTATTTGTTAGATTCTGTTCTACCACATCAACAGAATTAAAGTTTCGGATGTATTTGTAACGGCTATCACGAATCATTCGAGACGGAAAAACTTCCGAATTGAGAATGTTTTGATTGGTTCTCACCCCATAAACGTATTGATGAATGACAGTATCTGTCCCTTTTAAAATGGACAAAAAGCTGGTGCCATCCATATCGGGAGTTGCTTTACCACCGGCAATTTCCATAAAAGTGGGCAACACATCGGTATAATGAATAAGCTGTTTGGACTTGGTTTCTGGTTTAATCACTTTTGGCCAACGAGCCACAAAGGGTACTTTCAACCCAATGTCTTTTACTGTAAATTTCCCTGAAACTCCGTGGTCTGCACTGTAAATAAAAAGCGTATTTTCTCCCAAATAGTTGTCGGCCGCTGTAAGCACTTGGTCTAATTGTTTGTTGTCTTCTTCAATGCTTCTGTAATAACCTGCTTTGGTTTTAACAAAAGAAGGGTCATTTTTTTTCTTTTCATTAAAAGGATAAAACTTAATATCATTGGCAGTCGCCCCCTTCACATCAAAATACTCTGAATGTGGGTAATAGGAAGTAATTAACATACAAAAAGGTTTCTTTATCTTTTTAAAATAACTCTGAATACTGTCTATAGGGATGTATTCTCTTGGCCCTTCGGGTCTTTCTACCGCATGCCATTCTTTGTCCCAATCAAAAACCTCATCAGGACTCACATGACTTTTTCCTGCTAAAACCACTTCATACCCAAGTTTTCGCAGATGCTTGGTTATACTAACGATATCGGGTTTTACCTTAGAATGATTCGCAAAACAACCGTTTTTCAAAGGATATTTCCCTGTGAATAATTGCGATCGACTAGGCGCACAGATGGCCTGAGCGGTAAAAGCATTTTCGAACAAAATCCCTTCTCGGGCAATACGATCCACAGCGGGAGTTTTTACTTTTTCGTTTCCGTAACAACCGTAATCATAGACATCTTGGTCATCCGATAAATAAAATATTATGTTGGGCTGTGTGTTTTTAACATTTGCTTGTTCATTCTTTTTTTGAGCCAAACAAGAAGTCATTGTTAAAACGATACATCCGAAAACAAAGAATATCAGACTATTTTTTTTCATTTTATTGTACTAATTATTGTTTGTATTTGCTAACTCCATCTGCTTTAGGATAAGGTACTGCTGCTCCATCTTTTACAAAAGTTCCTGTAGGCGCTTTATTTGCTTTTAACCAAGCGACCATATCCGCATTCATTTTTAAAGCAATCTTCATGTCATTTGCAGAAGGATTCTTCAAAAGATTGTTTTTCTCTTCTAAATCTTTATCCAAATTGTACAGGGTGAACTCTTCTGTTTCATAATAATAAAACAGTTTATAATACTCCTCTCTTATGCGTTTTTGAATAAGTGTGGTAGGCCTGAATCGTTCGTCCATATAGCCTGGCAAGTGCCAAAACAAGTTTTCGCGCTCAATCCTTTTTTTATTTCCTGTTAAAACATCCGCAAAAGAAGCACCATCATAAACCGCTTTTTCGCCATTATTTTTGTTCATAGACGAAATCGAAGCCCCTGCCATATCAGCTAGTGTAGGCAAAAAGTCAATACAATGAACCGCTTGATTGGAAATAGTATTTTGTTTGATTACCCCTGGATATCTAAAAATAAGCGGCACTCTAATTCCTCCTTCGTCCAGACTTCCTTTTTTTCCTTTAAGCGGAACATTATCTACCAAACCTCCGTTATCCGAATAAAAAATAAATATAGTATTGTTTGTAATATCATCTGATAAATCGCCGTCTCCGTTAGGGTCTTTTAAGGCATTACTAATTTTACCCACGTTTTGGTCCAAAAGTTCTATCAACGAACCATATTCGGCCAATCGAGGACTTAAGCCTTTTTTCAAATATTTTTCCGTTAAATCTTTACGACCTACCACATCAGAGTGCACAGCATGAAAAGGCACATACAGAAAAAATGGATTTTCGCCCCTTGCTTTCTCTTTAATATAATCTACAGCATAATCACCAATGGCATCGGTAAGGTGTTTAGGGGAACCAATTAAAACAGATTGATTGCTATTCTTTTTGTATGCTGATAAAGTTTGCTCGATGTATTTTTGATCGTACGGATTAGCATACTTATCCACAAATTCCGAGTTAAAAGTCCATCCTTCAGTATCTGATTTTAATGCCAAATAGGTTGATTTTGTTTTTTTACCATTAACCATCTCCGTCAATTCATGATGAATATCGGCTGGTAAATCAATGCCGTAACCTGCTTTCAGAGGATGCGGTGTACCATGACTTTTGCCAATTAAAGCAGTAATATAGCCTTGGGTTTTTAGTACATCAAATATACTAGTACCTACATCTGCTATAACATTTCGTTGTTGGTGCGGTTTAATGGATAAATTAGGAAAACGTTGGGTTCGTTTGTCGGGTCTGTTTAACGAACCAACATTGTACACCCCATTATCAACTCCTGTAGCATACTGACCGCTAATCAAGGCCGCACGAGAAGGCGCACAATTTTGATTGGTGTAAGCATGGGTGAAAGACATTCCTTCGGAGGCTAATTGAGCGATTTCAGGAGTTTGATAGATTTTAGAACCATTATTGAAATTCATATTACCTGTGCTTACATCGGTCCAGCCTAAATCGTCTGCAAAAATCAATACAATATTGGGTTTTGATTTTTGTTGACTTTGAGCATTTCCTGAAAATGTAAACAGGGAAATTAGCAGTAAAGCAAAACGTTTCGTTTTTTTCATTTATAACTATTTATAAAATTTTAGCTTATTGAGGTTGTTGAAGTCTTCGACTCCCGAAACTTCGGGACAGACTGACATTTAGATGGCAATTAATTCTTTTTTAAAAAATCCTTACCCCATTTTGCTCTTAATTCAGCAGCTAAATCCTTTACTGTCTTTTGATATTCTGGCTTTTCAGCCAAATTATCCAGTTCTAAGGGGTCGGTTTTGTGGTCAAAAAGCATGCGGGCATACGCCTTGCCTTGGTCATCTGTCCATTCGGTATAAAACAAATCGTCTTTTATTAAGGTTACGGCATCTTTAAACTTACTTACTGCCCAATTTTTATCGCTTTTCTTTCCGTTGATAATCGGTACAAAACTTTTGCCTTCCACAGTAGTAGGGTTTTTCAAACCTGCTAGTTCTACCAATGAGGGATAGACATCTATATATTCTACAATATCATTGCTTACAGTCCCTTTTGTTTTTCCTGGTACTTTGATGATTAAGGGCGTTTTAAGTGCTTTTTCGAAAGTAGAATGCTTGCACCAGAGTTTGTGCTCGCCTAGATTCCAACCGTGGTCGCCCCATAAAATCACTATCGTATCTTCTTCTAAATCCAATCGTTTCAACTCGTCAAGAACCAAACCAATTTTCGCATCGACATAACTCACGCAAGCATAATACCCGTGAATCAATTCTTTAGCCATTTCATCTTGCAAGTCTCCTTTCTTTGGAATGCCATCGTATTGACGCAATTCCCCATAATTATGAAAAGCTTCTTTGGGAGTTGTTTCAGGTTGCACATAATTTGCTGGAAGTGCAATGGTATTTCTATCATACAAATCCCAATATTTTTTAGGTGCATTGAACGGTAAATGAGGTTTCATAAAACCAAGTGCCAGAAAAAATGGTTTGTTTTGCCCTTTCAATTTGCGCAAATCTGCCATTCCTTTTTGAGCAATTTTGCCGTCAAAATAAGCAGTATCATTTACATTTGCATTTTCAAAGGCAACCCCTCCCGCTTCTGAAAGATTGGCTTGGGCATTTTTTTCAATATTTTCTGCTAATTGATAATTGCGAATATTTCCTTTTGGAAACCATCGGCTGTCCCAAGCTTTGTTGTCATCTTTTTGATGGTGGTAAATTTTCCCGTTGGAAATGGTGGTATAACCATTATTCTTTAACAACAAAGGCAGTGACATCGCATCGGGATTGTCTTTGTCTTTTTCGGTATAAGCATCAATAAAACGGTAACGTGTAGGTCTGGTACCTGACAAAAGACTTGCTCTTGAAGCACCACAAACGGGAATATTGCAATAGGCTCTATTAAACACCAAGCCATCAGCGGCCAACTTATCCAAATTAGGCGATTTGATTTGGCTTGCACCATAACAATTCAGTTCCGGACGCAAATCATCGACTACAATGAAAAGAATGTTGGGCATCTTCTTTTTGGGTTGCGCAAATGCGAACAAACCAATTGACAAAATAGCTATAGACAGGATATGCTTCATATCAAATGTTTTACTTTAAAATCTTAATTCTGTTTGGCATCCCATTTACGGGTAGCCACGACGCCACTACCCAGAAAAAATGCCAAGAATCAAATTTATTTCGAACTTTTAAAAATCCTGTCCTGTATTGTACGGCTATTTTCTATATTCGATCATCCATTTCCTATGCTATTGCAGCACTGCCACTTTATAAACTATAATTTTAACAGGTCCCAATAAACCCGATGGTAGCAGTTTTGAATCTTTATGCCAATGTTTAAAAGCAGCAAAAGTAGTACGGTCTGTGGGACGTGAGCTATTGTTCAAAAGCCAATCGGGCCATTTGGAAACATTAGGGCCTTTTCGTTCGTAATCCAAAGGCAGTTGTTCATCGCCAATCAAACGGTTGGGCCAAAGGTTAATAATTTTTATTTCTAATGTATTATTTCCTGCCACCACTAACTTATTGATATCAATGCTAAACGGCGCTTTCCAGTAAATGCCCAGATTTTTGCCATTCACAAAAACTTCAGCAATTTCCTTTACAATTCCCAAATCTAATTGTAACGAATACTCCTCTTTTAGTAAATGCGCTGGAATATCAAACTGCTTTTTATAACTGGCCGTACCCGAAAAATAACGAATATCATCATTAGCTGCAGTTGCCCAAGATGTTAAATTATTGAAGGTTTCTTTTAAAACCGTTTCGTTCTTCATCGGAAAACTTACCTCCCAAGTCCCTTTTAATTCAATAGCTTCTGGAACTGATTTCACCTTTAGAGTTTTGGTTATACCTGTAGTAGTTTGGTACTTTAATTTCCCTACCCAAGGGGTAACCCAATTTAATTTTTCTTGGTTATAAATCAATTGGGGTTCTGCTGTTGCCTCGGTCAATTTGAGTAGTCCTCCATCAGAGACCGTTATGGTTTTTACCTCATCATTGGTAGCATACTCCAAGCGCAAGGATTTTTTGGTCAGGATCTCATTTCCTTCAAGAAAGCTTTCATTTACTGGAATTTCATACACTCCTGAGTCCACCATTTTTTTAACCTTTTCCGTAACATCATACAGCTGATTATTTGCAGGAAGTCCTTCAAATCCTCGTTCAAATTTCCCGAAAATGGCTTTCAAAATTTCTAATTTCCCATTCTCAGGCGCAGCAATTTCCAGCCACTCTCTTTCCATCGCATTTTTTTCGAGAATTGCATTCCCTACTTTGTATTGAAGACGCAATTCTTTTTTGTAACCCGGAGCAGGGTCACCCCCGCAAAGGTCTCTAGTTGCCTGTACTTTCAATTGATTTTTTTGAACACTTTTGGCCACTACTGCTGTTACGTCAACCACACCATCAGGCAAGAAAGTACCATATTCGGCTTTGATGATTTTTAGGTTAAAAAGTGGCGTACTCCTATTTTTTTGAACTTCTACAGTGGCACTTAAAAGGTGATTTCCTGCATCTATTGAGTTTCTAAAAACAACAAAAACAGCTGCTTCTGAAGCAAACGGAATAGCCACAGTAGTCGTTCCATCAGCATTATCCTGCCAAACGGCCGCCTTGGAAATGGCGCCTGTTTCGGCATTCCAAAATTCAGGTTGTTTGCCCGATACTCTAAAACGACAGTTTATCGTTTGACTTTCTTTTAGCTTATTGACCACAAAATAAATATCGGTGTCGGCTGTTTTTCGGTGGATGTATTCTAAAGCTTTGTTGTTTCCATTTGCAACAGAAAAATCAGGTGGTAACGTCCCTTTTTGCAAGCTTTTAACGACTGAACTATCTTGTATGAGTCCGTTATCCCATAAGGCATCAGCTATTTGAGTCAGTTGATTATCACAGTTAGGAAAATTTTGAAGGCTAGGCGATTTTTTAGGTTTTGTACCTAAAATAACAGCACCTCCTTTTGTCAATTCTTCTATTTTTTGCAGTATTTCTGGTGTCATCCAAGGCGTGTCAGGAAGCACCAACGCTTGGTATTTGTCGCCAACTGCGGTACAAATCAATCCCTCTTTTACCGATAGACTGCTTATTTTATTAGAACCTATCACATCATAATCATAGCCTAAAGCTTTTATTTCGGGCATCAATAAGGCGTCATTAGGCGAGGCTTCTCCTGTAAACACCAACACATCGGCTACTGATTTGCCTTGTTGCAGCAAAAACTGGCCACGACCGATATAGTCTAAAAAGGATTTCCCTTGGTTCCACCAAGTATTCAATCTATTAAAATCAATTCCGAAACTTTGCAAAGTCAAGCCTGGCCCCAGATTCCAAGGTTGGTGCACATAACAATGAATCACAAAACGATTGATGCCTTGTGCCCAAGCCAAGTCTCCCATCTTTTTCAATGCACCCGGATGTCTTTGCCAACCGCCTGTATCAGTAAAAGCTTCGGCTTCGGCAATATTGTTACCATTTAATTTGGCTATCGAAGCGACAAACTTAGGCGAATCGAAAAAAGCTAAATAGCCACTCCAAAATTCAGACATCACCAAATCGGCCGTTTCGCCCACTTGCATATTATCAAAAGGGCCCCAATAAGGTTCGGTTGAAATGAGCATGCCGTGTTGATGGCTAAGTTCGGCCATGCGCCCATAATACTTTTTAGCCATTAAATCACCAATGGTACGGCGAAAGTCCCAAAGAAAACGTTCGGATTCTTCGCTACTTTCTACATAATACCCCGCCAGCGTAGGCAAATACATATGACAATCATACGAACGCAGCCTTTGGAATTCGGCAGCAAAATTTTTAGTCCAGTTGGTTGTCCCCACTTCATAACTATCAATATGGCATCTGTTTACCACTGTTCCTACTAGCCCGTCCAATTTGTTGAGGATGGGCATTATATTTCCATTCCAAAATAAATCAACGGCCTCAGTGCTCATTTTATCACATTCTAAACCACGACCACCATCACTAGCAAAACGATTCATCTCGCCCGTGGGTGTGTGGCCAATACGCAAAATCACCCAATCTCCTGCGGGTGCTTTCCAGTTTAACGAACCATCAGTTGCTAGTTTAGAGGTTAAATCTATTATTTCTGATTTTTTTACGATGGCCAAATCCGAAATCGGTTTAGCATCGGGAGCTAAATGACTGCGCACTTTGTCCGAAAGGGTTTTTATATCCAATTCATCGATGCGTTGGTTGCTTTTGGGATTTGGAAAAGCAAGTATAGCGATGTCTTTGTAATAGTCTAATTTGGTTTCGGGTTGAGGCAGTTTCCCTCGGAAAACTTTGTTTCCTTGATGGACGGTTTTAGAATACACCAGTTTTTGCATGGCAAATTCAGGAGTAATCGCAGGACCGCCCGAAGACGACCAACCAGCTCCATTGTGAAAGCCCAACTCTAACCCTAACCGTTTGGCTTCTAAAGCAGCAAAATGAAAGAGTTCTAACCAGTCGGGACTTAAATAAGACACCACCCCTTTGGGATTTCCTAAACTGACATTAAACAGAATAGCGCCTTGAATCCCATTCTTTTTCATCGCCTCCAAATCGGCGGTGATACCTGCTCTACTTACATTTCCATTAATCCAAAACCAGATGGTTCTGGCTTTTGCCGAGGCAGGAGGATTTTGGAAATTTTGTTCTAGTGTTGTCTTTTGCGCTATCCCATTTGAGAGGAACAAACACAATAGCAAGCTTATAAAAACAGTTTTGTTTTGTAATATTATTAGTGTTTTTAGAAAACCTTTTTGATTCATTATACTATCTAAGTTATAAGCTATTATTTTTTTTATCATATAAAAAACATTCAATATTGATAATCTATAATAAATTATCATCATTTTAAATTTAGACAAATTCTTCTTCAACTATTTTAAGCATCCCCTTATTATATTAGTATTCAGCAACCACAGACCATTTGCCAGCAGCAACTTTAAAAATGACATCATTTGAATCTTGACTTACATATTCAAAACCTTTCAATTGTTTGAATTTCTTATCCCGCTTCCAAACATTTTTTTCGTTTACTAAAATCTTGCTAATCTTTTTACCTGATTTAGGTACAAATATTGTTGCTGTTGTTTCTTTGGGAGAAATTAAATGAATAGAATACCTATCTTTGGATTTATTGACTTCGACAGAAATATCGCCTTTTACAGAAGGAACAATTTGCTTTACATAAGTTAGATGTGCTAGATTTGGTTTTACTTGAAAGGATTTCCAAGCTACATCAGTTGCCTTTATTCCTGCAATATATCTAGACAATACATAATTAGGAGCATTCCACGCATGGTTAGGGGTACCAGGTTTTTTATCATCAAATTTTTCATAAAGCGTTGTTAGTTCTTTATTATTTACTTGAGATTCATAACGCTGTTTCATTCGCAACAAGCCCTTATCATATTGACCTGTCAACATAATAGCCTCTTGTGCAATCCATTCCATGTGAGGACTTGCTTTTTGAACAGGAAGTAAAATAGAATCTACTAATTTGTCATAATGGGCTTTGTCTGCCAAGCCACTAATAATAGCCAAAGAGGTGGTACGCTCTTCTATTGGTTTCCCTTTTGTTCCATAATGTGTTCCTTGCCAATACTCATTTGCGAAGTTTTTTTCAATACTTGTTATTCGATTGCTATACCATTCAATATCTTTATCTTGCTTCAATGCTATTGCCATTTTTTTGGCAGCTTTTAGCGACATATAATACCAACAAACGTTCGTTGGAGTTGGGTCTGTATCTTCCCCCCAATCTACCCAATTGGCATAGCCCTTGCGATGCTCAGGTAAACCATTTGGTTTCATTTTCCAAAGATTTAGATAGTTAAAAATAGCAGGATAAGCATTTGCTAATGTTTCTTTATCTCCAGTATTGTAATAATATTGCCAAACTACTTGATCGATAAATTGTAAACTTTGACAGGTAAGTTCGCTACTTTTTCCTCTGTAAGCTCCAAAGCCGGGCGCTAACCCTTGAATTGTATCACCAACGCGATAGGCAATCGTATTGTCAATTCCTTTTTTCAGCAGCTGACGTCCGGCATCATCCAAAGTGTAGAAAATGGCACCAGTTTGATCGGCTACATCACCTATCCATAACCCACGTTCTCTATCCGGACAATCCATATAACCATCACGGGCACATATATATAATGTATTACGAGCCATCCACCAAAGACGTGTAAAATAGTCATCATTACATTCAAAATTACCTGTCATTTCTCCAACACCTGTCCATCGGTATTTTAAGTCTAATACCTCAACACCTGGCGGAATACTATAGGTTACTACATGACCATTTATCCAAGAATAACTTTCAAAGGCTTGCTCTCCATCTTTCGTAATATAAGTTCCACTTAACATATTAAATGGATTGTCGGTATTTGCAATAATGATTTTACCCGCAGTGCTATTCACTTTCAAATAAGGTGTAATTTGTTTGTTGAAAGGAAGTTTAGCATGGATGATTATTGTAGCATCTGTATTGTTTTTATAAGGTAATTCAATATTAACCTTATCCGTTTTAGAGCTAATTTTAAGTGATTCATAATTAGTTAAGCCTCTGTCGTTCCATTGCGGAATAGCTCTTTTCACTAAATTCCCCCACGGTAAACTGTTTGCCAATCCTTTTAGGGTTGGACTGCTCCAATTACTATCATCATAATTTTGAGAGTACCAAGCCTTATCAGACCAATCCCCCATAGCCAAACGTGCATCAAATTTCACATTGTAAGCATTTACACGATTGGCAGAATCGCCACCGCCACCGCTATTGGGGTCGTAAGCTGGATGCACTTTTAGCTTCCAGTCTGTATTTGATTCTATAATCTGATTTCCTAAATTGGCATGAAATAAGAGACCGCCTTTGCCACTATCGTCATGAACTTTTCGTGTTCTTCCCCAGTACCAAACCAAAATAGCGATGGTATTTTGCCCTTTTTTTAAATGGGGTTTTAAGTCAACCTCATCATAATAATTGGTGTTGGGTGCCGCTCCACGAGCCAAACCACCTTCAAACAAAACCGCTTTACCGTTCACCCAAAGCCAATATTTGGTATCTACGGCTAAATGTGCCAAAGCTTCGGTAGGAACATTTTTAAGGTCAAAAGTTTTACGAAAAGCAACCCAGGTATTGGCTGGTCCTGCCTCTTCTTGCCAAATCCATTGTGCGTTACCCCAATTGGGGGTTTTGGCATAACCGATAGTTACCATTAAAACCAAAATTAATGAAGTGCTAATTTTTTTTCTTACTGTTATCATTTGTGTTTTCATCTAATATAGAGTAACAGCTTTATCGCTATTTTGTAAATTATTTACTTTTTATGATTTAATAGATTTTAAAAGACTGTTTGTTATTCAAAAAAAATCATTTATTAAAATAGGTTTTTAGTGTAACAGGTCCGATTAAACCGGATGAATCCAATTTTATATCATCCTTTTTAGGCGGATTGGTTGTCCAAGTTTTTTTATCTTCTTTTGAACGTGTATTATCAAAAATCAATTGATTTCGCCAGGTATTGGTCACTTTGATTTCTAATTCATTTTCGCCTTTTTTAACATATTTACTCACATCAAAAGTAAAAGGTGGTGCCCAGCGTGTACCTACTTTTTGTCCATTGCACCATAGTTCGGCAATGTTGGCTACTTCACCTAAATCAAAGCTACAATTTTTACCAATACTTTCGAGCTTGAAATCTTTGGTATAGGTTATCGTCCCTGAATAATGTTTTACTGCATTATTCTCGTGGTTTGCTAATGATTCTAATTTTGGTATTTGAATGGATTCGGGAGTATCCCAACCTTTTTCAAAAGCAGCTTTCCAATTATTTTGAAGTGCCTTTTCTTCAACCTTTAATTGAATTGAATTGACTTTTTCTCCTTCATAAAATTGATAAGTACCCAATTTTGAAGCTAGTATGTCATTTCCTGTTTTTGAAACAGTTATTAAATTATTGTTATTATGAATTCTATACCATCCTTTTTCTGAACTCAAAATCGTTTGGTTTTCAAAAACAATTTTGGAGCAACTCGATTTCTTTTCTCCTTTTGGAAAAACCACTATGGCACTACCACTTGGACTAAAAGATAAGGCCACATTAATTCTTTCCTTATCCTTAGACCAAACCAAGGCGTCTTGTTGTTCTCCAGTAAAAGCATCCCACAATTGAGGATGTGTATTAGTCACTCTAAAACTTAACGAAACATCTACCGGTTTATCGCTTGTAGTACTCACAAAATAAATATCCGCATCGGCGGTTTGGCGATGAATCCAATGAATTGGCAAACCTTCAGGCACTACAACATCAGGCGCAAGGGTTTCGGCTTTTAAAACCTCATCAAGAGTTTGCCCCCAATACACCTTACCCAAGCCCACTTTTTTAGCCCCTCTATTGTCAGTTCCCCATAATTCATCTGAAATGGATTTGAGTAGGATTAAATCGTTTTCATCATCCATTAAACTTGGAGAACCCATTGGTTTGTCTCCAACAATTACCGCACCTTGAAGCACTAATTCTTTTAACTTTTGAAGGGTTGAAAGCAACATTTCATCAGAATCTCTAAGTAAAATAACTCGGTAATCTCCCGCTTCTTTTACATTGATTTTTCCGTCTTTTACCGATAATTTAGTTTGTAAAATTTCTTCATTCAAATAATCAAAACGATAGCCTTTCGGAAAATAATCCAAATCAGAAGGCGGACGTACAAAATCATCGCCATAATACCAAAGTACATCGGCTACATATTCGCCTTGTTGTAGCATATATTGGTCACGTGCCAAATAAGTAATCCAATCTGGCATGTGCTTCCACCAAGTTTGTTTTCGCACCAAAGGAAAACCGATATTTCCTCCAAAACTAGAACCAGGAGTAACATTGGTTTGTGGGGTATGTGAAAAAGTATGAAAAACCAAATGGTTAATCCCTTTTGTAAAATTATAATCTATCAAGTATTTGACATCAAAAGGGTGTTCGTTCCACTTAACATCTAATTGTGTACAGGCTTCTGCGGCTAACTTTGGTTTGTTATACAAATGCATGGCAGAGGTGGCAGAAAATACTAGTTTATCGTTTTCATTTTGCTTCGAAGGTGCGGTAGGATACCAAAATTCCGTCATGGGTATATCACTTACGCCATAATAACGCATGGGGTCAATAGGCAATACTTCTCCACCTGCTCCTTCTGTATATACTTCTGTTCCCATTTCATGGGCGATGTTTGCGAAATGGCTGAAAAAATTATCCACATACACATCATCCATGGTTTGGCGTATATCCCGTAAAAACTTGGTGGTTACCTCAGGACTTTCAACAATATATCCCATGGTTGCTGGTAAATATTTTTTCATACTATACCCACGACGTTGCTCAAACTCTTGAAACATATCTTCGGAGTTCATCGTCCAAGTGGGTACGTGACTTTCCCAACTATCAATCAATAAACCTTTTAGTTTTCCGTCACCAATGGGACCGCCAGGTTCAATCATCTTCCCAATCATCCCCTTACGCAAATGATTTTCAATGGCTATTTTATCTAATTTACTCGATTCCCAACCCGTTGATTCTGGCATGGCAGGCTTGTTGGTTAGCCTCATATTGATGTGACCAAAACGTACTACTGTCCAATTTCCCTTAGGAACATCCCAAGTTAACGTTCCATCAGAGGACATTTTATCAGTAATATTCAAAATTTTATCCGCAGGAATAATCGTGTTTTCAGCATAATTATAGGTCATTTCCTCTTTAATACCACGCAGGGTTTTGGCTGCTTTGGCTTCGTGATTATGAAGCCTTGGTTTTGAAGTTAAATGAATAAATTCTGGTTGAATAACATGAGTCCCTTCAAAAGTGAAAACAAATTCTTTTGCCGTAGTTTCAGGAACAGCCAATGTTAAATATTTTTGTCTGTCATTCCAGTGACCATCAGGTATTTTAATTGCCGCTATCTGAGTTAGAGTATTTCCTAAAACTGCTTCTACTTTGAGGATAACATCTACTTTTGGGTATTGCGAATCCATTATAATATGGCGCAATGGTGGCAACTCAATAGAACGAAGGGTAACGGGATTATTAAATATCGTTTTTACCCAACTGTTTTTTGTAGCTACTTTGGCAATCCCTTCGGCTCTGTATTGTGGTAATTCTTTGTCAAGCATGGTGGTTTTGGCTGTGACAATGATTTTAGAATTAGGGTTAAAAATATCTTCCCAAGGTACAATATTATTATTAGTCTCTACTTTTGAAGGATTGAGTATAGCTGTATCGTCGCCTTCTGGAGTTGGAAATGCCAGAACCTGCACCTCTTTATAATCATAATCTGGAGTTTTATACAACGAATCAATTGATAAAACTTCATTAAATTTCGCTCCACCTTTAAATCGGTAAACCTTTTCTACAATTTCTCGTTGCGCCTCTTGGGCAGGTACCCAAGGACCGCCTGTCATGGACCAGCCTGGGCAATTTTGCATCGTAAACTTTAATCCCAAACGCTTGCATTCATTGGCCGTATGGCGCACCATGTCTTCCCATTCTGGTGATAATACTTTGATTTGTTTAACACCTGGATATACTTGTCCGTTTTTATTAAATAAATGTACTCCTTGAATACCTGCATATTTTATTGCTTCTAAGTCGAGTGTAATCCCTTCTTTGCTAATGTTATTTCCGTTAAAATGAAACCAAGTTTCGGGATGGTATTGCATTTCTGGTGATGAAAACCCTTTTTTTAATTTTTCAAGACTCATTTCAGGTATGTTTTTTCCTGAAACAACAGCTGTTTTTTGAGGTTTACAACCTACAAAAAACAGCTGAATACTTAATACAAAGCATACAATAGAGGAAATTTTCATGATTTTTATTTTAAAAAAGTGTAAAAAGTAGAAACTATTGAATTAATAGTTTTGTATGATTTTGAAACAACATTAAGAATGAGGCATCAAATATTCATTTACAACTTTATTTCTATTGTTGATAAACTTAAATCTTAGCTATATAATTTTTATCCTGTACTGTCTTGGTTATTAACCAAAAAAAAAACATCCCTAAGCAAACATTAACAAATTCGAACCACTTTTAATTTCAATAAATTACCGAGTTTGTCAATTTTATTGGCAATATGTCCTACCCCAATGGCGCAATGATGTGAAGGCCCTTGTTTAGACCATTCGTTCATAGAAGCACGTGCGCCAATTGAAAAACGATAACGGCTGTTGGTATTCCCTATTTGAAGCACAGGACCTGCGACTGATTCTCCTTCGGCGACCAATAAAAAGACTTCATCTTTACCTTCTACCACCGAGAGTAAGGTTACAGGACCATGTTTTACGGTCATTTGTATCGAAAGGCCTTTACCCGGTTTTCCGTGGTAAACAGGAAGTGGCACTAGTTGTACTTTACCTTCGGCAATGGCAAAATGAGCAGGACCATCATGCCCTAGCATCACAATATCATCGTTAAAATCCATCGCATAAAACTCTGAGAAAGATCCACCCACACCAAAGGCATCCATGATTTTCATGGCTTGGGCATTTTTAATTTCGTATTCTCCTGCTACTGGGATATTTTTCCCTGTTAGCAACGTATTTCCAGCGATTACAGAGGTTACAATATTTTCATATTCATTCCCCGATTCTCCTTCGTAATAATCGCCAAGGAACCTAAATTGTGATTCTGCACCAATTTATCCAAGGCAATTGAAGTGAGAACAGCACGAAATAACTCTTGTTCCTCACATTCGTCAACAACCTCAAAAGTATTCTGAAGCTCTTCCATTTTTGCTTTTATTTCTGCATGGGTGGCTTCGTCTCTATGTTTTTTAAGTTCGCACATTTCAACAATTTCGATATGTGTGCCAAAGGCAGCTGCTTGTTTGGTTAAATCAGAATAGACATCAAGCATCCCGCAATAGTAATGCCCTAAAACACCGAGACGATTATTGTGCATCACATCGGCTACGTTGGCAGCTTCAATCCAATCTTGAATTTCATCCCAAACCGATTGTTCGCCCAAATAACCTGTTACAAACTCATAGTCCAAACCGGAACGGTTAAAAACATTGGCAATTTCTGGTACAGAACAGGCTTGGCAATGCGCTAGCCATTCGCCAGTCATTAGACCACGATCGCCCATTTTATTGAACTTTTCATAATCAATAGCAGCTACTGGTTGGATATTCAAAATTACTATTGGGCATTTTAATTTTTGCACCACTGGTAAAACAGTCGATGACAAGGCATAGGTCGAAACATATAGAAATATAATACCCACATCTTCTTTTTTCAAAAATTCAGCAGCTTCTCTTGCTTTCATAGGGGAGTCTATCAATCCTACATTCACTACTTCGGCTCCGAAGGTTTCCATTTTATTGGCAATCTGGTTTTGGTAGCCTTCCAAACGTTCTAACAAACCCTCAAACTGTGGCCAATAGGTATCCAAACCGATACCAAACAATCCTACTTTTATCATTTTATTATTTTTATTAAATACGCAATCATTCAACCGCTTTCAAGGGAACTAAATTTATTTTTAAGCCACAGATCTCAAGAAAAGTGGTTTTGGAACATTAACGAAAGTGTTCTAACTTTGGTGAAGCGACTAGAATATATGATTTAGAAAAGCCACGAATTCACGAATTAAATTTCGTAATTCATGAATTCGTGGCTTTCATTTATCCAACTCAAAAAGAGTAATTAGATAGAATTAAAAAGATTTTAAGGGTTTTTAATTATCTAATATCTTAAAACCGTAGTAAATCTACCTCACACATTATAATCGTGTTTATCAAAAGATTTTGAAAAAATCTGCATAAATCTGTGTAAATCTCGAGCAAAAAATCAGCACGCAGATTCGGCAGATTTTCGTAGATAATAATTTAGATTACAATTTCATTTTTGAAACAGACTTAAAGATATCTATTGATATAAAAGCTTTTTAGCTATTTCGCCTTCAATCTTCAACAAATAGATTCCTTTAGAAAAGGCTGCAAGATTAATCTCAGTACCTTCGCCAGATAAAATTTCGCTACCTGTCAGCGTATAAATTTTCCATGAATTTGATTGGCTTAAATTAAAAATCCCATCACGACTTGGATTAGGAAAGACCTTAGTACCTTCATCTTTTTTACTAAAATCTTTAACCCCTAAAGAACTATCCCTTACAAGCGTAAAACAATCGTAATTAGGTCCAGCTCCTCCTGATGGTATTTGTAATTCAATCACCCAGTTCCCCTCATAAAGATTAAAACTGGTCGAAATATAATCAGCGTAAATAGCACCACCACCACCATCAACTTTTTTAATCACTCCCGAAGTTGTAGAACCACCAGCATCGGTAAATAATGGAGTTGATGACGATAAATCAGCTGCTAATATCGCTGCAGCTATGGGTTTAGAAGTAGTAGAAGATGTTTTATAATTCAACTCCATATGATACACCCCAGACTGTGTCACATAAATAGGATATCTGGTATATTCACCACCTGCCAGTGCTGTTGACACAAAACCTGTTCCTCCAACGACTAAATCGACATCATTTTCTGTTCTATAACCACTCGTATCATTACCAAGTGTAGTATCATTGTAAGCCACCCCTTGCCCGCCTATGGCATAGTCTTCGATTTGTACCGTTCCTGGAATATTCACTATCGTTTTAAACGGCTTCAAACCTGATGTTTCAACAATTATTTTATCCAAATTAAACCCACCCGACTGGACGTTGATTCTTAATTCATGAACACCTGAAGTCAATTCTACTTTTAACTTACTAACTGTCTTAAAATCGTTTATCCCCAAGGTTTTAGGTAATGAAAAATTACTAAAAAGAGGTACTCCATCCACATCAATACTCACTACTGAACCTGCACTGGCAGCACTATATAAAAAATGAAAATCATGATTTCCATTGTTCTCTACATTTACGGTATATTTCAACCATTCTCCATTTTTGGTATCTCCTACGTATTTTGAACCATTATATATTCCAAAATCAACGCCATCAATACCGTTTCCAGAACCTAAAGTATCCACAGTATCCGAATCCGAAAACCCTACACCTTGCCCTCCTGGATTGTACGACTCTGCTTCAATAGTTCCCGGAATTACTAAGATGGAAACATCTTTGATTCGGAATTCATATTTTTTAAATGAAAACGAAGACAAGCTGGTATTTATAGCTACCAAAGACCCTGAACCTCCATCGGTGCGAGCTGTTGTAGTGACCTCACTCCAGTCATTAAATGCATACCGATTAGGATTGGTATAAGATGCCCAAGCAGCCGCTCCAGCAGTATTTAAAGTTCGTGAAGGGTCACCTCTTCTATCAAAACCTGACTTTATCCAACCAGAAGTGGGTTCGTTTTTTAAGAAATTTTCCAAATCATTTTGATCCTTACCATAGGTTAGATTTCGGTATTTTAAGACAGTACCCACTGGTAATTCGCAATTAAATGAAATTCTTATTGATTCATCATTTTGATAATTAAGCGAACTTGCATTGAGGTTATACACCAACACATCCACAACATCCTTTTCAGTAGCACTTTTAGAAAAAAGAGCATCTATGTGATTTCCTGTTACAGAAGATGAACCCGTGATAGTGGTTTCATATCTGTTTTTACCCGTCATTGTTTTCAGCACCGCGATGCTAGGTACTTCCACAGAAGTAGGTCTTTGCCCCCATCTAAAGAAGTTTTCAAGTCCCTTATCACTATTTCTAAAAAACACATTGGAATAAGCCAAATTGATAATTTCGGTATGTGGTGTAGCACAATTGATATAGCCTAAACCATCCGCGCCATCCATGGTAGTAACAATAGCATATTCCATCATATCAAATTTTGCATTGGGATTCCACTTCGGGTTATTGATTAATGGCGCAAAAAGTTTTGTGTATTTTTGACTGATATTTCTATCAGTGGAATTATTAATCAAAACATATTCCGAAGCTCCCCAAAAGTCATACTGAATATTATTGGCAAAACAATAATCCAAAATTCCATTGGCAAAAGATTTAATTGGCTCGCCTTTATAATTCAGTTCTGTTCCATTTTTATAAATAAAGTCAGGTTCACGAGTGTGCAATCCTATCGTAGCAGTTGGCAATACTTCACGAACGGCTCTAACAGTATTAGCAAAATGATCGATAAAATCTTGCTCGGTACCTTTCCAATGTTCAGGAGTTTCGATTTCAGAACCTACTCTAAAACGCCAAGACAATACTTCATCGGCTCCATAAGTTACTACTAATTCGGTCATCATGGCCTTTATAAAATTAAAGTAGGCCACTTTGTCTTTAGGCGGTAACGAATTTCCATAAATGGTTACTCTTTCGTCTTCTCTAAAATTGATATTATCTCTTGTTCCCGTAGGTATAAAAGTATAGCCCTGTTGAAATGCCCACGGCACTTGGTCAAGAACAAATTGATAAATCTTAACCCCATCTCTTCTAATGGCATTGATACGGTTTTTTAGCACAGTCCAGTTATAGACATAGGTGCCTGTATTGGTATCATAACTTACGGGATCAAAATCTAAATCAGGGACATTTTCTCCATTGACTTTTTTATTAATCCCACCAACCATTCGGATGGTATTCACCTCAAAACCAGTTCTTACTCCAGCACCTGTTGTGGGCGAAATGCGGTTAGCGACATTCCAAATGTCTTTTAACTCCCCCTTGTTATTGCTGTTTTTAGTAAAATCAGTAGATAACACCACTTGGGCATTGATACTCAATGTATTCAAAAGCAGCAAACTTATTAAATTGGGTAATTTCATTTTGTATATTTTATTCATTTACATTAAAAAAACTGCCTAAAAACTTAAAAAAGCATTTTATTTTGTTAACAAGTAGCATTTTAGTTTTTTAGACAGTTTAAAATTTAGTGGAGAAAGAAAGGACTATTGGAATACTACTTTAGTAGCCCCTTTAGCTGTCTTAACTACGTATACTCCTTTTGTCTGAGCAGATAGATTGATCTCAGTACCTTCACCTTGAGCTACTCTAGCACCTAAAACAGAATATACTTCCCATTTTGTTGATTCACCTAATTGGAATATACCCGTCGCACTTGGATTTGGATATATGTTTACTGTATTATTTGAATCAAATGAATCTACACCAAGTGTTGGATTACCATCTCTGATAAACTGAAAATAATTAAAACTAGGACCTGCATCATTAAAGGTAAATTTAATTACAAAGCTTTCTCCTGTTGCTAAATCAAATTGAGTTGGAGCACCAGATGGTCCCGCTGAAGCTGTAGCAAAAGTAGAAGCATTAGCTGTTTTAGGCAGTCCATTTGCAATATCAGTCGTACCATCGACCAATGTTACGGCTGTAGAAAAATCTGTACTTAATTTTTCAATTTTATACCTTTTATTTGCTGTTGAACTATGAGCATAATTAACATCTATATGATACTTCCCTGAAGTTCCCACAGTAACGGTATAATATAAATATTCGCCACCTTGAATTCCTGTTACATACTTAAAATCAGTATCGGCAACTAGCTCAGCCACATCCACATCAGTTCCAGTACGTAATGAAGAAGGCTGTACTGTTGCACTTGAAGTTACACTATTCCCAGCACTTTTATCACTGTAACCAAAGGGAGTAACACCTGATGGATTTACTGTTGCGTCAGCATTGGCTCCTACATCAAATCTTTCAAACTCAATAACTTTAAGATGACCAATACTTGGAGTAGTTCCTCCAAATGCACCATTAGTTTGTGCATTTACCATTTCTGTTCCCATAAATACTGTTATAGCAATAGCACTTAAAAATTGTAATTTTCTTTTCATAAGTTAGTTTTTAAATTAGTTAAACATTCTATGAGAAAAGCAATCTTTATGGACTAAACTTTTATCATAACTAATTCAAATTTATTTTCTTAGAAAAAAATTCATGTCCTGCATTGCCCTGCTAGCAATTAAAAAAATTAGCAAAAAAAAGCAAATTACAGTGATACATATCCTATCTGAAACAAAATTTATTAAACAAAAAAAGCAGAAAGAATTAATATTTCTGCTTTTTTTAAAAAATTCAAATAAAAACTATTCTATTATTAGTTTGGTAAAATAAGAATTGTTATTGGAGGCATTTACTTTTACAAGATAAACACCAGATTTAAGTAGACCATTATTTGTTACTACGTGATTGTTTTCGTTGATTGTTTTCGAGTACAATAATCTCCCCAATACGTCGTAAATATTAACAGATACTATACCTAGTTCTTTAAATTCGAGGGTGAATTCATGTTTAGCTGGATTAGGATAGAGTCTTATTAACGAATTGCTTTTGGAAAAATCTTCCACACCAAGAGAGGTTGATATTGGAATGGCTTTCCATTTACTTCTAGTATCTGTATCAGGCACAATAACATGTGTTACATTTCCATTGGCATCATGATACAAAAATCTGCCGCTAGTACCCGATTCAAATCGATACGTATCATCAGATTCGTCATAATGTATCGTCCAAACTTTGTCGCCATCACTTGATGGTGGATTGGTTCCCGTAATTACAACGGCATAAGCTCCCGCAGCAAAACCAGCTCCCGTGGCACGCAATACCCCATAGGTTTTACTATCTAAATTATAAAAGCTTCCACTATCAACAAAAGTCCATTGTTTGTTATCCTCAACACCTGAATCACTCATCGTCACTGGTGTAGCACTTACTCCTGAATCAGTTAAAAATTTCCCAGTCGCTACGTTTTTCAATCTGTAAACGTCACCTGTTGCAGGTGGAGGATTAGTATCCACAACTTCTGCTTTTTGATAGGTCGTATTTGCCCATCTAATTTGCGCTCTTCCGCCTTTTACTCGATACGCACCATATCGAATTCCCGATTCTGTTCCTCTTTCAGGTGAAGGTATGTTCCATTTAAAAACCTCTCCTCCGATTACCACATCACAATATTGAATTTTCTTAGTTGCATCATTCGGGTCTTGTCTAAAACCTACCTCTAATTCAAAAGTAGTTTCCACATTTTTTGATATGTTCTTTAGAAAAACGATTTCCCTACCACTACTTCCTTCTCCACCACGAACCAAGATACGCTCGGCATAGATATCGAACGACACTTGCTTACCAGCATCGGCACCAGTACCATATACGGGCATCGCTAAATACAAACAAATAGCTGGATCTGCAGAACCACCACCGCCTGTGTGTTTTCCTTTGGCTTGTGCTATATAAGTACCATCATTGCTGGTTCCGCTTGTATCGCCCACTTCAAGAATTCTGACAGTTCCAGTGAATTTTGCATAACTTCCCACACCAGTTTGCTGGGATCTACTTAATGAGCGCTCAATTCTGGGCTGCAAGCTTGTATCAAATTTATTTGAACCGGCTGTGATGTTGTAAACGCCCCATGTTTTTCCATAAACGGTGCTTTCTTTGTAATTCGCATAACAACTGCGATCGTCGATAGTTCCTGTATTTACAGGATTTGGAATATCTGTTTCTCTAACTGCATTTTCGCCATCTGGGTTACAGGTCGTGTAAGAACCAGTATCTTCATCGGGAGCTGTTGTTTGCGCTATCAAACTAAATGATAAGAGTAAAAAACTTGCAAACAAAAAGGATTTAATAGTATTTTTTTTCATAATTAACTTTAAAATAGGTTATTAGAATTAGTATTTAGAATGCAATTTCTATAAATAAAGCCTAATTCCTGTACTGCTTTGTCCTGTTAGAAAAACAACTCTTTTTACGGTACTTTATAAAAAGTAAGAAAAACAGTTCTTTTCTAAAAAATAAAGAAAACAAACTAATAATCAATACTTTACCTGATTAATAATTTTAAAGTCGTATAATTAAAATTAAATTCAATCCCTATTATGAATAAAAAAAATCTGCCGAAATCTCATACAAACTTCGGCAGATTCTAATAGCCAGTTCTATTTAAAAGAACCGTTATTTTTGCAATTTCATCACTTCGCTACCGGCTAATAAGTAAGCTCCAGTCCCAAAGTTTTGCCAACTTCCTTCAGAAGCTGGTTCTGGAAAAGCTCCAATATTTTGTACCCAGCCAATCATTCCGTCTTTATGTTGGCATTTAGTTAATGCTGTCCAAGCTTTTTTAACAGCAGGCAAATATTTGTCTTTTTCTAACAAGCCATTATTAATTCCCCAAGCCAAAGCATAAGTATAAAAACCACTACCGCTTACTTCGCCATGATTATAGGTCTCAGGACACAATAAACTGGTATTCCATAAGCCACTTTTGGTTTGTAACTCCAAAATTCTTCCTGCCATTTCTTTGTACAAATCCACATAAAAAGGGCGGTTTTTATAATTTGCAGGCATATCAGTCAAAATCAAAGCCAAGCCTGAAATCACCCAACCATTCCCTCTAGACCAAAATACTTTTTTACCATTCGGTTCTTTCATATCCTTGTCAGAACCCGTCCAAATAAACCGTCCATCTCTAGCAAACAATCGTTCTTCTTTGTCATACAACTTGTTGTAAGCATCCATATAATTTTTGTGCATCAAGTCTAAATAAGTTTCGTTATTGGTATGTTTGGCATATAAATTAATTACGGGAGGAGCCATAAACAAAGCATCACACCACCACCACAAAATATTTTCGTCTTTGTTTTTCGACGTACCATCCGACCATTTATTAGGCTCTACAATATGCGCTTTTAGAAAATCTTCTGTTGGTTTTAAATTCACAAAATCTTTTCTTTTGAAAGTCATATCTATATACAAATAACTGTATGAAATAGCCACATCATCGGCATGAAAGACACGTTTGTAAGTTTGCCAATCACTATTATACCCTTGATTTTTGAGTGCTGCTTCAAAAATTTGATTTTTAGTGGTTGCATGTGCTCTGGCCACCCCAGTATAATAAGCCCCAACGGTCCAATCTGTCGGAGCTAAAGCCATGATAGGATGTGCTTCTTGCCATTCTAAGGCACGTACCATGGAGGTTTCTATTTTTGATTGATCAAAAACATTTTGAGCTAATGCACTTTCGCAAACTGAAAAGCTAACTACTGCTGCTAGCGTTACTGATTTGATTATCGACTTGATTGCCATTTTTTATTTTTTAAGTTTAAAGTTTGTTTTTAAATAGTCTTGGGAAGAGGTTCCTACCATCACGGTATAATCTCCTGCCTCTAAAATTTTGTCCATCTTAAGTCCTGTAAATTCTAACATTTTAGGAGTAATTGTAAATTTTACGACTTTAGATTCACCTGGATTTAATTCAATTTTTTCAAATCCTTTTAATTCTTTATCAGGTCTAGTTACTGAACCAATTTCGTCCTTGATATACATTTGAACCACTTCTTTTGCTTTTACAGCTCCCGTATTTTTGATAGTTACGCTTACTTCAATTTCAGAAGTTGGAGTGATTTCATTAGCAGAAATTTTTATATCTGAATATTCAAAATTTGTATAACTCAAGCCAAAACCAAATGGATAAAGCGGTCCATTTTTAAGAAACAAATAGCCTTTTTTATAATTAATCTCTTTCATACTATAATGAAAAGGGATTTGCCCAATCGATCTAGGTACTGTCACAGGAGATTTACCCGATGGCGAAATTTCTCCAAAAACTAATTTAGCGGTAGATTCGTCACCAAATTCACTTAAATCCCAAGTATCTAAAATAGCATCGGCTTGTTCAGAAATCACATTGATAGATAAGGTTCTGCGGTGTTTCAATACTACAATAACGGGTTTTCCAGTAGCTTTGATTTTTTCGACTAATTCATCTTGTGCTCCTACAGGATCTATGGTTGCTCTATCTCCGATAGCGCCATTAAAAAAAGCCTCTTTCGAAGTGTATTCATCACCACCTAAAAATAAAATAGAAACATCGGCATCTTTAGCCAATCCAATCATTTTATCGATAGCTTGAGGATTTCGTGGTAATAAAGTAGGTATATCTCTTTTGCCATCAGTTAAATTAAAGCCTTTCTCCGCTACAAATGATGCATTTTCACCCGCAACCGATTCAAACATCACCTTGGTATTCTCTTTTACCATTGGGCCTAAAAGTGCAATTTTCAACTTTTTCTTTTTATCCAAAGGCAAGGCATTCCCTTCGTTTTTAAGTAGAATAATCGATTCTAAATCGGCTTCTTTGGCCAATTCTAAAGAAGATTTAGCACGAACTCCTTTTTCTACTTTTGAAATGTTAACATATGGATTATCAAACAAACCCAAAATAAATTTGGTTCTTAGAACACGTCTTACCGCTCTATCGATTAGTTTTTCAATTTCGGGATTTTTCTTCACCATTCCAGGAAGTAACGCATAAGCATCTTCAGCATACAAATCGATATCTACTCCAGCGGTTAATCCCATCAAAGCTGCCGCTTCAGGAGTTTCAGCCACTTTCATAAAATAATGCAAACGTCCGATGTCATTGGCATCCGAAACTACATAACCATTAAACCCCCATTGGTCACGTAAAACACCCGTTAATAATTCAGGATTTCCATGACTTGCAATTCCGTTTAAATCTCCGTGAGAAGCCATAATCCCTAATGTCTTAGCCTCTTTTACAGCTGCTTCAAAAGGAGGATAAATTTCGTCAATCAAAGTACGCTCAGAGATTTCAATCGCTGCAAAATTAGTACCTCCCAAAACTTGACCGTATCCTGCAAAATGTTTGGCTACCGCACCAATATGGGTTCCTTTTACTAGTCCATCATAATTTCCTTGCACTCCTTTTATAGCATTGGTTACCATTTGTGTAGTTAAATAAGTATCTTCTCCAAAAGCTTCCGACATACGTCCAAAACGAGGGTCACGAACCAAATCGGCCTCAGGCGAATGACACATGTGCATCCCACGCAAACGCGCTTCTTTCCCTACTACATCCCAAACACTATTGACCAAACTTGGGTTAAACGAAGCCGCAGAGGTCATTGGTCTTCCAAATTTAGTACAACCTTCAGCATCTACTCCATTGTAGGATTCGGTTACAAACAATGCTGGAATTCCCCAACGGTTGTGCTCGATAATATATTTTTGAAGGGCATTATTGAATTTGGCAGCTGCCAAAGCTTCCATATGTTCGGCTGGATTTTTAATTCCAGCTGTACCTAATTTTAATTTTTCGACAACCTTATCGGAGAGTTTCAAATTTCCTTTGGCATCAGCTTCAACCCCTATATTAGCATGAAAAAGGCGCATTTGAGCCACCTTTTCATCCAAAGACAACAAAGGCAACAAAGCCTCTACGCGTTCATCCACGGATAAAGAAGCATTTTTATATCGTTTGGTGTCTTTCGTCTGTCCATAGGACTGAAAAATAACCGTTAAACTGAGTAAGGGTAAATAAAATATTTTTTTCATTCGGTATAGAATTATTTAAAATGTAATCGTTAGAAACTATTTCGATGGTAAAATCATCTTCTTATTTCAAATTAAGGATTGCATTATCCGTTGCATTAATTTGGTATTCTGGTGTGGTAAAATCAATATAAGCACCGAGACTTTTAGTATCTTTAGTAGTAATCGTTACCTTATCCATTGTTAGTTTTTTACCATCCCCTATATAAATTTTTTCCAATTTATCGTTTTGATTCATCGTAATAATTGCAAAACCGCCTTCAAAAACAAGTCCTAAATCTTTATCCTCATAAACCGCATCAAGGGCTTGGTTGATGATGTATTGTGTAATGGTTTTATCGTTGATATTACTAATCACTTTGAATCCCTTAAAAACTCCAGCTGTTTCCAGTTTTTCTAGAGTTTGAATTCCATTATCTGGTTTTTTATCAAAACTAGGTTCGTAGATGACCGCAAATGGATTAGTCCAAGCTTCTCCTTTTTGACGAACAACGAGTGTTGGCGTAGGCAATTTATCATAGGGTTTTGGAGCTTCAAAAGTAGGCGGTGCCATCACTTTGGTATATTCCCTATTGGTATTACCCAGCATAAAAAGATGCATATATCGGTTCTTTTTATCCTCTATTTTTGTAAGTTCAAAAGTGGCACTAACATCTTTGGAATAAACCTCAGATGATGCTACCTTTTTAAAGAAATGCCATCCTGGATTTCTATAGTTTTTGTTGTAAATGTATTTCACATTGGCATTCCCTTGGAAACGATTTTCATCGGGCTTAAGGGTAAGGTCTTTGTTCAAAAACTGTAATTCATCCCCAATGTTGTGATACAAATAATCGTGGTATTCATTAGGTAAAGCCGATTTAGAACGAAAAACATCTACATAATAGCCCGTGGTAGGTGAAGTTCTTACCAGTGCCAACGTACGCTCTTGAGTCGCTTCGGCCTTGTCTCCTCTATCGTCTAAAAAATTCGTTCTCGTGAAGGAATAATTAGGAGAAAGTGCTGTTTCAAGTGGCTTAGGTTCCATAGTGACCAACTGGGTTCTATTAATTCCCAGATTAACCCAATCCCCTTCGCCTTGGCTTGCGCCATTAACTACAACGGTGTTGTGTGCTGCAAATAATCGGGAATAATTTTCGTGTAAATCGGTGCGGTATGCGCCACGACCATTATCCACTCCTAAAACTTGTCCCAATCCATACAATTCCATGTCCATACCACTGGCATGACCATGTACCATCTGCCCTCCTCCCACAAAACACATTAGACCATCTTCAGGATTTTTGGTAGTACTTAGATTGCGTTGTAAAAAAACACCAGCATGTGAAAATTGGTCTGTTCTTGCTAAAGCCGTTTGATTGACATCATGAGTTTCTTTAATATCCTCCAACCACAATAATTGTAAAGGGGTGAAATAAGGCGAAATACCACCAGAACGTTTGCCTACTGTGGCTCTATCGTATTTTTCGGATTGGATTCCTTCTGTTACTAAGGGACCAAATTTTGTTGTCAATTTGGCAATACCTTCGTTTTTTCCCAATAAGTAGGCCATATCATAGGCATCATAAGGCGCTTCAAAACGGCGATGCCCATCACCAAAACGGATGATTTCGCCATTTGGATAACGAATGCTATTCCAACGGTCTAACGAAAATGGAATCTTATAATATTTTTGACCCAAATGTAAATTAGGATTATAGTGATCCAAAAGAAGCAACATTCGAGTGGTAAACTCCGCTACTCCATTTGAATACTGCGAAGTCTCAGGATATACATCACCATCATTTTTATATTTATGAGCCACATCGGGCAAAGCGTCCTGTTGTTCTGTGCCTTTTACTAAATAAAAATCCAAATATTTTTTTCTCAAACTTTCATCGTTCAAAGCCAACGCATTTTGTACCAAGCTAAACGATTCCAATACCGACCAATTAGAGCCTGTATGACCGTGTTCAACCGCTAATTTTGCATACGTTTCAAAAACTTTTTGCGCGTTTTCAACAGAAAAATTGGAGTTTTTATTGAGGCCAATAGAAAAGGCTTTTTTATTTTTATCAATATAAGTTGCTACAAAATCATAAATAATAGGCAATTGTGCGCCAATGATTCGCGCCTCTCTTAAATGGTCAGAAGGATACAACCAACCTCCATTTCCTTTTTCGGTCGACGGTTGGATTTGGAGTAATCCTTCAACATAGGCATTGAGAATATCTACTGCACATTGCGCATAGTTTTTATCATCGGTCAAAAAATACAACACACCACAATCGATACCAATTTGCAAAAATTTGTTTTGGAGCGAACGGTCTGTATTGTTTTCATCCACAGAATCTTCAAAACGCTTTAAGGGCGGTGTACTACCCGCTTTTTGTTTGGACCAATCAAAAGGAATTTGCTTCAAAAAATCCTCAGGCGATTTTTTATACAACAAAATATCTTTATCCACTCTTTGTTTAAACTCTTTGTAAAAAGCATTAGCCCAAGCTTGGTTTTTGATTTTATCTAAAAGTGGAGCTTTTTCCTCCTGCTTCACCCAAATAAAAGGGCGTTGCTGATTTTGAGCGAATGCCATTGCACCATTTAAAACCAATAGTAGTACTATTATGTATTTAACTAACGTATTCATTTTAAAAAGAATTTATTTTTAATTCAATTTTGTGTTTCCCTGGAGTCAATCGGATGGTTTGAAATGCAGTTGGTACCTTTTCACCATTATGAATCAAATCTTTACCTGCAAGATGATTCAAGGAGAACTCGGCTACCATATTGCCTGGTATTTCAATCTCATAGGTTTGTAACCTTTGACCGTTGAAAGTATATTTCCCTTTAATGGTTCCTAAAACCGTTGGTACTTCAATTGCACTAGATTTCAAATTGCTCATTTGAGGTTTGATGGTGGCAATACCAAATCCAGCCGTTTTAGGCTTGATTCCCCACAGTCCACGCGGAATAACATTGGCTGGCACAGCACCCCAAGCATGATTCCAGTCTAAATTATTTTTGAATTCTAAATCCCAAGCTTCTAAAGTAATTGTCGAACCTATGCGAATCATGTTGTACCAACTTCTTTGGTCGGTACTGGCTAATAATTTCAAAGCATAATCGGCTTCACCAGCATTGTATAATCCGTCCATTAAAAACTGTGAACCATACACGCTACAAGCCATACTACGTGATTTTACAAACTCCACAACCGTTTTTAAATGCTCCTCTGGTACAAGTCCGAAGGCCAAAGGCATCATATTGGCATGCAAAGAGGCATGGTCAGTCCCAATTCCATCTATATAAACGCCACGTTTTTTATCAAACATTTGTTCGTTTACTGCTTTTTTCACTTTGGCAGCACGGTATTCAAAATCCAAGGCTTCCTCTGCTTTTCCTAGAAGTGTGGCAAATTGCGCCATAATCTTCATGTTTTCATAGAAGAAAGAATTGATTACAGTACTATAGGGTTTAAACACAAAACCATCGTGTTCTCCTTTGGTTTTACTACCATTAAAATTAGCCAACGGCCAATCTACGATATCGGTCAATGGTTTGGTATAACCTTCTTTAAACCCTAGCTTGTACATGAACTCAGGTGTTACTTTGGTTGAAGTAATCAAGCCTTCTTCATTTGATAATTCATAAAGCGTTTTATGTTTTAGCTTTTCATAATAACGTTGAATCAATTCGGTATTCCCTGTGTACATATAGTCGGCATAAATCAACAAGGCTACGTGTTGTTGCCACTCGGTAGGCCAAGTAGGATTTTCCATAAAATATTCTATGGTACGTCTTGCCATCGCATATTCTCTATCCGTGGTGTAATGACTCAACTGATTCAAATAAGCATCAGCTTCATATGGAATACGTTCTCTTTCCCCATCGACATACAAACCATTGAAAGTAGTGGCTTTGATAGAATATTTACACAAATCCCAAACTTGGTTCAAAATATCGTTGTTGCTCTTAAAACTACTCGCTTTTTCATCCCAAAAAGTATGATATACCAATTGTTCTACGTCAACAGCCAAAATAGGTTCTTGAGCGCCTTCAATTTCAGCATATCTAAAAGGCATTAAAACAGGTACTCCATTTGGCAAAGCGATGGCTTTGTTTGGCAAGGTGTTTCTTTTATCTGCTTTTATCGCAATTTGGTATTTGGTTTTGCCTGGCACTACCTCCAATTTTATTTCTTGGTAGCGAATGCTACTTTTGGCTGGAGGCGTTTGGTTTACCCTATTCCCTTCTACCATTTCTCCAATTCTGATGGTTAAAGTATGGGCATTTTTAGCATTGTAATTAAAGTCCATAGTTGCAAAAGCAGCTTTCCCAAAATCAATAAAATAGAAATCGCCACGATTTTCAAATTTTACAGGTTTGATTTTGTCCACTATATATTTGTTTTCTGTCGAAAGCATATAGGAATCGCTGTTAGCTGTAGTGAATTGTTGTGGTTGCGAATAATCAACTAGACGGTTTTCTTCATCCCAAATACGAACTTTCCAAAAATAAGTTTTGCCTATTTCGAGTGCTTTGCCTGTATATTCGACATTAGTCGATTGATAAGAACGAACTTGCTTGCTATCCCAAACATCGCCAACATTCAAGTCAATATTTTCTTTGGAAGAAGCTACTAGAATTTGATACGCCGATTGGAAACTAGATGTAACAGGAACTGTCCATCCAAATTCTGGTTTTGTATCCAAAACCTTAACGCTACCGCTAGGATCTCTTATTAGTTCTACCGTTAAATCTGTAGGTGGTGTGCGGTATTTATTACTGTTTTCTTTTATTAATTCCTCTAACTTAGCCCTTAATTGAGCAGCAATTTTTTGGTATTTTTTATCCTTAATAAGATTTTTGGTTTCTTTAGGATCTTTGGAAAGATGGTATAATTCTTCCACCCTTTTATTGTTTACATATCTAAAATATTTCCAATCTTTGGTACGAACCCCTTCACTCGGTGGAATTTCTGAAAAATCCCAAAGGTGTTCGATTAGAATGGCATCTCTGCCTATGCTATCGGTTTCTTGTTTTACTAATGGCAACAAACTTTTTCCTTGCCATGATCGTGGCGCTTTAATACCTGCTATATCAGCTATGGTAGCTGGTATATCAATATTGAGTGCCATCTCGTTGATATCCTGATGTTGTTTGACTCTTGGGTCATTAATAATTAAAGGAACGCGAATGGAGTTATCATACATCAACCATTTTCCTGCTAATTGTCTTTCGCCCAAGAAATACCCATTATCACCCATCACAATGATTACGGTATTTTGATCTAATCCTTTTTCTTTTAGTTTTTTCCTAATTTTTGCAATTTCTGTATCGATTTCAGAAATCATTCTGTAGTAGCCTTTTAAACTATGTTGGTATTTTGCGGGCGTGTCATAACGCCAAGTCCAACGCAATCTATTGAATCCTGCCTGAACTTCTTTAGGCAATGCTTTAAAATATTTATCACCAGCTAGTTCTGGTCCCGGAATGCTTATATCGGCTAATAAATTATCAGATTCTGGTTGCCAAAAATATTGCTCTTCTGCCGGGTCATGGGCGTGTGGAGCACTAAAACTTAATGACAAGCAAAAAGGTATGTCATGTTCCGATTTATCTAAAAAATCTAGAGCCTGTTGGCCTGTATAACGTGTTAAATGAACTGTATCTTTTCCTATAGTTTTATAATAATACCCTCTTTTATCTTTATAGGTTGTATTTCTATCATATGAATCATAAACATCAAACTGCTGCTCTAAATGATCGTATCGGGTTCCATATTTTCCGAAAAAAGCGGTGTAATAACCGTTATTTTTAAGAACGGCTGGATATGAATTTGCTATATATTCGTCTCTTAAATTTCCCGTTTGAAAATTAAAATTATGCGAGCGTTCATACAAACCAGTCAAAATCGAAGTTCTACTTGCAGCACAAATAGGTGTGGTAGCAATTGCTGTATTAAAATAAGAGCCAGTAGCTGCTAAACGATCCATTTCAGGAGTTTGAACATATTTATTTCCTGCGTAACCAATGGCATCAAAGCGCTGATCATCCGTGAGGATAAATATGATATTCGGTTTATTGTTCTTGTTTTGGCTTTGGGCATAAATACCATTAGCAGTAACAAGAACAAAACTTAGTAAAACAGTTAGAAGGCTTTTTTTGTACATTATAAGTATCTTAATTTAAATCAACTTCAACCTTTATCTATAGGAAGAAAGAGTATATAAAATATGCGTCTTAATGAAAAATTTCTTTTTCATAACTACACAAAAGGCATATAAAAAACTCACCACTATAAAGAACTTTATAGTGGGGAGTTTAACTAATTACTATTGTTTATCCCTACTTAAATAGAATAAAAAATTTTATAGTCTTATTGCTTTATAAGGTTAATGGTAACAATACTTTGTCAAGTGTATGCAGCACTCCATTTGAACCTTGTATATCAATTAAAGGCACAATATTACCCGTACGAGCTCTTTGGTCTTTAATAGTACGTGTTGTTCCGTTAAAATTAATTTGACCAGGAGTACCTGCTAAAATGGTTTGCAATTTTGCATTGGTTCTCGAAACAAATAAATTGGAACTAATAGCTGGGGTCGTTGTCACTGTGCTTACAACATGAATTTTTGTAATATTAGCAACTTGTGTAGTCGGAAGATCTTGAATACTCGAAATACCTAATTCAGTAAGTACATTAATAAAAGCAGTATTGCTAGGTGCAAAAACAGTTACCGATGCGCTTGTATTAGCAATAGCATCGCCAACTACAGGTGTTGCTAAATCTGTGTCGCCGCGCACAACAGCTGCAGCAAAGCTTGAAGTCTCTGGATTCAGAGCAATCAAATCTTGCACCGTTGGTACTTTTACAACAGCATCTACTGTATGAATAATACCATTATTAACATTTGTATTTGATGAAACTACTTTAGCTGTATTGTTTAAAACGACTCCGCTATTTGTATTAATATACATACTTAAGTAAACTAAATTAGTCCCCGTTCCTCGTGTAGCTTGAGTTGGTACGAACCCAGTGGTTAAATCAGTGGTTAAAAATTTACCCGTTTTAATATGGTAATAAACTAAGCTTGTAACCAATTCAATAGGTAATTTATTTAAATCAGTTATATTATTAGCCTGCATAAAATCAGTAAAAGCCGCATCAGTAGGAGCAAATACGGTGTTATTGCCTGGTACGTTCAAATTGGTTATTATCCTTCCTGATGGATTAATTGCAGCCGCTTCGATTCTGCGCATAAGACTTTCCAATATGCTAAAGTTAGGATCTTTAATAATAACTTGAGCAATAGTTTCAGGGTTTTCTACTTCACCCGGTACAAACGGTTTTCTAGTTACATCAACTTCATCAACATTACAAGATACCAACAAACTACAGGTAAAAAGGAAGATAAATGATGTTTTTAAATATTTTTTTATTTTCATAATATTAAAGTTATGTATGAATATTCGTAGTTAAAATACACTAGTTAATTGGCAAATTAGTGTATAATGCATAGGGTTGATACCTTACCATTTCATTTAAGTAATGGCCAATACCATTATTAAAAACATAATTATGTCTTCTTACATTTTCATTAAAAGCCAAGGTGTTGGCTGTAACTGGTAAAGGAGACGACGGATCGTTAATTACAAGCGTTGTTCTGGCATCTGGATTTCTGTAAAAAGCTATGTCAGACATTTCAGTAGAAAGACTAACAGGCGCTCCAACTGCATCAACTTCTACTTTTGGTAATAATGTTTTAAATAATACATTTACTCCAAATGTTGGAATTGTAGGTGTTTGCGCAACAAAATCAGTTACAATGTGGTACTTCAAGATTGCCTTTAAAAGGTTAAGCTGTGTAGGAGTCCAATTATCAAAATAAGTATCTGGATTTAAAGTGGAGTTATCCGCTAATTGTGTACCTGTAATTGATTTAACAATATCACGATCTGTATTTCCTGTAAAAGCATTATTATTTAACAATAAATAAGTTCTTCCATTGGTTGCCGTTTGCTGATACAAATCCTCAAATCCAACGCGTTTTATAGCGGCAATCATTAAATCCAATTCATCTCCACTAGCACCATATACACTTGTATTACTTACTAGTTTAAATCGACCTTGACTATCTCTAATTGTATTTGATTTTCTTAGTTGAATATACTCCCATGCAGTCATGTTCTCATAGGGATCTACCTCACTATAGGTTTCAGATTCGTAGTTAAACTCATCTTGTACACCCAATGTACAAGAACTTAGAGCCGCTACAAAACAAGTAGCCATTATTAATTTTATATGTGTTTTCATAAGCTATATTTTTTTTAAATTACCATCCTTCATTTTGCTTGTAGGCACCTAAAGCTTCGATAATATGATTTTGATAAATTGGAAAAAACAAACGATCTTGAGTTAACGGATTTGCACCTCTACTTTCTAAAATTGGATTCATAATTTCCAAAGCTTTATCATTTCTTATTAAATCCCACCAACGTTTTCCTTCTCCCATCAATTCAAACTGACGTTCATCTAACAAATAGTTAATTTGTTGATCTTGAGTTGTTCCAAATTCCTCTGCAATTACTGGAGGTAATTTTCTAGCCACACGAATTTGATCAATTAACGCCTTCGCGGCATCTGCTTTACCAAGTTTAATTTTCGCTTCAGCTAATAATAATAACGCGTCAGCATATCGATACATCACAACATCAGTTCTATCCAAGTTTACTTGCAAATTAGAACGATCTTTTGTCCATTTGTAAAGTCTCGCTTCTCCGATTATACTAGGTCCCATACCTACTTCAAAATCTCCTCTATCACGTGAAGCAAATTGTCTCCAATCTCCGTACAAAGGTGTTGTAGTAACAACACCTCCAATAACTTCTGTTCTACTTAATGCTGGTGGTGTATTTGGATATTTAGCATTCCATTGCAATTCATCAATAGGAAATCTTTCTATCCATTTATTTTCAACTAAAGGTGAAATTACTGTAATTGTCGATCCAGTAACATACGCATTCCACATTCCTGACGGAGTAGTATCAGTATCATCATAACGAATTGAAAAAATAAGCTCCGATCCTGTTTGAATTTTACCCGGCGCAGTTGGCATTGCTGTGGTTGGTGGTTGGTAGTAAAACATGTCTTGCCAGGCCTGCGGTGTAGTAGTCAAAGTATAGGCATTAAGCGCAATTAATTTTTCTAAAACTTTTTCTGCCTCTGCTTCTTGTTTTATCCACATGTATACTTCTGCTTCGTGAGCAAAAACACTAGCTTTGGAAAAATTATATGGTGAAGGAGCATCCGAAATCAACAGCTCTGCACGCTTCATGTCTGGAAGAACCACTTCGTTCAAGATTTTATCGTAAGAGGTAACAGGTCTATAAGCTTCTGCAGGTGTTTGGATTGGTTCTAATAATAAGGGTACGTTTTTCCAAATACGAATTAAATCAAAATATACTTTTGATCGAATGGCATAGGCCTCTCCTAAAGTATTAGGCTCAACTCCTTGCAATGCTTCAGCCGAAATTATTACTCTATTAACTCTGTCAATAGTTTTATAAAAATTGGTCCATCTCAAAGTAGCATCAGCTGCATCCATAGTACTATTATGAAAGGAACTCCTAGAAACATTGGTAGAAGAGGGTGCTGGTGCATAGCTATCTGAGCGAAACTCTCCAAATATACTGTTAGCATCATTGTAGGTATTTTGCATACCATCATAAACTCCAGCCAAAGCAATATCTAATTCTGTTTGATCTTTGTAAAACGAATCTGGTGTTACAAAACTTTCTGGTTCTGTTTCTAAAGTATCGTCGCAAGAATATAGCATTCCTAGCGATAGCAATAGAACAGCCGCTTTTATTTTAAATATTTTCATAATCTTAATTCTTAAAATTGTAAGTTTAAACTCAATAGAACTTCTCTTTCACTAGGATATCTTAAATTATCCACACTAGGTTGCAAGGCACTATCTCTAGTACCAAACTCTGGATTATAGCCTTGATAATTAGTCCATGTCATGATGTTGTTTACCTGAAGGTTAAGCGTAAAAGCTTTCAAACCAATTTTGAATCTATCTAAATCTTCTTTAGAAAATCCATATCCCAATCGAATATATCTCCACTTAATAAAACTACCATCATCTATATATAAACTATTTGCAGTATTAGTCGCAAAATCAAATCGGTTTTGAGGACGGTTAGCGGCACTAGCTATAATTGGGTAAGTAGCGATATCCCCCTGGTTGGTCCAAGCTTGATCTATACGATCTGGTGCAGGAGTAATCGTATTAGCTCTAAAACTATTTCGATCATGATCATAGCGACGGTATATATCATTACCAAAACTATAGTCAAATAGCACACCTAACGTAAATCTTTTGTATTTAAAGTCTTGAGTTAATCCTCCATACACGGTCGCTAAACCATTTCCTAAAATTTGGGTGTCATCAGTATTGATTTTTCCATCGTTGTTGGTATCTTCCCAAATATAATCTCCTCCTTTTAAGACGTTTCCTGATGCTTCATGTACCAATTGTCTAATAGGACCATTATACGTCTGTCCTGCGGAAGTATTGTATGTTCCTAAAAAGAAACCGTTGGCATCAAAATTAGGATATAAACGTGCTCCAGTCGATGGATCATAAGCATTTGATTCATCATATTGGTAAATACCATTTTGTTTAAATCCAGTAAAATTACCTATTGATTGTCCTTCTTCGATTCTCGAAACACCAGTTATAATAGGAGTATCAAGCTCTAATACCTTGTTGTCCAAAACTCCTATATTAAAACTAGCATTCCATGTAAAATCTTTTTTATTTATGATTGTACCGCTTATAGCGAAATCTATACCTTTATTTCTGATAAGTCCATTATTTTCTCGAGCTGTAGAAAATCCTGATTCTTCTGGAAGTTGTGTATTTACTAATAAATCCTTAGTATCTCTTTGCCAAAAATCAACTGTAAGATTCAATCTTCTGTTAAACATGCCTAAATCAAAACCAATATTACTAGAAGCCGTTTCTTCCCATTTAATATCTTGGTTTCCAAATGTTACAGGAACAAAACCTTGTACACCATTATAATAACCTTGAGGTTCTAAACTAGACAAATATTCAAATCTACCAATTCTATCATTTCCAACAACTCCGTAACTAGCTCTAAACAATAAATTATCAATCACCTCAACTTCTTTTAAGAAACTCTCTTTACTTGCTCTCCAACCTAAGGAAGCGGATGGAAAATAACCAAATCGGTTATCTGGGCCAAAGCGAGAAGATCCATCACGACGTATAGTAGCTCCTACTAAATACTTATTGTCAAAATCGTAATTTACTCCGGTAAACAAAGAAAATTGGCTTAAATCATAATTTTCAGTCGCATCAGTTGGAATAAAGAAATTCAAATCGGCATTGTTCATGGTTTCGATTAGATTATTAGCCAATGATGTGCTAACACCTAGGATTTCAGCTCTTGAAGATTGAATTTGCATACCACCAAATGCAGATAAACTATGTCTTCCCCATTTCTGAAGATAATTTAGGAAGTTATCCTGTTGCAAACTTGTAGTAAGGGAATGCGTTTCGTTAGCTGTTGCACGCGAATCTGGTGCAAGACCACCACCTACCAAGAGATCTGTTGGAGCAAATCCCTCGCGTTTATCGTAACCCATACTTACACCCAAAGTAGATCTAATTGATAACTGAGGTAAAATTTTGAACTCAGCATAATTAAAAACATTAAAAGTGTAATTTTTACGTAATGATTCACGTAGTAATAGTTGTTGAACGGGATTCGCAGAACCATTATATCCTGTTGGAGTTGGAGATAAATCACCATTAGGCTCATAAATAGGAATATAAGGTATACGATTAAGTGAATTTCCTAAAACTTGGCCTGAATTAATACCATTCGTTTGCTCATATGTCAAATTGGTTACCACACCAGCACTAAATTTTTTAGAAGGTGTTAAATCTAATTTCAAACGTGTATTGATTCTTTTAAAATCACTATTAAGTACCACGCCCTCTTGCTTAAGATAACCTGTGTTCCAATAGAACTTTGACTTATCACCTCCACCACTCAATGCAATATTAACCTGTTGTCTTAAAGCTGCTCTTGAAATTAAAGCTTGGTTATCTGGGGAATTTCGAAAACCTAAACTTAACGAATCTAATCTATTAACATTAACCAAAGTGGGGTCTAGCGCTCGCTCCATCTCTATTCGTTGTCTAGCATTTGCAACTGGTACTGCCCCCACTAGCTCACTCATACCGCTTATTGCCGAAACATTTACATTAAGCTCTCCTTTTTTACCAGATTTAGTTGTAATTAACACAACACCATTTGCTCCTTGTGCCCCATACACAGCAGTAGTGGCTCCATCCTTAAGTACTTCTAAATTTTCAATATCATTCGGATTAAGGTTATCAATATTAAAAGTTTGCTGCCCATCTACTACGTACAAAGGTCCGTTAGATCCATTAAAAGAACCGATTCCCCTAATTTTAATATCAAAACCTTCACCTGGTCCATTGTTTGTTAAAATTTGAACTCCCGCAACTTTTCCTTGGATACCCTGCAAAGCATCAACAGGAGCTGATTTCTCAATAGACTCTGCTTTCACGTTGGAGATAGATCCTAAGACTTTTTCTCTTTCTACTTTTTGATATCCAATAATTACGACATCTTCTAATTCATTTGCTGCATCTTTTAATGTTACGTTTAATGTTCCGTTTGTAGCAGTTAATACTTTTGTTTCAAATCCTAAATAAGAAAACTCTAATTTCTTATTGCCTGGTTGCAATACGATTGTATAACTACCATTTCCATCAGTAACAGTACCATTTGTACTTGAGACCTGATTAACATTCACACCGGGAATTGGAAATCCTGTAGCGTCTTTAACAATTCCTGTAACTTTGTCTTGAGCATGCAGATTAATAGCAGATAATGTAAAAAACACAATCAACATTAATCCTAAACCCGAAACTCTACGTTTTTTTTTGGTTTGTTGTTTCTTCATTAGTTTTGGTTTTAACATATAAGTAATAATAATTAGTTAATATTATTAGTTTGATAATTTTGACATCAATAATATAACTTTTATACAATTTTACAGCATCTCATCATTCTCTCTGTCCTGCTTTATACGGTTAGAAGTAAAAAAAATTACTTTTTTTAAATATTGTCAGGTTTTTTAACAGAAAAAAATAAAAAAACCTAGTATTTATAAAAAGAAAAGTTAATTCTGGACACAATAGATAAATGGAGTTAGGATTATCTAAATAAAATAGAATATCATTAAAAAAAGTATAACAATAAATAGTAATAACACTACTTCTAAAAATTTTGTATGCTTGAAATTCATTTTGTAATTAAATAATTTATATTTTTTTCAATAATAGAATTAAATCAAAACTAAAATTGTAATTGAATGAAGTGTAAAAGTAGTTGATAAGAAGTGCTTAGAAGTATCAAAATGGGAGTTAAAAGTATCCTTTTTCTCTTGTTTTTGGCCGTATTTATAATTACCAAATATTTTAAGATAAAAAAAGTATAACCTTCTAAACCGAAAGTTATACCTCAATTAAATTTTATTTAAAATGACTTATCTGAACTCCAAATATATTCTTATTTAAAAAGAGGTGTAAAATGTTTTAGCATATTCGGTTGGCGTTTTACCATATTTTTTACTAAAACATTTACTGAAATACTTTGGATTTTTAAATCCCAACTTATAACTTATTTCCGAAATATTAATTTTTCCTTGTTCGAGAAGTTGAGCACCTTTTTTTAATCGTATATGTTGGATAAAATCATTAGGTGTATAATCTGTCCAAGCTTTTATTTTTCGGAATAGAACCGTTCTACTCACACCTAATTCTTCAGAAAACATATTTATATCAAACAACTCATTACCAATATTTTTCTCAACTATTTCTAATGCTTTTTTATATAGTTTTTCATCTAAAGAAGATAAAACTACTTCATCTTCTTTTAAGGATTCAATTGAAGTTAACTTCGTTTTTAATCGCGTTATTGCACTCAATAAGTTTTTAATTCGTAGCTGGAATTCAACTACATTAAAAGGTTTACTAATATAATCATCCGCACCCGTTTCCAAACCTTCCAATTTATATATGAGCGAGGAACGCGAAGTCAATAGTATCAAAGGAATATGACTTGTTTTTATATCTTCTTTAATCATAGAACAAAGTTCAGTACCTGTCATTACAGGCATGACTACATCACTAACAATTAAATTTATTGGCTCTTTTTGTGCCATTTCAAAAGCCACTTTACCGTTTTCTGCTTCCAAAATATTGTAATTATCCATTAACAGATTGCGCATAAATTTGCGTAGTTGTTTGTTATCTTCAACCAATAATATGGTTGGCTTTTCTATTTGCACCACTCTATCAAGTACATCTTCTTCAAGCACTACAGGTTCAATATCTAATTGATCAACATATTGTGATAAATCATCACTAAATTTAAAATCAGGAATTATTTCCGAATCTGCTAAATGTAACCTTCCTAATAAAAGGGTTACCGAAAAAATAGATCCTATGTTATTTATGTTTTTACGTACGGTAATTCTCCCTTTGTGTAAATCCACTATATTTTTTGCAATTGACAAACCAATACCAGTTCCTTTATTATAATCATTATCGGGTTTATTATTTACAGATACTTCAAAGAATCGTTCAAAAATTTTATCTTGGTATTCTGTAGCTATTCCTACACCCGAATCTTCAATTTGTATTGTTATTTCTCCTTTATTTTGTAAAATTCTTATGCCTATTTTTCCATTTTTAGGCGTATATCGAAATGCATTTGATATTAAATTATAAAAAACACGTTCCAATTTATATCGGTCATAATAAACTAAAATTTCTTCAGCAGGTGCGTCAAAAGTATATTCATAGTTTCCATCTTTCGCATACTCTGTAAAGGATAAATATATTTCTTTTAAAAATTTTACAATATTTCCTTCTGCCGTTTCGAGCTTTATTAGATTGCTTTCTAGTTTTCTAAAATCCATTAATCTATTAATGAGTTGTAGCAAATGATTGGCACTACTTTCGATAACTCTTAATTTCTTATACATCGTACTACTTCCCTTGTAATCTTCAAGGATTTGATGTAAGGGACCTAAAATAAGTGTTAATGGAGTTCTGAACTCGTGGGATATATTGGTAAAAAATTCTAGTTTAGCCGCATTTATCTCTTTTTCTTGTTCCGATTCTATTTTCTCTAAATCTAGTTGATGTTTCAAGTTTGATTTTGACTTTAAAATATTCAGTAAAAAATATAAAGCGAAAAAAATAAGCGCACCATAAATTAAAAAAGCCCACCAAGTTCGCCAAGGTGCAGGATTAACTCTAATTTTTAATGTAGTTGCTTTACCAGTTGATACTCCGTCATTGTTTACACCTTTTACTTCAAAAACGTAATTTCCGGGATTCTGAATGGTATAAAACACCGAGTTTTGACTCGTTTCATTCCAATCTTGCTCTAATCCTCTTAATCTATATTGATAACGATTGCTACTGGTATTAATAAAGTTTGGAATAGAGAAAATAATATTAAAATTACCTTGCTCATACGAAAGTTCAATCTCTTTAGTGAAAGTTATTGTTTTAGAGAGTAATTTATTTGAGTCATGTACAGAAATTGATTTATTTTTAATTTTAAAATCAGAAATTACTACTTGAGGCGAATAGTAATTTTTAATTAACCGATTAGAATCAAAATAAACAACTCCGGAAGGGCCTCCAAAAAAGAATTTAGAATTTCCTAAATGCAGACTTGAGTTATTATTATATTGATTACTTATAAGCCCTTGTTTTTGTGTGTAGTGTGATAAAATACTTTGCTTAACTGGATTATATTTAATAATTCCCTGATTAACTGTACTTATCCAAAGGTTTCCTTTTTTATCTTCTACTATACTTCTTATCCCAATTATCCAATTTGTATTTCCAATTTTCAAATCTATTGATTTAAGACCTTTTTTATCAAGTTTATATAAGCCGTCTCCTTCAGTGCCAATCCAAATAGTTCCTTTAGAGTCCTCAAAAAGAGTATTAACACTATATCTTTTACTTACTGTTTTGTCAAAAAAAAACTTTTTAATTTTTCCCTTCGGTGTAATAACATTTAAACCTTTAATTGTACTTACCCAAATATTATTTTTAGAGTCAACCAAAATGGCTCTAATAATATTATTTAATAATCCTATGGGTTTGGTTTCATTATCAATTATCTGAAATGATTTTGTATGAATAGAATACCTAATTAATCCTTTTCCAATGGTTCCAAGTAACATATCGCCATTGTTATCTTGCTTTATAACATATACACCAATTCCACTCAAATATGATAGTAATTTTTGATGTAAAGGATTGTCTTCTATTTTTTTTGTCTTTAGATTATAAACTACAAAAGCATCTTCAAAAGTCCCTATCCACAGATTATCATCTTTACTAATGTATAACGTTTTTATATTATCGCTTTTTAAAGCAGGAGTGTTACTAGTATTGATGTAATTATACTCTTTATTTTTTGTATTTAGTACTGTAATCCCACCTCCCTCTGTTCCAAAAAATAAAAAATTTTTATACTCAGCTATAGAACTCACCACTTTAAATCCTAAACCTAAATTACCTGGTTTTTGAGTAATATTAATAAAATTAACATTTGCTTTATCCCAAAGATCAATACCTCCATTATAAGTTCCAATCCATATTGATCCTTTTTTGTCTTTAAATAAAGTTCTAATGAAATTGTCACTAATACTTTCGTTGTCATTAATATTGGTGGTAAAACTTCTTTTACTTTTAGTTCTATCCGCAATTTTAATTCCTTTATAGGTACCAATCCAAAGTTTTCCGGCATTATCAAACAATAGTTGTCTTACATTTTCATTTTTTTCTTGTAGTACTTCCCCTTTAAAGTAAGGTGTCAATTCATCTTTATTACTATTATATTCTAATACACTTTGGGTTCTGGTTCCTAATAATAAATTACCATTCGAATTTTGTATTATATCCTGAATATTCAGATTTTCGGTGCCTTTTATCGTTCTAAAAAGATACTTCCCTTCCGATATGCCCATCAATTGTTTTAACCCTTTTTTAGTGCCGATGAAAACAACGCCTTTGTTTGTTTCAAAAATGGATAGTATTTGCTCATTTTGTAAGATAGATTTAAATGAATTAGTATCCCGATGGTAAATTGATAGACCAGATGGAGTTCCTATCCACAATTCTTTATTAGATAATTCTTTTATTTTCCAAATAACATTATCTATTAGAGAAGTGGTACTATCATTACTATAATAAGAAATAAAAGTATCATCCTTGGGGTTGTATTTGTTTAAACCCAAGGCCGTTCCAATCCAAATAAACCCTTCACTATCTTGCTCTAAGGTATTGATATCGTTATTACTAATAGTTTTCGAATCATGTTTGAGATGTCTAAACACTGTAAATTCCGAACCGTCATATTTATTCAAACCATCTCTGGTACCTATCCACATTTGCCCCAAATTATCCTGAATGATCGACATTACAGAACACTGAGATAGACCTTCGGAAGTTGAAAAATGTTTAAACTTGTAGATTTCGTTTTGCGAAAAACTACTCCATGTAAATGAAAAAAGAATTAATAATACAGAAAATTTAGGCATTGTAAAGCTTTTATTAACTAATGTAAAGGGCTAGCAATGTAAAAAATATTTCTATTAAATATTAAAATTTAGTTCTTGTTTTTGCACTACCAACTAATTTAAATTGACATTCTGTCTATAAATTTAAATGGAACTTTAAACCTCCCTTTTTCGTTGTTTAAAATCATATCGGCGGCAGTTTCTCCCATTATTTTAAAATCGGTAGTCATTGTAGCGATACCCAATAATTCTTTTAATGGAGTATCATTGTAAGAAATAACACCTATATCCTCTCCCATTTGCAATCCCTTTTTACGTATCTGACTAATTAGATTAACCAAATCACCTTCTTCGATGGTAATAAATAAATCTTTTTCTTTAAACTCCATATCTTCGCATATTTCGTTTAGTATTTCAAAATCTTTTTCAAATTCTAAACAAAATTTCCTAAAACCATGTAAAATTCTTCGTGGATACGGATATATTGACTTTTCTGGATAAACCAAAGCAATTTTATTGTATTTATTAATTTTATACATGGCTTGTTTTAAAGCTTCATAAATATCGTTATCATATTCCTGATATACTGCTGTTACATCTTTATCTTCTAACAAAGGAGGCATTACATTATCTAAAATCATTAATTTATTTTTAGGAATACTTTGTATTATTTCTAATGTGGAGTCGGTAAAACTAGCATGTTGCAATTTGTCGTTTTTAAAATGCGGCATCACCACATAGTAATCGTAAACTAACTTTGCATTTTTTAAGGTGTTCACAAAAACAAATTCATCACAATGGTAAATAGCCAAGTCTATTTTTGATGTTACTCCTACTCTATTTAAAAAGGCGTTATAAATACTCATTTTGTAAGAACTCGTTTTGCTTACCAAAAAAAGAATATTCAGCTTGTGATTTGTTTCCACCTTTGCAACATAATTTCCTCTGCGTGGTATAGAAACAATAATATTACGTTCTTTTAGTATATTATATGCTTTCTCTACCGTGTCTCTCGATAAATTAAAATCTTCACTAATAGTATTGATAGATGGTAATTTATAATTTAATTCAATTTTACCAACAGAAATATTATTGGTGATTGAATCAACGATTTGTTGATACATTGGTATTCTAGATTTTTTATCAACATCTAAGTGGTGTAATAATTCCATAAGCATCAAGTATGAATTAATATTTAGAAAACTTAAGTGCAATTTAAAGGGTTATAAGAATCAAAAAGTACCAATTAGAGTATTCAAAAATCCCATATTTAAGCGTTCATTCATGAAAATGAGTGTTTTTTAAGTTTTTTTCTTACAAATAGAATTTGACAGTAAAAACGATCGATAAAAAATTAACTAAACATTAAGTGATTTTTGGTTCTGAAAAAATTATGATTATTTTTTATGATTTTTAAAATAAATTGAAAAATAAAATATAGATACTGTAATTTTTAAAGTATTGCCATTTTATTAATTTCCCTTTGAAAAATTATTTTTAAAATTTTTTTGAACAATAGCTTTTTACTAAAACCAATATATTTTTATAGAAATAGAAAATCATTACTAAAAAAACTGCTTATACTACAGTACAAAACAGGATAGATGAACTTGATGCATACTATAAATTTGCTGAAAACACAATAAAACAATTTATGGATACAGCAGTTAAAAAATTCAACCATGTGAATTACTTATGGGATAACGAAAAAGCAAATGCTTTAGGAGATGATCAAGTAGCTTTATTTTTATATCGCTCAAATATTTTAGGTGCCGACCTAAGAATTACAAACTATGGTGGTGGAAACACGAGTTGTAAAACTATCGAAAAAGACCCTTTGACCAATGCGGAAGTAGAAGTAATGTGGGTAAAAGGTTCAGGTGGTGATATTGGAACTTTAACCAGAGCAGGTATTGCAGGTTTGTATACTGAAAGATTACGTGACTTAAAAAAAGTATATGGCGGATTAGAGGATGAAGACCGTATGGTAGGCCTTTTTGACCACTGTATTTATGACTTAGATAGTAAAGCACCTTCTATCGATACACCTTTGCACGGATTATTACCATTTGCACATATTGACCACTTACACCCTGATGCTTTAATTGCGGTTGCAGCTGCTGCTGATAGCGAAAAAGTTACTAAAGAAATTTGGGGTGACACTATGGGATGGGTGCCATGGCAACGTCCTGGTTTTGACTTAGGTCTTCAATTAGAAAAATGTTTAGCTGACAATCCAGGAATTAGAGGTATAGTTTTAGGTTCTCACGGTTTGTTTACTTGGGGAGACACTTCTTATGAGTGTTACATGAACAGTTTAGAAGTTATCGAAATGGCTTCTGAATATATTGAGAAAAAAATTGCTGAAAAAGGAAGTGTTTTTGGTGGACAAAAAGTACAAAGTTTACCAAAAGAAGCGCGTCTTGAAAAAGCAGCGCAAATCATGCCTTTATTAAGAGGACTTTGTTCATCTGAAAAAAGAATGATTGGTCACTTCTCTGATAGCGATGTCGTGATGGAATACATCAATAGTAATGATTTAGAGCGTTTGGCTCCAATGGGGACTTCTTGTCCTGACCACTTCTTGAGAACTAAAATCCAACCTTTGGTATTGACTTTAGATCCAAATGAAGATTTATCTGACTCGGACGCTATTCTTAAAAAATTAGAGCCTGCTTTTGAAGCTTACAGACAAGAATATAAAAACTATTACGATACTTGCAAAAAAAGCAATAGCCCAGCGATGCGTGATCCAAACCCAGTGATTATCATTTATCCTGGTGTAGGTATGTTTAGTTTCTCAAAAGACAAACAAACCACACGTGTAGCAAGTGAATTTTACATCAACGCGATCAACGTAATGCGTGGTGCTGAAGCAATTACAGCCTACACTTCATTACCAAGACAAGAGGCTTTTGATATCGAATATTGGTTGCTAGAAGAAGCCAAATTATCTCGTATGCCAAAAGAAGCGGCTTTGTCTCGTAAAGTAGCCTTAGTTACTGGTGCAGGTGGAGGAATTGGTAAAGCGATTGCTGATAAATTAGCAGCAAATGGTGCTAATGTAGTCCTTACTGACATCAATGAACAAGCACTTATTGAAGCAAATGCTACTTACAAAAGAGACGTTTCAACCTATGCTGTTTGTGACGTAACGAATATTGAATCTATTGCATCGGCATATAAAAAAGCGGTTATTGAATTTGGAGGTGTAGACATTATTGTTCACAGTGCAGGTTTAGCAATCTCTAAATCTATCGAAGAAACGACAGATAAAGACTGGAATATTCTACAAAGTATCCTTGTAAAAGGACAATTTGATTTAGCGAAACAATTTACCGAAATCGTTCGCAAACAAGGTTTGGGTGGTGATTATATTGCTATTGCTAGTAAAAATGGTTTAGTCGCTGGTCCAAACAATGTAGCTTACGGAACTGCAAAAGCAGCGCAACAACACATGGTACGTTTATTAGCAGCTGAACTAGCAAAAGACAAAGTAAGAGTAAATACGGTCAACCCTGATGGTGTTATTGTAGGTAGTAAAATCTGGGAAGGTGCTTGGGCTGAAGGAAGGGCTAAAGCGAACGGAATTACCGTGGAAGAATTACCAGCATTCTACGCTAAAAGAAATTTATTAAACGAAATCATCACTCCAGATGATATTGCAACTGGAGTATTTGCATTAGTAGGTTTATTAGACAAATCTACCGGAAACATCATCAATGTTGATGGTGGAATGGCAAATGCTTTTGTAAGATAAGAAATTAGTCTTAAAGTTTAAAGTCGAAAGTCATAAAGTATTCTAGCTTGTCTAGTTTTGCTTTATAACTTTCGACCTTAGAATTTTCACTTTATATAAAATACAACCATGAAAATAACTACTGAACAAATTCAAGATGCTAACAAAAGTGGTCTTGATTCACATAAAGAAAATTTTGATTTCTTAGCCAATAAATTAACTAAAAACGGTCACAATGTAGAGGCTATCCTTTCTAAATTGGCTGACTTTCAAATTGCTATTCCAAGTTGGGCATTAGGTGCTGGAGGAACACGTTTTGGACGTTTTTCTTTCTACGGAGAGCCTTCTACTTTGGAACAAAAAATTGAAGATATTGGATTAATCCACTCCCTTACTCAAACTGCTGGTGCGGTATCTTTACACATTCCATGGGATGTACCGCAAGATTACAATGCTATTAAGGATATAGCTCAATCATTAGATATTAAGTTCGATGCCGTCAATTCGAATACATTCCAAGACCAAAAAGATTCTAAATACAGCTACAAATACGGTTCGCTAAGTAATATTGAAAAAGAAATAAGACAACAAGCCATCCAACATAATATTGATGTAATCAACATTGGTAACAAACTAGGGTCAAAAGCTTTAACAGTGTGGTTGGCTGATGGTTCTTGTTTTCCAGGACAAAATAACTTTCAAGCAGCTTTACAAAACACCCAAGACAGTTTAAAAGACATCTACAAAGGATTGCCTGAAGACTGGAAAATGTTAATTGAGTACAAACCATACGAGCCTAACTTCTACTCTACTGTAATTCAAGATTGGGGAACATCCTTTATGTTGGCTAACGAATGTGGTGAAAAAGCCTTATCGTTAGTAGACTTAGGACATCATTTACCAAACAGCAATATTGAGCAAATTGTTTCGATTTTAATGTTAAAAGGAAAATTAGGTGGTTTCCACTTCAACGATAGTAAATACGGTGATGACGATTTAACCGCTGGAAGTATCAAACCTTATGCTTTATTCTTAATTTTTAAAGAATTGGTATACGGAATGGCTAACAACCCTCAAAATCCAGACTTAGCTTGGATGATTGATGCGAGTCATAACGTAAAAGATCCTTTGGAAGATTTAATCCAATCATTAGAAGCAATTCAAGAAGCTTTTGCAAAAGCCTTATTGGTAGATCAAGCAGCTTTAGAAGCAGCACAACAAGAGCACGATGTAGTAAAATGCCAAGAAATTTTGCAAGGAGCCTATAGAACAGACGTGAGACCTTTGCTGGAAAAAGCAAGATTGAACAGAGGTGGCGTTATTAGTCCAATCCAAGCTTTCCGTTCATTAGATGTAAGAAATGAATTAATCAAAGAAAGAGGCCGTAATTCAGTAGCAACAGGTCTTTAATTTTAAAGCTTTTTTTATAAGACCATTCCTTTTTCATTTATTGAAATTTGGAATTTAATTTTTGGAATTTATTTAATAAATATGAAACAAAAAGTAACCGCCGTTTTTGATATTGGAAAAACCAATAAAAAATTCTTTCTCTTTGATAAAGACTTCAAAGAAGTGTATCGTGAGTACATTAAATTTGAGGAAATTAAAGACGAAGATGGTTATCCTACCGAAGACATCGTCGCTTTACATAATTGGCTTAAAGAATTATTTCATAGAATTTTAGAGGCACAAGAATATGATGTTAAAGCCATCAATTTTTCTACCTATGGCGCTAGTTTTGTTCATTTGGACGAAAATGGCGAATTAGTAACTCCTCTTTACAATTATACTAAACCCATGGACGAGGCGTTAATTGCCTCTTTCTATGAAAAATACGGGCCTGAATTAGAATTTTCAGCCCAAACGGGTTCTACTAATTCGGGTATGTTAAACTCAGGCATGCAATTATATTGGTTAAAACACTCCAAGCCTGAAGTGTTCAAAAGAATCAAATACTCTTTGCACTTGCCACAATATATGAGTTATATCTTTACTGGAATCCCGTTGAGCGAATATACCAGTATAGGTTGTCATACGGCGCTTTGGGATTATGAAAAGAAAGATTATCACAGTTGGGTGTACGAAGAAGAAATTCACAAAATCCTCCCTCCCATTGTTTCTACCGAGACGAGTATCAATATGAACTATAACGGAAAAAGAATCAAAATTGGGGTGGGAATTCACGATAGTTCATCTGCTCTATTACCATATGTGCGTAGTTCCAAAGAACCTTTTATTTTGGTTTCTACAGGAACTTGGAGTGTTTCTATGAATCCTTTTTCAGATAAAACATTAACAGAAAAGGACATTCAAGACGATTGTATCAATTATATGCGAATTAATGGTAAACCCGTAAAATCAGCTCGATTGTTATTAGGTAATGAATACACTCATCAAGTACATGCCTTAGCGGATCATTTTGGTTTAGCACATGATTACCATAAAAAAGTGGTTTTTGATTCTGAAATATACCACCGTATTAAAAAGGATTTTAAATATTATTTTAGATGGAACGCTATTGAAGATGCTAATATGCCTGCAAAAACCGAAATTATTTATGATAATTTCACAGAGGCCTACCATCAATTAATGATTGAATTGGTTCTTTTACAAGTACAAAGCATTAAAAGAGCAGCAGGAGGTCTTAAAATCACCAAACTTTTTGTAGATGGAGGCTTTAGCGACAATGATGTATTTATCAAGTTACTATCCCATTATCTTAGAGATATGGTGCTTCGCTCTACCAATTCTTCTTTAGGTTCGGCTCTTGGAGCTGCCATTTCCATTTCAGACACCAAATTGAACTCTAAGTTTTTGAAAGAAAATTATTCACTTAAAAAACACGTTCCTTTTATAATCAACTAAAAAAGCTATTATGGCATCACAATTAGACTCGAGATACCCTTCCATAGACGACTTAAGAAAACAAGCGCAAAAAAAGATACCAAGATTTGCTTTTGAGTATCTTGACGGAGGTTGTAACGAAGATGTTAATTTACATAGAAATACTTCGGAATTAAGAGAAGTACAACTAAAACCAAATTACCTTAGAGACCATCAAGGTTCTAGTATGAAAACCAAGTTATTTGGCATTGAATACGATGCGCCTTTTGGTGTAGCTCCTGTTGGACTACAAGGATTAATGTGGCCTAATGCTACTGAAATTTTAGCAAAAGCTGCCTTTGATCACAATGTTCCATTTATCTTAAGTACGGTAACTACCAGTAATATCGAACGCGTTAGTGAGATTACCCAAGGAAAATCATGGTTCCAATTGTACCATCCTGCTAAGGATGAACTAAGAGATGATTTAATCAAAAGAGCCGCTGCAGCCGAATGTCCAGTTCTGGTGATCCTTTGTGATGTACCTACTTTTGGATTCAGACCCAGAGATGTTCGTAACGGTTTAGCAATGCCTCCTAAAATGTCGGTTGCTAATATTTTACAGGTAATGGGCAAACCAGAATGGGCGATGCAAACTTTAATTCACGGTCAACCTGGTTTCGCAAACTTACTACCCTATATGCCTAAAGGTTTGGATTTAAAACAATTGGGGAAATTCATGAACGATACTTTTTCTGGACGTTTGAACGAGGCTAAAATAAAGCCTATCAGAGACATGTGGAAAGGAAAGTTAGTACTTAAAGGTGTCGCATCTGAAGAAGATATCGAAGAAGCGATTCGTTTAGGAATTGATGGAATTATAGTTTCCAACCACGGTGGTCGTCAATTAGACGCTGGAGAATCAGCAATAAACTCATTAAAAAGATTGGTAGCCAAATACGGCGACCAAATCGAAATCATGATGGACAGTGGGGTACGCTCTGGACCAGATGTAGCACGAGCAATGGCGTGTGGCGCGAAGTTTACCTTTATGGGACGCTCATTTATGTACGGAGTAGCTGCCCTTGGTAAAAAAGGAGGCGATCACACAATGACATTATTAAAAACAGAATTACAACAAGTAATGGAGCAATTAAATTGTGCAACTGTTGAAGATTTCTCAAACCATTTAATCAAATAATTACTCCAAATACTATAATTTAACCCTAAAAAAACAAAAATATGCAAGCATTATTAGGTCTTCTTTATCATACCATCGGGGGAATTTCATCCGGAAGTTTTTACATGCCTTTCAAAAGAGTAAAAGGATGGGCTTGGGAAAGTTACTGGATTGTAGGCGGATTATTCTCTTGGTTGATTGTTCCTCCATTGGCAGCTTACTTAACGGTTCCTAATTTTATGGAAATCATCTCGGAAACTGTTTTTTCTGTAAAAGCTTTTACCTATTCTATGGGAGTAATCTGGGGAATTGGGGGGTTGACCTATGGGTTGGGCGTTCGCTACTTAGGAATGTCGTTAGGTAACTCTATTGTATTAGGGTTCTGTTCGGCTTTTGGTGCATTGGTACCTCCTATTTATTACAATTTTAATCCTACTGAGGGCAAAGTTACTTTTTCGGATATGCTTGCTAGTCCAGGGGGACAATTAGTTTTACTGGGCGTTTTTGTTTGTCTTTTAGGTATTGCTTTCTCTGGGAAGGCTGGAATGATGAAAGAAAAAGATTTAGCAGGAGGAGAATTAGACAAACAAGAATTTGATTTAGTAAAAGGTTTAATAATTGCTATCATCTCAGGTATTTTAAGTTCATTTTTCAATTTCGGAATAGAGGCGGGAAAACCAATGGCAGACGTAGCAGTAGAACAAGGGTTCAATCCATTATTTCAAAACAATGTAACGTATGTTGTCTTACTTTGGGGTGGATTGACAACTAATTTTATTTGGTGTTTGTATCTAAATTTCAAGAACGGAACATTCGGCGATTATACTAATGAAAATACCCCAATTCTTAGAAATGTGTTGTTATCTGCTCTCGCGGGAACCATGTGGTATTTGCAATTCTTTTTCTATGGAATGGGAGAAAGTAAATTAGGAAACGGAGCTAGTTCATGGATTGCACATATGGCAACCATTATCTTAACAGCAAATATTTGGGGATTAATCTTAAAAGAATGGAAGGGTGTGTCTCCTAAAACGTTCCGTACCTTTTTATACGGAATTGCTTTAATTCTGCTTTCTATTGTTTTGGTAGGTATCGGAAATTCGATCTAAAAATATCTTTCAGTAAATCATAGAATCGATTTATTGAAATCAAAATAAATTAATTTGTTTTCGAAAAAAAGCAGTTGCTGTTAATATTATTAACGGTGATTGCTTTTTTGTTTTTATAATACAGGTATAATACTGAAAAATGGTTGTAAAAATCTTTGAAAGCCTTTATCTGTATGGTATAACGAGAAGTTTTATACTTAAAAAAACATACCCTTTCTGTACGAGTAGTGCTGTTCAGCAAATGATAGTAAATATTGAGAACCCCAATAGTATCTCGAGCACGTACAATGTGACAAAAAATTCAAATGCATTTATATATCTCATTCTCAATCAATGAATCCGCATTTGGATTTTGTTATTTTTCCCGCTGATTATGCAGATTTCAAAGATTTAATGCAAAAAAATAATTAAAGAATTCCGTTTTATTCGTGTTATCCTTGCGCCAATACTTAATCCAAGTTAACCTAAAACATAGCATCCAAAAATTATAAGCAGTATATAAACACAAAAAAACTGCTAGAATACACAGCCTAGCAGTTTTTTTTAAATAATTAGGAAACGATTATAATGTACCTATATTTTACTTTTTCTTTCCAATCACCACATACATACGGCAATCTTTTGGTGCATCACCTTCAGTATTTCCAGCCATAATAATGCTTTCTCCCGCTTTGGCAGTACGTTTAAATAAGGACATTTTTACACCAGCTAAATCAATATCGTCACCTGTATCTACGTATTCTTTTTTCAGGAATTCAGGTCTTGACACGCGGTCATCATGCCCTACATAAATTTCCATATCCACCCCAGCGACAAATTGCAATTGATCACGAGCCCAATATCTTTTGTCTGAATCAGGGGTTCTAACATATTCTGCTCCTCTTAAATAACTTGGGATTACGGTGTAATTGTATTCTAAGTCGGTATAGGCCTTTTTACCCCAATCCATTGTGGTTCGCAACATTGCTTTTGCATCCCCTGTGTAACTAAACTTAGTAAACAACTTACTTGTATTGTTTTCGGCTGGATCATAGACTGGCATTGCTGGCGTGTGCACGGGCATAGGCTCTTCTTTTGGAACATTTTTATATACCTGAGGCATCTCTAATGTCAAACCATTTTTTATATCCACAGGCAGAGACTTCAAAACAATTGTTGCTGGTTTTAAGCCTTTTCTTGTTGCAGTAATAGTTACTTTACCAGCTTTTAATAAGGAACGAACCGCTACACGATTGATCCCACATTCTGTATCTAAATACAGGTTGTTGGTACTATTGGCTTTGCCACTATTGTATCCACCACGCCAGATGGCAGGACCTGAAATGGTAAAATCAACACGGGCAGCATCTAGCGGACAACGGTTTCCGTCTTTGTCAACCACTTCAAAATCCACCAAAGTAATATCTGAACCATCTGCTTTCCATCCTTCTGGACCGGTAATCGGAGTTAACTTGATGGCTACTGGCTCACCAACTGTCTTTTTCGTTTGTGTTACCAATACTTTATTATCTACATAACCCTCAACTTTAATTTCACCCGCTTCCCAAGCCACAGCTGGAAATTGGTACACATACCCATTTTCAGCTGTATCATCCGTTCCAATCAATTTACCATTGATGTACATTTTAACAGCAGCACAATTGGAAATCACATACATATCTTTCTTTGTTCCTTGGGTATAATTCCAATGCCCAATTAGGTGCACTTGAGGTTCTGGTCTCCACATGGCTTTTAAGGCATAAAATGCTTCTTTAGGCAAACGAACACCATCCACTTCTCCACTAGCTCTGGTTACCTCAGTAGGATTTCGCCCTCCGTGTGGCCCATCAGAAAAAACCCAATTGGCACCACCAGAATGATACACTTTTTTTCCCATTTTATTCCACCAATGGTCTGCTTGACGCACCGCAAATTCCTCTGAACCTATTTGGTAGGTGTTTTTATATAAATTAGGATTGTTCCAAAAATTATCGTCTGGCGACTCTTTATCCCAAATACGTCTAGGCGCTTCATCACGCATGTATTCACTTTCGATAATGGGTAAACTAGCAAATTCTCTTTGCCAACCTTCGGTACCTACTTCGATAGTCAAGTATTTTTCGGATTCTATTTTTAAATCAGAACGTCTGTTCCCTATCAACCTTTTGCCTTTAGGGTCATACGTATTAACAATGTCTAGAATTTCTTGGTAATGTTTTTCGGTTTCGGCCCAGTTACCGCCTTCCCAAATAAAAATAGAAGGATTATTACGGAACTTAACCACCATATCTCTAAAAGCGGCAATACGAATATCCCAAGTTTCACCTTCGTCTTGTGATTCTCCTGAAACTCCTGGCATCAAGGTTACAAAACCATATTTATCTCCCATATCTACCTCTGATTGAGAGGCAGCACAATGTCCCCAACGAATGAAATTACCACCCGCTTCGTCCATTAATTTATAGGTAAAATCACGTAACCAATCTGGCAAAGCAGCTCCTAAACCCGCCCAAGTATTGGTTGGTTTTTGACCCCATCCGTGTAGTTTAGCATATTCGCCATTGTTATGAAAACCCGAATCTTTATTGAATTCAAAACTTCTGATTCCCAATGGAGTTTCGTACTTATCTATTACTTTTTTACCTTCTTTCAAAACCGTCAAGACCTTGTACATATACGGCTTACGTGTGTACCAAAGCTGAGGATTCAGCACTTTGGCTGTAGAGGAAAAAACAAACTTTTCACCTGCTTTAAGGTTTCTGGATGAGGCTGAAGTACTCACTACTTTGCCGTTAGCATCAATAATTTTAGTTTCACAAATAATTTCTTTTCTAGAATTATATTCGTTTTTTACTTCGGCTGTAACGGTAACATCTGCACTTTTTTCACTTATATTTTCAGCATACACATAAGTTCCTACCGTTTTCATGTTGTCGTACAAAGGCAGGGTCACATGAGCCAAATCAGTGGTGTGCAGAAAAACATTGCGATAAATTCCGCCATGTGTTGGATGCCAGTGTTCATGGTTCCAAACTAAAGGATCGTTGTCTCTAAAATTATCGCTTTTACGGTCATTATTCACTTTAACAGCAATCACATTATCCGCACCTCCATATTTAATATATTGGCTAATATCATATCCAAATGCGATAAAACCGGTTCGGTTCGTACCAATGTAAGTTCCGTTGATATAAACATCTGCAATTTGGCGTACACCTTCAAATTCGATAAAGACTTTTTTCCCTTTATCGGCAACAGGTAATTTAAAATGCTTGCGATACCAAACCGTTCCTCTCCATTGGTTTTTCTCTCCATGATGACCTCCCAAACTCAAATCATCAAAAGTATCCACATCATTAAAAGTATGGGGACAACTCACGGTACTCCATGACGAATCATCAAAGTTTAGCTCTTGCGCATTTTTGGGATTTTCTTTAATAAACTTCCAATCGGGATTAAAATTATACTTTGTACGGTTTCCTTTGGAAGCCTCTTTAAAATTTTGACTATTCGCCGAAAGGCTTATCAAAATAAAAGCGGAAATCGTCCATAAAAATAGGTGTCTTAAACTAGTTAAACTTTTTATATTCATTATTAATTTCTTTTAAAAAACTATGGCTATTATTAAACGCTAAAAATACAAAAGAGAAAAAATCAGCCTGTCCTGTGTTGTGCTGTAATCCTTTCTTTAAAGTACTTTTTTACTGAAATTAAAATTGCAACATAAAAGACACACACTTACCTGCTTCGTTACCATCTGGTAACTTTAGATTGAGAACAGACTGATTATTTTCAATTACCAATTGCTCGTTTTTGTATTTTTTATCGAAAGACACACGAATAGTTGTCAACTTATGCGTTGGGTCACTGACCGTTACTTTCAATCCGCTATTTTGTTTTTCAATCAATAACAAACAAGGCTCGCTCACTGAAATTCCGCCAAACAAATCCACCTTACCTGCTTCATAAAAAACAATACCTGCTAGACTTCCATCTTTACGACTAACGATTTGTTGGCTTTTCGCATTCTTAATTTCGAATAAAGGCTTTTTTTCTAATTGAATTAATTGTTGCTGCGTCGCATTAGGAACCAAAATATATTGGTAGTCTGCATCTTTTGGTTTGGTTCCATGATTGAGATATACATTAAAGATATCCGCTTTTACAGTTTCGTCTTTGTAACGTTGCGCCACATTGTGCCAAGAACCAGAAACAGTATCAGCAACCAAACTGACATTACCACCCGAAGGAAAAAGATAACCTACTTTATCGTGCAAAATCCAGCTAGGATTGGTAAAATCCTGTTTACCTGTGGCTTTTTGTATGTTGCTTTTGTTTTTTATTATAATTGCTCCATTGCGATATACTTGATTGATTCCTGTAGTCACATTAAAAGGCGTATCAGCTATTATACCATTTCCTAAACACACAATTTGGTTGTCAAACATAAACCATGCTTTGTTGGCCTTTAAACCGCCACGATTGTATTGCAAAACCGCAAGTCCATTAGTTCCATCCTTAACGCCGCCAACAAAATCACCTTCAATTTTATAACCCCAAGCATTGGATACAGGAATAGGAGCATCATCCTGAATAATCGTTGTCCCTGGTAGTTTTTTCCAATCCCAAAAAGGAAAAATATCCAAGTATTCATTGTCTGATTGGTACAATAAAGTCATTCCGCTTCCCAAATGATAGCCTAACATGTTTTCAAAATTCACTGTTTCATAACCATTCACACGGCTTGAAGACATTTTGAGCGTAAACAAATAATTGGGAGTTCGAGAAATATGAAAATCCGAATTCCAAAAATGTTTATTCCCCGACAAACTTTTATAATCTTGTGCTTTATTATAAGCGGATGCAAACTCAGGATCTAATTTTTCTAATTGTTTAAATTTTTTCAAAATGGCATTTTGCTTTTTAGCCAATTCGCCTTGGAACAATTGCCTACCGCTACCTCCAATATCAAAGTTTTTTTTCCATAAAAACCACTGGGTTCCATCAAGAGCAAATTCCCGAATAATGGCTACTTTTTCTTCATCAAAAGCAAAAGGCGTCTGGCGCAAAACAGCAATCCACTGAATCATATCACCTAAATACGATAAACCATAATTCCCTTGTTGCAACATGGCGCCATGCTCATGAAAACTATTATCGGGCTGAATTCCTAAACCTGTTGATACTTTCAGTTCACCTTGAATTGCTTTTGATGCAATATTTACGCTATCAACGTTTCGAACTAACAAAGATTTATACAAAACATTACCTGCCAACCAGACTTTGTTTTGTCCTCCCATACCAATCTTGGCTTTATTCAAGATTTTTACACCAGTTTGCAGCTGCTTGTCTGAAAGTTTATCTTCCATAACAATCAAAATAGGAGCCAATTGTTGCGGAATTCCAATTTGAGGATACCACCAGTTAGGACTCACAAAATCATTTGCCAACCAATAATCTAAAGCATGATGAATTTTAGCTAACAACTCTGGACTTTGATAATAATTTGAACCCTCTTTCAAATAAGCTTTAGACAAACGATTTAAATTCAAAAGGTGTAATAAAACTGGCCAATGCCCTCTTTGTTGGCTACTATAATCAATGCCTGGCCAAGCTCCTTTTGCATCTAAGCTTGCAAGTAAATGTTCCATATCGGAAGTGAAAACAGCGTCTTCTAAATAATTCTCTTTTATATTTTCAAGGAGTTGCTGCAATTCCTGTGGATACACTTTTTTCGATTGAGAAAAACTTGTAATTGAGAATATCAGGAATACTAGAAGCCACTGGATTTTTTTCATCTATTTCTTTTTTTTTTTTATAAAAGTAAAAAAGGAATCTAAAACGGATTCCTTTTTCAAACTAAACTCAAATTATTCTATCTACTTAAATCAAAACTTACTTAACTACTTTATTAAACTCTTTTCCAGCTGGGTAACTAAAAACATAGGTTCCTGAGCCCAATGCTACAACCACATTATTATCAACTTCTTTAGCGTTTTTCTTCACTTCCCCTTTAAGAGCACTGCCATTTAAAAGTACTTGGTTCAATTTTGCTTTAGGCAAAGTAACTGTTCCTGTCGTATTGGCTGGTATACTCACTTTATAAATAAAATCATTTCCTTTAATTTCCCAAGCGGATTGTACCAAACCATATAAGGATATAAATTCAGCTTTTGCATTGGTCAAACCTCCACCAGGATGAGGGTGAAAGAAAGTATGTTTGTACCCTGGATTTTGAGGGTCGATACTCAAACCTGCCACATGCGTGTACAACCATTCGCCAATGGCTCCATAGGCATAATGATTAAAACTATTCATACCGTCAATGATAGTTCCATCTGGTTTTTGGGTATCCCAACGCTCCCAAATCGTTGTCGCTCCCTGTGTTACAGGATACAACCAGGATGGATATTGCTTGCGATTTAATAACATAAAAGCCAAATCATCACGACCAATAGCCGAAAGCGTACTGCACAACAAAGGTGTCCCAACAAAACCAGTAGTAAGATGACCAAATTTCTTCACATCATCGGCAAAATACTGAGCCGATTTTTGTCTCAAATCTTTTGGAATCAAATCAAATGAAAGCGCCAAAGCATAAGCGGTTTGCGTATGTGACACCAATCTTCCGTTAGCTGTTAGGTATTCTTTGATAAATGCTTTTTTAACATTATCCGCTAATTTTTCATACTTTGTTGCATCAGCAGTATTCCCTAAAATGGTAGCTATTTTACTCAATAAAGTAGTGGAATAGTTAAAATAAGCGGTTGCAATCAAATCTTTTTCGGTCACTGCACCGGCATAATCGGGTTTATCCGAATGGAAAGCCAACCAATCTCCCCAATGCCAACGGTTTTGATTCCATAAATAATCATCACCAGCATTTTTAGCCATATATTCTACCCAACCTTTCATACTGCTGTATTGTTGCTCTAAAATACGTTTGTCGCCATAGGTCTTATAAACCGTCCAAGGCACAATTACCGCAGCATCTCCCCAAGCCGTAACTCCTCCTAATTTGTTATTCCACATATCTGGAATAATGTTCGGCACTTCGCCATTAGGTTGTTGGTCTAAAGCCAAATCTTTCAACCATTTGGTGTAAAACGAAGCCACATCAAAATTGAAACCAGCAGTCATACTAAACACTTGCGCATCGCCCGTCCATCCTACTCGCTCATCCCGTTGCGGACAGTCTGTTGGGATGTCTAAGAAATTATCTCTTTGTCCCCACTGTATGTTTTTTTGCAGTTGATTAATCAAAGGGTCTGAACAGGTAAAAGTCCCTGTTTGCTTCATATCTGAATGAATTACAATACCTGTAATTTGGGCTGCAGTTGGCACAATTGGTCCTTCGACTTTTATAAAACGAAAACCATGAAAGGTAAAATGAGGTTCAAAAACTTCTTCTGCTCCGCCTTTTAAAGTATAGATATCAGTTGCCTCGGCAGCACGAAGGTTTTTAGTAAAAAAGTTTCCCTCTTTATCCAATACCTCAGCAAATTTCAAAGTCACTACATTACCTTTTTTTCCTTTTACCTTGATTCGTGCCCAACCTACGATGTTTTGTCCTAAATCAAAAACCAATTCTCCAGAAGGTGTTTTAATCGTTTTGATGGGTTTGATTTCTTGGGTGGCTTTCACTGGCAAGCCATTTGAAGCTATTAAAATATCTTTAGAATGATTCAGGATTCCAGCTGGCTTCCATTTAGCATCATTAAAGTCGGCTTTAGCCCAGCCGTCCATTTCTAGTCGGGCATCGTATTTTTCGCCATTATAAATATCGGCTTTCAAGATAGCACCGTAAGATGTTTTCCAATTGTCATCTGTTACAATGGTTTCGCTAGTTCCATCAGTATAGTTTATTCTTAATTGTACCAATAAACCTAATTGGTCACCATAATAGGCACGCAATCCATCCCAACCCAAATAGCCACGGTACCAACCATCACCTACCATTGCTCCTATGGCGTTTTTTTGTTGTACCATTGAAGTTACATCATAGGTTTGATACTGAATACGTTTTTTATAACTAGTAAAACCCGGTGTAAAAAGTTGGTCTCCCACTTTTTTCCCGTTCAAGAACAATTGATACAGACCCAAAGAAGTGACATACACTCTTGCGGAACTCACTTTTTTGGTAGTTGAAAACTCTTTTCGATAGTACTGAGCAGGTAAGGAAGTAGTTGATTTGGCTTCGTCTTTCATGGTAATCCACGACGCTTTCCAGTTATCTTTTTCTAAAATCCCCATTTCCCAATAAGCAGGTGCGCTCCATTCTGAAACTTTGTTTTTATTATCCCAAATGCGTACTTGCCAATAGGCTCTTTGCATGGATTTCAACGGTGTTCCTTGATACTCTACATTTACGGATTGATCGCTTTCTACTTTTCCAGAAGTCCAAAATAAATTCTTCTTTTTTGATAAATTTTCAGCAGAACTAGCTACACGGATTTCGTAAGCTACTTGCTTCGCATTTTGTGTATCTGCAATCATTTGCCAGCTAAATCTTGGTTTTAATACATCAATTCCAATAGGATTCACATGGTATTCACAAACTAATTTACCTACACCTGTTTTAGCAAAAGATACTATCGAAAATGGTATAAGAATGATTAGAAACAAAAAACTTTTAAAATCTAATCCAACATTTTTTTTCATATTAATAGAATGATTAATTATACCCAAAACCATTTTACTACATCTTATAAGGAGAGTAAAACAGTTTGGATTATCATGATTTTTATATTTGAACTTCAACTAAGAAATTTCTAAATAAGTAATATTTAATTCGTAGTGCATTATCTAACCACCAACGTCAATGGATTATCAGCAGTATTAAACAAGACTTCTACAAGCTCAGTCTGAAATAAGTGTAAAAAACACTAACCATCTAATAAAACTTGCTAAAAATTTATATTACAGCACATTAATAATCATTTAATTTCTAAAAAAAGATAATACGCTATCGATTAACACTTAATTAAATTTACCAAAATTTAAATTTACAGTTAAGCAAACGACTCTTTATCCTGTTTTATCCTGTATTGATTTGAAGCCAATAGAAGAAATTTGATTACGCAAGCCTTTTTTTTCATTATTGAAATAACAACTCGTTATTCATTACTGATAGATTATTTTTTTAATTGGTTCTCCTTTTGTTTTTAGTAAATATACCCCTTTAGCAAATAACGAAAGATTAACAACATTTCCCTCTCCAGATAAGATTTCACTCCCTAAAGTAGTATATACTTTCCATGGAGTCGATTTACTTAAATTGAATAAACCGTCTTTACTTGGAACAGGAAAAACTACGATATCGTTTGTACCTTTATTAAATGAATTCACCCCTAGAACACCATCCCTTACCAAAGTCATATAATCATAATTAGGTCCAGCACCTCCTGAGGGAATCTGAAGCTCTAAAACAGAATTGCCCGCATACAAATTAAAATTGTTTGAGATATAAGTTCCATATACTACGGTTCCATTTCCATCAACCTTTTTAATAATGCCTGAAGTCGTTGAACCAACAGCATCAGTAAATAACTGGGTAGCACTTGACAAATCTGGGGATAAAATGGCTGCAGCTATCGGCTTAGAAGTTGTTGATGATGTTTTATAATTAATTTCTAAATGATAACTACCCGATTCGGTTACATAAATAGGATACCTTGTGTACTCCCCACCAGCTAAGCTTGTCGACACATAGCCTGTCCCTCCAATGGCCAAATCAACATCTTTTTCATCTCTATAACCGCTGGTGTCATTTCCTAATGTAGTATCATTATAAGCCACTCCCTGACCCCCCAAAGCATAATCTTCAACCTGTATTGTCCCTGGTACATTTACAATAGTTTTAAAGGGGGTTAATCCATAGTAATCCACACTGATTTTATCTAAACTAAAGCCACCTCCTTGGACGAGCACTTTTAATTCATGTTGTCCTGCCGAAAGCAAAACTTTTATTTTACTAATCGTTTTAAAATCATTGACTCCAGAAGTTTGAGCTAAAGAAAAATTGTTGAATAAATTAACCCCATCGATATCCACACTAACTAGTGAACCAGAACTAACAGCGCTATATAAAAAATTAAAATTATACTCTGCTGTTTTGATAACATTGACACCGTATTTCAACCACTCTCCATTTTGAGTGTCTCCTACATATTTTGAACCATTAAAAGTTCCAACATCTACGCCATCTTTTCCATTTCCTGAACCCAACGTATCCATTGTGTCTGTATCCGAAAAACCTACACCTTGTCCTCCAGACTTGTATTCCTCAGCTTCGATAGCTCCAGGAATGTTTTTCAAGTCAGAATTTAAAATAATGTCCGAAATTTTACTGATGGACAAAGGGGGCAAAGTAATCGTCCCAGAACCTTCTTTAATTAGGACCAAAGGATTCGCATAAAAATCAATAGGAGTTACATACCCTACATTATCAAAAGTTAAGGCTTCGTGCTTAAAAGTATTTGTATAGGCTTTATTATCAATATTTAAAGTGAATTGTACCGGTTTATCCCCTAAATTAACAACAACTGCTGAAGTATTTCCTCCTTTAGTCACCATACGCCCGTTAACCACATTAACAGTCCCAAGTGAGGTACTCAAGGTTTCCGATGACGTAATGGTTCCTTTTAAAAGGGTAGCATCTTTGAATACCCCTCTTATAATTTCATAAACAGACAAATAGCCTCTTTTTTGTAAAGGATAAACTGGTTCTCGATTTGAACCCACCACAACCATTGAATTTAAAACACGATTGAAACTAAACCAATTCGAACGTTCAAAAATATCCTGATTATCAGCCATATACAAATAGGCATCAGCCATCCCCAGACAGGCAGCGCCATGAACATCAGAACCTGCTGAGACCCCCCACTCTGTTAACCAAATAGGCTTTCCTGGAGCGTAATTATTGCGTACCCATTTCACATCAGAATCCAATTCAAGTTTAGCTGTTAATAAGGATTGGTAAGCGGTATTACTTTCACCTGGAACATCTGGATCAGCTCCTAAGTATTTATGAATGGTTACGGCATCAAAATAATTTCCATTTCCGATAATCTTACTATTATAGGTTCCTTGGTTTCTTCTCCAACCTAATGGAATAGAAAGTTTTATATCAGGAAACTGTGCTTTTAACGCTACAGATACTGCCGAAGCTTCTCGTAAATAATCGGCTTCTGTAGCTGTTCGTAACGCTCTTTGATTAGACCAAAAATGTTCGTTTCCTAATTCAATTGCTTTAACTTCAAGGCCTAAATTAATATCTTTCAATGCTCTAGCCACACAACTAGGCCCATCATCAAAATTAATAGAATAAGTCCACATCATATCAAAGCCTTTTTTCCCTGCGTCGGTTCTTTCTTTATTCAAAGAGGCTATGCCGCCTATATTACCTTTGATTCTATCGACATAAATAGCCAAAGTAGCTTCGTGATCTTTATTGTCATAACTATCATTTTGATAGCCATCTGTTTGCCATTGGTAAAAATTAGACCATACTCCATGCGGGAATCGAATGGTTATGGGATCAACCAATCGGATAAAATCTTTTTGTAAACTCGTACTAAACCCTTCGATATTATATCCTAACAAAGTGTTTCTAAATTCCTCTTTAGTAGTGGTATCTACATTTAAAGATGCTGTAATTGTATTAGGTAAAGTAAAAGGATAGGTTTGAGCCATTGCAGGATTAGCAATAAATAATAATGTTATTATTACTGCTTTTATTGAAAAGCTAAAAGTTCGGTGATAAACCGAATTTAGAAATAGTATTTTTGTTTTCATAAATTTGTTTTTTTTGGGTTATTCATCATTAATAATTTGAGTTTATGGATTCCTTGGATGAGAAAAACATAATAAAAAAACCACTAACAAATGATCATCGATGGTATTATAGAAAATTACTTTACGGTTAGTTTAATTGTTGTCAAATCTTTGGCTAAAGATGAAGCTCCAACTGAAATGGTAAAATCTCCTGGCTCCACCACTTTTTTCATTTCTTGATTGTAAATCGATAGATTGTCAAAATTCAATTCAAACTGAACCGATTTGGTTTCACCTGCTTTGAGATGAACACGCTCAAAACCTTTTAGCATTTTGTTGTATCTTCCAACAGAAGCAAAATCATCTCTTACATACATTTGCACAATCTCGTCACCATCACGTTTGCCAGTGTTGGTCACTTCAACCGAAACTGTTGTTTTTTCGTTAACAGTAATGGTCGGCTGAGTTAATTTTAAATTTTTATATTCAAAAGTGGTATAACTCATTCCTTGTCCAAAAGCAAATAATGGTGTTTTATCAGCAAACTTATACAATCCTTTTCCTGAACCTACAAAATCAGGTTTTTCCAAATAAGTAACCGGAATTTGCCCTACCGAACGCGGAAAAGAAACGCTCAATTTCCCTCCTGGATTGTTGTCTCCAAAAATAGTTTCAGCAATCGCCTCACCTGATTTCATGCCTAAATACCAAGTTTCTAAAATCGATGGAATTTTTTCAGCTATAAAATTGATGGACAAAGGACGCCCATTAATCAACACAGCTACAATCGGTTTTCCTGTTTTATGAATTGCTTCTACCAATTCGTTTTGAACGCCAATTAAATCTAAATTATCTCTATCGATTCCTTCGCCACAAGTAAGAGAAGAACCACCAACAGCTAGAATAACCACATCTGAATTTTGAGCTGCTTTTATTGCCTCATCAAATCCAACTTTAGAATCTGTATATAAATCACAACCTTTGGCATAATTTACTTTTATATCTTTCCCTACTTTATCCTTAATTCCTTGTAAAACCGAAACATAATAAGGAGTCGCGCCAGTATAGCCTCCTAACAAAGGAAACTTTCCATTTGGCAATTTATTTTCATCAGCATTTGGCCCTATTACCGCAATGCTTTTAATTTTGTTTTTATCCAAAGGCAATAAATCATTTTCATTTTTCAACAATACGATTGCTTTTTTGGCAATTTTCAAGGATACTGCTTGACTTTCAGGCTTACTAACTAATTTATCAGGATAGGTTTTTCCTAATGTTTCAAACAAACCCAATCTGTATTTAGCCGTTAAAACTCGGCTCACACTTTGGTCAATATTTTTAATAATCGAAGGGTCTCTTTGTAAGGCTTGTTTCAAAACGGCATTTGTATAAGTGGACCATTCCAAACTTTTACCAATTACCAAGTCCATATCGACTCCTGTTTTCAATCCTAAAATGGCTGCTTCTACTCTATCTTTAGCAATCGAATGCATTAAATTTAGTCGTAAAACATCATTATTATCTGAAACAACAAAGCCATCAAATCCCCATTTATCGCGCAACAATCCTTGCAAAAGCACTTTATTCATGTGCATAGGAATACCATTAAAATCTTGATGTCCTGGCATTAACGAACCTACTTTGGCTTCTTTTACAACAGCTTCAAAAGGTGGCAAATGAATTTCAAACAATCTTCTTTCAGACATATCACTAAAACCTCCATTGATACCACGACGGTTTTCAGGATAGCCTACAAAATGTTTGGCCGTAGCCATAATATGATTTTTATCAAAACGTTCATTACCCGTTCCTTGAAGTCCGTTTACAAAGGCAACACCCATTTTGGAAACCAAAAACGGATCTTCACCATAAGATTCTTCCACACGACCATAACGTGGATCACCTGTAATCACATCTAAATTAGGTGAATAACAATGCGTTAAATTAGCCGCTCTGGCTTCTAAAGCAATATGCGTAGTCATTTCCTGAAGCAATTTCGGTTCCCAAGTAGAACCCAAAGCAATCGCTTGCGGATATACTGTGGCATTGTCTAACCACAAGCCGTGCAAACATTCACTGTATTTCATCATAGGAATACCTAAGCGCGTGTTTTCAGGAGCATCTTGCGTTAATTGTTCTATTTTTTCGTCTAAAGTCATTTTTCCCAATAGTACTTTAACCTTGGCAGCAATCTCTGTATTCGATTGCTGTGCAAATCCTAATTGAACATGGGCTACTACTAGCACAAAAAAGAATCTAACAAATAACGAATGTGATTTAATCATTGTAAATAATATTAATACTTTTAGTCTACTCTATTCTAGATTCTAAAATTAGTATAGGGGATTCAAATAGTTGTCCTGCTTTATCGGGATGGAGCATCTGACAAACCCATATAGGCTTTCATTATTACTTTTTAACTATCCCTGGAGCTATTTTAAAATGGATGTTTTTTTGATCTTCAGGCCATTTTTTAATGTTCAACTGTTGGCGCATTTCGTCCCAAACAAAGTCATAAACGGTCGCTTTTGTATTGTTTTTTACTACTTGAAGTCCTTCTTTTTTAATAGGATCATAGGTTAGTATCATGGCATCATCACAAAAAATAGTAAACCCATCTGGATAATGCCTATTGGCTCCCACAAACACAACCGAAGTTCCCTTGTTATTGTCTGATTTTAAGTTAACATGTAGTGTACGGGTGGCAAAATCAAATTTGAATTTCAAAATATCTCCCGCAATCGTTTGGGGATAAGGTCTTGCAATGATATCGGTAATGTATTTACGCTCTACCGTTCCGATGGCATTTTTGTCACTAAAAATAGCCCAGGTTGAAGGTCCTTCTGGCAAAAAATTTTGCATTTTTGGATTTCCCGAAAACCAAGCTTTAATGCTTCCTACACCCATTTCATCAAAGACTTCGGCGGTACGCATATACAATTCAGTATATTTAAGCTGTCCAACTTTTCCACTTACAAGAGTATCTGTTTTAGAAAAAGTAGGAAAACCCCATTCTCCTATAAAAATGGGAGCATTTAGCATGGTCGATTCGCTATCAAAACGTTCCATTACAGGTTTTACCAAATCCATATTGCTCTGGTAAATATGGGGAGCAAAAACCACATTTTTTCGATTAACGGGTGCTTTAATTTCAGCATATTGATTATTGTCCATCCCTTCGCCTTTATTCATAAAAATGGACTGAATCAACACTTTTTTATTTGGATTTATCTTTTGACTTTCATCAATAATTTTTTGGTACAACGGCACAAGGTATTTTGCAGTCAAATCATCGTATGAAATATCCATCGTAAGTTTTCGCGGTTCGTTCACTACATCATAACCTAAAACAAAATCTTCGTTTTTATAACGGTTCCAAATTAACTTCCATGCATCTATATAGGTCGTATGCTCCTTTTTTTTATTCAGCCAAAATTGCTCCCATGAAAAATGCTCCACTCCATAAACCGTCATTTTAAAAACCGTTTTAATTCCTTGTGATTTAGCTAAATTGACAAGTGTGTCCAATTTGAGTATATAATTGTTATCTACTTTGGCACCTTGAAATGTACTGAGTTTCCCTAATTCCAGTCGGATTACTTGAGAATTGGCACCCATTCGCACCATTCGCAGATAATCATCAGCGGTAAAATCACCATCGTTAGTTACCACCACATAGCCTCTAGGGATAACATGCCTGCCTTGTTCGTCACGCAAACCGTGTTTGATTTGGGAAAAAGCCGAACTCATTCCTAAGCTGAACATCAAAATTAAAAGGGTATTTTTCATGTTTTTTTATTATTTAATTAACCCTTAATCGGGTTTGCTTATAGTTGATTGTTATTTTTTAATTTGAAAAGATTTGGAAACCGAATAATCTCCGGTTCTATTAACTTCATCCCACAAACGAACTTTCCAGTAATAGGTTTTTCCCGATTCTAATGATGAACCATTGTAGGCAATATTTGTAGCTTGTGTTTTACGCACTTCTTCGCTGTTCCAAACATCCCCAATATTTTGGTTGAGTTTATCTAAAGAGCTTGAAACTAGAATTTGATACGCTTGTTGTTTGGTAATTTGTTTCGGTACAGTCCAGCTAAATTGAACCAACTTCGCATTCGCTGTTTTATCTTTTGTATTTTCTCCAAAAGTCACTGTTAATCCAGAGGCTAATCCAGAATAAGGGTCGTTATTTTTTGCAATTAATGCCTCGCATTTTTTTCGTAATTCGTTTAATGTTTTTGTATAATTGGTATCCTGAGCTAAATTATGTAACTCGTTAGGATCATTCTTTAAATGGTACAATTCCTCTATTGATTTATCATTTACGTATCGGAAATATTTCCATTCATTCGTACGAACACCTTCACTTGGCGGAATATTTTTAAACTCCCATAAATGTTCAATTAAAATAGCATCACGTTTTAAATTGGAACGAGACGAATTAATCAATGGCACTAAACTTTTACCGTCCCAAGAAGCAGGTTGTTTTACACCTGCCATATCCAAAATAGTAGCGGGTACATCAATATTCAATGCCATTTCATCCACATCTTTATGTTCTTTTATAAGTGGATCGTAAATCATCAAGGGCACTCTAATCGAATTATCATACATTAACCACTTACCCGCCAATTGTCTTTCGCCCAAGAAATAACCATTATCCCCCATCACAATAATAATGGTATTATCAGCCAAACCTTTCTTTTCTAATTCTTTTCGGATTTTAGTAATTTCCATATCCACTCCAGCAATCATTCGGAAATAGCCTTTTACATTGTGTTGGTATTTTTCTGGAGTATCATATCGCCAAGTCCATCTCAAACGATTAAAACCGTCTTTAACTATTTGAGGTAACTTATCAAAATAGCTTTTGTCCGAAAATTTTGCATCGGGAACGGTAGTATTACCAAGAACAAAATCTTGTTCTTTATCCCAAAAATATTGATCTTTTGCAGAATCATGAGCATGAGGAGCACTAAAACTCAATTGCAAGCAAAAAGGCTTGTCCTTCGGAGCTTTGTCTATAAAATCTAAAGCTTGTTGCCCCGTATAACGTGTTAAATGCACCGTGTCTTTTCCGATTGTTTTGTAATAATACCCTCTTCTATCATGAAAAGATGCTTTGCGGTCGTAATCATCATATTCGTTATATAACTCATCTAAATGCTTGTACTTTACACCAAATTTCCCAAAAAGTGCCGTGTAATAACCAGCTTCTTTAAGTACTTTGGGAAAAGCTTCTTGCATGTATTCCTGCTTTATTTCGACCGAGCTAAACGAATATCTATGTTTTCGCTCATGCATTCCACTAAAGATACTAGCTCTACTAGCTGCACAAATTGGTGTGGTGGAAATCGCATTTTTAAAATAAACTCCTTCTCTAGCTATATTGTCCATTTCAGGGGTGTAAGCCAATGGATTTCCAGCATAACCGAGAGCATCAAAACGTTGGTCATCAGTAAGAATAAAAATAATATTGGGCTTTGTTTGTGAATTATGTGTATTAGATGCTGTTTGTGCGTAGGCACATTTCATCTGAACAAAACCCAAAAAAAGTCCACAAAATAGTCTAAGTAAAAGCTTATGTGTAGTCATTATCTAAAAAAAGTATTAATTCATCTTGTAGATTCAAAACCCTTGTTTTATTTCATTTTTTAACTTTATTCGCTTTTTTAAGTTTGTATATAAAAACGAATTCAAAACACCGCAAAACAAAAAATTTATCATTTTTTTACTTCAAAAAATACGGTTAAATAAAACAAGTGAAATTCTTAAAAACAAATTAAAGGGCTTGCTTGAAATAATCTGTCCTGTTTTATACTGCTGCCTCTTTATTATAACGGATTTATCTGATTTTTTCTGGTTAAGAAATGAATTTATAGTTTCTACTTATGCATTTATAATTTATAAGTAAAGTATCAAATAGTTTGTCCTTTAGAATTTTTATTGATGAAAATCGATACTAAAACACTATATAAAAGCTTAGTAAAAACATTACATCATGATTCTACTTATTTCAAAACACCTCAGTAACACATTAAAAATAAATACTTTGTACAAAAATGAACCTAATAAGTACTTTTAAACTTTGTTGAAATATGTACCTCGCTTTATTAATTAATACATTTGATAAACACATATTAAAAATCAAATACAAAAAAAGAAAATGATGACCACCAATTACGAAACACGTTACGCGTCAAGTCCGCAAGCAGTAAAAAAATACGATACGGAAGAACTAAGAAAGGAGTTTTTAATTGATAATTTAATGCAAGTAGGTAAAATCAACCTTACTTACACGCATTATGACCGTTACATTGCTGGTTCAGCAGTACCGACTACAACACTTTCTTTAGATACTATCGATCCTTTAAAATCGAGTTATTTTTTAGAAAGAAGAGAAATGGGAATCATTAATGTAGGTGGAAATGGAGCTGTTATTGCAGATGGCGTTACTTACGAACTTGGTTTTAAAGATGCATTGTATTTAGGAAGTGAAAATAAAGAGGTGGTTTTCAAAAGTGATGACGCAAACAATCCTGCAAAGTTTTATATAAATTCAGCACCAGCGCACAGTAAATTTCCAAATAAAAAAGTAAGTCTTGCTGAAGCCAAAAAATTAGAATTAGGAACATTGGAAACGGCCAATCACCGTACAGTAAACCAAATGATTATTGGTGGAATTGTATCTACCTGTCAACTCCAAATGGGAATGACGGAATTAAAAACAGGAAGTGTTTGGAACACCATGCCTGCTCACGTACACGATCGTAGAATGGAAGTATATTTCTACCTTGATATTCCAGAAAACCAAGCGGTATGTCACTTTATGGGACAACCTCAAGAAACAAGACACATCTGGATGCACAACCACCAAGCGGTAATTTCTCCACCATGGTCGATTCACTCGGGCGCAGGAACTTCCAACTATACTTTCATTTGGGGTATGGCAGGTGAAAATTTGGATTATGGAGATATGGACATTGCCAAAATAACAGACTTAAAATAAATGGCAAATTCTATATTTGATATTCAGGGCAAAGTAGCCTTAATCACGGGTAGCACTCACGGGTTGGGATTGGCAATTGCAAAAGGTTTGGGTAACCACGGTGCTACTATAATTATCAATGGAAACTCTTCGCAAAAAAAAATAGATGACGCTGTTACTCTGCTTACTAAGCAAGGAATCAAAGCCGTAGGTTATAAATTTGATGTAACCAATGAAAAAGAGGTTATTGATGCCATTAACTCAATTGAAAAAGAAATTGGTAAAATAGACATCTTAGTTAACAATGCTGGAATTATTAAAAGAGTACCTCTTCTGGAAATGGAAGTAGATGATTTTAAACAGGTAATTGATATTGATTTGGTAAGCCCTTTTATTGTTTCGAAGCATATTGCTAAAGGAATGGTAGCGCGCAAACAAGGAAAAATCATTAATATTTGCTCAATGATGAGCGAATTAGGAAGAAATAGTGTTGGGGCTTATGCTGCAGCCAAAGGTGGTTTAAAAATGTTGACTAAAAACATGGCTACCGAATGGGGAAGACATAATGTTCAAGTGAACGGAATTGGACCAGGTTATTTTGATACCGAACAAACAGCTTCCATCAACGTGGAGGGAAATGCTTTTAACGATTTTATTATTAATCGAACACCTGCTGCTAGGTGGGGCAAGCCAGAGGATTTAACAGGAGCGGCTATATTTTTATCTTCACAAGCAAGTGATTTTGTTAATGGTCATATTTTATATGTAGATGGAGGTATTTTAGCCACTATTGGGAAGCCGAGCAATGAAATTTAAGATTTTTTACCGAGTTATAATAAAAAATGCTTTGAATTAAAATTTAAAGATTCCGACAAATTTCACAAAACAAATAATTTATAAACAAACACAACTTGATATAATTCTTATTAAAAAATATTAAGTTGTGTTTTTTATAACTCAAATGTGCAGTTCTCTTTAATAACAATATCGAGTGACATAAAATGAGTTGGTTTTAATTCTTCTTGTAGAATAAGTTTTTTATACAAATATTGAACTGCCAAATAACCCTGTTCTTCAGGTTTTTGATTGATTAAAAAAGTAATAAAACCAGAATTTAAATAGTTCACATTCTTTGCTAAAAAATCGTATCCAATAATACGAATGCCTTTTATATCATGTTGCTCTAAGAATTGCGCTACTATATAGGCTCTAGAATTAGGTACAAAAATACTTTTAATAGTCGCAAACATTGCAGTCGTTAACTGACTTTCACCTGAATCCTTAATAGTGATTTCTGAAAAGCTAAAATTAGTAAGTTCTGGATGATCTTCGAAAAAGGTATAAAAGCCTTTAATACGTTGTAAATAAACCGAAGTACTTTCAATCTCACGTGCAATTTTGATAATCAAAACTTCTCGTTCACTCTTTACCGCAAAACTAATCAAACGGCCTGCTAGATAACCGCTTTGAAAAGCATCTTGACCAATATAAAAGTGTGGAATTTCATTTTTAATATCCGAATCTATCATCACTATAGGAATTTCCCGCTTATTAAATTCTTCTAAAAAGACCAGTGATTCTTCGTAAAATATTGGCGAAAAAAGCAATCCAATCACACTGAAAATCAAGTACACTAGAAAACATCTTTTGAAATGAAACAATATCAAAATCATAAAAGAAATAATGAAGCTCAATCCCAAATTTTCCAAATTCTTCACTCGCTTTTTTAACGCCCTTTATTTGACTTTCCCAGTATTCCAACTTTTCATATTTGGGCAAAAAAACAGCAATCTTACATTTTTTATTCGAAGCTAAATTACTCGCAAAAATGTTTCGTTTAAAACCATACTTTTCAATTATGGCATTAACCTTTTCAATATTCTCTTGCGATACCTGTCCTCTATTGTGAATAATTCGATCAACAGTCCCTGGAGAAACATTAGCTAATTCAGCAATTTTTTTTATTGTTATGATATTCTTGATTTTAGAGTTAAATAAGTAAATATTTTGGTAAAAATATTTTTTTTATTTCAATAGTCTGTTTTTTTATACAACTTTTTATATATATTTGTCAAGTCCGTGTTCGCACACGTAAAAACACAACATTATGTCTAAAGAAATTATTGTATTCGGAGAAGTACTCCTTCGCCTTTCTCCCCCAAATCATTCTAAAACATTCAAGTCTAAGTTATTTGAGGTTCACTATGGTGGTGCTGAAGCCAATGTAGGGGCATCTTTATCGCTAATGGGGCTTGATGTAAATTTAGTTTCTTCTTTTCCAGAAAATGATCTTGGTGCTTCTGCTAAAAGTGAAATGCTCTCTTATGGAATGAAAACAACAATTGTAGAACAAGGTGAACGTATTGGAACTTACTATTATGAACATGGAGCCTCTGATAGACCCGGAAAGGTGCTTTATGATAGAAACCACTCCTCATTCTCATTATTAAAAAAAGGAATGATAGACTGGAAAACAATTTTTAAAAATGCCAATTGGTTTCATTTTTCAGGTATTACTCCTGCTCTATCTCAAGACCTAGCAGAGGTATGTGAAGAAGCGCTAATTATTGCTTCAGAAATGGGGTTAACTATTTCTGCCGACTTAAATTACAGACCTTCTTTATGGAAGTACGGCAAAAAAGCAAATGAAGTTATGCCTTCATTAATCAAATATTGTAATATACTTTTAGGAGGCGCTGATGATTCAGAAAATTGTTTAAATATAAAAACAGCACCTGAAGAGCCCTTTGAAAGCGTCTATACTAAATGGCAAGAACACTATCCAAATTTAAAAACTATTGTTTCTACGCTTCGTTTCAAAGCTAATGCTTCATCAAATAGTATTGCTGCCGTACTCTGGTCAAAAAATAAGTTATATCGCTCAAATCAGTTCAACGTTACTCACATAATCGACAGAATTGGAGCTGGTGATGCTTTTATGGCTGGTCTTATTTACGGATTAACAACTTGGCCAGATGAACCCCAAAAAACAGTTGAATATGCGATTGCTGCTTCTTGTCTAAAACATTCTATAGCTGGAGACATTAACTTGTCTACGATCAATGATATTAGCGCATTAATGGATGGTGCAACTGGAGGAAGAGTTATTCGATGATTTAATACTAATTATAAAAAATTATAAAAAGTGAATACTATATCACAAGTTATAACTACAATTACTAACCAAGGAACTTTGCCTTTGTATTATAATACAGATCAAACAGCAAGTATCGAAATATTACGTGCGTTGTATCGCGCTGGAATAAAAGCAGTTGAATATACACACCGAGGAATTGAAGCGACTGAAAACTTCAAAAAAATGATCGCAATCAGAGATGCAGAAATGTTTGATTTGCTTATCGGAATTGGAACCATAAAAAATGCATCTCAAACTGAAACTTATCTTGAACTTGGTGCTGATTTTTTTATAAGCCCTGGCTTTGTTCCTGAAGTAGCCGATTTACTAAAAAGCAAAGAAATTTTATATATACCTGGTTGCATGACACCAACAGACATAATCGCTGCAGAAAATAAAGGCATTCAATTCATAAAATTATTTCCTGGAAATAAAATCGAACCTGATTTTCTTTCGAGTATAAAAGAGATATTTCCTGATTTAATCTTTATGCCAACTGGAGGTGTCGATACCTCTAAAGAAAGTATTAAGGCTTGGTTTGATGCAGGAGTTTCTGCTGTAGGATTAGGGAGCAAACTAATTAGCAAAAAACTAATGGAATCTGCCGACTATCAAACCATCGAAAATCAAACAAAAAATGTACTTAATATAGTGCAAAATATAAAAAAATAAACCAATAAAAATATAAAATGAATTCAATTTTTAATCTTGAAAATAAAATCGCCTTAATTACTGGAGGCGCAGGTGTTCTCGGAAGTAACATGGCACAGGTATTAGCTAAACAAGGTGTAACAACAGGAATTGTTGGACTAACACTAGAAGAAGCACAAGTAACTGTTGCAGCAATCGAGAAAAATGGTGGAAAAGCATTTGCTGTGAAGGGAAATGTTTTAAACCAAGATGAAATGGAAGCCATTCGCGATCAAATTGTGGAGCAATATGGCCGTTTAGATATCTTGATTAATGCTGCTGGTGGAAACATGCCAGGTGCCACTATTGGACCCGATCAAGCTATTTTCGATTTAAAAAAAGACCACTTGCAAAAGGTTTTAGATTTAAACATTATCGGAACTATTTTACCGACTCAAGTTTTTTCTGAGCTATTCGCTAAACAAAAAAATGGTGTGATTATCAATATTTCATCGGCTTCAGCAGAGCGTCCTTTGACAAGAGTTGTGGGTTATTCCGCTTCAAAAGCAGCAATTGATAACTTTACAAAATGGATGGCTGTTGAATTGGCTTCGAAATACGGCGAGGGCATCCGTGTAAATGCAATCGCTCCAGGATTTTTTATTGGAGAACAAAACAGAGCTTTACTACTTACTCCAGACGGTGAATTAACCGCGAGAGGTATCAAAATTATTGACCATACTCCAATGGGACGTTTCGGTGTTCCTGAAGATTTAGATGGTGTTTTGCTTTTCTTATGTAGTGATATGTCTAAATTCGTTACTGGGACGATTATTAAGGTTGATGGTGGTTTTGGTGCTTCAAGTATCTAATTTTTTTTAAAAACTATATAAGAGATCTCACATTTTTTTCGAACCATTAAGGCATTAAGAAAATTAAGAATTGTGATTTTGAAAAATTTAAAATAAAAAGGCTGTTTTAATTTCCTGCAATGTTTTCAAAACCTTGTAGGTATACAATTCAAAACAAGCGAAAACCTATAAGAAAAAAAATGAAGCACTGCTTCGATAAAATACAAATACAACTGTAAAAAATATATAAAAATGGAACAAACTTGGAGATGGTACGGACCTAATGATCCTGTACAATTGGCAGATGCTAAACAAGCGGGTGCAACTGGAATCGTAACTGCTTTACACCATATTAAAAACGGACAAGTGTGGGAAGTGGACGAAATCATGAAACGCAAGAATGAAGTAGAAGCAGCTGGCTTGACTTTTTCGGTTGTGGAAAGTATTCCGGTACATGAGGACATCAAAAAACAATCTGGTGATTATTTGAAATACATTGAAAATTACAAACAAAGTATCAAAAACTTGGCTGCTTGCGGTATTTCTATCGTATGTTACAACTTCATGCCTGTTTTAGATTGGTCAAGAACCGATTTGTCTTACGAAATGCCTGATGGATCAAAAGCACTGCGTTTTGATATCAATGAGTTTGCTGCTTTTGAATTGTTTATTCTTAAACGTCCAGGAGCGGAAGCTATTTATACTGAAGCGCAAAAAGTAAAAGCAAAAGCCACTTTTGAAAAGCTATCGGATGCTGATAAAGTAAAATTGCAACAAAATATTATTGCAGGTTTACCAGGTGCAGAAGAATCGTACACCGTCGAAGATTTCTTAAAGGTTCTTCAAGGATATGACGGTATAGATGCTAAAAAATTAAAAGAAAACTTATACTATTTCTTAAATGAAATTATTCCCGTGGCCGAAAGTGTTGGTGTAAAAATGGCTATTCATCCAGACGATCCTCCTTATCCTATTTTAGGATTACCAAGAGTGGTGAGTACAGAGGCAGATTTGGTACAATTGTTAAACGCTATTGACTCACCATCCAATGGGTTTTGTATGTGTACGGGTTCTTACGGTGTGATTGCTGAAAATGATTTATCCGGAATTGTAGATCGCAATGGAGAGAAAATGAATTTTATTCATTTAAGAAGTACACAACGTGATGCTGAAGGAAATTTCTACGAAGCCAACCATTTAGAAGGTGATGTGGATATGTACGAAGTGGTGAAGTCAATTATAAAAATGGAGCAAAAAACAGGTAGAATCATTCCAATGCGCCCTGATCACGGTCACCAAATGCTAGATGATTTGAAGAAAAAAACTAATCCTGGTTATTCTGGAATTGGTCGATTAAGAGGTTTAGCAGAATTAAGAGGTTTAGAATTAGGTATCAAAAGGAGCCTTTAAAAAATAGTTACATGCAAAATAGCTTTATAACAAACGATTTTTTATTGCACAATGAGGTAGCAAAAAAGCTCTATCATGAGGTGGCCAAAGTACAGCCTATTTATGATTACCATTCGCATTTGTCCCCAAAAGACATAGCGGAAGATCGACAATTTGAAAATATTACTCAGTTGTGGATTGAAGGTGACCACTATAAGTACAGAGCCATGCGTGCCAATGGGGTGCCCGAAAAATATATTACAGGAGATGCTACTGCTTATCAAAAATTCGTAAAATATGCAGAAACAATTCCAAATACGTTAAGAAACCCATTATACCATTGGACTCATTTAGAATTAGAACGTTACTTCGGTATTACCAATTTACTAAATCCAGAGTCAGCAAAATCTATTTTTGATGAATGTAATGCTTTATTAAAAAGGCCCGAATTTAGTGCACGTGGTTTATTAAAAAAAATGAACGTTCGAATGGTGGGCACCACAGATGACCCAACGGATAATTTGTTTTACCATGAAAAGCTAAAGAAAGAAAAATTTGAAATTTCAGTTTTACCTACTTTTCGTCCTGACAAAGCAACGGAGATAGAAAAAGGAGCTGATTTTGTAAAATGGATTCAAAAATTAGAAATTGTTGTTGGTTTTAGTATTCAAAACTTTGCAGATTTAGTAGGAGCATTACAAATACGACATAATTTTTTTCATAAAGTAGGCTGTCGAATCTCAGATCATGGACATTCGACCTTTTATCATGCTAGTGCTACAGACACAGAAATTGATGCAATTTTTCAAAAAGGACTGTCTTTAGAATCCTTAAACCAAAATGAAATTGAACAATATAAAGCAGCGCTATTGCATCGGCTTGCCATTATGAATCATAAAAAAGGTTGGGTACAGCAATTTCACGTGGGGGCGATTCGCAATAATAATAGCAAAATGCTGACGCTACTCGGACCTGATCAAGGATATGATTCTATTGGAGATCAAAATATGGCAGAAAATATGAGTCAGTTCTTTGACAAATTAAACACTGTAAAATCCCTAACAAAGACCATTGTATACAATTTGAACCCACGTGATAATGAAATGATGGCTTCGATGGTGGCTAATTTTAATGATGGAATAATTCCTGGTAAAATGCAATACGGAGCTGCTTGGTGGTTTTTAGATCAAAAAGACGGAATGGAAAAACAATTGAACGTACTTTCTAATTTTGGGCTATTAAGTCGTTTTGTAGGAATGCTTACCGACTCTAGAAGTTTTTTATCGTTCCCACGTCACGAATATTTCAGACGCCTTTTATGTAACATTTTAGGAGAAGAAGTTGAAAAAGCAGAACTTCCGAATGACTTTGAACTAATAGGAGATTTAGTAGCAAAAATTTGTAGTCAAAATGCAATCAGTTACTTTCGATTTGATGCACAGCCTTAAGCTGAAATTTTAAAAGAAATAGCACCTCTCAACAATTAATAATTAATAATTAACAATTATGAACACCCATAACGAAACAATTGGAAAATATCGCTGGACGATATGCGGACTATTATTCTTTGCGACGACTGTAAACTATTTGGACAGACAAGTTTTAAGCCTTTTGACTCCTAGCCTATCCGAAGAGTTTGGTTGGACGAACACAGACTATGCAAATATCACCGCTATTTTTCAATTTGTCTATGCCCTTTCTATGTTATTTGCGGGACGATTAATTGATAAAGTAGGAACCAAAGTTGGCTATCTATTAGCCATTGCAATTTGGTCGGTTGGAGCAATAATGCACGCTTATGCTATACCGATTGGAAATAGCTACAATACTATTATGTCTTGGGTCGGCATTGCAGCAGTACCCGCGTCTATAGTTGGATTTATGATTGCTCGATCATTCTTAGCCTTTGGTGAATCTGGAAACTTTCCAGCTGCCATTAAAGCTACAGCCGAATATTTTCCAAAAAAAGAACGTGCATTAGCTACTGGAATTTTTAATTCTGGTTCTAATGTAGGAGCCATATTAGCTCCATTAACGGTGCCATGGATTGCGCTTCATTGGGGTTGGGGAAGCGCATTCATCATCATTGGAGCTATAGGCTTTATTTGGATGATTTTTTGGTACTTTATGTATGAAAAACCAGAAAAACAAAAAAGATTATCACAAACAGAATTGGAATACATTTTAGAGGATGAGGCTGTTGAAACAAGTGTTGAAAAAGCTACTCCAAAAGAAAAAATTTCTTGGATTAAATTATTAACCTACAAACAAACTTGGGCTTTTGTATTCGGAAAATTTATGACCGATGGTATCTGGTGGTTTTTTTTGTTCTGGTTGCCAAAATACCTAGAAGCACAATTTGGATTAGTCAAAACAGATATTGCTTTACCATTAACAGCACTTTACAGTATGACAATGATAGGAAGCTTATACGGTGGTTATTTTCCGATGTATTTCATAAACAAAGGTTATAACGCTTATGAAGGTCGAATGAAAGCCATGTTTTTTATTGCATTATTCCCTTTAGTTGTACTATTAGCACAACCATTAGGACACATTAGCTATTGGATTCCTGTAATTCTTATTGGAATAGGTGCTTCAGCTCACCAAGCTTGGTCTGCAAATATTTTCACAACAGTATCGGATATGTTTCCTAAAAAAGCCATTGCTTCCATTATTGGTATTGGAGGAATGGCCGGAGGAATTGGAGGTGTTTTGGTCTCTAAATTAGGAGGTGCCCTTTTTGATTATTATGAAGGTTTGGGACACATACAAACTGGATACACCATCATGTTTGTAATGTGTGCTGTAGCGTATTTAGTGGCTTGGATAGTGATGAAAACCTTAGTTCCTAAATACAATCAAATTACCGACTTGTAATAGTTACTATCTTATAATTTAATAAAAATTAGTAAAAAAAATGAATGAAAATACCACAACAAGACTACTACTAACGGCACTCATTTTTATTCCTTTTTTGATGGTATCGCAAAGTAAAAAAGAGATACAAAATTTGCTAAGCAATAAGTCGCTTACGTACATGCCCGACTTTAGCTTTGCTGGTTATCACAACGGGGAAAAAGCAATTCCAACCACTTCTGAAACAATTATTTTTGCTACGGATTTTGGGGTTATTGCTAATGATGTTTTGGATGATTCTAAAGCATTGCTTTCTGCTATGGCTAAATGCGAAACTATAGCTGGTCCTGTTATTCTAGCACTACCTGCTGGAAAGATTATTCTAAGTTCAGTTCTCTATATCGAAAGAAGTAATTTCATCCTTCGTGGTGAAGGTGCTGATGAAAAAGGAACTGAAATTTATTGCCCACGACCGATGATGTATTTGGAAAATCCTGAATCTTTAACCGAATTACGGGAATATTTAGAAACTTTTCATAAAGTCCAAAAAGAAAAAGAAAACAACATCAACCTCCCCTTTTCACAATATGCTTGGTCAGGCGGAATGATTTGGACACAAGTTCCCGGTGAACGTGTGAAATCGTATTTGGAAAAATATGATCCAAAAATAAATGTTCTTGCCAAAATTAATTCAGGTAAAAGAGGCAAAACCATATTGACTGCTTCAGAAATTAAAAACCTAAAAGTAGGTGACATTGTAGAATTAGAACTTTTTAATAAAGAAGGAGAAAATGCCGATATCATCAAAGCTATGTACAACAATGCCGATATAAAAGCCGGTTCGCATCATTGGAAGTTCCCTTCGCTACCACTAGTGCGTCAACAAGTAGAAGTAGTAGAAATTAAGGGAGACAAAATAACGATAAAAGATCCCTTGCTATTAGATATAAAACCAAGTTACGCAGCACAATTAATTGAGTGGAAACATTTGACTGAAGTAGGAATCGAAAATCTAAAAATTACGATTCCAAATGCTCCAAGAGTGGCACACCATGTAGAACCAGGCTTTAACGGAATTTTTTTGACACGCGTCTATAATAGTTGGGTGAATAATGTGACCATTCATAATGCTGATAGTGGCATTCTAACAGAAGAAATCGCCAACACTACTATTCAGAATATAATTACAAAGGGTTCAAATGTCGCGCATTATACTGTTGCCTCGGGCGGTGTGCATAATGTATTGATAAAAAACTTAAAAGTATATAATGATGCGGTTCATCCCTTGAGTTTTAATACTTTTTCTACCAAAAATGTGTATCAAAATTGTACGGTTTACAAAAACCCAGTACTGGACCAACATTCGGGTGCTAATCATCAAAATTTATTTGATAATGTAACCGTTTATCTTGAACCTCTGGCTGATAATAGCTACCCTATTTTTGGCGGTGGCGGTGCTGACTATTGGAAACCTTCGCATGCTGCTTTCAGTACTTTTTGGAACTTAAATGTACAAGTGAAAAATTCTACTTCGAACAGTCCTATTTTGTTAAATGGTTTAAAAGACGGACCTTACGCCACACTTGCTGGTGTACATGGAAATACACCACTTAAAGTTTCCTATGAACCAAATGCGACTATTGTAGGCACCAATGAAGAATTTAATGAAATCCCTCCGCTTTATGACTACCAATTGAAGAAAAGGTTAGAATAAACTTTTTGGTAAAAAAAATAATTCCCGCAGCTTAATGAAATATTTTATACAAAAAACGTTTTTTATTCTTTCCTTTTTGGTTGTTTGCTCTACTTATGGACAGACAACCAAATATCGTTTTAAAAATTTTTCAGCAGCAGATGGTTTATCGCAAAGTTCCGTAATTGCTATCCATCAAGATAAGTTGGGACAAATGTGGTTTGGTACTAGAGATGGCTTGAATAAATTTGATGGAAGTAAATTTACCGTATATCGATATCATCCAACAGACGGTCTTTCCTTATCGAATAATGATATTTTAGCTATAACCGAAGATCATGAAGGCAAAATATGGGTCGGGACATATAACGGATTAAATATTTATGATCCTGTTAAAGATAGATTTACACGTTATTTTCATACCAATAACAAATATTCTTTAAGTAATAATGCGATTTGGTGTGTAACCGAAATTAAAGATAAAATGTGGATTGGTACTTCAAAAGGCCTCACCATCTTCGACAAAAAGACGAAAACCTTTAAAAACTATTTTCATCAACCTAACAATTCTAGTTCACTACCGAGTAACTTCATTTTAAGTATTACCACAACTCCAAAAGGCGCAATTTGGATTGGTACCTCAAAAGGATTGTGTGAGGTAATGGACATAAATGCAAAGACACTTCAATTCAAAACAAAGTTTGATGACGTTATTGAAAGTGTCTTTGTTCAAACAATTATTACCGATAAAAAAGGCAACTTATGGATCGGAACCAAAAATAAAGGGTTATTTAGGTTAGATGCAAAATCAAATGCCGTGACCACTTATCAAAAATTACCTGGTTATACCGAAATAGGTATGGACGTTCGAGCATTGACCATTGATCAACAGGGACGTTTATGGATTGGGAATTACAATGGTATTTCTATCATTGAAAATGATAAAACAGTTTACACCATAAGAAACAATGACAATCCTAAAATAGACAAAGTAAAATCACTTTATACTGATAAAAAAGGATCTGTCTGGATTGGAACCTATTATAAGGGAACCAATTTATGGGATATTTCTAATAATAATTTTACAAGTTTTAATCAAAGTAAAGGCGAATTTAAGTTAGGTTATGATGTGGTGAGTTCTATTACAAGCGATAATCATAATAATATTTATTTTGGAACAGAAGGTGGTGGCGTCACCGTTTACAATAAAATCTCAGGAAAAACTTCATATATTGAAAATAATACTGATATAAAAGCACTGCATTTTTCCAAAAATGGCATTTTATGGATGGGAACTTTTTCAAACGGAATCAGTGCTTACAATACCAAAACGAAGCATATTGTTACTAATTCCATAAGTGAACAACTTCAAAATATACTTAAAATTACTGGGGTCTACGCAATAAAAGAAGATAAAAATGGCATTTTATGGTTAGGTACATTTGGAAAAGGGTTGATTCGTTATGATTTAAGTACAAAATCTTTTCAAACGATCAGTACGACAAATTCAGCCAAAAATAGTCTTACTAGTAATCGCATCCGAACCATTTTGATTGATGCTAAAAAACAAATTTGGGTCGGTACTCAAAGCGGTTTAAATGTCCTAAGTACCACTAAAATGGGTAAAAAACACCAAGTAAAACATTACTTCTTTGATAACAATGTTTCTTCTGGGGATGATATTTTGACCCTGTTTACTGATAAGCAGGAAAATATTTGGGTAGGAACAAAAGCAAAAGGACTATTTATACTCAAAAAGAATCAATTTAAAAAAGTAGTTATAGATGCGAAAAACGGTAGTATCACCACCATTCATGCCATTTTACAAGATAACAATCAAAATCTTTGGCTGAGTACCAATCAAGGAATAATTAAATACCAAATTAGGACACAAAAAACTACCATTTACGACCAAAAGGACGGATTAGTTAGCAATGAGTTTAACGATAATGCTTGTTTACAAATTGGTAATAATGACTACTATTTTGGTGGACCGTCAGGAGTAACGTATTTTAACAGTCAAAAAATTGCATTGAATAATTTTGCTCCAAAGGTAATTGTTACCAATCTTACCATTCGAGATGAGTTGGTAACTACTAGCAGTGACAATGAAATTTTAGAAAAAAACATCTCCTATACAGATAAAATTACCTTGCCTTATGATAAAGCTAATTTTTCGATTTCGTTCTCAATGCCTAATTTTATTCGATCAAAAAATAACCAATACCGTTATCGATTATTGGGTCTTGAGGATTCTTGGATCACCACTAAAAATAATGAGGTATCCTTTGCCATCCAAAATGCCGGCAATTATGCACTTGAAATTATGGGTGCCAATAATGACGGCGTTTGGAATACTACGCCAACTGTATTGCGAATTGAAGTTACTCCTGCTCCATGGCGCAGTAATTGGGCGCTCCTCCTCTATTCTATATTGATTGTATTGTCTGTTTACGGTTTGATTTGGATTATGAAATCAAAAGATCAATTAAAACAAAAATTAGAATTCGAGTACATTGAAGCGGAGCGTATCAAAGAAAACAACTTGGCAAAATTGGAATTTTTTACCAATATTTCACACGAATTTCGTACACCACTTACTTTAATATCAGGTCCCTTACAACAAATTTTAGCCGATTACTCGGGCAGTAATGAAATGTACAAAAAACTACTAGTGATTGAAAGTAGCTCCAATCATTTACTGAACCTCATCAACCGTTTGATGGATTTTAGAAAATTAGAAAACAACCAATTCACCTTGGAGTCTGCTAAAGGGAATATTGTTAAGTTTACTCGTGAAATATTTTTGTCTTTTGAAGAATATGCAAAAGATGGCCACTACGACTTTAGTTTTGAAAGCAGTCACAAAGAAATCATAGTTTATTTTGATCGTTATAAACTAGAAAGAGTCGTTTTCAATCTGATTTCCAATGCATTCCGCTATACACCTAAAGGTGGAAAAATCAAGATTAGCTTACATAAAGAAAAAGATGGTGTCCGTTTGGATGTCGAAGATTCAGGAGTTGGAATTGCACCTGAACATATTTCTAAAATATTCGATTTGTTTTTTGAAGTCCCAATGCACAATCAGGTTAAAAACAATTACAATAAAGGAACGGGTATCGGACTTTCCATTGTTAAGAACATTGTAAAACTGCATCATGGAACCGTTTCAGTAGTTAATAAAGAAACCGAAGGAGTTGTTTTTTCTGTCGTGCTTCCGAAAGGGAAGAAACATCTTTCAGAAAGTGAAATAATCCAAGATTTCAAAATTAGTGATGACATCAGCCAATACACCTCTCAGCTAACCGTTCCTGCAGATGCTGTAGAACAAGATGATTTAAAAGATTTAATTATAGAAGAAGACAAGCCAACTATTCTGGTTGTAGAAGACCATAAAGAGTTGCGTTCTTTTATAAAAAATATTTTGAAAGAAGACTATAACATCATCACTGCAGATAACGGAAAATCAGCACTAAAAAAAGCGGTTATTTTTTTACCCACTGTAGTAGTTAGTGATGTAATTATGCCTGAAATGGTGGGTACAGAATTATGTGCCAAAATAAAAGAGAATCCACTAACTAGTCACATTCCTGTTATATTATTGACTTCACGTTCTTCTTTGATTTATAAATTTGAAGGATTAAACAGTGGTGCCGATGATTACATTAGCAAACCTTTTAATTTAATCGAATTCAAACTTCGTATTAAAAACATTATTGAGTCGTCTCAACGTTTAAAGGATAAATTCACCAAGGAAGATGCCTTTACTCCTACTGATGTTGTACTTACTTCAGTAGATGACGAACTCCTAAAAAAAGCTTTTAAAATAGTCGAAGAAAATATTGCCAACAACCAATTTGATATTCCACAGTTTTGTAGTGAACTTGGAGTCAGTAGAACGATGCTTTTCTTAAAAATTAAAACTTGGACCGATTGTACGCCAAATGAATTCATTCATGAAATAAGATTAAAAGCCGCTGCTCAACTTCTGGAGCAGCATAAAATAAATATCTCGCAAGTAAGCTATAAGGTAGGATTTAACAATCCTAAATACTTTAGTAAATGTTTCCAAAAAAAGTACGGAATAACCCCCAGCGAATATTCCGAAAAATTCTACTCCAATATTCTGTAAAACTTCTAAAGCCTTAAATTTAAAGGCTATTTTTTGCGATTTTGCACAATTGTATACCCTATTTTGGACTTTTAGAGATTTTTAGGACGTTACATTTGCCTTATGAAACTCAACAAAACAAAAATTTTTTTATTGCAATTACTTCTAACATTGCTCGTGATTTTTGAACTGCTGCTGTTTTTAAATTTATTTATTTAACCTAAAACCAAAATGAATGTTAGCAACCAAAAAAATTAAGAAAAAGCATTGGCTCTTGTTCGGACTCTTGTTTGTAATGGGAATTAATGTAAATGCGCAAGAACGCAAAATTACCGGAAAAGTCACCTCAAGCGAAGATGGCTTAGGTTTACCCGGAGCGAATGTATTAATTAAAGGAACCAGAATAGGTACCTCTACCGACCTTGATGGATCTTATGAATTGACAGTAAATGGTAAAATTACGTTAGAATTTAATTTCATCGGATTTGATACTAAAGATGTAGTTGTAGGCAATACTAATACTATTGATGTAGCTTTAAATTCAAGCGTTAATACGCTTAGTGAAATAGTTGTAGTAGGTTATGGTTCACAAAAGAAAAGTGATATAACTGGGTCTGTTTCCTCTGTAAAATCAGCAGAACTTACCGCCTATCCCGTTTTAAGTGCGGAGCAGGCCCTACAAGGTCGTTCTGCAGGGGTTTCTGTGCAATCTAATAATGGTGGTGAGCCTGGAGCTCCTATCAAAATTAGAATAAGAGGAGGAACATCCATAAATGCTAGTAGCGATGCACTGGTAGTAGTCGATGGATTCGTTGGTGGGACAATGCCACCTCCTGAGGATATAGCTTCTATGGAAATCTTAAAGGATGCGTCGGCAACAGCTATTTATGGTTCCAGAGGTTCAAATGGTGTAATTATGGTAACAACAAAAAAAGGAAAAGCAGGGAAACCGACGATTGAATTGAATACCTCTTATTCTTCGCAACAAGTAAACAATACCTTGGATGTTTTAAATGCTGATCAATTTGCTGCATATAGAGCAACTTATGTTCCGGGTTATGTTAAAGGATCAGCCGATACTAACTGGCAAGATGTTATTTACCGTGCTGGTGCAATCTCGAACACACAATTATCTTTTTCTGGAGGTTCCGATGATGTTAGGTATTATGTGTCGGCTAACTATTTCAATCAAGAAGGAGTTATTATTAATTCTGATTTAGAGCGTTATGCAATTACGAGTAACGTCGATTTCAAAATAAATGATAAGTTCAAAGCAGGAATCAATGTTTTTGGAAACAAAAGTAAAAGAAGCGGGGTATCTACACAAGCACAAACAGGTGGTACAGGTAATGCTGATGTGGTGTCTTCTGCCTACCGATTTGCACCCGATTTAGGAATTTATAAACAAGATGGTACCTATACTACCAATTCACTTGGAGACGATATTGACAATCCTTATGCATCGGCTATGGAAAGAGTAAACGAAACTACTTTTACAGCACACCGAACGAACTTCTATGCTGCTTATGAATTTATCAAAGGTTTGGAGTTTAAAACAACTTTTGGTTTAGATGCTACAAACTCTAAGTTAGGACAATTCATTCCGACGACTTTAATCGTTGGTGCTGGAGTTGGTGGTCAAGCTGAAATTACAGAAACAACACGTTCTACAATCTTATCAGAGAATTACTTAACATACAAAAAAGATATTGGCCTTGGATCATTGACTCTTTTAGGTGGGTATTCGTACCAAAAAAACAGAACCGAAGAATTATATGCAGGTTCCCAAGGATTTGTAACCAACAGTGTTTCGTACCACAATTTAGGAGCAGGATCTAATCCATTGATTCCTGGTTCGGAATTAACAGAGCAAGAATTAGCTTCTCTTTTTGGTCGTATCAATTACGATTATAATGACAAATACTTATTTACGTTCACGGCAAGAAGAGATGGTTCGTCTAACTTTAGCGAAAATAACAAATATGCCTTTTTCCCTTCTGGAGCAATTGGGTGGAATATGGGGAATGAAAATTTCTTAAAAGACAGTAAAATAATCTCTAACTTTAAATGGAGAGCCAGTTACGGAGCAACAGGGAACCCATCTATTGCACCTTACGGAACATTAGCACGTTTTTCGGAAACATACGCTGTAATTGGAGATCAAGTAACTAATGCAGTGGCAGTAACATCCTTAGCAAATGATGATTTGAAATGGGAAACCTCTTACCAAGCTGATTTTGGTGTTGACATTAGTTTTTTAGACAATAAAATCAACTTCACAGCTGATTATTATTCAATCATCACAAAAGATTTATTGTTCGCACGACCATTACCCGAATATGTTGGATTAGCTAACCCCTACCAAATTCAAAATGTGGGTGAATTAGAGAATAAAGGTTTTGAATTTGCATTAAATACAAAAAACATTACAAATGCTGATTTTAAATGGACTACGGATTTCAATATTTCATTTAATAAAAATAAAATCAACAAATTACCTAATGACGAAGATATCTTAATCGCTTCGGCTCCAGGTCATTTCTTGCAAAGTGATTCTCAAATTTTACGTGTTGGTGAGTCAGTTGGTTCTTTCTACGGTTATATTTATGACGGCGTGATTCAAGCAGGACAAACTATTCCTGTAGGCTATGAAAACAGCCCAGGTGGAGAGTTACTACGTGATGTTAATGAAGATGGAAAAATAAACTCAGATGATAAAACAATTATCGGTGATCCAACTCCTGATTTTATTGCTGGTTTCAACAATGATTTCAAATACAAAAACTTTGACATGAACATCTTTTTCCAAGCATCTGTTGGAGGTGATATTTTAAATTACACATTGCTTGAAATGGCTTCTGGAGATTCTAATGCAACAACAGAAGTATTGAATGCTTGGACACCAACCAATACAGATACCAATGTTCCGATGAATGCTCGTAGAGCAAAACGTATCACATCAAGATATGTATATGATGGAAGTTACATTCGTTTGAAAAATATCTCTTTTGGATATAATTTACCAACCGATTTTTTAAGTACTACAGGAATTGAAAAAATTAGAGTGTATGTAAGTGCTCAAAACTTATGGACACAAACTAAATATCCTGGAGCAGATCCTGAGGTAAACTACCAAAACAATAATAATGTAAGAAGTAATACCAACTTAGGGTTGGATTACGGAAGTTATCCAAATGTTAAAACATTTACTATGGGTATCAACTTTAAATTTTAATTGTAAAAAGAAATCAAAATGAAAAAAATAATTATATGCATATTTTCAGCGGCGCTACTGATAAGCTGTTCAGATTTAGAAGAAAATCCTGTAGGCATTTTAGCACCAAAATCATTCTTTAAAAGTCCTTCCGATGTACAAGCTGCCGTTAATGGTAGTTTTGCTTACATGGCATCTGAAAAATATTGGGGACGAAAATTAACCGTTTCACTTTTGTTAAGAGGTGACATGGCTGATATCGGTGATCAAACTACCTCTATTGCTCGTGTAGAAGTTAACAAATTTACCATGACGGATGAAAGTGCTATGGTGGCAAGCTTCTGGCCGCAATCATACGCTATTATTGGCGCTGCCAATCAAGCAATTGATGGTGCAAAAAGAGTCACTGGAAAAGAAGCGGAAATAAATGCAATTGCGGCACAAGCTTATTTTGCAAGAGCGTTCGCCTACTATAACTTAGTACGTCTGTTTGGAGCGATTCCTTATATTGATTTTGCAGTTTCTAATGTAAATGATGTAAATACTTTATCGAAAACACCTGAAAACGAAGTTTACAACAAAATCATTAGTGATTTACAATATGCAAAACAATGGTTACCTAACAAACAAAAAGTAAAATCTTTACCAACAAAAGGAACAGCGGCTGCATATTTAGCTTCTGTTTACTTAACTTTGGGTGATTTTCAAAATGCATATACAGAATCTAAATATGTAATTGATAATGAAACAACTTTTGGATTAGGTTTAGAAGCTGATTTTCAAGATTTATTTCGTTCGACCAAAACAGCTACTTTAAAAGAACCTTTATTCACCATAGATTTTATAGGTCAATCACGAGTGGGCGATTTAGGTCAAGATTATTTAGCCTCATTAACAGGTATAAGAGGTGACCAATCTCATAGTTATGGTGAAGGTTGGTCGGTAGCGGTTCCTACTCTTAAAGTTTTTAATGACTGGGATGCACGAGACTATAGAAGAGCAGTGAGTTTTGATACTACTGCCGTTAGAAATGGAAAAGTAGTCGATTATACCAAATTTACGTCAATGTCTTCTTTGGCTGTAAACAGACCTCATATTGCAAAATACAACCGTTATGCAGGTGTCGCTGGTTCAAACGGACGCGAATCTGATAACAATTATTTTATAATGCGTTATGCAGAAGTATTATTGATTGCTGCTGAAGCATTGAATGAAATTACTCCAGGTTCACCAGAAGCTACTGGTTATGTAAACCGTCTTTTACTTAGAGCAAGAAATAAAGGCGGAAAAATGAGTAACTTTCCAGTTGATGTTCCTGCAGGTCTTTCTCAAACTGATCTTAGAGCACGAATTCTTAATGAAAGAAGGTTGGAATTGGCTTTCGAATTTGGAAGATGGTTTGATATCAAACGTTTAAAGCTAGGATCAGAAGTATTTAGTCCTACAGGTAATGAACCACAGCCGAACTTTGATCCAAAAAGAGACTACTATTTTCCATTACCTGGTGATGAATTGAATAGAAATCCAAACTTATTGCCAAACAATGCTGGTTATTAAACGTTAATATTTATGATTAAACTTAGTTTAAGCAGTATAATTGTTTGCATGATAATGATTACATCATGTAAAAGCGAACGTACTTCTTTAGCCCCGTCAAGCGATTCGTCGCTTGACCGGCTATATGAAACCCGTTATGAATCACTAGTTAATTATCCTGTAGATTCCCTTAGCTTTCCTAGGGCTATGACCCCAACAACGGGCGTAATTAAAAAAGTCCCCTCTAAAGATTGGACCAGTGGATTTTTTGCTGGTAATCTCTGGCAATTGTATGCCTTAACAGGAAAAGATGCTTATAAAGAGAAAGCGATTGCTTGGACGGCATTTATCGAAAAAGAAAAACACAACGGCAAGACTCACGATATGGGTTTTAAAGTGTATTGCAGTTTCGGAACAGGAGCCAAATTAGATCCTAGCAAAAAAGCTGCTTATCAAAAGATTATAGTTGAAAGTGCAAATACCTTAATTACACGTTATAATAAAAAAGTAAAGGCCATCCGTTCCTGGGATTTTAATAAAGACATTTGGGAATTCCCAGTGATTATTGACAATATGTTAAATTTGGAATTGCTGTGTGAAGCATCGATTATTACAGGTGATACCAAGTATAAAGATATTGCCGTAAATCATGCCAACACTACTTTAAAGAATCACTTCAGACCAGACAATAGCACTTTTCACGTAGTCGTGTATGATACCATTACAGGAAAAGCCAAAGCCAAAGTTACGCATCAAGGCTTCAATGATGCTTCCTCTTGGGCTAGAGGTCAATCTTGGGCTGTTTACGGTTACACCATGATGTACCGTTACACCAAAAATCCTGCTTATCTGAAACAAGCAGAGGCGACAGCAAACTATTTTATAACCAACAAAAACATGCCGCAAGATGGCATTCCGTACTGGGATTTTATAGATCCAAAAATTCCAAATGCACCAAAAGACGTATCGGCTGCTACTTGTATGGCTTCAGGATTAGTAGAGTTGTACACCTATACTAAAAACAAAACATACTTAGCCTATGCTGAAAAAGTTGTAAAAACACTGAACAGCAAAAACTACATTTTAGATGCAACTGTAAAAGGCCCTTTTATCTTAGACCACAGTACTGGAAACTGGCCTAAAAATGATGAAATAGACGAACCAATTGTTTACGGAGATTATTATTTCCTAGAAACATTATTACGATTAAAATCGATTTAAACATGCCACTATCCAACCTCTCAAAAACAAAAAAATTTTATGTCGCTGTTGTTACTTTTCTAGTAGGATTTACTGCAAATGCGCAAACAAAAGACAGTCGAAAAACGACTAATTTAAACGCAAATTGGCAGTACGTCGAAAACAATACCGACCAATTGCAAAAGATCAATTCAACAGCAAATTGGCAAACAATCAATTTACCTCATACTTGGAACAGCGAAGATGTAACTGATTTAGAGCCAGGATACCGTCGCGGTGCAAGTTGGTACAAGAAAAACCTTCAAATTTCAAATATAAACGCTACAACGAACTATTATTTATACTTTGAGGGTGCCAATATTACCACAACTGTTTACATTAATAATAAAAAAGCAGGCACTCATATTGGTGGTTATATCGGTTTTAAAATTGATGCTACTTCATTTCTAAAAGAAGGAGCCAACGAAATAATCGTTCGTGTGGATAATAGTTATAATATTGAAATTATTCCTTCTCAAAAAAGTGACTTTTACATCTACGGCGGAATCACCAGAGACGTTTGGTTACTGGAAATGAATAAAACTCACATTGCCAACTTGAAAGTAAACACGCCAAATGTTAGTGCAAAAACAGCGACTATAAAATTAGATTTTAGTCTAAATGATTGGGATAAAAATTCAAATACAAGTTTAAAAGCAGTACTTAAAAATCCAAGTGGAAAAGTGGTTGCTTCTAAAACTGTCGTTGTCAAAGCAGCTGCTGCTACACTTACTTTTGATAATCTTAAAAACCCAATTCTGTGGGATACAGACAATCCGAATTTATATACCGTAGAAACTGCTCTTATAAAAAATAAAGAAGTAATTGATAACCTTACCGAAAAAGTAGGATTGCGTTGGTTCGAATTTAAAGATCATGGTTCTTTTTACCTTAACGGGAAGAGACTCTTAATTAGAGGAACACACCGTCATGAAGAACATGCTGGAGTTGGTGCGGCCATGTCAAACAAGCAGCACCGTGCCGATATGGAACAAATTAAAGAAATGGGGGCCAATTTTGTACGTTTGGCTCATTATCCGCAAGATCCAGAAGTGTACAAAGCTTGTGATGAACTTGGTTTATTAGTTTGGGATGAATTGCCATGGTGTCGTGGTGGTTTAGGAAACCAAACGTGGCAAACCAACGCTAAAAATATGTTGACAGAGATGATTCAACAAAACTATAACCATCCTAGTATTATCATTTGGTCGCTAGGTAATGAAATGAACTGGCTTCCCGATTTTGAAGATGGTGGCAATATCGAAAGAACCAATACTTTTTTGAAAGAGCTAAACAATCTTTCACATCAATTAGACCCAAGTCGTAAAACAGCTGTTAGAAAATATTACGAAGGTGCCGAAATTGTAGATGTGTTTTCTCCTTCTATCTGGTCAGGTTGGTATTCAGGAAGTTATAAAAGCTATCAAAAAGCGCTTGATATCTACAAAAAACAATACAAACATTTTATCCATGCTGAATACGGTGGTGATAGTCAAGTAGGGCGTCATACTGAAAAGCCTGTTACTGGAGAAGGTGTCATTCAAGCAGAAGGTTGGGAAGAAGCTATAGTACAAACACAAGTTGCCAATATTGCACAAATTGGTGATTGGAGCGAAAATTATATTGTTGATTTATTCGATTGGCACTTGCATGTTTCTGAAAATGATCCTGAATTTGTAGGGAACATTCAATGGGCTTTTAAAGATTTTGCCACTCCCCTACGCCCTGAAGATGATATCCCATATATGAATCAAAAAGGAATTATGGATCGTAACGGAAATCCCAAAGATGCTTATTATGTATTTAAAAGTTACTGGAGCACAACTCCTTTTGCATACATCGAATCACATACATGGACCGAAAGACAAGGTGAGAAAGGAAAACCTAGAACTTTAAGCGTGTATAGCAATTGCGATGAGATTACCTTTTATCAGAACGGAAAGTCCCTAGGAACTAAAAAAAGAGATTTAAAAGCGTTTCCAGCACAAGGGTTGAATTGGGAGGTTACTTTTGAAGCAGGCGCAAACAAATTGGTAGCAGAAGGAAAGAACAAAGACGGAAAAATAGTAAAAGATGAAATTACCGTAAACTACCGTTTTGAGAAAAATGAAGCTGCTGCAGGACTAACACTTTCTTCTGAAAAATTGGCCAACGGGAATTATTTGGTAACCGCAACAGCTATAGATCAAAATAATTTACGTTGTTTGGATTATGAAGAGCGCATCTATTTTCAATGTTTAAAAGGTGGTAAAACCCTTAAAAACCAAGGAACACCTACTGGAACAGAAGCCATCAAAATGGCAAACGGAAAAGCTGCAATTGAGGTAACACCTGATGACACTAGTACCCCTATTGAAATGACCGTTCTAAATCAAAATTTTAAAGGATCGTATTTAAAAATTAATCCGTAAAAAACAATTATTCGTATGTTTTTTTTAACAAGAAAATACTATTAACAAATTTATGGGTTCTGTCACATCTATCAGAATCAAATATAAGAATATCACTATTTAAAAATTATCTCGCCGATTTTCGGAATGATTTAAAACATAGATATCTCTGTCCTAATCATCTGATTCTTTCTAAGCATATGCACAACTTCAATTCCACTCAATTTACTTTTTACCGATTCAAAACTTTTAAATCATAATCCGTTTTGTATGCGCCAATTGATAAAACGATGATCCTGTTCTAAAATATTGTTGAGATATTTACACTGCCGGATTTTAATTTTTGAGAACGAACGCTTGTTTTAGACTTTGATAGCTGCCCTGCTTCTATCACGATACTTTTATACTAGACGGTTCTATATAAGGGATTAACGTTAAATTATTATTTTGCAAAATAAAATATGAGGTTATTCAAGTTATAAAAATATAAAAAATAACGGGGAAAAATATAAACTCGTGCAGATGTGCAGGGTTTTGGGCAGATGGAAAAATAATGGGACACTAGAAAAAAAACTGCAAATAATTTCCCTAAAGAAAAAAATTTCTGAAATATTTGCCAGTTCCGAGAAACGTTATTGGATCAGGGAAATCACCCGGGAACTTAACAGGCTTGAATGCAGTATAAAAGAGAGTAGAGCTAACTTCAATTTTGCCACAAAACGCTATGGCGGTTAAAATAAACTTTATAATGAAAGAAGCTGTTTTTCATTGTATAATATTCTTGAGTAATTAGCTTTGAATAAGAGTTTGGTACAACACATTTCCAATATCGGCAAAAAAGCATTTATTACTAAATATTTTTAGCTTATATTGCCGATAACGGAATCATATTTAAAAACATGAAGTATCTTTCGGTAGTTGAATTTGCAAAAAAACTGAATCTCTCTGAAAGGACGGTTCGTAATTATTGTTCTACAGGAAAATTAAAAGGGTCGTTCCTAACCGGTAAAACGTGGAATATTCCCGAAGATGCCGTAATTTCAAAAAAAAAAAAAAGAAAGTACAAATGTTTTATTGGAAACTCTGAAAGAACAAAAGAATATGAAGCTAAAAGGTGGTATTTACCACCGCACGCAGATAGATTTAACTTACAATTCGAATAAAATTGAAGGTAGCAGGCTAAGCCATGATCAAACGAGATATATTTTTGAAACCAATACAATTGGAGCATCTAAAGAAAGTGTAAATGTAGATGACATTATTGAAACTTCTAACCACTTTAGATGCATTGATTTTATTATTGAAAGAGCAAATAACAAGCTTACCGAATCCATCATTAAAGAACTCCATTTTTTATTAAAGTCCGGAACTTCTGATAGTGGAAAAGATTAGTTTAATGTAGGGGAATACAAAAGAATGCCAAATGAAGTGGGGGGCAATGAGACCTGTCCGCCTAAAGAAGTTTCTCAAAAGATGAAAGAACTATTGTCGGATTACAATGCCATAAAAAATAAAAGTATCGAAGACATTATCGATTTTCATTATAAATTTGAAATTATACATCCTTTTCAGGATGGAAACGGCCGTGTAGGGAGATTAATCATTTTTAAGGAATGTCTGGCCAACAATATAGTCCCATTTATAATAGATGAACAGCTGAAACTATTTTATTACAGGGGACTTCAGGAATGGAATAATGTAAAAGAATACCTAATGGACACATGTCTCACTGCTCAGGATACTTACAAATCAATACTAAATTATTTCGAGATAGAATACAGGTAAAAAACAGGACAAAACAATCAATTTGACAAGAAAAACAATTAAATTTACCGCCAAAAGAATTACGGAAACAAAAAACAAAATAACCTATTAAAAATCAAAACATTAATACTTAAAAATTAACAGTTTTATTTTTATGGCAAAATCGTGGCAATACCAGTTTTAAAATAAACAAAACGCAGCAAATAAGCGGGCTTCCAGACTTAAGTTCGAATCCTGCTCTCCCCACGGAAAGGCCGAAAAGCCGGAAAACTTAAAGTTTTCAATCTTTTCAAAAAGCCATAAAAAATGTCTGAAGACCTGCAAATTCAACGATTTGCGGGTCTTTTTCGTTTAAAGCCTATTTTCAATATTTATAAAAGCTCACAAAATTAAAGGTGCAGAATCGGTGCACTTTCAGGCGCAGAGAAAAGTGCACCAGAAACAGCAAAAATCCCTTATTTCACAGGGGTTAACGAGATTAACGACTTGATTTGGCAGTAATATTATTCTACATTTATTAATTTAAAAAGTAGGATTATGTTGGAAAGCAGTTTTGGTTTGGGATTCTTTTTAAAAAGACCCAAAATAGAAAGTAAAGAATGGATCGTATATTTCAGAATAACTGTTGACGGTATCCGCAAGGAAAGCTCAACAAAGAGAAAATGGGATAATACGCGATGGGATCAAAGGTTTGAAAGAGCAGTCGGCTCAAAGGAAGATGCAAAGTCAATAAACTTCTTTTTGGATGCTCTGACTTTAAAAATCAATGAAATCAAAACCGAAATGATGTACAGCGGCAAACTTATAACCGCTGAGAAAATTATGGACGAGGTTCTGGGACGGACAGCGCCAAAGATTAAGGTGCTGGAAGAATTTCAAAAGCATAATGATGAAATGAAGGCGCTTCTTGGAAGAGGATATGCCAAAGGTACTCTCGACAGATTTACAATCACTAAAAACCATTTAACAGCATTTATCAGATTCAAACTTAAAAAGGAGGATGTTGAATTTGCAGATTTGAATCTCGAATTTGTGAAGGACTTTGAGTTCTACCTTAGAACAGTACGCGACTGCAGCAACAACACCACTCTTAAATACATTGCAAATTTCAAGAAGATTGTGATCCGCGCCATTGATAAGGAATTAATCACCAAAGACCCTTTTAAGAACTTTAAGGGACGTAAAACAAAACTGGTAAAAAAACCCCTTACCGCTCAGGAATTGCATGAACTGGAAAGGCATTATTTCACAACCGACAGACTCAATGTGGTAAGGGATGTATTCGTTTTTCAATGCTACACCGGACTGGCTTACATAGATGCCTATCAATTGAAGAAAACGGATATAAAAGAAGGCATTGACGGCAATTTATGGATTATGTCCGAAAGACAGAAGACAAATTCTACCACTAATGTACCGCTACTTCCTCAGGCACTTCAGATAGTTGAAAAATATAAAGAGCACCCGCTGTGTCTCCAGCGCGGAACTGTACTTCCTGTATCATCGAATCAGAAAATGAATGAGTACCTGAAAGAGATTGCGGTCTTGTGCGGATTTCCTTTTACATTAAATACCCACATAGCACGCCGCACTTTTGGAAGCACAGTCACACTCAACAACAATGTTCCTATAAACGTAGTTAAAGAACTGCTCGGCCATGCATCAGTGAAGCAGACCGAAGCGTATGCCATTACAGAACAGAAAACAATTGGCCGCGAAATGTCAATTCTAAATAAAAAGCTGAACAAAAACGCTTCAAAGATTTCAAAACAAGATTTAGCGGTTCTCGGAAGACTTGAAAAAGAAATCCAGGCAATCAAAAAGAAATACAGTATAACTTCTTGAAACTTTCTTCCAGTTGGCAATTAAAATCAAAAAGGCTATCTCAAAATTGCTGAGATAGCCTCTTTTTATATAGTTTAACTTCGCTTTTATAACCCGGATGATAAGACGGGCTGTATTTAATATAACCTAAATCCTGCAGCTGTTTAAAATATTTGTGATAAGTGGGTAGTGTATTTACATGCGCCATTTCCATTATCTTACTTCGGCTGACTTGTATCGTCCTTCCTTGCCCCTGTCTGTAACCCAACCCTAATATTGCCGTTAAAATTGACAAATGCCAGACATTAAGCTTTGGGTCAGCAATATAAACTGAAAGATATTTCATGATATTGCTATCTTTTAATTTCTTAGTCTTTTTCATCAATAAAAAGTTTTTGAATATCTTCTCTATTGTAATAATAGGATCCAAGCACTTTCTTAAAACGTACTTTTTGTGATGTTCTAAGATTTTGAACAGATCCGGCAGAAATGTCGAGCATCTTGCGGACAGCCTTACTCTTCAGCCACTCAGGTTCTCTTACAATATTTTCTGCATTAAAAGCTTCTGCAACCGCATTACGGATTGTATCGGTCATTAACAGTCCAAACTGCCTTAAATCATCTTTTGTTATAAATTCTTCCATAAAATACCAGCTTAAATCCTTACAAAAAAATAAATCATATACTTAAAAAAGATCTTTCTGTTTCCAAAAAAATTGCAACAAAGCTTATTCCAGATAAAAATAAACACTGCTTCTTTTATTCTTATTCTTTGTCGGGACATAAATAAGATAACCGTAATCATCTAATTCGCGCATGCATTTATGATAAGTTTTTGGAGATACGACCTTAGCGATAACCTGGATTTCAATACTGTATGCCTGTATTGGATTTATAAAATTCCTGCTTGCGCGAAATTCAAGCAGGGCCGCAAAAATTGCAATGTGAGTTGTGCTGATCCTGAAGTCATTTTCAATTGCCTTAAAAAATCCCGATAAAAGCTTAAGGTTTTCCATAACTGTACATGTGTTGGAAAAATCACATATGATGAGATTTTTTTGCTGTCTGAGTCTCAATATTCTGCCGCGGTTTCAGCGGGCTAATTTTACAGCCGTTTTTAATTTCCGCCAAACTAAGTTTCTGCATCCTGTCGTTATAAAAATTCAAGGTTTTAAAGCGTGGATTTGCTTCCAAAAAAACTTTCATTTCTCTCCCCTGTATCATAAGAACAACTTCTTCCCTCCTGCCCTTTTTCAAAGAATCGGCCAAGGATTCGAATGTCTCATAGTCATCATTTTTAAGAGGAACAGTCCGTAAAGCATTGCTCACATTGTATCCATACGCATCTGGAAATTCATGCATCCGATAATTGTCATTAAGATCCCTGTCGTTGAAGTTAAACTGTTTCCAGGTTCCGCTTTTTAGAACTGCTCTTCCTGCAAGCATTTCGTATGCTTCTGCAGCGCTGAAGCTCTCAGGTTTTTCATTCTTAAAGTAATGTGTACAGCGGCTGGATGGCGATGAATCTGTATGAAGAATTGATCTAAATCCATCAAATTGGTAGGCCCCTTGCGCATCTTTTACAAATTGCAGGGAATGTTCAAGCCGCTCATTTTCTGAGATGTGATAAGAAACAGGAACAGTAAAATTTAACAGCTGTTCCTGCATATTCGCCAATACTTTGCCATAAGCCTCATGAAAACCGCATTTTATCAGCTGTTCCTCTAAAGTTTTCTTGTTTAATTCCAGACCTCTAAGATAATCCCGCTTATCTATCCTTTGAAAAGCGACAGCACTAAGCGCTTCATTTACAAGCCTAACAATGATATTGGGATAAACTTGATGCTTCAATTTATTATATTCATGCTTCAAAAACCTGAGAGTTATTTTTTCATCTACAGCTTTCGTCTTTTCATATTTAAAAAGTAGCATCTTAAAAAATTTCAGTTTCTCTATGCCAAAAGAGCGTTCTATATTAGGGCTGTTCTGAAATAAAAATTTTAATTTTTCTTCCTTGGACTGCCAGACTTTTATCTCATTTTCTACTCGATTGTTTTCAGAAGACATAACTCAGTTTTAATTTATTTAAGCACCTTAAACCGATCTGCCCGTTTTTTTTGAACGGGAATTACTTTTTTTTTCTTTCTGAGAGGTCTCATCGGAATTGTCAGCCAAGTCTGCGCTCTTTCCTTTGGTCTGCGACTGCTTCTCGTTCTTGCTTTCACGGTCATTTATTCTCTGCAGAGAAGAATCATAAACCTTAATAGTCTTAAACTGCGGATTAGCTTCCACAAACTGTTTCCTCTCCTCTCCTCCTACAACAAAAGTTACGGACTGCAGATTGCCTTTTTTCAGAGAGTTCATCAGATCTTCCTTGTACTGCGGTGTCAGCAGTTCTTTTATAGAATGCTTTTCCAGCGAAGCTTCCAGATCATATCCATAGTTCTGATGATAATGCTGCAATTTGAAATTTCCACGGTCGTCACTTTCTTTGAAGTCCATACGAATCCAGCAATTATAGGCTTCACCGTCCTTATTCTTTAAATCCTTATTGACCGATCTGCCCTCCATCAAATTATACGCCTCTTTGAGAGTGATGCTGGTATTATCATTATTAATATAAAAAGTCTGTTCCAATCCCGGCTTATTATCCTCTTTCTGGAGATTAACCTGATAGCTATTGAAAAAATACATATCGCTCTGGTCGGATTTTTTAAAATTCAGTTCAACGGTTACTGTATCTTTGTTAGAGACACCATTGTTCATAATACCTGTATGCATCAATTTAAAATCCTTATCCCCTTTCTGGATATTCTCTCTTAATTCAGCATCAAAAGTTTCTCCGAATCCAGTATATTTTAACTGGTCTTTCAGATACTGTACATTTTTCTCGTTCATGATATTCACATTTAAAATTAGTACTGATTATAAGTTACCCAGTATTTCAAGATTTACCAGGTGCCTATTTTTTATATTAAGTTCAAGATTCCTGCCTCCATTTTTCTCAAAGACCTGCATTGTGAATTTCTTCTTTTCTGGTATCGTAAATTTAGATATAGCAAATACTACTGTAGTTTCTGATTTGTCGGAAATCCTGCTAAATTCTCCGGTGCATAAAAGCGGTGTCAGTTCTATTTCCTGAGCTGCAGTTCTTTTGGATTTTTTCTGGTCTCGGATAAAAAAACGAAGCTGATCCACATCGTAATTAATTCTGGAATCATTCCCTAAAAACACTCTGAAATACATCACATCCTGATGAATAAAAATGCCGTCAACCTTAAACTCAATTTCTGCATTTTTTGAGCCCAGTCCGCTTACCTTATTTTTCTTGGATAAAGCAAGCAGTGCATATTCTTTTATTTCTTTCTGGTTTTCGTTCTCAAGGGAAAACAGCAGCGATTTATCCTCGCCAATTCGTAATCGTGCATCCACATTTAATGTAGGACACAGATCATCAAAATTTAAAATGAAACTGTAAAGATTGCCGTCAGATGTTACAACAGTCAGGTTAGTCTGCGGAAAATTCTGCTTTCCAGCTTTAAGAAGCAGTATATTTTCCACTCCTTTAGCTTTCTGCACCAGAACATCACGGCTTCCGATATCCAGGCTTTTTACCGCATACGGAAATAAAATGCTGGTGGTTTTTGAATAGCTAAGCTGTATATTATTAAATTCGGCTTTAGCATCATACTGTGCAGAAACTGAAAAACCAGCCAGAAAAATAAATGTGATAATTAGTGTCTTTAAATTTTTCATTTTCTTTTAGTTTAAAGTTATTGTTCATTCTTTTCTTTTTCATCGTAGAGAAGCACTTTGTAACCTGCCTTGACTGCTACTTTTATCAGCTTAACTTTCCTGCTTAAAAGTGATTTGGCTGCCTCCACTCCCATTCCTGCCGCCTGAGCTCCCCAAGAATCACTGACTCCTACCAGTCCAATACTCTGCATGGACCTGTCAGCGGATGCTTTTGCTACATCCCTGTTTATAGTTCCAGGAATGTAAATGCCTTTAATGCCGTCTATATCAAAGACGGATAGTTCAACCGGGAAAATGGAATTCTGGTATTTTATGGTATTGATCTTTATTTCAAGCCTTTCTCCCTTAAGTGACGCTGTCCCAAAAACGAAACTGTTTTTTGGAATTAGTACGCCATTGATAAAAACGTCACTTGCAAGTCTGATTTTTACAATAGAACCGTTGACAATCGTCTGCGTTTCATGAACAGCTGCCTCAACTGCGTTCTGATTTTGTTCATCGTTGATTTCACCATCAAGCGAATAAAATGAATTTGCTGACTGCTCATAATTTACTTTGTTTGTCTGAAGAGAGCTCAGGTTTTGCTCTTCAGCTTTTCTGCTCACTGAAAAAACTTTTCCTTTTTGAAGCTTTGAGTTCTGACGCAGTTTTTCCTGTACACGTTCTGGATGCTGGATATCCAGAATATTTTCCAGCATGCCGCCAAGCTGGGCAAGTTCAGGATCAGGCTCAGAAGGCGCACTCATGGCTGCCATGAGCTGTTCAAGATTTTTCAACTCGGCTGATTCACCGTGAGGCATTTTCTGGTACTGAAATTCCCTCATATCCTGACCGCTCTGATATTCTTTTGGAGGCTCCGCAATAGCTTTCTGGAGCGCTTCAAGTTTCTGGTACATCTTCTTTTCATTATCTGGTTTTAGATAGTCTGTTTTCAGTCCGTTTTGTTTATCATTCCATGCAACCTCATCCGTATCAAAAAAACGTTTTGATTCAAGATTATCATTATCTTCCGCACCAACCGAATAATTAGGATCTTTCTTTTTTTGTTCCTGCAGTTTTATCGAATCAATTGATGCCTGGTCATAATAGCTCATTTTATCCAAACTGGAATCTTCCTTTAGTTTTGGATTTGGAAGCAGCATATTAAATCCTTTTTTTTTAGTTCCTGAAATTGGATTTTCTGTTCCCTTGCCTCCTCCAAGCACCCAGAACAGCATGGTTATAAATGGAAGAACAAGCAGTGGAAGAACCAGCATCATACTGCGATTCTTTTTCTCTCTGGCTGAAAGTGTTTTATGTTCCATAATCTTATTTTTTATAGTTAGATGAATTAGTTGACTTGAGCTTCGGACTGATGCTAAAATCTTCAGCGTTGGAATTTTGATTTTTAGACAAATCGGTTAAGTCTGCTTCATTTATCACACTGTCAATATATCTGCTGAGGTTGGATCTCTCAGCATATTTGTTAAATGGCAGATCCAGAGAATGCATATGGCCTCCCTTATCACTATAAGCAGGCTTAAGCACTTTTACTGCATCAATGCTCATTGATTTTTGACTTTCTGACAGAAAACCGCTCAATGCGTTATAAACACATAAAATCGTTCCAAGGGCCGCAAAAATGATTACTGAAAACTTAAGCTGTGAATTTGAAAGGTCTCTAGTCAGCCTATTCATTTTTGTTACCCACCAGAATCTGATTATCATATATGACCTTGAAGACTTTACATTCTGTTTTTGTTTTCGCATCAGTCTTCTCATGGCTTTCGGTTTACTGTTCCCAAATCCTTATTCTCAAGAGTATTGAAGCGTTCAATCAGAAAACCATGCGGATTGTTATCGCTCCTTGAAACATTTCGCAGCGTTCCTTCTGTAATCAGATTTCTGTTCAATATGCTTGTTGTCCTTATAATGTTCTGCCGGGCATAGCATTTAAAGCGGTAGGGATATTCATTAATATCAATGCGGACGCTGTCTACAATAACAGTCTGGCTTATATTTCCTGATATAATTCCCGAATAATATCCGTTTTCTTTTAAATCATCGTATATCCGTTTAACAGAATTATCGGCCAGATACAAGGCCTTGGTAACATTGGCTTTAATTACTTTATCATCTGGGTCAAGGCTGAAGAAAAACTGATGGAATGTCCTGACATGATCCCTTGCTTCAATAGGTACATTATCCTTACGGTCTGATGCAAATGCCTCAAGCGCCTTTCCATTTGCGAGGATATAAACCTTGTCGTGCATCAAAGCGACGGAACTGAAACTTTTATAAATAGAATAAGAGGTTATAGCAGCGCAGCTAAGAATAACCAGCATTGTAAATCCTCTTATATGACGAAAAGCAGTATCTATATTTTTCATTTTACTAAACATAATCGAGTGCTTTTAATTTTTAGAGTTTCCCTTGAGCTTCTCGCTCATGTAATTTCCTTTTTCCTCAAAATAAGGCGACGCAGCTGCTGAAGATGACATGCTCTGGCTCATTCTGCCCGTTGCATTTCCCATTGAATCCATTACCATTCCTGCTCCAGTGGCAGCACCTCCAATCACAGTAGAAGTTGACCCGCCAAACAGGCTTGTCACTTTGTGTCCCAATGCGCTTCCTCCTGATGCATGCACGATATAATTGGCCACGGAAGGCACAGTAAAGTACCCCACAATTCCTATAATCATGAAAATCAAGTATCCGATATCGGTCCTGCTGAAAAAAGTATCTCCCGAAGTATTAATCTGTGAGATATCCAGCCTCAGCATCTGTTCCTGAATCTTCCCGATAATGCTGCCGAAAATGTTGGCAACGGGAAGCCAGAGATAAATGTTTATATACCTGGCGAGCCAGATCGTCAGGGTATGCTGGAATCCGTCAAAGACTGCAATACCGAACACCAGAGGTCCTAAAATGGACAGCACCACAAGCTGAAATGTTCTGAGCGTATCAATACACAATGAAGAAGCTTCGAAAAGAATTCTCAGAATTTCGCTAACCCATTCCTTTACAGAATTCCTGAAACTATATGACGCTTTCTCCATTGCAAATTTTACATCATTTCCGATTCCTTCCATAAGTCCTTCATCTGAAGGATCTGCACCGTCATGGGTGTATTTATACCATCTGTCGCGGTCGCCTGTGCCCAGCACTCCGACATACATTTTCCAAGGTACGCTTTCTTTGACTGCTTTTTCTTTTTCTCTCAGCAGCACTTCGATTGCTTTGTTTGACCCCTCAACCATAGAAGCTGTGGCAGTAACTGTTGGTTTCATGACCCCGTTTATGAGCGCCAGAACAGAAGGAAAAATCATAATGCAGAAACCAATCACAAAGGGCCTGAAGAGCGGATAAAAATCAATCGGTTCCGCATTGGCAATATGACGCCAGACCCTGGAAGCGATATAAAAAATAGCAGCAAAACCCGCCAGCCCCTGCCCGACTCCAATAAGATTGCTGCAAAGCGGCATCATATCATCGTAAAGCTTTTCCAGAACTGCATGAAGACTGCCTATATTATCTCCGAGTCCCTGTGCAGAAACTGCTTCAGGGAACAAAAAGAGCATTAAAACTAATACAGCTGATTTGAAAATATTTATCATAAGACCAGAGTTAATTTTTAAACTGATAACTGTTCCGCACCGCATTCACATCATTAGCCTCCTTAGAACGCTGCATTGAAAACACTGATATTGATCCGTTGAAATCATTTAGAAAGAGCACCTTCTGCTGCATATCTTCATATATCTTGTCAATAGCTGCAAGTCTTTCGTCATCGCTCATTCGGAGTTTATCAGCTGTTACGATGGAAGTCAGTTCGTCTAAATTTCTAAGGCTTTCCCTGCTTAAATTAGAATACACTTTTTCAAAATACTGGATTTCCTGCGGCCTGAAACTTTGATTTTTAATGATACGGTCTATCCCTTTTCTGCTTTCCCTCATAAGCATAAACTGATAATCAATAATATCCCCGACTCTTTTGTAATTCTTAACAACAGGACTTACCTGCATCAGGGCATCCAGGAAAGTCTTATGAAGTGAAAAATTTCCTTCCGACATATCTTTGACAGCCTTATACCCTCCGCTGAGAATATCATATCCTTTCTTCATGTCGCTTAATATCTTTTTAAACTGCGACAGCTTTTCAATATTTAAAATAAGCTGTTGGATTTCGGCTGACTGCGCCTTTACCGAAAAAGGCATACACATCAGAAAAAGCATTCCAAAATATATAAGTAACTTTTTCATGTTATTAGTGTTTATAGGCCAAGCAGAACTTCGGCTTTTTTTACATCATTTTTTTCTCTTGCTTTTGATAATGCCAGAAGTTTAATCTCACCGCTGAATTTTTTACAGAAAGCATAATCATCCCGCGCAGCTTCATAAAGCTTATCAATACGTTCAATGCGTTCATCATCTTTCATTTCAAGTGATGTACTGGTTGTGATCAGAAACAGTATATCAAGATTGTCATCACAGCTGTCAAACAGACGCCTGAAAGTCCTTTCAATGTATTCAAGTTCATTTCCGTGAAACAGATCATCCTGGGGGAGGCTTGCTAAAGTATTTTTATATATCTTAAAAATTTCAATCTGAAGAGTGATTATTTCAGCCACCCTGGCGTAGTTTTTTACTTTAGGATTAACAGATATCAGTGATGTGAAATAATCGCTGTGCAGGTTGACTTCTCCTTTCTTTGCATCTGATATAAAATTAAGTCCGCTTTTTACCGCCTTATAGCCTTTTGCCGCATAATCCACATATGTCCGCAGGGCCGCTATCTGAAGCACCAGCATCCTTTTCTGTTTTGCCTGCTGAGCCTGAAGCTGGCATACAGATAAAAATACAGACACAAAAAGCATTATTATCTTTTTCATCATTTTTAAAGTTGATTACGGAATTCCGTAAAATTGTTTCACTTTATTTACATCAGCGTCCGTTTTTGCCCTCTGGAGGCTGAGCAGTATATTCTGCTGGTTAAAAAGTCTCAGATCATTGTAACTTGTATCTATCTGATCTGCTGCTGTATTTATAATTTCGAGTCTTTTCAGATCGCTCATCTGCGTGGTGAAAGATTCTATGATTAAAAATATCTGGTCGATATTTTTCATGCTTTCTCCAAGAATTCCGTTATACACTTTTTCCATGTATTCAAGTTCAGAGATCTTGAAATGGTCGTCTCTTTTAAAAAGATTCCAGGCCTTTTCATATTCGGCAATCAGGCGGGTCTGTTTTTCTGAAATTTCTTTAATTCTCTGATAATAGGTTATAATAGATTTCACCTTCTGCAGTTCATCGTAATAATCCTTATAGAGATCACGCTGTTTTTTTGTCCAGTCCGAAATCTCATCGAGTTTCAGTTTTGAAAGCGTATTTTCAATCTGCTTCTGTGCATTCTGAAGCCAGATGGTCTTGTTCTGCATTCTTTGGATACCCAGATCAATTGCCTTTATTACTTTCTTGGTAACTGCCTTTACAATCTCCAGTATAGGCATGGCTGCTGTCTTTTCTGCAGGTCTTGCAGGCATGCTTACTAAAAAGAAGCACAATAAAAATGTGACAGCTTTAATTTTCGTTTTCATTTTTACATTAATTTAAGTTCCGCTTCTTAATTCCTGAGCCATAGCGGCAATTCCTTTTTTGATGTCTCCTCCAAATTTTTGGGCGTAGGCATTCATTTTTACTTTCTCGCTTTCCTCCGTAGTGTAGGCAAGATATTCTTCCAGAGATACTTCTGTCCTGTAGACTTTAGACAGCATTCCTCCTAATGAGATAAAAACCTCCTTGTATTTCTTGGAAGGATCATTTGCTTTGTTTACCGAAAGCACCAGAGCCTTTTCCTTATCGGTCAGCCCAAGCAGTTCCTGAATCTGGTCAAACTTATTCTGGTACTTGCTCTGGTCTAGAAGAATTTTGCAGTCGCTGTTATTAATGATTGCCTGCTTTACTACGGGTGAAGAGATAATATCTTCAACCTCCTGCGTCACTACTATCGCCTCGCCAAAGAACTTACGCACAGTTTTAAAAAGATACTTGATATATTCTGACATTCCTTCCTTTGCAATAGCTTTCCATGCTTCCTCAATAAGGATCATTTTTCGTATACCCTTCAGCTTTCTCATCTTACTGATGAATACTTCCATGATTATTATGGTCACTACCGGAAAAAGAATCGGATGGTCTTTGATGTTGTCCAGTTCAAATACAATAAAGCGCTCTTTTAGCAGATCCAGATTTTCAGCAGCATTGAGCAGATAGTCAAACTCTCCTCCGCTGTAATAAGGACGAAGCACATAAAGGAAATTATTCACATCAAAATCCTTATCTTTTACATTATCACCCTGAAGAACCGTTACAAACTCCTGTTTTAAAAACTCATAAAAAGTATTGAAACAGGGAAAGATGGATTCATCCTTATCCAATTTATCGAAATACAGCTGCAGGGCATTGGAAAGCGCCACGTATTCGCTTCTGTTAAATGTTTCATCATCTTTCTTCCACAAAGCCAGCAAAAGCGTTTTGATGCTTTCCTTTTTCTCGGTATCAAGACTGTCTCCTTCCCCGATATAAAATGGATTGAAACGAATCGGATTCTTCTCGTCATAGGTAAAATAATAGCCGTTTACCATATCGCATAAGCCTTTGTAGCTGTGACCAACATCCACCAAGACAATATGAGTTCCCTGTTCGTAATAGCTTCTGACCATATGATTGGTAAAGAAGGATTTTCCGCTTCCAGAAGGCCCCAAGACAAACTTGTTTCGGTTAGTGCAGATTCCCATCTTCACCGGCTCATCGCTGATATCCACGTGAACAGGCTTTCCCGTCAGGCGGTCTCCAAGACGTATTCCGCAGGGACTCAGTGAGGATCGGTAGCCGGTCTCCATATTCAGAAAACAGACAGCCTGCTCGGTAAAAGTGTCAAAAACATCATTCATCGGAAAATCTGCTGCGTTTCCGGGAATACCCGCCCAGTAAATCTGCGGAGCTCCAACTGTCTCCTGTTTAGCCGCCGCATCCATCTGCGCGAGAGCAGATGACACTTTGTTTTTTATGTCTTTGAGTTCTTCTTTTTCGGATGTCCACGCAAGAACATTAAAATGCGCTTTCACAGGCAGGCGCTGCTGTGCTATAGCTTCATTGAGAGAATCATTTGTGGCATCCCTTGCGATCATATTTTCTCTGCTGTAAGCAGACAATGACTGAAGTCTTAATCTTTTGCTCTCCAGTTTCTGGATTGTTTTCTGCGAATCTTCAATGAAAATATACTGGTTGTATATGTGATTGCAGGACAGCAGCTGGCCGAGTGTTGAAGCAAATCCGATACTGAACTTTGTTTTGTCTGTTGAGTAACGGTCAAAATTGATTCTTGAACCGCAGAGCGTCGGCAGATCGGCGGCATCTCCAAGCGTAAAAAGCTGGCTGTGCTTATCCCCTATCTGCATCCCGTCTGAAAACTTGAGATCATTATAGATATACGAATTTTCATTTTCAGAAAGAAAACAATACTTTTCAATAAGGCCTGTGTTTCTGCTATGGCTTTTCAACTCATCATTTCGAAGTCTTGTCAGCCTTATGAAGCCACTGTCTTCCATAATCCTTCTAAACTGGCCTGTACTGTCAATGAAGTCCTGAAGGAACTGCATATTGAGAGTTTCATCAGGTATCAGTTTATTTCTTATTAGATTAGAAAATAAAGAACTGGAATTTTTTCTTCCTGCTGGTTTCTTAGTAATCATTATATAACAGCAGTGGTCAAGAAATGGCCTTTCATTAAAAAATCTCTCACTGCTTCTGGTTAAAAAACTGCTGTCTTCATTATCAAAGTCCGCTTTGTAGCTGCTTTCTAAAAACCAGTCCTGTTTATGAAAAACTGTGAACTTCGGCAGAATTTTTATCGCCTTTATCCATGACTGGTGAAACGCCTCATATTCCTGATCCGACATTGTGAAAATCTCCGGCAGATCAGCCTTAAAAACCACTGTAATATCTCCCTGTTTTGATAAGATGCAGTCATGCTGCACGTCCATTATCGGTAAAACATCATCTAACTCCTTTTCCATTTTTCCTAGTTTTACTAATCTTCACTTTGTTTATATAAAGACTTCTGGCTGTATTTAAGATATGCAACCCAAGATTTGGGTCCACACAATTGCGAAGGACCTGCCTTTTGTTTGAAATATTACATCCCTTTAAGCAGAAACCTAAAGACTCTTCCAGTTCAGGAATCTGTGCATGACGTATTTTAATTATTGCCTGTCCTTCAGATTCTGGAATCTGAAAATTGGACCAGAAAAGATGACGCTGCAAAGCAGCATCAGGTTCGATAAGCACAGTGTAATAAGGCTTGACATTTTCAACAGCCCATAAACACTCGGCATTATGCTGCAGAAATAAAATTTCCTGATACAGCCTCATGTCGGGAAAAACAGCAGGAGTGCCTCGGAATCTCACGCAGATATTCTGCCGAAAAGAGGAATGTGACTGGCACGGGGGTGATGACCAGATAAAATCAAATTCTTTGTAATGATCCAAAAGATACTGGTGTGCATCCCCTACAATCACTTTATCTTCTGGAAAGTTCTGCGAGTACAATGCTGCCAGTGCAGGATCCAGCTCAACTGCCGTAACCGATACGTCATCCCAGTTTTTTCTGTTTCCGCCAATTCCGGCATATAAGTTTAAGACTTTCATAATCCACCTCCATCTCTATAACGTTCTTCAGCTATCACTTAATAAAAAGAGCCCTGCTCCGCACCTTAACACATTTAGGAATCTGCCTCGCAGATAAAGCTTTCATCATGCCGAATTCACCATACTGCCTGCTCATTTTATAGATCTTAATCACCATCACAGTTCCTGCCGTACCAATTAAAGCCACACAGACAAGAGATGGAATGCCTACTATGAAAAGCACTGCAAAAACAATCATAAGTCCCACGACACCCCCGCCCAGGTACCATATGTACTGGGCTTTCAGGCCTTTAAATTCAATTGACTGATTGATTCCTTTGTTAATCTGATAAATACTGCTCATTTTAATGCTGGTTAAACTCCAAAGAAAGATTTGATCACAGTGGCAACTACTACCAGAAACACGCAGCTGCCAAACCACGCAGCTGCCACTTTACCTGTGTCGGGATCTCCTGCATTCCACTTCTGATATACTTTCACCGCTCCTATGAGTCCCAGTATTGCTCCAACTGCATACATAAGTTCTGTCCCTGCATCAAAATAGCTTCTCACCTTTTGGTTGGCTTCATTGATTCCGGCAACACCATCTTGGGCATAAGCATTTCCATTAATTACTAAAAGCAGAAGAATAATGCTTACTAATAACTTGTTTGTTTTAAAAAAACGCTTTAACTTTATTCCATCGTTCAACATCTCATATCTTTTTAAAGATTAATACTAATTCAAAAAGCAGAGGAACAGCGCCGTCGCATCATCTATTCTCCTTGTCACATTTTACCATACCGCACTAGAGCGGACGGGGAAAGTTCTTCTGCTGTCATTTAATTATTTTCTTCCCATAGTTTGTCTGCCTCATTAGAAGTGAGAAGCAGTTCCGGGTACTTTTTCGTTTCGTAAACAAGAAGATTATTCACATTGCTGCGCAAAGAAGAGATCTTCACATAAGGATATTCAGAGAGTATTAATCTGATGTAATTATTGAATTCCTGCTTTGGACGGCCCAATGCGGCGCTTTCTGAAACTGCTCCTGTCAGTCTTGCTGACAGTTCTTTAACCTCATCAAGTGTAGCAAAAGATTCTTGAAATGCTTCATTGAGATTTGTAGGATTACCATCTTCCTGGTCAGAAGAAGGGAAGGAATCATTTTTAGTTTTTTTTCCTATTGACGGAAAACCAATTTTCTTTCTGCCCGAGAGAATCTGCTTTATCTCAGAAGAATAATAGCGGAATCCTGTATACAGATACCATAAAACTAATAGAGTAACAACAGCCACTAGGTAACTGTTCCATGAAATAGAATTTAACATAGCATTTTTCATTTATCATTCAACATCTTCTCATACTATGAATAAACCAGCAAGAACAATTATGGTTTATTTTACATTCCAAAGTAACTTCGGAAATAAAACTTCTACAAGTACAACTTTTTCTGTACCCCAGCTGTACCCCTGTACCTCGCAATGATATTAGGGGCTATGCGAAGTGCATTAATTTAAATCCATAAAAAAACCTCCTTAACAGGAGGCTGTTTTTTGATGATTTTAGATATTTATTTTTCCGTAATTTTCTTAAGCATCATAAGCTCGGCATCTTTCTTCTCAATAAGCTGCCAGCCATTATCTGAGAATGTAAAATATGCTTTTTCTTTTTTTTCAGCAGGAAGGCCTGGCCATAGTACTCCAAATGCATTCATATCATATTTTACATTGTACTCGGCTACCGCTATTCTGTTGTCATTAGTTTCTGCAGCTATCTGAATGATTTTATCAAATTTTTTCGTTCCGATCTTGACCTTCTGTATTTTATATTCTCTTTCCTCTAAAGTTGTTTCAAGCAAGAAGTTTTTTGATAAGGCTGTAAATTCGATCAAAGGCTTATCACGATCTTTAAATTCTCTTGTTTTCATTATCTTGACAAGGCCTTTTTCTTCCAGTCCTGATTCCAGCATTCTTCTTGCATGAATAGGATCACTGCAAAAAACTTCAAAATCTATAGCAGATGGATATTTGTATTTTTTAATAATCATGTTTTCAGCAGTTTTAGAATCCAGTTCTTTTTTCTGGCACGAGATAAAAAGAAGCAGAACTACTAGTGCTATTTTTAATAATGTTTTCATAATATCAAAAATTAAATTAATATTCTTTTATATGTTTGATAATTTTTTCTAATGTTTTAATCACAAATTCTTTATCCTTTTCCTCAGGATTATAAGACTTACTTCTTACGGACTGATACGATAAATTTCGTTTAAATGGAGTTGACAGATAAGGAACAATCGTTTTAAAAATCAGACTCATTGATCTTGCTTTCAATATTCTTGTTTCATCGGTTGCTCTTAAAATCAGCCCCATTTGATCTGAGGAAAGTGTGCATTGGATTTTATTTTGGTCAGCAAGATGCGAGGGATTGCCACTTTTTTTAGAAGATGAAATATCTTGTGCTTCAATTATGTCTCTGCTCTGAAGAAAATTGATCTCAGATACAAACCAGTTTTCCAAAACATCCTTAATGTTCTGATGGCTGGCATCGAACGTTATTTTCACATTTGAGTGAAGCTGTTTGAAATCCTTGAAAAATAGCAGAAGCAGGTTTAATTTGGAAGATTGTTTCTCGGTTTTGTAAATCTGTTCGGTCATTCTTTCTGTTAGAATTGAAATATATTGCACCGAATTAAAATTATGGTCGATTAGAAGTTCGTCAAGCGGAGTGAAAATGGAAAGATTTTGCATATCATCATTATGTTCTTCTAACAGCTTTAAAAACTCCCGGAAATAAAGGATCCGGCGATAAGTTAGTTTCTTTCCGTTTTCTGCTTCAATTGCATTCTGTACTATTTTTACAACTCGCTTGATTGTCACTTTATCAGTCTCAGTGCTTAAATTCCTTTTACTGATTCTTTGCAGTTTTAATGCTAGTTCCTTTCTGCAAACCATAAGATAGGTAATTGGAACTCTTTCATCTAGGCTCAAATAATAAGAGAATCTATCCTCGATGAAAGAAATCAGATAATCCAGGTTTGAAATGAGAAGATCAGCGAGCTTCCGTATTTTGTCAGATTGAATGACCTTTTCCGTTCGATTTTCCATAATACTGTCCAGCAGAAAAATTAGTGTTGAATGATATTGCCTGACTGTGACGCGTATATGTCGTTTCTTCCTTAATGAAAAAACTTCATTTTTTATATGCACCTGTATTTTTATAGATTCCTTGGAAATATTCTCAGAAATAACTGCTATATCATTATCAGTCAAACTGTCAATATTCATGCTTAATGGATCAAAAGTGTGCAGTATCAAAGAATCAAACCATTCTAATGGATATATATTATTCATCATAGTATAGTTTTTTTTCGATAATTACATCAACCACTAGCTGCCTTTGAATTTTTCAAAAGAATTAGATCGATAATCAGAAAGCGATAAAGAAGTGTACTTTTTAAAAAATATCCTAAAAATTGACAGACTTTCGAATCCCAGTTCTTCTGATATTTCTACCAAACTCAGCTGACCATCTTCCAGAAGAATCTTAGCCTCGCTTATAAGTGCCTCTATAATTAATAGTTTGACGCTTTTGCCGGTAATTTCTTTTACCACTCTGTTTAAATAAATTGGAGTGATAAAAAGAGCTCCTGCATAAAATTGAACGTGATGCTGTTTTTTATAGTGAATTGACAATATTGTCAAAAACTCCATAACAATATTTTCCTTTCTAGTGAACTTAGGCATCGAATTCCCAACATACTTCGTATAAATAACTTTAAGTTCATAAAGGAATAAATTTAAACTTATACGGTGTAGCTCACTTTCATATCCCTCTCTATGTGCATTCACATTTACATAATATACAAGCCTATAAATAAGAGACAAAACTGAATATTCGTTTTCATTCAGTGATGCTTTCATTGTTTCTTTCCTTATAAAAAAGTAAAACGAGTCGATTAGCTCTTTTTTGAGACAGTTTTTAACCGTAAACTCTGAAGAGAATGTAACTAGATAAATCTGCAGTTTATCGTGAATTTCAAGAATATTACAATCTGAGTCTTTAGGAATTATAATTAAATCGCGTGCCGACAAATCTTGAATAACGTCTTCAAGTTTTAATTTAAATCCTCCTGATCTTATTAGCAAAAAGGCTAAATTTTCAGACTTAAATTCATCTACACTATTAGTGACTTTTTCATATTTTTTAATAAGGTGAATATCGAATCCTTCAATAGGAAGGTTTTGCAGTTTCGTGTTGATTAAATTCTTTAACATTATCCTAATTTTATCATTTTTAAGATGTATTCAAGTTTTTAATCTTTAAATTTCCTTCTAATTATGAGAAAAAAAAAGAAATAAAGATTGGAAAGAGTAATTATATATAGAACATATGCAGAAATTCTAAGGTTGTTCCATAAACTTAATACATTATGATTTTCGGCTTCCATCTCATCATAGGTAAAAAGACCTATGATGAAAAAGAGACCTATAAGATTTACTAAAATCAAGAGTGGAAATAAAATGCTTCGCAGTTTCATTCTAATAGGATTTTAATAATCTATTCAATTTTACTTGATTGCGTTTAAAAGAACCGCCAGGTTAATATATGTCATTTGGTTCTCTTTCAGGAAGGGAACTGACGGCCTGTTTGTCACTGATGTCTTCCAATCAGGATCACGTTGTCTAGCCTCGGCATATAAGGAGTATCTTGAAATTGATGAAACTTTTAAAATTGTATCTTTTTCATCTTCTTCCAAAATTGAATCAACCACAACAGCTGCCTCATATGATACGATGTGTTCATATACCTCGTCATAATCATCCTGCGTTCTACTAATTAAATCCGCAACAAATTCATTTAAATTTGTTTTTACAGCTATACTCAAATCGGATTCACTAATAATTTCTACAAGTTTTCCTTCAGGATCTGATAAAATCAATGATATCAATTCTGGTGTTATAGTAATGACGCTTTTACCTGTCATTTTACTACCTCCGCGTTTAGCCAGCAAAAAGAATACTTGATCAATTAAGTGCTCATTAGAGCTTGGATATCCATATTTAGAAACATAGAAGTCAAGGTCATTGTAAAAATTAATACCTGTCTGTTCAAAAGGATTAAACTTATTAAAAGCATTTATTCCTTTTTCATTTGCATTTGGAACCACAGTGTTCACAATTTCAGAATTATAATCTTGGTCAGCTGAACATGAAAATACCAAAAAAGCGGTCATGCTCATTAATAAAAAACTTTTCATTTCTCAATAGTTTGACGGTGAGCGGGAATTACCCCAGTCCATTTCATCCGGATTGGCAGAACTTTAATTCAGCACCTTGCTGAACATTTTTGCCTTTGAATTCGGAGCAAATCTATTTCGTAAAAAAGCCTTGCGCAAGCCATTGTATATGGATTTCCATGAAATTACACTATGGATTTCATGGAAATCCACACCTCATTTTAACATAACAATTCCTTAACATTCAACTATTTAACCTATTTTTACAAATGGCTTTAGAAAGATAATCCTGCAGTGGCAAATTTTCTTCAGGATTCATTAAATCACAATGAAATATCTCTAAAAAATATCGCCCGTATGAGACAAAATTTAATATTTGTAATGCTGTTTTGTGTTTTTTATTCTGAATTCGGTTTTGCACAGAAAAGAGAATTAAAATCAACTGATTCATTAAAATATAAAACTTATACTTACCTTGACGATCAATTGTATAAGTATCGAGAAGACAGTTCGAAAGCGTCTGTATATCTCTTCAGTTATCTACATAAAGCTAAAAGAGAAAAAAACTGGAAACAGATAATTTACGCATACCAAAATATCCTTCATCATTCTCCTGAAAAATTGCGCCTAATCTACGCAGATAGCATGATTTACAGTGCTAAAAGATCAGCTGACAATACTCTCCTTGGTTCATCATATCTCTCAAAAGGAATAGTGTATTATGGTCGTAAAGATTATGAGAATGCTTTCCAGTATTACATTAAGGCAAATAGCTATATTTCTGGTTCAGATGATAAATATCTTATCAATAAGGTAAAATATCATATGGCTCAAATCAAATACTATCTTGGGTTTTATGACGAAGCCATTTCATTATTTAATGATTGCTTAATCTACTTCAAAATTGAAAATACCACAGCTTATCTCAACACACTTCATTCAATTGGAGTGTGCTACAACAGAATTGGAAATTACGGACTGTGTTCTAATATTAATAGAAAGGGTATTAGGGAAGGCAAATCTATGGGAATTCCTGACATGGAGATCTATTTTATTCATTCGGATGGAATTAATGAATATTTCAAAAAGAATTATCATCTAGCAGTGTCAAAAATAGAATCAGTTATTGGAAAAGTAAAAGACAATAGAGATTTTGCTAATGAAACAGTAGGTTACTTTTATATCGGTAAGAGTTTTTGGGCAGTAAAAAATAAAGAGAGAGCCCTTCCCTATTTAGTAAAAGTTGATTCGGTTTTTCAAGACAAAAACTATATAAGACCTGATCTTCGTGAGGCATACGAGCTTTTAATTAGTTATTACAAAAATAAAAAAGATCTCAATAAGCAATTGTACTACATCGACCAGCTACTCCGAGCAGATACAATATTAAATAATACGTACAAATATCTTGTGACTAAAATACATAAGAGCTATGATACCAAAGAACTAATAATTGAGAAAGAAAAAATTCAAACTGAAAATAAGCAGATTCATAAAGAACTTGCAAAGGAAAAGCATTATGACTTAATTTTTGCGTTGGTTATACTGGTACTTTTTACTGTATCTTTTTATCTTAACTACAGGCATCAAAAGAATAAAAAGTTTTATAAAAAGAAATTTGATGAACTTATACTTGAATTAAACACCAAACCTCAAGATACAAAAGAATCGACAAAAGAGAAAGGAGTAATACTTGATATACCCTTCGAGACGATTACTTGTATTTTAAATGCATTACAGAATTTTGAAGATTCTAAAAAGTTTCTAGGAAAAGATCTTCGCCTCAATTTGGTCGCTTCAATGCTAAATACCAACTCAAAATATCTCTACAAGGTGATTTCACATTACAAAGGAAAACGTTTCGTAGAATATATTAATGACCTAAAAATAGATTATACAATAGAATTACTAAAGAATGATAGAATGGCAAGAAAATATACTAATTCAGCTTTAGCAGAAATGGCTGGTTTCAGCAGTACGCAGCAATTTGCTCTTGCGTTCAGGCAAAAGACCCAAATGCCAGTTAATTTTTTTATCGAGCAAATAAGCAAATAATTCATTTTTTTGAACTCGTTTTAATCTGTAACTTTTACATTTGCTGCCGTAATTAAAAAAAAAGACAATATGAAAGATCTAATCGCAAAGATTAATGCAGAGATTGAAACATTCAAAACTGAATCTGATTCTCTATCGGAAAAAGGAGTTAAAGCTGCTGGAGCTCGAGCTCGTAAATCTTCTTTGGAAATTGAAAAACTTTTAAAAGAGTTTAGAAAAGTTTCTATTGAGGAATCTAAAAAATAATCGCTACAAACTCAATTAAAAAGCCTTTCAGAAATGAAGGCTTTTTTATTTATTGGTCTGACGTTCCTTTTCAAGCAAATCAAATTGAATTCTTAAAGTCTTTTTTAGAATATTATAGTAATCAATTTTTTCCTGTGTTAATTTAGCCTCTAAGTTAAACGATTCTTCAACAATCACTATTAGCGATTCCAAACTTTTTAAGACAAATAAAGATTTAAAGTCTATTTTTAAGTAACGACTTATCGTATAAATCTTATCCCATCCACTAATACTTTCAGCACGCTCAACTCTTCCGATCATCGTTGAACTGTAGTCTATTTTGAGTCCAAGTGTATGTTGAGAAAAATTTTGTTTTAATCTACCCAATCGAAGCATACATCCAATCTGCAGATTAATTAAATTTAACTCTATTTCACTTGTTGTTTCCATTTAGTAAAAATTGAGAAAAAAGATTAATTTATTCGATACAAATTTGTATCGAATAGAATATTTTGTTATATTTGTCACAAATAATACATTCAAAAATGTAATTTTGCGACTCTTCAATTAAAATATTTGAAGCATTCGCTTTGAATCTCGTTTCAGAAAACTGGTAATTTTTAACGCACGAGATGATAAGTAAGATGCTCACGTCATAGGCGTGGGCTCACTTATTCGTGCGTAAGGTATACCAGTACCTCTGAATCGTTTAAGCTGAGTTCTACGCCTTTTTACTTTAACTCCTCTTTCCTATTCATCGCAAATCCTTCATTATTTTTCTATCGCATTAGTAACTGTATACTAACCAAAAAAAAATGCCTGTGAATTAAAATCAAATTTGCTTAAAAATTAAGTATAAAATTGGCCCTCAACGGCAGCGACCAAACTAGCGAAGAGGACCTTAGCTAATCAAAATCAATTTAACTAACCAAAACCAATATTATGAATTATTTTTCATTCTTCAAGGATGGAAAGGGATTTTATTGCCTAATATTTATAGGCTTTCTTTTTTCTTTTTCATCATCATTTGGCCGTAATATAGATCGGTATAATACATTTTTTCAGGAAAATCAGGTACACGGAACTGTAACTGATGGCTCAAATCCACTGCCTGGCGTAACAATTTCGATAAAGGGTAAAACTAATAATTCATCCATTAGCGACTTTAATGGACAGTACACAATAAAGGCCTTAGCTAAGGATACACTGATTGTCTCATTTATAGGATTTAAAACAAAGTATGTTCCAGTAAATAACAGAGCTAGAATTGACATAAACCTTGAGTACGACACAACTACACTACAAGAGGTCCGGGTAAATGCTGGTTATTATTCCGTTAAAGAAAGTGACCGTACAGGGAGTATTGCCCGGATTACCTCCAAAGATATAGAAAATCAACCTGTAACAAATGTCTTAGCTACGATGCAGGGAAGAATGGCAGGAGTAAGTATTACACAAACTACGGGGGTGCCTGGTGGAGGTTTTGATATCAAAATCCGAGGACAAAACAGTCTTAGAGCAGATGCTAATTCACCGCTATACATAATTGATGGCGTGCCAATCTCATCTGAGCCGATTGGTTCCTCTTATACAGGGACTACCTTTCCGATTCTTGCAAGTCCAATTAACAGTATCAATCCTGATGCAATCGAAAGCATTGAAGTTCTTAAAGATGCTGACGCAACATCCATTTACGGCTCACGAGGTGCAAACGGTGTGGTACTGATAACCACCAAGAAAGGAAAAATCGGAAAAACAAAATTCAATATTTCTGCTTCCACTGGAACCGGAAGGGTCACTAAATTTCTAAACCTGATGAATACCCAGCAGTACCTAGTTGTCCGGAGACAGGCGTTTATAAACGATGGCAAGACGGCATACGGTGCTAGTGATTATGACATTAATGGAACATGGGATCAAAACCGGTACACCAACTGGCAGAAGGAACTAATAGGCGGGACAGCAATGATAAATGATCTGCAGGGTTCGGTTTCTGGAGGCTCAGCAAATACACAGTTTTTGCTAAACGGCTCATATCACACTGAAACGACCGTTTTCCCCGGCCAGTTCCGATATAAAAAAGGCGGAAGCAATTTCAGTCTGAACCACAAATCCGAAGATGAAAAATTTTCGCTCAACTTCTCCGCCGGATTTAATTCTCAAGATAATGACCAGCCTTCTTATGACTTTACAAGTGACGCCAGAAATCTTCCTCCTAATGCTCCTGCACTCTATACTCCAGAGGGAAATCTTAATTGGGAAAACAATACATGGCAGAATCCGCTTAGAAATCTTAACACAAAGGCTGAATCTGTTATTAACGACCTGACAGGAAATGCTGTTCTTTCTTATGCAATAACACCAGAACTTTTAGTCAAAGGAAACTTCGGATTTACTTATCTTGACAACAACGAAACGAGGATTGTGCCTTCCACAATCTATAATCCTGCTTTTAATGTCGGCCCTTCACAATCCTCAATTTTCACAAATGATGTGAATAGGTCTTCATGGATTGCAGAACCACAGATCAGCTGGAATAAACAGCTGAAGAGTGCGAAAATTGATATTCTTCTGGCTTCTACATTTCAAAGCCAGCGTGGGACTAAAATCTCCAATTTTGGATTAGGCTTTACCTCCAACAGCCTAATTTACAACTTGGCTGCAGCCAAAACGATCAGAGTGCTTCTGGATGAGGAAACACTATACAAATATCAGGCTTTTTTCGGACGGATTAATTTTAACTACCAGCAAAAATATATTGTAAACCTTACCGCGAGACGTGACGGTTCAAGCAGATTTGGGCCGGGCAATCAGTTTGCAAACTTCGGGGCGGCCGGGGCGGCATGGGTGATTTCAAACGAAAGATTTCTACAGAACAGCCTGTGGCTTAGTTTTGGAAAAATAAGAGCAAGCTATGGAACTACCGGAAATGACCAGATTGGCGATTATCAGTTCTTTGATACTTATTCAGTCAATGGAATATTGTATAATGGAATTTCAGGCCTTTCGCCAAGCAGGCTATTTAATGCGAATTTTGGCTGGGAAACAAATAAGAAACTGGAAGCGGCGCTTGAATTGGGATTTTTTAAAGACCGAATTTTCACGACAGTGGAATGGTACCGGAACAAGTCTTCCAATCAACTGGTTGGCATTCCGCTTCCGGGCACGACTGGCTTTTCATCCATGCAGGCCAATCTGGATGCGGTTGTACAGAATAGAGGATTTGAATTTACCCTTAGGACTGTCAATTTTAACAGCGGAAATTTTAACTGGACCACCAGTTTTAATCTTACAGTTGCAAAAAACAAACTCCTTTCATTTCCTAACCTTGCGAGCTCAACCTACAGCCAGCAGTACAGGATCGGACAGCCCCTGAATATTCAGCTCTTGTACAAATTTAATGGAGTTGATCCCCAGACAGGAATTTATCAGTTTGAAGACCTCAATCGGGATGGACGTTTGACGGCAGCTGAAGATAGGCAGATAATAATGGATCTAAACCCAAAATTTTATGGAGGTCTTCAAAATAGGCTGGCTTATAAAGGTCTTTCATTGGACTTCCTATTCCAGTTTGTAAGCAAGGACAGCAAAGCCTATTCCATGAGCCCTGCCGGTACGATGTCAAACAAACATGTCAGGCTGATGGAGAGCTGGTCTGCACAGGGAGATTCTGCTGCCTACCAGCTTTATACTGCTGGCTTTAATAGCGCTGCGGTAACAGCAAACAGTCTGTTTAATCAAAGTACTGCTTCTGTAACAGATGCTTCATTTATAAGGCTTAAAAATATAGCGCTTTCATATAGGCTTCCCCTAAGCCTCAACAATACGCAATGTACTATACTGGTTCAGGGACAGAACCTGCTAACTTTTACCAAGTATGATGACGGAGACCCTGAATTCACAACCTATGGCTACCTGCCTCCGCTTAAAGTTATTACGGCAGGAATTCAACTAACTTTCTAATATACGATTATGAAAAGAACATATTTATTTATCCTGCGATTTTTAATGCTTCCAATTCTATTAAGCGCACTATCGTGCGATTCCTTCTTGGAAGTCGACCTGCCAAAATCTCAATTGGCAACAGAATCAGTTTTTAAAAATTACAGCACCGCCGAATCGGCGCTTAGCGACATTTATTCAAAGATAAGAGACAGGGGAATGCTAACCGGAGACGGCATAGGTATTTCAAATCATCTTGCCTGCTACACTGACGAGATGATAAGCACCGAGAGCCTGTCAAATCCAAGCTTCAGTTTTTACTCCAATACGCTCCTTCCAACTAATTCTATAATTGCCGATTATTGGAATTCTGCCTACAACCAGATTTATGCCGCCAATTCCATTATCAAAGGCTGTGAATCCAGTACGGCTTTAACGAAAGCCCAAAAAGATCAGCTGACCGGCGAAGCCCTTTTTATACGTGCTTTGGAACATTTTTATCTGGTAAACCTTTTTGGCAGCGTGCCGTATGTTTCCGAAACGGATTATAAAACAAACAGCAGGATTTCAAGAATCGCCCCTGAGGAGCTTTATCCAAAAATTGGCTCTGATCTGGAGGCTGCTGTGGCTCTTCTTCCAGATGCATACATCGCTTCCCAGCGCATTCGCCCGAATAAGTATGCCGCGAAAGCTCTACTTTCCAGAATTTACCTCTACAGCGGTAAATATCCTGAAGCATCAAACACAGCATCGGCAGTAATAAACAATCAGAGTTTGTATGCCATTGAAAATATAGACCTTACTTTCCTGATAAATTCCAAAGAAACGATTTGGCAGCTTCATTCCGGCGCTGCAGGAAAAAACACCACTGATGGCGCTTATTTCATATTTACAGTGGGGCCTCCTCAGTATGTTTGGCTGAGTGACGTACTCTACAGTTCATTTGAAGCTGCTGATCAGCGCCGCACCCATTGGATAAAAGAAGTAAAGGATGCTTCGGGAACTTGGCATCATCCTTTTAAATACAAAGAAAATTTTGATACATCGGTCTCAAAAGAATACACAGTCATGCTGCGCCTTTCTGAACAGTTCCTGATCAGATCTGAAGCCAGAGCAAAACAGGGCGATCTTATTGGAGCCAAAGAAGATTTGAATAAGGTGAGAAAAAGAGCCGGACTTGCAGAATCGCCTGCATTGACGCAGGACGAAATACTCGCAGCTGTTCTTGAAGAAAGAAGACATGAACTTTTCACAGAGTACGGTCACCGCTTTTTTGATCTCAAAAGAAACGGAAAGCTTAATAGCGCTCTTGGAAATATTAAGGCAGGATGGAATGAAACTGACCAGCTTTTCCCTATTCCCGAAGCCGAAATCAATGCAAATCCTAATTTAAAGCCGCAGAATCTGGGATACTAAACACATAGCCTATGTTACCAGTATATTTTAATCGACGATTATATGCCTTTAAGGCATTGCTTTTACCTTTTTTAGTTTTATTATTTATTTTGCCGTTAGTAGCCTGTCCCTTATGGGGACAGGTGGTGCAAAAAACAAAACTTACTCCTGAATCTTATCCGATGTGGGGCAGCGTAAGTTTTGACAAAATATCGCCTGAGCAAATGTGGGCGAGCTACAAAATGAGTTACAAAAGCAGCAGTGATACACTTTTTGTCAGAAACCTAAACAACCTGAAAACATACAACTTCCCAAATGGAGGAAAAAGCGGCTTCTCCGTAAGCCAGATCTTTTTCTGCCAAACTGGTAAAGAACTGATTATCGCTAATCTTAAAAATGGAAGTAAAGAGATTATTAAGGAAATAATTGATTTCGATTATAGTGAAAAAAGCGATCAGATACTTATACTTTCAGCTGGCGAAATGAAAAATAAAACCCTCGCAATCCGATCATTTAAAACAGGAAAGCAAAGAATAATCAGCAATATCGATCATTTTTCACTGAGCAGTGAAAAAGGACTGCTGGCTTACAGTACATTCTCCGATCAGAAAAGTGCTATTTCGATTACTAACCTTCAAACTGAAGAAACGTTTGACATTCATAAAGGAGTCGTCCATTTCTCCTGTCTGAACTGGCAAAAAAACGGTCTCTCACTAGCTTTCACTGCAGGAAATGATCCCCAACTGCCTCAGGCGATGTATCACTTTATTGTTGCTGATAGAAAATTATATGATTTTAAATTTCTGAGAGATAGTACTTCAATTATTAATGCTGGGTTAACATTTGATTCAGAATCTCCTATTGTTATATCTGATGATTTGCAGCGACTGTTTTTCACGAATGTCTATGCAAATTCGCAGATTGGGAAAAACGAAATAAAAGATGTTGAAATATGGGGTTCTGCTGATAAAAGAACTTTCATTCAGCGGCAGAATGCAGACCGATTAAATAAAAGAAGAGTGGCAGTCTGGACTCCAGTTATAAATAAAACTGTACAGATTACATCATCTGAACTGCCAGATTTAATTTTAAGCGGCGATATGCGATTCGCTGTTTTATCAAACCCCGAAGATTACGAGCCACAGTACGAATTTACGGCTCCACGAGATTTTTATGTCATGGACCTGCGGACTTTTGAGAAAAAAATATTCCTAAAAAATTACAGACCGGAATTCCTTGCCTTTAATGCGTCTCCTAATGGTAAATACCTGGCTTATTTTAAAGATGGAGATTGGTGGACTTACTGTTTTAATTCAGGTGTCCATAAAAATATCACTACTGCCATCGGCATCAAATTCACAGCCAAAGAACAGTCTCTGGTGCCTGAATCAGTCTGCGGCAATCCAGGATGGACATACAATGATAATCAAATATTGCTGTACGACCAGTATGATGTCTGGACTCTCGAACCTGAAGAAAATTCTTTTATAAGGCTCACCAGAGGCAGGGAATCAGGTGTTGTATTTAGAATAGCAAAATCATTCGATAAGCCTCTCTTTGACCACTTGTTTGAAGGAGAGATACAGGATATATTTGACCTTGACAAAGATTTAATTCTAACAGCCAAAGGAAATGATGGACAAAACGGTTTCTACAGATGGAATAAAAAATACGGAGAAAAATCCATCATTTTTAAAGACGCTCTATTTGACCAGATCATTTTCAGCGATACGAAGAAAAATATTTTCTTTAGGGAGCAGAAATTTGATATGCCTTCAAAACTAGCTTTCATAAATAATTCCTCAGCTCCCAAATACTTTTTTAAAAGTAATCCACAGCAGGATAAATACTTTTGGGGAAGATCGGAGCTTATTGAATATCAAAATTCGAAAGGGGTAAAATTAAAAGGGGTATTACATTACCCCGCAGAATATAATGCTCTAAAAAAATATCCGATGATTGTAAACATCTATGAGCGTAAGTCATCTGAACTTCATCGATACTATAATCCAACTTTTTATGTGGAAGGTGGATTTAATCCGTCTATATATACATCTGAAGGTTATTTTGTATTGCAGCCTGATATTAGTCTCGAATTTCAAAATCCAGGAATTGCTGCTGCTGACTGCGTAATTAGTGCGGTTAAAAAAGTAATAGAACTAAATGCCGTAGATGATAAACATATCGGAATCATGGGACATTCTTTCGGAGGCTACGAATCTTCATTTATAATAACACAGACCAATTTATTTGCTGCAGCCATTGCAAGTGGTGCGATTACAGATTTGGTCTCATACCATTATACCATAAATAAGGGCAATGGAAGACCTGATATGTGGAGATTTCAAAATGAAGAATGGAATATGGGCGCAACGCCTTATGAATTGTCTAAAGCATATTATGATAATTCGCCTATTAATTTCGTGGAGAAAATTCAGACTCCTGTATTATTATGGAGTGGTAAAAATGATTATCAGGTGGACACTCATCAGAGCATGGAATTCTATCTTGCCCTTCGTCGTGCACACAAAAAAAGCCTAATGCTTTTATATCCTGATGAGGGGCATTCTCTTATAGATCCAGAAAAACAAAAAGACCTTTGTTTAAGGTCACTTCAATGGTTTGATCACTTTTTAAAAGAAAATAAGAAAAGTGAATGGATAACCCAAAGCTTAAACGAGAGGAATTAAAAACAATGCAGTTCCAAAATGGAACTGCATTGCCATTTAAAAATGCAGATTGTGAATCCATATTAAGGATTTTGTTTGTACAGCGGCTGCACGCAGTTTGTGTCCAAATCGTATGCGATTGGACTGTCGTCGTTAACACGGCAAAGATTTGGAGTAGGCGTGTCATCGCATGCAATTCTTACATTGCCACAGCCTGCAGTTGAATTAGGAAAGTATCCCCATTTGAAGGCTTCATCTTTTGGTGCACTCTGCATGGAAGTTGTAGCAAATGCTCCTCCTAGCGCCAAAGCAATAACTGCTGCCGGCATCATGTTTTTCAAAAATAACTTTTTCATGATTTCTAATTTTTAATTTATATAGGATCTACTTTTTTCTACAGGTGTTCGATCTTCATTCCTGATACTGATCAGTATATTTTCAATTCTTTGGTATATTATTTAATCAGCTTGTTTTTTAACTCGTAAACAACTAGATCATTTCCTATTACGGCATATAAATGATTTCCATTTACCATCAGTGAACGAAGCTGTTTTGAAGCCGTATGAAATACTGGAAAACTCAGCACATAGGCATTCCGTTCTATATCATAAACATCAATAATAAAGCAGGTCTCCCAAAGCATATCTTTTTCATATTTTCCTTTCACTTTTGAATTTATAAACAATAGATTTCCTGACAGTGTAGCAATTTCATTAACCACATAAGATGGCGTTGACATCGCAAATTGTCTACCTTCTTTTAATTTTGATACCTTCATTGTCACTTTGGAAATGGTATCGATCGTATGTCCGCGGTGAACAAGATTGCCTTTTGGATCAGCAATTATAAATTCATTGCGGTAGCGGTACACATAAACCAATTTTTCGCTTGCTGTGGAATAAAGCAGTTGGCCATCTGTATCAAAGATTCCATCAACCTGTTTTTGAAGAAGTGTTCTGTTAAACCTGGTTTTAGGAACAGCATTCTGATTAAAAATTCCGAGCATATTCTGCATGTTTTTTGAACTGTTGGATCTGACCGCTATACTTGTGGAATCTATTGGAAGTGCTATGGTGAAATATGGGCTTCCCTTTAATTCTCTGTTTACCTCCCAATTTTTTAAATCCCCTCGTAAGATTATGGGAACACTGCCGTCATTCATATAGAAGTAAGGTCCTTGAATTTTTGTCGTTATCATTTTAAATGGAATTTTCTTCGGATCCATTACTATTTTTTCTTCTTTTTTGTCGTTAAGCAAAAAGCTATAAGATTGTATATACGAAGGGTAATCGTAATTGGCCAGATATATTTTACCGTCTGATTCTCCGGCTATATAAAAGGAATTGTATTTTAAATCTACCTTCTTCTTGAATTCTACAGGATGCTGTGGATAACGTCTAATAAATGGATTATCATGGTACATTGTTTGCTCGGATGTCAAAAACAATACAATTACAATTAAGATACTTCCAAAAATGATTGTAACAACAGATTTTAATGATCTATAATTAAAAATTATCTGCTGCCTAGATTTCTCAATAGTCTTACTCATCATAAAAGCTATTGCGGATAGGATAATAAAAAATATATTTAAGTACAAATGAGCATTCCAGCTCATTTTTTCAAGAATACCACCACAGGAACAGGGAACAAATGAACTAAAATTTAGAAGTATAAAAATATAAGCTGTGAACGCTGACATAAGTCCAGTGGATAAAAAGAAAGCATTTTTTTTTGTTTTAGGAAACAATAGCAAAAACGCAATAATAAGCTCAATAGCTAAAACCGCATACGAGATCCAGTCAGCATAAATACTCAGCATGGGAGATTGCCCAATTTGGACTTTAAAATTCTCAAAGTCCAGCATCTTACTAACTGATGCATAAACATATAAGCTAATAAGCACTAAGCCAATTTTGTCTACAATTACTATTTTATTTCTATTACTTAATTTCATAATTTAAAAGAAACTTTTTCTAATTAACTCTAATGAAACTTTTAAAACATAGACAAATTTAAAGCGCTGATTTGAAAGAAAAAACATCAAAAACAAACCAAAAAACATCAAAACCATACCAATTTCTATTTTCGTATGTATGTAATAAAAATGCTTTACAGAATAAAATCCGTAAAGCATTTTTCAGTTTTTAATACTCTTCAATTAAACTTTACCATCTTCAATGATGCTGAATAACTTTTGGTTTAGTTCTACTAGACCAGCCTTTTGAAGACATTCATGCGAGATGTTTTTCAGTTCTGCAAGTTCCTCCTCTGCGATGCTTCCCATAATGCTTCCTTCATCTTTTTCCAGCAGTAGTCCCCTTTCAATAAAATGGGATAACAGCAGTACATTTTTGCGTGAAATTTTTAGATCAATCTTCACCTGCTCACTCATGCCAGGGATGCTCAATACAGTATCAAACACCTTGGCTGCATAATTCTTTGCACTCATAATTTCAGCGTTTTTAAATTAATAAATTAAAGCCTAAAGTTAGCAATGGCACTTCAAACCATCATAAGCAAAATTTACCTATGATGGGACGTATTGAATTTTCCTTTATACATTCGTCTAAGTATTTGAAAGTAGTCTGAGTTTTTTATTCAGACTCTTTAAGATTGCCGCGTTCCTGCAATCTGCAAGATGTCCGGTTGTATCACAACCGATATCTTGCTGCCTCTCTGCTCGGAACTCGCTGGCAGTGAAAACTGGAAGATTTGTAATGTCGAATGAAAAGGAAAAATGATGAAAGACGAGAAAAAAAACAGAACAAGATGGCTTCATTTAAGGCTAAATGAACATGAATATAAAATCCTTCAGAAATATTTTGCAGAGTCGCTATGCCCAAAACTGAGTGATTTTGCCCGAAAAAATCTGCTGAAAAAACCTGTTGTTTTAAAATACAGAAACGAATCTCTTGATGATTTAATAGCTGAACTAGCAAGGCTCAGATCAGAACTGAATCCCATTGGAAACAACTTTAATCAGGCAGCGAAAAAACTGCATTCTCTATCGCAGATCTCTGAATTAAAATTGTGGATTATGGGTTTTGAAACAGACAAAAAAATGCTGTTTAATTCTATTGAAGACATTAGAATGACTATTCGAAATCTTGCTGAAAAATGGTTGCAGTCATAAACACGGGATCATCAGTCAGAAGCATTTTCAATTATAATGAAAATAAAATCGATGCAGGAAAAGCAGAACTTATAGGAGAAGGAAATTATCCTTCAGCAGCTTGTGAACTTCAGAAAGTTTCAAGGTTGAACCTTCTTTTAAAACAGCTGGAATTAAATTTAAATGTACAGCGCGGAAGCGTCCACATATCGCTCAATTTTGATTCCTCAGAAAATAATCTGTCAAAAGAAAAGCTTATGGAAATTGCGTATTCCTATATGGATAAAATTGGGTTCGGATCGCAGCCGTATCTAGTCTATCAGCATTATGATGCAGGACATCCGCACATACATATAGTGTCTGTAAAAGTGAAGTCAGACGGAAAGAGAATTGACATGCAGAACATAGGCAGGAACCAATCTGAAACAGCCCGTAAGGAAATTGAAAGGGCATTCAATCTGGTTCCTGCTCAGAACTGCCAAAAAGAAAAGATCCTGAATATAAAACCTGCCAGTAACACTGTTATCAAATACGGAATAGCTGAAACTAAAAAAGCTATTACTGCTGTATTAAACGTAGTAATTCCTAATTATAAATATACCACCTTAGGAGAATTAAATGCAGTCTTGAATCTCTATAATGTTACCGCCGTGCAGGGCAGTAAAGATTCAAGAATGTTTCTCCATAAGGGTCTCGCTTACCAGATCCTGAACGATAAAAAGCAGCCTGTAGGTGTTCCCTTAAAAGCCAGCAGCTTTTACATGAAACCTACCCTTGCCTATCTCGAAATAAAATTTGCAACAAATAAAACAGGACGAAATCCTAATTTAAAAAGAGTAAAGAATGCGGTTGATCTCGCCTTTCTGCAGAATAGGATAAAGTCAGTTTCAGACCTTGACAGAATTCTGATTAAGGATGGAATCAAGACTTCTGAACGAAGAAATGAACAGGGGATTCTTTACGGTCTAACCTACATAGACCATAAAACAAAATGTGTTTTTAACGGAAGCTCTTTAGGAAAGTCTTACTCAGCTTCTGGCATCGAAGAACGCTGCAGTATCAAAAGTTTCAGCACCGGCAGTGCCGCCCTAAAAATTCTTGAAGATAATATATTAAAAAATAAACCATTGCAGACCTCTTTTATTTCTGCTGGCGAGCTGCAGAACATTATTGATTCGGTCCTCCAGCCCGAGTTTTCTGCTGATTATATTCCGTCGCAGCTGAAAAGAAAAAAGAAACGAAAAAAAGGAAAAGGACAGTCAGATTACTAACTAAAAAACTAAGACTATGCAGACAGGTGAAAATGAACAGGCACTTAGAAAAATTTTGGATATGACAAGGCTTATCAGTATAATATTATTAGGTCTTCATTTCTATTATTATGGATATAATGTGTTTAAAATATATGGACTGGCAAATAGCTTCGGCGATAAGCTGATGGGGAATATATTCCGCACTGGACTCTTTAATTATTTTCACTTGTCAAAGCTGTTTTCTTTGGGATTGTTATGCATTTCCCTGCTTGGGGCAAAGGGCAGAAAAAATGAAAAGCTGGACTTCAAAAGTGCATTCTGTTATATCGCTTTGGGGCTATTGGCTTATTTTTTGAGCTGCTTTTTTCTGGCTATTTCGGCTGCCCCTGAGAAAAAAATGGCCCTTTATATGTTCTGCACTATCGTAGGATATCTGCTCTTGATTTCGGGCGGAACACTTTTGTCTAGAATCATAAGAAGAAATCTCAGCGATAAGGATATTTTTAACAGTGAAAATGAAACATTCCCACAGGAAGAAAGACTCCTTGAAAATGAATATTCTATTAACCTGCCGGCACATTACAGATTAAAAAATAAAGTCCGAAAAAGCTGGATCAATATCATAAACCCTTTCCGCGGAATCTTGGTTGCAGGTACTCCAGGCTCTGGAAAATCTTATTTTGTAATCCGCCATATCATAACCCAGCACATACGCAAAGGCTTCTCAATGTTTGTATATGATTTTAAGTTTGATGACCTCAGCATAATTGCTTATAATACCTGGCTTGAGAATAAACATTTATACAAGGTTGAACCCAAATTCTATGTCATTAATTTTGATGACCTGAGCCGTACGCACAGATGCAATCCCCTTGATCCAAAATCAATGGAAGACATAACAGATGCAGCTGAATCAGCACGCACCATTCTTCTGGGATTAAACAAAGAATGGATAAAAAAGCAGGGCGACTTTTTCGTCGAATCTCCTATCAATTTTCTCTCCGCCGTTATATGGTATCTTCGTAAATACAATAACGGTGAATTCTGCACCCTGCCCCATGTAATTGAATTGATGCAGGTCGAATACAACAGTCTTTTTACCCTGCTGAGATCTGAAAAAGACATAGAGATTTTGATAGATCCATTTGTTAGTGCCTACCTCCAGAATGTTATGGAGCAGCTGGAGGGGCAGATAGCCTCTGCTAAGATATCTATGGCTAGGCTTTCCAGTGCGCAACTTTACTATGTGCTGTCTGGAAATGACTTCACACTCGACATTAATAATCCAGAAGATCCCAAGATTGTGTGCATGGGGAACAACCCGCTAAAAATACAGACATATGGTGCCGTTCTTTCCCTTTATGTCAGCAGGCTCATCAAGCAGGTGAACCAGAAAGACAGGCTAAAAAGCAGTCTTATATTTGATGAATTCCCGACTATTTATCTCAATAATATGGACAGCCTAATAGCCACGGCCAGAAGCAATAAGGTAAGCACCTGCCTGGGGATTCAGGACTTCAGCCAGCTGCGTAAGGATTACGGCCGAGAGCAGGCGGATGTCATACTCAATATCACCGGAAATATCATTAGCGGACAGGTTAATGGCGACACTGCAAAACAGCTCTCCGAACGTTTTGGAAAAATAATGCAGGGCCGCGAAAGCATTTCCATAAACAGCTCGGATACCTCAATCAGCAAATCAAAGCAATTGGAATCAGCTGTTCCGAGTTCGAAGATTTCCTGTTTGAGCTCTGGTGAATTTGTCGGCATTACAGCCGATAACCCAGACTGCAAAATTGAGCTGAAAACATTTCATTCTGAAATAATCAATAATCATGAGCAGCTTAAAAAAGAAGAAGACTCATATCATGGAATCAGCCCGGTGCGTTTTATTAACAATACGATGATTGAACGCAATTATCTGCAGATAAAAGAAGACATATCCGAAATCGTGAATTCTGAAATGGAGCGTCTTTTGCATGATCCTGCCCTGTCACATTTAGTGATCAGAAAGAAAAAATAAGCATTCCATGCTTTCACCATTTTTAACTTGAATCTGCTTTTTCCATAGTTTTCGTCATGAATTAAGAAAGACATAAAACGTTATTTTGAGAACAACACAACAACTAAAAAATTGATAATAAACAATTTAAAAAACATTATCAACACAGTGGTTTTATTAGAGAAAAGCTATATCAACATCTATATCTTTAACTGACTTGTACATCTCTGTCTGGTACATAACTATCTTAAGGTATTTTATCAGCTTATGAAAAAAAACTACGCTACAAACAGAGAATCAGGGAAACTATCGATGAAGAAACTTTTTAAACTTACGTGGCCCTTTAAAAACAAAATAAAGTAGCGATGTTATTACTATAACATCGTCTTTTCTATATCTCAATTTCTCTTCTCAAGATATTTTTAAAATCAATTATAAAATTTAAAAACAGCAATGATATGGTTAAAGTACTGAGATATACGAGAACTTTCTGAATGATTAAAAAATCTTTAAATAGTGGAAAGAAAAGAGGCATAAAAACACCGAAAATTATAATATATATTAACATAGAAAGAGTATAGCTTAGGGTTTTAGAAAAACTTTCATTTAATTCGTATAGACAGCTGTATAATTTTGGAAACAAATCCATCTCAAAATCATTTCCAATTTCTACCAGAAGCGTCCTATCAAATTTTCTATCCTGATACTTCTCTTTATTAATTTTTCTTGCCAGATTTTCAATCTCCCTTTTCTCCTGATTACTTAAAAGATCAATAAGTATTGATTTCTTATAAGAATTATATTTATGATCCAGATAATAGAAAAAAGTATTAGCACATCCTATTCCTGACCATACAGAAACGACATCAAAAGAGTAAATAATATCTTCGTCATAATTTCCATATAACTCCAGATTATATCTTCTTCCTTTAACACGTACTAGATCCCTAAGTGCAAGATAAAAGTACGCTCCTTTTAAATCCTGATCATTTATAAATTCTTCTATTAATTTTTTTGGCTTTTTTTTCATGTAATCATCATATAAATGGCGATATGTCAGCATTTTGTACTTATTTTCAAGTACAGCTTTAGTCTTACCATCCCAAACCTCATAACTGCTGAATATTTTATCACAGATTCTTCTAAAATCAGTCACCTTATTAGAAAGCATAATAACCTTATTTTTTATATCTCTACTTTCATTTCTTATTTGGAATATTTTCGATATTATAAAAGTTATTAAGATTACAGAAAAAATACTTGAAAATGTAAAAATATTCGAAATCATTCCGGTTAATAATCCTTCCGAATTTAAATTTACTTTAATATAGAAATAGCTGAATATTAAAATAAAAAAAATTGAAACGGCATAATTCAGTTTTGATTTATTCTTGAAAAAGTAATTACATGAGTTCTTAAAAACCTGTATCATTTCATTAGATATTTGAATAATTGGAGAATGAAATTAACCTACCTTTACATGGCAGTATATCTTAAATTAAGATTTATGTTAATAGTTTTTTAATTCTAAACTATTTTGATACCAAGTAAGTAAATCAATTTTCCTCATTTTTAAATGCAATCCTAACATCAAGATTTTGTTCATTACGAATAAAACATACTTGAAGATATTCCGTACGCTTTATTTCATAATGGCATGATGCGTAAAATCTGTCAGCTTCTTCTGATCGGGACCAGGCCAGACCATAGGTGTTAAATCCTAAATAGTTTTCAACCTCATTTTTTGTTAAAACAGGATAACTGTGATTGGCGCTTTTCTTTAAATAAGGTGTTACAAAATCAACATCTATTAATTCCAATTCTTCCCTTTTGCAATATTCTTCCAATTCATATTGTTTTTCATGTAACACAAACCATAAAAATCCTATTTCCTGATATGATAGTCTTTCAAACTGGATATTTTTGCAAATCTCAACCAAAGTTTTTTCATCTGGAAGAAAATCATGATAGAGCCATACCTGAAAAGAATTTTGAACAAGCTGTGAATATCGATCTATGAAATATTTCCGTACAATCTCAGGAAATTTAATTATTAGCTTTTTCAAATGCTTCCCTTCAATTGCATGGATTTTAAAAGATTCGCTATTTCTGGTTTTCTCTATAAATTCTCTACATGCTTTTGTTAGATAGCTATTGGTTATAATTACAAAATGATTGGCTTTCTCAGCTCTTGCCCATGCCAATTTTTCATGAATATCTGCAACAGCAATTCCTGAAGTATACTTTTTACATTCGAAAAACCACTTTTCCTCAAATTGATGCACCATCGCATTATAAATAGTTCGATATGCTTCAATATCTCTCCCATCATCCGCACCGCCTTGTCTCCATTTTAAAGAATGAAATGAAAACATGGCAATTAAATCAAATGATAGTTCTTCAAATTGTTTCCAATTTATCTTTTCAAAATCTATGTCTTCCTCATTAAATTTCATACAAAGATCAATATTTCTCTCTTATTAATAATAATTCTTCTTTTATAAAGTCCATTATTCATTAAAGCGCTGCTAACTGGTACTTTAGGATTGCTGCATTATCTATACTATTAACTGCCTCTGCCAAATAGGAAAAGTGTTCGAGCATATCTTCAACAGATAGCTGATGCTCCTCATTTAAATTATATTGACCGGGATAGAACTGGAGAAACTTTTCATCAACAATACCATTTCCGTGCGCATATAAATGCCTAATTTGCAGAATTTTTTCAATTTTTTCCTGCATATTATGATCAAGTATTTTAAGATCACTTATTTGGACATTATCTGAAATAAAACCTTTTACGCTTCCTCTTTGCAGTTTGCCCAATTTCTTTTTTGCCCAATAAAGTACAAATTCCTGCATATCTGCACAATCAAGGACTTCCTTTATGGTAACCTGCTGACCAGATTTTAATGTTGCTGGATTTGCTAGATAAATTTCATACAAAAGATCGGTTAAATAAATTTCAAAATTGTCAGCGCATGACGAAAATAAAATTCTCATTAGGATCTTTCCTTCGTGATTATTTGTCGGAATAGATATGGAATGAGGATACAAAACCTTTCCTAAGTCATTAATAATATTGAGTACGCTGGAGTAATGTTCTAAAAACTTTGATTTTGAACTTGTACTGGATAGACGAAAATTCAGCCATTGCGAATTTAATTTTTTAAGCAATGGAAGCTGATCTTCATCTTCTGGTTTTATTTCCGGATTACTAAGAATAATACTAGTGCCTTTTCTTATATAAAATTTATTCTCCAGAGCGATGCTATTAAATGATTTCTCTACTTCAATAACATACAATCTTTTACTTTCATAAATTATATAATCATACGTAATTAAAGGGGCTGGAGATAATAGATCAATTGCTTTATGTGTTACTCCATTGGCACGGAAATCTTCACTTAGTCCTGTTATTTTTATATCTCCGTTAATTTCGTAGACACCTAAAACAATAATTCCCCCGTTAGTATTTGCAAATGCCGCTATCATTTGTGCAAGACTTCGAGCTGGAGGCAAAACTGCTTTATATTCTAGTTTTTCACTTTCAGGACTTCCAATTACTTTATATATTTCTTTACGTAAATTCATAGTTAAACAGGAAACTTAACAATCTGCGCTTTTTTTAGAAGATGTCCCAAGGAGATTACCTTAGGTTTAATGTCATCATCAATCCATAATTCAGAAGCCTCATAGTCCAGAATATCAAGTTCTGAACCATAATATATAATAACTTCACCATTATATGCTGGTCTTGCAACTATACTTATTGGTACATCATTTTTTAAAATACCTGCCAGAATTGTTGGTGCAGTGGAATCGTCCAAATGATCTAGATTATAGTTATCCAACGTCTTGAGATAGTTTACGATGTTTTTTTTAGCTTTTTTAATTAAGCTCTGGGCGTAAACGAACATATCTGTAGTAGGAGTAGATTTATGAGAGAACATTTTTTTTAGGTCTTTATCTTTTATCGCATTTTCCCATTCTTCTATAGAAGATATTCCCATATTTGATATTATCTCCTGCGTCAAAGGCAATAACACATTCGGCTTCTGTATTTCGTTTGCTTCATTGCTTAGAAGTTCGCGCAGCTGTTCAATGTCATTTATATTGTAATGTTTTAAAAGGGAATATATTTCTTTAGCATGTTCTATATTTTCGAATAATCGTGGATTCTCTTCTATTGCTTCTGCTACTTTAGACAAATGTGATAAATCTGTTTTGCTTCTCATCACTTTATATAAACTGTCTTTATCTTCAATTGTATTCATAAACAGTTCTGCACGCTTTCTGTAAGTTTCTGAAAAAAGTTCTTTACCTTCTTCTGGATTGTTATCAAACCACTCAGATAGCAAGCTGATAGCTTTTATAAAATTCTGGTCTTTATTGCTTATGTTTTTAAGTTTTTCATTGATTTTAACAGCAATATCTACTTTCTTTTTCTCATGATAATTACCAAACCCTATGTTATGATGGAGCAAAATGTCATTCCAGTCTTCACCAAGGAGCTGCAATATTTCTATTAAGTCCCCGTCATTTATTAAATCTGTATAAACTTTGCTATATGTCTTAAAAGTTCCATTTTGATTTGGAAAGATAGCATTTTTTTCAAGCAGTGGTAAATTGTTATCCTCGCTTAAGATAAATTCCCCAACCTCATTCAACCACTCAAAAGCTGAATTTTCATTGTCAAATTTTTGAGATAATTCGCCGACAGATCCTATGTCTGCTACATCCTTTATCAGGTCATTAAATGTGATTTTATTAATGCCGTCCCAAACAACCTCAATCCAGCTGTGGAGATTTATTCTTTTACAAATAAGTGTTGGAAACAGATCATATGTGTATTGCCATAATTTTTCTTTTGTTTCTTTTGAATATATGTTGGAAGGAAACCAAAGTTCACTGAGTTTACCTTTACTGTTATCAACTAAATCAACAATCGATTTTCCCAATAAGAATTTTCTCATTGGTTTTTGAATAAAGTCTCTATACCAATCTGTATCAAAGTACTTTTCATCAGTTGCAGGCATTTTGGATTTTGCAATATTGAAAATATTCGTGAAAGGTTTATTCTCAATTTTATTTATTAAATCCTGGTAAAGAGATAATGCTTGTTGCAAAATTTCCTTATTTTCTAAAACCTCAGGATCATTATCTCCCATCAGCCATATACCATCTCTTTCTGTTTGCGGATTAAAGCTGAAGCTGTTGACAACTACAGGAAAATAAAAATTTTCCGTGCCTATTAATGGAAAATCACAGAACAGTTTGGGGATTTTACCCAAATTTAAAACTTCAAAATTATCAGCTCTTTTAACAGTTCGTGCGGCAATTGAAACCTTACCGTTTGTTGCATATAATAATCTGACAATACTTTTTTTGCCGTTTTCTATTTTGATTATTTTTTTAAATTTATTATTACTTTGCAAATCATTTATGAATATAACCTCGCTTTCAGTGGTCGTGTCACTTATTTCTACCTGATAGATTTCAGGAATAAACGAAAGGACATACGGGATTAAATTTATAAATTCATAAACTCCGATATCTGCAATATCTTTTTGCTGATCGGATTCAAGTACATAAGTAAAAGAGGTATTAAATTCTTCCGGATTATATTGTTTGATTTTACTCCCTTCAGTTGAAGAATGAAACTCCTTCCAGGCATTTTCAATATTAGGTATGAGTGCCGCAGTGGTTTTTCCATTGCGGTTCAAAGGAAAACCAAAATCAAAAAGTTCACCTTCAATTGTTTCAACCACACCTTTGATAAACACTTCTTTAGAAAGAAGGTGTGTAGTTAGAAAGCCGGTGCCAAATCTGCCGGTGCGGGCACTAATTTCTCCTTCATCAACTTCCTTAGACGAAATTTGGTTTATTAGCCCTCTGATATCTTTTTCCGTAAAGTGGTTTCCATTGTGCAGAAATTCAATTTCATCATGGCTGTAATTAATCCTGACCGAAACTTTTCTATCGGTTTCGGCCACACTATCTTTAGCATTTTGCAGTAGCTCCCACGCCCAGCGACCATGGTTATTCTGTACTGTTTTTTCTAAATCATGCAGCCTCTTAATTATCTTGTCTGCAATTGATCTGTTGCCATCTTCTCTGCGGCCTTCTTCGATTGATTTAATCATATAAACTAATTACTTTTCTTCTTCATAATAAATTTTATAGAATTTTCTGCCGTCCTTTTCTGTGCCCTTTTCTATCAAATCCTTATTGCCATGAATATAAATATCAAAATTCCTATCCAGTTTCAAAACACTTTTAAAGACGCGGGACTGTTTTTTAACAGCGTGCGATGAAATTGCAAAATCATCTGAAATCTCTACATTTTTGCTTTCTCTATACTCTTCGTCATAACTTCTAAATGACTGTATCATTTCAGGATTATCAAACACCGCTTCTTCAAAGCTTTTTTTCTCAAATCTATCATGTGTTTTAAAATATTCTACTGAGCGATTTAACATATCTATTTTATCAGCTTTGCTCACTTCAAATTCTTCTGAAAGCTGATTTGTTACAAAATCTTTTGTAATTGAAAGAAAATTTTTAGTGAAATGGTATTCGTCTGAAAGAGGCTTAATGTTTAAAAAGTTATCTTTCCAATATTGGGTGTCATTAGATTTATTTGAATCGACAATGCAGACCTTAAATCCATTTTCAACCTGCTGTTCAAATATTAGGCAGCCCTTATCCAGTTTACCTACATTAACCCCATTATCATATCTTATTATATAATTATCTTTTGTTGAATCAAATTTTAGAAATACATCTTTAACCTCAGTCTTAAATAGACCTATTGCATTTGTTTCAATTCCGTCTAAAAGAATATTTTCAAACAGACAAACCGTAAACTCTCCTCCATTTACTTTTGGATGGGTCGAACTTGAGTATAGATGCTTTGAAAGTTCAATAGAATTCTCATAAAATGAATCTATATCAGAAAATATTCTACTAATTAAAGTGTACACAGCATTTAATGACAGCTCTGTAGGATTGGTAAAATTGAACTTTTCATTATCATTAAAAGAGGACAACAAATACTTTAACAGATATTTTTTTGTATCTCCCTCAGGAATGCTTACCTCTCCTGCTGAAATTTTAATTCCTTCGTCCCTCAATTTGTTTCCGACAAAATGAGTAGCCATATTCTGTAGTTTAACTCCGGTGAAATCTATCATTTTATTATATTAAATAATTTTAGTTTTTCAAGTTTAAGATTTTCAATTTCTTTTCCTAGCTCTTTTTCGAGGTTTGCAATGCTTGATAAAGCCTTTACTGATTCAGTTTTGATCAGATACGGTGCAGATTTGAAAACACCGTCAAATTCTGGCTTATTTTTCAGCGCATTTGAAAAATTAAAAGTAACCTTATACATACCATTTTTTATATTGAAAAAACTGAACTTGTAGAGGACTTTCATTTCTTCTAAAAATATAGACCCTTTCGCATTCTGCTCACTAAGCTCAGTAAGAGTCTGGAGTCCTTTTCCCTCAAAATTTATAACCAGATCTTTATCCACTTTATCACGGTAAAGCTCTGGTATTTCGGTATTCTCATCAAACTTGAATTTTATTGACTGGATATCAGCTTCATGAAACATTGTCGAAGATGCAATATTGCTGAAGCTGAGCAGAAAATTCACCCGCTCAGTATTGGAACTGAAATTTTTAAACATAACCTTAATTTTCTCCTCTTCAATAAAATCTATTCTTGTAAATTCATCTTCAACAAGTTTGACAAGGCGGTTTACAATATATTTGTCTGCTTTGCTAATCGTATTTTCAGTTACGACAACCAGCTGGTTGTCTTTTTTCTTGATTACTATTTCTGCCTTGCCCGGTTTGGTATTAACTAATAAACTGCTTGTAGGATCTTTGGTTTCTGTAATCAATGTCATTTTATATTCATCTTTAGCAGGACTGGCTTCAAACTTAAGGCTATCGGGATTTATTATTTTTACATTTAATCCTTCCGTCAGATTATCAGTATTGATTTTCACTTTCTTAAAAACAGACTCTAATGTTTCATCCTGTTTAATATTAAAAAATGCATCAGAACTGTTTACAGTTTTCCCTTTAACATCGATATATGATTTAAAATCTTCAAGTTCTTTAGGACTGAAGAGCAGAGAACTCATCAATTCTATCAGTTTTTTAATATCTGCATTTTTTGTATAAACACCTTTTTTGGCAAGGAAAAATTTAATGTCGTTAGCTGTTATTGCATCTGTTTTTAAAAAAGGTTTTATAATGTCCCCATATGGCAAAATATTTATAAAAGCTTCATTTAAGTGTTTAGAATTAACTAGAGATGGTTGGTTGTCTTCTTGGTAAACTTCATTCTTATTGGTGATTGATTTAGTAGTTGATAAGGAATCTAATGCTTCTGAATCAATATTGTGATATTTTAATATTGTGACTTTCTCATCCAAAAGTTCTTCATTAAAGGAACGGATAATCTCAAGAGCATCGTTCTTATCTTCCTCTTCATTATAATCTGGAAAATAAAGTCGATATTCATTACCATAACCGCTGGTAAGGCTTATAGTTAGCCAGATAAGTTTCTTTAATGCTTCTGGCGAATACGGATCAGAACAGAAAAGAAGAAAACTTATTTTTGATTTACTTTCCTTCGTAATTGGAATTACAGAAGAATTAATAAATTGAGGTGGAAGTTTTAGCCCTCTTTCTCCTATATGCTGTGGGCTCTGATTGGCTTCAGTGATTGGGTACGCAAATTTAACAGGAACGTCTGGCCTATAATTTTTCGCTGTCGTTATGCTGCTGATCAAAAAATTTGCTTTGTTATTATCAATTAAAAAGTAAGTTATATTTTCATTAAGCAAGTTTCTTTTATAGTTTTCTTTACTAAAATGGATAAAATCCCTCGAAACTTCATCGTTGTCAGTTGACAGCCAAAATAAGAAGCTGTAAACATCGGTGGATTCATAACGTTTATGTGGAATTTTATTTTTTTCTTCTAAATCTGAATATATAATATCTATATCATGAAGATATTTTGTTATTTCTGTCTTTGAAGAATCCGGGTATTTAACTGAGTGAAGAGAGGAAATCATCAAGAAATCACCTGATTCTTCTTTTAATTTGCTTTCAAAGTCACCAAAAAAATTAACAGTATATACATCATCTTCCTCCGTTTTCTCATTAAACTGTTCTACTTTATAATTTTCTCCAAACTGATGCCAGCCGATGAGCTCTAATATTTTTTTAACTATTCTATGGTTAATCGGAGTATTCTGGTTTTCAATAGGTGGTGCCAAAGAAGCAAAAGGGTTAGAATCTAACTGATTTTCAACAGCAACAATCCAAGCTAAAAGCTTTTTATCAAAGTCAGCTCTAGATATTTCTTCTCCAATAATAGAACTGGTGCCAAATTCTAAGGTTAAGGCTTTTACTATAAGTTCTCTAACCTGCGACGAAATTTTAGGTTTGTTTTTTCCCTCATAATATCTATCTATTTTTGTTGATGCCTGATCTATAAGAACCTGTGTGTTCAAAGGTTTAATTTCACCTATTTTTACTTTGCCGATTTCTGTTGCTTTTAAGAGTTTCTGATCTACACTTCCAATAACTATCAGTTCATAATTAGAGGCATTTGGAGATTCGGTTTCAAGCTCTTCACACCATATTTTGGCAGCCGAATGCCGAATGATGTTCTCAGAGGATTTTACCTGGCATAATTTTACAGTGCCGTCGGAATATTTCCATCTAATATCCACTTTTTCTGACTCATCTAACGGTTCAAGCGTAACTGACGTCCAATGATTATCACTTTCGAGTGTATCTAAGACACAAATAATTGTCTGTATCAGATAACCTCGTATTCCTGCATTACCTCCCATAATATTTTTGATGTTATAAATGGCGGCTTAAGCTTTAAAGAGCTTAGGCTTTAAAAAATTCAATAGATAAATTGCTAATATAAAAATATTCCTATTATAATATTTTATCTTTTTATTACACTTGTTTCAAAAAAGTGCAATAACTGTTTATATTCGAGAAATTTTGTTCACTAGTTTACAGACTTAATCTTATTAATTTCATATTGAATCAGTCCAATTTGCTTCAATCTCTCTTCAGCGCCATGACGGCTGAAACTTGCGATTAAATCTTCTGGCTCAATATTCCTCGCTCTCAAAGTTTTATTGATTTTAACTATCGCTGAGTGAGGAATGTCATATTCGAGCAAAGCGGCTAGATTATTTGGCAGAAAGCCATTTTCTAATTGAGTTGCATAAAAGGAATAATTTCCAAAACTTAATCCATGTTTTTCAAAGACGTACTTTTGAATATCGTTAACAACAGTAATCCACTTAGGCAGCTTGTAGTCAAACCAATGCCTGGTAATATTAAGCACAAAATAGGACAAATAATTTATCCTCTCTCTTTCATTTTCAATTCTTTCTTTCCAATATTGCTCTTCAAACAATTCGTCTATTACGCCCTTGACGGATTTTTTAAAACCATATTTTAAAGTTAGTGCGGCCAGTTGATCTGCACTTAAGATACCTGCTTTATTATCCCCTTTCTTTTTCAAATTGTCCCAGCAGAACTTGGTAATGGCTTGTAGATTTTTATATTTTGGGAAAGTGTCCCAATTCAAAAGATCATGATAAACAGATAAGTTTGCTTCTATTTCTCGCAAGATATTGATCTGACCGTCAATTGGAAGGGACGAGTTCTTTCTTAAGATATCTTTAAACTCATCATCAAACTCATCAAATTCCTTTAATCTTTCTTTTGAAGTTGCTTTCAGCTCGGAATTATCAAGATTGATTAATATTTCAAGTGGAGCATCATCCTGAGAAAATATAGGGATGTCTACATTTAGTTCCAGTTGGTTTGGCCGTGCTTCAAATCGATAAACATTGCCTATAAAATAATTATTCATTCTGCCACTTCTTCCGGCTATATTTTTATAATCAAAGAAATCGATATCTTTTGTGCCTTTCTTTTTGTCAAATAAAATTACATTTTTTGCTGAGGTATTAACACCTTCAATCAAAGTGGATGTGCAAAACAGATATTTTATATGTCGTTTATTGAATAGATCTACGATTGTACTTCCCAAATGTCTGGGCACGGCTCCGTGATGGATTGCTGTAAATCTCTGTAATCCTTCAATTAGAAACCAGGTGTTGTTTATATTTTGTATTAACCACTCTATCACATCTGAATTTTCATTAACTGATAGTAGATCAGGTTTTCTTATCTTGATAAAATCCACAAACTCAATGGCAAGATCAGTGGCTTTTTTCGGCGATGAACAATAAATCAAGGTCGGTTCCTCAGTTGTGATCAAAAGTTCGAAGAGATCATTTTTTTTCTTTTCCTCTTTCTCCTTCATTTTCAAACTCTCCTTGATTTCCAGAGATATTTCGTCAACAGCAACAGTTCTAAAATCCGATGGGTACCACAGTAAATCATATTTTTCCTTAAACTCCAATGGTATTTCCTTAATCATCGGGCCGAGCATATAAAATTTTGAAGTGTGTTTCAGTAATTTGTGCAAAGCAGTATTTAGCGTTATTGCACGATCATCTCCCCTTTTAAGACTCAGCTTATAAAACTCATCAATTATAAAAAACTCTATTTTTGGAAATTTGTGGTACTCCACAACTCGCTCACCTGTAAACAAAAATAAATTCCCCATTGTTTGTGAGGGTTCTTGAGCAGTTGAAACGATAATCTTGTAAAACTCATTGTATTTTGAAAGCTTTTTTCTGGTTTCATCAAGTAATGCTAAAGTAGGCTGGATAACAACCAGATTTTTGTACTTTCCGCTTGCAACTATTTCTTCTATAAGAAGGCTTTTTCCAAAACTCGTAGGTGCACTCAGCACTACACTTTTATCGCTTTGCAAGGCTGTGGAAATTTCAAATTGCTCTTCATGCAGAAATACTCCTTTCAGATAGGGAGATTTATGCAGTTCATAACGCAATGATGAGCTGCCCGTTAGAATTTTCTCATCAATATATGGATACAGTCCGTAACTTTGGATAATGTCATTTAGCAATTCCATGCATTGATCATCGATGCAGTTCCCTCTTTCCAACAAACGGATTACAAGATCCCTGCCATCATGAACATTAGAAGAATAAGTTCTATTTATGAAGCTTAATATTTCATAGCTTTCTTCAAAAGTAAATTGCGATTTGGATCCTATATACTTAATAGCATCATCATAGTTATCAAAACTCATATTTTTTGCATGTTTTTAAGTCGGCTGTCAAGTTCTGTATTAAGTTCATCTTTACACGGAACAGGCAGTAGCAGCAACAGTAGTTCAACATCAGTTTCAACCTTGCCATTAAATATTTCAAATAGCTCCCTGCATTCCTTTTCCAAAGCAGCAAAATAATCATCTGTATTATCACAATGATCTACAAAAATCTTACTGCTGTAAGTACATACTAAAGGTATTACGATAGTATCAAATACTTCATCAAGATTCTTATGCTTGTGCATTAAATTCATCCAATATTCAACATCAGGTATTTCCTGTGGTATTTTGCGGCGAATCAGCTCGAATTCTTTTTTTAGATAATTGGCATTTACATGATTTAAGACATCCTTTGCCAATTCCTTAACACCGCTCTCGCCATCCATATAAAGCTTGGATTCCCCCAGCCATAATTTTTTTTTGTTCTCTTCAATTGTAATATGAATTCCGTCAAAACCATGGACGGTCGCATTATGCGAATCCTTAAAATAAATTTTTGAAACTAGAGGTATTGTATTGCACCAGTCCCTTAAAAGAAGATGCAGAATTAATTCGCCAAATTCTCCGCGCCTTTTGTACTTATCAGTCAGATAAACTGTATTGGCAGCTTCTACAATTCTTTCCACCACTTCTGTATAAGACAGAGTCATACCCTCATGATATCCAAAAGCAAACTCCGGAATCACCTTTCTGATTACTTCAACCAGTGGTGTAAGTCTGAATTTATTAGATTCGAAACCAACATGATAAACGCGAAGATTAGTATCTGAAATTTTTTCAGAAAGGACTAAATCAGACTCAAATGGGCGCGCCATACAATAATTATTTTTTTATTATTAATCTCTTCGCATTCTTTATTTACAACAGATAAACTCCTAAAGACCAACGAAGTCTGTTCCAATAATTTTCAAACTTAAAAAATGGTTTTTAATTTCTTTTACGGTTTTACGTAAAGAGTCATTAAAATTAAAAATACTTCTTTAATTTTTATTGGAATCAGGTATATATACCTGATTTTTTTGATAATATAACCAACAAAATGTACTTTGATTTTTAATTGCTTTTTTCTGGACTATTGACTTTTAAAGTAATTATTTGGAACGAAAATATTGCCTTTAAACATGTAATATTATTTTCAATTCCAAACTGTTAAAAGACAGCCAAGATAGTGCTCGCCGCATGTTGCCCGCTCATACTTGTTCTATGTGCGTTTTCCTGTACTTCGGGACTTATAACTCTCTGCATCTTCTAACGGTCCACTGATTTCTTGTCTTTTTTCACATTTTTTCTCCGTGGAGCTTTTCTTGGAAAACATCCATGAAGAATTGGAAAATTGATTAGGGAATCTGTAAAAAACTACCACCGTGGGCCACATCATGTTTTTATGTGCCAGCTCTACTTTGAGGAATACTGCTTTGACATCTAAAGAAGCTCTTTTGTAAAGATAACTTTAAACATCCCTTATAGACGGTGCCGGACATCACCTTTATGATCCATCTGATCATTACTATTCCTGATTCTTACCCCTCCTTCAGACAGAGGCAAGCGTCCCAGATAATACGCTGGCCTCCGAAATACCCACCGCATGAATCAAACGCAGAACGGCTTTGCGCTGTCTTAAAATACACTCTCCCTTGAGATTATGCAAAACCTGCCGTATAAGAGCATCCTTAATTTAGGACATAAACGTAAACTGTTGAAAACAAGGAAAACTGAATCGTCTCGAAATTTGCATACAACCAAAATAATTCCTATTTTTACATACAAATTATATTCGCATGGGACTTATAAAAGCAATTCAGAACTGGAAGGAAAAAGTGCATAATTCCGATCTTCAGAGAATCAGAGTGACCTCTGGCGGAGCTTTTTATATGAAAAGCGAGGATATTTTCAATGACAAGGAGGAGTCGATCGAGCTGCTTAAAAAACTCAACGCCTCTGTGGACAAATATAATAAGGCTTCAAAGAACCATCTGACTGACGTCAAATAGCAACACCCAAAGCCTATGCCCAGACTTGACCTCATTATCTTACCGCTGCTCTCTGGGTATCTATTTCTAATCACTTTTAATCTTACGCGCTTCTATCATCAGAGAATTGAAAAACAGAGGCTGATCTTCAATTCCCTTGCCGCTGCATTTTTCATTGCCGTAATAGGCTACATTATTGATTTTTTTGTACTGAAATCAGCCCTGTTGATCGATTTAAGAACCAGTACTAGCGTCTTTGTAAGCAGGCTGATCGGCATAGAGGTTCCGGGCCTTAAGCACTCCATATTCTTTTTCGCAATCTCTTACCCGCTTGGAAAATTTTTAAACCTTTTTTTCGGCCGCATCTTTTCTTTTGCCTATACCGTCGAGAAATGGGGAAACCAGCTCGACAGGCTTTTCTGGTTCTCCCTGAATGAAAAAAAGGATGAGAACAAGCTCCTTATGCTCACCACAAAAAGCAATAAAGTCTACATTGGTTACGTCCACAGGATCTCAGAGCCCATCGGCGAAACCCATATAACAATAATACCCAATTTCAGTGGCTACAGGAGCAAAGAAGACCTGAAGCTCCAGATCACTACACAGTACACCAGACTCATAGAGAAGCTTGTAAAAGATGGAAGAACAGGCGAAATCGCAAACCTTGGAATCATCATACCTGTAAGCGAGATTCTGACCATATCTAAATTTGATATCGAGGTGTTCAGCAGCTTTAATGACATGGAAAGCGCTGAAGAAAAAGAGCCTCAAGAGGAAAAGAATCAAGTAAGGGATGCATTCCTAACGCTCGGTGATCATTTTATCAGGAAGATTTTCAAATAGGCCTCTCCCAGGCTTGAATCGTTGTACATCATTTCTTCTCCTTCAATACTTCCGTTTTCATTTCTGTCCACATTTCTGCAATCTTAAAATCAGGTATTTTCACCTGTAGTTTGTTTCATTTTTAACCCGACTTTTGCATTAGTCCATTCAATATGGTCTTATGAATAAATAATTATTCGTACGAAAAAAAACCTCGCACCGAACCTACCTATACTGAAACTATGTTAGTATTTAATTTGCTAAAAAAATGTACAGCAGTAATCTTAAAAATCACTAATATGGCTCACTCATTCTTTAAATCGGAAACTTTTCGAAAAATCAATCTTTTTATGATAAATAAGCTTCTCTTTGGATCTCTACTGCTGGCATCCCTACTGGTTTCGATTTCTATAGCCAGCATATCGGCATCCCACGGGACAATTGCTTTTTTAATCCTGATGCCGCTCATATTCAAAATGAAAAGAGAGCTGCGCAGAACCTCTCTTATTTCAGTGACCAGAATTGTCTAGGATTGATTTCATCGTACTTTTCTATAATTTCATTTAAAACTACAGAAATCCGTACAATGGCTATTTTAATAGAAACTATTTTTGAATTTGATTTTTAACCTAATTAATATTTTATGACAGCAAAAAAGGAAGAAAATGAAATTGCTTACTCATTCTTCAAATACAAAGAAACTGATGAGATCCACATCTTCAAAGGAAAATTTAACCCTGACGGCGGATGCAGTGCACTTTTTAAGTGTATCTGCCAGAAAATAGAAGACCGGAGAGCAGATGACATTACTAAAGTCAAAACATGCCTCAATGAAGATGATGCCAGACAGTTTGCAGCTGACAAGGGAAGGCCTGTGTGCGGAACCTGCGTAAGCGATCTTTATGAGACTTACAGCTAAAATCAGTCCGTTAAGCAGAATTTAAGACGCATCGAAGCTTCGGCTTCGATGCGTCTTTAAGGCTATAAATAACCACAAACATATTCCTTATCGCCAATTTCATAAAATGAAATGCCAAAAATTGCTACTTTTAAAATTATTCTTAGTGACCATGTCCATATTTTTAAAAACATAAATTGAAATCTTTTCTTTCACAAAAAATTAAGGTTACTATAAATATTATAGTGGACTTACTTTAAAATTTGCTAATAGACAGTCATAACAAATTTTGTGGCAGAATCGTGGCACAAGATATTTTAAAAATCAAAAATCCAGTAAAAACAAGGCTTTACGGCTTTAGGTTCGAAACTGTATACCAAATAAAATTTTAAAAAAAAATCATGCACTTCAAATATATCCGAAGCGCATGATTTATTTTTTTTTGAAAATACTTTACCTCAGAATTATTGATCAGCTACAGGTCTATTAATTTTTGCTGAATAGCATTATTTTTCAGCTTCTCGAAAATAAAGCAGAGCAATTATTGGCGCTGCTATTGCATATAAAATGAGATATAGAAAATTCTTTTCAAATCCAACAGCTTTAAATACCATAAAAGAAAAAAAGGCTGTGGTGATAATTGCAATTACTGCTAAAAACAGCTGCATTTTCTCATATGCGTTTTCTCTATTTTTATCTGTAATTTCAAATGGATAATTGGCATATTCAGGCTTTTTTATTAAAAGCCCCATAACAGCCAGTACAAGAAGATTAACACCTGATGAAATCCACAATGAACTCTTAGAACTATAGCCATTCACCTTCCCTTTTATATCAAGATGGGAGGCAACAATTTCAGGAATCTCTGAATAATGCAATAATAGCATCAGAATATAGATTAAAAATATCGACAAGCTAATTGCGTAAAGTATTATTATTTTTTTAGAAACCATAATTTAAAATTTATAGATTGATATGTTGGGTAGAGAAACAATATAAGCGCAGCGCAGATAGAAAAGAAAAATGAAAATATTCCATGGTACATGATTATAAAAAGATGAAATACGATTCCAATATAGAGCATTATCTTTCGATATTTTACTGATGCTGTTAAGCCCAAAAATAATAATATTTCAAGAACTATAACGCCATAGGTCAAAAATGAGACAATCAAGGGATTGCTCATTAGTTGATTCATCCATATTGACATACCTGTTGGCATTCCAAAAACACTATGGTTAAACCAGTAATATATTGCCGTGCCGTTTACCCATTCAGCTACTGTCAGCTTGCCAAAGGAAGCATGATAATATATTAGTGCCACCTGAATCCTTATTATCCAGATAGAGAATAGACCTATTATATTTTTGGCTGAATCAATTGGTTCCATATATTGCCAATGATTTTTTCTTGGGTCAGTCAAGCAAAATGGTATGAGCAAAAAGCTTAGTATTGACGCAATCTGATCCCCTCCATCTATTATTGATGAAAAATAAAGAAAGCTTATGCTAATCCACCAATGCAGCAGCGAAGTGATTTTCATAAAATAACCGGAAATAGTCATCAATAGGATAAGGATTGCCAATCCTTTCATATAAACTATATTATCAAAACCGAGGAGCGTAAAAAAATTGTATTGATTTATAGGCTGCACCGGATTCAATAATGGATTTATTATTGTGCCATCGATTTTTTTGTGGAATAATATGGAAATGGGATTTGCTATCAAAGTGAGTAATGTTCCCATAGCAACTATACTTCTAGCAAGTCCAACAGTGTTTGTATACGGGAAAAACTTTAAGCATAATGTTCTAATCCGCTCATTAATTTTCTCTATCATTACATTTTATATTTAAACGGATTATTTTTGCTGGCATTTTTATTCTATTTAACGATCTGCTCCACGCCCAAGGTATCGCTTTTTGATAAACGACTACATATTCACCGCAAAGTATCGGGTCTTTCATCTGATTTTGGACCGGAATTGCATTCATGGCTACTTTAGAGTATAATCCTCTTTGATAGCTCCACATTGTATTCTTGTATAGGCTGTCATTTATTTGCCTTTTCACAAACTGTAGTTCTGACATTACTTTTGATGCTGTTCTATTAAGCCCAAATATATTTTGGTAAGACGAATGCCTTTGCGAAATTTCTTCAAACCTATTGTCGCTGTTTTTTTTGTAAATCACAATTTGCGCCTCTCTCGGGTTTCTTGTAAAAAAAGCCCACCCCTGAGGGACAAAAGTGAAAAGCTTATTTTCTAAATTAATATTTAGTTTTACAGGGTTCTCGCGAACAGTATAAAAAAACACTCCTGAAATAAATGCAAATGTAAAAATGGAGCAGATGGCAAAAGTTATAAAATAACTTTTGCCTTTAAATAATTTATCAATCCGCATAATATTCGGCAATCTCATTAATTAATGATTCTGTTCGCAAATTAGCTTCGTCAGGATCTATAAAAATTGGTCCAGGATTTATGTCATCTGGACCTATGTAATCCATACCTGTATAGTCTAAACCGTAATCTATCGCACCGTCATATGAAACCTGGCTCCCGCTATCAATGCTGGGACCGTAAAATGCAAACTTAAAATAAATCAAAGCGGTAACTGCCACTGTATTGTGCGCAGCTATCGCAAAATAAGCAACGCAAGCCACTGCCCATGTGCAAGGGACAACATACTCTTCACCTTCTTCTGTTATCATGTTCTTTTTTAGCAGACTGTTATATTCTCCCTTTTCAAGTGCACTCTGAAATGTTTCCATGTAGGTTTTAAAACTGTCTTTCTGGCTAAGTTTAAACTTACCGGTATGGATATCCGATTTAACCTTTTGGAAGACCTGCTTAAGTTCAGGAAATATTACTTCAAAATTTTCTTTAATCATTGTAGATCCAGCTTCAATAGCAATCTGTACTTTTCTTTGATCCCCGCTGGTTATTAGCGCTTTAAATTCTGACAGGAAACCCGGGTTTTTTCTATTTATTTCATTTATCAGAATATCAAGCTTACCAAGCACTTCAGCTCTTTTGTCATTTTTAAGATTATCTGTGAGCTGGACTTTACTCTTTAGCTGATTTATGTTTGCCGCAAACTCTCCAACCCCAAAAAAAATTGAATTAAAGAGCTCTACATCGGTGTATTGAGCAGAAGTTTCTTTATCCGATCCGTTTGCTTCATATTGGCTGCAGCTTGCAAACAATAGGCTAAGCGATAAAGTAAGTGCTATTTTACACACATGCTTTTTTATTAATTTCATGGTTAATTATTTTACATTATTGATTTTGTGTCGTTCAAAAGCTAAAATTTCTATAGCGTCTTTCTTAATTATTGAACAAGATAATGCTTACTCAACGCTATAAGTTTCAAAGGTTTTTCTAAGTTTTAATTTCTGATCTTTCATTTTATTTAGTCCTATTGTGATTTATTTTTTAATCCTGTCTTTAGAAAAACAGTGGCTGCGCAATAACATAGGACGAATTGTTCTATAGAATCATTTTTAATTCATTAACTGAATCAAAAAAAATGATAAAATAGGAAATCCTATACTGATGAATATCCCTATATATTCAAACAAGCTAATGAAAAGTGACCGCTATACAGCACATCTAGCTAATTTTTCAGACATTTCAAATTAACAATAAAAAATAAGTTTTTCTTTACGGCTTCACGTAATAACCTGTATTTTTTAAAGCCATTTTATTTAAAATATAAAACCAATGAACTTCTTCCATTCAAAATTTAAGAGAGTCCATACTGGGCATAAGCCCAAACATACAGCTCTGCCCGGATCTGCCTTATGAGTTTTTACAGAAAAAACTCAATTTCCAAAAAATGCAAAAGAAAGAGTTGCAGCAATCAAAAACGGATAGGATATGCTTATTTTTCAAGCTGAAAAAGCCTGGAAGATGTCGAACAAATAAAAAAGCTGAATTTCAGCAAGTCAAAGTAATTTTCGAAAATTAGTCTACTCATTTGCCAAAAAACATACAATTACGGATTAGAGATGGAAATTTTATTTTTATTTTAAAAAGAAGCAAAAGATCTAAAACGACAAGTTATTTCAACTGTGTATTTCTTTTTATATAATACAATCATATAAAAAACTCATTTTAGGATCATTAGTTTCCTTATAGCTGCCAAGATTAGAACTGAGAAAACAAAAGTTCTCTGGTACACAAAAAAAAGCCCCTCAAAGTTCAAGGAGCTTTCTGGCAGCCGGCGGGTGCCTGGAATGGTATGCGGTAACTAACTAAATCATTGTACAGAACCTTCAGACGAACCCCGCCGGTCCCCTGTTTTTTTTCTGACTGATTAAAATGTTGTTTACTTTACCAATATATAGCAAAATTACCAAAACCTGAGACAGATCACTTACAGTTTATTCTTTTAGAATTACAGCTTTTTAAGGCAGCAGTCCATTCTTAAAGATTTCCTGCAGTCTTTACAAGGCTTTTGGTGCAGTTTAAACAGTATTTGAATTTCCCCTCTTCCTTACTTTTTTTCTGCAGGCAGCGTCCTGCTGTATTAACGAAAAAAAAAAGTATTATGATAAAACAGTAAAGGTAAAGCACCGGCAAACAGCTGGGTGACAGAATAGTGGTAAAATCCTGCGGAAAAAGAGATGGCAAACAGGCTGTAAAAGCAGTGCCAGCCTTGTCTGATGTATAGTTTTGAATTATTTTTGCAGCATGAATTACGAAGATATAAAAAGACATTTTGAAACATTTCCCCCGCCCCAGGAAGTGGACTGGAAACCCTGGGCAAAGATTACAGATACGCAGCTTTTTTTAAAGAGCTGCTATATTGGAATCCGCAATTTCAACGGCCCTGTTGAAAGGTGTCCTGCCTGGTGGCATCTTAAAGATTTTTACCTGCTGATAAAACGCACCGCTGCACAGCCCGCTGCCCCGTCTGAGCAGCCTGTTACTGCCATTGAAGCAGCAGCATCAGAGGCATTGGAAGCTCCTGAAGAAGAAGTAATACAGGAGTCAGTTGAAGTATAAACACAGAAAAGACTGAAAAGAGGCCGAACATTCCAAGTCTGAAATCCACAATATTTTATAATTCCGGCAGGAACTTTTTCATATCGCTTTTCAGGCTGTTAAACTCAGTAAATACTTTATTGAGCAGTTCTATGATCCCTTGGTAGGTTCTTGGTTTTACGGCATAATAATCCGCACCGAACCTATAGGAAATCTGAATATGTATAGAACTGCTGCTAGTGGAAAGCATAATTATTTTTACGCCCTTCAGAACGCCTTGAGGAATTGCGGATCTCTTTGAGGGATTCAAAACCGTTTTTTCACGGCATATTGATATTCAGAAAAATAAAATCTGGATGACGCTCCGCATTCTTAAGTGGTTGGAGCAGCTCATTTCCATCTGCTGTCTGAACTATGCTGATGGGCAGTTTTAATTCTGCCGCCGCCTCTAGAAAGAGAATTCTCTCATCATCTTCATCTTCATCAAGATAAATAATACGCTCAGGGTTCTGCTGCTGTGTCATGAGTTTACATTTTATAATGCATTTTCAAAAAAAATCTCTGAACCTGCAGGGTTACTAAAAAAATAAGCCTTTAGAAAACTATCATGGGAGAAATTGCAGCTGAGGGGACAGCATCAGATAAAGATAATTATTTTTTATTTAGGAAAAGACGTTCAATAATTAAGAGATTTCAATTACAAAATGAAAATAATATTGCTCAGGCAATAAGGAATTTAGAACTGCTTTTCTGGACACTGTTCCAGTCCATTTCAAATACTTTTTGAAGAAGATTTTTCAGTCCCTGAAAACTGCTTGGTTTTACAGCATAGAAATCAGCACCAAGTTTATAGCTGAGTTCAATATTGTGGGGGCTTTTGCTCGTAGACAGCATAATAATCCTCACCTTTTTCAAACCACCATCCCTGCTGCGGATTTCCTCCAGGCAGTCAAATCCGTTTTTGATAGGCATGTTGATATCAAGGAAAATCATATCAGGAAGGCGCTCTAAACTGCTATCAAGTGTATTAAGAAGTTCCTGACCGTCGCAAGCAGCCTCAACAGCAACAGGAAGTTTTAAATCCTCCACTGCATCAAAAAATAGCAGTCTGTCGTCTTCATCATCATCAGCTATAACTATAACTTTCTGGAAATTCTTGAGTTTGGACATGGCTTATATTTTTTTGCAGTAACAGAAGACAAGAATCTAAGAATCTGCAAATACCTTATAAAAATATAAGTCTTTGTAAATCGATAAACGATTGAATTATATCCGTGGAGCGGTTAATAGCTATTAAATTTACGAATTTTAATTAAACAAAACACTATTGACCGCTCAATTATTGCGCATAATTAAATGATTTATTCATTCTATTGAATAAATATCAAAAACTGCAGGCTGTATTTTTCAAATATTCGGAAGCTTTCCTTCACTTACAGACCCTTCTGAAAATTCTGAATAAAGCAGTTTATAGTTTAAAAAGCAGTTTTGTTATGTCTTTAAAAATAAGGCTTTTTAAATTTTGTTGCTATTTATAACATATAAAAATTTAAAACTGTTACTATCTGTACTAATTTTGATCTGTATAAAATGATATAGATTATGAACCGGGCAATTGTACATATTGACATGAATACCTTTTTCGTTTCCTGCGAAAGGCTTACCAATTCAGAGCTTAATGGCATTCCGCTGATTATAGGTGGCGGGGATCGGGGCGTTGTAGCCTCATGCTCGTATGAGGCGCGCCGTTTCGGGGTGCGCTCGGCAATGCCGATCCAGATGGCACTCAAATTATGCCCGCAGGCTAAAGTCATGAAAGGAGATATGGAACTCTATTCAAGGCTTTCCCATGACGTTACTGAAATTATTCAGGAAAAAGCGCCTGTAGTAGAAAAAGCCTCTATTGATGAATTCTATCTTGACATTACCGGCATGGATAAATTCTACGGAAGCTACAAATGGACCGATGAACTGGCGCATCGCATCACAAAGGAAACCGGCCTTCCCCTTACCTTTGCCCTTTCGGTGAACAAAACGGTATCGAAGATCGGCACGGGAGAAGGAAAACAGAAGCAGAACCTTGAAATCCCCGAGCATCTGGTGCAGTCTTTTTTAAATCCCCTCTCAGTGCGGAAAATACCCATGGTGGGCGATAAAACCTTCCAGCTCTTATCCCGCATCGGTATACGCACCATTAAGACCCTTTCTGAAATGCCAGCCGAAGCGCTCCAGCGCATGATCGGCCAGAACGGCATCGAGCTCTGGAAAAAAGCCAATGGGATTGATAACAATCCCGTGGAGCCCTACACGGAAAGAAAATCGATTTCCACCGAACATACTTTTTCCCAAGATACAATTGATATCGACAAGCTGGGAAGGGTTATTCTGGGCATGGTCGAGAAACTTTCCTATCAGCTCCGCTCTGAGCAGTGGCTGGCCTCGACCGTAACGGTAAAGATCAGGTATGCCAATTTTGATACCGAAACCAAACAGTGCAGGGTCCAGTACACCTCGGCAGACCACATACTGACCCAGACCGCAATGGATCTTTTTGACAAACTCTACCAGCGTCGCATGCGGCTGCGCCTGATCGGGGTGCGTTTCAGCGGACTGGTGCGGGGAACCTATCAGATCGACCTTTTTAACGATACCGAAGAAATGCTGGCGCTCTATCAGGCTATGGACCGCATGAAAAACCGTTACGGGTTTGATGCGGTAATGCGCTGCGCAGGTGCTTCTTTTAAGCCCAATACCAAAGACGAAATCTTAAAACGTAAAAAATAAATCATGTATCTCAACTGCCATTCCTTCCACTCCCTGCGTTATGGCACCATACCGCTTGAGGATCTGATATCCAAGGCTGCTGCCTTGGGTGTCGAGGCTATGGCATTGACTGATATTAATACCGTGACGGGGATCTATGATTTTATGAAGGGCTGCCAGGCTGCCGGTATCAAGCCTATTGTCGGAATAGAATTCCGCTCAGAGAATGAACTCCGTTATATCGGACTGGCAAAAAATGCGGCAGGTCTTGCTGAAATGAATCGTTTTCTGACCCGGCATAATTTTGAAAAAACTGCACTTCCCCAGTCAGCTCCCGACTTTAAAAATGTTTTTGTGATTTATCCTCTGGAGAATGTTCCTGCTGTTTTAAAAGAACATGAATTTATCGGACTGCGTCCCGAACAGACACCCACACTGGTACTGACCAATTGGAAGACGAAAATTGACAAGATGGCCGTTATGCAGCCGGTTACCTTCCGTACCAAAACCGAATACAAACTGCATAAAATACTGCGGGCTGTTGACCTGAATATAATTCTTTCCCGCCTCAGCGCTGCCGATTACTGCGGGCAGTATGAAGTCATGGTTGATTTGGACAGGATTCTGAAATGTTATGAAGAATATCCGCAGATCATCTCCAACACGGAAAAAATAATAGCGGACTGCCATTTTGAATTTGATTTTAAAACGCCAAAAAATAAGAAGTACTACACCAATAACAGAAAGGACGATTTGCACCTTCTGACCACCCTCGCCCAGCAGGGGCTCGAATGGCGCTATGGGCAGCATAATGCAGAGGCAAAATCAAGAATGTTACGAGAACTCAAAGTAATTGACCAGCTGGAATTCAGCGGATACTTTTTGATCACTTGGGATATTATACGTTTCAGCAACTCCCAGGGTTTTCTGCATATCGGACGGGGCAGCGGTGCCAACAGCATCATTGCGTACTGCCTGGGGATTACCGATATCTGTCCTTTGGAACTGGATCTGTATTTTGAGCGCTTTTTGAACCTGAACCGCAAAAGCCCTCCGGATTTTGATATCGACTGGAGCTGGAAGGAACGGGACGTAATCCTGGAATACATCTTTTCCCGCTACGGCTATGAACATGTAGCATTCTGCGGCACCAATGTGGAGTTCAAATACCGCTCTATTTTCCGTGAGGTCGGCAAGGTTTTCGGGCTTCCAAAGGAAGAACTCGATTCCTTGGCCAAAAACCCGATGACCCTGCATCCTGCAAACGAAGTCGTCCGTGAAGTGCAGCAGTACGGCATGATGCTCGAAAAATATCCGAACCAGAGAAGCATGCACTCCTGCGGCATACTGATTTCAGAAGAGCCCATCATTAATTATTCGGTGCTGGAGATGCCTCCCAAGGGATTTCCCATAGTACTTTTTGACATGCATACGGCGGAAGATATCGGGCTTGAAAAGTTCGATATCCTGAGCCAGCGCGGCATCGGCCATATTGATGACAGCGTAAAGCTGATTGAGAAAAACCGAGGCATAAGGCTCAACATCCGTGACACCACGATTTCAAAAGATGAAGCCAGCTGCAACAGCTTTCTTTCAATGGGAAAAACCATAGGCTGTTTTTATATCGAAAGCCCTGCCATGAGAGGGCTGCTGCGCCGTCTGAAATGTGACAACTATAAAACCCTTGTGGCTGCCTCCTCTATCATACGCCCTGGGGTGGCACAGTCAGGAATGATGAAAGAATATATCTTCAGGCACAATCATCCCGACAGGTTTGAATATTTTCATCCAGTGTTTAAACAGCAGCTCGGGGAAACCTACGGTATTATGGTATATCAGGAAGATGTGATCAAAATTGCCCTGCATTACGGCGGACTTCCAGCTGCCGACGGGGATATCCTTCGCCGTGCCATGTCTGGAAAAGGACGTTCCAAAGCGGCGCTGCAGAAAGTAAAGGATAATTTTTTTAAATCCTGCGCTGCGCAGGGCCATCCCCTGGCACTCAGCCAGGAAATATACCGCCAGATCGAGTCCTTTGCAGGTTATTCCTTCTGTAAGGCGCACTCTGCCTCCTATGCCGTGGAAAGCTACCAGAGCCTGTATCTAAAAGTGCATTATCCTATCGAATTTATGGTAGCCGTGATCAACAATCAGGGCGGTTTCTACCGCACCGAAGTGTATGTGCATGAAGCAAAGATGTCAGGGGCGGCAGTGCACAATCCCTGCGTGAACAAAAGCGAGTTTGAAACCACGCTGTACGGTTCTGATGTCTATCTGGGTTTCATGCACCTGCAGAGTCTTGAATCCAAAACAGCTGTTTTGATCCGGCAGGAACGGAAAAAAAATGGGCTTTATAAATCACTGGAAGATTTTATCAACCGCATACCCATTGGCATAGAAGCCATACAGATTCTAATTTTTATCGGAGCATTCCGTTTCACCGGGAAAACGAAAAACGAGCTGCTGGTCATTGCCCGTCTTATTCTGGTAAACTTTAAGCCCGATAACCGAAATCCTATGCTGCTAGAGCAGCCGGTTAAAGAATTTGTGCTGCCCAAATTGGAACGATCCCCTTTTGAGGATGCCTTTGATGAGATTGAGCTTCTGGGCTTTCCGGTCTCCTGCTCTCCTTTTGACCTGCTTCAGACCTCTTTCAGGGGCAATGTCATGGCAAAGGACCTTTTGGACCATCATAAAAAACAGGTTCGCATGCTGGCTTACCTGATATCACGCAAGCATGTTCCGACCAAGATGGGGGATATGTATTTCGGTACATGGATCGACGCAGATGGAGAAATGTTTGATACGGCGCATTTTACCGACAGCCTGGCTGCATATCCTTTTCAGGGAGGGGGCTGTTATCTGCTGCTGGGTAATGTCGAAGTAGACTACCACTTCCCTACCATTACAGTTATAAAGATGGCAAAAATGCCTTTCATCCCCGATCCGCGCTACGAACAGGAAAACGATTGGAAATACAGGGCGCAGCAGAGAATACGTGAAGATGTCAGCATGACCCATCGCGCACCCTATCCTCAGGAACATGAAATCAATATTCCAAGGCTTAAAATGAGCAATTAACAGGCTTCTTTCAGCTTTAGACCTGCACTGAGTATGAACTAAAAAAATAAAGAACATGATGCTTTTTGATGACACTGAAATTTTTTCATCAGGCAATGGCGGCAGAAGAATATTTGACGTCCCTGATGCGGATCTGCTGCTGATTGATAATTTTTTCAGCAAACCTGAATCCGATCATTACTACAATGTTTTATACCACGGCACCCGATGGAGGGAATATGAAATGCCCATGTATGACAAAGTGGTTACAGCCCCCCGAATGATCTCGTGGTACGGGGACAGTAACCGGCCTGAGCGGAAATCCAATCCCGACTGGCCTTTGGAACTGCTCCAGATCAGGGAGCGTGTCGAAAACGAATCCCATATAAACTTTAACGGCGTACTGCTCAACCTCTACAGGGACGGAACTGACGGCGTGGGATGGCACAGCGACAAGACCTCATCGAGCAGCAAAAATATGAACATCGCTTCTGTGACTTTCGGGGAAACGCGTCTGTTCCGCCTGCGCCATAAAGTGCTCAAAGATATTGCGCCAATCGAAATTCCGCTGCACCACGGAACCTTTCTTCTCATGGCAGGAAGCACCAATACCTACTGGGAGCATCAGGTGCCTAAGACAGCCCGTCCCGTTCTGCCCAGGATCAACCTTACCTTCCGTCAGGTCAGGGAAATATAAAATGGTAATTTACTTTTAAACAATTGAAAATCATAGCAATCCTATAAGAATCCTATTTTATAATATAACAGCTATGTTTTCTTTCATGTTAACTTTGGAAGTAGCTATTAAAATTTAAAAATCATGGAAAATCTACATAACTCCGGACAAGAGCAGGACTCTCATATTGATATTTCGCAGCAGGCTGAAATCCAGCAGTGGGCTGAAAAGTTAAATGTGCCTGAAGAGATATTAAAAGATGCAGTAAGGGCAGCAGGCACTACTGTAGAAGAAGTAACCGAGCACTTGAATGAAACTCCTCCTTCCAGAGAAAGCGCCTCAGAAACCGTTCGCTTGAAAGACGGTCCCTGGCATGATGAAAAGGAGAATAGTGAACATCACAATCAGGAAGGAAGAAGCATTGAAGAGGCAACAGACCCTTCAAAACTATCACAGCTTTAAGTTTCAAAAAACGTATCGCTATCCATATGAATAATTACTTTATAAAAAGTAAAAACGAGAAGAGAGAAAAGATCCTGAAGGCATTTTTGATTAAGCAGTCAAATGATGCTCTTCAGGATTTTATTTTAAGATAATCGCTGGCCCATTAAACGATAGGTAAAGCATCCTGCATATAACAATTGCTTGTTACCATTCTTTTGAGTTAATTGCATAAATTTGTGCTGCAGAATCTTTGATCTGCCCCTCCGCTTTAAAAAATAAATAGAGATCAAAAACATTCCGTTTTAAAAATGAACGATCCAATTCTAGAGAACCTTAATCCCAGCCAGCTCCAAGCCGTGAAAACCACAGAAGGTTATGTGCGTGTAATTGCAGGTGCCGGCTCAGGAAAAACAAAGGCCCTTACCTCCCGCTTTGCCTATATCGTGGATAGGCTGGGCATCAATTCCTCCAATATCCTCTGCGTGACCTTTACCAATAAAGCGGCACAGGAAATGAAAAGACGCGTCAAGGCGCTCATTGGCGACCTTTTTGATGTCAGCTTCATCACCACTTATCACGGTTTCTGCGTACGTTTTCTGCGTGAGGAAATAAACAAAATCCATTACCCGAAAAATTTTATCATACTGGATGCCGAAGACCAGAAAACCATTTTAAGGGAGGTGTTCAACGAACTGGACATCAATTCCAAAAACCTCACTTTCAAACAGGTGCTCCGCTTTATCTCCAAACAGAAAAGCACCTCCGATTATCTGGGATATATGCTCGAGAATAAAAGCTTTGAACCCGATGAAAAGGAATCGCTCTCCAGTCGCGTGTATCAGAAATACCTCGACAAGCAGAAGCGCAATTATGCGCTGGATTTCGATGACCTGATCCATTTTACGGCTTTCATACTCGACAGCAATCCTGATGTGCTTTTAAAATGGCAGCAAATGCTGCATTACATACAGGTCGATGAGGCGCAGGACAGCTCTGACAGCCAGTTTCATCTGGTGGAAATGCTATCTCGTGTGCACCAAAACCTCTTTCTGGTAGGGGATCCCGACCAGACGATCTATGAATGGCGGGGCGCAAAACCCGAATATCTCGTGGAATTCGACAGGATGTTCCCTGATACGCAAACCATTATCATGAACCAGAACTACCGCTCTACGCCAAACATTCTGAAAGTCGGCAACCATATTATCAAAAACAATAAGGTAAGGGTGGACAAGGATATGGTCACGGATAATCCCGAGGGGGTTGAAGTGGTGCATTTCCATGGCAGAAATGATTACGAGGAAACGCTATGGGTGGCTTCGGAAATCAAGGAAATCCTTAAAACGGAAAATGCCGCCTATTCCGATATCACTATTCTTTACCGCTCCAACCATCTGTCGAGAAATATTGAACAGGCGCTTATCAAAGAAAACATACCCTATGCCATATTTGGAGGCGTGCGCTTTTTTGAACGAAAGGAAATCAAAGATGTGCTTTCCTTTTTAAGGCTTATCGTTCAGGGGGATAATTTCTCTTTTCTGCGCCTGCACAACCATCCGTCAAAAGGGCTCGGTAAAAAATTCCTCGAAAGGCTGAGCCTTCTGGCAGGCGAACAGAACCTGTCGCTGCTTCAGGCTTTGGAAAAGAATATGGAAGATAAAGAGCTTAATAAAAAAGGAGCCGCTGATTTCCTTGCTCTGGTAGCTGCACTGAAAATAGAGGCCGAAACAAATTCGATTTCCGATCTGGTTAAAATCATACTCGATAAAAGCGGGCTTTCCGAACTCTACCGAAAAGATGGCGATGAAGACAGGCTGGAAAATATAAAAGAGCTCGTAAGCTCCATGTTGCTGCTGGAAAAAGAAAACAACGGCTCTGTAAATATCGCTGAATACCTTCAGGAAGTGGCGCTTTACACCGATCTTGACAAAGACACGGAAAACCAGGACAAGGTGCGCCTGATGACCATCCATATCTCCAAAGGCCTTGAATTCCCCTATGTATTCCTTTGCGGTTTTACCGAAGGGGTGCTGCCAAGCGCGCTTTCGATTAAAGAAAGGAGAAAACGGGCCATAGAGGAAGAAAGAAGGCTGATGTACGTGGCAGTCACGCGCGCCGAGAAAAGGTTTTACATGACCGATTCGGAAGGCTTTAATTTCACCACAGGGCTCAACAAATACCCTTCAAGGTTCCTATTTGAAATCAAGGAAGAATTTTATGTGCGTAAAGGGAAACTGTCCCCTCAAATCCTTCAGGAGGCGCAGTCATCGGCGGCGGCTTCAAAAAACAGTGAAGATACCGAGTTCATTGAAGGGGATCTTGTAATGCATCCTGTCTGGAACAAAGGAAAAGTGCTTGCTGTAGATACAGAGAAAAACCAGTACACTGTGCATTTTTTTGAAATGGGAAAAGAGAAACCCATTGACTTTTCGTTTCGTTTCCTCACTGCCGCGTCAGATTGTGAACCCGAGGGTTCTTCCCCTGCCGAACTTTTGAATATCCGGGAAAACTTAAAAAAATGCACCAGATCCATTTGCAGGCCAGGAGCAGCAGAACGGCTTTCCTGAAAATGGGGATGGCCGTATTTTTAATGATAAAAATACAGACAGTGAAAAGGAAGAATGGTAAAAGCGGGCTCATCAGAGCGGTATTGCCGTATCGGTACTTAAATCATTTTTTATACAAAAGCCCATTGCTGTTTGAAACAATGGGCTTTGTCTTGTATCGGCGTATAGTAGGCAGTACCTAAAACTTTTTCATAAAAGGCATGCGGTGTTATCGGAATGTAACTTAAACTATAACGCTGCAAAGCTGTATTTTAGTGTGCTGCATCCTGTTTTACTCCTTGCTGTTCTCCATGCCGCTGATGATTTTGGCTACTTCAGTCTCAGTGGATTTTAATTTCGCCTGGCAGAACTCGATGAGCTCGGATGCCCTTTTTACTTTGGCAGCCAGCTCATCCACAGAAATGGTTTCGTCTTCCATCTCTTTGGCAATCAGGGCCAGCTCTTTGGCCGCAGCCTCATAAGTCAGTGTGTTTTCCATCATATTGTCTTTTTTCATGGACCGTACTTTTCAGTACGGCATCTTTTACTATTATTTCTATTTCCTGTCCTTCTTGTATGTCTTGAGCTCCGTTTACAATTTTATTGTTTTTCCGGATCACTGCATATCCTCTGCTGAGTATATTCTGCGGGGACAGCAGTTTTATGTTTTTTTGGTAATCCTCCAATTGGAGCCTGCGGCTGCGAAGGTACTGGCTGTTAAAGATCTTCAGGTTTGCTTTCAAATGCTGGAGCTCGCTTTTTTTCTGCTGGATAATGCTCTGTGGGCGCTGCAGTGTTTTCTGCGCGGTCAGCAGCAGGTCTTGCTTTTCCCCAGCCAGAATTTCCCTGCTTGTCCGGACAATATGCTGCTGGGTAAGCATCAGCTGTTCTTTCGGCACGGCAATCAGTTCTCTGGCATTATGGGTAACCATGCTTTTAAGACCGCTGAGTTCTTTGTAATACCCAAGGAAAAGCTGTTGCGATTTAATGACTATAGTCCTTTGCAGCGAGAGTATATGCTGCTCGAAACTGCGGTTGTGCACTATGATGAACTCCGCCGCCTTGGTGGGGGTTTTGGTATGGGTATGGGCCATCAGGTCGGTAATGCTGACATTTTTCTGGTGCCCGATGCCGGTTATCACAGGGATCGGAAATTTGGCAACTGCCCTTCCGATATTATAATTGTCAAAAATCAGAAAATCAGACTGCGATCCGCCTCCCCTTGTAATGACAATGGCATCATAAGCAATCCCGGTGTTGTATACTTCAATAAGTTTGTTTACGAACAGTTTGGCATTATTGTCCCCCTGCACAACGGTATGATAGTCATCAATCTGAAAAACATAGCCAAAATCATTATGCTGCATCGTATGGCGGAAATCCTCATTTCCGGCAGAACTGCTCGAAGAGATCACCGCAACCCTCTGGATTATCGCAGGAAGCTTCAGACGGCTGTTCAGCGTGGAGTAAAGTTCTCCTTCTTTGTGTATAAAATCATTTTCCTTGACCAGCCTTGCAAGGGTAGCGTTGCGCTGCTGTTCCAGAATGCCGAGCATGAAATTGCTGTCGATATCCAGAAGGTTTACCGAGAGACCGTATAGCGGATGGAAATCCACGCTCACCTGAACAAGAACATGAAGATTGTTGGTAAAACGCTGTCCGGTGCTGATTTCAAAATCAAGGATCTTCAGCACTCCTGCTCCCCAGCTCTTGCCCATTATTTTAGCAGTGATCACACTGCCTTTCTCTGATTTCTCCACCAGTTCAAAATAATGGATCTTTTTATCGGCCTTGAAAGAATGATTGGTAATATCAGCCACTACCCAGTACGTCTGTCCCTTAAAGCGGGAATTAATCGTATCCTGGATCTGGTCGTTGAGCTGTGAGAGTCTGATATACTGGTCCGGTCCCATAGTTTTCTGGCTATGCACATTTTATTTTTTTGTGCCTGCTTTTTACTTTAGCGCTAAGGTAGTAATAATAGATTGCAATCTCAAAACGGTACAGTAAAGCCAAAATAGGAGACATATTGCAGAAAGCAGGCAGCGCCTAACACAGGAGTACGGCTTCGGTTATCTATTATGCCTATTGGCCTTCATGAAAATGCAGCAGGAATTGCGCCCGGTCGTGTAAAATAAATGAGATCCCCTGCTGTAATTTTATTCTTTCTGATTTCTGATAAAGATAATGAAATTCAGGTTTTTCAAAATGATTGTATAGTTTGGTGTCTTTTGCCCATAAAAAAACCTGTATCGTCTGATACAGGTTTCCTCTTTATCTTAAACGGCGAAATTACTTCTCGTCTTCTGCTGCTGCATCAAAATTGATGGTATTGTAGGCAGTTTCGGTAAGCAGCGTATCGGCCTCTTTTTCCTCTGCTAAAGTCTTCTCAAGAAGCAGCACCGCGTCGTCCTCTCCCAAAGTGGTCGTAAAAGCGGCAAGGGTGCCGTAGGTCGCAATTTCATAATGCTCGATTTTCTGCGAAGCCGCAATAATACCAGCATCTCTCACAGGCCCTTTTTCGGTTTCTTCCATAATGCTCTCCCCTTCCTTGATCAGTCCTTCCATGGCATCGCATTTCTTTGCCGATGCTTTTTCTCCAACAAGTGAAAAAACTTTCTCCAGTCTTGCGGTCTGCTCTTGGGTTACCGTCAGATGGTCGTTGATTGCTTTGATAAGGTTTTCCGAAGTGGCATTCTTGGCCATTTTCGGGAGCGCTTTGGTAAGGGCTTTCTCTGCCCAGTAGATATCTTTAAGGGAATCGACAAACAGTTCGCGCAGACCGTCGGCTGCTGATGCTTTTGCTTTTACGGCTCCGTTTTTTGCTGCTGTGGTTTTAGATGCAGTTTTGCTTGCTGCTGCTGTTGTGGTTTTCTTGGCAGTGGTTGTTTTCTTATCTGTAGTTTTCATAATAATTGTTTTTAAGTTATACAGCAAAGGTAAAAGTGTATGAGTTTATGGTTTTATACAATAAACTTTGATTCTTACAGCTTTATAAGCAATTGTAAATCAATATCTTCTGCAGCAAATGCAGATATTGTAACGGCGCTCTGGTTAGATGTAACTTTCTTTGGTCCGGCAGTTCTATTTTAGCGTCTCATTTAGCAGATGCAATACAAACCTTATATGAAACGATTTTACTTTTTACACCTGACGCTGATTTTGTCTTGTATTTTTCCTTCCTGCCTGAAAGCACAGCAGATCCAGACCGATCGTCCCAATGAAACCGAAAGCCCTTCTGTGGTGCCTGCAGGGCGTCTGCAGCTGGAAAGCGGTTTATATTATCAAAAAGAAGAAGGGACCCAGACAGTCGAATCACCGCAGGCTGTACTGCGTTATGGGCTTTTTCGCAATGCCGAACTGCGTTTCGAAACTGCTCTCCAATTCACAAAGCAGGACGGACAGTCGCAGTTGGGAATCCAGCCTTCGGCAGTAGGAATTAAGTATCATCTTCTGGACCATAAAGGTATGCTGCCCGATCTGGCGCTTCTCAGCCGCCTTTACATTCCCTGGATTGCCGATAAGGCATATAAGGAAGACCATTACAGTCCCGAACTGCAGCTGCTGGCACAGCATGAAATCTCTTCCAAGGCGCATGTAGGCTATAATGCCGGCGTGCAGTGGGTATCCGAAAACCTGCAGCCGGAGTACATTTATACCTTGTCAGCCGATCATGCCCTGACTAAAAAGATAAAACTCGTTGTGGAAGCCTATGGCACAGTAATTTCCCATCATCATGCCCAGAATACAGCTGATGCGGCGCTGCTGTTTATTCTCAGTCCCGATGTGCAGCTGGACCTCACTGCAGGAACAAGCCTTATGCATGCCGGCTCGCAGAAATTTGCGGCCGCTGGTTTTTCCATACGGATCTGACAATAATCGATTATAAGCCATTTCTCTTTCCTGTATTCATTTTACTCTTTATATTTTTTTGCTCTGATGCCCGAAATGCCCTGCGTTTCGGGCATCTATGTTTTAATTCCCATCCTATGTTTTTAGGTTCTTTCCTTGAAGCAGGTTTCCCTGCTGCTTTCAAGGTTCTCTTTCTATGAACCCTCTTTTACTCCTTAAACCGAAACACTCTTTTATGGTTTTGTTTCAACTGCTGCAAGCGCTTTTTAAGGATATTTTCCAATTTCAAACGGGTTAAAAGGGCAGCCAAAGTAGTGCCCGCCCTCACCTGCATGCGCATAACGTCCTGCGGCCGCCCTTCGGGACTTATAGCACTCCGGCTCGATAGCGCTCACTTTTCTTCTGCTTTCTTTTTTCCCGTTTTTTCTTTTGAAAAATTTGCGTTTCGGCGTATGGGGAAAGAAATCTGAAATAAGTATTCACTAAAAATTTTATGTCATGGAAATCACAGGACGAATTGTAAAAGATGCCTCAGTTTTTAAGGTAAAAGAAAACCGTGAGGTGCTGAACTTCTCTATAGCGATAAGCGACAGCTACAAGCCCAAAGGAAGCGCCGAAACCAAAAAGATTGTAACCTATGTCGACTGCTCCTACTGGCTCAGCGCAGGTCTGGCGCAGTGGCTCAAAAAAGGAACGCTCGTACAGCTTTTTGGGCGCATCGGACTGAATGTCTATATCGGAAATGACGCCCGCGCGCACGGCGCTTTGACCTTTCACACCTCGGATATTAAAATCTTGGTTTTTCCTCAGACCCAAAGCACAAAAGCTGTACCCGCGGCTAATAAAGACAATAAAAACGAAGAGCCTGACGACCTGCCTTTCTAATTGTTATCTGCCAATACATTTTTATACACGCCTAAATACAACATTATGAAAGCCTTAGAAAAATCAACTTACAGCCAGTACCGTGTAAGCGATGCCTTTAATGAAATTATCCGAAGAAGCATTACTTCCTACAGCGGAAAACGCAGAGAAAAGCTTAAATCCTTTTTCCTTGATTTGCAGCAGGGAGGATGCGTGAGCGGCATGATTTCAGAATTTATCTACCACACAGACTGCAAAGAATTTTACATCGAATTTATCGATGACCTTGAAAATATCAGAACTGAACTGGAAGAAGCCATAGACGAACCCATTGAAAACCGCTTTAGCGCTCCGCACTACACTTTTGTCTGCTGGCTATGCTTTGAGGAATACTGTTATGACCTCTATTCTAGGCTCTTTGAGTAAAAATTTTCAACCTTAAATATTTTCTTATGAAAGCTTCTGAAAATTTTAAAAATGCCATAGAGAAATACCTCAGCACTTTGGCGCAGGGAGATAAAGCTTTTGCACTGCACTACAGCAAAGCTTCCAAAAACTTGGACGGCTGTCTGAATTACATTGGCGGCGAGGTAAAAAAAACAGGATTATGCTTCTTTGACAATCAGGAAATCTTCGACATGGCAGTGAAGTACTACACCGATGACACCATCGGCAAGCCTGCCCCTGTTGCCTTTAAAGCCGTTGTGCAGTCCCCTGCAGCCGCTGACCTGTTCTCGCAGCCCGAAACTGCCGCACCGCCTATAAATAGCGAACCTGTTCCAATAGTAAAAAAAGATGTAAAACCTGCGGTGCAGACCGCCCTTACCCTCTTTGACTTATGACACCCAAAACCATTATCGAAAAGCAGCTGGCGGCGCTGAGCGCCGCGCTTGCGCCCATAAAACCCGAGGTTTTCACTTGGGCAGAACAGACTATTTTCTTGAAATGGGGCGTTTTGTCACGCTCTAAATTCTACTGCTTGGACTGCAACCATGTCTGGAAGCCTTCCTGCCAAAACACCTGCGCCAAGTTCACAACTTGTCCTGCCTGCGGCGGAAAGCTTAAAATGATGCCCTATAATCAGGTGCATTTTAAAGAAACCGAATACTTTGCCGTAGTGCAGCAATGTGCAGGGTATCAGGTGGTGCGTATGGTCATTTCCCACAAACACATGAAAAAGAATTTCCTGCCCTCCTATTTCCATAAGGAAGTCATGCAGCACTGGATAAACCCCAAAGGGGAAGTGCGAACGTTCTCGCTCAGCACCAATGCATTTGCAGGCACGCTCGATGCGTGGAAATTTTACTCCCCGCTAGAAATAAAGCCAAAGGACTTCGTCCGCAACGCCCGATTCTATATCAATCCTTTTAAAGTGTATCCGCAGATTAAAGTGCTGCCGATTTTAAAACGCAATGGCTTCAAGACTTCCGTATACGACATTGCACCACACCTGCTCTTCGCATCGCTTTTATCCGACCCCATCGCCGAAACCCTGCTCAAATCCAAACAGCTGAACCTTTTGCAGTATTATCTCTGCGCATCACGGCAGAACATCCGCCGAAACTGGCAGGCTGTCAAAACGGTTATCCGAAACAAGTACAAGATTTCCGATGTCCCCATATGGGAGGATTATTTGGAGCTGTTGCGTTATTTCAAAAAAGACCTTTCCTATGCCCTTTATGTCTGCCCTGATAATCTGCAAGATGCTCACGACCATTTCGTGAAAAAGAAAAGGGAACTCCTTAGAAAGAAGAAGCTCCATGACCTGCGCCTTGAGATCGAAAAGGCGCAGAAAAAATACGCAAGCGACAAGAAGCGCTTTTTCGGACTGCTCTTTACAGAAAAGGATTTGAGCATCTCCGTAATCGAGAACGTAAGGGATTTTATGACAGAGGGCGACGACCTGCACCACTGCATATTTGCCAACGAGTATTACGGCAGAAAGGATTCGTTGCTACTCTCGGCTAAAATCGAAGAGAAATCCGTAGAAACCATCGAAATCTCACTCAGCCGTATGGAAATCCTCCAATGCAGGGGGCTGAAAAACAAGCCCTCGAAACACCATTCGCAGATAATGCGCCTGCTCTCTGAAAACCTGTATCAAATCAGGGAACGGATGAAGAAAAGAAAAGCCAAAACCGCAAGCCGATAGCACTATCGGCTTTCTTTTTGTAAAAACAGACATCAAGAGCCCGCCGGCTTGCAGCCGGCGGGCTCCGTTTTTTCAAGACGTCTTGATTATCGGATGCTGATGGTGTCCAGAAGGTTTTCCTGATCTATGAAAGCCGCAATGTACTGATGGACTTCATTGCGTTTCTCCTGAGCGGTTTCAAAAGTATTGATATGGTACTGCTCGTCCTGGTCCTCGATATGTATGATCTCGGTATATCCTTTTGAAATCAGGCTCCCTTTGAGTTTTAGTATGGTGTGCTGCTGGCGGGCATCCAAATCTTTTCTCACCTGTAGTTGTATCTCTTTTTCCATTGTGAAAGATCTGTTTGATTTGTTTTGGTATATTTCTTTATTCAAATATAATTATTTAGCACTCATCACCACTTCTCTGCAATGTTAAAAAAGTGAAGAAGCGAAGGGAGGATAAAAGTTTATGCAAAAACCTGGAGTGGGATTTTTGCCGACTTTGAGATCAAACATAATTATCTAAATGAAAAAAGGGATTAAAGCTTCCCAGTAGAACTGAATATCTTTAATTCCTTTTTTTAGCCTCACTATTTACTTTATATAAATGCCGCCCTTTCAGTTAGTGATGGCATCAATTTCTGCATATCCTGCGCGATTGCCGTCCTACGTGTTTTTTAATGCCTGAAGTTTTTTATACCGTGGTCACAAAGCCAAATGGCGCCAATTGAACACAATTGGGCCATTTTTTATTTATAATGTTATTAATTTTTGCTTTTATTTTCTTTTTCAACTAAGGCAAAAAAATGGTTAATTCCTTTATTTCTTTTCAGAAACAGCTGTCTTTGCTAATATCTATTCCAACTCCCTTTATGGTGCCGTTTTTAAATTTGCCCGGTGTTTATACTGAACTCTTGATTCTTATTCATAAGCATTTCTTTATTTTTTTCAAGTTTTCTTGATTAAGCAACATGATTGCTTTCGTAGCCATTAGAAAATAGCATTATACAAAGGCATCTTTGAAACTCCTTTTTATCGATAAGACATATTAAATTCAGGGAACAATAAATAAAGTTTTTTTCGTGCCGGTTTTTTATAATTTTTCAGAAAATTCAAGATTAATTCTGCTAAAAGAACATATTTCGTGAAAATAGAAGCAAGCAAATTGCCTGTAAATAAATAGACATCTATAACATAAATTACTTCAAATGAGGTTTTCCGTAAAGAATCAATTAAAAAAAAAGCCATATTTACCTGCAAATTACCAAAAACACTTTTTATGAAAAACCTATTTACACTTTTTTTGTTTGGGATTTTTTATACCTCCCAAGCACAGCCAAAGCTAAAATTTTCTTATGACCCGATAACGGGAAATCAGATAATCCGAGAACTTTGTTTTGGATGCCAGACCCAGAGACCTGGCAGCGAAATTAAGGAAATTGATGCCGTAACCGAGCAAGATCTACAGAAATTCTCTCCAGGAGACGCCATCTCATATTATCCCAATCCAGTCAAAGAAGAACTCTATATCAGCTGGGAATCTTCACTTGAAAACTTTGTCTCATCCATTGAAATAATAGGAATGGGCGGGCAGATTCTAAAAGCATACGGGAATACTAAAAACAGCAGCTCCCAAAATATCCCCTTTCAGAACCTTTCTGCTGGGGTCTATCTTGTATCGCTTTCATACAGTAACGGAGAACAGAAAACAATTAAAATTATCAAAAAATAATTTATGAAAAAGTTTTACCTATCGCTTATATTTTTATGCTTTAGCCTTTATTCCTCAGCCCAGGCGGGCGTAACTGGCTCATCAGCTGAAACGGGAGTTTTAAATGGAGATCTTTCAGTAACCTTATCAGGCGGTGCATCCTATAACATTCCCATCATAGTTCCACCTGGCATCAAAGATGCTGAGCCGCAGCTAAGCCTTTCCTATAACAGCCAAGGCGCTAATGGGGCTGCTGGTTATGGGTGGGGAATATCGGGAATTTCTACCATATCGAGAATTCCTGCAACCAAATTTCATGACAATACCATAGATGGCGTAGATTTTAATACGCTTGATCGCTTCGCTCTAGACGGACAGCGATTAATTTTAAAAAATACTGGACAAACTTATGGCGCAGATAATGCCATTTATGAAACTGAAATTTTCTCCAATTTAAAAATCACCTCCTATGGCGTCCATCCAAATGGAGCTAATTACGGTCCGGCCTATTTTAAAGTAGAATATCCTGACGGCTCTAAAGCCTTTTACGGCAATTCAACAGATTCCAGATCAATAACCGAATGGTCTATAACCTATTGGGAAAATGCGCAAGGGGCAAGGATTAGCTATGCCTATAATTCGGCAAATAATCTGCTGGAAATTTCATCTGTAAAATACGGCGCACTATCCACCGCAGTCCCAATAAACGCAGTCCAGTTTGTGTATGAAACAAGATCCAGGCAAGAAAGCTACTATATTGGAGGACAGAATATCAAACGCACCAATCGTTTAAAAGAAATAAATATTACCGGGAATGGCGTCGCATTTAAGAATTATGCTCTTCAATACACCATTACAGGCCCCTCATTATCTTATGACTATCTATATTATGTTACGGAAAAAAACGGAGATAAGTCTAAAAGTCTAAATCCAACCCTGTTTAGCTACAATGAAACTGCCACTAATATTTCCTACGTTACCAATCCAAATACATTAAGCGTTGACAATGCCTCTTCCTTAAACTCATCCGCAGTGTCAGGGGATTTTGACGGGGATGGAAATATGGATTTTATCCTCTATCCTTCGACTGGGAGTTCCGCTAAAGCCAAGTATTGGCTTTTTACAGGAATAAGCCCTAATACAGGATCTCAGACATTTCCAAACATGGGATACCCTGTAAATCAAGGCGCATTTCTAGATATCATACCGGTTAGTTTTCTTTCTTGGAACAGTAAACTGATGTCCAATCAAGGCTGGACAGTGGTTCAGATGAATGCGTCAACTGGCGCTACGGAATTTAAGACCTACGCTACCGATGGATCCAGCCTAATTTATCCTCAGGGAGAAAAAACATTTACTTTTCCTTTCTTTAGCTATTATTCCGAACACCCCTTAAGCTGTATACAGAACAGACCCCCTATCCTAAATACAACTTCAGTTCCCAAACGTTATTTGGGAGGCGACTTTAACGGTGATGGCTTAACAGATATAGCTGCGGTGGAAGTGAATTTCACATATTCTTATCTGGCTCCTTGCGATATTAACAATGAGCCTTTACCAGTGAATGATATCTATTCCGGCAATACCTACTTTGTAGATCTTGACCGCCGTCTCGCTTCAAATTATATTAATAATGCCGGCAAAATAAATGTTCTTGAAACAAGCAAAACATACGTAGCAGATTTTAACGGAGATGGAAAATCAGACGTATTTGTCATTGATGCTGGAATAGTAAAAGTTTATTCTCTTAATGACAATAGACAATTTGTGCTACTTTGCCAAATGTCAGACACCGGTATCGTTTTAAATAAACCCATCTTAATTGGCGACTACAATGGAGATGGAAAATCAGATATTATGATGCCCAAAGAAACGAATAATGGATGGTATCGATACTTATCAAGCGGCTTATCGTTTATTAAAGAAAGTAAGACTCTTCCCTATACCGTCAATGATCCCTACACAAGCTACAACTATACCGCTACAGATTATAATAATGATGGTAAAAGCGACTTCAATGTTATAAAAAATTATCGGAATGGATCTGCTGGCACCATTCAAATTACAGCTTATACAGAAACGACTCCTGATACTTATTTCTCAACATCTGCTATCACAACAGCTCAAGCAGCTATTGACATCTATGCCCTGCCTATCTATCTGCCTTCATCAGATAGACAGAAACCCAGATTTGAAGTTGCCTTTATAAATAATAACAAGCTTCATTTTTTTAATTCTCTCAAAAATTCAAATAAAGACCGCCTTTTAACGGCTGTCACTAGTGGGAATGGGGTGCAGGAACTGATAACTTATACAGCATTAGACCAAATTTATAAAATCAATTTCAATTCTATTTACAGTCCTAGTACGGGCACCGAAACCTATCCCTATTTTGATATAGTGTCATCTCCAGACTTCCAAATAGTGTCAAAATTGGAAAAAAAGAGCGAAACTTCCTCAAAAATGAAATTATACGGATACTACGGCGCTGTCGCCAATTATGAAGGTCTAGGCTTTATGGGATTCAGATCAATGATGGAAAGCAATTGGCACGACTCCACTAACCCCGCATTGAGCACCATTACAAGCATGGACATTAAAAGAAGAGGCGCTGTTTCTGAATCGTACCTCTTGCCTTACTTAACCTATCCGTATAATGGATTTGCAACGACAAATTTCACTACAAAAAGCATTTTTTCTTACACTCCCATTAATGCGGATGATGCCGTTCTGCCTTCTAAAGTTTTCAAACAGCAGAACACTGGAACTACTGAGGTCAACACACTGAAAAACAGCACTATTGAAACCGTAAACACCTTTGATGCCAATAATTATATCACAAATTCAACGACCACGACAAAAGAAGGAGGCAGTACCATACAGGTCGCTTCAACGGATGTCACCTATCAATTGCCCGTCTCAACACCTTTTTACATTTCAGGACGGCCTTCAAGCAAAACGGAGAACATAACGCTCCAGCCAGGAGGCAGCACTTTGACACGCAAGGAAGTCTATACGTATAATAGCCAGCAGCTTCTTGATAATACGGTAAAAACTGCTACAAATGCTCCTACAATTACCGAGACTAATAATCTATATGATTTATTTGGAAATATAAAAACAAAAACTATTAGCTCCAGCACCCTCTCAAGAGTAAGCAAATATGAATACGACACCACAGGAAGATTTCTAACTAAAATCACTGATCCTAATCTCTTATCAACTTCTTTTGAATACTATCCAGAGACAGGATTGCTAAAGAAAAGAACAGATCCATATTTACAATCTGTTTCATACACATATGATTCCTGGTTTAAAATGCTCACAGAAAAAGATGACCAATTAAATATTGAAAGATCAAATGTTTACACCAGAAGCGGAAAAGAGACTATTATAACGACAACAAGAAAATCTAGCGTTAATAGTACCTTAGATACTGCGGTTTCTGAGGAAAAGTTTGATGATTTGGAGAGAAAAACGAGATCGGGAGTTAAAGATTTAAACGGTTCATTCTCATATATTTCTTACTTATATGATATTTATGACAGGCCCTACAAAGTAAGCGAATCTTATTTCGGCTCTTCTGCATCACAGTGGAACGAAACAAAATTTGACATTTACAGCAGACCTACACAAAATATTCTGTTCAACGGCAAATCGATTGGAATTGCATATGCAGGTCTCAAAACAACTATAACTGATGGCCAAAAAAACAAGGAGCTTACAAGCAATGCAATTGGAAAACTTGTTTCATCTTACGAACCTTTAGGCGGCACTGTATATTACACCTATTTTGCTGATGGAAATCTAAATAAAACTTCTTATAATGGCATTGATATTATTACGGAACAAAATGGCTGGGGATATAAAACGAAATTAACTGATCCATCGGCGGGCACTTATATTTATGCAAACAATGACTTTGGAGAATTGATTTCTGAAAGCATTCAAAATGCAGGAATTATAACAACCATAACCAGAGATCCTGCCAGCGGAAAAGTAACCTCAAAGACTATTGAAGACCCAGGAACGAATACACAGACCAGTTATACTTATGATGGTGATCTTCCGCTAACCATAACATACGTTGACAATAAAGAACCGGCTGGAGCAAACACTACCGTTATAACCAATAATTACGACAGCACCTATAAACGAATAACTTCCATAGTAGAAAATAAAACGGGAGTATATAAATTTACTAGATCTTTTACCTACGATGCGCTTGGAAGAATAGCGACCGAAACAAAATTGGCTGAAATTGGCGGTAAAAGCAGTTCAGTCCTTACACAGAATGTATATAAAAATGGCGGTTTGCATAAAATAATAGACAATAATAATAAAGTGCTGTGGCAGGCCAATACATTTAATGCAAAAGGACAAATTGAAGAATCTGTAACGGGTAATGACATCAAGATGACCAACTCGTACAACACTGACGGCTATCTTTTTAAAACGCAGTTCGATAAAACCACCACTCCCACAGCGAATATACTTACTCTTAGCACATCATTTGACAAAAATAATGATCGTCTGGACAATAGAATCAATAGCGCTTTTAGCAACTATACTGAGGCATTTGAATATGACAGCATGAACCGTCTGACAAAATTCACCAACAAATCAGGGGTACAGGAAATACAGGCTTACGATGCATCTGGAAAAATACTAAGCAATAGTTTAGGCGCTTATGATTATGATCCGGCAAAGAAATATCAAAATACAGCAATTACCCTTAATTCAGAGGCTGAAGGATACTACAGCAACCGTGAAGGGATATACAGTGACAGTATGGAAGATGGCAGAGGTTTTGGGGAAGTAAGACATCCCGGTGATCTCTTTTACAGTTATGATGACACAAAAGCTCATACAGGCAAAAATTCATTAAAGCTTGCCAATACAACTTCTTCAGAAAAATACGTACATAGTGATAAATGGATAAGCATTGATAATGCCACTGATACACAGTATACATATTCTGCATGGGTCTACTCGGATAATCCTCAAGCTGAGATGTTCCTATTTATGAAAACACCAACAGAGACGGGATATTTTAGTGTAGTTGACAACATAACAACTGATGTTAAAAACCAGTGGGTTAAAGTTGAAAAAACATTTAATGTTCCTGCACATATTAAAAAGCTTAACATCCGATTAGACAATAATGGATCAGGAAATGTATGGTTCGACGACGTTGTGCTACGTAAAACTAGTGATCCAAATACATCGGAAAGAGTTCTAAATGTTACTTACAATGCATTTAAAAGCCCTATCCAGATAGAGGAAAAAAATGTGGATAAAGTAAGTTTTTCATATAACGACAATAACCAGCGCAGCATTATGTATTATGGAGGGTTTCAGACTGACAAGCTGGCTCGTCCCCTTCGTAAATACTATTCTATGGATGGAAGCATGGAAGTTAAAGAAAACAGATTCACAAACACTTTTGAATTTATAACTTATGTTGGAGGCGATGGCTACTCTGCTCCTGTCGCAGTTAAAAGCGATGGTACGGGAACAACGCAAAATTATCTATATTTGCACCGCGATTATCAGGGATCCATTGTTGCGGTCACAGATGCCAACGCAAATATTGTCGAAAAACGTCTATTTGATGCTTGGGGAAACATAATAAAAGTTCAGGACGGTGCAGGAAACACCTTAAATGGACTGACGGTTTTAGACAGAGGATACACAGGCCATGAACATATCCAAAGTGTTGGGCTGATTAATATGAATGCAAGACTTTATGACCCTATTCTGCATAGATTTTTACAGATCGATAATGTTATTCAGGATGTAACAAATACTCAGAACTATAATTCATATGGCTATGTTTACAATAATCCATTATCAAATACCGATATTACGGGCAATAGCTGTGACTGTCCGGGAGGAAGCATCGGTATAGGTCCGGGAACTGAGACAGGAAGCAGCTGGGACTTTAAACAATTTGATAAAGATTATAGGATCAGCGAATGGTGGAAAAGAAATATAAATGGTGATAAATGGAGCGATGCCATTAAAAGCGGAGGAAACTTCATAAGTAACAATCTTAAATCATTTGGCAATGACATTAGCAACGGCTTTAAATCTCTTTTTGGACATAAGAGTGATGGACCGCCAGCAAATAAAAGTACTTGGATTAAAGTATCGGATTGGTTCACTGTTAATACAGATTACTTTGCTTACACACAAACTCGACAAATTGGAAAAAAAGCTACATTTGATTCTGGTGTAGGAGATCAATTAAAATTAAAAACTTATATGGGAGTAAAACTTAGGCTTGGAAGTGGGGAAATGTTTGAAATAAATGATACTTTTTTTAATGGAAAGAATGAAGGAAGAAATTATCAATTAAATCTAGGCCAACATAGCTTAAATTTTAGACCAAAAGATTATAGAATAAGATATATGGCTCCAAGCGGTAAAAACACTTCACAAGGAATGAGTATAGGCACTGATGGCGTTGGTTGGCATTACAATATTAGAAATGGTAATGGCAGAAGCGCTGGCTATGATGTTGCATTTAGACCTGGAGGATACACAGTTATGCTCGTTTCGGGAGTTATCTTGTCAATCTTTCAGCCTGAAGCAGCTCCACTAATCGAATCTGCTGCAGAGGAAATTATTGCGCACTCTTATCAACTCGCATTTTAAACAACTCATATGATTCATCCTTTATTAATCAATACTACTATGAAAATTATTTGTCTAATATTTATAGCAGCACTTTTTTTCAGCTGCAAAAAAATTGTAATAAGTGACAACTTGACTTTTGTCCCTCAAAAAAATTTTAAAATCAAAAATTTAAAGCAACCAAAGGAGAATAGTGTTTCTATTGGAAGTTATATTACAGGTAAAGATTCGGTAGTTTCACAATCCGAAATCCAATCTAAGTATTCGCTTATAGCAATTAAACTGTCAAACACCACTTCTAATGTCATTTTCAATAATTACGAAAAGAATGACTGTCCTACGCCTGGTTATTTTTCTACAATTAATGAAGGTCTTTATGAGATAAATATAAGTCCCCAGATCTTTGATTCAAAAAGCAGAATTAATAAGATAGATTTTTTCTCGGATAAGAAAATAAAATACCAGATAAATAACGATAGCATTAAAAGCTTTAGTCTTAATTTCAATAAATTCGCTATTAAAATTAATAATGATGACAATAAAACCATATATGCGAAAATTGAATATTATGGACTTAAAAATTTAGATGCTCAAATGCTTCTTTATCAAATGCAAAATGATTCCTTTCTTTTTATTTTAACACCTATGAAAAAAAATATAGCTTTAGAAGAGAACTTTTTATATACTTATCTGTTTAAATAGTCGAAATATTTCCTAGAAATAAAAGACAGCAGATAAAAATGCTGTCTTTTTGTAAACAGCAAAATTATTTAGTGTTTCTTTTAACATTTAACTCTACGATACATACAAACCGCTTCTAAGCAAAAAGTTAAAACAATTATCTTACAAATCAATCTCAAAGTAAGTTAATTTCTTTAAATCATTCATAAAATGGTTTGTAAATTGTTGAGTAAGGGTCATTCTTAAAAAAAAGTTAAAACAAAAGTTTTAACTTTTTTTTTAGCCTTTTCGATGTTATTAACCCACTTTATCCTATAAATAATAGCGGTTTGTAAGTGCAGTTAAGTTAACTTTACAGAACACAAACCATCTTTAAAACTCTGTAAACATTAATATTACAAAAAATCATTCCCTTCATCTTAACATTAATTTAAGTTTATGGAAATTGAAGAAGAAAAATATAGAGGAAAAATTACAGCTAATAAAGCTCAAAAAATGCTTAGCGACGAAGGAAAGAATGTTACTCTGGAAGAAGCAGAAGAGATTAGAATTTCTACAGAAAAACGCATATGTTCAAGTAAGAAAATTTCTAAACGAAAAAAGATGAAGATACCTAATCCCCAAATTGGACTCGATTCTTTTTTTTGCCATAAAAAGCTAACGAAAGAAACAATATAAACAGAGTATTAATTTGAATTGGGTGCAGAATCGGTGCATTTAATTTAAAGTACAAATCAAGACACTGAATAATTGTTAATTATAAGCTTAAGTTCGAATCATTACTAAAACATACATAGAAATGTTAAGTTAATAATTAGGTATTTGTTGTGTTACTCCTTTTGTAACATCTCCGATTAGCAACAAATTCACTATATATATTGTGAACAAAGTATTTTCATATAATGTTTTAATTACAGTTCCTTTACGCATCTAAAACCAATGTGATTGGCAGCAGACCTGATTTCTCCTTTTCCTCTTGTGCCCACCATATACCGAGTGCAGTATTGATCCGTGCATAAAAACGATCCTCCACGGTGAACTCGTTTAATGTCTGTAGGATCACTAGGATCATAGTAAGTGCTTGGTCCTTGCGGATTTCTAACAGTTTTACTACTTTCTGCTAATGATTTGTAATAATCTACGCTGTACCAATCATTTACCCATTCCCAAACATTTCCAGCCATGTCATATAGCCCGTATGCATTTGGAGCATATTGTGCTGTTGGTGCAATACCTTTGAAACCGTCTTCCCCAGTATCACCGTCTTTAATAGGAAAATTCCCCTGGTAAATATTGGTCTGAAATTTTCCTTTAGGTTTTAAATCATTTCCCCAGGCATATAAATTTCCAGTTTTACCGCCGCGAGCCGCAAATTCCCATTCTGCTTCCGTTGGGAGTCTTTTTCCTGCCCATTTGGCATAAGCCGCAGCATCTTCATATGCAACGTGTACAACTGGATATTTTTCTTTTCCTGTAATGGTGCTTTCAGGACCTTCCGGATGCCTCCAATCAGCACCTGGCTTATAACGCCACCATTGAAGGAAATCACTAAGATTAATCGCTGAAGATGTAGGAGTAAAAACAGCAGATCCCGCTATTAAATCTTCTAATCTTGCAGTAGGAAACTCCTCTTTTGTTGGTTTTTGTTCAGCAATGGTTACATAACCGGTTGCTTTTACAAATTTTTCGAATTCCTCATTAGTTACTTCTGTTTCATCCATGTAGTAGCCATCAACATACACTCTATGAATAGGAGAAGCATCTTTTGTCAATCCTTTAATATTGCATAGACTCTCGTCTTCTATATTTGTTCCCATTGAAAATTCACCCCCTGGAATCCAAACCATTCCCTCAGGTGCTTTAACAGTTGGTTTAAATTTATTCTCAACAGTTGGTTTAAATTCAGGTTCTAAAGCACTTGGAGTTTCATGACATTCTGCAACTGTTTTTTCTTCTTTATCTGAAAATCTTGTGTAACTGTAGGCTATTGAAATTATGGACGATAATAATAACACAAAAATCCAAAAGGTCTTATTTTTCATTGATTTATAAATTCGAAGTTATTACTCTGTTAAAAAAAATCGGATTCATTTAAAATTAATTATTCATAACAGTAGGGCAAAAGTCTTTTGATCTGCAAAAGATCAAGTTTTTATAGCATATATCTGCACTAGGTTAAAAGCAAATTTAGCTAATCTGGCATTTTTCATTTACCTGATTTTTACCTAATCTTGTGCCAATGGCGGTTTTTAAGCATGTTATTTGCTAAATTTATACTATTGAGGAAAATATTTCGCAAATAAAAAACGTCTTAGTTGGTACTCTGCTTTATATTCGTTGGCTTTCAGTCAAATAATCTCTCTTTCATCGGGGATAAAAAATATTTTATTTTCAAAATTTATTTTTTAATCAGTTCACATACATTTCAAAAAACTTATTAAAAAAAATATTTACGCTGCAAACTCCATCTTGAACAGCAAATTGGTTATTAAATTAAATCAAATGTAGGCAAAACAAACATCATTTCTAAGTAAAATCCTATTGTTTGGCAAGTAAATCTTTTTCTGCATTATTGAATATCAAAATATTCAATAATCCCACTAGTACGTAATTTTTTGAGTTAAGTATTTTTTTTTAAAATACCATTTATATATTTCTTTGACATGATCTGCTCTACCTTAAATACGGGATACATTTATATTTTAATTATTTTTTCAACCGCAATTTTATCATCAGCCATGATCCTGAGAATATAAGTTCCAGCTGGTATTTGCGAAACATTAATCCGCGGTTTGTTTTCATTAGTCCCCTTTTCCTTTTTAATTACTGAGCCTGTTGTTGTCACTATTTCAATTTCAAATCGATTAATAGCTTGATTAAAATTTAGGTAAAAATAATCGCTACTAGGATTTGGATAAACACTAAAGTCTGCTTTTAATAGATCGTCTATTCCAAGTGATAATTCACTACTTTCAAATAGCTTATCATAAGCTGGTAAAGTTCCATCAGCCCACAACGCATCGTGTGGATGTCCCTCTCCTCCATCATCATTATCAAACCATGCAGGTTTTACATTTTGGAAATCTTTTACCCAAGCCACTGCTTTAGCCAACATTTGTGCGATAATAGTTTCTGCATTTGGCTCCGTTTTTCTTAAATCAGTTGTTTCTCCAGGATCATTTATTATATCATATAATCGCCAACTTCCATTTCCGCCGGTTTTAGTAATTTTCCATTTATCAAGTATAATTGCTCCATTGTGAAAACCATTTGGTGGTCGCATAATGTATAAAGGATTCTCTGGTCGCACATCTTCTCCGCTAATCATTTTATCCATAAAATCTTTTCCATCAATTGTTTTATTTACAGCCATAGTAGCTCCAGCTACATTGACGAGGGTTGGATACAAATCAAGGGAACTAATTTGATGTTCAAAAGTGCCATTTGCAGCTATTTTACTTGGCCAATGTACAAACATTGGTACTCTATGTCCCCCTTCTTGCACGCTTCCTTTTAAACCATCTAAAGGATAATTAACGGCACCTTTGCTATATGTATAACCACCATTGTCGCTCAAAAACACAATGAGTGTATTATTATAGAGACTTGGATTCTTTTTTAGTTCAGCTACAATTCGACCAATATTTGTATCCATATTTGTTACCATTGTTGCATACGTAATACGATCCTGCACAAATTCCTCAATTTTTGCTGCTCGTGCTGCTGCATTAGTAATTTTGGTAACTTGTGTAGATTGGGTAATATAAGCGCTATTGCGAACCAAATTTTCAAAATTAGGATTATCCAATTTAAACTTAGCAATTTCTGCTTCGGGAGCTTCTAAAGGTGTATGAGGTGCGTTATAAGCCAAATAAAGGAAAAATGGATCTGATTTAGTTGTAGCATTATTGATAAAACCAATTGCTTCATCTGTTAGCACATCAGTTAAATAATCGTCATTAACAGCATTACTAAATTCTGTGCGGTCAATATAATTTCGGTTTCTTTGTAATGGATCTTGATACTCATTTGTTACCGGATTACTGCCACCTAACCTTTTATAAAAATTATCTTCATAATCGTATTCAAAATAATTTTTCCCTCCACCCAAAAATCCGAAGAAAAAATCAAAACCTCGATCCAATGGTTGGTAGCTTCCTTCAGTAAAACCCAAATGCCATTTGCCTATCGCTCCGGTTGTATAGTTGGCATCTTGTAATAAATTCGAAAAAAATATTTCGGTTGTGGGAATTCCTAGCGGAGTATTTATATCATTTGGTAAATTGTATTGTGCTCCAATTCTGTGTGGGTACATTCCTGTAAGTAAAGCTGCCCTACTTGGTCCACAGAATGGGTGTGCCACATGAGCATTTTTACATATAATTCCTCCCTTGGCAAGAGCATCAATGTTGGGCGTATTGATTATTCCTAGATCTTCTGGAAAAGCGGCTGTACGATTAAAACCAACATCAGCGTATCCTAAATCATCTGCTAGGATAACTATTATATTCGGCCGTGCCCCATTTGTTTGTGCTTCAACAAATATTGAAAACAAACTTAAAACTAATGTTAAAAGAATGTACTTTTTGGTATGATCTTTGTTACAATTGTTTTTTAATTTCATTTTTATCTGATTTTTTTTCAAATATATACTACTGCTACAAAAACTATTAGCTAGAAATTACCTGTTGTTAACACAATTATAACCAAAACAAAAAGAGGCTTTAATCTCTTAAATTACAGCCTCAAATTATTTATAAAATAGGTTATTTTGATAAATTAAAAACACCTGGAAATTGGTCCATATGTTGGTCACTCCAAATTTCTCTTAAACTTTCAGGATCAAACCATTTTGGTTCTGAATGTTCTTTGCTCCACCTTTTAGCGCCTTCAACCATCTCCTTGAGTTCTTCTGGATATTGTTTACTTAAATCGGTAGTTTCACCTATATCTTCTGTTATATTATAAAGTTTCCAAGGTGCTTTTTTGGCTTTTACTGCTTTCCATTGGTCTAAACGAATTCCTACATCTGAGAAGCCTGCTCGGTGACGCATTGCAAAAATCATTTCACCTTTACGTGGATTATTATTCGTAATTACATCATTTAGAATATCTTTTCCCTCAATCTTTTTGTCGTTTGGTATTTTTGCTTTCGCTAAATTGGTAAAGGTTGGATAAAAATCTAGTGAGCTAACATTGTAGTCAAAACGTTTTCCAGCGGGCACATGATTCGGCCAATGAAAGAACATTGGCACTCTAAAACCACCTTCAAGAACATCGCCTTTATCTCCCTGCAGTGGAAAGTTATTGGCTCCTTTGTCACTTCTACCACCATTGTCACTCAAAAAAATAATCAACGTATTCTCGTATTGTTTATTAGCTTTAAGTGCTGCTACAATTTTACCAACACCTCTATCAACTGCGTATACCATAGCTGCATAAGCACGACGGTCTTTATCTTGAATTGATTCAAACATTTTAAGATCTTCTTTCTTTGCTTCTAAAGGTGTGTGTGGTGCATTATAGGCTAAATAAAGGAAAAATGGCGTTCCTTTCTTAGATGCTTCTCCAACAAATCGAACTGCCTCTCGGGAAAAAGCATCAGTTATATATTCTGTTTCATACATATCTTTACCATTATGCTCTAAGGGAGTCAAATAATCCCAAATGTTTTTATTGCCAGCTGCAATTTGCTTATCATATTTTGCTCTATAATCACTTGGAATATAGTTATGCCCCCCTCCTAGAAAACCAAAAAAATCATCAAATCCTCTTTTGTTAGGGTGAAATGCAGGAACGGCACCTAAATGCCATTTTCCAATGGCTCCTGTATAATATCCTGATTCTTGCAAAACTTTACTCATGAAGGTTTCGCTCAAGGGAATTCCCTCGCCCACACTTTTCTCGCTGTTTGCAGGCAAATTAAACTGTGAACCAAATTCATGTGGGTATCTACCCGTTAACAAAGCAGCTCTACTTGGACCACAAAATGGGTGAGCTACATAAGCAGAAGAAAAAATAGTTCCTTCTTTGGCTAATTTATCCAGTTCTGGAGTTATAATGTCTGTTGCGCCATTAAACCCGACATCTGCGTAGCCTAAGTCGTCACATAAAATCACCAGTATATTAGGTCTGGTTTTATTGCTTTTATCAATCTGAGAAAATCCTGTGACAGTTCCAAGCAATAAGATTGCTGGAAAAAGTTTCCTCATCACATTGGCTTTTTTATACATATAATTTATTTTCTTTACTAATTATAGCGATCATTCCATCAAGATGTTTCTATATTTTGAACGAAAGCGGTATTTATGAAGCTATATTTAGATTTAAACATTTTTAAGTTCTTCTCTCATTCGATCCAAGAAAAGCTGAATTTCACCAGGTTGCCTCTTGGAAATCTCGGTTAATTCTTGGACAAATATTTTGCTTAACTCATTTTGTTGTGTATTCTTGTACTCTTCTGAAACAGCGTTCTTTTTATAATCCTGCATTAAGTTGATATATTTATTAATATAATCTTCTCTTGCTTTTAATAATTTTTTCTGTTGGCTTCGATTTAAATCGAATTCATCTGTCGCTGCTTTAACAAAATAGCTCACTTTTTTTTGTTGATTTGCTGGCACATTTTGCGAATAAGAATTTGCAACTCCAATCAAAATCGCAAACGCCAAAAATATTTTTTTCATAATTCAGTAAATTTTAGGGTTTAGTTAAATAGTTTTTATTTTTATTTTTTTTGCCATACACGTACATACTCAATTTCAAAATCGACTATTCCATCATCTTTTTTTCCAGATGGACTGTTCAGTTCTAAATCTTCTTTGGAGTCTGGAACACCATGCCAAGGGAAAGTTTCCTGATCCAACCAAATGGATAAAGGCTTGGTTACTACATAGCCTTCATCAAAACCTTTTGATTTTGCCCATTTATTGATCTTCACCTTTGATGCTTCACTAAACAATTTTCCATCAACAAAATATTTGATTCCATTCTCATCCCATTCCATTCCATAAATATGAAATTCATCTGCAACTCGAAAACCTAAATCATGATGTTCGGTATAGACGCTATTATTGGCTTTCTTAAGTGTCCAATCGTGAATTGACCACCATAATTCACGATCCAGATCTAATTTTGTTTTCTGACGATGATCTCCAAAATGTTCAAATATATCCAACTCTACACCTGTACCCATGGCCCAAAAAGCACTTGTAATTTCCGCATCAGCTGCTTTACTTTTGATTTCCATGTATCCGTACTTAAAAAATTTTCTACCTATCAGGCAAGCCGTAGTAATATTTTCGAATTTGTTTTTCGTTTCATCCTTTCCCCACGGTTTACCTAGTTCTTCACTAAATGGAAAATTGGGTTCCCATTTGGTCTCTAAGATTAATTTTCCATCTTCTAAACGGTAATTATTTCCCGAAAACTGAGAAGGAGCTCTACCAATCCATACCTTTTTATTAGGATAATCGGGATGTTTGTAAACTGGTTTTCCGTTTTCGAATTTTCCAACAACATACCAACGGTTTTCGTCTAGCTTTGCTTCATCAAATTCGTCACTAACCGCTGTATTTAGTACCCAATTTCCTTTGTTCGTAGGATCAGAAAAAGGAATCACTTTTCTATCCAGTTTTGTCTGACCATTTAGTATCAAACTCCATGAACATATGCTAAAAGTCAACAAAAAGAAGTTCTTATTTTTGTATAAATTCATATTAATAAGTGTTTACATGGCGACTTCCATAAACTCGACTGGTGCGCCATTATGAGTTATAAAGGCAACTTTAACACCTTCTGAGGGTGAAAAAACAGGAACCAAAAGTTCTTTATCTAGCAATGCATCGTTTATATTGTTTACAATATATGCGACGTGCGGTATAGTACGCAACAGTTCGGGCATGGGACTATCTGCATCAAACTTAACCCATTCTATACCGTATTGATCTTTGGCAAAATCAGTAAAATGAATTTTGCCTGCTTCGTAAAAGCCATCCCATTCTTTTTCCTCCGTAGTAGGAATCCCTATATGACTAAATGTGTAGTTCATAAATAATTAATTTAAATTTCGCTTCACTTTTTTTATAGCTAATAGCATTACAAAAGAAACTAAAACTTTCCTTAACTACCAGATACATCTTACCTTCCGCATACATTATCTTAACATAATTTCTTAAAAAACGCTAATCTAGCACCAAATCAAATTACAATTGCATCAAAAATACTCATGCAATAATTTTTTAGCATGAATAATTAAAAACTAATAATTATTCATTCCTTAAATAACGAACTAGTTATTGTATACCTATTAACTATCTTAATGAACAAGCATTAATATCTTATAAGTTTATAATTTCAATAAATATAAAATTTGCTTTTAAAAATACTTTTTAAATAAAAAATCAGCTTAAAAATATCAAACATGTTAAAATAAACAAGGTCAAGGGTAATTTATAGTAATATGTCGATATAAGCATGCCTTAAATTAGCATAAACAAATAAAAAAACAATAAATTATGAAAAAAAATTATCTTAGTTTACTAGCGTTTATCGCTTTTTCAACTCTTGCTAACGCGCAAATCACGACCATAGACTTTACTGATCCTAGTTATGATGAAGCAAATGTACAAACCGATCTAAATAATCATGCTGATTGGAATTCCCAATCGTGGTATGCAAACGGTAGTAATAACCGTATCGGAATATTAAAAGCCAATTACAAAGTAGCTTCTTTAAATACAGCCATAAAAAATGCTGCAGTAGGCCAAATCGTTAGCGTTAAAGCACAAATACAATTAGGTCAAAATTCAGAAGCTTTTATGGAGGCAGAATCGTTTGTTTTAATGGCCTTTCAAGCTACAAACGCTGTAACGGGTTCCAACAATACGAACAGAGATGGTGTTATTCTTAAATCATCAAATGCAGCGGGAAATGAAGTGTCTTTAGGCTATCAAGGAGCTGGAGGATTTAGTACTAATCCCGCCATTAGTCAGGCCGCTAAAGATGTGTACGAAGTACTGATGGAAATTACCATAGGGACAGATGCAGCATCCACCGTTGTTAAATCAAGATTAAAAAACTTGGCATCCAACGAAACTTCTGCTGTTGGTTCTTCAATTGGTATTAATACTACTATTTATAGTGCTTTAACTGGTAGCACTGGTGCTTATTTATTCTTCTACACCTTTAACCCTTTTCAAGGAATGGCAGGTACAGATTATAACATCAATAATATTTTCGTAAACAAAATAGAATTTGGTACTACGAACAACCCTTCGCTAGGAACAGCAAAGTATAATGCTTTTGAGTTTACAATGTTTCCAAATCCTGTACATGAGACCTTGTTTGTTTCTACTGAGGAGCCTTTAGAAAAGGTAGAAATATTTAATATTTTAGGGAAATTGGTTTTAATCCAAAAGAACGAAAGCAATCAAATGAATGTATCCTCGTTAAGCGGGGGTGTTTATTTTGCCAAATTGACTTCTAAAAATGGTGTTTCTACTAGAAAATTCATAAAAAATTAATATCACTTTTTAGACCAGAAAAACAGCTGCTTTTAATTTAACTCGCTCTACAAACAGAGCGAGTTTTTTTTATATTTTAAATAGTAATTTATTGTTTTGAACTCTAATTAAGAGCAAAAAACATGAAAAATTATCTTAAGATCATGCTGCAATAAAAATATCAAGCAATTGATTTGATCTCAAAAATCACATTTTAAGATTTTAATTAAAAAGGTGTTTGAACAATCATGGTCGAGACGTTAAATATGTTTTCCCAAGAATTTTAATGTCAAATCAAAGTACTCCTATTCATTGATATTTTCATATAATAATGTTGTAATAAAATGCAGGATATGAAAATTTAAAACAAAAAAAAGGTTGCAGTCTCACGCATAATACGCTCGACTGCAAACCTTTATAATAATGAATATATTTTACTAAAAAACTACTATTGTAAAGGACTGTTCAAACAACCATGTGCCGTCGGGTTGCTGCACAGCTTCAATAGGAACTGTTCCGTTGTAAACTACTTTTTCTCTGAAAGTATTTCGCAAGGTAACCGTATACGTTCCAACAACTGGAAAATAAACAAAAACTGTTTTATCATCGGTAACTAGTCCTTTAGAATCATCTATAAACTCCGTCAAATCGGGATAAGGAGCGACAGAAACATTTTTAAAACCATCTTTCAAAAAATAACTTCCTTCTTTTATTTCCCACTCATGAGATAAGGCACCTTGCGACAAATCATAAATTGAAATTACTTTACCCGCAGCAATATTGGTATTAACATTGGCTTTTAGTGGAGCACTACCGTACCATGTTACATCCGAATAAGTAGGAACCGGAATATCATCGGGTTGGCAACTAGTACACCACACGCCTATGAATAAAACTATAATTATTATTTTTTTCATTTTTTACTATTTTTAAATTATTTAGTTAGATTCGGATTTCTTGCCACCTCGTTACTTGGTATTGGTAAATATTCACTAACACCTTCTACAAAATTTTGAGCAGGGATCGCAAATTCATTTGGAACTAATGAACTTGGCATTGTCCCTGGAGTTTTTACAACCGAAATTCTATATTTGGTAATCGTAGTTCCTTTTGAATTTACAAACTTGTAATCTTCAGCATAATAATTATCCGTTGCTAATCGTTCAAAATTTGATTTTACAATTCCCCATCTTCGTAAATCTGTAAAACGTAAAGCATGCCCTTCCAAAGACAACTCTAACGGACGATCAACATACATTAATTTATTCATTACCATGTCGGCGGTATAGGCAATTCCATCGTAGGTACGTGCTGAGCCGTATTCACCAGAAGTACCATATAAAACTAATCCCCAGCGGGCACGTACTTTATTAATTAGATCTAAAGCTCCTTGAACATTACCTGTTTTGGCATAACATTCCGCTTGCATCAAATAAACTTCCGCCAACCTATTCAAAGTAATATTTTTAGAAGATTTCTGCGCACCATCAGGATTAGCACCTTCGCCAGTATAAAGATCGTGGTTGGTATATTTCTTGTAAAAACCAAAAATTCTAATACTAGCTGTAGCATTTACTGCACCCATTGGCAATGCAGGATTTGCTTCGAGTACGTTAGGTGCTAAATAAACAGGAGTTTGTAAATCTTCTGGTAAAGTGATCATTGCAGAAGCTCTTAAAGGAACATTACGCAATGGAGACGTAAGGTTAGTAGGTACTAAATGATTTCTAGAATCTTTAGGATCCATAGGTTCTGTTTTGTACGCATACGCTACCCAAGCCGGTGGAGTTACACAAAGATTTTGAGAAAAACACAAAAATGCCGCTCTTGTTGTTAAAATTTCCTCATCAAACTGTCCTAAATCGGGACGCAGCTTGGCGTCAAAATTTATCTCAAAAATAGATTCGGCATTAAACTCACCCGCTGTAGTAAATAATTTACTCATATCCGTTACAAGAGAATATTTGTAAGCAGAATTGGTAATGACATCATTTAGGTAAACTTTAGCAGCTTCATATTCTTCTTGGTACAAATAACTAGTTCCTAAAAGTGTAGCAGCAGCACCTTTGGTAGCCCTTCCCAACTCTTCGGGAGTTCTTGTTGGTGGTAAATTGTCATAGGCGTACTTAAGATCTGCTCTAAAAAAGGCTAAAACAGCATCGGAGGAAGAAGTTGATCTAAAAAAATCTTCATTTGTAACAGGCGTATGATCATCAATAATTATTCTTCCTTTGTTAAAAGAGGTATGCAAGTAAAAATGGAAAAGACCTCTTAAAAAACGTGCTTCTGCCATTTGTTGTGTCCATTTTTCATTGTCAGACGAAGCCTTAATTTTTTCTAATGCCTCAATAACTTGATTGGCTCTAAAGGTTCCTCTGTAGCAAGCTGCCCAATGACGCTCAATAAACTGATTATCATTACCATAGGTTTGATACCAAAATGTGTACCCTAAATCTGTGGTTGGAAAAGGTGTAGGTCGTACTGTAGAGTACCAACCCATATCAGAACGTACAGCCTCTTCTCTCATATTGAGCACAAACTGTGATAATAATGTAGCGTATGCCGACGTAAGCCCTTTGTTTGTTTCTGTCAAATTATTCCAATAATTACTTGAATCGGTATAATTTGGGTTTGTTTCTGTTAAATCTGGACTACAGGAATTCAAAAACCCGACAGCCAAAACTATTGAAGTATATTTATAAATAAATCGTTTCATAATCATAAATTAAAAATTAAAGTTTAATCCCAACGAGTACATTTTTGATAATGGATAATTCCCTTTATCTAATCCTCTTGAATTTACATTTCCTCCAACTTCAGGATCATAACCTGTATATTTAGTAAAGGTGAATAGGTTTTGCCCTGTAAAGTAAAGCCTGAAGCGGTCTATTCCCATCGCCGAAGTCACTTTTTTAGATAAACTATACCCTAAGGTTAAATTACGGATTCTCATATAAGAACCGTCTTCGATATACAAATCGGTATTTGGAGTATAATTTGGATGTGCAGAATATATTCCTCTATATGCTGGAAGCGATCCTGTTGGATTTACATCGGAGTAACTATCTAATAGTTCTTGTCCTCTTCCGTACCCTAAAGCTGTAGCTCTAGCTCCATTTACAATTTCATGACCAATTGCTGAATAAATGTTCATTGAAAAGTCAAAATTACGGTAATCAAGATTTAAACTGTATCCTATTTCGTACTTTGGAAGACCACTTCCTGCATAAACTCTATCTCCAGAAGAACGCACAGTTCCGTCACCATCATTATCTTTATAAATTAAGTCTCCCATCTGTGCATTTGGATCTAATTTTTTATAAGCTGCCAATTTTTCTGGTGTATCTACAATTCCATCTGTAGTAAATACAAAGAATGCTCCAGCCTCATAACCCTTTGCAATAGCCGTAATTTGTGTTAATGCATTCGCTGGACCCGGAATTATACCTGAATCATTAGTTAGAATAGGCTTGTCTAAACCATCAATAATTTTAGTTACTTTGTTTTCGTTCGTACTAAAAGTACCGTTCATTCTATATTTTAATTTACCAATATTGTCTCGATAACCGATCGCAAGCTCATATCCACTATTAACCATATTTCCAATATTCAAAACTACTTGATTAGAATTGTATAGTGGTCGCGTTGAATTTGGTAAAAAACCACTAGAAGTATCATCCAACCCTACAGAAGGAGGTAATGTAAGATTAAATAACATATCCTCTTTATTTGTCCTATAATATTCCCCTGTAATTGTTAATTTGCTTTTTAAGAAAGCCAGATCAAAACCAATATTATTTTGTTGAGAGGTTTCCCATTTTACATCGGTATTTCCAATGGAAGTTTGTATAGCACCACCACTTAAAGAAGATGGGCCAAACGAATAATCAATACCACGGTAAATAGAGGTCGAATAAAAATAATCCCTAAAGTTTTGATTCCCTACCGTACCACTACTAAATCTAAGTTTAAAGTTACTCACGACTCCTTTAATTGGTTCCCAAAATTTTTCTTCAGAAACGTTCCATCCTAACGAGAACGAAGGAAACATACCCCATCGATTTTGTTCAGCAAAACGAGACGAACCGTCTCTCCTAATACTTGAACTTAGTAAATATCGCCCTTTATAATCATATTGTAATCTGGCAATATAACCTGCCAACCTAGTCTTATAATCAAAACCTGATTGTGCACTGGCTACGCCTGTAGCACTATTAATGACATCGATATTATTGTCTGATATATCAGCTTTTGACACCTGAAATTCTTCATTCTCATACGACTCTCTTGAGACAGCAGCAGTAAATGTAAACTTATGAGCATCTAAAATGGTTTTTTGGTACGTTAAAGATGCATCCCATGTAATTGCAACACGTCTTGCTGCATCCTGAGAAATTGAGCTTGGTTGTTCGTAGTACTCTTGTCTTGTAGCATCATAAACAGATTGTGTAGGACGAAATATTTTGCGTGTACTATTGTATTCGTTCAGACCTACACGTGTACTGAAATCCAAACCTTTGAATATTTGATAGCCTAACGAAAGATTCGTAAAAGCTCTAGTAGACTTTTGGACATCGGTTATATTTAAACTGTTCAAAATGGAAACATTTGTATTAAAATCGTCACCTCCATAAGAATCAACATTGTCAGCACTTACATCTAATAAACTTTGCGTAGGTTGGTAACGAATCAATTGGTTCACGGTATTTGCCGCACCTCTATTGTTAAGTTCAGAAGTCATACCTCCTCCAATATCTACCGTCCATTTATCCTTTTTGAAGTTTACATTGGCTCTGGTATTGAATCGTTGAAAACCAGATTTGTAAATAATACCTTTTCTATCAAAAAAACCCCCGACAAATGAATATTTTAAGTTTTTATCACCACCACTAACATTCAAAGTATAGTTTTGTGTGGAAGCATCATCAATAAATAATAAAGACGACAAATCAGTATCGTACTGAAAACGATCTGGATTTTCAGTTAAAGGACCAATATTGATAACATCATCCTTGCTTCCGTTTAGGTTTCTATCTTGTACCATATTCATATAGGTTTGATCGACAGCATTTAACAAAGGTTGACCATCTCCAATACGCTCAAAACCATAACTTCCGTCCATACGAACCGACATTGCACCAGATTTGCCTTTTTTAGTAGTTATCAAAATAACACCAGACGCTCCACGAGTACCATAAATAGCCGCTGAAGCCGCATCCTTCAATACATCAATACTTTCTACTTCATTTGGACTTATTCTTGGATCACCTTCTTGTGGAATGCCATCTACCACATATAGGGGGGTATTTGAACCCGAAATCGAAGTTATTCCTCTTATCAGAATTTCTGAAGACGCTCCTGGCACAGAAGAATTTGTTACGTTTACCCCAGCAATTTGACCTTGTAACGCATTTCCTAAATCAGACGTAATTTGGTTTTCTATATCAGAGGCTTTTACACTTCCAACTGCTCCTGTAAGTTCTTTTTTAGTAGTTGTTCCATAACCAATTACTACAACTTCATTTAATTCCTGTGAAGCAACATTTAAAGATACATTGAGTGTAGAACCTTGTACGTTAATATTTTTTGTCTTCATTCCGATACTACTAAAGATCAATAAGTCCCCAACCTTTGCCGTTATACTATAATTACCATCAAAATCTGTACTTTCAACTTTTGATGTTCCTTTAACTTGCACATTCACTCCTGGAATGGGAATTTTATCATCAGCACCTATCACCGTTCCTTTAACCGTTATTTCCTGAGCATAGGTTCCCAAAGTAAACAAAAGCAAAAGAAGTAAGATCCACGAAAAGCCTAACCCTTTCCTTTTCGATTTGTCCATTTTTCTCATTTTCATTTTTTAAAGTTTAGTTATTATTTAGTTTTAATTGATTAAAGCAAACTTTTTTATCTAAATAGATTGCAACTTCTATTCTAAATTTTCAACGATAGTGAAGTTGCTTTTAAAATTAATTATCAGTAGAAATAGTTCTGATAAATTATTATATGTTAAAAAATCATTAATTATTTCTACAAATAAAATAAAATAGTAGTAAAGTACTTTTAATAAAATTACCCGATAGTAGCACTATTTTACCTTTCCAGAAAAAAGATATTTTGACGCTGTAATTTTAAACTGAAAAATGGAAATTCCTTATAAGTAGGACTAATTAAAATACAAAAATTAATTTTTAATTTTCCTACGCCCATCAGTCTTGTAACACAATTATAGGGTGGTAATGGAAATCTTCAAGGTTAAAATAAACTTGGTCAAAACCTTTCCAAAGAATTTTAAATTGACAATAATATTAAAGAGGGAACTGAATACTTTAAAAATGCAATTATTATAAAAACTAATAACTATATATGCTATTTATTAAAAAGAACTACTATTTGTTACATTATTATTGCTATCAAATACAATTTCTACTGATATATAAATTATTAATTTCTATAGGAAACGACTTAAAAATTATCAAATTTAAAAATATGGTAAAAAAATGCTTACGAAAGGTAAAATGAAGTACTATTCCATTGTATTGATTTAGTTCATTTGTATGATACTTTATTATTATTAATCTTAAAAAAAAACTATGCAGTAAAAAAACAAGCCACTAGTCACATTAAATAAAAAATCGGAAAATGCTGGCACATTTCCCGATCGGGTTTAATTAATGATTAAAAGAAACTTTTAACCAAAAAAATCAAAGCAAAAATATGAAAAATCGCTCTCATATGAAGGGTCATACCCTTTTATTGTCCAAATTTGATAAAAAATGGAAATTAACATCACTAATCTTTGTAATTTCTCTATTTCAAATGCATGCTTCTACAATTGCCATAGGTATGGACACCTCCACAGTACTAGCAATTGAAAAACAAATATCCGGTCAAGTAACCGATGGAGTTGGTCCTCTACCTGGGGTAAACGTAAATATTAAAGGAACCACCAGTGGCACCACTACAGATTTTGATGGAAAATTCACACTGACTGTTAAAGATCATAATGCCATACTAGTATTTAGTTATATTGGATTCAAAACAAAAGAAGTAGCTGTTGCCAATATTACAATGCCAATTGTACTTGAGGAATCATCTGCAGCGCTTGATGAAGTTGTAGTTGTAGGTTATACCGCCAAAAAAAAGGGAGAGGTTACCGGCTCAATTAGTACGCTAAATTCTAAGGAACTACAGAATACAAGTAATAACGATGTGGCTAAATCACTTTCTGGAAAAGTGCCAGGTTTAATTGTTGTAGATCGTGGCGGCTATCCAGGTCAGACGGGTAATATGACGCTATTAATTAGAGGAAAATCTACGCTTGGAAACAATTCACCTTTAATCATTATTGATGGTATTTATTCCAGCGACTTTTCTTATCTAGCACCTCAAGATATCGAATCGATGTCTATTTTAAAAGATGGTGCTGCAGCCATATATGGAGCAAGAGCTGCTAACGGGGTAATATTAATTACCACTAAAAGAGGGAAAACGGGCAAAACCAAAATAAATATTTCATCTACATACAGTCTATCCTCTTTTTCTGTTAAAACAAAATTTATGTCTTCAGAACAATATGCAATTTATAATAACGAGATAGCCGAAAGAAATGGAACAGCTCCGAAATATACACAAGAAGATATTGACAGATATGCTGCTGGAAACGATCCATTAAATTATCCAAATACCAATTGGGCCGATTTAACTTTTGCACAAAATTCACCTTTACGCAGAACAGCAGTAAATCTTTCGGGAGGTTCGGAAACAGTTAACTATTTTGTTAGTGCAGACAACATGGATCAGGTTGGAATGTTTAAGTCGGGAGACGTTAATTTTAAGCAAAACCAAATCCGTTCTAATTTAGATATTAAGATTGGAGATGATTTTAAACTTGGTGTCGATTTAAATGGAAGATTTGGAGTGAACAACCAGCCAGGTGTTGATCTAGGATATATTTACAAACATATTTATACCAATGAACCTACGCAAGTAGGTATTTATCCAAATGGATTGGTGGCTTGGGGAGGAGAAAATGGATCTAACCCAGCAATAATGTCTAGTTCCGAATCAGGCTTTGTGACACAAACCGACAATAATCTTAGAGGCCGTTTTTCGTATGATTGGGATTTACATAAAATTACCAAAGGCTTGTCGATCAAAGGATATGCAGGAATTCGTAAGATGAGTAATGACATAAAAAATTGGTACACACCTTGGACCGTTTACCAATATATTCCATCAAGTGGGCAATATGTGGCATCAACTGGTTTTTCTCAACAAGGTAATCAAAACATATTGCGTGAGAGTTTTTGGAAGTTTGATGAAGTGATGCTGAACTCCACTTTACATTACACTACTGTAATTGGCGAGAAACATTCTATTAACAGTTTTATTGGCGCTGAACAAATTACCTCTAAACAACGAACTTTTTGGGCGCAACGCACAGGGTTTCCTAGTAAGGATCATGCCGAATTATTTGCTGGTAGCGACAGCGGGCAAATATCTAGCGGATCCTCGGCAGAATGGGGAAGAGTAAACTATTTTGGTTCACTTTCTTATGACTACGCCAAAAAATATTATGTAGATGTGACTTTCCGTCGTGATGGATCTAGTAATTTTGGTCCCGGAAAGCAGTTCGGATCTTTTCCAGGGGTGGCTTTGTCATGGGCTATAAACAATGAAAATTTCATGCAAAACCTAACATGGATTAATTCCTTGCGATTACGTGCCTCTGCTGCTCAAATGGGTAACGATCAAATTGAAGGTTTTCAATACCAAACCAGTTACAATTATGGCGGTAATACCAATGTTCCACAGCCTAACTACTATATTTTAGGAACATCTGGAATACGAAACAATGGATACGTGAGTTCCAATGTTCCGAATCCCGATATTACATGGGAAAAAGCCTTTATGCGTAACATTGGTTTAAACTTTAGCCTTTTTGATAATAGATTAACTGGAGATGCTAATTATTTTTATCAAAAAAGAAAAGATATATTGATAACCAAAGCGGCTGCTATACCTGATGCCGTTGGTCTTAACCTACCACAACAAAATTTAGGAAAGGTCGATAATTATGGGTATGAATTTCAATTAGCATGGGCAGATAAAATAGGTGCTGTTGGATATAATATAGGAGGAAATTTTACACAAGCCAAAAACAAGGTGGTTTACATGGCTGAGGCAGCAGATGTGCCAGAGGGACTCAAAAGAGAAGGGCACCCATTAGATTCTTATATCACCTATCCAACCAACGGTCTTTTTAAAAGCCAGGAAGAAGTAGACAATGCTCCAGCAAAATTAGCTGGTACCGTTCCGGGTGAACCTTATTATATAGATACGAATAAAGACGGAAAAATAGATTCTAACGATAGAGTACGCCTATTTTCATCCAATGTTCCTCAAATACAGTTCGGTCTCAGTGGTGGGGTGAACTACAAAGGATTCGACTTTAACTTTCTTTTTCAAGGACAAGCCAAAGCCAAAACTTTAGTTTTCTTTGATCAAGCGGGTGCTAAGCCAGAATTTGTATTTACTGACAGATGGACACCAGACAATCCTAATGCGACTTACCCAAGAGCTTTTGCACAAGGTGATAAATACAGCGGTCAGCAAAGTCCTTTTACCAATACACTAAATGCTGGGTTTGAAGGAGCCGATCTTTACTACAGAGATGCTTCGTTTGTACGACTTAAAGAAGTAGAATTGGGATATACTTTTTCAAAGGATCAAATGAAATTTGGAGATTTAAAACTATTTGTAAGAGGATTTAACTTATTGACTATGTTTTCTGATATTTATGATTTAGGACTTGATCCTGAAGCAACTGGATATAATAACTTCAGAGAAAGTACCTATCCTTCTTTAAAATCAGTTTCGATGGGATTCAATATTAACTTCTAATGTAACGAAAGGTGATACGTGACTTTTTAATTTAATAATCTAAATAAATTTAGTAAAATGAAAAAAATAAAATTAGTATATATCTTTGGTATCATAAGCTTATTTTCTATGATGAGCTGTAGCGATGTATTAGATACAGAAGCATCGAATGCCTTTGGAGAAGATCTTATATATTCTGATCCCGCACAAGTAGAGAAATTACTTTTTAATGTGTATAACAGTACCGAAAGTTGGGCAGTAAACAGAAACGAATGGTGGGGCATTCGGTTTAATATTGAAAACGCTTCCTTCGAATCAAAGTTTAACTTTCAAAATTTAGATTTATTCCGAGAACAAGCAGGTTGGACTTCTAGTAATGCTGGAATGCTTGGCGCCAAGTGGAACAATTATTTTCATTACATCCGTCTCTCTAATGAGTTTTTGGATCGAATAGACAACAGTGAAGCCATGCAAAAAGATCCTTCAAAAGTGAATATACTTAAAGCAGAAATGCGCTTTCTGAGAGCTAACTGTTACAGTAAATTGATTAAGTTTTTTGGAGGAGTGCCTCTAATGGATCATGCTTATGAGTTAAATGATGACTTCAATATTAAAAGAAATACTTATAATGAATGTGTAGCTTTCATCGTAAAGGAATTGGATGAATCTGCCGCTGTATTGCCACTGACACGACCTGATGCCGAATTTGGTCGTGCTACACGATTAGCGGCATTAGCTGTAAAATCACGTACTTTACTGTACGCTGCAAGTAAACTGCACGATGCTGCTTCTGCTCCCAAAAATGATCCTCTGTTCGTCTATACAAAAGCTACCAAATGGCAAGACGCTGCTGATGCCGCAAAAGTAGTAGTAGACCTAGTGGGAGGACGCGCTTTAATTCCGGTAGCCAATGCTACGGCTTACCAAAAATTATATTTGTCTCCCAATGCAGACATGCTTTTCGCAAGACCATATGGTTCACAATATTATGAATACGGAACCGATGCAAACTCTTTATGGGATTTAACACAAGCTCCTAGTGGTTATGGTGGGTGGGCACTATCCTCTCCTACTCATAATTTTACATTAGAATTTAATATGGCCGATGGAACAACAACTTCTGGTAGTACTTTTAATGCCACAAGACCAAATGATAATCGCGAAATGAGATACTATGCTGATTTACTATACAATGGAGCACCCTATCGAGGTCGTGACGTACAATATTTTTTATCGGACAATCCTACTATTTATCCACATGGATTGGATTCGCCAAAAGGTTTAGGAAACACGGAGCATTCTTCAAAAACAGGTTATAACATTCGTAAATTTCAAGATGAGTCTGTGCCTGTTGCGGGGGGTATTTCACCTAAAAGACCCTATGTTTTGTATGGTTTAGCAGAAATATACTTGAATTATGCCGAAGCTTTGTATCAGCTAGGAGATGAAGGTACCGCACGTACTTATTTAAATAAAGTGTCAACTAGAGCTTTACAACCAATTATTACAGCAACTGGTCCAGCATTACTAGAAGCGATAAAAAGAGAAAGACGCGTTGAACTTTGTTTTGAAGGCCACAGTTTCTTTGATGAACGCCGCTGGATGAATGAGTCGCATTTAGGATTTCCTATTAAAGGACTGAACTGGAAAAAAGATGCTACTGGTGCACTTTCTTTTACAGAAGTTACCGTCATCACCAAACCTTTTGATGTCAAACAATACTACTTACCTATTCCGCTTACAGAAATCCAAAAAGCTCCTGCCCTAATCCAAAATCCAGGGTATTGATTTTTAGTTTTTATTTAGTTAAAAAGCCAAAAAGAGCTATTCTTTTTGGCTTTTTTTAGTTTCTGAGTTGGCGTTGTATTGCAGATAATTGAAGTCGAGTGAGGCGGATTATCCTTATTATTGAAGTCAATTTCTCTTAACTTTAACTAGATACTTTTATCTACGAGTATACAGTATTGATTTTTTTATTTATCTGATTGAGATTGACAATCTTTTGACACAAACCCTTTCTCTCCCCTCATAAAAACTTATTTATGGGTCTCAAATAGAGTTTAAAACTATGCACTTTCAGTGCATCTCGCTTTTGCTTCAAAAAATTTCCACACCGCAGATTCGTAGATTTTAAAAAATTTATAAGTAGAAAAATTTGCGAATCTGCTGTTAAATTATATTCCAACACTGCAGCCTTTCAGTCTGCCCAACCAAATCTATGGACTTTCAGTCCGTGATAAACCAACAAAAAAAATCCCCGAAAAAGCAAAAAGCTAATTAGGGGATTTATCATCAAAAAACAAAGTACTTTACTCTATAATAAGTTTTTGTGTTGCCAATGTTTTTGTGTTGGAATGAATGGAAATTAAATACATTCCTTTGTTTAAATCGGCCACGGAGATTACTTGCGATTGCGTGTTTTTTGTTACTTTCTTTACGGCAACACCTAACATATTAAAAATGGTTACGGTTCCGTTTTCTGAAGAAACTACAGTTACACTCTCGTTTGCGGGATTTGGAAACACTTTAAAAGATGTTTTTTCTATTTCTGAGGTCTTTAGTCCTAAGTTGACTTTTTGAAACGAAATATCATCAATATACAACAAAGCATTGCTTCCTACTACATCTGTATTTCGCAATTGTATCTCTAGACGATCTCCGTTGGTGATGCTTAAATCGGAAGCAACATTTCGAGTAAAGCCTTTTGAGATTTCAACCCATTTTCCTTTTTGTACCCCTGAAATATCAATATCCATTATTTTGAACGGATTTCTTAAAATCACTCTTAAATTATTTACTGCTGTATTGGGATCAATCCAAATTTTCATTTTAATTTCATTGTCTCCTGTGGGCAGATTTAATACACCATAAGGCGAGTACATAGTATAGGTAAAAGTTGCTGGCAAAGGAGTTGTATTTTTAAAGCGTAGACTCAAATCTCCTGTTGCTGCTTTATCATTTTTCATTTTCCACGGATGCGTATTGTTAGCGTACCAGTTGGAACTTCTTCCCTGATAATAAAAAGGGCCTTCAAAACCGAGTGCATTGAAATCTTGTGCGTTTTTTTCTTTTTGCCAAATGCGTACATAGTCAATTTTAAACTCAGCGGGAACGTTTAAATCAGCCATAGCTGGTAAGCCATACCATTCAAAAACTTCGGTATCCAACCATAACTCTTGAGGGTACATATATTTCCATTGGTCTTTTACCTCTAATTCAGCTCTTGTAAAACGATTAATCTCTACACCGTTGAAAAAGATTTTCACATAGTCTTTATCCCATTCAAAACCATACACGTAATAGTCACTAGCGACACGCACGTTCACATCAGTTTCTACTTTTATCGGGTCATTAACGCTAATACTTTCAGAATCCCAATTGATTAAATTGGTTCTGTATTTACGCTCTAGACTTTCTGGTCTATTTTTTGGATTTCCAATTGGACGTTTTCCATAATTTTCGACCATATCAATTTCAGAATGGTAACCTGTTGTCCAAAATGCTCCTGTTACTGGGGCTTCGGCTAATTTGCACCTGATTTCCATATAACCGTATTTAAAAAAGCGCTCACTTATAATGGCCGCTTGAGTAATTGGATGGCTTTTATTGACTCCTCCGTAAGGAGTTCCGTCTTGCGATTCATTTAAAAAAGTAAAATTAGGCTCCCATTGTGAAGACAAAATGAGGTTGCCATTTTCTACTTTTACATTTTGAGGGGCAAATTGTCCAGGCGCACGACCTTTCCACTTACTACGGTAATCGCCATTTTCGCCAAGAATCCACCATTTATTTTTGTCTAAGCTAGTGCCGTTAAATTCGTCACTCAAAAGATCGCAAAATACCCATCCTGAAGCATTGGTAGGATCCGACATTGGATTGTTTTGTGCGGAAATCGAAAGTGCACAACAAACAACAAAAGACCATTGTAAAACATGTAAGTAATTTAATTTCATAAGCTGTTTTTTACATAGTTCATATGTAGACCGTCGCGGAGTATCACAACAGCAATGCACATAAAATACGGGTTAATAATTGGTTATTCTTTAGAATTATTTTACCGTCACTTGAAAACTTCCTTCGGCGGTTTTCCCATTACTGTAGGTTACTTTATAACCAAAAGCAGGTACGGTTACACCACCTGGCGTGGTTTGTTGTACAGGGCCTAGATTAACTAATACTTCGGTGCCCGAAGCAAATTTTGATCTTTGTAAGTTAAAATCTGGACTTAAATATTCGTGTGATTGTAATTCTGCAAAGAAGGTTTCACGATTTACGGGACTCACTACTTTATTGGCCATTTTAATCATGTCTTTCATTCCATCAAATTCGTAAGGAGAAAAGAAAATAGTTGTTCCCAAACCAAAAAGCATGTTTCGCAAGGATTTTACTCTAAAATCACCATTGATTGAAATTTGGTTATCTGGATCTTGAATTTTTCCAAAAACCGCAATAGCATCGTGAAACACCAAGTTAAAAAGTGGCGCTCTGTGTGAAATTTGTACCAAATTATAATTTGGCAAATAGGTCAACCCTTCAAACATGTCAAAGTACGGAATCCACTGCTGTTGCCCGTGTTCCGTTCCATTTACCAAATTTAAAGAATCGATATATTTCGCTAAATCAAATAAACCTTTGTTATCACCTTCTGGAAAAGTAGCAAAAGAAATATCAGTAATGTCGGCCTCTAATCCTAAAGCCTCAATTTCTTTTCCTAAGTTCTTTTGCGCCAAACCAACTTGTTTGTTCGGGTCAATATTATCCCAACGGCTTCCTGTATTTTTAAGTTTTCCCTTGTCATCTTTAGCGAACAAAGCGGTATTAAACTCTGGATCGTTCTCTAAGGTTGCTGAATACGCATGGTAAGAGGAGTACAAATAGCCGAATTTTTTTGTCAAATCTACTGCGGCTCTCAGTTTTGGTTCTCCACCTAACTTTTCGTTAATCGGCCAGCAATTTGGTACAAAATTGGAAAAAACACCCCAAGCATGAAAAAACGCATTGTCTACCTTCAATTCGTCATGGGTTGTTTTGATGATTCCTTGTAATTCATCAAAAGTAAAAGCCATTCCTTTCATATTAACATAATGTGGGTATCCACCATAAACCCCCATATAAATGGCACCTGGCAATTTATTTACATCTGGATCTCTTTTTGCTTTGTCTTTTAAGGAGACAAAATATCCTCTTTTAATAGCTTCTTTTCGGTACACTTTTGCCATGTCTACATAATCTCCATTTGGAATAAAAGTGTAAGTGATGATTTTTTTCTCTTCTGTTTTATTAAAATCCCAAATCGGATCTAAATAGGCCAATCGTTCGTAAGGTGACATTTTCCCCTCTGGATTAAATAAATACTGACCATTGTTATTAATATTATAAAACATATCCGGACGAGTAGATTCGTCTAAAATTCCAATTACTGCCGATTTTTCATTGTACGTTCCCCACCACGGCATTGTTAACCCGGTGCCATTATTGAACAACTCCAACTTGCCCATTGATTTATTATAATAGGTGGCATCGTCCCACTGGCAAAAAGTTCCCCCATTCATCGGAAAAATGTAGGAAGGACAGATTACCCCTTGTTTTTCTGGAATTACCGCTGCTCCTTTATCGACATCGGTCTCTAAACTAAAACCTCTCGCGGGATAGCGTAAATCAATGAGTTTGAAACTTCCCGATTTAAACGATTTCACCTCTACCGCTAAAGTTCCTGAAGCAGCTGCTAAACGCAATTCTGTTGCGATACTTACACCCTCTGCTACTTTAGAATTTTCTAGAACGGGATTGGAAAATTCAATACTAATCGTATTTCCATTTTTGGCTACGATAATACTTTTTGAATTGGAAATATTAATCGTTTGTTGTTTTCCAGAAGCATCCTTTAAGGTCAATAAACCTGCAGCATTTTCCCAAGGATCTGATTGCCATAATTGTCCCGATTTTTTTTCTAAAACAGAAAAACTTCCGGTTTTTTGGTCAACAGTCACCTTTAGAAAATCATTTTCCACAACAACGTCATTAGCAATCGCATCATTTTTTAACACGGTATCTTTGGCAGTAAAACTATAAAGTACTTGCATGCACAAAATAGCTGCAATCAATCTTAAAATTGAACTGTATTTTTTCATTATATTTTTATAATTTATTGTTTTCAATCCATAATAGTTATAAACAAACACAATCTGCAGACCTAGTTCTTAATCACATTGCTACAAATTGTATTTATTTTGACTTCCCAATACAGAAATTACTACATTCAAAATAGTAACACTTTTTTAAGCGACATAGAGATTTGAATGCAAGTTAAAAAATACTGTAAAATGTATCGAAAGCTTCACTTATTGTAACTTCTCAATACATTTTTATTTCTATTATTAAAATTCAATCGGACGGAAAAAACTATTCTTTTTTCTGTTCTAAAGACTCTTGGTATTCAATAGGTGACATTCTTAACTTTTCAATTTCGAAAGTATCGTCGTAATTCGGAAGTCTACCTGAAGCCCAATATTCTGCATCTGCTTGCGAATAAAACCATAATGGTGTAATGTGTGATTTTGTCCATTCTTTGGTTTCTGCTACCATTTCTTTTACACGTTCTGGAAATTGACCTGCTAAATCTTTATGTTCTCCCATATCATTTGTGATGTTGAATAATTGCCAAGGCTCATTACCCATACGCGTAATTTTCCAATCTTCTTTTCGAGCAGCAACATCACAATAACCTTCGCGGTAACGCAATGCGTAAATCATTTCGTTTTTGTGTGGACTGGTATTAGCAGCCAAATCATTCCAAATATTTAAGCCATTAACTTTTTTACCTTTTGGTAATTTTGTTTTAGCCAAATGCGCAAATGTTGGGTACAAATCTAAAGCAGTAACAGGGTGGTCAAACTGTGCTCCCGCTGCTACTTGATTGGGCCAATGGAAAAACATAGGAACGCGAAAACCGCCTTCAAAAGTATCTCCTTTTGTTCCTTTTAGTGGGTAATTATTGGCTCCATGATCAAAGTTTCCACCATTATCACTTAAAAATACAATCAACGTATTATCAAATTGATTGGTTGCTTTTAAGGTTTTTACAATTTCTCCCACACCACGATCTACAGCATATACCATTGCTGCATAGGTTCGTCTGTCTTTGTCTTTTATATTTTCAAAAATTTTCAAATCTTCTTCTTTTGCTTCTAATGGTACGTGCGGCGCATTATAAGCTAAGTACATAAAGAACGGTTTTTTCTTTGCCGAAGATTCTTTGATGACACGAACTGCTTCTCTAGAAAATGCATCTGTAATGTACTCTGTTTCCTTTACTTCTTTATCATTGTGCAACAAAGGTGTAAAATACACATTGATTGGATAGGCTCCTGCTGCTTTTTGTTTTTCATAGTACGGTTGATACTTCTCAGGAAAATATTTATGACCACCACCTAAAAAACCATAAAAGTCATCAAAGCCCCTATTGTTCGGACGAAATTCTGGATTGTCTCCCAAGTGCCACTTACCAATAACAGATGTATAGTATCCCGCATCGTGTAACATAGTACTCATAAACGTTTCTTTTACTGGAACACCACTTGGAGTTGCACGACCGTCGTCTCTTAAATTGTAAGGAGTACCTATTTCTTGTGTATAACGACCTGTCAACAAAGCCGCTCTACTAGGACCACAAAAAGTATGTCCTACGTAAGCCGAAGTAAACGTTGTTCCGCCTTTAGCTAATTTGTCTATTTCTGGTGTAATGATATCTGTTGATCCATTAAAGCCAACATCATTATATCCTAAATCATCGCATAATATTACAAGTATATTAGGCTTTTTAGTTTGTGCTTGTCCAAAAGAAACCAAACATAGTATTAATGCTAATGCAAATTTGATTTTATGGTTTGTTACGATATTAATCATTATTCTTAGGTTTAAAAAATATTAATTAGAGAAAACTTTTTTCTGACTTTTATTAAATTGTTTGGTTAAATTGGCTATTATTTTAGTATTACTGTCTGCAATATTGGTGGTTTCATTAGGATCTTTCTCATGATCATAGAGTTCTACAAACAGTGGAGCATCATTACGATGTCTTCTGTCTTTCCACAAAACAAGACGGTAACGATCCGTTCGCATCGCATATCCCATTACAAATTCTTCAAAAGCAGCACGGTTCCATTTATCACCCATTTGATTTTTTATCTTGGTTTCAATTTTCTCAATTAATGGGGCAAAAAAAGAATTGCGAAACGGAGGTGTAAATGGACGTGCAGCCCATTCGCGTAAAGCAGGCGTAGGAAACACACTAAAAGCAGCTTCTGCTCCTTTTTTACTTGGATTTTTAATTATAGAAACAATACTATTTCCTTCTAAGTGCGTAGGCTGCTTTAATCCTGCCAGCTCACATAGCGTTGGATAAACATCTATCAACTCTACTAAGGCATCTGCCTTTTGTCCTTTTACTTTGTCGGTTACACCTGGAGCCACGATGATGAAGGGTACACGAGTAGAAATTTCATAATTAGTTGCTTTACCCCAATATCCCATTTCGCCTAAGTTAAAACCATGGTCCGACCATAATACGATAATGGTATTTTCGTACTCACCTGAAGCTTTTAGCGCCTCAACCATTTTTCCTAATTGGGCGTCTACGTAAGACACACAAGCAAAATATCCGTGACGCAACTTACGTTGCAATTCTGGTGAAAAAGCTTCCGTTTTAGGCATATCTGCTCCCACACGAACTTCTAATGATTCGGAAAGCCCCATAGCAGCACCATTTATAGGAGGATCTACTTGTGTGGCAATTGGAATTTCAGACTCATCATACATATCCCAATATTTTTTGGGTGCTATCCAATCGAGGTGCGGTTTATGAAATCCTAATCCTAAAAACCAAGGTTTATCGCTTTTGGTTAATTCATTTAAAGTAGCAATAGCAGCGAGTGTATTTTCGCCATCTTCATAAGTTTCATCTGGAACATCGGCACATTCTACATCTGGACCTTTTGCCAACCAGTTTTCACGAATCATTTTTTCGCCGTATTTGGCATCCAATTCCTTTTTATTATCGATGTACATTTGTTGGTTTTCCTTCAACGCATATCCCCCTTTTGTTTCTGGTATATTTGGATCTTTCTTAGGTTGCGTCGCTTTACGACTCCATGACAATTCATCATCCGTATACTTTCCGTGAAATACTTTTCCGGTATAAACAGTTTCATACCCATTTTCACGAAAGTGTTGTGGCAAGGTTATAATACTTGGACAGTTGGCTCTAAAATCTTGAAACAAATCAATTACATTAATCGTTTCGTTACGTGCCCCCGTCATGATGCTCGCACGTGATGGACCACAAATAGCTTCCTGACAGTACGCTCGATTGAACTGTACTCCCGCTTTCGCTAATGCATCAATGTTAGGCGACTTCACAACTTCAGAACCATAACAGCCAAGCTCTGTACGCATATCATCAAAAGCGACAAATAGGATATTTGGCTTTTTTTTCTGCCCCTGACTTACAAAGCAAGCCAAGGACAACAAAAAACATAAAAAATTACTTTTCATTGAATTTTTTTATAATATTAGTCCCAAATAATTGGCATAAAAACAGTCATTTCTGAATCACCTCTATTCGACCAAGCATAATAAGGAACAAAAGACACTTTAGAATCTTCTAAAACAGGTTTTGAAATAGTATGGTACATCGTATCTGGTTTTTTATCTTTTCTAATCATAACATCAGTAGTGATTGATGAAATTCCACCTAAAAGATCAGGACGGTACGTTACATCAAATTTGTTTTTTCCAGAAAGATAAACATCTAAGATACTGGTTCCTTTTGGTAAATCGGTAGATTCTGCACAGTACACTACTGGACCTCTTTTGATAGCTACTTGGTTACGTACTTCTTCAATGCGACCATTTCCTTCTACAAAGTTAACGTCCATTGGCATATCCAAGGTTACAACGTCTCCTTTTTTCCAAGCTCTGTCTATGGTCGCAAATTCTCCCGCCACAATTTCTACGGCAGTATTTACTCCGTTTACTTTAATTTTACTTCCTTTTGCCCAGTTTGGGATTCGGAGCATCATTTTAAAAGCTCCTTTTTTACAATCTTTAACCGTTACACTTACCGCACCATCCCAAGGATAATTGGTTACCTGCTCCAATTTTAATTTAGAACCATCAAGCATGGTCGTATTTAATTCGTTACCACCATAAAGATTTACAGCCACACCATTATCGGTCAAACTGTATGCCCAACCAGAGATTTGAGCAATAGTACGCACCAAGTTCGGAGGACAACAGAAACACTCTAAATATGATTGGCGCTCTGGGTATTCGGTATTCATTTTTGAATAATCTCTTGAACCGTGAATCTTACGTAATGGGTTTGAATAATAGTATTTATTTCCTTCAAGGTTGATTCCTGAAAGTGCACTGTTAAACAGTACATTTTCGATAACATCAGCATACTTAGAGTCACCACGTAATCCCAACATACGGTAACTAAACATGGAATTACAAATGTTTGCACAAGTTTCATTATAAGCCGTCATGTTTGGCATCATGTATTCATCAATAAAACCCTCTTCAATCATCTGACGGTTACTTGAAGCTCCATAATGCGTCTGTCCTACTGCTCCTGTAACATACATTTTTTTGTTAGTCACATTCTCCCAAAGACGATCTAAGGCATCTGACAATGCTTGTTCACCTGTTTCTGCTACAACATCTGCTGCTCCTGCATAATAATACAAAGCCAACACTGCATGACCTACTGCCTCATCGGACTTACGAATAGGTGTAAATTCTTGCACCATATCTCCTACTGGATATCCTTTAGTTGTCGAATTCTCTTCGATACCATAAGCACCACGACGGTTGATGAATTTTTCTGCTAATTCTAGATACTTTTTATCTTTTGTAGTTCGATACAATTCAACCAACCCCATTATTTGTGTTTGATTGAATCCAAAACGAGCATAATGCTTGGTGTCTGGATAGAAAACTTCGTATAAATTATCAGCATGTTTTACAGCGATATTTAAGAAATTTTTTTTGCCTGTAGCTCTGTAATGAATACAAGCACTAGTATACAAGTGTCCACTATTGTACATTTCATGGTATTTACGATTCTCAAAAGGATCTATAGCACCTTTACTAATTTGAATAGTAGTTTGTAAATACCCATTTGGCATTTGCGCTTTTGCGATAATCGCAATAATATCATCTAATTGTTTTGCAATTTTTGGATCTTTATTTTGAGCATAAACGTAAGACATTGCTTCCATCCACTTATAAAAATCTCCATCATGCCAAGCAAATCCTTGGTGTTTTCCGTCTTTGAGTCCTGCTGCAATTTTAAAATTATTCAAACCATGCCCCACATCACCCATTAAAACCTCCCCCATATACGGAAGCATTTCATCTTGACAAATTTTAAACTTATCTGCCCAAAATCCATGTGTCCAGTGGCAATCAGACATACCAATACTTTTAAACTTCACATTCGGACTGTTGGCATTATCGATAATTCCTTTGTGCTGTCCGAAAGAAGCGCTTAGAAAAAACAGACCTACCACAGCCAATCCGTATTTGCTTGTAATCTTTTTCATTTTTTAAATTTTATGTTTTTGTTTTTTGATTATGCTACACTCTCCATTTTTCTTTGATGCAAAATAGTCCTCTATGACCAGCATAGTATTAATATTCACGCCGCTTATCAAAAAATCTAGTAATAGCATAAAAGAGTCGGAAACACAAAGTAAATGTAAAAAGCGTTTTTTACTCCTCTAAAAATTACCATTCACATACATTATTTTACCTTATTTTAAGTAAATGTTATTTTTTTGAGATAATTCTGTAAAAAAAAGAGGCTAACTTAACGTCAACCTCTTTACTAACTAGACTACAAGAATAAAAATATTAAAAAACAAAAACCTTACCTATAAATGAGTCAAGTTATAACTAAAAAAATTATTCTACTATTAGTTTTTGAACGTACGCCCCTTTCTCATTTTCTACTTTAAGTAAATAGACTCCTTTGCTATATTTATTTAAAGACAAAATGATATTTAACTCGGCACTTTTTTGGTCAAGAAGTAGTGAACCATTCATGTCAGCCAAGGAGATTTTAGCTTCGCCACCATACTCGTTGAATGCGATTGTCACAGTATCTTTAACTGGATTTGGATACACATTAATCCCCATTTTTTTTGCTGCACTTTCTTTCAAATTAAGTGTTTCTTTCTTCTTCCATACTCTAACATAATCTACAGACATAGTTGTTGGAATCGCAGCTAATTGCTTATTTGCACGCTCATCTGCTCTTGGATCAATAGGTTCAAATCTATTATTTTGAAATTTAACAAAGGGTACCCGTAGACCAAGCGATACGGTCACATTCATAGGTCTGTACCAATAAGTATTTGGCTTTCGCGCAACTTCTAAACCATCTACATACCATATAATTTGACTTTCATTAACCTCACAGCCATAAATATGGTAATCTAAAGTAGGATTAAATTTAGCCGTATAATGATTTTTTTGAGCTTCTGGACTTTGCTTCGGTCGGTACCAAACCTCTTTCCCTCCTTCTTTAGCAACCCGATGCAAATTCATATCCATATCATAAATATCATCTTGTTCACCGTTGTAATAATCGAATTGTTGTAATTCTACCACATCAATTTCAGAGTAAACTGTTTTACCTTCAGCAGCATTTCTGTCAAAATCACTATACAACCAAAACGAAGGACAAACGCCACGTCCGTTGTCGGTTCCTGCAACATTAAGAATAGCTCCCTTTATCCTGGCCTCCACGTATCCTGTTATAAAGGTTCCTTTGGTTTTTAAAATTCCAGAACTAAAATAAGTTCCGTCTACAGGTACGTTGTTAGTGTTATGACTCATTTTAATTTCTACAGCATTGTTTACAATAGTCAAATTGGCATTGTTATCCCATTTCCATGCATTTACGTTGGGCAGTTCACTGTTATAAAACCATTTGTTAGTCCAATCGATCTTAATATCAGTAAACTCATCTGACAAGTTTTCTTGATACTCCCATTTTTTAGTAGAATCGGGTGCTACCATAAACGGATTATATTGTGCCTGCATTGCGAAATTAGATAGGACAATTATTAATGAAAATAGAATTTTACAATTTTTCATATTTGGGGGGAATTGATTACTTAGCGCAAAAAAATTTTTATTAAACTGTACAATAAATCCTTTAACTTTTTAACTTAAAACTGACAGTATAGTAAAAAATAATCAACGATAAATGATATTTATTGCTAATAGTTAATTTAACAAAACGCAAATTTAAACCTAATATGTTGCTTTTTACTAGCACTATTTTAACTTATAATAAGCTTGTTCTACCTTTCCGATATTTCTATAAAAAAAAGCCTGCTCACATAATAAATAGACTTTCTTCCAAAAACAAAAGTTAGAACTTTATTTTATAAATATTTTTTGACTGTGTACTCCATTTTGATTCGTTACATGTAATATATAAGGTGCATTAGGATATGAGTTTGTAGGTAATACAATCTCCGAAAGTCTACTGGTGGTATCCAATAACTTCGTTCCACTTAAATTAAACATCGTTATTCTCGATTCACCCGAAAAGTTACCTAAAACAATATTCAGCGTTTTTAATCTCTGGTTAAGAAATACTCTTATATCGCCCTTGTACCCATCAGTTGGATTTGTAGTACCTGTATCGCTTCCTGTACTATCAGACCGCTTACTTTTCCACACACGGACATAATCTACTGACATGGTTGTCGGAATAGCGGAAAGCTGATTCTTTGCACGTGCATCTATTAAAGGATTTACTGGTTCAAAAACATTATTTACAAATTTCACAAATGGAACGCGTAATCCTAATGATAAAGTTACATTCATTGGTCGGTACCAGTAAGTGTTTGGTTTACTAGCAACGCGAGCACCATCTACATACCAAATAATTTCTTTTTCATTCACTTCGCAACCATATACGTGATAATCTTTTGTCGGATCAAAAGAAGCAGTATAATGATTTTTTTGAGTAGCTACATTTTGTTTAGGGCGAAACCAAACATCTTGTCCGTTTACTTTTCGAACCAGATGTAGATTATGTTCCATATCAAAAATATCATCCTGTTCTCCATTGAAGTAATCGTATTGCTGCAACTCTACAATATCAATTTCCGAATACACAGTTTTCCCTTCTCCGACAGAACGATCAAAATCGCTATATAGCCAGAATGACGGACATACACCTCGTCCATTGTCAGTACCGGGAACATTCATCACTGCGCCTTTAATTCGAGCTTCAACGTAACCCGTTACAAAAGTTCCCTTAGTTTTTAAAATACCCGAATTGAAGTAAGTACCATCAACTGCTATATTATTGTTGTTGTGACTCATTTTAATTTCTGCAGCATTCCCAACAAGCTTTACATTATTTCCGTTGTTCCACTTCCATGCTTTTACAGTAGGTAAATTATTGTTGTAAAACCATTTATTGTTCCAATCAAGAGCATTACCATTAAATTCATCAGACAAATTTTCTTGATATTCCCATATTTTACCGCTGTCTGCAGCATTTATTAAGGGTTCGTACTGTGCTTGTACTACGGCAGTACCCGTGAGAAAAAATACACTAGCTAAAGTTTTAATTTTTATCATTTTATCATAGATTTTGGTTAAATCCAAATCTACTCATAATAATCCTTATCAAGTAGCTCTATACTAACTATATATGAGACTATTTTAGCTACAAGTTATTGATTACTTAAAAAAAACGTGCTTTTTTTTTACACTAAATAAAAAAAACACAAAAATTATAATAAAATAGAACTTGTAGTTTTTGGATTATGGTCGAATTTTATGAAACGCAATTTAATTAGCATCATAATACTTAAAGAAATAAAAATTATTTTTACTTCAAATATACAGTTAAAAAAAAACCTTGATAAAAATGCAGTAGTATGCATCTTTACCAAGGTTTAATCATAATTAACAATAATTATTTAACTAAACTAATCAAGGGATTTAATAGAAAATTCAAAATTGTATTTACCTGGTTTTAATAAATATTTTTCAATCGGTTCGGATAACGTACCTCCTAAACTTCTTTGGCGTAAAGCAATATTAACCGTATAAAATCCTTGTGGCTCCAAATCTTTAGGATGGCGTGCTTCTTCTATATTGTCCGAGCTATATTGCCAAACGGAAAAATCAAAAACTGGCTTGGCTATAAATTTGAAGCCTTCTTTTTTATGATTTGATTGCAATGTCATCCATCGTGTTTCGGTATGATTTCCTGTTTCTTGTGGTTTGATATAGTGGTAAAAAAGATCATTTGTCTTTACATCATACACATTTACTTCTGCCGATTCCGCGCGGTCGATGTAATTTTCCCAAGGTCCTTTTCCGTAATAAGAAGTATTCTCTAATGCTTTTGAAACGCCCATTGTCCAACCAATTCGCATCATATCGGGAAGGTTTTCCTCTGCATCCAAATCCATTTTTACTGCTAAAACACCCTCAACTGTTACTGTGTAATGCAATTGCAATTTTACTTTATCTTGAAAAGCTTGTGTAACTGCCACTTGTACCGCATTTGATTTCCCTTTGGAAACCGTAACCGATTTGGTTTCAAGTTTCGATACGATGTCTTTCCAAAACGTTTTCGATTTCGACCATGTTTTAGCATAATACCCTCGGTGATCATTGTCTATCGCTGGTCGCCAAAAGTTAGGTTGTAAAGGGGCTTTTAATTGTTCTCCGTTTTTATTCTTTAATGAAGTAACAAAACCAGTCTTTTTAGATACCGTCATTTCGAAATTTTTACCGCTAACGATAATCGCATCTGCACTTTCTGTAAAATCAAAACCAGCTGCATTTTTAGTCGACTGCTTTTCTTTTTTGGCGTCGGCTGCGTGAAGCAACAGTTGATTAGAGCCTAACTCGTATCCTTTTTTGCACCATAAACGATCTGCTTTTTCGTGTAAACTTACACGCAACCAATAATCGTTTTCTTCTTTGAAATTGATTTTTCCAAATGGAATTTTTATTTCTTTGAACTCCCCTGCGGGAATATCGAGGCTAGCAAGTGTTCCACTTTTAATCACCTTTCCGTTCTCTGCAACTGTCCATCTTATTTCGTAATCCGAAACATTGGTAAAGTTCATACGATTTACAACGCGCACTACTTCATTACGATGTTTTACAGCTTCAAAAGCGACAGGCTGAAAAACGTGTTTCGCTTCGTGCGCATGCGGATTCGGTTTTAAATCTGGTGTAAAAACCCCATTGATACAAAAATTACTATCATTAGGAATATCTCCAAAATCACCCCCGTAGGCGTAAAAAGTTTTTCCGTTTTCATCTTTTTTCTCCAGACCTTGATCGACCATATCCCAGATAAAACCACCAATCAAATTTGGACGAGAACGAATTTCCTTCCAGTAATCTGTGAATCCTCCTAGCGAGTTACCCATAGCATGCGCGTATTCGCAAAAAATAATTGGCCTATTGATATAAGGCGATGTCGCCAAACCAATGGCATGTTTGTAACTTGGATACATTCTACTAATTACATCCACATATTTAGGATCATCAGGATTTGCCATTGTAGGGAACTGTTTCACATTATACCCTACATCATCTCCTTCTATATAAGCAGGATTCAAAGGATCGCCTTGTGCACCCTCATAATGTACAAAACGTGACGGATCAAAATACCTGATCCAGTTGGCTGCTGCCGCAAAAATTGGTCCTGTACCTGACTCGTTCCCTAAGGACCAAGAAATCACACAAGCTTCATTTTTGTCTCTTTCGACCATTCGGTAAATACGGCTCATCATTGCCCCCGACCATGAAGGGGTGTTGGCCAATAACCCACCTGCATGATGGCTTTCGATATTTGCTTCATCCATCACATACAAACCATATTCATTACACAACTGATAGAAATAAGGATCATTTGGGTAATGTGAAGTACGTACTGCGTTAAAATTATATTGTTTCAGTAATTCCACATCCTTACGCATATCTTCGTGCGTTAATGCTTTTCCTCGAATCGGATTGTGATCATGACGGTTTACCCCCATAATCTCCACTACTTTTCCATTGATTAACAGCTCATGCTTGGCGCTAAATTCTACTTTTTTGAAACCTATTTTTTGGCTTCTTGCCTCTACAACTTCTCCTTTTGGATTGGTTACCGTAAGGACAAGCGTGTACAAATAAGGCGTTTCTGCCGACCATTTGTGTGGTGATTTTACGGTGGTTTTAATAAATCCAAATACAGGAAGATCTCTTGGCGGCCAACGTTCTAAAAACACTTTCTCGACAGTCGTAGATAAACCATCTTCTAAGACTTTATTGGAATCCTTATCGTACAATTGTGCATTGATTTTCCATCCTTTTAAATTATGAGCATCTTCTTTCACCCAAACTTTTGGACGAATTTCCACTTTGGCGTCTTTTAGACTTTCGTCTAAAGTAGTACGTACGTAAAAGTCATTTAACGCAATTTTAGGTTGTGCCAATAACAGCACTTCACGATGCATTCCGCTTAAACGCCACATGTCTTGATCTTCCAAATAACTTCCGTCACTCCATCTGAAAACCTGAACGGCAACGCGGTTTTTTCCCGCTACCAAAAACTCGGTAACATCAAATTCTGCTGCCAAACAACTCCCTTGGCTGTATCCTACTTTTTTACCATTTACCCAAACGTAAAAAGCCGAAGTCACACCACCGAAATGAAGAATAACCGATTGTTCTTTCCAATCAGCAGGCACTTCAAAATCTCTGTAATAACTTCCAACCGGATTATCACGGTATATTTTTGGCGGAATTGGAGGCTGAGGCCCTTTCCAATCATAAGTCAAGTTTGGGTCTAAAATATTAGGCGTAAATGGATACGTAATATTGGTATAAATCGGCTGGCCGTATCCCTGCATTTCCCAATTAGAAGGTACTGGAATATCTTTCCAATTGGCACCTTTAAAATCTTTAGCCATAAAATCCATCGGTCGGTCTTCGGACTTATCGACAAAATTAAATTTCCACATGCCATTTAACGACTGCATGCGAGAGGCTTCGCGTTTTCCTTTTAATGCATCTGCTGCATTTTTATAGGAATACGAAGGCACCCGTGATTCCATTTTGTTTTGTTCAAATACAAACTCATTTTCCCAATCGTTTTGAGCTACTACCCATTGTACCGAAACAAGGCAAAGAAATAGTATATGTGCTATTTTGTTTTTCATTATAAAAAAATGTATTCATAAGTAGATAAGTAATCAAAAATTTAAGTTTTAAATTTTAAAGATTACACGGTTGTAAATTGAACTCCATCTAATGGTACTCGCTTAATAGTATTTTTAAAAAACACTAAAAAGCATTTAGCATTAAATGTAAAAAGATATTCTCCAACCCAAATTAAATTGTTTAAATCGTTACAGCATCAAGCAAATGATAATCGTTGTGATCATCTTTTATATACAACTGCAATTTAACACCCTTGACTTTGTCTTGTAACTGGAAGTCAAGTTCATATGCTTTTAAAGGATTTACATTATTTTCCACTACTGTTTCTGATGTTTGACCGTTAGTCGTTGTTGTTCTTAAAACCAAAATTCCTTCTTTAAAAACGCCATACTTACCTGTGATTTTTTTGGAATCAGTACTTAAAGTTAAACTTTTGGTAATGATACCAATTCTATTGACAGCAAGTACAGTTCCTGCCGAAATTTTCGCTGCCGCCTGAATTTCATAATAATCAAAATGTTCGCCTGGCTTCAAGTTGTATAAAGGAGTTCTAACTTCTGTTTCTAGATAACCAGTTTCTAATCCGCTGCAAAAAATAGAGGCATTCACACCATCCTCGTACTCTAATTTTGGATTATACGGTTCCAATATTTTTACGAAAGCAGTATTATTTGTTTTATTTACATAGCACAACCACCCTTTTGATGAGACGATATGAAAGCCACTCATCAGTTCATAGTCATAAGCTACTTCATAAATTCCAGGAGCAACCTCTCCGTTCCAATTGGTCCCGTGATTGTAATACTTCTTTACATCTTCAGGATTGTTTTTATCTAATGGCTTGCGGTTTTTATTGACGTAATTCCATCGCGAGTCTGCTGTCCCCGTAATTTCGAATTGCTCACCATTAGGTAATTTATATTTTTCATCAAAAGGAACGTAGGCTACAAAATTCTCCCCATCTGTAAGTTCCGGTTTAGAGCGCGAAACATGTTGACTGGATATCATAATTCCACGTTTCACATTTTTGGTTCCCACATTTGTTAGCGTATGCTTCACATGTACAAGGCTACTATTGTCTTCGATAGATAAACTGCGTTGGTATTGCAGCTCCTCATTTACACTTTTAGGATACACAAATGCTTTGGATTGGTTGTCAAATTGAGGCACGGGCAATTGCTGCACTCCCGAGGTCACCACAATCTCCGATGGTTCCGATGATTTGTTTTTTACAATTCTTGCATTGTACGGACTATCACCAATCATCACGGGTGGCGGCCAACGTTTTGCACTATTTCCATTTTTATCAACAGAGCAATTATCAATGGGCAACGGTACTAAGCGGTAACCACCAAAATTGCGCCAATCACTCATTTTTACTTCCTCGCTATGCGGAAACGACTTGCCGAGCAACTTGGGGTTGACCCATAAAGAAGGAACATCACCCAAGTTAAATTCTAAGATACGTCCGGCTGACTGTGGAACCACAGCTACACTGATAAATTTATTTTTTGCGACATACACACTGTCCCATTTCCAATTGTTATAGTTTTTGATCACGCGCACTGTTTGTGTTGTCTGACTTGTCATCCCGCAAACCGACAAACTAAAAATAGTGCTAAAAAAGAACTTAAAAATGCGTTTGTTCCCTGTCATTATTTCTTCTTTTTAACCGTTGAATACTAAGATCTTAATAAATAGAAATACAGAATTTTCTATGAATTATGTTGTTTATTTAAATTATACCTAAAGGGTCATTTTAAAAAATTATTTCGCTTGGTTTTTTATCAAAATGAAATGATTTTTTAACGCTTCAAAATCGCCTCTAGCAATCATTTCTTTATCAAAAAGAGAACTTCCCATCCCTACTCCTACAGCACCTGCTTGAAAAAAAGAACCAATATTATCGGCAGAAACACCGCCTGTTGGTAATAATTTAATATCATTTAACGGCGCTGCTACATCTTTTATAAATTGTGTTCCCAATTGCGTTGCTGGAAATATTTTTACTGCAGAAGCGCCCAACTGCCATGCTTTATAAATCTCTGTTGGGGTGTATGCTCCTGGAAAAATTGGAATATTTAAGGACACCGCTTTCTGAATCACCGCCTCATCAATAATAGGCGTTACAATAAACTGTGATCCTGCATTTAACGCATTATCCAAATCAGCCAGTGAACAAACCGTCCCTGCTCCAACATTCAAATTAGGAAAAGTAGTGCGCAGCGTTGCAATTATTTCTGCTGCACCCTCTGTATTCATGGTGATTTCTATCGTAGACATACCAGCTTCACTGTACATTGCGGCTGCTTTCAAAACTGTTTCTAAAGGAATCCCCCTCACAATACCTACTATTGGCGCGGCGTTAAAAAGATCCCATGAAAATCCTGAATTATTTTTCATTACGTAGTATTATTTTCTTTTGTCCAATTAATAAAGCTCTTTCTAAAGTGTTACTATCAAAACAAACTAAGTTGTCTAAAGCAATTAATTTTTCTAAAGCAATCTTATAGAGTCGAAATACCTCCCCAGATGCCGCTAAGAATATTTTTCCCTCATGCCCCTTCAAATACGACAATTCATCTCCGATTAAAAGACCACTTAAATAATAAAAATTATCTTCTTTTTTAGATTCTCCAAATAATTGTGTTGCTCGTACCGTCAGTAAATTTGCACTCCATTCGCCTGCAAAACCTACTTCAATTCCTTTAAGAAAAGCCGCTTCACTATGGGTACTCCACCCTAAGTTTTCAATAGAATTACTCAAAATACTTTTCGAAGATAAAACTTCAAAAAGTTCTCCAGTCATATAATTGCGTAAGCCTGTAAATGCACCATATTCGTAATGCATATGTTTACAGTGCGTTCCAGGCAAAATCAAGGTTCCTGACTCGTATTGTTTTAACTCTTCTTCTAAACCAATTGCTTGAATTTCCTCGCCTCGCATCATTCCCGTTTTGGTTTTCACTCCTGAAATAACCAGCAGATGCAACTCGACTACATTAAGGTATAAATTTTCCCAAAGTAAACTTTCACCATTCATCGTGATTGGCATTTCCGTATACGGCAACTCGTGTAAACCAATGCTGGAGGAAGCCATACCCGCCAAAACAACCAAATGCTTTTGATGTTTTACAGGTAAATTTTGAATTTGCTTCACCAAATAATCTGCAAAAAATTGATTTTGGTTTAACGTATCCTGTTTTAAGAATTTATCAAAAACGGTTTTCACCCCTTGATCTGTTTTGTGTTCTTCGAGCACGTTTAGATTTTCGGTTTCTACTAAGCGCAATCTAAAATTACTCGTACCCCAATCACAGCTAATAAAATATCTTGGAAGTGTCATGCGATTATATTGCTTTTGTAACTCGTTTTTTAATTAGGTAATCGTCCAAAGCATAACTAGAACAATCTACACCAATGCCGCTATTTTTCACCCCACCATGAGGCAAGTAAATCGCATATTTCACACCATTCAATTGTACTTCTCCAAATTCTAAATTTTCAGAAAAATACTGTAGTTTTTTCTCATCGGTAGAGAATACATACGAAGCCAAACCAGCATCCGTATTATTTGCCAACTCAAGTACTTCTTCTTCAGTAGAAAAAGGAACGACTATGGCAACAGGTCCAAAGAATTCTTCCTGCAAAATGGCTGCTTTTTTATCATTTAAGCGAATCAATGTTGGCTCGTAATAATAGCCTTTATCACCATATTTTTTACCTCCATATACCAATTCTCCTCCTTGAGCAATAGCTTCTTTTACCAGTGTATCAATTTTTTCTCTGGCTACTTTATTAGCAATTGGTCCCATGTCGGGCTTATTTTCCTTACCAAAACCTATTTTGGCATTTTTGAATTTTTCTAATAAACCATTACTAAATTCTTCGATCACCGACTCATGAATAAAAAATCGGTTCGGTGCTACACAAATTTGACCTGAATTTCCAATTTTTAAAGCTGCGCCAATGGTCACTGCTAAATCCATATCGCCATCAGGAAATACTATAAAAGGGGCATTTCCACCACACTCCATACTGTATCTCTTGATCGAAGTTTTACTACTCTGACTAATCAATTTTTGAGCCGTTGCTGTAGAACCAATCATGGTAATTAATTTTGGAATGGTGCTCTCACAAAGCGGAATTCCAACATTTTGCAAATCACCTGAAATAATAGTGATTACTCCTTTAGGAAAATTAATTTCTTCGCAAATTTCACCAATAATGTGGGCAGACAGTGGTGAAAATTCAGACGCTTTTAAAATAATGCTACATCCTGCTGCCAAAGCAGGTCCAAGTTTAAAACCTAAGTTTAAAAGTGGAAAATTATAGGCCAAAAAAGCCACTACTACCCCTAGAGGTTGCGACAAAATTTGATGTTGATGTGTTCCCTCAGTATCTTTAATAGCAATGGTATGCCTGCTTTTTATTTCTTCTGAATAAAAGGCCAAAGAATTGGTAATACTCGTCAAGTCTTCTTCGCTCCCCTCCCATGTTTTTCCCATCTCATGCATAATACTATTACGCAAAAGATCACTATTTTCTAACAATTTAGTTCTGAGCTTGTCTATCCAATCCAAACGCTCTTCCAATGGTAACACTGACCAAGCGGTAAATCCTGCTTGTGCTGTTTGAAGCGCTTTTTCAGTATCTTCTTTTGTAGCCCAAGCAATGGAACCAACTTTTTCTTCGTTTGCCGGACTGATTATATCAAAAGTGGCTTTATTCGATGCATCTGTTAATTGTCCGTCTATATATAATTTTTTATACCCAAAATCCATACTTATTCTTTTAAAGCAAATTTATGTAAAGCCTCTTCATTCAATGTGAATCCAAGTCCCGGTTTATCCGAAATTTTAATCAAACCATTATCAAAAACCATATCACTGGTTGTTAATTGTTCTCGTAACGGATTCTCTGTACGATCGTGCTCAATGTAACACTCAGGAGTACGCAAACGTCCTGGCATACAATCTAAGTTACTAATAAAATGTAACGCTGCTGCAAAAGCAATTCCTGTTCCCCAAGTATGAGGAACTACTTCAACACCATAAACTGTTGCTAAAGTTCCGATACGCTTGGCTTCTGTAAGGCCACCAGTAGCACAAATGTCTGGTTGAATAATATCTACTGATTTGGACTGTAATAAAGTTTGAAAACCAAAACGCAAATATTCACATTCGCCTCCCGAAATCGGAATGGTTGTTTTAGTTCTTAACTCCGCATATTGATCGTAATATTCTGGAGAAATTGGCTCTTCAAACCATGAAATATCGTATTGTTCTACGGCATTGGCCAACTGTACCGCTTCACGCAAATTATATGCGTGATTCGAATCAATCATTAATTTAACGTCTGGTCCAATAGTTTCTCTAAGTTTTTTTACATTTTCGATGTCTTCTTCAAGGGTCAAACCCACTTTCATTTTCATCGCTTTATAGCCTAAGTCTACATATTCAGAAGCTTCTTTGCATAGTTTATCGGCCATTACTCCACCATCTGTAAAGTACATTCCAGTGGCATAAGGAACAATAGTATCGCGTTTTTTACCACCAAGCAATTGATGAACTGGTTGTTCTAAAATTTTACCTTTCAAATCCCACAAGGCCACATCAATAGCACTTATGGCTGCGACTAAAATTCCTCTTCGAGCAAAATCTAACGTTCTGCGGTACATGATACTCCAAATGGTTTCGGTTTGTAAAGCATTCATCCCAACTACATAAGGAGTTAAGTGCTCAATTCCTGCCTTGATTAGACTCGCAGGACCGTATCCTTCTCCCCAACCCACATGACCAGAATCAGAAGTTACTTTTACAACACACACCCTTCTTTCCGAATATTCCCATTGCGAAAAATAAAAAGTTTCCTTCAGCTTATCCGCAAGGACAAAACATTCTATTGATTTAATTTTCATTTCAAATTCTATAATTATTTATATCTTTTTTTAATTTACACTGTTCGCATAACCTAAAATAATGGTCGCTACAATTAGAATAAATAGCCCCACTAATAAATATGAAGAAGCTTTTCCTGCACCTTCCCATTCTTTGTTTAGATACGCCCAAAGATTACCTACTATTAGGGACACTCCTAATAATATTGGCCATCCAATTACCGATCCCATTGCCCCCATTAATGTAGCACCTTGACCATAAATACCTAAGGCACCAAACCAAAGCACAGAAGCAATTATCGCCCACATGTACGCTTTTTGCGAATGTGCCACACCAAAGGAACTCCAAGTGTTATTTTTGAATAATAAGAAGATGGCATAACCTGCATTTACCAAAAAACCTCCCCAAAGCACTACTACCCAAATAGCCAAACTACTATTTCTAGTTAGTGCTCCAGCCGTTTCAGCAATTGCACCAATCGATTTTCCTTTATCAAAACCGACACTCAATGCTGCAGATAACAAACCACTAAGTACCGCTATGATTAAACCTGTTTTAAGATCAATTTTAGTCTCCCCTTCTTTTTGTGTTATTTTATCTCGCTGAATTCCAGCATATGCTGTAAAAGCAACACCTACTAACATAAATAAGACACCACCTATTACATAAGGAAAGGCAGGCAGATTAGCGGCATTATCTATTAAAAAGAAAGGAATTAAACTACCAGCTGCAGCACAAACTCCCATTACGATACCGTACGTTAATGAAATACCGATATAAGGAATACTTTTTCCGAACATTATACCTCCAACACCCCAAAGAGCTCCGAAAAACATTCCTTGTAAAATAGCATCTGAAGGCGCTTCAGCAATTACATCAAACAAATTAGGCACTACCATGATGGCCCAAACCAAAGGAATTAGTAACATCGCCACAGTGGCATGCACCAACCACCAAGCTTCCCATTTTAAAGGAGCCATAAATTTCATTCCAAGTCCAAATGATCCTTGAAAAATGCTAGCCAATAAGACTAGTGCAAAAGGTATAAATGTAAATTCCATAAAATTTTTGTTTTAACAAATAAAAGAGAATAAAATGACTTCCTAACAGCAAAATTTACCTTCCTCTAGCACTATTTTAACATTATGATAAAAAAGCGGTAGTAATTTTTATTTCTAGATAAAATTCAGTGATAAATAATGAAATAATCAAATAAACATCAAACATGTAACCAGTAGTAATTTACTAGTAAAACTACTGATTATGAGCTACAAATTAAATTTTTAAAAGGAGAGGAGACCGTGAGCATACGGTTTAAAATGTTAAAATAAAGTTGGCAGCACTTTTTATAGAAATGGAGACCAAGCTGTTACCCAAGTGAATTTAGATCGTTTTACTACTTACTTAAAATAGTTTGTATGGCAATTGAGCGTATAATGACTACGCACATCCAATAAATACGAACGATATTAAAAAAAGTTTATTAAAATATATTTTCAATAAACTTTTTCTTTAAAACTAAATTGGTTGTAAAATTAAATTGGTTTAATTTATGGTGCTGCTCGCGTATCGATCGATATATTCCGAAGGCGTAACATTCATTAGCGATTTAAACTGTCGGTTAAAGTTGGTTATGGTATTAAAACCAGATTGATAACAAATTGTAGCAACCTGTAACTCTCCTTCAATCAGTAATTTACAAGCATTACGCAAACGTATTTCATTAAGGTACTGCGTAAATGATTTTCGTGTTCTTTTTTTGAAATATCTACAGAAAGCGTTGGGAGTCATGTACGCGATAGCTGCAACCTCTTCTAATTCAATTTTTTTATCAAAATTATCAGTCAAGAACGAAATTATGCGTGCCATGCGTTCCTTTTCCTTATTGGTATAACTGCTCACTACTACTTCAGAACACAAAGAAGTAAGCGTAGTAGTTGTGGATAACACTTCCAAAACATTTAGTAATCCTATTACACTTCTAAGCCCTTTACTTTCGGTCAATTCGACCATGATATTGTGAACTAACTTCGAAACAGATTTAGGGAATTGCAATCCTTTTTCAGCATTTTCAAATAACAATTGAAGATTTCTACTTTCAGACAATCCTAAAAATTGTTTTCCTAAAAATTCTGGATCAAACTTAATTACTATTAAATCAACAGAATCAGCTTCTACTGTCAACAAAGGATTTGCTTTATCATTTTTAAATAGATGCGGTACATTACTGCCAATCATATACAAATCACCTTCACTGAAAGTTCCAATAGAATTTCCAATATAACGAGTTCCAGAACTTTTAATAAAGTAAATTAACTCTACTTCCTTATGAAAATGCCAATCATGATCCAGACAAGGTCGACGATCTTGTTTTACTAAAAAAGAATTTTCAGGTTTACGTTCGGTTTGTTTATAAGTAAGTTTCATGGTATTATTTATCCCTTATATGCTAATAGAGCAATAATCATATATCAGTAAAAGATTCAGTATAATTATACAATATTAAAAAAAAATCAAGATAAAAATACATATATCGTATTTTTTTTTACAAAAATTATCATTTTTAAAATTAAAAAAGCAGCAGCATTCGGGTAGAATACTGCTGCTGGCTTGCTATTGAAGCGTTTTGCTTTACAATTACATAAAGGTGTGGTAACTTTTGAAAATAGGTTAAAAATTAGATTTAACAATTAAAGTATTACTTGTTTCTGTTGTAAAATCCATTATTATAATACCGTATCGTCCTTTTGATGCAGTAGTAAAATAATTACTCACCTTCGGATTTACAAAGTCAGCAACTGTAGGGATGTTCGGAATACTAAAAAGTCCAGGTTTATATCCGCTACAGTAGTTTAAATACAACTTACTGATGGCACCCGTTTTTGCTTCGTTGAATAGTGTAGCAATCGCAGACCATTTAGTGTTATTATTGGGTACTTTATACTGATCTTGTATTTTAATTTTTTGGGCACCGTTAATTTCAAAAATGGCATTGTCAGCCCAGTTGGTGGCATCAATTCCTTTGCTAGTTGTTGCTGCAAAACGTCTTACTAACACAATTTTACCTCTTGCTACCTTAATGGTTGGCATGGTATTGCCTAAATACCACAATGCTGTATTTTGTTGCACATACGAATCAAAAGTAGCTTCGTAAGAGCGATTATTTCCTGAAGCGGTATGCTCTTCTTTAAGTGACATAATGATGGTTTCGGAAGGATGCTGCGCTAAAAAAGCTTTGCAACTGTTAAGGACTGCGGTAAAATTAATGTTTTGATAGACCACACCATGGTGAATTTCAAACGTATTATTGTAATGACGACCACGAATATCCAAGTACCGAACACCTGCTTTTAGCTGATCATCAATTGACAGCTTTTGACAAATGGCTGTACCCGAAAAAGTCTCAAAACGTGCACCCGAATCATGGGTACCTGGAATGGTAAGAGCCGTAAGAGCAAGGTTTTCATCTAAGGCGCCCATCCAGTTTGACATTGTATAAGCGGCTGATTTTTTAGTAATTTCTAAATTTTTAGGTACAGTTTCTGTAGTCGTAGTTGAATTAGAATCCGCCACTTCTTCTATTGATGGAGTTTCACAAGAGATGAATAAAATTCCAATCATACCAATCATACATCCAAAATTTTGTAGATAATTTTTCATAAAAAATAATTTAAGTTACGTTACTATCTATAAGTCTAAAAACTTGCAAAAAAGGTTAACTGTAACTGATTATCAAAAAGTTAAACTACTATAAAGCAAACCTTTCTATTTTATTTTTTGTTTGAATGAGTATCCATGCGCTTTATTTATTTAGTACAAACAAATCATTACGAGCCGGTTTTATCCAATAAAAAAACCACCGCTCTGTATTTGTAATTTACAAGCAGTGGCTCATTATTAGTTTAAATTATACTATTTCAAACCAATAGTGTCCAAAATTTTTGTAAAAATTGCGGTATTTTGGTACACACCGCTAAAGTTTTCCGAACCTGGTCCGTAAGCAAATACAGGTACAGCAACGGATGTATGGTCATTAGTGCTAAAATTTCCGTGCACATAGCCATCGGCAGTACTGCCATCAATGAGGGAAAGTCCTCCTGTTTCATGGTCAGCTGTAACAATTAATAAGGTATCTTGATTTTTATCCACAAACGCCATCGCTTGCCCAACCAAACGATCGAAATCTAAAAGCTCTCTAACAACATAGCCTAAATCATTTTTATGACCACCATAGTCTATTTGTGCCCCCTCCTCCATTATAAAAAATGGACGAGATGAGTTCGAAAAAGTGGCTAGCACTTTTGTTAAAGAACGCTTTAAAAAATCACCTCTACCCTCTTGAACTGCTACAACAGCTGCATCATCGGTAATTACAAAACGACTGTTGGAAATGCTATCTATGGCACTAAAACTTTTCGAAAATGCATATCCCTTTTCAATCAAGGATTCTGCTACACTCTTGCCTTCTTTTATTGTTGAAAATTCCTTAATGCCTCCGCCTATTAAAATATCTGTGGGGTTTTTCAAGAAATCAAAAGCGATCGCCTCATTATAACTTCTATCGGTCTGATGTGCGTAAAAAGCTGCCGGAGTAGCATCTGTTACATTTCCTGACGAAATAAGTGCCGTTTGAAACTTTTTTGCCACCAATTTTTGAATTATTGACTGTATGTAGTTACCATTCTGATCTACACCAATAAAGCGATTATTGGTCTTCTGACCTGTAGACATGGCAGTCGCCCCCGCTGCTGAATCTGTAATGTAACTATCGGACGCTTGGGTAATCGAAAAGCCTTGTGTAGGTATATTAAATAAGTTCAGTTGTCCTTTATTAGCAGTATAACCTGCATAAATTTGTGACAGCCCCATACCATCACCAATAAGAAAAATTATATTTTTAGGAGTTTTTTTCTTTAAAATGTTCGACTGATTTTTTGGTACATATGCCTGATAGAAATTGGTATTTTGGTAGTAATTTGTTTTTAAATCTTTTATAAATTTCCCCAGAGCTGGCGTATCATCGGATGCTATAAAATCTACTTGCAAATGCATTAAGGCAATCCAGGTATTTACATTATCTTGGGTAGACCAAAAACGAATTTTTTTATCCTGATTGTGTACTGTTGCAATTGCATTTTTAATTTTTTCAGCATCTACTTGTGTCAGCACACCTTTACCATTCCATTTCGTATAATTTTTTAAGTCATCACTAATCATGGCAACACGCAACAATTCCTCTTTTGAATATTTTTCAGTTATTCGTCCGTCAAAGTAGATAAATTTTGGATATTTTTTCCATTCTAGAGGTTTGGGTCTGTTACCAGAAATTACAATTTTAAATTCTTTACATCCAAGTAAATCAGGGTATTTCCGTAGTTGTTGCTCAATTACTTTTAATGTAGGTAACGCTTCTGATTTAACATCAATCATCAGTATTAATGATTCGCCGCCCGAGTAAATCGCACCGCCCAAGCTTTTAATTTTTAGGGAAATTGGTTCTAAATACATACTTCGTAGCGAATTATTGGGGGTAATTTCATCCGAAGAGTGGGCGACAAATAACTCATTATTTACTAAAAAAACATCTGCCTCAATTACTCCTACTTTATTGGAGTAAGCTTCAAAAAAGGGTAATGCATTGGCATAATCGTTATGCGAATGAATATTAGAGGTACTGTATTCTTGTGCGTGAACAAGCACGAAAAAATGGAAACAAAAAAGGACTGCTATTTTTTTCATTTTTATTGTATTTTCATCATGTCAGTAGCCTTGTGCTACGAGAAAATGAAGTTTAGCGGAAGTAATCGTATTACTTCTTTGCTTCTAATTTTACTATATAGTTTATGATTGCCCCCTTAGGTGCACTAAAATCATTTTGGCTTACACTTGTTTTGCACCTGTGAGCTTCTAAGAAACCCACAGGATTAAAACCAAATAAAAAACACTAACAAAACTTTTTACCAACCTTCGTTCTGTGATAAGGTTCCTTTACTTACTGCAATTTCATCTGGTGGAATAGGCCATACATGGTGCACGGCTGGATTAAAGTTACGAGCAGGATAAATCACAGTTCCATTATAATGATGTAAAGGTTTGGCATAAGTAGCCTGTGCATCACCCCAGCGAACTAAGTCATAATGACGATCTGTCCACTCGCCAGCCAATTCACATCTTCTTTCTCTTTTAAGATCATCCATTGTTGCATTAGAAATACTGGATAAACCGGCACGATTTCGAATCATATTTATTTCAGCGTCGGCATTTTGACCTTTCATCAATTTGGCTTCGGCTAACATTAAAATTACATCAGCGTAGCGTAAAAGAGGAACATTTAAAGTAGTAGATGGTTTATCTCCATTTGCATTAACATACCGAATATCTACACCTCCAGAAGTAGTTTTGGGGTAAGAGAATGGTTCCATATACTTTTTAAATTGATATCCAGTACGATTACTTGAACTAACAGCATACTTACCTTCATTAAAAATCACTTCCTCTCCAAAATAGGTAAATTTATCTCCTTTTTGTAAAATGGTTGCGCTACGTCTTTTATCCGCAGGATCGTACGCATCAAACAATTCTTTTGTTGGATAAAAATTTCCCCAACCATTATAAGCTCCCCAGCCTTTATCTTCTAAACATACTCCTGGAAAAATTGACCCCAAAGTAGTATTATCTGCACTAGAAGTTACCGACCAAATATATTCGGATGACCAATTATTCGCAATTTTAAAAACATCTTCAAAATTAGGAAGCAAAGCATGTTTACCACTATTCACGATTAAATTTGCATATTTAATGGCATTGTCCCAATCTTTAGCATACAAATACGTTCGTACCAAATATCCCCATGCTGCCGTTTTATGAGCTCGTCCATAATTGTCCGCCGATAATTCACTAAAATAAGGTAGTAAATCTGCAGCTTTTATTAAATCTGCGGCGATGTAAGCATAATTTTCAGCTACATTTTTAGCGCGTGGCACATAAACATTAGTTGGATCATCGCGGTCTTGAATTGGAATTCCAGCGCGGTTGTCTCCGTAACGATAAGCTAACTCTAGATGCATAACAGCATGGTTAAAATAAGCTTGCCCCAACATATTATTCTTTGTATTCTCGTCCAATTTGATATTCGGAATATTTCGAATTACATCATTACAACGTTTCATAATTTCATAATGAATAGGCCAAATACTTTTTGTATCTGATTCGGAACCGTCTACAATAAAGTTTTTTATACGTTCTGCATTTTGTCTTGGCTTGGTACCAATATCATCACTAGCATTATTAAGCCAGAAAAAGCCACGACCGTACATATTATCATCTGAATACAATCCATAAATTGCGTTTACTCCAGCCTTTGCATCCTCAGGAGTTTTCCAAAAATTCCCGCTTGACGGAGCGCCTTGAGGTTCTAAGTCTAAATTATTTTCACAGGCCGTAAATCCTAACAGCATTGTAAAACTCAGTAGTAAAAAAATTATATTTTTCATTTTGTTGCTTTTATATTTTATGTTTAAAAAGTAGCGTTGAGACCAGTCATATAAATACGAGACAATGGATAACGCCCTAGGTCCATTCCGAGATTGCTTAATCCTACTTCAGGATCCATACCTGAGTATTTGGTAATTGTAAAAAGATTTTGTCCAGAAACAAAAAATCTTAGATTTGCTTTGCCCTTCAACCAACTATCTTTTATAGTGTATCCTAAGGTTAAGTTTCTAAGCCTTATGAAAGAAGCATCTTCAATATAAAAATTAGAGATACGTCCAAAGTTATTATTGTTGTCTTTGGCAGAAAGCACAGGAATTGTAGACTCTGTATTTTGTGGAGACCAAGCATCTTTGGCTTCAGCCAATAAATTGTATCCAGGAAAAGAAGCATTTAAACCAGTGTGCTTTACTGCATTAAAAACACTATTTCCAGCCACTGCATTAAAAAATACATTCAAATCAAAACCTTTATATCTGAAATTGGTATTTAAACTTACAGTTGTTTTTGGAAAAGGAGTACCTAAAATTACTCTATCACTATTGTTTATCACCCCATCTCCGTTTTCATCTTTAAACTTCATATCACCTGCAACAGCATTCGGTTGGTAACGTTCCCCTTTTTCATTTACGTAAGCAATTGCCTCGGCATCACTTTGAAACAATTCATCGGTTTGAAAGCCGTAAAAAGCACCTACAGGACTTCCTACTTGGTAAATATTTGCTAAAGGCAAACTACGAACTCTACTTAAATTCAAAGGCTCTAATGAAGTCAAATCATCTTTAATCGAAACTATTTTATTATTAATGAAGGCTGCATTTGCGGTAATATCAAATTTAAACGCTCCTCGTGTTTTTTGATACATCAAGCTGGCTTCAATCCCTTTATTTTCAACATCACCTGAATTAACGATTCGTCCAAGCGGCGTACCTGCTACTCCTGGAAGTTGATCACGAACGAGCATGTCTTTGTTCGTCTTTATATAAGCATCTACCGATCCTGATAAGTGATCATTAAATAAAGTAAAATCTACTCCTACGTTAGTTTGTTCTGAACTTTCCCATTTTAAAGAAGGATTTGATAACTCTCTTTCAGAATATCCATAATTAATAATAGGAGAAGCTCCTAATAAAGCAGAAGATTGCGTTAGGGGTACACTAAATTGATAGGGACCTAAATTTCCTAAATTACCAATTTGCCCCCAGCTTGCACGTAATTTTAAACTTGAAACGATGTTCTTAGCACCGTCCATGAAGTCTTCTTCAGAAATCAACCAACCTGCAGAAACAGATGGATATACTTTCCAACGATTATCAGCTGTTAATTTTGAAGTTCCGTCACGACGAACAATACCCGAGAACAAATATTTTTGACTAAAATCATAATTCAATCTTCCTACATAAGAAGATATTATCTCTTCACTGCTTCCAGCTCCTAATTGCTGAATCACCTTGGCATTTAAAAGATAACGTTGCGAAAAAGCTTCGTTATCAAAACCTGTTCCTTGCACTGAATAAAAATCTCTTTTGGTTTGTTGATACGTATAGCCTGCTAAGGCTTTAAAATTATGTTTACCTAGTGATTTTTCATACGAAAGTGTCTGCTCACTCAATAAATCATTTGTTGTGGACGTATTTTGCCTTAAGCGATTAAAGTCAAATATTTTTCCCGGTTCGGTAATCTTAGTTGTAAACTCTTTGTAATCATTTTGTATTCTGGTAAAACCCCAGTTGGATTTCAGTTTTAAACCTGAAAATATTTCCCATTCAGCATAAGGATTGATCAAAATTGTTGAAATAGGATTACGGTTATCTAGTCGTTCTAAATAGGCTACAGGGTTAATAACGTCTCCATAAGAACCAATATATTTTTCTGGCACACCGCCATAAGCTCCAGAACCATCTTCTTTGCGAATGGTAGCATTGGGTGGATAAAAAATAGCGGCAAGAATAGCACCCGTATAGGCCTCCATAGTATTAGCACTTTGTCCGTCAGTTAATGAGTAGGTAAGATTCTCTCCTATCGTAAAATTAGGAGCTAGTTTGTATGAGGAATTTGCTCTAGCTGTGTAACGCGTACCATAAGTATTAAGTAAAATACCTTCATTTTTTCGGTAACTTCCTGATAAAAAGAAATTTGATTTATCAGTTCTACCGTCTAATGAAATTGACAAATCTTGAATTTGACCTGTACGGAAAATTTCATCCATCCAGTCTGTCTTTGTCGTTCTTGCTGTGGGTTCAAAATCTGTATTAAAAGCAGGTATTCTTGGTAGACCACCATTATCGGTTGCTGTATTCATAGCATCAGCATACTCAGCAGCATTTAATACTTCTAACTTTTTTGCTACATTCTGTACACCACCTTGGTAATTTACATTCACGTTAATACGGTCAGAAAGTCCTTTTTTAGAAGTAATTAAAATCACTCCTCCTGACGCTCTTGCCCCATAAATTGCTGCAGAAGCCGCATCTTTCAAAACGTTTATAGAAGCGATATCATTTGGATTAATATTATTCAATGAACCACTGTAAATAATTCCATCTAAGACAATTAAGGGCGTTTCTGCGTTTAATGATCCAATACCACGTATATTAATTGTCGGTTGTCCTGTAGGGTCACCACCATTGTTAATCACCGTGACACCAGCAACCGTTCCTTGTAGTAAATCTGCTGCCGAGTTGTACGTTCTACTTGCTGTTTCTTTCATCGATACGGTACCCACAGCCCCTAGAACTTCATTCTTTTTCACACTACCATATCCCATGACAACCACTTCTTGAAGTTGTTTCATATCAGCCATTAATCGCACGTTGATCACTTTTTGTGATTCACTTACATTAACCTCTTGAGTGGTATAGCCTACATAAGAAAAAAGAAGCGTTGCTTCTGAACTCGTAATAACTAAACTAAACGTTCCATCAAAATCAGTAGTTGCCGTAACATCAGAATCTTTAACTTTTATTCCTACCCCTGGCAGTGGCATTCCATCATCATCTGCATATACTGTACCCGATATTTTTATTTTACTTTGCTCGATAGCGCCTAGTTTTAGATTTTTTTTAATGATGATGTTTTTGCTATTTACAATTTCATATCTTAAGAAAAATGAATTACAAATTTTGGTAAGCGCTTGTTTTAGTGTTACATTACTAAGTTGCAAGCTTATCTTTTGATCCGTATTCAATTGGTTGGTTTCGTACATAAAATGGACGTCCACTTGATTTTCAATTTTTTGAAAAACATTTTTTATACTTTCATTATTTACTTTTAGCGTAACCCTTTTTGTAGTATCAAAAGTGGCCGCATTAGCTGTAAGTCCTAAATAAAATAATGCTAGAAACAACATTACCTTGGTTAAACCGACATTTCTACTATTTTGATAATGAAAGAAATACCGCATTTGTTGTGCATTCATAATTTTGAGTTTTTGAGTTTTTGAGTTTTATTTATTCTTATTTAAGTGTCGTTCAATCATTGATATAAAGAGTCTGGCAACTAAGCTTTTAAAGTTGCAGTTGTCTGATTATTAAAATGTTGTAATATATAATTTAGCGACTATTGAATGGTATACACGCCTGCTTTCAATTGATATTCTGCATTAATTATCTTGCACACCAAAGCAACCACTTGTTCAGGAGGTAATTCTTTAAAATAAGCACTAATTTGGAGTTTTTTTAGCTTATCATTTTTGAGTTCAAGTGTAACATTATAGTTCCGATTAATTGTCGCAATAACCTCTGGCATTGGTGTATCGTCAAAAACAATTATACTTTTCCGCCATAGCGAAATAGAACTTACTGGTACATCTTTAAAAGCGCGTAATTTGTTACTTTTGTTCTGAAAGACAGCTTTTTGTCCAGGAGTTACAAATACGTTTTCCTCTGTGATAGTTGATTTGACATTTACCCTTCCTGTCAAAACCGATACCTCCTGATGTAATTGTTCTGGGTAGGCTTGCACATTAAAACTAGTTCCTAATACTTTTGTATCCATTTGTTTCGTGTGAATTATAAACGGATGCTTTTTATCTTTAGCAACATCAAAGAAAGCCTCTCCTGTTAGTGACACTTCTCGAGTACCACCATTAAACACTTCAGGATACTCCAAAACACTACCCGCATTAAGCCAGACTTGCGTACCATCTGTTAACGTAATTTTTGCACGTTCTCCAAGTTTGGTTGCATACTGCTTGGTGGTGATTGTCATTACTGATAAATAGTAAAAAGCTGAAAAACCAACCACTAATAAAACGGCAGCTGCTGCTGTCCACTTAAAAGAAGAAAGATAAAATACTCTTTTTGCTTTCTTTATTTGACGAATTTCATTTTTTAATTTTGACTTGCTTGATTGTATTACACATTTCTCGTCTGAATGCATTTCGGCACTGTCATACCATTCGTCCCAAAGTTTCTGGCCTGTTAAAGAAGACTTACCTTCTAAAAATAATTTAATATCTTGATGTAATTGTTCTGGCATTATTATATGTTTATTCCTTTAGTAGTATGTCTCGCAAATTCCGCTTTTTGGTAGGCTGTCAAGATTACGATTGTGTTAAGAAAAGATTCAGCAGACTTTAACTGAATTCTCCCAAATAAGAGCGCATAAATTTTAAAGCGTAGGAAATATGATATTTGACTGTTTCGTGCGAAATATTAAGTTCTGCGGCAATTTCTTTGTTCGAATATTGTTTAAACCGACTTAAAATAAATACTTCTTTTGACTTTTTAGGGAGTAAAGCGGTAGCTTTATCCACTGCTTGTTGCAATTCGTCATGATAGATGGCTTCTTCTACTGAATTATTACTCTCATAGGTAATACCATCACAATGCATTATCTCCTGTATGTATTGATCGCTGAGCGCATGCGATTTAAAATAATCTAAAGTTATATAGCGAACTGAAGTATAGATGTACGCTGAAAATTTTTTATGTATTGTGATCGTTTTGCGCCTTTCCCAAATAGTCGTAAATACTTCCTGAACAATTTCTTCGGCGATAGCTACCGACTTCATCCGTATGTACACAAAACGAACTAAATCATCACGATATCTAAAATACAACTCATCAAAAGCCTTATCCCGACCCTGTTTCAACAAGTCAACAAGCTCTTCATCTGTATATTTACTAAACATAATGATTTAATTTTGAGTCAATACTTTCAATACAAAAAGGATGTACCACAACAATTTTGTTGTTTTTTTTACGGTGGGCTATTACTATTAAAAAAGACATAGTTTACAGTATTTGGTTTACATATATGTCTCCAAAATTAAAAATATGAGTAGGTGCTTAAGGTTATGTTTATATTAACAAAAGCATAGTTATGCATACCCTATATTAACATTTTATAAGGTGAAATAACTGACCACAACAAAATCACAGTAATAAAGTTGTTTTTAATAAAAAAAAGTCGATAAAAGAGAAAGAAACCTCTTTTATCCACTTTTTTAAACTTTTTCTTAACTACAACTGTAGTGTTGAATTTAAATAATTAACCAACTTACTTATGAGGTACAACTCCCAATTTTCCACTCAACTCTTTAGTTGTCGCCGAGAATGAAATTTTACTGTTTTTATCTCCTATTTGCACTACCGCAGTTGCAATTCCTGCTTCGGCATTCACATCACCTACGTTCATTAGTTTAACATCTCCATGGATTGAAAAGTCTATTTTTTCATTAAAATCTGGGACTATGGTACCATTTTTATCCACTGCTGCGATATACACAAAAACAACATCATTGACTCCTGCTTGCGCTTTTTTGCCACTTTCATCAATCCAAATTTTGAATTTTTCAGCAGCTTCTGGAGTTTTTACCGTTGTGGTTTCGACTTGTTTTCCATTAATGAAACCAACTGCTTTCAATTCCCCAGCTTCAAATTGATTCACCTTAAATGTAAAAGGTGGATGTGATAAATTGGTGGTATTTTTATCGTTATCTGGTTTTTGTTTCCCAATACTTTTTCCGTTTAAAAACAACGCTACTTCATCACAATTGCTGAAAACTTTGACATTCAAATCAGAGGTAGCATTCCAATAACTTGCGATTTTAAGAACTACTGCTTCAGATGGACTTTTTTGACTTTCGTAAAAATTAAAACCAAATTTTGGCAAACGGAAAATATCCATAATCCCAGATGTTTCAATATCATCGTGATAGCCGCGGTTGTAATCATACATTACCCAATACCCATCACCAAAGGCAGTTGTATTTAAATTATCATTGTGAGATTCCTGCAAATTGTAGGCTTGTTTCAATAAAGCTGCTTCGCCTTCTTTTCGGTAATGACGGCTGCTTTTTTCCAATCGCATGCCTTTTGGCATTTTGTCTTGGTTCAAACCTGCATTGCTTGAATAATATTCCCAATCTCCATATTCAGAAACAAAATAAGGTTTGATTCCCTTGTTTTCATTTGGATGAAGGATTCGGTGTTGTCTGGCTTGAAAGAAAATATCATATACCTCAGGCATCCATCCACAAGAAAAAGCCTGACTTCCTGGATATTCCTCATGTACTCTTCGGTTCAATTCTTCCATAAAAGGAATCGGCATCTTGGTTTCATTCAGTGAAACTTCCCAAGAAACTACAGACGGATGATTACGGTCACGACGAATTAAATTGGCAGCCGACTCATAACAAAAATTCTTGAAAGCCTCATTTTCCGCATAATATTGCCAACCTAAAATAGCATCTACCACAAATAATCCTAATTCGTCACAAGCCTTTAAGAATGCTGGCGATTGCGGATAATGTGACAAACGGATGCAATTGAATCCTGCGTCTTTTATCTTTTTAGCATCACGGTATTGTGCATTGTCTGAAAGGGCATACCCAATAAACGGATATTCTTGATGGCGATTGACACCACGTAAAAAGGTTTTTACACCGTTCACATACAAATCAGTTCCTCTAAATTCTAACGAACGAATTCCGAAATTGGTAGTCTCTTTATCTTTTAATTGACCATTTACCAAAACTTTAGTCTCTAACTGGTATAAATTTGGACTTTCAGTTGACCATAAATTTGGATTACGAACTGTAATAGCAGCTTTCAATTCCACCTCTCCTTTTGAAACAATAGTACTTTGAGATGTCGTTTCTTCAATTTTCTTTCCTTTGAAAAATACCGTTTGAACCAAATCTACTTTTTGATTTTCATTTGTTTCGTTTAGTAAATGTGTTTTAATGGCCACATCTGAAGATTCTTTTGAAACTTTTGAAAAACTCACAAAAATACCACCTCCTGCAATTTTATTAGCCAATAAAGGGTGCGAAATATATACCTTTTCTTTGTAAGTCATCCAAGCATTTCGATACAAACCGCCATACATATTAAAATCTAAAATTTTAAGTGGTTTTGGTCCTGTTACAGGATTGTCTGTATTGTCTAATTTTACAGCAATGGTATTGGTTTCTCCAAATTTTACAAACTTTGAAGCATCAATTAAAATAGGCAAATATCCTCCTTGTTGATGGGCAACTTCTACGCCATTAATCCACACTTTAGCTATATTCATAGCGCCTTCAAACTCTAAAAAAACTTTTTTGTCTTTTTCGGAAGCATCGACTTTGAATGTTTTTCGGTACCAACATACGCCCTGCCATTGATTATTCACAATCAAAGGTTCGATGTTCGCGGTATGTGGTAAACTTACTTTTTCCCAATTCGCATCATTATAGTTTGGCTGTATCAAATCAGTATCCGCAGTAGTGGTTTCGTTGACTTTTGTAAATTTCCAATCTTTATTAAAATCAAGTTTTACACTCGTTTCTTGAGCCGTTACAACCGAAGAAATTGCTATAAAACTCCATACAATACACCTCTGGGCTTTCTTCAAAAAGGAATTATTCATCGTTCTTTTTAGTTTGTTTTGTGTTATTCGATTTTTTGTGTGCTGCCTTGTATTGATTGGCTAATTTTTTAAAACCTATTTCAACGCCAGCAAGCATTTGTTGGTATAGCTCAGGTTTTTCTTTTTTTACCCAATCCAACACGGCTACCGCATCGGCATCCTCAGGATGATAAACATTGCTCACTGGTTTCATTTCTTTGTCATACCAAAGCGTTTTTTTACGCAAGTCTGTTAAAACTTTTGCATATTTTTTATCGAAAGCGAGGTTGTGTAATTCCTCTGGGTCTTTTTCTAAATCATACAATTCCTCAACAGGTTTTGTTTTTGCAAAAAATGGTTTCTGAGCTTCATTCAGCTTTCCTTCTTCATTCAATTTGCGCATGATGTGTACTGCAGGACGATAAAACTCTAAATAAGCTTGATGTGCATCATAAGGCATTTCAGGTTTGTCATTGCGAATGTATTTCCATTTATCAGAGGTTATGGCTCTTGATTTTTCCTCAATTTCATCCCACAAATCGCGTGTTGCATATACATAATCGTTTTTATAATTTTTGTCTAAAATCGATTTCCCTGTCATATACGAAGGCACTTTGACCCCTGCCCAATCCAAAATAGTGGCAGTAATATCTACCGCCGAAACGATTTCTTTATTCACATGAGGGCCATTGTACTTTTGCGGATAATGAACAATAAAAGGAATTCGCAAACCTGAATCGGCGAGATAGCCTTTTCCTCTGATGTTGCATCTTCCGTTATCGCCAATAAAAATTACGATGGTATTATCAGCCAAGCCTTTTTCTTCTAGCTCTTTGAAAATGATTCCCACCTCGTTATCCAAAAATTCGATTTGGTCTAAATATTTCGCCCAGTCCAAACGGATAACAGGATCATCAGCCAAATACGATGGTAATTTGACTTTATTAGGGTCAACAGGGTGTTTTGATTTGCTTCTTACCTCATCCTACCAATCACCACGATGGCTAGCCAGCAACTGAATTTGAGCAAAAAAAGGCTTTCCGTCATTTTCAAAATGATCGTATTTGTCAAATAATCCAAATTGTGTTTTACCATCCCAAGGGCCTAGATTTTCAGATTTGAAGTTCATATCTGTTTTACGACCCAATCCCATTACGGCATGATTTCCTAAAACAGTTGTATATCCCGCTTCTCTTAACAAAGCAGTAAAGGGTTTGAAATGAGAATCCAACGGCACATCGCGATTCGAGCGATGGTTGTGCGCATTGATTTTGACTTGGTGTGTCCCCACCATCATCGCAGAACGACTAGGCGAACAAATAGAATTCGTTACAAAACAATTATCATAACGAACCCCTTCGGCAGCCATTTTATTAAGATTGGGTGTCTTTACAGCTTGCATTCCGTAGCATTCTAAGTCCAAACTCATATCTTCGGCCATCAGCCAAATGATATTAGGTTGTTTGAGTTCTTTTTGTGCCATGGCTGAAAAGCTCATTAGTGAAGCAAATGCCAGTGGTAGTATTTTTTTTAAAATTCATCCTATTTCTGTATTACGCTTTTTTATAATTTGGAACAGCTTCTTTCTCCCATTTAGCCAAATCTTTTTTTAATTTTTCGGCCATTTTCAATTCCGTATTTATTAAATCATTTTTCTCAGAAATATCGTTTTTGATATTAAACAATTGAAATTTCCCGCTATGGTATTTGATTAATTTCCAATCGCCATTCATAATAGCGGCATACTGATCTTCATAGCTACGGAAGAAATACAAACTTCTATCTTTAAACTTTTTACCGTTTACAATAGGCATCAAACTTTTACCGTTTACTTGTTTGTCATTGCATCCTTTTCCTGAAGCAATGTCGATTAATGTCGGAAAAACATCTGTAGTTTGAATTGGAATATCCGAAACCGTATTCGCTTTAGTCACCCCTGGATAATATAATAAAAACGGTACTCTTGCTCCTCCTTCACCTAAGGTATTGCCACTCGTTTTACCACCACTCAATGGGGCGTTGCTGAAAAAACCACCTTGGTCAGAAGTAAATATAATTACCGTATTATCTGCAATTCCTTTTTCGATTAATGCTTTCCTAACGCGACCCACAGATTCGTCCACAGCCGAAATCATCGCAGCATATTCGGCATCCTTCCCTTTTAATCCTTCTTTTTTATATTGTTCTACCCAGTCCTTTCTTCCTATTTGTGGCCCATGTACATCATAATGAAAATAAGAAAGCATAAATGGTTTTTCGTTTTCATAATTCGAAATAAAATCCAATGCTTTATCAGCCAAAACGGTTTCTAAATATATATCTGTGTTATCAAAACTAGCCAACGGGTTTACATCTTTGAAAAATGGAGGATAATACCCTTTTGGATGTCCATAATTACAAACACCATATTCTTCGTCAAATCCTTGTTTTGTTGGATAATATCGTGCGTCACCCAAATGCCATTTTCCTAAGAAAAAGTTATAATACCCTAATTCTTTCAAACGCTCTGCATAAGTCACTTCTTTAAGCGGCAACATATTAATCGATGGCATTTGTACGGGATCAGTAGGCCACAAGCTAAAATCGTTGATCGAATTTCCTTTGTCATCAAAATCAGCTCCTTCACGATCATCAATATGACGCACCATTTGAAAACGAACAGGTTCCATTCCTGTCAAAATCGAAGCTCTACTGGGACTACAAGTAGGTGTAGCCACATAAGCCCGATTAAAATCCATTCCGTCTTGACGCAATTGATCGATATTAGGCGTATGGAATTTCGGGTTGCGATAGCCCACATCAGCCCATCCTAAATCATCTACAAAGAATAGAATAACATTCGGTTTTTTTTGTTGTCCAAAACTAAAGTGTAGCACCATTAAAAGCACTATAGTAATTACTGATTTTTTCATTTTTATCAATTAAAAAAAAATTATAGTTATTTTTTGTTTTGCATTTGAAGTAATTTTTCTCCAAATGCTGTTCCTAGGCGGTATTGCCCCATTTCGTTATAATGTACCTTATCCGAATGTTTGGGGAAATCGTCATACGGCTCATTAGCAGTGGTTTTTATAACGGCCACATTTTTCAATACATGGGTAATATGTTCCTGAGCGGTACGAACCGTTTCAGGTCCAGCAGGAAATTTGCCGTAGTGGGAATTAATTTGTCCCAATACAAAAGGCATTTCGTTCACCTTGAACTCAGTGCGTATTCCGTTTATCAATTTGGTCAAATTAGCTTCATAACTCAAAGCCGAAACTTCTTTGGCAGCATCGTTTTCCCCTTGCATCCACGCCATTCCGATGATTTTATATTTTTTGCCTTGAGCATCCAGATTTTTTAAATTTTCTTTGATGTCATTGACAAAATTAGAATACAATTTCAAATCTCTTTTAAAACCTTCCGCTTCTACTTCAATTGCTTTTTCAGCCGTCCATTCTGGATTCCATGCTCCGTATAGAGCCGTTCCTCCTTGCGCTGTTTTGATAAGCAAATAATGTGCATTTGGATTTTTCTCTGCCAATACAACTCCAACCATTAATTCAGGTCCAAAAGCTTCTTCAAAACCATATTTTTCTTTATGTCCTTTTGCCAAATAAAAAGACAAAGGCTTCGGTGTTCTACCTGAATTGCTTACTAAAACCCTGTCTTGAACTTTGGTCACTCTATCTTTTACAGATTGGTCTAAAGCAGTGTAATTCCCTGCTCCCGCCATATTTGATTGTCCTGCTAAAAGAACTACCTGAACGACGAATTCTTTATTTTGAGATGACATGGTTCCAAAACTCAAAACACATAGTATTGCGATAACTATACTTTTCATTGCTTCATTTTTTGTTTAAGATTTACTTCATTAACTGGCTCTTTTTTATCCATTACATCCAAATCAATATCTTCTGTATTGATTCTTCCTTTTTTATAGGGTTTTCCATTGCTATAATTATTGTATAGATTTTGTACACCCTCACCAGAATATAAGTACTTATCAAAAATATCTCCATTTCCTAAAATCCTTGGATCTTGCTCTTTTATTAACTGTTTGGTCATCGCTTTATTCATGCTTGCCATTAACTTGGAATACTTTTCATCACCCGCTAAATTGTGGACACAAAAAGGATCTTTCTTAATATCGTACAATTCGTAATCCCCTCTTTTACCAAAATTTAGCTCCCAATATTTCATGATGCCTTCTTTTCTTCGAGAGTTCAATACCTCGGTTTTTGTTGGGCTATAATCACAGTTTAAGTATCCTAATTCTGGATTCCCTACTGGCCAACGGTCTGGCTTAAAATTATGCAGGTATAAAAAACCGTCTTGGATGATTCCTCTCACTGGATAGCCTTCATCATTAGGACGACCTACATCATGACGCTCTTTTCCGACCATTTGGAAATTGCGCTTTTTATTGACAACTCCTGATTGTTCAGAATAAAAAATATCTGTTAAACTCTTCCCCGTTAATTTTTCCATTCCCGATTGTTTTTCTGAAATACCCGCTACTTCTAAATAAGTAGGAACAAAATCAATAAAACTCACCATATCCTCTACTACTCTTCCTGGATTTTTGATTCCGTTTGGCCACATAATAGCTAAAGGCGAGTGATTAGAATATTCGTAAACCTGTCCTTTAACACGAGGAAAAGGCATTCCGTTATCAGATGTAACAACTACGATAGTATTGTCTAATTCGCCGCTTTCTTCTAATAATTTTAGAATTCCCTGCAAATGTTTGTCAAAATATTCGATTTCAAAGGCATAATCGAGCATGTCATTGCGCACTACTTTATTATCTGGCCAAAAACTAGGTACTTCATCAATAGAATTAATATCCATTCCTCCTAATTTTGCCCCTGACATAAATTCATACGCGCGATGTGGCTCTTTACTTCCGTACCAAAAACAAAAAGGCTGTCCTTTAGGTCTGGCTTTTAAGAATGCTTCAAAATTCTTAGTATAATCAACGTTTGAAATTTGTTTAGTAGGTGGCGTCAATTTGAATTCATCAAATTCGGTTCCTGTTAGTTCCCTTTCTTTACCATCTATTTTTCCTGGATCTCCAGGTCCCCAACCTTTTCCTGTGAAACCAACAAAAAAACCATTTTCAGATAAAGCTTCAGCATAGGTTTTAAACTTTGCAGGAAAACTTGGTGAATGATTGGCCGCTTCTTCCAATTGCCAACTGTTTCTTCCTGTAATAATGCATGCACGTGAGGGAGCACATTTACCATTCGGTGTATAAGCGTTATTGAATAAAATTCCGTTTTTAGCAACTTTGTCAAAAGCAGGTGTTTTTACCCATTTGCATCCATAAGCTCCAAAGTGCTTCCAACCCGCATCATCTGCCACAGCAAATAAGATATTAGGTTTTTTATTGACTTTATGTTGCGCTTTTGTGAGTTGACAGAAAGTTATAAATAAGCTAAGGGCAATTAAAAATATTTTTTTCATTTTCAAATACTACAGTTAATAGTTCAGTAATACAAATTTTAAAATTTTAACCAATAAGCTTGTCTGTTCCCGTATTTGAAAAGTATCTATGCGTAAATATCTAGACATAAATGTTTTTTCTATTCTAGATATCATTCAACAAAAACTATTGAAGTATAGTATACGTTTTTGTCGAATTAGTTTTTAACTAAACATTTTAATTCACAAAAAAATTCATGCTTTTAAGCGCAAAGAATTCTAGTGTTGTTTTGTTCTCGAAAAGACAAGTTGTTTAATTGCAATTGACCTAATTTTCAAAAAACAACATTTACGATCAAAATTTATTTAACAATAAATTTCATTTATAAACGGTGTATAGAAACAGTTTCAAAGAAACTCCTTTATCAGTAGATTACATTGCCAATAATTACCTTTAAATCATCTTATTTTATCCAATTAGACTAAAACTATTAAGAGTTTTATGTGTTGTTATCTGAATATTTGTTGGCTATTTCGACCGCGTACTTCCCAGGAGTCACTTCGTATTTTTCCTTAAACAATTTACTAAAGTGGGTACGACTTTTAAACCCTGTCATCATATACACTTCGTTTACTGACAATTTCTTTTCAATCAAAAATTCGGCGGCTTTTTTTAGACGATAAACTTTTAGTAATTCAAAAGGGGTGTAATTCGTCAAAGTTTTTACTTTTTGGTAAAAGTGCGTGCGATTCAGATACAAATCTTTGGCAAAATGATCTAAATCTAAATCTTGATTGTCCAGATTATCCGCCATCAAACTGTATAATTTTTCTAGAAAAGCATTGTCATTACTGTTATCTTTATTTGTTAACCTCAAAGGCAATTCAATTTGGAAACGCTCTCTTAACTGTTTGCGGTTGCGCAATATCGATTCGATTGAAGAAATTAAATGCTGCATGTTAAACGGTTTCTGAATATAAGCATCGGCTCCATCAATGAGCCCTTTTACTTGATCCTCAATCGTAGTACAAGCCGTTAACAAAATAACGGGTATATGACTGGTTTTAATGTCTGACTTGATTTTTTTACACAAATCAAATCCGTTAAGTTCAGGCATTAATACATCACTTAACACCAAATCAGGCCAATCGTTTTCTAGTGCGTTCAAACACTCTTGACCGTTTACAAAAACCTCCACCTTTACAAATTGAGACAATGTGTTTGATATGTAGTTTCTTAAATCGGCATTGTCCTCAGCAATAAAAATTTTAGCATCTGAAAAACTGCTGTCAAAATGCAAACTTTTGTAGTCGATGCTTTCCAATTCAAAATTGCTGCTTTCTAATTTTTCAGCAGACAGTACTTCGTTTTCTATTACCTCCTGATCGTCCGAATATTCATGATGAATAATAGGCAATCGAATATGGATTATAGTTCCTTCACCTGAAATACTCTCAGCATTAATATAGCCATAATGCATTTCGACCAATTGTTTAGAGAATGCCAATCCTATTCCAGAGCCACCATAATAGATGTATTCCTTTTTCTTGGATTGGTAAAAACGTTCAAAAATATGCGGTAAATCTTCACTATCAATTCCTCTTCCTTTGTCTTTTACATCAAGCAATAAGTCGTTATTCTCCACTTTATATTCAATTGCTATTACGTCATTTTGCTTGGTATATTTGAACGCATTGGTGATTAAATTATTCAAAACCTTTTCAATTTTATCTTTATCAGCATATACATACACCGCTTGATTCGGTTTTATAGCACGAATAGATTTTTCCTCAGCAGCAGCCATAAATTCATACTCTGAAATAAGTTCATTAATAAAAAGATCGAAACTAAAGTAAGTATAATTCATCTTAAGCTGATTGGCATCAGCCTTTTGAAAATCATGCACTTGATCGATTAACTTAGCTATTTTTTGGGATTGCTTCTGAACAATCTTCAAAGTTCCTAATACTTCATCATTGTTCCTAAAACGTTCAAAAAGCGATTCAATAGGCCCCGAAATTAAGGTCAATGGTGTTTTAATCTCATGAGAAATATTACTAAAAAAACGAAGTTTAGCTGCATTTACTTCTTTAACATTGTTCTTTTCCAATTTTTCAATTTCAACATTATGTTTTAAAGCTTGCAGTCGTAGAACAAAATGTACAATGTAATAGCCTCCAACCAATAATATTAAATAATAGAGTATAATAGCAGCAGTTGACCGCCAAAAAGGAGGCGTAATGGTTATATGTAGTACTTTGGTTTTCGTCCATTTATTCATTGTATTTGAAGCTTTTACTTTCAAGACATAATCTCCTGGAGGCAAACCATTAAAATATATATTTCTTTGATCGGTAGGTATTTCTAACCACTCTTTATTAAGAGGCAACAATTGGTATTTGATAAAATGATTGTTTTGAGTAGAAAAATGCAAGGAGGTCACCCCGATAGAAAATACATTTTCATTGTATTTTAAGACCAGTTTATCCAAATCGCTCAACCTTTTTTCCATCAGCACTCTATCGTTAAGAGTATCACCTACATTAATCGCCTGATTAAAAACCTTTAACTCTCCGAGCTCTAAACGAGGTAATTTTTCCGTCATTGGAAGCTCTTTTGGTTTAAAGTAACAAAAACCATCAAATCCAGACAAAATCATATAGCCATTCTTTAAAAGGTCATAACCATAATTAAAGTCTTCAAAAGGCAAACCATCGGACTCACTAAATCTTTGAAAACGATGCGTTTCAATATTAAACTTATTCAATCCTATATTTGTAGTAATCCATAAGGATTTAGCGCCATCGTAAATAATACTTTTTACTACGTTATTAGATAATCCTTGTTTTTCAGAAAAAGAAATAAATTCTGGCTGTTTATCACTATTTATCACTTTACAAATCCCTCCTCTTTCCGTACCTAACCATAACTCTTGATTAGGCAATCGTACAATTGAAGTTACAAAACTGCTCGAAATGGATTTTTTATTTGCTTTATCATTGGTAAAACGATCAATTTTGGCTGTTTCTAAAGTCTTGTTTTTACCAAAATCAAAACGGTACAAACCATCAGCATTTGTACCTACCCAAAGTAAATTTTTGTGTAAGGGATCGGGATAAAGGCACCTTATCAAAGAAATTTCATTGGTTTTGAAAAAAGGATTGTCATTTAATCTCTCTAATCGCGTAATTTCCTGATTGGCATTTAAAATGAGTCGGTATAAATCATCTGAACCTCCTACTAAAATACTACCATCAGGAGCTTCTTTAATTACTTTTACTGCCTCATTATTTAACTTTTTAAGATCATTTTTAAAAACCGGCTCTAACTGATTTGAATTGAATTTTACTTTAAACAACCCTTTATCTGTTATTTTTAGCCATACCGTTTTTTTAGAATCAACCGTTACCGCCCCTACTTTTAGCAAATCTTCAGTTGCAATCTGAAAAGGAAGTTTTTCAAAAGACTTCGTAATTGTATTGAACAAACTTAGACCACCTTGTATGGTGGAAATATAGACTTTATTATTATCGATGGCACTAACGCTTAATACTTCATTAGAGGTTAAGCCATAGGGTAAGTTTTTGCTCTTATTGTAATGTTGAAATGGATTTTCATTTAAATCAAATTTAAAAACACCTTTATTAAAACTCCCTACCCAACAGCTGTTTTTTAAGGGTGCGAAACAACTGACCCGTAACAAACTAGGATGCACATTAAAATCTACTAAGTGATAAGGCTGTTGCTGAATTAATTTTGTACTATTATCAATACGTGCAAAACCATCTTTCGCAGTACCTAGCCACACATTTTTGAAACGATCTAAAGCACAGGTGACAAAAGAGTGTTGCTCTAAATTAGTATGACTTAAGCTAAGTTTTAGCGCATTTTCACCGCCCTTATAATTGATAATTGCTATTCCTTTCTCAAGTGTTACCAGCAGTTTAGTATCAGTTAATTTTGTCAAAGATCTACTAAAACGAATCGATTTTCCTAATACCCCAGTGAATCTTTTCGTGACTAAATTAAAAGAAATCAAACCGATGGAAGTGGAAAACAAATAGTTATTTTCATCTACTGCAATACCATCATAAAAAGAGATACTTTCTTTTCTGTCTTTCATTGCAGGGACGTATTGATGATTAAAACTATAGTCATCGTTAAATAGTAAAATCCCTTTACGCTCAGTAGCACACACTACTAATTTTTTGCTCTCATTAAAAATAACTTTACGGACAATTGGCCCAGTGCCCCCTTTTTTTAAAAGACTATTAGAAAATAATGTGGTGAATTTCTCTTTAGTATAATTGTATATTGAAATTCCTTCATCCGTCCCAATCCATAAATTACCTTTTTTATCTTCGGAAATTGTTCGAATTCTATTGTTAACTAACAAATCTTTATCAACTGAATTTTTAAAGACTGAAAATCCATAACCATCATACCGATTCAAACCATCGTACGTACCTATCCAAATGTATCCTTTGGAATCTTCAAAAATCGAAGTCACTCCATTATGAGCTAAACCATTTGAAATAGAAATATTTTTAGAAAACTCCAATTTTTCCGTTTGAGCGGACAATTGCACTATAAAAAAAAAACAAACGAAGTTTAAGGCTCTATAAAACATAGGTGGGGGGTAGCAAAAATTTAGAATCTAAATGAAATCATTTTTGATAAAAAAACAAATACTTAAGCAAAAACTAATTATAATTGTAAATATAATTAAAGATTTTATGAATTAGTATTTAATAGGAATCAAAGCAAATACTTCAAATAGTAACATTTGAAAAAAAAAAAAAACAACTCTCTCCAAGTAACCTACTTTTTGAGAATTAGTTTATACACTTTATTTTTTGTATCGCTATTGCAATTTGAGTTCTGAAGAAGTTTTATAATTATCACCTCTAAGTTTTTCAAAAGTAGCGATCATTTCTTTCAATTTTTCATGATTGGCTTTGGCTAAATTATTTTGTTGACCCATATCTTTCTTAATATTATACAACTGAAACTCATCAGATGGTCCCATCTCAATATTTACCTCTTTATTGATTTTAGGCGATCCTTTATACGGAGGAATCATAATCCAATCTCCTTTTCGTACTAAAGTTTTTGAGTTAGCTTCTAAAATTAACGCTTCACGACCTTTTTTGGTTTTTCCTAAAAAGTCGTTTAATAAATTTTGGCTATCGCTAAGTTTTGTTTCTTTACTACCTACTAAAGAAGCTAAAGAAGCTAATAAATCCATTTGACACACAACAGCATCTGACTTCCCTGGCTTGATATGTCCTTTCCAATAAGTAAAGAACGGTACTCGTGTACCTCCATCTAGCAAACTGTATTTTCCACCTCTTAAAGGTCCTGTTGGTTTGTGGTTTCCTGATTTTTCAACGGCATCATCATAATAGCCATCGTTTAAAACTGGGCCATTATCACTAGAAAATATAATCAAAGTGTTTTCTAATAGCCCTTCACTTTCTAACTTTTTCATTAACTCACCTACACACCAATCTGCCTCCACGATTACATCACCTCTTGGCCCTAAACCTGAAGCTCCAACAAAACGAGGGCTCGGGGTACGGGGTACATGAGGTTGTTGCAAAGCATAGTACAAGAAAAACGGACTTTTAGCATGACTACCAATATAATTTTTAGCTTCTGCCAAAAATGTATCAGCCATTTCTTCATCGTTCCATTTAGCTGCTTGACCACCTTTCATGTAACCAATTCTTGGAATACCATTGACAATACTGTTGTTGTGCCCATGATGCCATTTTATTTTCAACATTTCTGGATTCGTGATAGCAGTAGGTTCGCCATCAAATTTTTTCTTATAATCAACCATAATAGGGTCTTTAGGATCTAACCCTACTACATCTCCGTTTTTAATATACACCGTAGGAACTCTATCTTGAGTCGCAGCCATGATAAAACTATAGTCAAACCCTACTTCATTTGGACTAGGGCTAATATGCTTGTTCCAATCCACGGAGCCATTACCTAATCCTAAATGCCATTTTCCAACGATTCCTGTCTCATAACCTGATTCTTTTAACATTTTAGTAATAGTCATTTGGTTTACATCAATAAGCAAGGGAGCTGTACCTGGAAGGATTTTTGCATCAGAATTTCTCCAAGGATACGTCCCCGTTAATAATCCAAATCTACTAGGTGTACAGGTTGCAGAAGTTGCATAACCACTCATAAACATCATTCCTCCATCAATTAATTTATCAATATTTGGGGTTTTTATCCCTGTTCCTCCATAAGCTCCTAAATCACCGTAACCTAAATCATCTGCATAAATTATGATGATATTCGGTTTCGTTTTCGATTCACTTTCAGCATGTCCATCACGCTTTTTCTTATCTCCATTACATCCTAACATGGAAAATGAAAGAAAAAAAATTAAAAAATATTTCATACTTGAGAATTTTATATACTTATTTAAACTTTTATAATTTGACATTTTTTGATTTTAGACGTAATAAAAATGATGTATTTTATACTTAGCACACAAAACTAATGTTATATTGAACAACATTTCAGATCACCATACTAGTTCTTTCTAATTCCAAACTAGTTCTTGATGATTTTTAATTAATTTTTAAAGTAAAGATCTAACAAAAACGCATTACACAATTGCTGCATTTAGCTACTTATTACTTAAAGCAATGGCAAAAGACAAGCAATCTTAGCTTTTTCTTTTACTCTTATTTTACTAAACGCTCTACGTCCCATCTACTTATAAATCATTATTTGACTATCAGCAGATAAAACCGATAAGTAGTGTCATTTCTTTTTAAAATCCTGTATTGTCTTTCACTTTTAAAGTTTGCTTCGATTTTGCATCAGCAACAACTGTTTTCATTGCATTACCAGTATAAGTGTTTTTAGCGATTTCTACGCTATTGCAGTTAATCAAATCAAATAGTGGTGCATCAGGATAAAGTTCTTTTGACTCCTTTGTTTTGGTAATTTTATTTCCGGTAATGGTTAAACCATCTACTCTATCGGCCCAAATGATGCGGTTTCCAAAAGTTTCAATGGTGTTGTTTTCAAAACGAATGTTGCGATCAAACAAGGCGGTCTCGTCAAAAATTTTCCCTAATCGTGGGGTTACATATAAAATAGCCGCTTCGCCTCCGCCATAAGCACAATGCACAAAGCGGTTGTTGCGAATGGTTACATCATTGACAGCACCCGATTCAAACCAAAAATAATTATCCCCACGCAACTGAATTGCCGACATCATGGAAGAAAAATCATTGTTTTCAATCACAATTTTCAACGGTGTTTTAACAATCACATTTCTGGCACGGTGGTCGTTAATGGTACAACCACGCATGGTAAACACAGGATTCCAAGTTTTATTTTCTAGATTATCTCCAATTTTTAAATTGCTTGGCAAATTGTTTTCAAAAGCAATTTGAATAAAATGATCGTTGATTACTTTGACATCAGCCACTTTATTAACCGATGCTCTATCAGGACTTGGTTGCTGAATGATCCACATTTCATCCCCTTTACCTGTAAATTCAAATCCCAATTGCTCAAAATGTTTAAACTCTACAATAACCGTTTTTGCATCTACAATTGTATTGATTTCGACATAAGTTCCGTGTACGTTAGTACCATCATCTAGCATGTGTTGGAACTTACAATTTTCAATCAAAATATCGCCTTTGCAATTGCTAAAATGAGTAGCATCAGCAATGGTTGAAACCAATCTATCAGAACCGGGACGAACAAAAATCCCACATTTTGAGATCACTATATCTTCTGATTTTTCGAATAAAAATCCCATTCCTAAAGCGTGGTGAATGGTAATTGCTTCGAAAAGGATCTTTTGCGAATTCATCGTTTGAAAAGCAGGTGCATAGCGATTTTGCTCGCTTTCTCCTTTGGAATTCAATATATCTCCCACTTGAGGCGTGTATCTTTTTAGTTTTTCATGAATTCGTAATATTCCATTAGGTCTTTTTTCTACCCATCGCGGACGACTACGAAGATCATAAGCGCCATGAGCCACACGTTTCAACTTTGGGTCGAAAGCTAAGGTGCTACCCATTTCGAAAAAAGAAAAGCCATCAATATCAGGAAATGAAATTTGCTCTCCTTCTAATTTCCAAGAAAATCCTTTGGTGAAAGGTCTCACTTCAATCCAATCTTCGGTTTTGTTAAGCGCCGTTACTTCACTTTGGAAAACAAAAGGTATATTCCAGTCGATAGTAAAATTATTGGCTGTTACTTTTTTACAATTTTTTATCTGAAAAGGGGCTACTTGACCATGAAAAATAAATTCGGCACCATTGCCTTCAATTTCAACTGAATCATAATTTTCCAACAGAAAAATGATTTTTTTAAGTCCGTTACCATGATTGGTAATATAACTGTATTGATTTTCAGCATAATCAGGTAGAAAAAGATATTTTCCTTTTTCGAAAACAATTTTTAAGTCTTTGTCAGTGTTTTTTTCAATAACTTTTCTAACAATGGTGGTCATATCACCCTCCTGATGTTTAATTTCGATTACCTCCTTAGCTTTAGATGTTGTCGGAATAAACAATACACCAATAGCAATTAGTTTTAAAAATAAATGATTCATTCTTTTTAATTATATATAGTCAATATTATAAATTCACACCTGTACCTTGAAAACTACTATCATGTTCCCATATAATAATCCAAGGATCTCTCGTTTTTTTTTTGAAATTCTTTTAAACTCTTTTTCATCACTTCCAAAGTAGCAGTATAATTTTTATCGGTCGCCAAATTTTTGGTCTCATCAGGGTCGTTTCTCAAATCAAACAATTCAAATTCTGGATGATGTAAGTAATCCTGAACGCTACGTTTTCCATACTTGTCCACTTTATTGCGATATACTTGTTGCCAAGTAGAGGAAGCCCATAAATCAGATGCAAAAGGATATTCTAACGGATAAGCGATATTCTAAATTAATTTATAATCACCCCTGCCTACCACACGCATTGGGTAATACATGGTAATTTCGTGAAAGGTATGCGAAGCATTAATTTCGTTCCAACCTTTAGGATTTTGCTCGTCAATTATGGAGTTAAAAGAACGACCATGAAACTTGGTTTCTCGAGCATCAACTCCCGCCATATCAAGAATAGTTGGTGTTAAATCTACCCAAGAAATCATTGCACTATTCACATTTCCTTTTTTCGATTTAAATGGGTCTTTAATGATGCAAGGCAGTTTAATCCCAGGTTCATACCGTTGTTTTTTGCCTCTGGGAACGCCATTCCGTTGTCTGAAATATAAAGCACAATGGTGTTTTTGTCTTTTCCTCTGGCTTTAAGCATTTCCATTAATTTTCCAAAACCTTGATCAATACGAGAGATACTTTGGTAATACTGCGCAATTTCTTCGCGTGATTGTTTTGTGTCTGGTAAAAAATATGGTACCATAACATCTTTTGGATCATAGACTGTCGTTTTTACTCCTGGAAATCCTTCGGGTTTGTTTCCAACACTATTGGGAGTATCCCACCTGCTTGGATCAGTTGATTTTTCACGGTGTGGATCATCCGTACAGAAATACAGAAAGAACGGCTTGTCTGATTTTAAAACATCGGCACATTTCTCTGCCATTTCGTATGTATTCCTTGGATTGGCCTTTAATTCTTCTTGAAAATGATATACTTTTTCAGGAGCAACATGGTATTTTCCAATTCTAGCTGTTAAATATCCGTTTTCTTCTAGTAAAACGGGCAATGATTTTACATCATCAAAAGTGCTAAAATGATGATACTCGTGTACATGACCGTAAGAGCCTGTCGCATGACCATATTTTCCAGATAAAATCACTGAGCGACTAGCAGCACTAGCGCTGGTACAATACGCATTAGTGAATCGAGTTCCTTCGGCTGCTAATTTGTCTAAATTTGGGGTTTGAATCACGAGGTTTCCATAACAACCTAACGCATCCATCCCGTGATCATCAGCCACAAAAAGAATGATATTCGGTTTTGATTTTCCGTTTTCATTTGGCTCTTTATTGTTTTTACAACCCGTAATTAACAATAAAAAAACAACCATTAACAATACGATTAAACAAGATATTTTTACGTAGTACTTCATTATATTTTGAATTAATTTGTCCAAAGTATTTAGCTGGATTAAGAATAGAGAAGAAAGCTAATTCAACTACTTTTGATTATTTTTTTTCATTGTTTTAATTCGTTATCTATAAAAAACAGCGGTGATTGCGCTCTATTATAAACAGAGTACTAAATTCATCAAATACTACTAAATCTATGTACCTGTCCGTTATTAATGTGTCTTTGACAGTTTTTATGTTGAAATACAACAACTATTTGCTCTTTTTGTTCAATCAATTAGGATTAATTCAATAGTTACAGTTTTTTACCTGAAGTAAAAAAAGAGCAAATGCCGCAGTAAAACTTCGGTATTTGCTCTTGTAATCCTAATTTTAATCAAAAATTATTGCGCTACATGAAGGTATGCATTCGCAAAAGCTGTACCTAGCCTTTTTTGTCCTTCAGCATTGTAGTGAACGTTATCAGCATCTTTTCTAAAATGATTCCAATCCACTGAAATGTCCGTTTTTACCATAACCGTATTTTTGACAGTGCTTGCAACATTTTCCATTTCGTTTCTGACAATTTGAACTCCTTCAGTATATTTTTTCCCTGGAGGACAATTTATTTGACCAAAAACAAATGGCAGGTTTGGAATTTTAAATTCTTTATGATATGAATCAATCAATATTTTCAAATTCTCTCCATAGGATTTTTGCGGTAAAATCATCATGGGTATCTTTTTCACCTTGCATCCAGAACATACCTATTATTTAGTACCGTTTTCCCTCATTCGTAAGACGCTCTAATTGTTGACGAATATAACTCAAATGTTCAGCATACAATTTAGCGCCTTGTCTTGCTTCACCTATTTCACTCGCTAAAGCTTTTTCTGTAGTCCAATTAGGACTCCAAGCGCCATAAAGTGAGGTGCCTCCCACGGCATGTTTGATAAACAGATACTGTTGAATTGGATTTATTCTGCTAGTTCCACACCCAAAAACAATTCAGGACCAAAATTTTTCACATGACTCTTCCCTTCAGCATAAGATAAGGGAGTGGGGTCGTTGTCCTTTATAGAAGCCAGAAGCCTATCTGCTATTTTATCAATTCTTTGTTTATCAGTGGTACTTAACGCTTCATATTGTCCATGACCAGCCATATTAGACTGACCACCAAGCAAAACCACTTGAATTAACTCTTTTGAATTGTGGGGATGCAAGGGGCTCACAACTAAACTGACAACTATCAATAAAGTATAAACACTTAACTTCATTTTATTACAATTAAAAAATTTATGACTAGCGGAATTACTTTTTCAGACAGTATTATTTATCTTTTGGTTTACGTAAAATCTTCTCTCTAAAGTCTGTTTTCCCTGTGATACTAATATGTTTCAAAGCTGGCAATTGCGGTTGATAGCATACAGCACTTGTATATATCGCAGCTACTGAAGGGCCTAACAGAGGTGCATTACTAGTAGGTAAACCTTGAGCATCAAATTCTACATTGACATCCGTATTGTCAATCTTAAAATTAGGTTTACTGTATAAGGTGTTCAATTCTGGATTTAGGTATTTCACATTTTTAAAAGGAAGTGTAGCCGTATCATCTGTAGCTACCATACTTATATTTTTAAATGACGAATTAGCAGCAAAAGTTCCAACTTGTTTTCTTTTTGATTCTTGAGCTACAAAACCTTCGACAATAAATGCGGTAAAAGCACTACCATAAGAAGTTGCTCCATCAACAGTAATTGTACCGTTTTCTACAGAATGTGGTTGTAATAGTACCGTAGCAAAACCAAATTTATTAGAAACATTCAGCATTCGAAGATCGGCTGTTCCTAAGTCGTATTTACGACCATTGTGCGATTCTATTCTACAGGTTACACCTCCTTCACAGCTTAAATTTCGCATGGTTATGTTCTGCCCCACGTTTAATTGTGCTAGTCCGTAACCAACCGATCCACCTGTCTGTCCAATGTTATTTAGCGTCACTTTTTCAGGTCTGTAGGCTGTGGTGGTTTTTCCTATTTGTACTGGATTAAATGCTATGGCCGCTCCTTTGGTTTGATTATCCTCAATCGTAAAGTTTTGGATTAAAACATTATATGCATATCCTATTTGCATCAGTCTGGTTACTTTTTTCCCATCTCTTTCTAAAATAAATTTAGGTCTAGTAGAAAGAGTTCCTGTACCAATAAATTTAACATTTTCTACTCTAGCTTGATTAGGCTCTTTTCCTATGTAGAATCCATCCTTACCTGCTGGAATTTTGACAACAACACCTGGGGCAAAATTCAAACGAATATTGGATGTAATGTTTACACTCTCAAAAATATAAGTTCCAGCAACTACATTTATTGTTCCTCCTTTTGACAGTCCATCAATTTCTTTATTCAAACGAGTTGTATCATCTTTCCCATTAATGTGACTAAAATTTTTTACTGGTCCAGGCGTAGTTTCGGAAATTGAACCTGCATCATTTGAATCAAACTTTGGTGGAAATAAATCCATATCTGAAACATCAACATACGGACTGCTTTTTAAATCTTGTGCTTTTGCACCAAAAAAAGAGAATACAGTTACAAAAATTACTATTGCTAAATTTTTCATCATTATTTGTTTTATTTCGAAATTAGTTCGTCTAGTTTTTTAGAAACACCCTCATTTTTATCTTTATTATTTTTCATATAACCTTTTAATTCCATTGCTAGTTTTTTAATTACTGCACTGTATTTTGAATCATTGATAAAGTTGATTCTTTCTGTTGGATCCGCTTTAATATCCAATAACCAAGGCACATCTTTTTGAGCAAGAACTAATTTGTATTGGTCTGTAACGGCTGCGTAGAAACCTAACTTTACAAAAGTCACATCATTCCAATTAACTGGTTTTTTATTCAACAAAGGCGTTAAATCACGTCCAGCGACCTTTGGGCAATCTACACCCAAAACTTTTAAGAAAGTGGGCATCCAGTCCGTTGTATTACCAGCTTCATTGATTACTTTTCCTCTTGGAATTAATGGCGATTTTCCTGTTGCTCCTTGCGCAACGATAAAAGGAATTTTAGACGAAGCTTCGTGAATGGTTCCTTTGTTTACACGTCCGTGTTCACCTAACAAATCTCCATGATCTGATGAAAAAACAATAATCGTATTCTCATAAACACCGTCGTCTTTTAGTTTTTGAACCAAACGTCCTAGATTATCATCGATCAATTTAACCATTCCGAAATACTGTTCGATTTCGTTTTTTAATTTGGTTTCATTTTTTGTTTTTGCATCTGGTTTTTGCCAAGAAGGTAGGTCTGGATTGGTTTTATTTTCGTACGCCGTTTTATAAGTCGCTGGCAATTGAGTTACTGTTCCTTTGTACATAGTATCATAAGGAGCACGCACTACATCAGGTGTATGAGGGTCTGGAATGCTTAAAACCAAATAAAATGGTTTGCTTTTATTGGTATCAATAAAATCCAAAGCTCGGTCCGTCAAAAAGTCGGTGGTGTGCTTTACATTCTTATACTTAGCATCTTCAAATAACGGTTGTCCGTATTTGTCTTTTCCAATTAATTTTACATTTTTACTTGCAAAATAAGGACTTCCATTGGCGTCAAGTCCTTTGTATTTCTCATGTCCACCATTGAACATAAATCTTTTATCTTGAAAACCATAAGTGTCCTCAGGAGCACCTACTGGATAAGGAGACCACCACTCATCATGGTCTTTATCTCCTGATGCATCTCTACTTTCAGCTAGGTGCCATTTGCCTGTATAACCAGTCATGTATCCTGCTTTTGATAAAACATCAGCAATAGTCGTTACATCTGGTTTTAAGTATTTCCCATCGCCATTAGTGTTTGAATTGTTTGGAATACCCAAGGTCACAGGATACATGCCTGTAAACATAGAACTACGCGAAGCCGAACATACAGGCGCACTGCAATACATGCGGTTAAAAATAGTTCCGTTCTTGGCCAAAGCATCCAAGTTAGGTGTGTCTGGAAAAGCTTTTGGCCCCCATAACAATGCTTGTTCTGGGGTCAATTGGTCTCTATAGGCACCGATGGTTCTAATATTATGTTCGTCAGTAATAATCCAAATCAAATTAGTCTTTTGATTTTTTTGGGCTTGTATATTGATATTAGAAAATAGAGTGACTAGCACTACTAAACCTAACATTAATGACTTTCTCATTTTTTATCTGTTTTATTTTTTCTTTCTTATGTTCTAAGAAATCGTTTTTAGTTTGCTAGTTAGACGCGTACATTGAGATAAGGTTTAATTAATCTTGTTTCAAAAAAATTCTTATCAGTAAAATCCAAATTAGAGTTAATTTGTACCTACAAGGTCAAAAAGACCTTGTAGAATGACAAAATTTATTTAAAAAGCTTTCTCTAATTCTACATCAATAAAACGGAAAGAACCTACGGGCACATCAATTTTTACCGAAGATGTGTTTTTAGAATCCCACTTTTCACCTGTCAAAACATCTGTGATTTTTACAGGTTTTACGCCATTGAAACTAATATTTGCTAGGCGTTCTGCAGGGTTAATGTATCCACTATCGATGATGGTTAGGCGTAAGTGTGCTGGAGCTGTTTGTGCTACAACCCAAGCAACTTCTCCTGAAACAGTGATAGGCAATAATTTTGCACTCTCATTGATGTCTTTTTCAATTCCTTTGTAATAGGTATTAGCTGGATATTTTTCTTTTCCATCAGCGGAGATGTAATCTTTACCGTCTGTGATGTATTCTTTGGTATTGTTTTTATAAAAAGGATGCAAATGATCGGTAAGTTTTCCTCTAGGTTCATCCGTTTTAGCCAAAGCTCCTTTTTGCGGAGGCACAATTAATACCAGACCGTTTTTGTATGGTGCCAAGAAATTCAAACGACGATCTGTTACTCCAGCCGCATATCTTGAAAAATCCCAAGGCGTAACTTGAGCTCCTGGCCAACATCCCGTCATTCTGCTGAAAACCGCTGGATTCTCGTCTTCATATTTTTTATCGAAGAATGTGGTGTATTTGTTATTTCCACCCTCTTGAATAAAATTCTCATTTGGTTCTATCATCGCTAAATGCACTGGCGAAAAGCTTAAAATCTCTTTACTTTGGGGCACATATAAAGCACCTTTGGCAATCAAATTCCAAAGTACACTCATATAATCTTGGTCAATAGGGAAATTATCTAAATAAGTAGCTCCATACGAAATATGATACACCAACATGCGTAAATAATGGTTTGGAATGGTTTGATACGACACCTGACGTTGGCGGTCAAAACTAGTGTTGTCTCTCACGGCACGTGATCCCCAACTGTTTGTAGCGCCACTCGTCCAAATTCCTAAACGACCCGAAAGACTTAATTCCATTATTTTATCAGTGGTTTCTTCCATTGAGGGTACAAAAACATCAGTATATTCTCCCGACATGAAATTTTTCCATTGGGGTTTGTAAATAGAACCTAGCCAAAAAATATTTTTGGTTCGTAAAAACAAATTAGTATTTTTTCCTTGCGAATATTTCGCCAAAGGATTAATTAAGTCATTCAATACAAATTGAAAATCATCTGTATGATCTTCCAATTCAGGATAAATCAATACTGTTTTTTTTCCTGCTGCAATATCAATTAATTTTTCGGTGGTTTGCAAACTGTAGAAATAAGGATCGTTTCCATGTCCGCCCCAAGTCGCTAAACCAGGACTATTTATGTACTCCTTACCCAAAATATCAAGTACTTCCTGTTGACTTAAATTGTATTTTTTTCTTCTATCACGTTTGTTGCGGTATTTTTCGTTGGTCATTGCATCTCTGTTCCAGCTCTCGGGAGATTGCACTTGCGTCATGTGTTTGCTGTTCAGAAAAACAGGACTACTAAAATTCTTTTTGATATTATCTGAAACTGAAATTGCCAAAGGTGTTTTGAAATTCTCAGACATGAAATAAACCGGCAAAGGTTTTCGCTCCCAAGCCAAAGGTTTGAACTTCTTGATGCTTTCTACAATAACTTCGGTGTTTTTTAGAATTGATTGTATTTTCCCTGGAGGGTTGATATTGATGTATTCTTTTTTCCAAATAGCCTCTTCGGTATCGATGATATGAATGCAACTCCCACCACTTTGATCGCTTGCCAAAATAATTTTGCCTGTAGAAGGATCTTTCCATACATCATTAAAAGCATGTTTGGACACCAAGGTCTCTGCTTTTTTCATATCCAAATTTGGGTTCACTAACAAGATGCGATCTCCCATTAAAACCAACAATTGACTATTCTTACCAGCACCTATTTTCTCTCCTTGAACAATTAAATAGCCGGTATCTAGGTCTTTTGATTTAATCTTAACCACTTTAGTATTTCCTGTTTTGGGGTCGTAAATCCCGTAACCCGTATCACTTGTATGAACAGAATTCCCTAAAAGAACTTCGTTTTCGCCATCTTCATTTAGATCCATTACTTTAAAATCTCCCATCGATCTTGGAACCGTTACTTTATCTTTGCGAAAAGGCTGGTCTTCCAATGGTTTGAATAAATAGATCGTACCAGAAGAACTCATGTGATTGTTGGTTCCTAAAATCGCTAAGACGTCACTCCCATCCGCTTGCGGAATAGAACGAATAAAATTTGGGGTATGTGTATTGTTTTCTGGAATTTTACCTTCTAGTTTCCCTGAGTTTTTCTCTATCGAATAGGTCTTTGATTTCAGTTGTTTTACTTCTTTTCCAGCTGCATTGAGGTAGTATATACTTTTATCGAATCCACCACAAACTACATAAGGCACTTTATCTTTTATGATGACGCAAACAGCGTACATAGGCGTATCGTCTTTCTTGAATTGCCATAACAATTTCCCGTCAGCACTTAAGCAATATAGTGTTCCATCCGAATTGGCGGCTAGAATTTCGTCTTTTCCATCGCCAGTAATGTCCTGACACCAGATGTCCTGATTCATAAAACCCGATAAGGCATTTTTCCAAAGAATCTTACCTTCATAGGAAATTCCTAAAAGCGTTCCTTCATAGCTACTTGCTACTACAAAAGATTTTTTCTTATCCAATGCTGTACGCACTTTGGTTATTGTGTATCCTGTTTCGATACTAAAAATTCCTTTGGACGGTGGAGTTTCATTTGCGTAAGAATTAATAGTACCCACAATCGTGATTCCAAAAAGGAGAAATGATAAAAAAATAAGTTTGATTTTCATTTGATTAAAGTTAAGTGCATATAACACTACTTCAAAAATATTTGAAAACTAGATGATTTTTGTATGTATCCGTTTTTATTATGTATCTGTTGATAATTTAGTGCAGACGAATCGTAAAAAAGCCATGACACGGTCTCATGGCTTTGCTTTTGAAATAGGTAATTACTCCTTTTTTGATGCTTGAATAAATGCAAAAAATGGACTCTTTAGCCCTGATTACTATGATATAAACAAGTTAAAGAACATTTTTTTTTTAAGTGCAAATTAGTTTTATTTTAAGACACGTCAAGTCAGCGGAAAAGAATTCCACAAAAGTTTTTTTATGTCTTACTTTAGTTTTTCTTATCCGTTGGTATCAATGGTTATCTATGCTGATTTTCTAACCTCAAATGTTTTATTATCTCTAATACAGGCACATATACGATGTACTATTTTATTTCTGACATTGTTAATTACGAGCATTTTATTTTTTTCTTCTTGTACTTTTCTTTTAAAATATTCTTTCATTTCTGGGTCGTGATTAACTGCCGACAAGGCACACATATGTAATTGTTTTTTAAGCTTTTTGTTAGCCATATGATGAACTTTCGGTCTTAGCCTTATGCTTTTGCCTGAAGTATGTTCAAAAGGCACGACTCCTGCGTAACAAGCCAATTGTCTTGGCGTTGAATAGGTTGTGAATTCATTTGTAAAACAGATTAGATATAGAGTAGTTACTTTACCAACTCCAGGAACTGAAATGGCTTGTGAATAAATTTTGCTTAAGTTTTCATCTTCTTTTATAAACAAATCTAATTGTTTTTCTATTTGCTTTAAATCAGAAGTAATTCCTTTTATGGTTTGCTTTTGAAATTTATCAGAAAGTTTAGATACTTCCGGGTCTAACGATTTCATTTCTTTTGAATTGCGTATCAAAGAAGCTTTGGTAAGAATTAGTTTTTCCCTTAATGACATTAGATTTCTGATCTTTTCAACAGTTCGGCTGGGAGCTTTATAAATGATAGCTTCCTGCTGATTTTTCATTGCATAAACCGCAATTCTTTCTGCATCAATTTTATCATTTTTTCCTCTTTGAAGTCCCATACTCCTAATGATTTTCAAAGACATTTCTACCCAAAGAGAATAATTGAAACCCATTAAATATTTAATGATTAATTTTCCATACATACCCGTATGTTCTAAGCAAACTAGAGTTTGCTGATTTGTAGCGCCTTGCTTTTTAAGCCATTGATTTAATGTTTTTACTCCTTTGGAATCATTTGCAAATTGATTGTGAATTGGTTTTTCTTTTGCTCCATTCAGAATTAAAACTGCATCAAAATATTCCTTGGATACATCGATGCCTAGAAAATGTTTAAATTTGTTCATAAGAAAATGTTTTAAAAATTAGCAACCAACTATTGAATACATTCATATCCTTGATAATAGGCATTAAATCCTTAATTACTATTCTGAAGCTTATTCAATAAAACTGACAAAGTCCTAATCAGGGCATAAGTAGCAAACTTTGATAGAAGAGAAGGTTCACTTTGTCAGTTTGGTTGTTGATTAAAATTACTTTAAATCTTCCTAACAAATCTAAAGGATAGAAGCGGCATCCTTGTGGCGGCGGGCATTTATGCCGCCACAAGATAGAGCGGATAGCAGGACGGTATTAACCTGAATGAACGATACGTTCTGCTCTTAATAAAACGAACTTAATAAAAGACTCCACTTGATGCTACTCATAATTAATTATACTTTACGATTACTCCTTAGCTACATAAAACCCACTTCCATAAGTAGATGCGTAATATTTTCCAGGTGTGAAATAGTCGATTGCAATATCATTCACACGGTCTGATTGTCCGTTTCCTTTGTTCATTTTTATCCAGGTTGCACCGCCATCTTTAGACAGGTAAACCCCTGCATTGCGGCCTTCGACATTTGTATTTGCAAGTGTTGAAAGCAGGATCACTTTCGAATCATATTGAGCCACCTCAACGCGATTACACCAAGGATAATCAAATATTTTTTTCCAAGATTTCAATTTTTGATCACTTACCCAAAGTCCGCCCTCATCAGTAGCTGCATTTTTGTAACCCGATGTGATATAGACTTTGCCATCAGGAGCAAAATGAATATCATTAATCCCAAGTTTCCCTTTGATAGCAATGGTGCTTTCTACTTCTTCCCATTGCTCTCCACGATTGGTTGATTTGTATAATCCCCCCTTATTTCCTTGCACGGTAGCATATAAAACAGCAGGATTGTTAGGGTCAAATTTAAGCATGGATACATCACGTGAGGGTGCTAATCCGTTATTAATTTCAGACCAAGTAACACCTCCATCAGTTGATTTATGCACTCCAAAACCAGTTTCGCTATCGCCTACAAACTCCATGTTTTTTGCTGTTTTTGGTACACAGAAATACATATTATCAGGTTGTACAGGATCAATAATCAAACTCAATTGATGTACGGATTGATCACCGCTATGTGCTTTTACTTCCCAAGCAGGGATTGGAATTCCTTGTTCTTTCCATGTTTTACCTCCATCAATTGATTTCATTAATTTACCTCTTTTATCTTGTCTAAAAAACAAAGCAAAATGAATTAATGGATTTTTAGGATGAATAGCGTAACAACTCAAAGAAGATTCGCTTCCAAGTAAATCGTGATACGTTGCTGACTGGCGGTTAGGTCTTTCTTTACTGATGTCATCATTGGTAACCCAAAGTGAATTTTCTCCAGCAGCACAAAAAACTTTCCCTGGAAAACGCAAATCCTGATAAAAACCATGACCAGGTAAATTGCTATTTCCTGCACCAATATAACTTTCGTCACTTGAAGCTGTTTTTACATCATCAATATCTACCCAAGTATCCCCTTTATCATAAGACATCAGCGAAATTTTGGCCAATTGGGTGTGCAATACTGTTCCATCGGCATTGAATCGGACAAAATTACAAGCTTTTCGATCATACGTATCACGGTTAATCCAATCGTGCAAATACAGTAAAGACACATTGGTTCCCATTGGATTATTTCTTTGTTTCCGATAGTTAACATCTTTGCCTTGGTTCCAATTTTTTCCGTTTCTAAACGTTACAAACCAATGTTTCCCTCCATCCTTACTGCGCCACAAACAACCTGGAATAAAATTATTCCTCGACGCATTAGAATACATATTGACCAAATACAAATTATTAGCATCATTAGGATCAACAGTTAATTCGTTGAATCGAAACGTAAGGCTTTGGGGTAATTCTGGAAACATCGCCTGTGCTTTGGCAATAGACACACCAAAAAAGTACCCCACAACATTGTAATAACTTTTGATGATGCTTTTATCACTAGCAAATTGATTCATATCAACTGCCAAATCACCATTTATTTTAGTCCAATTTTCTCCTTTGTCGGTACTTTTAAAAATTCCTCCAGCAGCATCTTTTATGGTTTTACCATCGGCTTCCCACAAAACACTAGCGATAACAAATAGTGTCACCTTATTCGTTTGTTTGTCATGATGCATCGTAAACGAGCGAATCACATCCGTGTCAATTCCGTTTATTTTTAGTTCCCAATGTTTGCCAGCATCGGTGCTTTTGTAAAATCCATAATTGGAATTGGCATAAATAATATTCGCATCCACAGGATCTACAATAATTGTTTCAATTTCGGCCTTAGCATGTAAACCTGAATTGATTAGTTCCCATGTTTTTCCTTTATTAGTAGATTTCCAAATTTTCCCTTGGCTATTAGCATCAGTATAAGTCCCATGTGGTTGTTCTTTGCTAAAAAGAATGCGACCCCATTCTCTCATAGCTCCTGCGCCAACATACCAAACATTTTCATCTTTTGGATTCACCGTGATACAGGATAATCTTGATTTACCAAATACCTTTACTAACTCTTCATTTGTGATCCAAGTTTTCCCTTTATTGGTCGTCATAAATAACCCCAAAGGCCTAGAATCTGTACTAAAACCAAAATTGGGGTTTTGTCTAGAGAAATCAATACTATTGAATTCGTCTGGGCCACGAGTTCCCATTTTTATAGAAGAACCATCTTCGTCTAAAACAGTTTCATATGTTAATCCTTTATCCGTAGTTCGATATGAATTTCCCATATTTGGCGAAATAAAAAGAACATTGGGATCTAATGGATGCCAAAAAGCCGACTTATTATTTCCGCTCATTCCTGGGCCAAATTGTGTCCATTGAATACTTGGATTAGAAGCTACATCTTCTTTTTTTAATTTTCTAAAAAAATCAGTTTGTGCTGTGGCTACTGTTGTTCCTACTAGGAAAACAAGACTGCAAAATGTATATATTTTCATGATTTACCTCTTCATTGTTTAGCTTCTAGTAATAAAACAGTTTTGGAATTCATTTTAAAGCTTTTATATACTGTTTCTCCGGTAATTAAATTTGTAAACACATTCGTCTTTTCATCTCCAAAAGTTAATGTTACTTCAGCAGTTCCTTTTCCTATATTAACGATTGAAATAATTGACCTGCCATCAGGCATTACAGCCGTTTTCCAAATGCAGCCTTTCGTATTTAATGCATTATTTTCTACCAAATTAAATTGAGAAGTATGCTTTTTTTCATTCACAATTTCAAATGCTTTCTGTGTACTATTTGGTACTGATGTACTCCAAATAAGTTTACCTTTGCTGACTTGTAAAACTTCCTTGCGAATTTGTTTATATTCGTTCATTTTTAAACTTTCTGAATCTACAATCACCGTTCCTCCATTGTCTAAATAGGTCTGTAGAATTTTAAATTCAGCATCAGTTACGTATGGCGTTTTGTGAACTATTATTACATCCCATAAGTTATTGTCTTGTTTACAGATAATATCTTTGGTCGCGAAACCAATAGGTATTCCATCAAAATAAAGTGATTTATACACCTCAAAAACCTCGTCCATATAATTGGATGTGTTGACTGCCGATGTCTCGGAATAAAAAATACGAATCGGTTTCTTTTGGCGTTGCAAAGCAGTGATCTCTTCGGAAAAAGTATTTAAATCCATCATCGTAGTAGTAACTTCATTGACGATTCTAGGCTGCTGAATCACTGATCCAGCATATCCTTTGTCGTTTTCTTTCTTCATCGAGCCATCTTCTTTTCGTGGCCAATACCAAGTTTGTGAAGCATTCAGTCCTAAAGTATGCGCCAACCAATAAACTGTGCGTGCATAATCGGGTTTCATATACAAATCTCTAAACCGTACTGTTGATAAAAAGTGTCCTTCACTATTGAAAATAATTTTGTCGGGACTTATCGATTTAAAAAAATCATAACTCATACACAGCTCACGCCATGAAAAAGAATAGTCTTGCCATAAATCATCAGGTTCTCCCCAGGCTGTGGAGTAACTAGCCGCAGCATCATTCCCAATTATACCGCTCATGTCTGTCAAAGCGGCTACATCCAACCCATGGTTTCGTTTATTATCTGACCATAAATGGGGCATTATTTTCAAGTGGACTTTAGCTTGGGGATCGTATTTTACAATTTCATCTTTTAGAAAATTAAACCATTTGGTAACACGGTAATTATTAAAAGTAACCCAATCGTACCATTGTGGCGTACCTAATAATTGTTCTGAAATAGGAATTTCAAGAGTCACTTTATCAAAAGTCTTAAAATCTGTTTTCCACAACGCATTTAACTCACTCAAAGAATGATGCTTATTCGTTAGCCAAGCTCTAAACTTTTCCATTGAATACTCAGAAACAGGACCCGTAGCCCAAGCACCAGCAGTGGTAAAAAAGTGTGGTTCGTTGCACAACATATAACCCAATTGCGAATAATTTTTACCAGCCATTTTTGGCACCATCGCTTTTATTAAATTTTCTTGAATAAAACGAGCTCCTCGATTGTCAATATCATATCCAGTATAGGTCGTTTCACGCATTTTGAAACCGGGTCCGTATTTTTTTTCTGCCCAATCTGGAGCAACTTTATGGTTTAAGAAAATAAAACCAATCGTACCTTGAGGTTTACGTTGCAATTCTTGCAGTTTTTTAGGATTAATAGTTCCTGTATCATCTGTTACGTAGGATGGTGTTAAAAAGAATCCATCCAATGCTCCGAAATATTCTTGCAAGGAACCTTTAGTGGGCTTCCATGTATAATCTGCCAAAAAAACAGGCCTATTATTAAAAACCAAAGCATCTTGCTGTAAACGAACTTTCGACCAATCTACTTTCGGACTTGGTTTTCTTATAACTTTTCCATCAATAATGGATTGAAGTGCAGTAGTAGCCTCTTCTAACATGATGACAACTTCTGAACGCTCAAAATCAGCTAAATTCTTTGCCAATGTTCCTGCTTCCTTTTTATAGGTGTTCACCAGTTTAAATGCTTTTGTATTCTCCTCAATATGTTTCGCATCCCAATTAGCAAATTCTAAAAAAGTTGTTGCCGTACGAATAGTCATTTTTTCTTTTTGGACATCAATGTGTTTTTGCTCAGCTCTTTTGATAGTGGCTTCTAAAACTTTAATTTTCTCTTTGGCTGTACTTTCAAGTGTTTGTGCATTCAAAAGAAAACTGCCACCAAAAAACAGTAGAAATAATATCTTTTTCATATTCTTGTAAAGATTCTTTTTATTAAAAATTATAACGATTTACTAAGTATAAGGAAACTCCTTTATTAAAAGCCTTTATTATTGATTTTTAAATTGACTTTAGATTTTTCATCTGCAACAACAGTACTTGGCTTATAGGCGGTAATCTTGAAAGGATGCTAATTGACCATTATAAATAAATTTGCTCCAATTAACTTCTATCTCAGCCTAATTATAATCTTCAAATAAAAAAAACAATCTTTTTTATTCAGTTTCCATAATTAGTAATGTCAATGCATTTCACTACAGCGTAATCTGGTAAAAAGAGATAGATTCCATCCTTAAAAATATTTTTAATATCCGTAACGTTAGTTGTAGCGTTAGCGTTGTCAACATTCGTCGTTATATCACTAATTGTTGTTTAATTTAAATAACAGTCTTCGCAGTAGTATTGATGGTGAACAATTTAAAAATCAGTAGCTTTCTCAAGATAAAATTTATTTATTAAATAGTAGGTTTTGATTACCAAAACCTTTTTTTAGCAATTGTACTACACTTATATAATTTAAAAAAGCAAGATACAAAGTGCCTTTATATTATACTTGCACATAATTACCCAGAAGCAGGCTTTATTTATCAAATATGTAAAAATATCGAAATGATAGTTTTGATAAATTAGTATTGGAAAAAAGCTGATAAGGTTAATACAAAGTCTGTTTTTTAACAAAAAAAACATTAGAGACATCTTTTATTTAAAAACAATAAAATCCTTATTTTAGGGATGAAATCCTAATGAATTATTTATCTGTCAAAATAGATAATGTACAATGAATTAAAATATTGATACAAAAACTTTCTTTGTTTTGTCCCCTTTCATTTTTAATATGTGTTTTTTATAATAATTTGTGAGTGCACTTATTCGTATACCTGTTCTTACAAACAATTGTGAAAGCCCTTCAATACTGGTGTTAAAATAAGATTCGCGAAGTCTCTTCCTGCGCTGAAGGCTTAAAAAGAGAATTTTCAAGTTTTAAAAAAAACTAAAATTCACGATAGGTCTCCATTTTAAATATTTATAATATATTTGTAAAACAAAAAGAATAATACTACTGTCTGTTAATACGTTAGTATTTTAATTTTAGTGAATGATTTAATATTGATACAGTAAAGAATTGAATTTTGGGTGCAGAATCGGTGCACATTGGTCAAAAACATTATATAAAACCTAGCATAGACAGGACCTTCAGCGATAAAGTTCGAATCCTGCTCTCCCCACGGAAAATGTGAAAAAGCCTGCAAATACTTAAATTTGCAGGCTTTTTGTTTTTATGCCCACTGTTCAGAATTTAGAATGAGGGGATGGACGGAGTAACAGTTACAAAAGTTGAGGATTAAACAAAACTATCAATATGTATTTTTTATCTCAGACATAACAAATGTACTCTGCGTACTCCCTATACTTTCAACTGATCCCAATTTGTTAAAAACAAAATCCTGATAATGCTTCATATCTTTGGCAGAAACTTTCATTAAAAAATCGTAATCTCCCGAAATATTGTAACATTCCACAACTTCCTCTATTTTCATAATATCATTAACAAACTGATTTCCAATATTACGATCGTGCTGTTTAAGCTTTATATTACAGAAAACTATAAATCCCCTGTTTAGTTTTTCTGCATCAAGAAGTGCTATATATTTTTTAATATAACCATTTTTCTCCAATCTTTTAATTCGCTCAAAGACAGGTGATGCCGAAAGATTTACCATCTTTGCAAGTTCTTTTACCGTGTATTTCGAATTATCGTGAAGTATATTTAACAACTGTAGGTCAATATCGTCTATCTGCTCCATAAATATTATTTTAAGTAGATTTAACCTTATTCGTAAATCAGAATAAAATTCTTCAAATTTAACCAAAAAGAACACAAAAAATCCTATTTTATACAAATTAAAAACAGAATAATCTGCAATTACATTCAAGTGCAGCTATACTTCTTTTCGTCTGGCCATACCCTGAGCGATAATGCTGGCGGCAATCAATTGCAACGCATGATAAAGCATTAATGGTAACAATACGATTCCGGTGATGGTACTGTGCTGAAAGAGGACTTTTGACATGACAGTTCCGTGTACCAGTGACTTTTTAGATCCGCAGAATAAGACCGTAACACGGTCTTCATCTGAAAAACCAAACAAGCGGCTTAGTAGTCCGACACCAAAGAATACAGCAAAAAACAAGACCATCATACCTGCGGCGAGTCCCGCAAGTTCAATAGCAGTGAAATCGTCGAAAAGATGTTCGGAGAATGACTTGCAAAACGACGTGTAAATGATAGTTAGAATGACAGCCTGATCGAAATATTTGAGCTGTTTCTTATATTTTTCTGCAAGGACACCAAAACGGGAATTGAGGCTGATACCGATGATGACAGGCAATAAGACTTGCAGAATCAACTTTATGACGATTTGAGTGACATCAAAATCGCCTGTTGCAGAAGCTATAAACAGCCCAACCCAGAGCGGCGTAACCACCACTCCAATTAAACTGGAAATGCTCGCATTGAAAATGGCTGCGGGAATGTTTCCCTTGGCGATGGAAACCATAACTACAGAAGAGGATACTGTAGACGGCAAAGCTGCCAGAAAAAATACACCCAACCAAAGCAGTTCGTAGCCGTTATTGACAAACAAGGGGCGAAATGCCAAAACAATGAGCGGGAAAAACAAAAAGGTTGTCAACTGGACAATAATGTGCATTTTCCAGTTGGAAAGTCCGGCTTTTAGTTTCTCAACACTAAGCCGCATGCCATAAAACAAGAAAATCAATGAAACGCCGGCATTTGCAATCTCCTCAAGAGATACAGGTTCTTTGATCATACCGGGTTTCGGCAAAAAATAAGCCAACAGAATCATGGTGGCTATCATTAACAGGAAACTGTCAAAACCTGCTTTTTTTAATACTTCTAATAATTTATTCAATTTGTTTTTAATATTATTCCTTCGTGAGGAAAGATTATAAAAATATATCACGTAACTAAACGTGGTTTTTTGGATTCATTTGTGTGTTTGTAGCAGCTCAAACTTAATTTTACGATCAGAAGACTTCAAACAGAGAAAACATATTGAAATTAATACATTTAGGCTAAATCCCAAGTTCTTTACGAATAATTTCTGCTCCTGCGCTTAAAGCATTTAACTTGCCGTTGGCTACGTTTCGGGACAAAGGAGCCATACCGCAGTTTGTAGAAGGGTAAAGATTTTCGGCATCTACAAATTCAAGAGCTTTACGCAGGGTATTAGCTACTTCTTCTGGTGTTTCGATTGTGTTGGTTGCCACATCAATGGCACCGACCATTACTTTTTTACCGCGAACAAGTTCCATTAAATCCAAAGGCACATTGGAGTTGTGACATTCTAGTGACACCACATCGATTTTAGATTTTTGAATTTTCGGAAAAATTTCTTCGTACTGCCGCCACTCTGAACCTAATGTTTTTTTCCAATCAGTATTGGCCTGTATTCCATAACCGTAACAAATATGAACCGCGGTTTGACAGTGCAAACCTTCAATTGCCTTTTCTAATGCGGCCATTCCCCAATCGTTTACTTCATCAAAAAACACGTTAAACGCAGGCTCATCAAACTGGATAATATCTACCCCTGCGTCCTGCAGTTCTCTTGCTTCTTCATTGAGTGCTTTCGCAAATTCCCACGCCAGTTTTTCACGGCTTTTGTAATGGTCGTCGTACAAGGTATCTACCATTGTCAGCGGGCCTGGCAGTGCCCATTTTATAGGCTTATTGGTCTGTTTGCGTAGAAATTTAGCATCTTCAACAAAAACTGCTTTCTGGCGCGCAATCTCACCTACAACCATAGGAACACTTGCATCATAACGGTTACGGATTTTTACTGTTTTACGATTTTCAAAATCTACGCCGCTCAAATGTTCGATAAAAGTCGTTACAAAATGTTGGCGTGTCTGCTCGCCATCACAAATGATATCCAGACCTGCTAATTGTTGTTCCTGCAATGCGACACGTAAAGCATCTTGTTTTCCTTCCAATAACTGATTTCCTTCTAATTTCCAAGGTGACCAAAGTTTTTCGGGTGGTGCAAGCCAGGCTGGTTTGGGTAAACTTCCAACAATTGAGGTTGGTAATAATAACTTCTTCATAATATATAATTTAATGCGTTGTAATCAATTAAAGGGTAAAATTAGCAGACCACTGCTCAAGAATATCCTGATAAGGTTTTATGAAATGATCTTCTGCATATTTACCCTGTTCAACAGCCAGTCGGCTGCGCTCTTCACGGTCATAAACCACGCGGGTAAGCGAATAATCTTCATGTTTAAGACTAGGTTGATAGATTTTTCCAGCCACTGAATTTGCATTGTAAATTTCAGGACGATAAATCTTCTGGAAAGTCTCCATCGTGCTGATTGAGCTGATCAGTCCAAGATCTGTATAATCAGCAAGCAGGTCTCCTGAATGATAAAAAGCCATCGGAGCCACACTGTTTGGAGGCATAAAAAAGCGAACTTTCAGGCCCATTTTAGAAAAATATTCATCAGTGAGAGAATACTCATTCTGCAGATACTCAAATCCCAGCACCGGATGCTGATAGTCAGTGCGGGTATAAGTTTTGTTGCCCGATACACTTAAACAAATAATCGGTGCCATCTTAAAGTGTTCTTTATAAGCGGCTGAATTCACAAAGCACTTATAAAGTTTTCCGTGTAAATCACCAAAATTTTCAGGAACAGAAAAAGCAGCTTTATTTTTATTGTGCTCAATCAATAAAATACTGAAATCATAATCCCGGACATACGAAGAATAGTTATTTCCGGCAATCCCTTCGATTTGCTGGCCAGTCTTACGGTCAATAATATTGGTTTTTAAAACTTCAATCATGGGCAGATCGCTACTGCCATTCTGATCAGCAATACTCATCGTTACTGTAAGGATTTCAAGTTCTACATGGTAACGATCCCCTTTTGGATTATCCAAATGAGCCAATGCATTAAATCGATTATTAATCATATTTAATGCATTGCGTAAGTTTTGCTGGCGATCAGCTCCTCTTGCCAGGTTGGCAAAATTTGTTGTCAGACGCGTTTTAGCTGAAGGGTGATAGTTTTCATCTAAACATGTACTCTTTATTGAGAAAAAAAAATCATTCTTGATAGTATTCCCGGAGAATTCAATATCCTGATTTTCGCTTTTTCTTAAATCTTGCTGTATGTTCGCTTTCATTTGATTGAGAAGTTTAGTTTTTTTACCCTGCAAAATTCACAATAAAAGATTTAATATTTTTAATCATCAAATAATTAAGTTAATTATTCTTTTATGTTATTATTTTTAAGATTATTAATCTTATTATGAATATAATTATAAAGTAAAACAGATAATTATTCTTTAGAGTACCAGAATGTGACCGATTTGAAGATTTCCATAGCCATCCCAGTCTCCAAAAACTAAACAATATAATTTATATTTGCCAAAATTTAAGATAGATATAGTGATGAATTTAATAGAAAATTTAAAATGGCGCTACGCCGTCAAAGCTTATTCCAACATTAAAGTAGCAGAAGAAAAAGTCGATCAGATCTTAGAGGCTATAAATCTTTCAGCATCATCTTGCGGTCTGCAGTCTTACCGTGTTTTTGTTGTTAGCAACCCGGAAATCCAAAACAAATTAGGTGCCGATTCGTTTAATGGACAGATTCGCTCTTGCTCTCACTTACTGGTCTTTGCTGCATTCACTGACATGACTTCTACTTACATTGACGATTACATCGCAATGACGGAAAATCAAAGAGGTCTTGATGCTGGTGCGTTATCAGGATTTAGGAATGGATTGCATTCTTATTTTGGCGCCATTGACACTGAACAGAAAGCCCTGTGGGCGACAAAACAGGCTTATATTGCATTAGGAACTGCACTTATTGCAGCAGCAGAATTGAAGGTGGATGCCACTCCTATAGAAGGATTTAGTACTTCTGTTATCGATGAAGTTTTGGGTTTGAAAGAGAAAGGGCTGCATTCTGCGGTTATCCTGGCTTTAGGATATCGTGATTCGGAAAAAGATTATATGGCAGCTATGAAAAAAGTTCGTTTGCCTGTAAAGGAAATGGTAACGAAAATTTACTAAGGTTATTAGATATCTTGATTCTTGCGAGAAAAGCATATGTTTAACCCTGTACACTTTATGTCTTTACTCCTACAAAAAACTTAGGCAAATTATACAGTTTTTATCCTGCATAAGTTTTGTGGCAACTAAACCAAATTCTTAAAGCCTATGATAGATAATATATGCAGTAAGTCCAATCTCTTCCAGTAAGCCAATCTCTTCAAATCTTCAATAAAATGATGCGAAATTAGTCCGGGTCACTACAGCCAGAAGAGGCTGTCCAAAAGGTCTGTATTTTTTCTGTAACACGTATGATCAATTTTAAACTTTAATAAGCCATACCCAATAGATTTGATTTTATTAATTTTGCAAAATGAAAGAGAAAATAACACGAAGCATTTCTGAGTTTAATAATGAACTTAAATTAAAAGGATTTAAAGCCTTTCAGATTGAAGACGACAGTAATGCAACCCGCACTTACAGCAGAAAAGATTTCTTTAAGATATGCCTTACTACTGGTCACAGTAAAATTCATTATGCTGATAAAACTTTTGATCAGCAGGGGACTATACTGTTCTTCGGAAATCCTCATATACCCTATTCATGGGAAACGATTTCTACTCAATATTCAGGGTACACTATTTTATTTTCTGAGGAATTCCTAAAACAATCTGAAAGATCGGAAAGTCTCCATCAATCGCCTTTTTTTAAAATTGGAGGAACTCCGGTTCTACACATTTCAGAAGAACAAAGATTATTTCTAAATACTCTTTTTCAAAAGATGATACAGGAGCAAAAAAGTAATTATGTCTATAAAGATGAACTTATTCGAAGTTACATTCATTTAATAATTCACGAATCCCTAAAACTGCAGCCTTCTGAAAATTATAATGAAGGTAAAAATGGAACTGCAAGAATTGCTTCTGTTTTTCTTGAACTTTTGGAAAGACAATTCCCGATAGAAAGTGCTGAAAACCCTCTCCTTATGACAACGGCGACAGATTATGCACAGCACTTAAACATACATGTTAATTATCTAAACAAAGCGGTTAAGGTGATTACGGGCAGATCAACGACATCACATATAACTGACAGAATCGCTGCTGAAGCAAAGGCTCTCCTGCACCACACAGATTGGAATATTGCTGAAATTGCTTACGCCCTCGGATTTGAGTACCCTACTTATTTTAATAATTTTTTTAAAAAACATACTGGCACAAATCCAAAATCGTATAGAGAAAATGAGATTTGAAATTCTTAATTTTTGATTTGATATTCTTTAACGGCACCTCATGGTGCCGTTTTAATTTTGTATCTGTAATTGAAAACATTTTAAACAGATGAAAATAGCATTATTAGCCGCATTCTCTTTTTTATTTATCGGACAGACTTTCGCACAAAATAAAAAATCAACTCAAAATAAAAACATGAAAACAACAGAAGAACATTATACTTTTAAATTAAGTGATAAAGTAACACGCCAAAAAGTTATTTTTAAAAACCGCTACGGTATTACACTTTCAGGAGATCTTTATCTCCCTAAAGACAATCAGTCCAAATTATTAACGGCTATGGCAATAAGTGGTCCTTTTGGAGCTGTAAAAGAACAATCATCCGGGCTATATGCCAATCAAATGGCTGAACGGGGATTTGCCGCATTAGCTTTTGATCCTTCTTACACTGGAGAAAGTAGTGGAGAGCCGAGAAATGTGGCTTCGCCAGATATCAATACCGAAGATTTTAGTGCTGCTGTGGACTTTTTAGGTTTACAAAAAAACATTGACAGAGAAAAAATCGGAATAATTGGCATCTGTGGATTTGCTGGTTTTGCCCTGAATGCCGCGGCTGTTGATAAACGTATAAAAGCCGTAGCAACAACAAGTATGTATGACATGACCAGAGTAATGTCTAAAGGTTATAATGATGTTATTACTGATGAGCAGCGCACTGAAAATCTTGAAAAATTAGGAGTACAGCGCTGGAAAGATGCTGAAAATGGTAATTATGCTCCATCTGCAAACAACCTGCCACAAAAACTTACCGGTAGTGAACCACAATTTGTGCAGGAATATTTCAATTATTACAAAACATCAAGAGGATTTCATAACCGTTCAATCAACTCTAACTCATCCTGGACTGCCACCACCCCAATTTCCTTTATGAATATGCCTATTTTATCATACATAAAAGAAATCTCTCCACGGTCAATTCTTATTATAGCGGGAGAAAATGCACACTCAAGATACTTCAGTGAAGATATCTATAGAGCAGCTTCTGAGCCTAAGGAATTAATGATCATTCCAGATGGAGTACATGTTGATTTGTATGACAGACTGGAGAAAATTCCATTTGAAAAGCTTCAGACTTTTTTTCAAAATAAATTGAAATAAAACAATAGAGATCAAATGAGTTTAAATGAAAATAAGGAAGATATTTTTGTCAGTCTTTTAAAAGGCAAAATTATAACTCCCGAGAATTCGCAGCGATACAGGCTTCGTGAATCTTCTTATAACACAAAGGAGCTGCTTACTAAAATGAACAATTCAAGCAATCCTCTTGAAATTAGATCCATATTAAGCAAGATTACTGCGACTTCCATTACAGAAAGTACTGAAATTTTTACGCCTATATATATCAATTATGGCAAAAACATCAAAATTGGAAAGAACGTTTTTATCAATTTTAACTGTACTTTTTTGGACTTAGGAGGAATTATTATTGAAGATAATGTTCTAATTGCACCAAATGTAAGTATATTATCAGAAGGACATCCGACAGATCCTAAACTCAGAAGTTCACTTGTTCCAAACCGCGTTCATGTTAAACAAAATGCATGGATTGGGGCAAATGCTGTAATCCTGTCAGGTGTTACAATTGGAGAAAATGCTATTGTAGCTGCAGGTGCTGTTGTTTCGAAAGATGTTCCTGATAATACTGTTGTTGGCGGTGTACCTGCAAAGATTATTAAAACTCTTTAGGTAAACAAAAACAATAATTTGTGTAAAACAGAAAAGAAAATGAAAAAATTAATCATTATATTCACAGTACTTTTAACTGCATGTAATTCTAATACAAATACTATGATTTCAACAAAAATATTTCCAAAAGGTGAGCCACTTTCTAAGGATTGGTTTACAGGTAATGCCTTTCTGGAGCCTTTAATTGCAAGAGATAAAAATAATGAATTCTCAGCTGGCAGCGTGACTTTCGAACCTGGTGCGAGAACAAACTGGCATACGCATCCTAAAGGTCAGGTTCTGCTGGTTATTGATGGCCAGGGACTTTATCAGGAAAAAGGGAAAGCGTCTCAACTAATAAAAAAAGGAGATGTTGTAAATATTCCGGAAGATGTAGAACATTGGCATGGTGCTGCAGCTGAAACTAAAATGGTCCATATTGCAATCACCAATTTTAAAGATGATACTCAGGTTACCTGGCTCAATCCAGTTACTGATGAAGAATATAAATCTGCAAATAAAAACTAATTAATAAATCAAAAAAAGCCAGAAGTGATTCTAGCTTTTTTTTTGATCGTAAATATCCAATTAACGAATTGTAACATTTAAACTTTCAAGGCATTTAACCCTTATTATCAATAATAAATACAACTTATTTGATTGATCAGGGCATTTGCTGAAAAATTAATATGACTATTTCAAGATTCAATTTTCGAAAAATCATAGTCTTACAGAACTCTATTCTGCTGCTATTTACTTATTTTTTCTTTTTATATTCCTTCATTCTTTCTTTAGCTCCATCATCGATACCTCGTCCTTCAGGAATTGGTTCATATATAGCCCCTTGGGTATCCGGAACGCCCGGTCCTGTTTCAATCATGTATTTTTGAACCATGTTTCCGCCCAGCCTTTCTGAAAACCTTGGAAGAACATTTGCACTGAACGATGAAACCTGAGCCTTCCATCCTACCGGCACTATTTTTTTTGGTCTTAAAGATTTTCTTAAAACCGCATTTACGATTTTTTCAGGCTCGTCCATCATTGCCATTTTCGGTTCTACACCAGTGTAGTTGGCGGCATGACGCCAGATTGGAGTATCAACCGCCCAGGGTTCAATGGTAACCACTTTAATTTTGTCATAACCATTCAGACGTAATTCCTGAGAAAGAGCCAAATCCAGACTTCTGATGCCGGATTTGGTAGCAGAATATCCGCTCTGGTAAGCCAGTGGAATCTCACCCATAACTGAAGCTACATTAATCAATACGCCTTTCCGCTGTTTTATAAACTGTTCTACCGCAGTTCTGCTGGCATAGAAAAAACCTTTTAAATTAACATCTATTACACGCATTTGATCTTCAATTGGAACCTCCCAAAAGCGTCCTATTGCAGTGATGCCAGCCATATTAATCCAAATATCTATTGTAGAATATTCTTTTAAGGCCACTTCCTTCACTCTTTCCACATCTTTTTGACTGCTTATATCCATAGTAACTACCACTGCATTACCGCCGTATTTACGAATGGTATCAGCAACTTCTTCCAGAAGATCGGTTCTTCTTGCTGCAAGGACAACATTAGCCTTGTATTTTCCGAGCTGCTCTGCTATTCCGCGGCCCATCCCGCTGGAAGCTCCAATAATTACATACGTTTTTCTGGAAATTTTTTTCTGTCCTGATGTACCAACTTTCCATGTAGTGCAGCTGATTATCAGAATGGAAAAGAAAAACAAAATGGAAAGCAATTTTACAATTTTAAGTATAAGTCTTATTTTCATCTGTGTTCAATAAATTAAAAAAATTCAGGACTGCTTTTCATGAAAATACAACTATCTTTAATTCAATGATTTATATAATTACATACTTGATTTGTAAAATATCAACTTATAAACACATCGATAGCAAACAATGACTTTTTTAATGCTAAAAATTTCTAATACAATTCTCTTTATGAATCCCCTATACCTGAAATAAGAAACTAAAGTTTTCCTAAACTTAATTGAAGCAGCGGTTATTTTTAGTAACTTCTATAAAATTTTTAATAGTAACAATCATGGAAAATAATAAAATACACAGTAACAATCCTGCAGAGAAAACTGTTGTGATAACTGGAGCAAGCAGCGGTATTGGCCGGGCAGCAGCAGAAGCATTCGCTAATGAGGGCTATAATCTAGTTCTTGTGGCAAGAGGCAAAAAAGGTCTTGATGAAATAGTAACATATTGTGAGGGACTCAATGTCACGGCAGTTGGAATCAGTGCAGATGTCTCAATTGCTGAAGAAGTTGAGAAAGTTGCCTCAACAGCTATATCAATAAGCGGAAAAATTGATGTCTGGGTGAACAATGCCGGAGTTATGGCAAGTGGTAAATTTGAAGAAATTCCAATGGAAATCCACCAGCAAGTGATAAAAACCAACTTGTTCGGATATATGCACGGAGCCTACAATGCCATCAAAATATTCAAAAATCAAAACGAAGGAATCTTAATAAACAATATTTCAATTGGGGGATTTATGCCTGCACCCTACAGTGCTGTCTATTCTGCTTCCAAATTTGGGATTAAAGGAATGATGGAATGCCTTCAGGGCGAAATATCCAACAGGAAACATATTCATATCTGCAATCTTTACCCTCAATTGCAAAACTCTACCGGTAATCTGCATTCTGCCAAATACTCCGGATTCAACATGACAATTCCTTTTATCGCCTCTGATCCCCGCGATACAGCAGCTAAAATGGTTGATCTGGTTAAGCATCCGCGTAAAGATGTATTTCCTGATCTTAGAGCCGCTGCAATTACGAGTACCTATAAATTATTTCCAAAGGCTATAATAAACACTGCCTCTGCAGCCGTTAGGGTAAAAATGAAACACAATGAGGATAAACAGGAAAACCCCGGAAATGTTCTAACAAAATCTCAGGAACCGTTACGCGTTTATGGAAATCCGCCGTCAAAAAAAGCAAAGAATTTAGGTGTAGCGTTATTTGCAGGATTAGGTATAGGCTTGGCATTGCTATTAATTGGTAAAAGATCCAGCTTAGAATTTTCTAAACCTTAGTTTTATAAATTTAGTCCAAAATTCATTTTTACCTTATAATGGGATTCTAATGAATTTTGGACAATATGCTCTTTCTGTTCCGGCAAATAGCGAATTTAAATAATAAGGGGTCGCCATGTTACTTATTCTCTTTTATCGAATTTCAGATATAAGTAGTATGGCAATAAAAGTGACAATTGAAAATACCATTACTTTAATAATTGTGTCTTTTATTTTTCTGGATTTACTAAAGCTGAAGTTATATTTTTTAAATTTTTTATTGGTTTTCATTTTCATAAAATCTTTTACAATTGGACATAACAGTACTAAACTGCTGCACTGTAACGTCTTTAAAATATCATTAATTACAAATTAATAAATTTGTATAAGCAAAATTATGAATATTGGAAAACGCTTCTGTCATAAAATTTTCGATTACTCTTATACAATTTCCATTGGTTAAATAAGTGACTCTGGAAAATCATCATCAATATGCTCTCATTACAGTGGAACAGAAAATCTCATTACAATGGAACACAAAATTTGATAAGTGGTAAAAAACAGACCTAAAGCTCTCTATTTTAATATTTTTGAAGTGTCTCTTCTGATAGTGGTCGTGTCGGTATTCGTTCCTACAGAGTCAAGACTTTTTCCGTCACTGCCTACACCTCCACTTATATTATTTTTACATGAAAATAATAACACCAAAAATAGCATAAGGATTATATATTTTGAATTAATGTGTGCTTTCATAATTTATTTTATTAATAAGAATTTGAATTAAACTATTTTCAGAGCAGTTTATCAAAATGGATGGGGAGATCATTTATCCTTTTTCCTGTTGCATGGTATACTGCATTTGCAATAGCCGGCGGCATTCCTACAATTCCAATTTCCCCTACTCCTTTTATGCCCAAATCATTTACAAATTCATCCTGTTCTTCTACAAAAATGACACTCAGGTCATTAATATCAGCATGAACCGGAATATGATATTCTGCCAGATTCGGATTTATATATTTCCCGAAGCGGTGATCTGTGATAGTTTCTTCATGTAATGCTTTGCTAATACCCCATATCATTCCGCCTAAAATCTGGCTTTCTGCTGTTTTGGGATTAATGATTTTGCCAGCTGCTACACTTGTGAGAGCCCTTTTGACTTCAATAACGCCCAATTCTTCATCTACTTCTACTTCTACAAAAACAGCGCTGTGTACTGCTTTGGCCTTTTTGCCCTGGGTTAGAGGATTGGGCATTGCCATATTGGTAGTTTTTATTTCTTCAAGCGACAATTTTTCTAAAATTTCTTTGATACTGATTTTATATTCCGGACTCTGCTTTGATATTAAAAATCCGTTTCTAAAGATAATATCTTCGAATGGTGCATTGCTTACGAATGAATCCTTAAGCGAAGCGGCTTTTTTTACTATTTTCTTTTTTAGTGCAATACAGGCTGTCTGAACTGCTGTACCAACTGTTGCTGTTGTAAAAGAACCGCCCTGGATAGGTGCAAACGGCATAGCGCTGTCTGCATAAGAGAATGTGATATCTTCTAAATCCATTCCCAATTCATCTGATGCAATCTGGCTCATAACAGTGAGTGTTCCCGTTCCGATATCTGTAACAGCACTTTTTAATGTTGCTTTTCCGTCGATTGAAATTTTCGCTTCAACACGTGCGAAAAGCCGGTTAGCATCCCAAATTCCTGTTGCCATGCCAAATCCAACAAGTTTATTGCCGCGTTTCATGCTTGCGGGTTCGGGATTTCTTTTCGACCATCCAAATTTTTCTGCTCCCCGGAGATAGCATTCCCTGAGTTCTTTACTCGAATATTCTTTCTCTGAACTCTTATCAATATCAGAATAATTAATGAGTCTAAATTCAAGCGGGTCTATATTTAATTTATAAGCCAGTTCATCCATCGTAATTTCTATCGCATGCATGCCGGTACTTCCTCCGGGAGCACGCATATCCAATGGCGAATAAACATCAAGCGGAACCAGTTTGCTTTCGAACAACGTATTTTCGGCCGGATAAAGCATATTTGACCAATTGACAACCATTTCTACATAGTCTTCAAACTGAGAAGTTTCAGCTACTGCTTTATGGTATAGGGCATTTACTTTTCCGTTTTCGTCTGCTCCAAATTTGGTGTACTGAATTGTTGGCGGCCTGTGTCCGAAAGTAAACATCTGTGCACGGTCCAGAGTTACCCTGACATTGCGTTTCAGGGCCAGTGATGCCATTACAGCCATAAAAAGCTGGTACTGCGGTCTGAGTCCGGATCCAAATGCCCCTCCTACGAAAGGAGAAATAACCTGAACGTTTTTCATTTTTAAACCAAAGACATTTGCAACATACAGCTGTGAATTAATAGTTCCCTGCGTTTTATCGTAAATTTTTAGTTTTTTGCTGCCTTCATAAATAACTGTTGAAGCAAACATCTCCATCGGATTATGATGTTCTGTTCCATGTTTAAATTCACCTGAACTTTGCACATGCGAATTCCGGTAAGCTTCTTCAAAATCTCCTTTTGGTTTCGGCGGTGGCGGTTTTAGCATGGAAGCCAGTCCTTTTTTAGGATCCCGTGCCTTATGCAAATTAGATTCTACATCCGTTTCAAATTCCTCTTCTATGTAAGCAAGTTTTATTTTCGTTGCAGCATATCTTGCCATTTCGAATGTTTCTGCTACTACTAAAGCTATAGGCTGACCGTTGAATTTTATTTCATTATCTTTTAAAGGTTTAAAAACTGTTCCGGGAGGTGCATCCATATCTGCATACTGAATATCAAACCAGGCAGTTGACGGTCTGTTTTCATGTGTGAAAATTTCCACTACCCCATCCAGCATTTTGGCATCAGTAGTGTCTATTACTGCAATTTTACCTTTGGTTACAGTACTGTTGACCACATAGCCATATAGTAAATCCGATGCCTCATATTCTCCTGCATATCTGGCCTGACCGGTAACTTTTAAAGGACCTTCCAAGCGGCTGATTGGCTTTCCTATCACTTCTGATTTAGTCATTTCTAATAATTAAAATTAATCATAATGAAGGTTTTGCGCCAGGACGCTGCGTTTCCGGATTAAGTGCCATTATGCAATTTCTGATAATAGCTCTTTTGGCAAGTTCAATCTTGAACGAATTATGTTTGTATCCTTTTGCTCCCTCTAAAATAATATCTGCTGCTATAGCAAAATTTTCCCGGCTTGGTTGTTTTTCTTTTAAAAAATCTTCTGCTTCGATAACACGCCAGGGTTTGTGGGCTACACCGCCTAAAGCAATGCGTGCTTCCTTAATAGTACTGTCCTCTATATCAAGTGCCGTCGCAACTGAAACCAGTGCAAAAGAATAGGAACTTCTGTCCCTTAATTTCAGGTAAGAGTAGTTTTTTTCGAATCCTTTCTTAGGAATATCAATACCGGAAATGATTTCTCCGTAAGTTAGATTATTATCAATATGAGGAGTATCGCCGGGAATCCTGTGAAAATCGGCAAAAGGCAATGTCCTCTCTCCTTCCGGACCATCAATGTTGACAACGGCATCCAACGCAGCCAGTGCCACACACATATCCGAAGGAAAAACGGCAATACAGCTTTCACTTTGCCCTAAAATGGCGTGTATCCTGTTGTATCCGTTGATAGCAGAACACCCGGAACCCGGATCACGTTTGTTACAAGGCGTATTGATATCATAAAAATAATAACATCTTGTGCGCTGCAGGAGATTTCCACCATTGGTCGCCATATTTCTGATCTGCGCTGAAGCTCCTGCCAGAATCGCTTTTGAAAGCAAAGGATAGCATTCCTCGATAATAGGATCATAAGCTGTATCAGCATTGGTATGAAGTGCACCAAGTCTCACTCCGCCATTTTCAAGGCGAAAAATAGAATTGAAATCTTTAATTGGATTAATATCTACCAGTTTATCTGCCTTAGTGATAAAATATTTTAAAAGGTCATTTATATTAGTGCCGCCTGCGACCAATTTATTTCTGATGTCGCCATTAAGTTCGGTAATGGCATCCGGCATGTTTGAAACTTTTATATAATTGAAATTATTCATTATAACCTCCTTCCTTTACTGCCATGACGGCATCAATGATACCTTTATTGGCACCACATCTGCAGAGATTTCCGGACATCAGTTCCTGAACTTCCTCTCTGGTCTGAGCCTTATTTTCGCCTAACATTCCTACAGCACTGCAGATTTGGCCAGGAGTACAATAACCGCACTGAAAAGCATCATGTTCTATAAAAGCTTTTTGAACAGGATGCAGGTTTTCGCCATTAGAAATTCCTTCGATCGTTGTGATTTGAGCACCATCTTTCATCACTCCTAATGTCAGGCAGCTCAAGATCCTTTTACCGTTCACCAAGACCGTACAGGCACCGCATTGTCCATGGTCGCATCCTTTCTTTGTACCGGTAAAGTGCAGATGTTCCCGCAAAACATCCAGCAGTGAAACCCATGGCTGGATGTCCAGCTGGTAATGCCGTCCGTTGACATTGAGGGAAACTGAATGTTCATTTCTATTATTCATAATGAAGCATGTATATAAGAATCAAATCTTGTTAATGTACTGATTTTCAAAAACCTGAAAATACAACATGATTTAATTTTAGGGTTATAGGATTTTATTTAACCTTTTCAAAATTTCAATTTTATCTAATTATTAATTGTCCTTTATACAGACCAAATTATTCAGATTAACTCAGGTTTCAGACAAAATACAAAAACTTAAAATTATATCTCAAAAATTAAAAAACTGATTATTTCTTCTTATCAATAAACACATAACATACTTATTAACAAATAATTAAAATGAAAATTGAAGCAAATTATATAAATGCTCGGCGTAATTATATAAAATTATTCTTAACACATTTAGCAATTTTAATAATCATTAAAAAAATCAGAAACTTAGCTATCGGAGAAGGTTTTTCAGAAACGGATAGTAATAATATCAAAGAAAATAAAAACAATAGTGAAGGCAAAACCATCGAAGAAACAACAGATCCTTCGAAGCTTTCTAAACTTTAATTATTAACACACAAAAATTAAGTATTATGTCAAGACAAAATTATGATAACTACGATCAGGAAGATTTTAGTTACCACGCGGCGGATCATTCTGCAAGCGATTCGATTAATTCAGAAATTATGGAAAAAAAAGATCCTGCAATCAACCAGCATCAGGATGAGTCACATCGACATAAACATATGCCTGAATACTATGATGATAACGATAATGTATCAGCTGATCACAAAAAGGAAAATGACACCTCTGATCCCTTCTTTCAAAAAAATGCACCAATTGCTCAGGATTTAGATGAAGATCTCAAAAATGATGATGAGGATGATATTTTTGGTAATGATGCTGACAGAAGAACTTTAGATGAAGAAAAAGCAGATGAAGACGATGATAAAGACTATTAGTTATTACAAGAATTGACAAGAACAAAAAACCCTGAAAAGAAATTTTAATTATTCTTTTCAGGGTTCTGTTTATATCAAAATTGCATTTAGTAGTTGTCAAACTCCCTGCGTTTGTAAAAAGTATCATCATCGCTATCTGACTCAAAACGTGAAGTATCATCCGGGTAATAGGACCTAAATACAGACCTTTCATAATTTCTGTCAAAATTATGATGTTGGTTGTATCTGCTTGTTCTTCTAAATGTGTTATAGTCAATATTAGTGGCCATCACGATTTTTGTATCCTTATTGATGCTGACTGATCCAATAGGAATAATAATATGGCTGTTGCCATCCTTATAGATAAACTCCTTTCCATTGTCATTTGCCAGGGCATCATGTATCTCGTTTCGGCTGTCCTCTATTAAGGCTTTATCTAAATTTACATCAAGATAAACAACGCGCTGCATATCTTTATTAACCCAGAGATTATCAATTTTGCCAATGGTTCTGTTATCAGCATCTACTATTTTCCATCCTCGTACGTCAGAATAGTTTGAAGCAATCTTATAATCAGAAAGCTCATCCAGTCTGTATAAATTTCTATCTTTTTCCATATTTGTTCAAATATTAAAATTATTTCTTCCTAAATTTTTTCTTACAGAAACATTTTAATTTACTGTGTCTGTGTCAATCGTGTTTTCGATTTCCATATTATTACCACTCTGCGTCGCATTGTCTCTCAAAAAGACATAGTAAACAAGTGCAAAGATTAACAGGATTGCTACAATCCATGGCCATATACGCTTCTTTTTTTCAATTTTAATTTCTGCCATAACTTTAATTTTTTTAATAAACATTATTTTACAATAAAAGTACAAATGATGAGAAACTATAAAGTATTTAATTTCTTTCAGAACTTACACAATTCCCAGTATATTAATATTTTAACTTTTATAATAAACTGTTTAAGCAGTGATTAATAAAACAAATTATATAAGCATTAACGAAAATTCTGTAAAAAATTCCATATAACGAAATTTTATATTTGGCATAGATTATTAGCAAGACTGCTTTAAAAAACGAGTTTGCGTTTTAGTGGTAAAAGCACATTAAAAATCGGCAAGGGGCAGAAACACTACACTAAATATAGTTTAAGATTTATTATTTAAGCACCATGGAAAAACAGAATTCAGTGATACACGTAATTTTAACCGGCGGAGTAGGAAGCAGACTATGGCCTTTGTCACGCAAAAGCCGTCCGAAACAATATTTGGAAATATTTGATGGAAAATCTCTTTTTGAGATGACTGTTGACCGAAATAGCCATTTGGCTGATAACGTAATGGTTGTTGGAAATGCTGACAATCACCATTTGAGTGAAAAAGTGATGAATAAAACCAATACGCAATATCTAAATATCGTAGAAGCTACACCCAGAAATACTGCAGCTGCTATTGCATTTGCAGCATTTGCAGCAAAACCTGATGATATTTTAATCGTTACGCCTTCTGACCACATTATAGACGGAATGATCGATTATAATATTGCAATAGAAAATGCCGTATCAAAAGCAAATGACGGTTATATTGTGACTTTTGGCATTATACCAACTAAACCGGAAACAGGTTATGGATATATTGAAGCTCAGGGTGATAATGTAGTTTCTTTTCGGGAAAAGCCAAATGAAGCTACTGCCAGGGAATTTATGTCTAGGGGAAATTTTTTATGGAACAGCGGGATGTTTTGCTTTAAAGCAGGTGTACTTTTAGATGAACTCAAAAAATTTCAGTCTGAGGTTTATGAAAAAGCAAAAAAAGCCTGGGAAGCAAACACTCACGGTTTTCTCGATTACGATTTGTCAATGGAAATTCCATCAATTAGTATTGATTATGCCGTTATGGAACACAGCAAAAAAATAAAGGTAGTCCCTGCCTCTTTTTCCTGGTCAGATTTGGGATCGTTCGAAGCTGTTTATGATTATTTGCTGTCAGGGAATCATCCTGTCGATGAATACGGCAATATGGTAATTGGCTGCGAAAAACATACGACGTTTCTGGGACTCAGAAATACTATTTTTGTTTATACAGATAATGCAAATTTGATTTTACAAAAAGAGAATTCACAAGATGTAAAAGATATTTATAGTGCATTAGAAAAGCAAAATTCAATGCTGTTAAACTAAAAAGCAATTTTCGCGGTGAAAAATTGAGGTAGATTTATAAAAAATCAAATTAATTACTAAATTAATTTTATTATGATCAATCCCGTTACACCCTGGACTGCAACTGTACAGGATGATATTGACAATGGCACAGTTATTTTTGAAACAACATTATCACATTATAAATTACGTTTCTATAATACCGGAGACTCAATCTGGCTAACAACAGAATGCCCGGATGCCGGACGTATAGCCTACAGGCTTGCTTTTGGGATGAACAGCGATTTTGAAGATACCTTTGTAGAAAGAAATCCCGGGAATATAACAATTAAAACCTCTACACGATTAGCCAGTTACACTATAACAATATCTTTTCCCGGCAGCAACCCGCCTTTATTTAGATACACTACTAGTTTCAAATGTCACTTTTCATTCCTGATACCTTACTGGCCACGTGATATCGTTCCCCTTACTTTTGATGGAAGAATTGAAAATACTTCAGGAATTATACATGCGAAACAAGTAGGTACGAGATCAGGTAATTTGTATTTCAGTATGACAAAGCCCAAAAATGGTTCTGTATTTTATTTTCAGAATCTTACTGCGATGTCTTCTTACTGTGAAGCTTCTGAAACTACTGTCAGAGAATCCGTAGGGGGCGATTGGCCCGAAATAGGATTTCAATTTCCTGTTAATAAAATAAAACCAATACCGGCAGGAATTGAATATATCATATCAGATGCACTGGTAATTTTGTACGATGATATTGTGAAAAAAGACTCTGAAATAACATCCAGTTTCCTCGATGCTTTGGCAACAGTATATAAGTATATTCCTAAACCTAAACCTGTATATCAGGACTGGCTTTCGATAGCAGATAATGTACTGAACGATCTTAATATGAATAAAGCATGCTGGACAATGGTAAAGAGCTCCTCTTTTCTCACTGCCTATGCAGGCGATTACAAAACTCCTGCAGAAATTATGGTTCAGCTTGCCGTAATGCTTCCTCTTCATGAATACCTGGAATGGTCAGGTACACAGCATCCTCTTTTTGATACTCTTAACAAAAATCTTGCTGATTTTTATGATGAAAGGATTAAAACTGTTGTAAGGTGGCATCCGGAACGTGTAGGTAATCTGGATAAATCGGAAGAACAAAAACAGGAAATGGTAATGGATTCATGGTATCTGCATCATCCTATGTTAAACTTATCCCGTCTGGCTCACAGAGGCGACAAGGCAGCCGAGAAACTATTTCTGGACTCTATAGATTATGTTATTAAAGTAGCTAAGCATTTCAATTATGAGTGGCCGGTTTTTTACAAAATGACAACACTTGAGGTGATCAAAGCCGAAACTTCACCGGGAAAAGGCGGCGAGAAAGATGCTCCGGGATCGTATGCCCACATCATGATAATGGCTTATAAACTTACCGGAGAAAAACGTTTTCTTAGTGAAGCTGTTAAAGCCTTGAAAAGCTTAGACAACCTGGGTTTTGATATTTTTTATCAGGCCAATAATACCGCTTTCACCGCTGGAGCACTCGCAGAGTTATACCGGGAGACAAATGATGAAAAATATCTTAAACTTAGTTATTGCTGTCTTGCGGGAATATTTAAAAATGTACAGCTTTGGGAATGCGGATATGGATATGGTAAAAATTTCCCAACCTTCTTTTCTGTTTTTCCTTTAAGTGATGCGTCTTATACTGCTGCTTATGAAGAATTTGAAGTATATGCAGCTCTGCATCATTATATGGAGGTAACAGAAGGCATCGATATTCTGCCATCACTTAAAGTACTAATTCCCGAATTTATAAAATATGCTGCTTGCAGACTCGCCTACTACTACCCTCCTATGCTTCCAGGCGAAATGATCGATGAAGAGGTAAAAACGGGCGAAATCCAAAAAGATTTATGGGTTCCTCTTGAGGACATTCATGACGGCTGGGAAAAATCCGGCGGGGTCGGACAGGAAGTTTATGGCTCAGGGATGCCGTTTGGAGTTATTCCCAGACAATATTTTATGATTGAAGATCTTCAGCAATACGGTTTTCTGGATTATCCGGCATTAAAATTTCGATTCGTAAAAAAAACAGTTTCATTTCACGTAGGAGGCGATCCGCTTTATACGGCACAACTAACGTTTCCAGGAATTAAGAAATCTGTACTTGCTAAATTAAAAGTGGAACTCAAAGAAAAATCTTCCTACAAGGAAATTCGGCCAAATAAAGATTTAAAATTTGATTTTCCCGGCGGTTCAATAGTTCGCATAAGCTGGTAAAAACACAAAAAAAAAAACATCCGAACTACGCCTTTAATAAATTACACACTTTTTGGGATAGTGTCGCAAATACTGCATAAAAGCTTACTGCTGGTTAATCACTTGCCCTTATAATATTACCGCAATATGCTATATACCCTGATTCCATTTAAAATCCATAAAAAAACCTGTAATCAATTTTATTCTGATTACAGGTTTTTCAATGAATTACATACTCTGTTTTTATTTCTCATCTTCTTCTGAAGCATCAAAATTAATAGTATTGTAAGCCGCTTCTGTCAACAAAGTATCCGCCTCTTTTTCTTCCTCTAAAGTTTGCTGTAATAATGCTGCAGCTTCGTCTTCAGCTAGTGTTAAGGCAAATGCCGCCAGCGTTCCATATGACGCGATTTCGTAGTGTTCGATTTTTTGTGACGCTGCAATTATACCTGCATCTCTTACAGCTCCTTCCTGAGTCTCTTCCATTATACCTTCCCCTTCTTTGATCAGACCTTCCATTGCGTCACATTTTTTCGCAGCCGCTTTTTCTCCAATCAGTTCAAAAACTTTCTCTAATCTTTCAACTTGTCCTTGTGTGACGGTTAAGTGCTCATTTATTGCTGTAATCAGATTTTCTGAAGTTGCATTTTTTGCCATTTTAGGAAGTGCTTTTGTCAAAGCTTTTTCTGCCCAGTAGATGTCTTTTAAAGAATCTATAAATAATTCTCTTAAACCTTCTGCTGCATTAGATTTTGCTTTTACAGCTTTGCCTGTGGTTTGCGTTTTTGCTCCCTGAGTTTTTTTAGCGGGCGCTTTTTTAGTTTCTGTAGTTTTCATGATATTTTATTTAAGAATTAAACTAATCAAAAATAGAATTGATAAGAGTCTCATGCTTACAAAATTTCACTTGTATTTTGTAAAATTAGAATTTATAACTGCGATATATATATTTCTAATCATTATTAATGAACTTGTAAGCTAATTAATTCATTTCTTGTTAATTACAAACAAGGTAAAACACAATCTTACATTAGTCAGCCAAAAAATATATTAGCAGAAGAAATTTTAAAAAAAATTCTTAACTTAACGTAAAATACTTTTCCCGTGTCCTGTAAAATATCATTCAGGCGCCATCCAAAAACGAATATACGTTCCAACCCAAGTAGAAAAATATTTACTGAATTTTATATAATTTGCAACATAAAAGATACTGAACTGTCACTAAAGAAATCATAAACAACAATTATTATAAATGAATTGAATTATAAATATTTGGTATAAGTTTGTGTCGCCAAAATGCATATTTAACCGATAAAGTGCTTTATTTAAATATAAAGTTTCATCTTCGGAAATGTTTTTCAAACGCTAAATGAACAAATCGGATTTCAAAAAAAAAAGCAAAGATGAGTGTACAAGCAAATGAAGCAGGATATTATAAAATACCTTTTTTAAATTCGAAAATTACAATTACGATTGTCACGGCAGTTATATATGTCATTATTGCCGCAACATCGGGATTAGTATTTATTCCTCAAACAGATATAGCTCCCTTCTTCCCTGCCGTTGGTTTTAGTATAGCTGCAATTATTGTTTTCAGGAGAAAAGCGATACCTGGAGTATTATTAGGAAGTTTCGTTTTTTCATTCTGGTTCTTTGAGCCTTATGTTCGAAACGCCAAAACTTTTGAAGATGTAGTAAAGTTTTTATCTATTAGTTTTTTCAGGTCACTCGTTATTTGCTTAAATGCTGCAATAGTATCCTATTCAATACAATTGTGGTGTAAAAGTAAATACCCATTTAAAAAAGGCACCAACGTTTTATATTTCACGCTCTCGTGTCTGACTGGAAGTTTCCTTAGCACTTCTTGTGGAGTGATTTTGCTTGTAGCCACTCCTTATGTCAGTATGACTAATTTCATAATGATCTGGAGTAATCTATTTATTTCTAACGTTTTGGGGGCTGTGCTGTTTACTCCTTTTGTACTTTCATGGCTTTACAAAAGCAACGAAAGTGCCCGGTGGAAATGGAATAAGATAACTGAAGCCATAATTTTGACTTTACTTACAGTTATTGCTTCGGTATTTATTTTTACTACTAATGCACACAATGAATCAGTGATCTTTTTTTTCCTTGTTTGGGCAGCATATCGATTTAACTTGAAAACCATAACGTTTATCGCTTTATTAGTGACCATCATCTCATTATATTATACATCCGCTTTTTTAGACAGCTCTGGTAATAATCAGACTTATACCTATTCAATGTTGCAGCTTTTTCTTTTTGTGAATTTGGTTTCCATTATATTTCTGCATGGAATACTGGAAGAAAAACGAAGCAAAACTGATAAATTAAGTGAAAGCGAATATAAACTTAATGTCGAAAAAAACATTCTGGAGGCTACCATTCAAAGCCCTAACGGCATTAGTATATTCACTTTAGACACCAACCTTAATTATATCAATTTCAATTCAACACATGAAAACAATATGATGGAATTGTATGGGCATCAAATCAAAATTGGCGGTAATTTATTTGAATATATCACTGATCCGGAGGCACAACAAAATGCAGAGAAAATTTACAAACATGTTTTAAACGGAAACATTCATACAGTAGAAGATCAGCAGGAAAATCATCTTGGGAACTATTGGAATAGCTTTATATCGCCAATAAAAGACAGAAATAATATTATTATTGGAATAAGTACAATTTCTATAAACACAACCAGACAAAAATTAAACGAGGCTGAGTTAGAAAAAAACAACTGCTTTCTAAATGAACGTATAAAAGAAATAACCTGTCTGCAGAATATTTTTGAAATTACGAGTAACAATACATTTTCAATGTCAGATATGATTGCCGCTTGTGTAAAAACAATTCCGGATGCATTTCAGTTTCCGGAAACTACGAATTGCAGAATCATTGTACAGGGAGAGGAATATATTGCTAAAGACCAAAAAACAAATTGGTATATCCGGAAAAAATTAACACTCAATAAAGAAGAATATGGCATATTAGAAATTGGCAGCTTTCTTGAAAAACACCATTCTGACAGCTGTTTACCTGAAGAAGATCACCTATTGGGATCCATAGTGAATATTTTGTCCAAATCATTTGAAAATCATGTTGCAGAGGAAAACTTAAAAATAAGCGAAGAAAAATTCAGATCATTTTTCGAAAATGTTATGGATATCTATTTTATGTCTAATATGAAAGGTCAATTATTTGAAGTCAGTCCTTCTATCTTTGATTATTTAGGCTATACAAGACAAGAAATGCTCTCTATAAATATGGGGGATTTATACGTGAACCAAAATGATCGTAAAAAACTAATGGAGGCACTAATTGTAAATGGCGAAGTAAAAGATTATGAAATCGAACTGATTAAAAAAAATGGCCAGACTAGTTTCTTTGCCATGACTGCAAAATTAATCTCGAACGAAAAAGAAAATATTTCCCATTTTGAAGGCTCTGTACGCTGTCTGGATGAGTGGAAAAAAAATCAGTTATTAATAAGGGAACAACATCAAAAAATTAAAAAAAGCGAGCAGGACTTCCGCATCTTATTTGAAAATGTCCAGGATGTTTTTTTTAAAACTGATTTAAAAACTGATACTATATTAGATGTAAGTCCCTCATGCAGCTATTTTAATATCACAAGAGAAGAACTTATCGGGCAATCCATCTATAATATTTATCCTGATATTGAACAATTAAAACAAATGTCAGAAATAATAGCGGTAGAACATGAGATCAGAGATTATAACAATGAAATCATTATAAAGGACCAGCATTATTATGTGTCCATCAATGCTAAATTAATTTGGGACAGCGAAGGCAAACCTCAATATTTAGTAGGTGCTTTAAGAAACATTACTGAGCGCAGGGTTGCTGAAGAAAATTTAAAAATAAGCGAGGAAAATTATCGATTGATTTTTGACAGTATTCATGATGTGTTTTTCAAAACAGATCTGAGAACAAAAACAATACTGGACGTAAGCCCTTCGTGCCGGTATTTCAATGGGATAACCAGAGAAGAATTGATTGGTCAGAAAATGTCCAGCATATATAATAATAATACTCAAATGTTATTAATGTTCAATGAAGTTGCAGCGCAGAAAAAAATTATTGACTTTAACAACGAAATATTAATAAAAGGCAAAATATTTTATGTATCAATCAATGCCACAATTATTTATGATGAAAACGGCGAGCCTGAATTTGCAGTAGGAGCCATTAGGGATATTACAGAGCGAAGACTGGCTGAAGAAAACCTGAAGGTAAGTGAAGAGAAATTCCGTTCTATTTATGAAAGTTTTGAAGATATTTATTTTAAAAGGGATTTAGACGGTATAATACTGGAAGTCAGCCCATCAGTAAAAAAACATCTGGATATCGACCGGGAATCACTTATAGGAAAAAATTTCAATGATTTTTATTATGATCGTAGTGATGGCGATAAATTTTACCAAACTATTATTTTAGAAAAAGAAGTAAGCGACTTTGAAGAGCGTTTTACTAACGCCGAAGGAGAAATCTTGTTTTTTTCAGTTAATGCCAAATTACGTTATAACGATGATGATGTTCCGCCTTACATTGAAGGGACTATGCGCAACATTAATGAAAGGAAAAAAACTGAGCTGCAAATAGCATTAGCCAATGAAAAAATTAAGGAAAGCGAAAAAAAATACCGTACTATTTTTGAAAGTGTCCGTGATGTGTTCTTTAGGGCGTCTCTAAAAGATAAAAAAATTATAGACATTAGCCCTTCATGCTCCTATTTTGATATCAAACAGGAAGAAGTTATAGGAAACGACTTTGCTGACTTTTATTATAATCCTGAAGACAGGGTACACATACTGGAAGAATTGAAAATTTACGGAGAAATAAAAAATCATCACGTACAAATAATAGTCAATTCTAAAATATATACTGTTTCTGTCAATGCCATGATTATTTATGACGAAAACAGTGAACCGGAATATATCGTGGGTTCTATCCGCGATATATCAGACAGGATTGAAGCAAAAGAAAACCTGAAAATCAGTGAGGAAAAATTTCGCTCTATCTATGAAAATATCCAGGATGTGTACATGAAAACAACTATCGACGGGATTCTGATTGATGTGAGCCCTTCATTTGAAAAAAATTTCCAAATTCCACGTTCAGAAGTTATGGGTACTCCGGTTTTCGATTATTATTTCAACAAAAAAAATAAAGAATTGCTTTTAAGTAAATTACACACAGAAGGTCATATTTCTGATTTTGATGTACAGCTATATGATCCTTCAGGCAATCCTTTATATTTCTCCATAAATGCCCATCTTTTATATGATAAAGAAGGAAATCCAATAAATATAGAGGGAACAATGAGAAATATTAATGAGCGAAGACAGATGCAGGATGAAATGATTACCAAAAACAGAAAACTCGAATTTCAAAACACAGAGCTGGAACAATTTGCTTATATCGCATCACATGATTTACAAGAACCTTTAATCACTGTGAGTCATTGTTCTGAATTATTAGAAGAAGAACTGGCCGGAAAACTGGATGAAGATCAGCGACATTATTTAACCTTTATTCGTAGTTCTACTTCCCGTATGCAGCTTCTGGTCAAGGGGCTTTTAGATTATTCCAGAATTGGGAAAGAGAGAATAATGAGCACAGTTGACTGCAATACCATTGTATCAGATGTAATTTTGGATATGAAAAGCAGTATTGATGAATGCAATGCGACAATAGAATATCAGGACCTGCCAACAATTGAAGCTAATACTACTGAAATGAGGCAGTTATTTCAGAATTTGATCAGCAATGCTATTAAATTCAGGAAAAAAGGAAACAGTCCGAAAGTAAAAATAACAGCCGTAATGGAAGAAAAAAAATGGGTGTTTTCAGTAGCTGATAATGGTATCGGTATCAAAAAAGAAGATCTGGAAAAAGTTTTTGTCATTTTTAAGCGATTGCATAATCGAAATGAATATCAGGGCACAGGTATTGGACTGTCCCATTGCAAAAAAATTATTGAACATCATAATGGAAGAATTTGGGTCGAATCAAAATATAATGAAGGAAGCACTTTTAAATGGACATTGCCATTTAACTAAAATATATAACGGAGCTGAGAACAATTTAGTTATTAAAAATGGAAAAGAAATTAAACTGCGTATTATTGATAGATGATGACTTTGCCACAAATTTTATCAATAAAAAAATCATTGAGAAAGCAAACATAACGACCCACCTTCAAGTTGCACTAAACGGAAAAGAAGCGATTGACTACTTATTGAATAAAGGAAAATTCAAATCTGCAGAAACAGTAAGTCCAACACCTGAGTTAATATTTTTGGATATTAATATGCCGGTTATGGATGGTTGGGAATTCATTAATGTCTATAAAAGTCTGATACCGGCTGAACAGCAGAAAAAAATCAAAATAATAATGCTTACCAGTTCTTTCAATCCTGCAGACAAAGCCAAAGCTGACTCCATAAAAGAAATCGCAGACTACAGACAAAAAACACTAAATGCAGGGATTGTGCACGAAATTATAGCAAAACATTTTTCATAAAATACTGAAAAATAATGCTCATAAGTATAAAAACAAACTCTGATTGTATCCTCTTCAGTTTCGAACATCATTTAATCAAACACATTTGTTTGAAGAGGAAAAAATAAGTCTTTTGTGAAAAGATTAGTAATCAGCTTAAAAACAAAAAATGCTGTCAGAACTCACTGCCTTATGATGGCATGAAAATGATAGTAAATCATTTCACATAACGATACATTTCTGATGCTGCCAGGAGAAAAGCTCCAACACCAAAATCAGCTGTAGAATTTTTATCTACCACCTGACCGGGAATTGCTTTTTCACCTATGGGCTGTACATATCCAACTGTCCCGTTTTCCTGAAGGGCGAATTTTATCAGGTAATTCCATGATTTTTCTACAACAGGCAGATACGTTTTTTTATCTAAAATTCCATTATTTATACCCCATAAAAATCCGTAAGTAAAAAAGGCTGTACCACTGGTCTCTGGTCCAGGGGCATGTTCTGGATCCAGAATGCTTCTTGTCCAGTACCCTTCTTTTTGCTGGGCTGCTGCTAATGCCTGAGCCATGTCTTTAAAACGGTTAATATATTCTTTTCTATGTTTAGCCGTTTTTGGTAAATCCTGAATAATTTTGGCATAACCGGCAAAAATCCAGCCGTCTCCCCTAGCCCAGAAATCTTTTTTGCCGCTGGTGGTTTTGTGTTTTGGATAAACATATTTAGCATCACGGAAATACAATTTTGATTCACTATCGTACATAATAGTGTCCGAATATTGCAAGTAATAATGTAGCTTTTCGAGATACATTTTGTTGCCGGTAACGTTGTATAGCTTTGTCATCACCGGCATTACCATATACAATCCGTCAGCCCACCACCAGTAATCATTGGCTGAAGTACTCATTTCGTACTCCATCACCTCACGGGCACGTGCAATTTTGCGGGGATCTTTTTTTCCCGTGAAATTGTATAAATCAATATAAGTCTGAAAGCAAATCTGCCAGTCTCCAAACAAAACGTGTTTGTCGGTTTCTCCATAATTGTATTTCCACTCCGACTTGTCATTTGATTTGGCGCCCATCCATTGGTTTTTCTCGGCCCAGGCCATGGAATAATCCAGATACTTTTTATTTTGGGTTACTTTATAAGCTTCCATGTTTCCGGTATGATAGGCCGAAACATGCCAAAAAGAATTGCCGGGCTCAGGATGTGTTTCCTGCCAGTGATGGTTGACTTTATGAATAATCGAAATAATTTCTCCTTTTGATTCTTTTATTGTGGCTGACTTTTGGGCTGTGCTTTTACAGCTGAGGAATGAAAGAGCCATCCATGCAATAAAAAATGTGTATTCTAAATTTATCACTGTATAAAAGTTTGTTTTAAATCTGTTGGATTTTTTTGAGACACATAGAGTCATAGCCGGGGGACTGAGAATTCAACTAACAAACTGATCCTCCATAAGTTCCAAACCACATAAAACCCCTTTTCTCTTTATATACTGAGTTTACGGCTTTATCTTGAGCAAACCTAATACAGTAAAAAAACAGAAGAATTTTATTTCTCAAAACTAACCTCTCAGGCTAAATATAATGATAATTTTTTGCAAAAAAATCAAAAAAACCGACGAACAACTCTAAGACATTCCGTTGCATAAATAAAACGTCAAATCAGTTGATTAATGAAATGATATAAGAATAACTGTATTTCCTGTCGAGCAAACGATATGGATCATGTGGCAAACTTCCCCAGCTGTCATCACCTCCAACACCTCTTTGCTTGTAATCCAGGTGCAGGTAAACAGCTTCTTTTGAATCCAAATCCAAATCAGAGGGATGTCGCTGTGCCTTGGTTTTGCCCGGATCCAAATCTTCAGTCGAAATATTCAGCGAACTAAAACCAAGGGGTTGTAATCCTTCGATTTTTATGCCCTGACCATTCTTGTTTTTTAACATTAACCAACGAACATCTGTTTTATAACCCGCTTCCTGAGGACGGATGTATGTTCGTGTGTATTGATTTATCACATCATCTGAATACTCCCCCATAAACGAAGCGGTATTTCTGTCGGCGTAATTTTCCCAAGGGCCTCTTCCGTAATAATTTAGATGATCAAATGCTCCGGCTAATTTTGCACGCATGCCAAAACGGGGTAATTCAGGCAACTCTTTTCCATTCAAATCAATAGCAGCAGTTACTTTTATCGAACCATTATTCTGAATCAGATATTCTACAGTATAAGGAACATCAGCTCCGGCTAATTTATACGCTACTTTTACGAGTACACTTTCCGAAGATTTTTTATCCAGATTCACGCTTACAATTACCGGATTTTTTGATGCTTCTTTCCAGACTACTAATTTATTCTGCATTCCGCTTCCAAAATCATTATCTGTTGGAGCCCGCCAAAAATAAGGTGTCGGGAAATTGGCAAAAATAGATTCATTATTATCCTTCAGATTGTATTTCTGCATTACTCCTTTTGTCAAATCAAACTCACCTGTAATTGACTCTGTTTCAAAAGAAAGTACATTGTTTTTAACAGTGTATTTTAGTTTTGAATTACTTTTTGAAATAGTATTATTTTTAAAATAGGAACTTTTTCCTACTCCAAACTGTTCTCTGGCAAATTCATGTCCCTTCCCAACGAGAGGAGAATCATATTTTGAAACCGCATAGACATTCAAAAAATATTCTGAATTACCGTCCAGCTCGCCATAATTCACCTTAAAAACTTTTGTTTGTTCGGGGTTTACATCCAAATCAAACTTCCCTTCTTTTGTTTTTATTCCGTTTTTTATCAATTCCCATTTAAAGATATAATTAGAGAGATTCGTAAAATTAAAGCGATTCTTAATCACCAGATTATTTTCGCTTTGTAGCTGAAACTGAATATCCTGATACACTTTTTTAACCTCAAACAAACCCGGATGCGGAATCCTGTTGGCTGATACTAAACCATTCGCACAAAAATTTTCGTCATTATGCAGTTTTTCTCCTCCTAAATCTCCTCCATACGCCCAGAATGTTTTGCCTTCTGGGTTTTTAGTTTTGATACCCTGATCTACCCAGTCCCAAATAAAACCGCCCTGCATGTGTTTACTCCCGTGAATAATATCCCAGTATTCCTGAAAATTACCATTACTGTTTCCCATAGCATGTGAATATTCACACATGATATAAGGACGTTTTTTGTCGGCATCTGCGTAAGTTTTCATACTTTTGATACTGGGATACATTGGACAAACAATATCTGTATTTCTGTTTTCTCCTGCCTGTTCAAATTGTACCGGACGTGTTGTATCGGCTTGTTTTAGCCAGTCGTATGCATCGTAGAAAACAGGGCCATTCCCGCATTCATTTCCTAACGACCAAATGATAACTGAAGGATGATTTTTGTCAGCTGCAAACATTCTTTTAATACGATCCAGATGTGCCGGCGCCCACTCAGGCAAATAAGCAGGGTGTTTTGATTTATCAAAGCCGCCTTGTAATTCAGCACCCATTCCGTGCGTTTCGATATTGGCTTCATCCACTACATAAAAACCGTATTCATCGCATAAATCGTATAAATAGGGATCATGCGGATAATGGCTCATTCGGATAGCATTAATATTGAATTCCTTCATTAACTGAAGATCTTTTAGCATTAATTCTTTATTTGGAACGTGCCCGTTTACATCATCATGCTCATGGATGTTAACGCCTTTGACCATAACCGCTTTTCCGTTGACCAACAATTGAGCATTTTTGATTTCTACTTTTCTAAAACCTGTTTTTTTTGAGACAATTTCGAGTGTTTTCCCTTTATTATCCAGCAGTGTAATGGTGTATCGGTACAGATTTGGCGTTTCTGCAGTCCATTGTTTCACATTTTCAATTGTACCTGAAAAACTAATTCTTACTTCTTTAGTGATTACTTTTTTACTTTCAGAATAAACTGTTTTTCCTTCTTTATCAAATAATTCTACTTTCACTGACGGATTTTTAATTGTATTTTTTTCGAAATGTTTTAAACTGATATCCAGATTAAAAATTCCGTTTTTGTATTGATTGTCTAAATCACTTTTTACAAAATAATTCCAAACAGTTGTTTTAGGCATTGCCTGCAAATAAACGTCACGCTCGATACCGCTTAATCTCCAGAAATCCTGGTCTTCTAAATAACTTCCGTCATGCCATCGGAAAACCTGAACGGCAATTAAGTTTTTTCCTTTTTTTAAAAAAGAAGTAATGTTAAATTCTGCCGGCGTTTTGGATGCTTTGGTCATTCCGACTTTTTTTCCGTTCAGAAATACTTTGGCATAACCTGAAACAGAACCAAAATGAAGTATGATTTCTTTGTCTTTCCATGAATCAGCGACTGAAAAAGTGCGCCTGTAACTTGCTACCGGATTATAATCACCTCCAATAAAAGGAGGGTTTTTAGGAAAAGGGTAAACAACATTTGTATAAATAGGAATGTCATAACCCTTTAACTCCCAATTCGATGGTACTGTAATGTTTTCCCATACGGTATCGTTCAGCCCAATTGTAAAAAAATCTGTTGGTCTTTGAGAGGGATTTTTAACGATATTGAATTTCCAAATTCCATTCAGGCTCTGATACAACTCTGACTTTTGAGGATTGTTACCTTTTAATTCGGCTTCATTACTGAATAAAAGAAATGAACTCCTCCCCGCTTCTTTTCCCCGGTCAAGTATTCTTGGATTTTCCCATTCATTATTCTGGGCATGATTATTTTGCAGACTCAAAAACAAAGTAAGTGCTAATACAATTTTTTTCATTTAATTATTTTAATAAATGGGAATTAAAAATTTAAGGTTCCTAAAATTCTATTTTCAGGTTAATCTTATCAATAGTCGTTTTAACAGACATTTGTAAATATCATATTCTGCTCAGAAATAAAAAAAACAACATCACAAATTTAGATATTGCTTTTAAGAACAGGAGGGGTAATACAGAAAATTAGGAGGGGCATATCTACATAAACATAATTTTAACTACTTTAAAAGAGAATTTTTTCTTAATATTCAGAGAAAATTGATATTGTAGCACTTTTTTAAAATAAAACATATTTCAAAATACTAAACTTCATCCGCTATCTGAACAGTCAGATTGTGAATTGCAACAGGCGAATCTGCCCGAAGCCAAGTCAAGCTTTAAAAAAGCATAATGCTTTTTATTCAATTTGATTTGCACGATTCAAAAAACTCGTAAGCTCTTTTTTCTGCATAAGAATAGGCTGAATTTCGCATAGGGAAAGCGCAGTGTCCTCCATATTTGGGGGTTTCCAGATAAACATAAGTACTGTTCTGAGCGATGGTTCTGGGGTAACATCTTTCACCTAAAAAAGGATCATCAAGTGAATTGATAATTAAAACCGGAATGGTAATATTTTGAAGTGAAAATTCCGGTGAAACACGTTCATAATAATCGTCCCGACTCGCAAATCCGTGTAATGGTGCTGTAAAATATTGGTCAACTTCATCAAAAGATGAAATTTTATCAATCTGCTCACGATTTATAAAATCAGGAAACTGTGCCGCCTTGTGTTTCAGCTTTCTTTTAATATCAATTGTAAAATTCTTTAAATAAACTCTGTTAAATCCTTGCTTGAGGACAGCAGCACTTGTAGCAATATGAGTAGGTACTGAAATCGAAACGGCCGCTTTTACTCTTTCATCGATTTTTGTCCAGCCCAAATAATTCAGAAGCTGAACTCCTCCCATCGAATAGCCGATGAGATAAACTTCTTCGAATCCTTTTTTTAAAACATACTGAACCACTTCATCAAGGTCATCAACTGCACCGTGATGATAAAGTCTGGGAAGACGGTTCATTTCTCCACCACAAGTACGGTTGTTCCATGCAAAAACTGAAAATCCTTTTTGCAGAAAATAGGCCGAGCAGCTGTTATTGTACGTCCTGCGTGAATCACCTTCTAGACCATGACATAAAATAACTGCTTTTTTCGCATCGTTTATAATAAAATCAATATTGATAAAATCCCCATCATTCAGTTCATGCTTTTCTCTTGTGTATGCCGGAACCTGAAACTTTTTGAACAAAGCGGCATAAATAGTAGAAATGTGTCTGTTGCGGTGAATTACAGAAGGAAAATCATATTCTGATTGTTCAATTATAGGCATGATACAAGTTTTTATGATGCTTAAGACAAAGCTAAGAAATCAATCAGTAATGTAGTTAAAAACTGTCTTTTTATTTTACTTTTAAAATCGTGAACCTGATAGAGTTTTAGCACTAAAAAGTAATGCCTTAAAACAAAAAACCAAATCCCAATACTAAATTGGAATTTGGTTTTTATAATATTGGAATTTAAATATTTTAGTCCAGAATAAAACTAACGCTTACATTAGCTGTTATCTCAATTTCGCCTATTGCCAATGTTTCATTTGAAGCTCCTAATGCATCCGCAGATTCTTTCATTCTCATAGAAGCATACATTGGCTGTGGATGATATATTTGTGAATTATCAGAAATAACAAACGCCTTACCAGCTTTTTGTCCTAAAACCGAAACATAGTCTTCTGCTTTTGCCTTAGCATCTTTCATAGCTAATTTTCTGGCTTCTGACTGATGTTGTGCTAATTTAGACGATTCAAAAGAAACTTTATCAATACGATTAATTCCCTGCTGAACCAGTCCTTCCATTAATTCATCATATTTAGATAAGTCTTTCAACAGAATTTCTACTGTCTGGACAGCATTGTAACTTGTTTTCTTCTTTTCATAATCGTACTGCGGATTCAGTGCAACCTGTTTTGTCCTGAAATCAGCGGTTGGAATATTCATTTTTTTGATGAATTTTAAAACTGCATCCATCTTTTCATCATTTTGTTTTTTGACATCTTTAGCATTATTTCCTTTGGTTTCAACTGTCGCAGATATTGAAACCTGATCCGGTGCTATTTTTACTTTTCCTTCTCCATTAACATTGATTTGGGGAATTTGTTTGGTTTCCTGGCCGTAAGACATAGTCATAAACACTATTGTTAAAAATAATACTAGTTTTTTCATTTTTGTTATATTTAAAATTATTGATAAGGGCATTCCAAAAGTTATGCCAGCATTACAATTTACCTAATTTAGCCATAATAAAAAGTATCACAATAGGAATCGCGAGTAAAATTGTCATCAGACTGTGATCTGCTATCAATGACGGCTCTTTTATCAATGTTATCAAATACCCTCCTACAGCACCGCCAAAATGAGCTGTATGACCAATATTATCGTTTTTAGCCCTCATTCCGTAAATAGAATACAATAAATATAAGATTCCGAAAAGGTAGGCCGGAATGGGTATTACAAAAAAGATCCCCAACATCATATCGGGCTGCAATAAAATAGCCGAATATAAAACTCCCGTAACAGCACCCGATGCACCTACTGCCCTGTAGCTGTAATCATTTTTATGAAAAATCATGGTTAGGAGGCTTCCAAAAATTAAACTTCCAAAATAAACCAAAACAAAAGAAAATGTACCAAGCCAGTTTAAAACTACCGGTGCAAAAAACCAAAGTGTCAGCATATTAAAAGCCAGGTGCATCATATCTACATGCAAAAAACCCGATGAAAGCATCCTGATTTGCTCGCCCGATCTGATGCTTCCTACATGAAATTCGTATTTTCTAAAAAAATAAAGATCATTAAAACCTTTATAACTAATCAAAACATTGGCAATGATAATCCCTAATAAAATGATATTCATAAATAATAATTATTGTAAGTTGTAAATATAATCAATCTCCCACAAAGGTTAGAGAATTCCTAAATTATAAAGCCGGAATTTTTTTTATTTTATCTTTGTAAAAAAAAGTTAGATGCAATTTCTCGTTTATATTTTGGCCTACCCAGTACTCTGGCTTATTTCCATACTTCCCTTTAAAATATTTTACTGGTTTTCAGATTGTGTCTATTTTTTGGTGTATTATATTATTGGCTACCGTAAAAAAGTAGTCCGTACGAATCTGGCTCTTGCTCTGCCTCATTTAAACGATGCTGAAAGAAAAAAGATCGAAAAGAAATTTTATCAGCACATGTGCGACATGTTTTTAGAAATGATAAAAACAATGAGTATTTCGGCTAAAGAAATGGAAAGAAGATTTCATGTTACTAATATCGATTTGATATTAGATTATGCAAAAAAAGGAAAGAGCGTTATTCTGGTAGCATCACATTATGCCAGTTATGAATGGCTTTTGACTATTAATCCAAAAATTGGTTTTCAGGGTGTGGCTGTTTATAAAAAACTTGCCAATCCGTATTTTGACAAACTGATTCGAAAAATTCGTTCAAAATACAAAACCGAATTAATTTCAACAAAAAATGCAATTCCGCTGATGGCACAAAACCAGCGTGACGGAGTATTGAGTTTATATGGTTTAGCCAGTGATCAGTCGCCTAAATTAGACCGTATTTTTCATTCGAATAATTTCATGGGAATTGAAGTTCCTGTACATACCGGTGCTGAAATGCTTGCAAAAAAATACGATTTAAGTGTTATAATGGTAAAAGTTAAAAAGGTAAAAAGAGGATTTTACGAAGCCACTTTTCTTCCTCTTGCTGATAACCCTAAAGATTTTGAGGATTTTAAAATTACTGAAATGTATATAAAGGAAGTCGAAAAGCAAATTCTCGAAGCACCAGAATATTATTTATGGACACACAAAAGATGGAAGCATAAAAAATAAAAAAAAGCTCAAAAGTCAGAAAACTTTTGAGCTTTTTTTTGTGAATCAAATTAATTTATTCTTTTACCAGATAAATTCCGTCATCTTTTATTTCAATAAGTTTTTCTTTATACAAAGCTCCAATTGCTTTTTTAAAAGTCTTTTTACTCATTTTCAATACGGTCTTAATATCTTCAGGATGTGAGTTGTCATTTAAGCGTAAAAATCCGCGATTGGCTCTTAATTCACCCAAAATTTTTTCTGCATTTGGCTCAATACTCTGATATCCCTGTATCTGCAAAGCCACATCTATTTTATTATCGGGGCGAATATTTTTGATGTAACCGCGCATTCTGTCACCGGTCCTTATGGCATCATCATATACTTCGTCTTTGTAAAGCAATCCTTTATGCTGTTCGTTAATGATAACGTTGATTCCTAATTCAGTAATATGCGACACAATCAAATCAACTTCTTCTCCTTTTTCAACTGTAAGCTGATCATTATTTAAAAACTGGTTCAATTTGCTGGAAGCTACAAGGCGTTTGGTTTTTTCATCCATATAAAGATAAACCAGATAACGTTTTCCCTTTTCCATAGGGCGCGCCTGTTCTTTAAAGGGAACCAAAATATCCTTCTCCATTCCCCAATCCATAAATGCCCCAACCTGATTGATATAGTTTACACGTAAAAGAGCAAATTCATTCAGCAAAATATAAGGTTCAAGTGTAGTCGCAACCGGACGCTGCTCATGGTCTAAATAAACAAAAACAACAAGCTCTTCGCCTATTTCAAATTCATTCGGAACATATTTATTTGGTAATAAAATATCATGAATTCCCTCAGGGTCTTTTTCAGGATTTCCTAAAAACAAACCGACTTTGGTATCGCGTAATATGGTAAGTGTATTGTATTTTCCTATTTCAATCATATTCTGGAGTTCTAAGCTAACTAAGCTAAGTTTTTAAAGTGCAAAGGTACGAAGTTTGAAAGTGAGTACAGCGAAAAATATTTTTATAAAAAGTGAACAAGCCTCTTTTATTATAATTAAATTTGAGAACCTTAAATAATTCTCTCATCAAATAAAAAAAAATATCTTTTATTTCGTTTTTATCTTTTTGTCTTTTTATCAAATAGCTATTTCTCAGGTTGCTGAAGATCCAGAGATAAAAAAAATGATTTCTGAAGTTAAAGCTGAAAATTTGGAAGCAACTGTTCGAAAATTAGTCACTTTTGGAACCCGACATACCTTAAGCGATACTAAAAGCAAAACAAAAGGAATTGGCGCTGCACAACAATGGGTAAAATCTGAGTTTGATAAATATGCCCTGGAGTCTGGCGGAAGATTGACTTCGACAATAGATTATTTTACTGTTAAAGCAGATGGAAAACGAATTAAAGCTGACAGTCAGCTTGGGAATGTAATTGCAACTTTAAAAGGAACAAATCCTAATGATAATCGTGTACTTATTATTAGCGGACATCTTGATTCACGTGTTTCTGATGTAATGAATGTAACATCGGATGCACCTGGTGCAAATGATGATGGTTCAGGAGTTGCGGCCGTTATGGAACTTGCAAAAATAATGAGCAAAAGATCTTTTTCTGCTACGATCATTTTTGTAGCTGTAACAGGCGAAGAACAAGGATTGTATGGATCCAGACATCTGGCAGAGTTAGCAAAAGCATCTAACTGGAATATTATTGCTATGTTAAATAATGACATGATTGGCAACAGTTTATCTAGCGAAACCAATTTAAGAGACAATACACAAGTCAGGGTATTTAGTGAAACTATTCCGTTTTTAGAAACTGAAGAAGAAGCTAAAATGCGTAAAGCAACTAATCGCGATAATGATAGTCCTTCAAGATTATTAGCCCGTTATATTAAAACAGTAACAGAACAATATGTTGATCAGCTTTCTGTAAAATTAGTGTATAGAAATGATCGTTTTTTACGCGGTGGTGATCATACTCCATTTAGTCAAAATGGTTTTACTGCAGTTCGTTTTTGTGAAATGAATGAAAACTTTGATCATCAGCATCAGGATTTAAGGACAGAAAACAACACTAAATTTGGTGATCTCCCTGAATTTATGGATTTCGATTATTTGAGAAAAAACACCTGTGCCAATTTAGCTGTTTTGGCTAATCTGGCCTGGTCTCCAAAAGCTCCTGTAAATGTTGGAATTGAAATTAAAAACCTTTCTAATTCATCTACTTTAATTTGGAATACTCCAGAAGATAAATCACAATTCGGATACCAAATTTTGATGCGTGAAACTTCATCTTCTCATTGGGAAAAGACTTTTTTTACAAAAGATACTAAAACTGAAATTCCATACTCTAAAGACAACTATTTCTTTGCTGTACAAACAGTTGATGCCTTAGGTCATTCAAGCCTACCTGTTTTTCCAATTCCAATTAGATAAAAATAGTCAAAAAAGCACCAATTTAGACGCTTTTTTTGATTGTATACTATTACTTAAACCAGCTCTTTAAAATATTGTTTTAAAATAATATCATTTTCAGAAGTTGGCGTAAATATTTCTAAAATATTAGGAGCATCATTTACTTCATAAAAAGATGTGATGCTCTTCTCTAATGAAGCAGAATCTGTAGCGGTAAAATAATTCATCTGATACATTTTTGCCAGATGTTCTGCGGTTAAATCATGTGAAGTTTCAAAATAAGTATTAAAAACAGGGCTTTCCTGATGTCCGGGCAAGATCCTGAAGATTCCTCCTCCTCCATTATTAATCAAAATAATTTTAAAATCTTTAGGAATATAAGCATTCCATAAAGCATTACTGTCGTACAGAAAACTAATATCACCGGTAATAAAAACCGTTTGTTTTTGACTTCCAACTGCAGCTCCAATTGCTGTAGAGGTACTTCCGTCAATTCCGCTGGTGCCTCTGTTGCAAAAAACTTCTATGGAAGAATCAATATCGATTAGCTGTGCGTACCGAATGGCTGAACTGTTACTAATCTGCAATTGGCTGTTTTTAGGCAAAGATTCAATTACCTTTTCAAATACTTTAAAGTCAGAAAACGGAATTTTGTCTAAATACTTTTGCTTTTTAATTTTTCGCAGCTGATAAATCTCATTGATCTGTTTAAAATAATCACTTTCTGTAAAAACGGTTTTAGACAACAAATCATTAAAAAAATCATTGGGCTGCATCACAAAATGTTTAGTCAATGCATTGAATGTGTCGTAAGCGCGTAATGTATCTACATGCCAGTGATGTTGGGGTTTGTATTTTCGTAAAAAAGCCTTAATACGTTTTGACACTACCATTCCGCCAAAAGTCACTAAAATTTCAGGTTCAAATTCCTTAAAATCAGCATCATCAAAAGGTGTAATTAAAGTATCAATACTATTAATAAAACTGGGGTGATGTAAATTAGAGGTTGTTTCTGTCAGCACTACAACTGATGGATCATCAGCCAGTTTTTCCACCGTTTTTTTGTCGATTGAATCTTTTTCATTCACACCAGTTAAAACAAGTTTTCGTTTGGCTGAATTCCAAATGGAAACAAATTCTTCTGCATTTTCAATTGATTTTTGTCCGATGAATTCATCAGAATGTGTAATTTTTGGCTTAATTGAAAGGATTTCAGTAGTTTCATATAAAGGTTCTTCAAAAGGAGCATTAATGTGTACAGGTCCTTTTTGAAAAATTGCAGTTTCTATAGCTTTATTTATTTTCAGGTCATTTTCTTCCGAAGCATCTTCAGTTAAATTAGCATTGAAAACGGAATGATTCTGAAAAACATTCTGCTGGCGGATTGTCTGTCCATCGCCAATATCTATCTTATTCTGTGGACGATCTGCAGAAATTACAATTAACGGAATCTGGCTGTAAAATGCTTCGGCTACAGCAGGATAATAATTTAACAATGCAGATCCGGATGTGCATACAATTGCCGTTGGTCTTTTGGTTTGCTGGGCAATTCCCAAAGCAAAAAATGCAGCACAACGCTCATCAGCTATACTATAACACTTAAAATTAGAATTTTGTGCAAAACCAATTGTTAAAGGGGCGTTCCTTGATCCGGGAGAAATTATTATGTTATGAATTCCTTTTGCTGAACAAATTTCGATAATACTTTGAGCAAGTGGTATTTTGGGGTAAATCATTCTAATGGCGTGTTTTTTTGAGAAAATCAACTACTTAAATTTTCTATTTTCCGAACACAAAGTTACAAACTTCACATCTCATTTAACTTATATCTTAGCAAGATATTAAGACTGTTTTTAGAAAAAGGAAATATATTTGTACAGCTGATTTTTCAATAAAATACATATCTCCTTTTTACTTCTTTCATTATGAACCTAATACTTAGACCTGCTACAACAAATGATCTGGCTAAAATTCTTGAAATTGTAAATCACTCGATTTTACATACCACAGCTAATTACAGCTATAATATTCAGACGATTGAAATCCAGACTAAATGGTTTAAAGATAAACTGTCTAAAAACCTGCCTGTTATTGTAGCCGATTTAGACGGAGAAGTCGTAGGGTTCGGAAGTTATGGACAATTCCGCGAAAAAATTGGTTATCAGTACACTGTCGAACATTCTGTTTATGTGCAAGACCATGTAATTGGAAAAGGCATTGGTTCAAAACTCCTGACTGAATTGATTCGCCTCGCAAAAGAACAAGGCTATCACGTAATGATTGGTGCTATTGATGCAGACAACGCCGGCAGTATTGCTTTTCACGAAAGATTTGGTTTTGTTGCCACCGGAACAATTCGTGAAGTTGGCTATAAATTTGACCATTGGCTTGATCTGGTTTTTATGCAGCTGATTTTGGAATAAGGTTTCTAAAATTAATTAAAAGGCATGAAAAACTAAAAAAAAACATATCAGAAAATCCGGTTTACAAATAGTATCTTTGCTGCTTTGCAAATATTATGACCTTTACCCTTCTCTCCTCACCCCTACAAGGATTCACCGATTTCCGTTTCAGAAATGCCCAAAACCAAATTTTTGGTGGAATAGACACTTTTTATTCTCCATACATTCGACTGAATGGGAAATTAGTTATAAAAGCATCTTATGAGCGTGATTTACTTCCTGAAAATAATATTGGTTTAGAGGTAATTCCACAGGTAATAACAAATGATGCAGATGAATTTTTGTTTGTGGCAAAATACGTCCGTGAATTTGGTTATAAAGAATTAAACTGGAATTTAGGCTGCCCTTACCCAATGGTTACCAAATCCGGAATGGGTTCGGGATTAATTAAAAACACAGACCAAATTAATCGTATTCTGGACAGGGCACATTCTGAAACTGATATTATTGTATCCATGAAAATGCGCCTCGGCTATGATACTACTGAAGAAATTCTGGATGTTTTGCCAATTTTAGACACCTACCCTCTTAAAAACATTGCGATCCATGCCCGAATTGGGAAACAATTATATAAAGGCGGCGTGCATCTGGATGCGTTTCAGCAGTGCATAGACAATACAAAACATAAATTGTATTATAACGGAGATATTACTTCAGTAGCAAAATTTCATGAAATGCAGGAACGTTTTCCAACAATAGATCACTGGATGATAGGACGCGGCCTGATTGCTGATCCATTTTTACCGGGTATGATAAAAAACAACACTTTTGAATATCCTCACAACAAAATGGAATTATTCAGCGAGTTTCATGATATTTTATATGCCATTTACAGCGAATCTTTATCAGGACAAACCCATATTTTGCTTAAAATGTATCATTTATGGGAGTATTTCGCAGAGACATTTTCAAATCCGCATAAAGTATTAAAACTGATAAAAAAAGCAAAAAGCATTAGAAATTACGAGTCAGCGGTTGCCTCTGTTTTTAAAAACGAAAAATGAGATTTTCAGTTTCCCAAAAATCTCATTTCAAAGTATTATTTTTTTAATATTATCCTTTTATCCAGTTCACAATTTCAGGATCTGTAGGCAACGTTCTTGGTTTAATCACTTTTGCCAATTCACCTTTTTCATTAATTAGATATTTCTGGAAATTCCACTCTACTTCAGAATCCTGCAGACCGTTTTTGGATTTTTGTGTAAGAAATTTATAAACTTCACATATATCATCCCCTTTCACCGAAACTTTATCCATCATAGGGAAAGTTACCCCATAATTTTGCTGGCAAAAAGCTGCAATTTCTTTATTTGTACCTGGCTCCTGGGAGGCAAAATTATTCGCCGGAAAACCTACAATTACAAAACCCTTAGATTCATATTCTTTATACAAAGCTTCTAACTCTTTATACTGAGGCGTTAATCCACACTTTGAAGCTGTGTTTACGATCATGATTTTTTTTCCTTTTAGAGAAGAAAAATCAAAAGTATCACCTGATAAATCCTGTACTTTAAATTGATAAATGGTTTGTTTTTCCATAACTTTTTCTGTGTTAGGTTTCTTGTTGATACTTGTTTGAGCCTGAACTTGTACAGCTATCAAAAAGACTGCAGTACAAACTAAAAATGCTATTTTATTCATTGGTTATTTTTTTATAAAATTAGTCAAATTCTAATTGAAATAATAAATATACAAAGTGTTATTTTATAAAAGAAAAGTTAAATAAAAAGTGAAGCCTAACGTTAATCAGGCGTTAGGCTTCTACTTACAAACAAATCAAACCATGTTCTGTTTTATATACTTAAAGTACATACAAATTATTTTTAAATACGGAAGACTAAACAGTTCAGTCCTGCTCAAAAACTGAAACTGTTATGCTTCCGTCCCCAAAATTTATTTTTTAAGCGTATAATTTTGTGTTATTATAGTTGATGCTTCGGATGTTAAAATCAAAATAAAGACATTTGCTGTCAGGTGATTTGCATAAGTGGTATTTGGCAAATTACCCCAACTTATTATATGCTGCCTTATTTTCATTCATCATACTTTCATGAAGGCCCGAAGACATCAACTAAAGCTTCAATTTTTTTATGACTGCAATTTTAAAATTTCAAATTCAAAAACATTTTCTAAAAAATAATTATTTCCGATAGTTTTTTTAGTATCAGTTAACTAATCTGCTATTAAACCAATTTAAACTTTTTATGTTATAATAGCATTTACGTAAAAGGTTTGTTTTTGGTTTTAAAAAAAACAAAAAAATCTCATCTTTTTTGAACATCCCTTATTTTACAAGGTATTTGAGGAATAAAAAAATTAAAAAATAACTGAAAAAATAAATTATCTTTATACAGAATAAGTAAAAAAGTAAATTAAACTTTATTAAAACTTTAAACCTAAATTTTATGAGTCAGGATGAATTACTAGCATTAATCTACAAAAAAGATGAAAGGGCTTTTACCCATTTGTATGATATGTATTCGAAAAGTTTATTTTCGGTCATAAATGTTTTAATAAAAAACCGGGAAGAAGCTGAAGATGTTTTGCAGGAGGTTTTCGTCAAAATCTGGAAAAACATAGATTCATATAATGAAAGCAAAGGACGTTTTTACACCTGGATCCTTAATATTGCCAGAAACACATCTATTGATAAACTTAGGTCTAAAAATTTTAATAATTCACAAAAAAACCTTTCTTCAGATAATTTCGTACATCTGTTAGACGACAGTAACAAACTAGTCAATAAAATTGATACAATTGGAATTCAGGAATTTGTAAAAAAATTAAAACCAAAATGTATTGAGATTATCGATTTGTTATTCTTTAAAGGATATACTCAACAAGAAGCTTCAGAAGAACTGGCAATGCCCTTGGGAACTGTCAAAACACAAAACAGAAACTGTATTAATGACTTACGTAATTATCTAAAAATATAATGGAAGCACAAGAATATATAGAATCAGGAATTCTGGAACTTTATGTTTACGGTTTATTAACCGAAACTGAAAATATGGAAATTGCCGAAATGGCTAAAAAGAATCCAGAAGTTGAAAACGAAATTATTGCGATTGAAAAAGCTATTGTGGCTTTATCATCCAGTTTTTCACCTTTCCATTCAGTGGCTAATTTTGAGAAAATAAAAGCCCGATTAGAACTGAAACACGGCAAAGTTGTCGAAATGAAACCAACTTCGAACCGAACGCAATATATTGGCTGGGCTGCAGCTGTATTATTATTGTTAGGTCTGGGTTATCAGACTTTAGAACTGACAAAAACAAAAGATGTTATTACAACAGTAGGCAAAGAAAAAGACAAAATTGAAAGAGATTTTGCTTATCTGGACAAACAAAATAAAGAAACAGAAAAAAGTCTTACCATCGTCAGGGACATTAAAAACACCGGCGTGACATTAGGCGGTCAGACTGTTTCTCCAACCTCTTTTGCAAAAGTTTACTGGAACAAAGAAACCAAAACTACTTATATTGATGCAGCAGGTTTACCAAAACCACCAAAAGGAAAAGTTTATCAGGTTTGGGCGCTTAAATTAAGCCCTACCCTTACTCCAACGAGCATTGGTTTACTGAGTGATTTTGACAGTAATGAACAAAAAATATTTGCTGTAGATCAGACAGTTTATGCAGAAGCTTTTGGGATCACCCTTGAACCGGAGGGCGGAAGCCTTTCTCCAACAATGGAACAATTATATACTTTAGGAAAGGTTTAAATTCTGAAAATAATAAAATAAGCATCCCCAAATTTTTCAATTTGGGGATTTTTTATATGTAATTTTTTTTTAAAAAATTTATGATCTATTGTATTTATGACTCATACAATATAATTTAAATCATCAATTCTGCGACAACATATAATTTCAACTTTATAATTTAGAGAAAAAATCATCTAAATTTTAATTTATTCTTACAAATACTTCGATACAACATTTATAACCTTAAAAATCTATTATTCGTTCATAATTATTTACAAAAATATTTATTATAAACTTAAATGCATTAATTTTGTGTAATCGATTACATTAACCACTTACAAGAATTAAAATCTAAAACTTAATTTTAAAAAAATGAAAAAAGCATTACCCCTAATTTTTCTCCTACTCAGCTTTTCGGGCATTTTTGCTCAGAATTATTACATGTCTGCGCCTGAAGGTTTTGGTGCTGCTGCAACAGGAGGCGGGACACCTACTCCTTCTAATACTGTTACTGTTACTACTTACGATCAATTAACAGCTGCACTTAGTTCTAAAACAACTGCTAATTCTGTTATTTTGGTTTCTGGAATTATTGACTTTCCTAAACAATATAAAATAACACTTTCGGATAAAACAATAATAGGATTACCCGGAGCAAGATTTAGAAATACTCAAATTTTCATTGGTGATTCACCAGCGTCAAAAGCTATTTCCGGAATTCTTTATATCCAAAAAACTTCTAATAATATAATTATTAGAAACCTTATATTTCAAGGTCCGGGTGCTTATGATGTAGATGGCGAGGATAATCTTATTAATGAAGGTACTAATGTTTGGGTAGATCATTGCGAATTTCAAGATGGAATGGATGGTAATTTTGACATCAAAGGCAGTGCAGACAATACAACTGTTTCGTGGTGTAAGTTTATTTACTTAAAAGCTGCAACATCAGGAGGTTCAGGAGGATCTGCTGATCATCGTTTTTCAGGTTTAGTGGGTTCAGGAATTGCTGATGCACCAGCTGATGGAAGATTTAGTGTTACCTTTAAAAATTGTTATTGGGCAGAAGGCTGTAAAGAAAGAATGCCAAGAGCCCGAAATGCAGAATTACACCTATTAAACTGTTATTACAAAACATCTGTTTCAAGTGCTAAAGCAATTGGTCTTGGTGCAGGAAATAATGGTACTACCTGTTATGTAGAAGGTTGTAACTTTGCGCAGATAGCCACAATATCAAGCCCTGTTTCTGAAGGTACGGATCCTACAAATGTAGGACTAACTGATATTGATTGTGTCAAAGGGATACCATCAGTAGCTGTAAATCCAAGTTATGGCAAAACTGTTTCAAAACCATCTTATGTTTACACTACTTTTGATAATATTGAGGATGTAGCAACTTATGTTGGAAATGCCTCTTGCGGTGCTGGAGCAACACTTCAGGTTAGTGCTACTGGGGTAATATCTACAAATTGCCCAAATACTTTAGGAGTTAATGATAACGTAGCTGATTTAGAACTAAAACTCTACCCAACTGTTTTAGATAATGTCTTAAATATCGAATTTTCAAGCATCGAAAATGGTAAAGCTGTTGTTGATCTATTTTCATCTAATGGAAGTAAAGTTTTAACACACACAAAAAGTGTAACTGCTAATGAAAAATTAGAATTGAATGTTGCAAATCTTGCCAAAGGCGTTTATTTCTGCAAAGTTCAGATTGATAACAGAGTTAAAACTTTTAAAGTTGTAAAGAATTAATTGTAAAAAATATGTTTTTAAAAAAGGCTATTGACAAAAATCAATAGCCTTTTTTATAACCAAATTACAAGGTTACTAATAGTATATGATTTAACTTACTGTATAAAAAAACCGATTTGCATTTATACAAATCGGCTATATATTTATTTCAAAACGGGATTCTTTTAAAAAGCAGAGTTCATTTTATTTTTAATGGCATCTAAGCACAAATTATTGATACTTCCTTCGTGTGTGTGTTTGGTTTCTTTCGGAGATTTATATGTTCCTGCTTCCAATTGTTCGGCAACGGCTTTGTATGCATCTCTAAAAGGCGTTCCATCCACCACCATCTCATTTAAAGTATCTACGGTAAACAAATAATCGTATTTTTTATCTTCTAAAATATGATCTTTAACTGTAATATCTTTAATTGAGAAAATAGCAATATCTAAACAAGATTTCAAAGTTTGAATCGCTGGGAACAAACCCTCTTTCAAAAGCTGTAAATCCCTGTGGTAACCACTTGGAAGATTGTTTGTAATTAACGTAATTTCGTATGGAAGTGCCTGAATCTTATTGCATTTTCCTCTGATCAATTCGAAAACGTCCGGATTCTTTTTGTGAGGCATAATGCTGGAACCCGTTGTTAGATGCGCCGGAAGCCCAATAAAATCAAAGTTCTGGCTCATGTATAAACACACATCCATTGAAAATTTAGCCAAAGTAGCTGCAACACTACTCATTGCAAAAGCAACTGTTTTCTCTGATTTTCCGCGGCTCATTTGAGCTGCAACCGAATTGTATTTTAAAGTTTCAAAACCTAATTCTTTCGTTGTAAATGTTCTGTTGATCGGAAAAGAGCTTCCGTAACCTGCAGCAGAACCTAACGGATTTTGATCTACAATTTTCAAGGCTGCATTCAACATAGTAATGTCGTCAATCAAAGTTTCAGCGTAAGCTGAAAACCACATTCCGAAAGAAGACGGCATCGCGATTTGCAAATGTGTATAACCAGGCAATAAAACGTTTTGGTGTTTTTCTGCCGATTCCATCATTAAATCAAAAAGTGTTTTTACTTGTTCTTTTAACTCTTTTACAACGTCTTTAAGATATAAATTTACATCCACTAAAACCTGATCGTTGCGAGAACGTGCGGTATGGATTTTCTTTCCGGCATCACCAAGTTTTGCCGTAAGCAAGTATTCAATTTTAGAATGTACGTCTTCGAAACTGTCTTCGATTTCGAAATTACCTACTACGATATCGGCAATGATTTCGTTTAAGGCATCAACCAAAGAAGTTGTTTCTTCCTGAGTCAATAAACCAATTTGTCCAAGCATTTTGGCATGTGCAATTGAACCTAAAGCATCGTATTTTGCCAAAACCAAATCCAGTTCACGGTCGTTTCCTACTGTGAATTGTTCGATTTGTTTATCTGTCGGTATTCCTTTTTCCCAAAGTTTCATATTGTTGAGTTTTTTTGTTTCGCAGAGATTCACAAAGTAATCTCTGAGACTCACAAAGTTCTATTTTTTCTTTTATTTCTTTGTTGCTGAAGCTCTAGGTACTATCTTTAGTTCCTAATTTATTTTACTATTTTTTTTATATTTGTATGACCGAGAGGAAACTTCTTGCGATAATTCACTGGATGTTTACCTTGTGTAGCCTCAATTTCTAAGTTGGGGCTATTTTTTTCAAAGGTGTCTTCTACGAAGCCAATTGACCGAGAGAAAACTCATGCTCCTCTTCTTGGATATT